>CALRQW020000004.1:0-232876 GCA_943370455.1 Asaia bogorensis
AGCACCATGGCCTTCAACCTGAACGGTTTCAACTTCAACCAGTCCATCCTGGATTCCCAGGGTCGTGTTCTGAACACCTGGGCTGACGTGCTGAACCGCGCTGGTCTGGGCATGGAAGTGATGCACGAGCGCAACGCTCACAACTTCCCCCTCGACCTGGCCGCAGCCGAAGCCACCCCCGTGGCTCTGACTGCCCCCGCCATCGGCTGAGGTTGATCTTCACAACGGTTCAATCTCGGTTGAATCGGAAGGCCCCCGCGCAAGCGGGGGTTTTTTGTTGTTTGAGGATGCGGTTGAGGCGATCAGCAGCCCATCACTGCCCGATGTCTTCTGCCCAGAGTTCGGGTTTGGTTTGCAGCATCCTCTGCATCAGGGCTTCGCAGGCTGGATCATCCAGGCAGTCCACATGGATGCCGGCTTCGTGTAGCCACTGTTCGGCGCCTTGAAAGCTTTTGCGCTCCCCGATCACCACGCGGCGAAAGCCCAGCAGCACGGCCGTGCCAGCGCACATCGGGCAGGGCGAGAGTGTGGTCACGAGTGTGAGCTCGCGCCAGTCGCGTCGCCGGCCGGCATTGCGGATGCATTGGGTTTCCCCATGACTTGTGGGGTCACCGTTCTGCACCCGTTGGTTGTGCCCACGGGCCACGATCGTGCCGTCTTCCTGGGCGAGCACGGCCCCGATGGGAATGCCACCGTCCTGCCAGCTTTGTTCTGCTTCCTGGCGGGCGGCATCCATCAGTTGTTGCATGGTGGCCTGATCCATCGTTCAACGGCGGGGCTTACCCATTGAGGCGTGGATAGTCGGTGTAGCCAGTGGGCCCGGCGCTGTAAAACGTGCTGGGATCCGGCGTATTGAGTGGGGCGTTCGACTGAAAACGCTCCGGTAGATCCGGGTTAGCGATGAACGGTCTGCCGAAGGCCACCGCATCCACAGCGCCGGAGCGGATAGCAGCGTTGGCCTCCTCGGCTTCATAGCCCAGGTTGGCCACCAGCACGCCCTTGAAGCGCTCCCTGGTGGGAGTGAGCACATCGACCAATTGTTCACCCAGCAGATCAGCCCGCATGAGGTGGAGGTAGGCGAGGGGAACCGCATTGAGCTGCTCCGCCAACCAGCTCATCAGCCCAATGGGATCTGAATCGCGCATCGCGTTGTAGCTGTTGAGCGGGGAAAGCCGAAGACCCATCAGCGGGGTTTCCTGAGACACCGCCTCAAGCACTTCCATCAACAGCCTGGAGCGGTTGTTCCGCGAGCCGCCGTAAGGACCCTGGCGTTGATTGCTGCCATCCCGCAGAAGCGAATCCAGCAGATAGCCGTTGGCGCCATGAACTTCAACGCCATCAAAACCGGCCCGCATGGCCCGCTGCGCAGCGTGGCGAAAGCCGTCCACGATCAGCGGGAGTTCTTGATCGGTGAGTTCCCGCGGCGTCACATAGGGCTTCTTGCCTTCCGGCGTATGCACCTCATCGCCTGTGATCGTCAGGGGGCTGGGGCCCACGGGCTGTTGCCCCCCATTCAGCAAGGGATGGCAGGCGCGTCCGCCATGCCAGATCTGAAGCACGATGCGACCACCGGCTCGATGCACGGCCTCTGTGGTGAGGCGCCAGCCTTCAACCTGAGCTTCGTTGTAGATGCCGGGCTCATGCCAGAAGGCTGAATGCCCTTCCATCACCATCGTGGCCTCTGCCACGATCAGTCCGGCACTGGCGCGTTGGCTGTAGTACTCAGCCATCAGTGGGCTGGGTCCATGGCCGGCTTCAGCTCGGCAACGGGTGAGCGGTGCCATCCAGATGCGGTTAGGCAGCTCCAGCTCGCCTAGGTGCAGGGGGGTAAACAGATCAGCCATGGCCTGATTCTGACGAGCTGTTCTGGAGCTGCACGCAAGAGAAGTTGCTTCACTGCTCTCTTGCAACGATCACCCACAGATTCATGTGGAGCGCGATTCCGCTCAGCTGCAAAGAGAGGCTTTTCTTATTGAAGAAAGTTTCCTCTGAATGTTTGATTGATGCAAGAAGTAGAGCTCGCAAGACGTCGCGGAAAAGCTCTGCCCCCTTTGATCAGCGGGCACTTGGCCTCGCGTGAACTCTTTGAAAAAGCCGGTGACTGGATTTGAACCTGCGACCTACTGATTACGAATCAGTTGCTCTACCACTGAGCTACACCGGCAGCCTCATCAAATTAGCATTCAGGCTGTTGCGCCCTTTGGGCTCGCGTCATGGCACCACAGTCCCGTGAGCCCCTCGATCCAGCCCTGCGGGCGCGCTTGCTGCAGGAAGCCAAAACACCTTGGCGAGGGTTGAGGCGAGGGCTTTGGCTGGCCTTCACCGCGTCGGCTGCCGTCGGCCTCGCCACGATGACGATGCGCGCCTCAGCTGGTGAAACCGTCGCTCTCAGCGACCTCGGAATCCAGCTTGGGGCTCTTGTGCTCTTCGGCGGTCTCCTCTGGCGTGACCGCAACCCCAGCATCGACGACGAGGTCGCCTGAATCGGGTTCTTCAATCGTGTCTTCGGGAACCGCTTCAGTAGCTGAGTCGATCGGCTCGGGAGTGGTCTCCTCGGCTGGCTTTTCGCTCTCAACCGCAACAGGTTCGGTTGATGCTTCCGGCTCCGGCTGGGGCTCTGGTTCCGGCTGAGGGGTTGGTTCCGGGGCCGGCTCGGGTTTTGTTGTGGGTTCGGGTTGAGGAGCTGGCGCTGCGATCTCCAGCGGCGGCAACAGCAGCAAGGGAAGCCCCAGATTCAGTCGGTCATCGGCGGCTTGGGCCTGGGTGAGGGGCAGGGTTTGCTCCACCTCGGCCGCGGGCCGGGTGAACAGCCACAAGGTCTGAATCAGCTGGTGCCAGTGCCATTGCATCAGCGCGAGCAGCGGAAGGCTCACCAGCAGCACCACCAAGCGCGGACTAGCCGACAGGGGTGACCAGGCCCAGGCCAGGCCCGCTTTGGCATCCATCAGCCACACGAGCGGCAGAAGCAAGGCGGCGCCAGAAGCCGCGAGCAGCTTGAGAGGCAGGGCTGTTTGCAGAGCGCTAAGCCGCAATTGCTCAGGCCGGCGACCGCGCAGGGGCACTTGCAGCAGCAGCAGCGACCAGAGGTCGGGCGGGAGTCGCCAAAACAACACCGCCGGCGCAAGGGCGCCTAAGGCCCAAGCCAGAACGCGCTCAAAGCCAGGCAGCGGGCCGGGATCCGCACCGGCGAGCACCAGAAGCAGGAGCAGTGCCTCGAGTGGCAAGGCCGCGAGCCCCAGGAGCTGGAGCCACAGCAGGGGTTCGCGTCTTGCCGGATTCACGGGGTGCTGCAGCGCGGGATCAGGTGCTCAGTGTGCGGCGTTGCGTGACCAGTTTGTAGGCCTCAACGCGGTCGCCTTCCTGCCAATTGGCGAAGCGATCGCAGCCAATGCCGCACTCGAAGCCGGTGGCCACTTCCTTCTGGTCGTCTTTGCCGCGGCGCAGGGAGTCGAGGTCGCCCTCGTACACCTTTTCCTTGCCGCGCCAGACACGCACCTTGCAGTTGCGCTGCAGCTTGCCGTTGGTGACGTAGCAGCCCGCCACGGCGCTCTTGCCGATGGTGAACACAGCTCGCACTTCGGCTTCGCCGAGGCTCTCTTCCACCAGCTCGGGTTCCAGCAGGCCTTCCATGGCCATCTGGATGTCCTCGAGCAGCTTGTAGATCACGTCGTAATCGCGCACATCCACGCCGGTGGCATCGGCGGCGCGCTTGGCGCCCGGTGCCATCGAGGTGTTGAAGCCCACGATCACAGCGCCGGAAGCGGCAGCAAGATCCACGTCGGTTTCGGTGATCTCGCCCGGTGCCGACAGCAGCACCCGCACCTGCACCTCTTCGCGGGGCAGCTGCTCGAGGGAGCCCAGGATGGCTTCCACCGAACCCTGCACGTCGGCCTTGAGGATCAGGTTGAGCTCCTTGAGCTCGCCCTCGCTGGCCTGGCCCGACATCGAGGCCAGCGACACCCGGCGCGAGGCCATCTGCTGAGCCAGACGGGTGGCGCGGGCCTCGGTGGCGCGATCGCCCACCACAGCGCGGGCGGCTTTCTCGTCGGGGTACACCTCGAACTCGTCGCCGGCGGTGGGCACTTCGCTGAAGCCCAGGGCCTCCACCGCATAGGAGGGGCCGGCTTCCTTCACGCGCTTGCCGTTGTCGTCGACCATGGCGCGCACCTTGCCCAGGATCGGGCCCGCCGCCAGCACATCGCCGGTGCGCAGGGTGCCGTTCTGGATGAGCAGGGTGGCCACAGGGCCCTTGGCCTTGTCGAGGTGTGCCTCGATCACGGTGCCCTTCGCCATCCGGTCGGGGTTGGCCTGCAGGTCTTCCACTTCGGAGACCAGCAGGATCATCTCGAGCAGCTTGTCGATGTTCTCGCCCTTGATGGCGCTCACCGGCACCATCACGGTGTTGCCGCCCCAGTCCTCAGCCACGAGTTCGTGGGAAGAGAGCTCCTGCTTCACTCGATCCGGTGAGGCGCCTTCCTTATCGATCTTGTTGATCGCCACCAGGATCGGCACCTTGGCGGCGCGGGCGTGGCTGATCGCTTCCAGCGTCTGGGGACGCACGCCGTCATCGGCGGCGACCACCAGCACGGCCACGTCAGTCACCTTGGTGCCGCGGGCACGCATGGCGGTGAAGGCTTCGTGGCCCGGGGTGTCGAGGAAGGTGATCTTGCGCTGCTCGCCGGCGTGGGGCACTTCCACCTGGTAAGCACCGATGTGCTGGGTGATGCCCCCGGCTTCGCCGGCTGTGACCCGGGTTTTGCGGATCGAATCGAGCAGGCTCGTTTTGCCGTGGTCCACGTGGCCCATCACAGTCACCACGGGCGGGCGGCGGATCAGGTGAGCGAGGTCGCTCTCCTCGATCATTTCCACCGTCTTGGCGGCGGCAGCCTCTACGTCGTCTTCGAGCACGGGCACGCCGAACTCGTCCGACACCGTCTCGATCGCCGAGAGATCGAGGGTCTGGGTGACGGTGGCAATGATGCCCTTGAAGAACAGGCTCTTGATGATCTCGGAGCTGTCCACACCAAGGCGGTCGGCCAGCTCCTGCACCGTGAGGTTGCCCTCCGGCACCACCAGCATTTCGGGCCGCTGCTGCTTGGCCTCGCGGGCCGCCCGCAGCTCCATGGCACGGCGGCGCTGACGCTGACGGGTGGTTTCCTTCTTGCGCTTGCGAGTAACGGCTGTGGGCTTGCGCTGGGCGGTGGCGGCTGCCTTCGGCTTGGCGGGGCGGGCCAGGGAGGCCTGCAGCACCACTGCTTCCTGTTCGCCGGCAAAGCCGCCGGTTTCGGCCGTTAGCGCATCGTCGTTCTCGCCAATGATGTGCACCTTCTGGCGCTGCTTCTGCGGCGAGCGGCTGCGCAGAGCTTCCAGCTTGGCGCTGTCGTCCCAGTCGGGACGGCGAGGGCGACCGCCGGCGGGGGGCTGGGGAGCACGGAAATTCGGGCGGCGGGGTGCCGAAGGTGGCGTTGCCGTGGGACGAACGGCCTCATCACCGCCTGGAGCGCCCACGCCCGCAGGCGTGGGTGCTCCGGGGGCGCCAGGACGGCGCGGCGGTGCTGCGGCAGGCCGAGCACCCGGTTTCTGAAGCTGCATCAGCTCGCCGGGGGCCACGGGCTTGCGCATGCCGGGCATGCCAGGCCGTGTCGGCGGCGCCGGGCGGTTGCCGCCACTGGGCGCGTTGGTGTCGCGGCGGATCGGCTTGCCCACCAATTCCACCTGGGGGCGCGGTGGTGGAGTGCCGGGCTTGGCGGCGCGTACCGGTGCAGGCGCGCCAGGACGGGTGGGCATGCCCGGCCGTTGGCTCAGGGATGGGCGGCCCGACGGAGGAGCCGGGCGGCTGCCGCCCTGACCACTCTGGGGACGCCCAACGAGTTGGGGCTTGTTGCCGCCGCCGCCGGCTGCAGGCCGGCTGGGAGCCGGTGCACCGGGCCGTGGGGGCGCTGCCGCAGGCCGTTGGGGCGGTGCCACGGGGCGCGCTGGTGTGGCGGCGCTGGGGGGCGCTGGCTTCCGGGCTGGGGGAGCACCGGCAGGCGCTTTCGACACGATCGCCGGAGCGGGGCGGCCGGGGGCTGGAGCGCCGGGGCGAGCGGGCGCTCCAGACGGTTTGGCGGCTGCAGGGCGGGCCGGCGGTGCGACCGGAGCGGCAGGCCGTGCGGGGGGCGCGACGGGTTTGGCCGCTTGCGGAGCTGGGGCTGCCGGCCGGGGAGCGGGCGCAGCGGGTTTGGCTGCAGCCGGTGCGGGCGCCGCAGGGCGGGCCGGCGCGGTGACGGGCGGCTTGGCGGCAACCGGTTTGGCAGCCGCGGGCTTCGCCGCGGCAGGTGGTTGCACAGGTGCTGGCTTCACCGGGGCGGCCGGTGCGCTAGCTGCCGGTTTCGGTGCCTGAGGAGCGGCAGGCGCCGGGGCAGACGGTGCTTTCTTCACCGAGAGAATGGCTTTCTGGGGCGGCGCAGCCGGGGCTGGTGCGGCGGCGGCCTTGGAGCCGTTTCCGCCGGTCTTGATCAGGCTGCGAATGCGAGCTGCCTCGTCGTCACTGATGGAGCTGCTGTGGCTCTTCGCGGCGATCGAGAGCTTCTCGGCGGCATCGAGCACGTCCTTGTTCTCAAGGCCCAAGTCCTTGGACAGCTCGTAAATCCTGACTTTGCCGCTGCTGGTCATTCAGTGCTCCAAAGGGTCGGTGCCACGGGTGCCACCGGGCCTCCACACACGGTGAGGCCAACATTCATCTTGCCTCAGAGCCTGCAGAAGAGGTGGCGTGCAGGCGCTGCTCCAGTGCCGCGTAGATGGAATCTGCAACCTGACAACGCAGGCCTTTCTGCAGCTTCTTGCGGCGTCGGGCTTCTTCCAGGCAGTCGCGGCGTGGGCAGAGGTAAGCCGAGCGGCCCATCCCCTGATCCAGTGCGAGGCCTCCATCCGCCAGGCGGATGACCCGCCAGAGCTGCCGGCGATCCAGCAACTCACGGCAGGCCACGCAGCGCCTGAGGACGCTGCGCTCACTCACCGGGCTCCATCCTCGTCAGCTACTTCTTCAACCACCTCTTCGGTGGCTGCTTCTGCCGCGGGCTCCTCATAGGCCGCCTCGTCGTAAGCGGCTTCCTCGCCGTACTCCTCTTCATCCTCCGGCAGGGGATACAGCTCGCGCAGACGGGCATCTTCTTCGGCGCGCAGGGCCTGCTCTGCCTCGAGCCGCGCTTCGGCCTCGGCCTGCAGGGCTTCCTCTTCCTGGCGCTGGGCGATCAGCTCAGCCACCTTCTCGTCTTCCGAGCTCTGGTCGTATTCGGTGCTGTTCTTAATGTCGATCTTCCAGCCGGTGAGGCGGGCGGCCAGGCGCACGTTCTGGCCTTCGCGGCCGATGGCCAAGCTGAGCTGATCGGGCGGCACGAGCACGTGGGCGTGCTGGCCCTCGGGATCCACTAGGCGCACCGCTTCCACGCGGGCGGGGCTGAGGGAGTTGGCGATGTACTGGCCGGGGTCTTGCGACCAGCGGATCACGTCGATCTTTTCGCCGCGCAGCTCGTTCACCACCTGCTGAATCCGGGAGCCGCGGGCGCCGATGCAGGCACCCACCGGATCCACCTCGCGCTCGACTGAATCCACGGCCACCTTGGTGCGCGGGCCCACCGAGCGGCTGGGGGGATTGGCCTCGCGGGCCACGGCCACGATGCGCACGGATCCTTCCTGGATCTCGGGCACTTCGTTTTCAAACAGATACACCACCAGGCCCGCGTTGGCGCGGCTCACGAACAGCTGCGGCCCGCGGCGAGGCACCTCGCTCACTTCCTTGAGGAACACCTTGAAGGTGGCGTTGGCGCGGTAGTTGTCGTTGGGCAGCTGATCGCGGCGGGGCAGCTCGGCCTCCACCTCAGGGCGGCCCAGGCCGCTGCTCACGGCCATGATCACGCTCTGGCGCTCGAAGCGGATCACCCGAGCGGTGAGCACGGGATCTTCGAGATCCGCGAACTCCTCCTGGATCATGCGGCGCTGTTGATCGCGCAGCTTTTGGGCCAATACCTGCTTGGTGGTGGCGGCGGCCATACGGCCGAAATCTTCTTTCTCCGGGGTGACATCGAGCACCACGGTGTCGCCGATCTGGGCGTCTTCCGCCACCTGCATCACCTCAGCCAGGGCGATCTGGTGGTCTTCGCTCTCCACCTCCTCCACGATGATCTTGGAGGCGAGCACGCGGTAACCCTCTTCATCGAGGTCGAGCGCCACATCGAAGTTGGAGAAGTAGTCCTCTTCGAAGGGGTCTTCGCTGATGCCGAGATAGAGGGTGCGGCGATAGCGCTCGTAGCCCTTGAGCAGCGCCTCGCGCAGCGCCGATTCCACCACCTGGGCGGGCAGCTTCTTCTCTTCGCTGATGTCCTCGATCAGGTTCGACAGACCGGGGAGGAGAACCAGGGCCATGGGTGGAGGGAGAAACGGGTGGTCTTCGGGGTGGGGTTGAGAGCGGCTGGCGCTTAGCCCTCGGTGGGCGTGGTGAGGCGCACGCTGATCACATCGGCGCGGGGCAGGCGAACCGAGCGGCCGCGCACGTTGATCAGCACGCTGTCGTCGGTGCGTTCCAGCAGGAGGCCTTCCCGTTCGGCCTCGGCACCGGTTTTGGCATCGCGATAGCGAACACACACCGGAAAACCGCGAAAACTGCGGAAATCGCGATCCTCGTTCAGCGTTTCAGGGATGCCTGGGCTGCTGATTTCCAGAACATAGGCCTCCTCGATCAGGCTGGCTGCCTCCAGCGCCTCGCCCAGCACGCCGCTGAAGCTGGCGCAGTTGTCGAGGCTCACGTCGCCGCCATCGCCCAAACGCAGCTGCACCTGCAGCGTCATCGGGATGCGATGGGTGAGCAGCTGAACGCCGCACACCTGAAATCCGGCGTCGGCGGCCACCTGGCTGGCCAGGCGTTCGATGTCGGGGATGAGGGGATGCGGCAAGCCGGATCGCTGGTCGGGGGACGGGCAACCCGTCCGGCACCTGCAGTGATCTGCAACCTGACTGGCCGTTGGTTTCGGAGCGGGAGCCGTTCCGAGGACGCACGAGCAGTAAGGGGTGCCCGCCGGGCACACAACGACCCTAAAGGATCAGGGTGAACGCCTCTGCCGGGGCTTCAGCCGCCCAGGCCGTTGAGGTCCATGGCCGGCGGCTCCATGTAGGCATCACCAGGCTTTTGCTCGCCCCGCAGGGTGGGGTCTTGATTGAGGCACTGGGCCTTCTGCTCATCGGTGCGCAGGTACTGGCACACGCGGGCATAGAGCTTGGAGCGGGTGGACGGGCCGCCCTGGCTGAAGTGCACGAGATCCACGCCGCCGGCCATGCCCTGGATCTCCACCTGGCAGAGCGAGCAGCGTTGACGGGTGCCTGGAGGGATTGCAGCCATGCCAGCCAAGTGCAGAACGGGCAACTTAGGTCCATCGCCAGGAGGGCCGGCTTGTGCTGCGTGTTCTTCAGCTCAGTGATCCCCATCTGCTCGCTGATCCCCGCGGGCGCTGCCGCGGCGTGGTGGCTCTCGAGGCGCTGGAACAGGCCTGGTGCCAGGCGCTGCTGCAGCTTGGCCAGCCGCCGGATTTGTTGCTGATCAGCGGCGACCTCTGCCAAGACGAAAGCCTGGGCGGTTACGTGCGCCTGCGCGAGCTGCTGGAGCGGTGGGCTGTGCCCACTGCTCTGCTGAGCGGCAACCACGACAACCCTGGTTTGCTGCGGGCAGCCCTGGGGCGTCGGGCCTGGATCGCGCCGGCGGTGGTGCCGCTCGCCGGTTGGCAGCTGATCCTGTTGAACAGCCATCGCCCCGGTTCGGTGGCTGGGTGGCTTCAATGTGCTCAGCACGCCTGGTTGCGGCATCAGCTGCAGGCCGGCCAGGGCCCGGCGCTCGTGTCGCTGCACCATCCACCGGTGCCGATCGGCAGCGCGGAGCTCGATCGCATCGCTCTGCAGGAGCCCGAACAGCTATTGCAGACCCTCTTGGCCAACCCTCGGGTGGCCGGAGTGGTGTTTGGCCATGTGCACCAGCACTGGCAGGGCACGCTGCAACGCAGCAGCGGAGCCGCCCTGCCGCTCTGGGCCTGCCCCTCCACCCTCACGGCCTTCAAGGCCGTGCAGCCCTGCCCGCTCGGCCACACCGATTGGCCCGGAGGTCGGTTGCTGCTGCTTGACGCCGATGGGGGTGTCACCACCCGCTTGCTGCGTTGGCCGCCCGCCCAAGCTGCCTAGCCTGCAGGCCAACCGTCTGATCTGACGTGCGCCGCCTTCTTGCTCTGCCGCTGCTCCTGTTGGTGAGCTTGTGGCTGGCGGCGCCGGCCTGGGCTGATCGCTCCGGATCCGGCAACAGCTTTGTGGCGGCAGCGGTGAAACGGGTAGCGCCTGCGGTGGTGCGGATCGACACCGAGCGCAGCGTGCCCCGCATCGGCCTGGATCCCTCCTTCAACGACCCGCTGCTGCGGGAACTGTTCGGCGATCAGATGCCCAGCACCCGTGAGCGCGGCCAGGGCTCTGGAATCGTGATCGATGCCAAGGGCCTGGTGCTCACCAATGCCCACGTGGTGGATGGGGCCGATCGGGTGGAGGTGAGCCTGCCCGACGGCCGCGAGCTGGAGGGGCGCGTGCTCGGGGCGGATCCGATCACGGATCTGGCGGTGGTGAGCATTCCTTCCGGCTCTGGCCTGAAGGCTGCCCCGCTTGGCGATTCCGAGGCGCTGGAAGTGGGTGATTGGGCGATTGCCCTGGGAACGCCCTATGGCCTGGAGCGCACGGTGACCCTTGGCATCGTGAGCAGCCTGCACCGCAACATCACCAGCCTTGGCTTCTCCGATAAGAGGCTCGAGCTCATCCAAACGGACGCCGCCATCAACCCCGGCAACTCCGGCGGACCCCTGATCAACGCCGATGGCGAGGTGGTGGGGATCAACACGCTGGTGCGCTCCGGCCCCGGCGCGGGGCTCGGTTTTGCCATCCCGATCAACCTGGCCAAGGGTGTGGCGGCCCAGTTGGGCAACGGTGGTTCGGTGGTGCACCCCTATTTGGGGCTGCAGCTGGTGCCCCTCAACGCCCGCCTGGCCCGCGACAACAACCGCGATCCCAATGCCCTCGTGCAGCTGCCGGAGCGCGATGGTGCCCTGGTGCAGCGGGTGCTGCCCCAGAGCCCAGCCGAAAAGGCCGGCCTGCGCCGCGGCGATCTGGTGGTGGCAGCCGCCGATCAAACGGTTCCCGATCCCGGCACCCTGTTGCGCGTGGTGGAAGGCTCCACGGTGGGTGAAGCGCTGCCGCTCACGGTGTTGCGCGGCGAGCAGGAGTTGCAGCTGTCGATCCGTCCGGAGGCGCTCCCCAGCGCCTGAGCTACGGTCACGGGCCAGAAAGAACGGCGTGATGGCGGACCTTCAGGATCAGATGAAGCAGGCGGTGGCTGCTGCTGCCACCGAACAGATCCGTAGCGGCATGGTGGTGGGTCTGGGCTCCGGTTCCACCGCCGCGTTGATGATCCAGGCCCTCGGCGCCAAGCTCAAGAGCGGCGAGCTCACCGACATCGTGGGCGTCACCACCTCGTTCCAGGGAGAAGTACTGGCGGCTGAGCTCGGCATTCCCCTCCAGAGCCTCAACGCCGTCAGCCGCATCGATCTGGCGATCGATGGTGCCGATGAAGTGGATCCCGCGTTCCAGCTGATCAAAGGCGGCGGCGCCTGCCACGTGCAAGAAAAGCTGGTGGCCGTGCGGGCCGAGCGTTTTGTGGTGGTGGTGGATTCCACCAAGCTGGTCGACACGCTCAACCTGGGCTTCCTTCTGCCGGTGGAGGTGCTCCCCGGCGCCTGGCGCCAGGTGCAGGCTCAGCTCAAGGCGATGGGCGGTGAGGCCCAGCTGCGCATGGCCGTGAAGAAGGCCGGCCCGGTGGTGACCGATCAGGGCAACCTGGTGCTCGATGTGAAATTCGCCGGTGGCATCACCGATCCGGTGGCCCTCGAACGCGACATCAACAACCTGCCCGGCGTTTTGGAGAACGGGCTGTTCGTGAACATCACCGACCAGGTGCTGGTGGGTGAGATCAACGACGGCGTGGCCGGCGTGCGCGATCTGGTGAAGCGCTGAGCCGGCCCCGGCTGCTCACTCAGCCCAGCCGCAATCGCACCGATTCGCCGTGGCTGTGCAGCCCTTCGCTATCGGCAAGGGTGGCCACGGCGCCGCCTGTGGCCTCCAGGGCCTGGCGGTTGAACTGGATCAAGCTGGTGTGGCGCAGGAAGGTTTCCACGCACAGTGCACCGGCGAAACGCGCCGTACCAGAGGTGGGCAGGGTGTGGTTGGGCCCAGCCAGGTAATCGCCCACGGCTTCCGGGGTCCAGGCCCCCATAAAGATGGCGCCGGCGTGCTGGATCTGTTCGGCCAGCGGTTCGGGCCGCTCCACCTGCAGCTCTAGGTGCTCGGGCGCGAAGCGATCGCTCAGGCGGGCGGCTTGATCCAGGCTGTCGCACACCACGATCAATCCCCAATCGTTGAGGGCCTGGCGGGTGATGGCGGCGCGGGGGTGGCCGGCTAGCTGCGCTTCGATCGCCGCCGGCACCTCTGCGGCTAGCTCGGCGCTGGTGGTGAGCAGGATCGCCGCAGCGAGCGGGTCGTGCTCCGCCTGGGCCAACAGATCAGCGGCCACGTGCTCGGCGTTGGCGCTGTGGTCGGCGATCACCAGCACTTCGCTCGGGCCGGCCAGCGAATCGATCGACACCCGCCCGTACACCGCCTTTTTGGCCAGGGTCACGTAAAGGTTGCCGGGGCCGGTGATCACATCCACCCGCGGGATCGATTCGGTGCCGTAGGCCAGGGCGGCGATCGCCTGGGCGCCACCCACCCGGTAGATCTCTTCAACGCCCGCCAGATGGGCGGCGGCCAGCACGGTTTGGTTCACGCGGCCGTCCGGCCCCGGCGGGGTCACCATCACCAGGCGCTGCACGCCGGCCACGCGGGCAGGCACCGCATTCATCAGCACGGTGCTCGGGTAGCTGGCGCGCCCTCCAGGCACGTAAAGCCCAGCTCGTTCCACGGGCCTCCAGCGGCGTCCAAGCCGCTCGCCGTGCACGCCTGTCACCTGCAGATCGGCAGGTTTTTGGCGTTGGTGGAAATCCACGATGCGCCGGTGGGCCAGCTGCAGGGCTTCCTGCAGGTCGGTTGGGGTGGCGGCCCAGGCGGCGGCGAGCTCAGCGGCGGGCACCCGCAGGGGATCGGGCCGCACGCCATCGAAGCGTTCGGTGAGCTCCATCAAGGCGGCGTCGCCCTGGCTGCGCACCTGCTCGAGGATGGCGTCCACCCGCTCGGCAGCCTCGCGGCTCTGGCCGCTGCCGGTGCGCTCGGCAATCGCTTCCAAGCGGTGCCCGGCGGCTTCCACGTCATGCAGCAGCTCGATCTGCAGCGGTGCAAGGTCGCCGCTGGTCGGTGCTGGTGCGGCGGCGCTGGCAGCGGTGGCGCTCATGGCCTCGGGCGTTCTTGGCTCAAGCTAGTGGCCCGGGTTGCCTGGCTCGGTCAGGCCTGGGAGTAGAGTCTTCGTTTGCCGTGCCAGTGCAGTACAGCCTGTGGCCAATAACAAGTCGTCGAAGAAGCGCGTTCTGATCGCCGAGCGCAATCGCCTGCACAACCGCACCTACAAGTCTGCGGTGCGCACCCTGATGAAGCGCTGCTTCGCCGCCTGCGTGGCCTACAGCCAGGAGCCCGGTGATGCCGCCAAGGCCACCGTGCAGACCACGCTGAACGCTGCCTTCAGCAAGATCGATAAGGCTGTGAAAGTGGGTGTGCTGCACCGCAACAATGGCGCCCACCAGAAGTCGCGCCTGAGCGCTGCCGTGAAGAAGGCTGTCGAGCCCGCTGCTAAGGCCTGATCGGCCCTCGGTTGCTGTGTTGTCTAGGGTTCGGGCTTCGCCTGAACCCTTTGTTATGGCTGCGGCCGTCGCCCTCGAGAGCCTGGATGCTCCCCTGATCGACAGTCACTGCCACATCGTCTTCCGAAATTTCGACGACGACTTGCAGGAGGTGGCCCAGCGCTGGCGCGATGCCGGTGTGGGTCGCCTCCTTCACGCGTGTGTGGAGCCCTCGGAAATCCCAGCGATCCGGGCCCTGGCGGATCGCTTCCCTGAGCTGCGCTACGCCGTGGGCGTGCATCCGCTCGATCCCGAGCACTGGCAGAGCGATACGCCAGCGGTGCTCAAAGCCGCTGCCCTCGATGACAGCCGTGTGGTGGCCATCGGTGAGCTGGGCCTTGATCTCTTTCGCGACAAAAACCTCGATCACCAGCTGGCGATGCTGCGCCCCCAGCTGGATCTGGCGGTGGAGCTCGATCTACCCGTGATCATTCATTGCCGCGATGCGGCAGAACCGATGCTCGCCGAATTGCGGGAGCGCAGGAGCCGCGGCGCTTGCCCCCGCGGCGTGATGCATTGTTGGAGCGGCACCCCAGACGAGATGGCCGGTTTCCTGGAGCTGGGCCTGTTCATCAGCTTCAGCGGCAACGTCACTTTCCCCAAGGCCACCGACACCCACGCCTGCGCCCAGCTGGTGCCTGCTGATCGATATCTGGTGGAAACCGATTGCCCGTTCCTGGCGCCGGTGCCTCGTCGCGGCAAGCGCAACGAGCCCGCGTTTGTGGCAGTAGTGGCCGAGCGGGTGGCTGAGCTGCGCGGCGAGACCCTCCAGGCTGTGGCTCGCCAGAGCACGGCGAACGCATGTGCCCTGTTTGGGGCTGGACTTCACAATGTATGATGTTTCATTGGCCTGGCAGCGGGTTGTGGTTTATCCGAGCCCTCTGCAGCCTGAAAGCGCACGCCAGTGTTCTGGCGCGCCTGCCCGTCCCCCTGGTGCTGTTGTCTTTCCGGTTCGAGTTGTCGTTGTCTCCTGGGTTGAAGCGAGCTGAATAGGTCTGCCGGCTGGCCAGCCTCTCCGCACGGAGGGGCTGGCCGTGTCGTCTCTCGTGCCATTCGTGATGCCAGTCGGCGCTGAGCGCGCCGGTCCAGGCCCATCGCTCCCTTCACCGCCCATCAGGCCCCGCTTGTCCAGGCCCCCGTCGTCCCCCACCCGTTCCTGCAGGTTCCCCGCATGAGCAGCGCGATCCAGGTCGCCAAGACCGCCACTTACCTGCCCGATCTGGTGGAGGTACAGCGCGCGAGCTTCAAATGGTTTCTGGAGAAGGGCCTGATCGAGGAGCTTGAGAGCTTCTCGCCGATCACCGATTACACCGGCAAGCTTGAGCTGCACTTCATCGGTAGCGAGTACCGCCTGAAGCGCCCCCGCCACGATGTGGAAGAGGCGAAGCGTCGCGATGCGACCTTCGCGTCGCAGATGTATGTGACATGCCGCCTGGTCAATAAGGAGACCGGCGAGATCAAGGAGCAGGAAGTGTTCATCGGGGAACTGCCCCTGATGACCGAGCGCGGCACGTTCATCATCAACGGCGCCGAGCGCGTGATCGTGAACCAAATCGTGCGTTCACCTGGCGTCTATTTCAAAGACGAGCAGGACAAGAACGGCCGTAAGACCTTCAACGCCAGCCTGATCCCCAACCGCGGCGCCTGGCTGAAGTTCGAAACCGACAAGAACGACCTGCTGCACGTTCGCGTCGACAAGACCCGCAAGATCAACGCCCACGTGTTGATGCGGGCCATCGGCCTGTCGGACAACGACGTGCTCGACAAGCTGCGGCACCCTGAGTACTACCAGAAGTCGATCGAAGCGGCCAACGACGAAGGCATCGCTTCAGAAGACCAGGCGCTGCTTGAGCTCTACAAGAAGCTGCGTCCGGGTGAACCGCCCTCGGTGAGCGGTGGTCAAACCCTCCTGCACAGCCGCTTCTTCGATCCCAAGCGCTACGACCTGGGCCGCGTGGGTCGCTACAAGATCAACAAGAAGCTGCGTCTCACGATTCCCGACGCCACCCGCACCCTCACCCCTGAGGACGTGCTGAGCACGATCGATTACCTGATCAACCTCGAGCTCGATGTAGGCGGCGCCACCCTCGATGACATCGACCACCTCGGCAACCGCCGCGTTCGCTCCGTGGGCGAACTGCTGCAGAACCAGGTGCGTGTGGGCCTGAACCGCCTCGAGCGGATCATCAAGGAGCGCATGACCGTGGGTGAGACCGAGAGCCTCACCCCGGCCCAGCTGGTGAACCCCAAGCCCCTGGTGGCGGCGATCAAGGAGTTCTTCGGCTCCAGCCAGCTGAGCCAGTTCATGGATCAGACCAACCCCCTGGCTGAGCTCACCCACAAGCGCCGCATCAGCGCCCTGGGCCCAGGTGGTCTCACCCGCGAGCGCGCTGGCTTCGCTGTGCGCGACATCCACCCCTCTCACTACGGCCGCATCTGCCCGATCGAAACGCCGGAAGGTCCCAACGCCGGTCTGATCGGCTCGCTGGCCACCCACGCCCGCGTCAACGAGTACGGCTTCATTGAGACCCCCTTCTGGAAGGTGGAGAACGGGATCGTGCTCAAGCAGGGCGATCCGATCTATCTCTCGGCCGACCTCGAAGACGAGTGCCGCGTTGCCCCTGGTGACGTTGCCACCGACGCCGACGGCCGTATCAAGGCTGATCTGGTGCCTGTGCGTTACCGCCAGGACTTCGAGACCGTGCCGCCGGAGCAGGTGGATTACGTGCAGCTCTCACCGGTGCAGGTGATCTCCGTGGCTACCTCGTTGATCCCCTTCCTCGAGCACGACGACGCCAACCGCGCCCTGATGGGCTCGAACATGCAGCGTCAGGCTGTGCCGCTGCTGCGCCCTGAGCGTCCCCTGGTGGGCACCGGCCTGGAAACCCAGGTGGCCCGCGACTCGGGCATGGTGCCGATCACCACCGTGAACGGCACGGTGGCCTATGTGGACGCCACCGCCATCGTGATCCGCGATGAAGACGGCAACGACCACACCCACTACCTGCAGAAGTACCAGCGCTCCAACCAGGACACTTGCCTGAATCACCGCCCGATCGTGAAGCTCGGCGACCCGGTGATCGCCGGTCAGGTGCTGGCCAACGGCTCGGCCTGTGAAGGCGGCGAGATCGCCCTCGGCCAGAACGTGCTGATCGCCTACATGCCCTGGGAGGGCTACAACTACGAGGACGCGATCCTGGTGTCTGAGCGCCTGGTGCGCGACGACCTCTACACCTCGGTGCACATCGAGAAGTACGAGATCGAAGCCCGTCAGACCAAGCTTGGTCCTGAGGAGATCACCCGCGAGATTCCCAACGTTGCCGAGGAAAGCCTGGGCAACCTCGATGAGATGGGCATCATCCGCGTGGGCGCCTACGTGGAGAGCGGCGACATCCTGGTGGGCAAGGTGACGCCGAAGGGCGAATCCGACCAGCCCCCCGAAGAGAAGCTGCTGCGCGCGATCTTCGGTGAGAAGGCCCGCGATGTGCGCGACAACTCCCTGCGCGTTCCCAGCACCGAGCGCGGCCGCGTCGTTGACGTGCGCATCTACACCCGCGAACAGGGTGATGAGCTGCCGCCGGGCGCGAACATGGTGGTGCGGGTCTATGTGGCGCAGCGCCGCAAGATCCAGGTGGGCGACAAGATGGCCGGCCGCCACGGCAACAAGGGCATCATCAGCCGCATTCTTCCCCTGGAAGACATGCCCTACCTGCCCGACGGCAGCCCCATCGACATCGTGCTCAACCCCCTGGGTGTGCCGAGCCGGATGAACGTGGGTCAGGTGTTCGAGTGCCTCATGGGTTGGGCCGCCTCACACCTGGATTGCCGGGTGAAGGTGGTGCCGTTCGATGAAATGCACGGCCCCGAAACTTCGAAGAACACCGTGCAGGCCTACCTGGAAGCGGCCAAGTCGCAGCCCGGAAAAGACTGGGTGTACGACCCGGAGAACCCCGGCAAGATCCAGCTGATCGATGGCCGCACCGGCGAACCCTTCGACCAACCGGTGACCGTGGGCTACGCCCACATCCTCAAGCTGGTGCACCTTGTCGACGACAAGATCCACGCCCGCTCCACCGGCCCCTACTCGCTGGTGACCCAGCAGCCCCTCGGCGGTAAAGCCCAGCAGGGCGGCCAGCGTCTGGGTGAGATGGAAGTGTGGGCCCTTGAGGCCTACGGCGCCGCCTACACCCTGCAGGAACTGCTCACCGTCAAGTCCGACGACATGCAGGGCCGCAACGAAGCGCTCAACGCGATCGTGAAGGGCAAGCCCATCCCCCGCCCCGGCACTCCCGAGTCGTTCAAGGTGCTGATGCGCGAGCTTCAGTCCCTCGGTCTCGACATCGCGGTGTACACCGACGCCGGCGAGGAAGTGGACCTGATGCAGGACATCAACCCCCGCCGCAGCACCCCCAACCGGCCCACCTACGAATCCCTCGGCGTCGCGGATTACGACGACGACTGATTGCTGATCGATCCGGACCACCCGCACGGGTGACCGTCTGATCCCTTCTGTTTCCTTCGACCTCCGCGCGCTTCACGGCCATGACCAACAGCAATCTCCGCACCGAGAACCACTTCGACTACGTCAAGATCACCCTTGCTTCGCCGGAGCGGGTGATGCAGTGGGGGCAGCGCACGCTGCCGAACGGTCAGGTGGTGGGCGAGGTGACCAAGCCCGAAACCATCAACTACCGCACGCTCAAGCCGGAAATGGACGGCTTGTTCTGCGAGAAGATCTTTGGCCCTTCCAAGGATTGGGAGTGCCATTGCGGTAAGTACAAGCGGGTGCGTCACCGCGGCATCGTCTGCGAGCGCTGCGGTGTGGAGGTGACCGAGAGCCGCGTGCGCCGGCACCGCATGGGCTTCATCAAGCTGGCGGCCCCCGTGTCGCACGTTTGGTATCTGAAGGGGATCCCCAGCTATGTGGCGATCCTGCTCGACATGCCCCTGCGGGATGTGGAGCAGATCGTTTACTTCAACTGCTACGTGGTGCTCGATGCGGGCGACCACAAAGACCTCACCTACAAGCAGCTGCTCACCGAAGATGAGTGGCTGGAGATTGAAGACGAGATTTACGCCGAAGATTCGGAGATCGAAAACGAGCCCACCGTGGGCATCGGCGCTGAAGCGCTGAAGCAACTGCTGGAAGATCTCGATCTGCCCGTGGTGGCCGAACAGCTGCGCGAGGAAATCGCCGGCTCCAAAGGCCAGAAGCGCGCCAAGTTGATCAAGCGCCTGCGCGTGATCGACAACTTCATCGCCACCGGCGCCCGTCCTGAGTGGATGGTGCTCGATGTGATCCCCGTGATCCCGCCCGACCTGCGCCCGATGGTGCAGCTCGATGGCGGCCGCTTCGCCACCTCCGATCTCAACGACCTCTATCGCCGCGTCATCAACCGGAACAACCGGTTGGCGCGTCTGCAGGAGATCCTCGCCCCTGAAATCATCGTCCGCAACGAGAAGCGGATGCTGCAGGAGGCCGTCGACGCCCTGATCGACAACGGCCGCCGCGGCCGCACGGTGGTGGGCGCCAACAACCGCCCGCTCAAGTCACTGAGCGACATCATCGAAGGCAAGCAGGGTCGCTTCCGTCAGAACCTGCTTGGTAAGCGCGTCGACTACTCCGGTCGTTCCGTGATCGTGGTGGGTCCGAAGCTGAAGATGCACCAGTGCGGTCTGCCCAAGGAGATGGCGATCGAGCTGTTCCAGCCGTTCGTGATTCACCGCCTGATCCGCCAGAACATCGTTAACAACATCAAGGCCGCCAAGAAGCTGATTCAGCGCGCCGACGATGAAGTGATGCAGGTGCTGCAAGAGGTGATCGAAGGGCACCCGATCCTGCTCAACCGAGCTCCCACCCTGCACCGCCTCGGCATCCAGGCATTCGAACCCAAGCTGGTGGATGGCCGCGCCATTCAGCTGCACCCGCTGGTGTGCCCCGCCTTCAACGCCGACTTCGACGGTGACCAGATGGCCGTGCACGTGCCCCTGGCAATCGAAGCGCAGACCGAGGCCCGCATGTTGATGCTGGCCAGCAACAACATCCTCTCCCCCGCAACAGGCGAACCGATCATCACGCCCTCCCAGGACATGGTGCTCGGTTCCTACTACCTCACCGCTGTACAGCCCGACGGCGTGAAGCCTGAGTTCGGTGATCGCAGCCGCACCTTTGCTGGTCTGCGCGACGTGCTCGCGGCCTTCGATGAGAAGCACCTCACCATGCACGACTGGGTGTGGGTGCGCTTCAACGGCGAAGTGGACAGCGAAGACGAAGCCAAGGAGCCGGTGAAGGAAGAAACCCTGAGCGATGGCACCCGCATCGAGCAGTGGAACTATCGCCGTGATCGTTTGGATGAAGACGGCGCGCTGATCAGCCGCTACCTACTCACCACCGTCGGCCGTGTGGTGATGAACAGCACGATCATCGACGCGGTGGCCGCCGCCTGAGATCCCGGACGTTTCCCCCCTTCCTTATTCCTCTTCGCGCGCAGCCATGACCGCCACTCCCTCCAAGAAGACCAAGAAGACCAGCAAGAAGGCCGCAGCGGAAGCTCCGGCACCCGTGCTCGGCGCCTCCGCGCCCCTGAGCAAGGCCGCTCCGGTGTTCCGCAACCGCACCATCGACAAGAAGCAGCTGCGGAACCTGATGGCGTGGGCCTACAAAAACCACGGCACCGCTTCCACCGCCGCTCTGGCCGATGAGCTGAAGGATCTGGGTTTCCACTACGCCACCCAGGCCGCCGTGTCGATCTCCGTCGACGACCTGCGCATTCCTGGTGAGAAGGCGCGTCTGCTGGAGGAAGCCGAGCAGCAGATCACCGACACCGAAGAGCGCTATCGCCTCGGTGAAATCACCGAGGTGGAACGTCACACCAAGGTGATCGACACCTGGACGGAAACCAACGAGCGTCTGGTTGAAGAGGTCAAAAAGAACTTCAACGAGAACGATCCACTCAACTCGGTGTGGATGATGGCCAACTCCGGCGCCCGGGGAAATATGTCCCAGGTGCGTCAGCTGGTGGGCATGCGCGGCCTGATGGCCAACCCCCAGGGCGAAATCATCGACCTTCCGATCCGCACCAACTTCCGTGAGGGTCTGACGGTCACCGAATACGTGATCTCCTCCTACGGCGCCCGTAAGGGTCTGGTGGATACCGCCCTGCGCACCGCCGACTCGGGTTACCTCACCCGCCGTCTGGTGGACGTGGCCCAGGACGTGATCGTGCGCGAGGACGACTGCGGCACCACCCGCGGCATCCCCATCGACGCTGATGACAAGGGCCGCTACGCCGCCAAGCTCGTGGGTCGTCTGGCCGCTGAGCCCGTGCTCGATGGCGACGGCACCGTGATCGTCGATCGCGACGGCGAAATCGACGCCCCCACCACCGCCCGCATCGAAGCGGCTGGCGTGAAGACCGTGGTCGTGCGCTCGCCCCTCACCTGCGAAGCCGCCCGTTCGGTGTGCCGCAAGTGCTACGGCTGGGCCCTCGCCCACAACGAACTGGTCGACCTCGGTGAGGCCGTGGGCATCGTGGCCGCCCAGTCGATCGGTGAGCCCGGGACCCAGCTCACCATGCGGACCTTCCACACCGGTGGTGTGTCCACCGCTGAAACCGGCGTGGTGCGTTCCCTCGTGGCCGGCACGATCGAATTCGACAGCAAGGCCCGCGTGCGCCCTTACCGCACCCCCCACGGTGTGGAAGCCCAGATCGCCGAGACGGACTTCACCCTCACCGTGAAGCCCAGCGGCAGCGGCAAGGCCCAGAAGCTCGGCATCACCTCAGGTTCGATCCTGTTTGTGGAAGCCGGTGCGGAAACCCCTGCCGACGTGATGTTGGCCCAGATCTCTTCCGGCGCTGCCGTGAAGAAGAGCGTGGAGAAGGCCACCAAGGACGTGATCTGCGACCTGGCCGGTCAGGTGCGCTTCGAAGACGTGATCCAGCCCAAGGAGGTCACCGACCGCCAGGGCAACATCACCCTCAAGGCCCAGCGTCTGGGTCGGATGTGGGTGTACAGCGGCGACGTGTACAACCTGCCGCCCAACGCTCAGCCCGTTGTGCATGGTCAGCGACCCGTCACCACCGGTGAAGTGCTTGCCGAAAGCCGACTGGTGAGCGAGTACGGCGGTGCCGTGCGCCTGCGCGAGAGCGCTGGTGATTCGCGCGAAGTGCAGATCGTTACCACCAGCCTCACCCTCAAGGATTGCAAGCTCGTGGGTGAATCCACCCACTCCGGTGAGCTCTGGCACCTCGAGGGCAAGGACAGCATTCGCTATCGCCTCAACACCCACCCCGGCACCAAGATCGCCAGCGGTGAAGTGATCGCCGAACTGGCTGACGACCGCTTCCGCACCCAGACCGGCGGCATCGTGAAGTTCGCCCCAGGCCTGGCGATCAAGAAGGCCCGCAGCGCCAAGAACGGCTACGAGGTGAGCAAGGGCGGCACCCTGCTCTGGATCCCGCAGGAAACCCACGAGATCAACAAGGACATCTCCCTGTTGATGATCGAGGACGGCCAGTGGATCGAGGCCGGCACCGAGGTGGTGAAGGACATCTTCAGCCAGACCGCCGGCATCGTGACGGTGACCCAGAAGAACGACATTCTCCGCGAGATCATCGTTCGCTCCGGCACCCTGCACCACGTCTCCGACGCCAAGGCGATCAGCCGTTACAGCGAAGGCAAGATGGTCAACCCCGGCGAAGAGATCGCCAAGGGTCTCAAGGCCGAAGCCATGGTGTTCGTGGAGGCGGTCGACACCGCCGACGGCGGCGCCCTGCTGATGCGCCCCGTGGAGGAATACCGCATTCCCGATGAGGCTCACCTGCCTGAGCAGGGCACCGTTGTGCAGAAGAACGGTCCGAGCCTCGGCCTCAAGGCCACCCAGCGCCTCGCCTTCAAGGACGGCGAGCTGATTAAGAGCGTGGAGGGTGTGGAGCTGCTCAAGACGCAGCTGATCCTCGAAACCTTCGACACCACTCCCCAGATGACGGTGGATGTGGAGTCGGTTCCCGACAAGCGCGCCAAGACGATCGATCGTCTGCAGCTGGTGATCCTCGAGAGCCTGTTGGTGCGCCGCGACACCCTCTCCGATGCCAGCCACGGCTCCACCCACACCGAGCTCTCCGTCAACGACGGCGACACCGTGAAGGCCGGTGATGTGGTGGCCACCACCCAGATCCTCTGCAAGGAAGACGGTGTGCTGGCCCTGCCGGACAACGTCGATGGTGAGCCGATCCGTCGTCTGATCGTGGAGCGCTCCAGCGACACCCGCACCATCGACCTGGGTTCCGCCAAGCCCGAGGTGTCGGTGGGCCAGCGCCTGGTGGACGGCGACCTGCTGGCCAAGGGTGTGGAAGCTCCCTGCTGCGGTCAGGTCGAGGCGGTGAGCGGCAACACCGTCACCATTCGCATGGGCCGTCCCTACATGGTGTCGCCCGACTCGGTGCTGCACGTGCGCGATGGCGAACTGGTGCAGCGCGGTGACTCCCTGGCCCTGCTGGTGTTTGAACGCCAGAAGACCGGTGACATCGTGCAGGGTCTGCCCCGTATTGAGGAGCTCCTCGAAGCTCGTCGTCCGCGGGAATCGGCGGTGCTCTGCCGCAAGGCCGGCACCGTGGAGATCAAGCAGGGTGAAGACGACGACTCCATCGCCGTCACCGTGATCGAAGGCGACGACGCCATCACCGAGTACCCGATCCTGCTCGGCCGCAACGTGATGGTGAGCGACGGCCAGCAGGTCACCGCCGGTGAGCTGCTCACCGATGGTCCGATCAACCCCCACGAACTGCTGGAGTGCTTCTTCGAAGACCTGCGCAGCCGTAAGCCCACCCTCGAGGCGGCCATGGAGGCCATCTCCAAGCTGCAGTTCCGCCTGGTGCAGGAAGTGCAGAACGTCTACAAGTCGCAGGGCGTCACCATCGATGACAAGCACATCGAAGTGATCGTGCGCCAGATGACCAGCAAGGTGCGCATCGAGGACGCGGGTGACACCACCCTGCTGCCCGGTGAGCTGATCGAGCTGCGTCAGGTGGAGCAGGTGAACAGCGCCATGGCGATCACCGGCGGAGCCCCCGCCGAGTTCACGCCGGTGCTGCTGGGTATCACCAAGGCCTCGCTCAACACCGACAGCTTCATCTCGGCGGCCTCCTTCCAGGAGACCACCCGCGTGCTCACCGAAGCGGCCATCGAGGGCAAGAGCGACTGGCTGCGCGGTCTCAAAGAGAACGTGATCATCGGTCGTCTGATCCCGGCGGGTACCGGCTTCAGTGGCTTCGAAGAGGAGCTCCGTGCTGAGGCGGGCCCCCATCCCGACATCCTCGATGAGGATGCGATGAACTACCGCCGCATGCAGAATCTCCGCCCCGACTACACGGTGGAGATGCCCGCTGCTCCTGCCCCCGGCAGCGCCGGTGCCCTGCTCGACGATCCCTCCGATGAGGATCTGGAAGCCACCCGCAGCCGTCATGGCATCGAGGCTTCGGCCAGCACCATGGCTGCCTTCACCCGCCCCACGGTGGAAGAAGGTCTGGAAGAAGAGCTGATCGCCGATCCCGCTGCCCTTGAGGGTCTGCAGGAAGAAGGTCTGCTCACCGACGACTGATGACTGATCGTGCCGATGGATCGATCTGATCCATCGGTTGCCTCACCAGCCCACTCCACCCCGGCCATGATTCAGCCCAAGCTCGTGCCTCAGCGGCGTCTCCCCCGCTACGGCTTCCACACCCATACCGAGCGGCTGAATGGCCGGATGGCGATGTTGGGCTTCATTGCCCTGCTGGTGGTGGAAGTTCAGCTCGGCCATGGCCTGCTGGTTTGGTGAGCCACCCCCTGCTCGGTTTAGGGCTCAAGGCTCTTGAGGCCTGGGCCCAAGAGCATGGACAGGCCGCCTTTCGCGGCCGGCAACTGCACGATTGGCTCTACGCCAAAGGTGCTCGCCAGCTGGCCGATGTGTCGGTGTTGCCCAAGGGGTTTCGCGAGCAGATGGCGGCCCAGCCGCCGGACGGTGCTTTCGATTGGATGGGCCGCTCCCGCGAGCTGCATCGCAGCGTGGCGCGTGATGGCACCACCAAGCTGCTGCTCGGCACCCACGATGGCCTGAGCATCGAAACCGTGGGGATTCCGGCGGAAGGCCGGCTAACGGTGTGTGTGAGCTCCCAGGTGGGCTGCCCGATGGCCTGCCGGTTCTGCGCCACGGGTAAGGGCGGCCTGCAGCGCTCGCTTGCGGTGCACGAAATCGTGGACCAGGTGCTGAGTGTGCGCGAGGTGATGGAGCAGCGCCCCAGTCACCTGGTGTTCATGGGCATGGGCGAGCCGCTGCTCAATATCGAGGCCGTGCTGGCGGCGATCGACTGCCTCTGCACCGATCTGGGCATGGCCCAGCGCCAGATCACGGTGAGCACGGTGGGGGTGCCGCGCACCCTTCCGCGCTTGGCGGAGCTGGCCTTGGAGCGCTTGGGCCGCGCGCAGTTCACCCTGGCGGTGAGCCTGCACGCTCCCGATCAGCGCCTGCGCGAGGAGCTGATCCCCACCGCCCACGCTTATCCGATCGAGGATCTGCTGGAGGATTGCCGCCGCTATGTGGCGATCACCGGTCGGCGGGTGAGCTTCGAATACATCCTGTTGGGCGGGCTCAACGACCAGCCGCGGCACGCTGTGGCGCTGGCCCAGTTGCTGCGCGGCTTCCAGAGCCACGTGAATCTGATTCCCTACAACCCGATTGCCGAAGAGGAGTTCCAGCGCCCCACCCCCGCTGCGGTGGATGGCTTCCGCCGGGCTCTGCAGGACCGGCATGTGGCTGTGAGCGTGCGCGCTAGCCGCGGGCTCGATGCTGATGCCGCCTGCGGTCAGTTGCGGCGGCGCCTTGAGGGCAGCCTGGAGCCGGTGCTGGCCCGCTAGCTGTTAAGTGGAATCGCGGCTGGGATCGAAGGCCCCCCGCGCTTCCTGTTCACCCCAGGGCGCGATCCGCCAAAGCAGCAGGAACGCCGGGAGCGCTGCCGCCACTGTGAACAGGAAGAAACCAGGCCAGCCGGCACGCTCTGCCACCACACCGGCCGGGGCCGCCAGGATCGAGCGGCTCAAGGCATAAATCCCAGACAGCAGGGCGTACTGGGTGGCGGAGAAGCGCGGGTTGCACAGGCTCATCAGCAAGGCCACGAACACGGCACCCACCATTCCGCCGCTGATGTTTTCCAGGCTCACCGCGGTGATCAGGCCGCTCACGCCGCCGCCAAAACGGGCCAGTGCCCAGTAGCTGAGGTTGCCGATCACGCCGGTGATGGCAAACAGCCAGAGCGAGCGGTTCATGCCCAGCCAGGCGAACAGGCTGCCGCCGATCACGGTGCCCAGCATCGTGGCGCCGATCGCCCAGCCCCCCTGCACCAGGCCAATATCGGCTTCGCTGAACCCCTGCAGCTTCAGGAAGGGGATGGCCATGGCATTGAGCAGACCATCGGGCCAGCGGTAGAGCAACACGAGCAGCAGCAGCTGCCAGGTGCGGTTGGGGCCTGCGCGATGCACAAATTCCCGGGCTGGCCCGAGCACCGCCTGCCGCAGGCTGGTAACGGCGTGCTCCACCGGCGGCAGCTTCGGGGCGCTGAGCGTGAATGGCACCATCGCGGCCACCAGGGCTGCGGCACTGAGAAACGCGGCGGGCCAGCCGAAGCGATCTGCCAGCAGAAATCCGCCGGCTCCCACGCCGAGCATGGCGGCGCGATAGCCGAGGGCTGCCGCCGCTGCACCGGGGCCCCGCTCCGCCTCCGGCAGCAGATCAGTGCGGTAGGCATCCACAGCGATGTCTTGGGTGGCGCTGCAGATCGCCAAAACCAGAGCCGCCAGGCCGACGGCGGTGAGTTGGCTGGGGTTGCTGCTCGGCCGCAGCAGGGCCATAGCGGCGATCACGGCCACCAGCAGCAGTTGCATCAGCAGCAGCCAGCCCCGCCGCCGATCCGGCCACGGGATCGGCCAGCGATCGAGCAGTGGCGCCCAGAACAGCTTGAGGGTGTAAGGCAGTTCTGCCAGTGGGATCAGGCCGATCAGCGTGAGCGGAACCCCGCTGGCGGCGAGCCACCCCTGCAATAGCCGGCTGCCCACCATCAACGGGGCGCCGCTGGCGACCCCTTCAGCACTCACGGCAATCAGCCGCCGGAGGGTGCCGCCGGAGGGGGGCAGCGCTGAATCCGACGCACCCATGCGGCGTTCTGCAGGTTGGCGGCACCTTAGGGGTGGCTTTCGGCGAGGAGAATGACTGCACATCGGCTTTGTTCTGTGCAGTTCCTGCGTTCCACCCTGTTACCGGCGGCGATCGTGCTGCTCTTTGGCCTGGCGCTGTTTGCAGTGAGTGCGCGCATCTGGCTGCCGGGCGACATGCTCGCTCCGGCCCCCATCAACTGAGCAGATCGCGACGGGCCTGGCCCTTACGATCCCCGGCATGACAGGTCCGTTCCCCGAGTTTTCCCAGAGTCCGGCGGATTTGGCGCTGGATCCGGAACTGCTCGCGCGGGAACTGGCCCAGGAGCTGTTAGGCGATCCGCTCGACGAACTCGATGATCCCGCCGTTGCGCTGGCAGATGTGGCGGCGGAGTGTGATCTGGGCCTGGAACTGCTGCGCGGCGGCCATGAAGAGCGCATGCAGGGGCTGCGCATCTTCTGCGAACACCGCGACCCCCGCGCCCCGGCCCTGCTGGTGCCGTTGCTGGAGGCCAGCTGCCCAATCCTGCGGATGAGCGCGGTGTACGCCCTGGGCCGCAACCCGGATCTGCAGGCTGTGACCCCGCTGCTCGCCCTGCTGCAGAACGACAGCAACGGTTATGTGCGCAAGGCGGTGGCCTGGAGCTTGAGCAGCTACCCGGATGCGCCGGTGATGAACCCCCTGATCCGGGCGCTGCAAACCGACATCGCGGCCGTGCGCCTCTGGGCGGCCAGCTCCCTGGCTGATGCGGGCTCCACCGGGCTGGCCAAAGCCGATCAGGCGGCGGGTCAGCTGCTGCAGGCCTTGCGCATCGATAGCGAGGCGGCGGTGCGCAGCAACAGTGCCTGGTCGCTCGGGCGCCTCTATGGCGATCTGGTGGAGCCGCGCCAGCTGGAGGTGGTGGAGTCGCTGCTAGGGGCCATGCTCCACGACGCTGATCTGGCGGTGCGGGATGAAGCCCGCCTGGCACTCGAGCAGCTGGAAGATCCGCTGGTGCTGGATCGGCTGCAGACCCTGGTGAATGAGGGGCTGTTGAGCTGAGCCCCCACTTCTGTTGCACGGGGCCGCCAGCTCTTGGGCAACGCGGCTAGCATCCGCAGACCCACGCCCCTGCCCGGGAATGGCTCAGCAAAGCATCCGCTTTCGGATCCGGCCTGACGGCCGGGTTGAAGAGCTGGTGGAAGGCATCACGGGCAGCGGCTGCGAGCAGCTCACCGAGCGGATCGAGGCCCGGCTTGGCAGCGTTCAGCAGCGCCAAGCCACCTCAGAGGCTTTCCAGGCTTCCACTGCCGCGGTGACGCCCGAGCAGACCCAGACCCTTTCTTCGCCGGTCTCCTGATGTCGCACTTCAGCACCGTTAAAACGGAATTGCGTGATCGCGCAGCCCTGATCGACGCCCTGCGCGACCTTGGCCACGATCCCAGCGAAGGTGAGCGCCCGGTGCGCGGCTACCGCGGCCAGACCGTGCAGGCAGACCTGGCGGTGCTGGGTGAAGAGGGCGGTGATATCGGGTTCCGTTGGAGCGAAGCCAGCGGCAGCTACGAGCTGGTGACCGACCTCGACCTCTGGCGCCAGCCCATTCCGGTGGAGCGTTTCCTCGCCAAGCTCACCCAGCGCTACGCCCTGCGCAGCATCCTGGCGGCCTCCAGCGCTGAAGGTTTCCAGGTGAGCGAGCAGACCCAGGCCGCCGATGGCTCGATCGAACTGGTGGTCACCCGCTGGGAGTGAGCGTCGATCCTGCGGTTGCCTTTGCAGCCGCTGCAGCGCCGGCGGCTGTTGTTTCAGGCCGTGAACCGGTGCTCGGCGGTGCGCTCCGCCAAAAAGCCGTGTGGGTGGATGAAGCGGTGTGCATCGGCTGCCGCTACTGCACCCATGTGGCGGCCAACACCTTCCTGGTGGAGGAAGACTGGGGCCGCTCCAGGGCGATCCGCCAGGACGGCGACAGCACCGATCGGATCCAGGAGGCGATCGACACCTGCCCGGTGGATTGCATCCATTGGGTGAGCTACGAGGAGTTGCCGGCCCTCGAGGAGCAGACCCGCCATCAGGAGTTGCAGCCGCTGGGGCTGCCCACGCCCTCGCGGCCGCGGCGCACCCTGCCCCGCGCCAACTCCTGATGCTGCCGGTTCGCCGCTTCGGCCGCACGGAGCTGCCGATGCCCGTGCTCTCCCTCGGGGGAATGCGCTTTCAGCAGAGCTGGAACGATCTACCGGCCGATCAGATCAGCGCCGAGAGCCAGGCCAACCTGCGCGCCACTCTGGAGGCGGCGGTGGCGGCGGGATTTCGGCATGTGGAAACCGCGCGGCACTACGGCAGCTCCGAGCGCCAGCTGGGCTGGTTGCTGCCCCAGGTGCCCGATCCTGTCCGCATCCTGCAAACCAAGGTGCCGCCCCAGGAGGATCCCGCAGCTTTTGAAGCCGAACTGCGCCTGAGCTTTGAGCGGCTGGGGGTGCAGCGGGTTGATTTGCTCGCCATCCATGGCCTCAACCTGCCGGAGCATCTCGAGCAGACGCTGCGGCCCGGGGGCTGTTTGGAGGTGGTGCGGCGCTGGCAGGCGGAGGGCCGCGTGGGTTCGGTGGGCTTCTCCACCCATGCCCCGCTGCCGCTGATCGAGGAAGCGATCAACAGCGGCGCCTTTGATTACGTGAACCTCCATTGGTATTTCATCCGCCAGGACAATCGCCCGGCGATTGATGCGGCGATCGCCCAGGACATGGGCGTGTTCGTGATCAGCCCCACCGATAAGGGCGGCCACCTGCATACGCCATCACCGCTGCTGCGTGAGCTGTGCTCGCCGCTGCATCCGATCGTGTTCAACGACCTCTTCTGCCTCAGCGCTCCAGGCATTCACACCATCAGCGTGGGCGCGGCGCGGCCGCAGGATCTGGAGCTGCATCTGCAGGCGGTGCAGCTGCTGCCCCAGGCAGCGGAGCTGTTGCCTCCGATCGTGGCCCGGCTGGAGCAGGTGCGCCGCGAGGTGCTGGGCGAAGCCTGGCTGGCCAGCTGGCAGCAGGGTTTGCCCGCCTGGCAAGACACTCCGGGCCAGATCAACCTGCCCACCCTGCTGTGGTTGCACAACCTGGTGGAGGCCTGGGGCCTGGAGGGCTACGCCAAAGCCCGCTACGGGTTACTGGGGGCTGGTAGCCACTGGTTCCCCGGTGCCAACGCCGATGCCCTCGATCACAGCGTGAGCGAAGCCGAGCTGAAGCAAGTGCTCTCCGCCAGCCCCTGGGCTGATCAGATCCCGCAGCTGCTCCGGGATCTGCGCGAGCGGGTGGGCGGCACGGCGACGCGCCGGCTGATGGCCAGCTGAATCCGGCTCAAGCCGCTCCGCCGCTCTGACCGAGGGGGAATTTGCTGGGGATGCCCACGGCGCGGGGGTAGCCCTTGGGGCAGGGGGCGTTGGCGGCAACGAACAGGGCGGTGCGCTGGCCACGGCCGGCGGGCAGTTCTCGCTGTTCGCTGCGCAGGATCTCGGCCCGCAGCAGCTGCAGGGCACGCTCCAGGTCGCTTTGGTCGTTTGCCGACCACTGGCCGCGGTAAAGCAGAGCCTGGCCGCCGGGCTTCAGCAGGGGCACCAGGTATTCCGCCACCACCGGTGCGGCGGCCACGGCGCGCGCCATCGCCAGATCGAACTGGCCGCGGCATTGGCCATGGCGGCCGGTGAGTTCCACCCGCTCGCAGCGCAGGTGCACCCGATCCGCCAATCCCAGGGCCGCGGCCATCGCCTGCACGGCCTGGGTTTTGCGCCCTACCGAATCCACCAGGGTGAGCTGCGCTTGCGGCAGGGCAATCGCCACCGCCAGCCCCGGGAAGCCTCCGCCTGTGCCCACATCGATGCAGTGCAGCGGTGCCTCGGCTTGCTCATGCAGCAGCTGCCACAGCGGCCAGAGGCTGTCGAACACCTGGGCGATCCAGAAGTCATCGCCCTCCACCAGGCGGGTGAGGTTCACGCGGCTGTTCCAGCTGCGCAGTTCCTCCTGCAGCTGCTGCAGTTGCTGCAACTGCTTGGAGCTCGGCTGCCAGCCCAGCTCCTGCCAGAGGGCGGTGTCGGGTGTGGCAGCGGGCATCCCCTCGGGCGTCGTTGTCTCCTGCTCTCTAGGATCCCCCACACCCGGTGCCCCGCTGGTGGCAGCTGCCAATCACTACGAGCTGCTGCAGATCGCCCAGGATGCGTCGCCGCAGGAGCTGCGCCAGGCCTTCCGCCGGCTGAGCAAGCGCTACCACCCCGACACCACCGAGCTGCCGGAAGGGCAAGCCGAGGAGGCGTTTCGCCAGCTGCAGCTGGCCTATCTCACCTTGAGCGATCCGGAGCAGCGCCGGGTTTACGACGACAGCCTGATCAAGCCCGCACCCGCTCCTGTGCGGCCGGTGCGCCTGGCCGTGCCCCAACCGGCGCCGGTGCGGCGGGCGCTGTCAGGCGGTGAATGGTTTGCACTGCTGCTGCTGGGCTTGGCGGTGGTGTTCAGCTTGGTGCTGGGGGTGGGTTTGGCCTGGGCCCGTGGCACCGAGTTGTTGCGGGAGCCCAGCTGGTGGCCGGGCGGCGAGCAGACTGCTCAGACCTTTCAGCCCTCCACTGCTGCGGATGTCGTCCCTGCCGCCCCCTCAGGCGCCGCTGTACAACCATCCGCTGCCGGCGCTTGAGCAGTGGCTGAGGGATCTGGGAGCCGTGCAGCACGGGCCCCATTCCTGTCTTTGGGATTTGGAGCTGGGGGGCTGGAGCGCTCAGATCGAGCTGGAGGTGGAGGAGCTGAGCATCCGCTGGAACGCCGCTGAGGCGCCGGTGGAGCGCCACTTCCCCTATGGCTTCAGCCGCGCTGATGTGGAAGCGGCGATTCTCGCCGGACCCTGACGCCCTCCTGACAGGAGCGCTGATCGCCGCCAGCATGGGGCAACGATCGCGGGGCCTGATGGACAGCACCTCCCACCGCCAGCCGCAGGTTTCGAACCGCTTCCTGCAGCCCGAGCAGCTCGCCGCACCCCAGGCCGGCCGCGCCTGGAGCCTCACCGAGGTGTTTGCCGAAGGGCAGTGGCAGAGCGTGCGGGTGCAGCTCGAAGCGCGGGGCTGGAATGCGCTGCAGATCGAGCAGATCCACGATCAGCTGCGGCAGGGCTGGCCGTTGGCGCTAGCCGAAAACAACGTGGCGGTGCTCAGCGGTCACTGCCCGATCAAGGCGCGCCGCTTGCATTGATGTGACCCGGTGAGCTTTAGAGCTTGCGCTTGCACACTTCGCTGCGCTCTTCACCCTGCGTGGAGAAGGGGCCGCAGCTGAACCAGCGCACCATGGACACTTCGATGTCGGTGAACAGCACGAGGATGCCGGCGCAAAGAGCGGCAACGGCCGCGCTGATTGCAACGTGAGAGCCTTTCATGCGCCGGGGCGTGTCATGCCTGGAGCTTATGGGAGAGCTCCAGCTCCTGCCATTGCTCACGCAGGTTCTTGGCGTTGATCGCCTCCAGTGGGGAGAGACAGCCGAGCATCGGCATGCCCCCCAGCTGCTCGAGAGTGCTCAGGTTGTTGGGATGGGCTGGGCCATTGAGCAGCACCCCTACCACCGGGATCTGCCGCTGACGCAGCGCTTCCAGCGACAGCAACGTGTGGTTCAGGGTGCCCAGGCCGCTGCGCGCCACCAGCAGCACCGGGAGCTGCCAGCGCTGGATCTGCTCGATCTGCAGCAGATCGAGGCGCAGGGGCACCAGCAAGCCACCCGCGGTTTCCACCACCAAGGGCCCCTCGTGGTGGGGCAGCTGCAGCCGATCGGGATCCAGCGGCGGGCCGGGCTGCTCAGGATCACCGCTCTCGAGGGCGCTGGCCCAGTGGGGGGAGACCGGTGCCGCCAGCCGGTAGGCCTCCGGGATGATCCGCTCAGCCGGCAGGTCCAGCCAGCGCTGTACCCGGTCGCGATCGCCTTCGCCATCCTCGAGACCGCATTGCACCGGCTTCCAGTAGTGGGCCCCGAGCCCCTGCACCAGCAGGGCGCTCACCACGGTTTTGCCCACCTCGGTGTCGGTGCCGCACACCACCAGGCGGTTGGTCATCGCTTTTGCCCCACCAAAACGAGCACGTGCCACACGATGGCGTGCTGCGGGCCGGGCCAGTGGTGGATCAGCCGCCGCAGCGCACCCGGCTGTAGGCGGGCAGCGGGGCTGGCCTGGGCGCCGATCGCTTTGATCTGATGCAGGAAGGCCCTGGCGCCGCGGTTGGGGCGGCTGAAGCGCAGCAGCTGAGTGTGGTGCAGATCTAGAGCACCCGCGGCGCGTTCCTGTAGCTCCAGAGCATCCGGCAGGGGCAGGGCTGTGCAGGGCACGCCAGCGGCGTCGGCTGCCTGCTGCCAGATGCGGAAACTACCGCGGCAGGGCACCGCCAGCAGCAAGGCGCCGCCGGGCCGGATGGCCTCGCACCAGCGGTGCAACTGCTGCTCGGGCTCCTCCAGCCACTGCAGCGCAAAGCTGGAAGCCAGTAGCGCCGCACCCTTCAGTTCATCTGGCAGCCCCTGGTTGAGGTTCCACAGGCGTTGCAGCCCCTGCTCCGGCGGCTGCTCCTGCTCCAGGAGCGACCCGCAGGCATCCAGGCGCAGCAGCGAGGGCCCGCCCAGCTGGGATTCGATCGCGCGGGCGAGCAGGCCACTGCCAGCGCCGAGATCGGCGCGCGGCCCTGGTGGCAGATGGCTGGCCAGTGGCCGCGCCAGGTGCGCCAGCCGGGTGGCCACGGCGGCCTGAAGGCTGGCGTTGCTCTGGTAAGTGGCTGCTCCGCTCCTGAAGCAGCGCTCCACCCGCGTGCTGAAGGGCGGCTCAGGGCTGCGCATCGGCGATCCAATCCATCACCCGGGCCGCCAGCGTGGGATCGAGCAGGCAGTGGCCAGCTGGTTCAAGGCTCCACACCTCGGCCTGGGGCAGCTGCTCCCGCAGGGCGGCGCGGCTGGCTGGGTGCACGATCCGGTCGTCGGCCGCTTCCACGATCAAGGCTCTGGCCCCTTCTGGGTAGCCAGGCGGAAGCCCCGCGCTGTTCTCAAGTCGCTCCAGATCCTCCAGCAATCGTTCGCGCCCGCTGGCTGTAATGGCGTGCTCTAGCGGCCCCATCGGTAGGGCTGAAGGCGGGAAGGGTGCAGCTGCTTCTCGGAAGAAATCCCGCAGCAGCGATGTTGTGTCGCCGCTGGCGATCCGTTGGCCCATGGCTTGTAGGGCCGCGCGGATGCTGCGCCCTTGCCGCCCGGGTGGGACAAACGCCGCGAAGCTGGCCAGCCAAACCGCTGTTGTGGCCTGCTGCCACAGCTCAGCCGGCAGCAGATGCGGCCCCATCGAATGGCCGATCACCACGCGCTGCTGGGCCTGCGGATCCCAGCTCGGTTGTTCGGGCGGGAAGTTGCCGTAGCCGCGTTCCACAGCTTTGAACTGCCACCCACAGGCGGCGGCCAGCTCGGCCCAGGGCTGCCAGGCGCGGCTGTCGCCCGCCCAGCCATGCAGCGCGATCAGCTGGGTGGTGGAGGCCGCCTGGCTCATGGCGATCCCAAGGCGCTGATCAGCCGCTCCAGGCTGCCCGGCGGCAGATCGTGGCGCAGCACCAGCCGTAGCCGGGCCGTGCCTGCCGGCACCGTGGGGGGGCGGATCGCCACGCTGAGCAATCCGGCTTGCTCCAGTTGCTGCTGCAGCGCCAGGGCGCGCTGGTTGTCGCCCACCAGCAGCGGCAGGATCGGGCCTTGCCCGGGTGGCCGCGGCCAGCCAGCCGCCTCCAACCGGTTGCGCCAGCGCTCGGCGCGATCCACCAGTTGGCTGGCGCGCTCAGGCTGCTCCTGGATTTGCCCCAGGGCCGCCAGCGCCGCTGCGGCCAGGGGCGGGGCCAGGGCTGTGGTGTAGCGGTAGGGGCCGGAGTGCTGCAGCAGCCACTCCCCCACCAGCGCTTCGCCCGCGAGAAAGGCACCGCCGCTGCCAAAGGCTTTGCCGAAGGTGCCGCTGATCAGGCTTACGCCAGCCAGGCCGGTGCCAAGGCCGCGGCCGCCCGGGCCCAGCACACCCAGGGCATGGGCTTCATCCAGCAGCAGGGCGGCTTCGTAGCGCTGGCACAGCGAACTGAGCCGCTCTGCATCGGGGGAGGTGCCCTCCATCGAAAACAGGCTTTCGCTGATCACCAGCAGCCGGCGCCGGGGTTGATCGCGGCGGGCCTGCTGCAGGCGCTGCTCCAGCGCATCAAGTTGGTTGTGGGCAAAGCGCTGCAACCGCGCGCCGCTGGCGCGAACGCCCACCAGCAAGGAGTGATGGATCAGCCGATCGGCGAGCACCAGGGTGTGGCGATCGGCCAGGGCCTGAACCGCCGCCAGGTTGGCCTGAAAACCACTGGGAAACAGCAACACCCGCTCGCGGTGCAGCCATGCCGCCAGCGCGGTTTCGAGCTGCTCATGCACGCTGCGCCCACCGCTCACCAGGCGCGATGCACCGGCACCCACGCCTTCGCGCTGCATCGCCTGGCTGGCGGCTTCCACCAAGGCTGGGTGCGCGGCCAGGCCTAGGTAATCGTTGCTGGCCAGATCCAGCAGCGCTCGGCTGCCTGGGGCTGTGCTCTGCAGTCCAGCCTCGCCGGAGCGCCGCCAGCTGCGTGGCTGGCGGCGCCGGTCGGCGGGGAGTTGCGCGAGATCGTCCGCCAGAGGCGCACGCCAGGACATCTCTGAGCCGGTGGCGTGAGCCTGGGCCAAGCCCGCTGCTGCGCTGTGGTGTGCTCAGTCTGCCGCTGAGCTGGTGCCCATAGGATCTGCTAATGGCAAGCAGCACCCAGGCCTCTGACGCCGCGGCGTCCCCCGGCGCCGGATCTGGGGTTGTTCCGCCACTCGAGACACTCTTCCCCTTCCCGCTCGATGGCTTCCAACTGGAGGCGATCGATGCCCTCAATCAGGGCCATTCGGTGGTGGTGAGTGCCCCCACCGGCTCGGGCAAAACGCTGGTGGGGGAATACGCGATCCATCGCGCCCTGGCCCATGGGCGCAAGGTGTTTTACACAACCCCACTCAAAGCACTCTCCAACCAGAAACTGCGCGATTTCCGCGAGCAGTTCGGCACCGAGCGGGTGGGCTTGATGACCGGTGATCTCACGGTGAACCGTGAGGCCTCGGTGGTGGTGATGACCACCGAGATCTTCCGCAACATGCTCTACGCGGAAGCCGATCAGGGCGACGATCCGCTCGAGGATGTGGAAGCGGTGGTGCTCGATGAGTGCCACTACATGAACGATTCCCAGCGCGGCACCGTCTGGGAGGAATCGATCATTCACTGCCCGCCGGTGGTGCAGCTGGTGGCGCTCTCGGCCACGGTGGCCAATGCCGGGCAGCTCACCGACTGGATCGAGCGGGTGCACGGCCCCACCCAGCTGGTGATGAGCGACTTCCGGCCGGTACCGCTCGCTTTCAGCTTCTGCAGCGCCAAGGGGCTGCATCCACTGCTCAACGACGAGGGCACCGACCTACACCCCAATTGCAAGGTGTGGCGCGCTCCGAAGGGCAACAAGCGCAAGGGTCCGAAAACCCCCAAGCCGCCCCAACCGGAAGCGCCGCCTCTGGGCTTTGTGGTGGCGCAGATGGCCGAGCGGGAGATGCTCCCGGCTATCTATTTCATCTTCAGTCGCCGAGGCTGCGACAAGGCCGTGCGCGATCTGGGCAAGGTGTGCCTGGTGAGCCCTGAAGAGCAGGCCCGCATCCGGGCCCGGCTTGAGGCGTTCGTGGCGGCCACCCCGGAAGCCGTGCGCGATGGCGGCCACGACGAGGCACTGCTGCGAGGCATTGCCGCCCACCACGCCGGGGTGCTGCCCGCCTGGAAGGAGTTGATCGAAGAGCTGTTCCAGCAGGGGCTGGTGAAGGTGGTGTTCGCCACCGAAACGCTGGCGGCGGGCATCAACATGCCGGCCCGCAGCACGGTGATCTCGGCGTTGTCGAAGCGCACCGAGCGGGGCCACCGGCCGCTGATGGGCAGTGAGTTTCTGCAGATGGCCGGCCGGGCCGGCCGCCGCGGGCTCGACACTCAGGGTTATGTGGTCACGGTGCAAAGCCGCTTTGAAGGCGTGCGCGAAGCGGGCCAGTTGGCTACCGCGCCCGCCGATCCGCTGGTGAGCCAGTTCACCCCCAGCTACGGCATGGTGCTCAACCTGCTGCAGCGCTACGACCTCACCAAGGCCAAGGAGTTGGTGGAGCGCAGCTTCGGCCGCTATCTGGCCACGCTCGATCTGGCCGACGACGAAGCGCGCATCGCCGAACTGCGCGAGCAGCTCAGCCACCTCAGCGATGAAGCCGTGGAGGTGGCCTGGGACGACTTTGAGGACTACGAGAAGCAGCGCGGCCGCTTGCGGGAAGAGCGCCGCTTGCTGCGGATCCTGCAGCAGCAGGCCGAGGAAACCCTGGCTCACGAACTCACCTTGGCGCTCCGCTTTGCCAGCGAAGGCGCCCTGGTGAGCCTGAAGGCACCGGTGCTGCGCGGGCGGGTCACGCCAGCGGTGATCGTGGAGAAGGTGGATGGGCCGGGGCAGTTCCCGCTGCTGCTCTGCCTCACCGACGAAAACGTGTGGGTGCTCGTGCCCTGCACGGCTGTGGTGAGCCTGCACGCCGAGCTCAGCTGCCTGCAGGTGAAGGAGATCACGGCACCGGAGCTGCACCGTTCCGGCGAACTGCGCCATGGCGATCAGGCCAGCGGCGGCCTGGCCTTGGCGGTGGCCCACATGGCCCGCCGCCACGACATGACCACCCCGCAGTACGACTTGGCGGGCGAGGTGCAGGGCCAGGCCCATCTGGTGCACGAGCTGGAGCTGGCCCTGGAGCTACATCCAGCCCACCGGGCCGGCGATCGCAAGAAGCTCCGCAAGCAGCGCTTCCGCATCGAGGAGCTGGAGGCGGAGATCGAGGAGCGGCAGCGCATCCTGCACTTCCGCGCCAACCGACATTGGGATACCTTCCTGGCCCTGATCGAGATCCTGCGCCACTTCGGCTGCCTGGCCGGGGAAGAGGGGCTGGAGCCCACCGAGATCGGCCGCACCGTGGGGGCGCTGCGGGGCGATAACGAGCTCTGGTTGGGGCTGGCACTGATGAGCGGCCACCTCGATGAGCTGGAGCCAGCTGATCTGGCGGCGGTGTTTGAGGCGATCTCCACCGAGGTGAACCGCCCCGATCTGTGGAGTGGCTTCCCGCCGTCGCCGGCATCGGAAGAGGCCCTGCACGATCTGCGGGGCATCCGCCGTGAGCTGCAGCGCCAGCAGGAGCGGGCCTCAGTGGTGATGCCGCTCTGGTTTGAGCCGGAGCTGATGGGCCTGGTGCACGCCTGGGCCAAGGGCGTGAGCTGGAACGACTTGATCGCCAACACCTCGCTCGATGAGGGCGATGTGGTGCGGATCATGCGCCGCACCGTGGATCTGCTGGCTCAGGTGCCCTACTGCGAGGCCATCAGCCAGCGCCTGCGCGACAACGCTCGCACTGCCCTGAAGGCGATCAACCGCTTCCCTGTGTGCGAACCGATCGACCTGCTTGCTGGTGGCACAGGTCCCAACCCGGCAACCGAGCGAGCGGCCGCCTAGCGCTGTGGTGGCCGCAACACCAGCCACACGATCACAAGCAGCCCTGTGGTGCTGGTGATCGTGTAGATCCAGTCGGCGTAGGGAGTGGTGGGCAGGCTGAGTAGCGGCACTGAAAGAGACGTTCGGTTGCTTAATGGTGGATTGAGCCACAAAAAGCCCCTCCCATCTGGGAGGGGCTAAAAACCTGCCTTAAAACATGGACGAAAGAGCCTCAGACGGAGGGAAGGGTCCCCGCCATCGAGGTCAGATCAGCGCTCGCTGTGATGGATCCACTTCCACCAATGACAATGGGGGTGTTGCTGATACCTGTAGCAGTGAAGCTAGACACTGCAGAAGCATTGCCTGTGATGGTGTTCGCCCGCACCGCATTGACCGCCTGTGCGATCCCTGAGACATTGCCGTTATTGGAAATTCCCAGAGTCGTGTTGCCGATGCCTACAGCGATGTCGGTGGCAATGCCAGAAGCGTTGCCAGTAATCGTTCCCACATCAACAAGGTTAAGAGCGGTCGCACTGCCACTCACGTTCCCATTGACGACGTCAAGGGTTGTATTGGCGGGCGCACCATTCGATGTGTCGTTGCCAAAGATGCCGGCTGTAATGCTCGTGCTGCTTCCAGTTGCATCGCCTGTGACGGTCTGGGCTTGGGTTGTAAAGCCAGAAAATCCTGACGAAGTTACATTGTTGTGACCAACCCCGTTGATGTCGAGGTTGAATAGGCCGACAGTCAGTGCATTTCCTGCGGAGAAGGTGGTGGCGAACGTGTTGCCCCCTGTTCCTGTTAGGCCTCCAGTGAAGGCAACTGCATCTCCGGTTGTAGTTTGTGAGGATGTGCTACTGAACGCTCGCGCTGTGCTCGAGATATTGCCATCTCTGCCGATGCTGAGCAGCGCGGGTGAAATAGGGTCAATTGATCCACCAGCAGTAGAACCCGCAGCGGGGGTTATGTCGCTTGTCGGAATTGCATCGCGTACTGCTGAAGTCCCGAGGCCAATGCTCAAGATGTTGGTAAGAGCTGAGGAAGATCCGGTTGTGGTCGTACTCGAGGTCTCGATAGGTGCCAGTTGAGATGCACTGGCTGCTGTTGGGTCGAAGCCAACGTTGCTGCTGCCAGTGATGTCGCCATCACGACCAATCACGATGTTGTCGACGAGGGTGGCGCCTGCGCTGAAGACACTGGCGAATGCATTGGTGTCGCCGGTTGTGTTACTGCTGACGCTGCTGCCGAGAGCTCCAGCAGAAGCATTCACATCTCCGTTTTGGCCAATGGTGATGTCACCACTGCCGGCAGGGGAGGTAAAGGTTGCAGCAATGGGGGTTGAGGCGCTGGGTGCAGTGGTAAAGAGCAATTCACCAGTGCTGTCAATCAGTTGATTGGCTATAGCGACTGAGGTGACATTCGCGCTTGTAATGGAGACGCCATTGATGTCTACTGCGTTTGAGAAGCCACTGCCTACTGCAATACCTGTTATGGCCTCTCCGGTTGTGGCGTCGAAAAGAACTTGGCCGTTGAAAGCAGCTTGCCCTGTGACAGCAATTCCAGTGGCTGTTGAAGCAGTTGTATCATTGAACAACGCATTGCTTCCAAAAGTATTGGGATCAGTTGGCAGTCCGCTGAACTCGGCAAAGAATGGAGAGATCGGATCCTGGAAGTATTGGGTTTGTGGGCTGAGGCCGCGCGCATTCAGATTCAGGATCGAATTCACCCCGGTCCCATCGAGTGCTGTGCTTAGACTGGGAGCTGTGGCGCTTGGCGAGGTCACCGAGCCAACCGTCACGCCCGAGGCGCTGGCATTGCCGGTGAGGTTGGCCGAGAAACTGAGGGCGCTCGCAGATTGCCCAACAGTAATCAGTGAATTGAATAGACCTGCACCCGCCAGGTCCACCACGGCGGCAGCGCTGTCACCGGTCACGGTGCTGGCCGTGCTGTCGGCGCTGCCGGTGGCGGTACTTGAAATAGTGCCGAGAGTGAGTGTTGATCCGCTCAGGCTGCCAACATTGCCTCCAACAACGATGTCGGAGTTCAGGATGCCAAGGATGTTGGCAGCGCTGATAGCAGAGGAGCCGTTGAAGTTGCTCCCTCCGACGTTTTGATTTTGGCCTGTGATCGTACTGGCGAGGCTTGTCAGTGCAGCGTCTGCAGTGAGGCTAGAGCTGGCAAGGTTCCCCCCAACTGTGCTTGGGCTGTTTAGCAAGGCGACGCTTTGCTGAAACGTTGGTCGTGTGGATGGGTTCGGTGTTGTTGTTCCTCCGCTTGCAACTGGCGTGAGTCCGTTGATGGCGGACGCGTTGCCAGTGACGGCGAGGCTTTGGAGGGTGTTGGAGAGGCTTGCCATGGCTGGTTTTCTTATGGGGCGCCGCTGAGGAGCACAGGTGCGCAGATGAGCGGCTTGGGGTGATGCACAGGCCAATCATTGAGCACTTGTGCGTGCAAAAGCTTCGTTGTTGGTTATTTCTTAATGCTTCAAATTGCGCTTCTTAGCTGTTGATCTTTTCTGCTTCATTTCTTTGTTGTCTGTTTTCTTTCTAGGCGACTAGCTGCTCCGCTTTGAGGGAAGCTTTCTGTCGAGCTGGTTTGCTGGCTAGGTGTTTTTGCGGTCTTTCTGGCCTGTTTGGTTGTCGTCTTCCTGCTGTCCGACTGGTTTGCTGTTGAGATGCGCATCTGTGCTTCGCCGCCGCTGTGCTGGTCCGCATAGGCGTGTTTGCTGCCCATGTGAGAAAACCCAAAACAAGATTGCTGAGTCGGTGCATCTCCTGATCACAGCAACTGTTCATGGCCTCAAACGCACCATCCTCAGCTTGGTCGGGCAGTGCGCTCTATCAGAAGGAAGATCGGCAGCGCCTGGGCGTTGAGGGTGCTCTCGGTGGTGCGGCAGTAGGCATCCTGCTGCTCTTTTTGCTGGATGAAGCGGCCGCTGCTCAGGCCATGCCCGGCATGCAGCGTTGGCGTGGGCCCCTCGGCTTCGGTGAATCAGAGGGTGGCTCGGGTCTGCCCTTTGCCGGGCGCGGTATACCGCGGACAACCTTGCCGCCCTTCTCTGGCGGCCATGCCGGAGGTGATGCCGATCCACAGGGCTTGACCGGTGCGGAAGCCGATGGTTGGGACGGCTCCAGTGCTGACGACCGTCGCTTACCGCAGGCCGGGGCGGGGGCGAATCGTTTCGGCGGTGGTCGTCTTGGTTCACCCGGTCCCGGTGGTGTGCCGATGAGTGCTGCCGGTTCCGGTTTTTCTGTGCCGGGGGGAGGTGTTGGTGGTTCTTCGAGTGGAACACCCCCGGGTGGCGGGGGCCTGCCGGATGGAGATCAAGGTGGTGGTGGTTCTGGAGGGGGTGTGATCCCAGGCCCAGGTTCGGGGCCTGATCCCGATGCCGGCGGCCCTGATGGTGGCGGCGGCGGCGGTGGTGGTGGTGGTGGTTTTCCTCCGCCCGATGGCCCCGGAGGTGGTGGTGATGGAGGCGGAGACGGCGGTGGCGGAGGTGGAGGAGGAGGTGGTGGTAACGGTCCGGGCGAGCCAACGATTATTCGGCGCCGCACGGATCCCCCGCCGGAATTTCAGTTCGACAACGTCGTGCCGTCGCCGTTGCCGGCACCTCAGCAACCTGAGGCGCTTTTGGTCATTGTGCGTACGGAGCCGCAGGTGATGGCTCAGTCGCTGAATCAAACCGCCACGGCTGAGAACTCTGGTCGTCAAGTTGGCGTTGAATTCTCCGTGCTGGGCGTTTCAGGACCGCTCGATACGGTTCAAGTGGTGAGTGAGCGCCTGCTCACCACCTTGGCTACCACTCCAGATCAAACCAGCACGTTGGTGCAAGACCTGCAGAACATCGGCCTTGATCACAGCCAACTGGTCATGGGCGGTGGCAGCAATGTGCTCCAGGTGAGTGTTGCGGATGTCGTTCGTGTGGTGCAGGAAGCCGGCGCTGAGCTGGTCACCGACCTGGAGTTGCTGCAGGCCGCTGTTCGCGACAGCGTGATCAGTGTGGGCGAGCAGTCCGACTGGATTGACCTGGAGGTTGGTTGCAATCTGCTGTTTGATGGTGTGCAACAGGTGGCGGGCGGTCTGAACCAGAGCTTCGTTCTGGAGAGCTACGGCCTGCACCACAGCGATTCCACCACTCAGGCCGTCCTGGATCTCGGTGGTGGCGATAACCAACTGTCCGTAGATGTGGGCCTAATGCGCTTCATCCCTGGGCAGGCCCCGATCTCGTTCACCTATGGGGTGCCTGGTTCAACTGAGCAGATTCAAGAAGCTGTGGTGATGGAAGCAGCGGCAGCGGTGATTGCGGAGGAAGCAGCGGCTGGTGGAAGCGTTGTTGAGGTTGCGCCAGAGGTTGTTGTTGGAGCGAATGTGTCTGCAGCGGTTGCCGTTGAGAGTGCAGTAGTTGCAGGAGTAGCTGCGGTTGTAGAAGAGCAAGCGGCTGTAGCGATGCCAGAACCCGTAGTGCTGGCTGCACCGACCAGTGCAGAAGCTGTGGTGATGGACGCAGCAGCGGCGGTTGCGGAGGAAGCAGGGGCCGCTGGAGCAGCTTCTGAGCCTGCTACATCTGCAGTGACAGCAGAACCACAACCACCGAATCAACAGGTGGTGGTTTCGGATCCGATGGTTGCGGCACCTGCGATCACTTCATCCATGGTGATGGCTGCGATTCCTGCTCCATCGGTGTCGATCGCACCAACTTTGAACCAGCCTGCCAGCTTTAAGTTCACTGCCACGGTTGTTGGTATTGATAATTATGCGATTGAGAGCGGTGATGGCGCTGATCGCGTGTCTGTTCAAGCCGTCGTCCCGGATAATCTTGATGCTGCGATCACTGCTTTGCTGAAGGAGCAAGGGATTGCCAATCCCGAGATTCATGTGGAATCTCGTGCGCTGCGTAAAACCACTCTCAACGTTGCAGGCGGAGATGATCAGGTTCGCCTGCTGGGTGGTATGCGTGATTCCGGGGTGGATCTTGGTGCTGGTAATGATCGCTTGCAGCTCACGGGTGCCTTTGACGAGAGCTGGATTCGTGCTGGGTTTGGCGACGATGTGGTTCTTCTTGGCGGCAGTGGTGATCTCACAGGTTGGTTGTCTGGCGGTGAGGGTGTTGACCGTCTTGGCTTTGAAGCACGCACCAAGGGAGTGGATGTTCGCCTTGAGCGGGATTGGGTGTTGGATCTCCCTAATCGAGCCAAGGATGGCTTCGAGCTGGACGCGGATGACTGGGAGGATGCTCTGGAGGATGTTCTCACAATCGATGGTTTTGAGATTGTTGTAGGTAGTGGTAAGGCTGATGTTCTGTCTGCCAACGCCAGCGATTTGCTGCTTCAGGGTGGTGCGGGTGACGACTGGCTTTTGATTAATATGGCTTCACCTCGAGATCCCTTTGACGCGAATTCGTTGTTGGTGCATGGTGGTCTTGGTCGGGATACTTATCTCTTTCATGGCTGGGAACAGCCTGGCTATACATGGAGCAACAATCCTGTGCACCTTGACATCTCTGTACTGGAGCTTCGTGAGGGTAAGGAGCGACTCGCCACGGCCAATGGCCGTGGCGACGTGAGCCTCCTGTCAGTCGCGAGCAATCGAGGTGATGCGCCTTTCGGTACCACCCTGCTTCCGATCGACACGATTGAGAATTTGCTGGCTGGCATCGCCGAGCCTGAGCAGAATCGTCTGGCGATTGCTTCGTCGCTGGGTGAAGGTGGCATGTTGGTGATGCTCGGAGATCAGATGCCTTTGCGCTACGCACCGGTTGCCACCTTCCGTTTTGATCAGGAAGATCTGGTGGTCTGGAATAGGTGAGGATGGTGCCTAATTTGGCTTAAACGGTTACTAGCAAACTGCCATCAGCAATCAGATTGAGTTGGCTGTTCTGGATGCCAGCCACTTGTCCGAATCCACTCGCAATGGCACTGCCTGTCACTGTTTGAGCCGTTACGGTTTGACTGACGTTGGCAAGGCTGCTGATGGTGCCCCCAACAGCAAGGGATGCATTGCTGCCCACGCCATTCACGCCCACAGCCGTGGTCTGAAGGCTGGCGTTGGCCGGCCCGTTCACGCTGGTGCTGTTACTGGTGATTGTGCCGCTGGCTTGCCCGACCAGTGCGTTGCCAGTGCTGGTGCCAAGGCTCAGCGCTGGGGATTCAAGCCCGATGATCAAGGCCGTATTGGTGCTTGTGGCCGCACCGGTGATCAGCTGTGCGCTGCTGCCTTGCGTCAGGCTGGCTTGCCCATTCACCGATCCCCCATTCCCCAGTAATCCGGCTGCGAACAGTTCAATGCCTTTGATTGCTGGAGTATTGACTGCGCTGGTTGCCGCACCTGTCACGGCTGAGGCACTCGCCATCTGGCTCAGCTGGCTGCTGCCAGTCAAGATGCCGCCGTTGCCGAGCAAGAGGGCTGTGTTGCTGATCGGTAGGCCTTCACCAAGACTCAAGGCACTCACTTTGGTCGGTGAACTGCTGGCTGTAGCTGTTCCAGTCACAGTCCCTGCCGTAGCAGTTAAGTTCCCCATACTGCTGAGAGCGACAGAGCTGGGTGTGTTGGTGCTGGTAGAAGCACCGATGCTGAGTTCATCCACCACAAAGGCTTGAAGACGACCAGCCTGAGTGGAAGAATTTGCGTTGCCAGTGATGCTGTTACTCGTACTGGCTGTGGTGGCGCTGACGTCGCTGGTGATCGTGGCACCTTCACCCACTTGGATCCGGTCGAGGGCGATACCCAGGACACCATTGCTGGTAGTGGCATTGGCGTTGCTGAATCCCGTCACGCTGCCGGCGGAGGCACGATTGCTGTTCAGAACAGTGGATGTCAGCGTGGCTTGGCTTCCAAACTGAAGTTGGTTGGCCACCGTGCTGCTGCCGATACCCACCTCACCGCTTGTGCGATCGAGTATCCCTGCGATCGTTCCTTGATTGCTGGTCGCGCTGCTATTTCCGGTGATCGTGGAAGCGCTGGCTTCAGTGGTCACGGGAACGGATGGCAGGCTTGCCGATGCTGAGCCTGTGCTGATTGGGCTTGGTAATGTTTGGCCACTATCGACAATAGTGATCACACCGGTTGTGCCAGTGCTGCTTAACAGGGCTCCAGCGCTGTTGGTCAGTGCCCCTGACTGAATTAGAATTGTTTCTGTGGATTCCGTGATGGCATCGTTGAGAATTGCGGTGCGCAGTTGAACGCTGGTGACCCCTGGCACCAGGCTCACGCCACTATTAGCGTTAAACCAGGTGCTGCCATTGTCAAACGAGGCTTCGATCGTGGGGCCGGCATCACTGCTGGCTGTGCCTGTTCCGTTGGTGAGTGACGGTGTGAAGTTGACAGTTTCGGGGTATGCCTGTGACAGTTGAAAGGTCACGGTTGCATTGCTGGCTTCGCTCACCGCAGTGTTGCTGATGCTGGCTTGTGCTGCTCCCGCCAGCCGTGTTGTCAGCGTGCCTGAGCCGCCAAAGGAAAAGATCGAGCTCGCCGTCCCGATATCCCTAATGGCGATGCTATCGCTGTTGTTGGCTTCGGCGCTGCTCTGGCCTGTAACCGTGCTTGAGCTGGCGCGTGAACTAGTTACCAGATCCACCAACAGGCTGCCATTGTTGCCCGCCTGGACTCCGGTATTGCTCAGTCCGAAGAAGCTGCCGCTGGGTGAATTGGATGTGCTGGTTGTATCTGCTGTGACCCAGATGATGTGGCGCGCAAGACGTTCAGTACGTTGACATCAATGCTGGAATTAGTGCCGACAGTTAAATCGATATCGGCGGCACTATTGGTGTCAATGAGCCCGCCTGTTTCGCAGGCGCAGCCTGCAAAGCTGTTGACTCCATTGCGTGTGGCATCGGCGAACGTGCTGTTGCCTGGTTGCGGAGCAGCGCTATCAAAGAGTGGCTCGCCGACCGGTGCGGCGGCCAATTGGAAAGTGTCGCCGATGTTGCTATTGCTTCCCGGGGTTGGTGAGGCAGGGTTTGCATTAACGACATAGCGCACAGCTCCTGCGATCAGGAGGCGATCACCATTGTTGAGGGCTAACCCGGTTGCATCTGTTCGTGTATAGATCTTGCCATCAAAGGTGGGCTCTGCCGTGAACGGATTCACGGTAGGGGCTGTTACAGCACCCGCGCTTGCACTCAGATTTCCGCTTTCATTGGCTGTGGAGGTGAGGCTGTCGCCAACTGTCACTTGGCCATTCAGCAGACTCGCGAGCGTGCTGCTGATCGATGTGGCTTGGGATTGCCCACCGGTGATGATGCTGCTGGTAACCGGCTGAATCAGGCTTGCCGCTGTCCCCAGTAGCCCTGATCCACTGATCGACACGTTGATGTCTGCACTTGGAGGGGGGCAAAAGAGATCGTTGTCCAAGGCTGTGATTCCAGCTCCAAGCACAGCTGCTGCATTATCAGGAGTGGCTGTGTTATTGGAAGGGAGAAAAATATTGCTGCTCGTTCCGTTGTCGGCGATCGTGATACTGCCCGTGCTCGTTCCCAGTGATGCGCCATTCACTGATGAGGCGGTGAGATGCAGACTCTCCAGTCCCTCAAAGGCAAGGTCATTGATGACTGCGAGTCGAACCAGGAGTTGCGTCTCTCCGGCAGGAATGGTGAGGCTGTTGCTGCTGATCGTGCCATTGCTGACTGTTTGCCAAGAGCTGCCGTCAAAAAATTGCAGGCTGCTGCCTGTGTCTACTCCGATCGTCGCTTGCTCCAGGGGGCTGCCGCTCTGGCTAAGAGCCAGATTCAGAGTGATTGGACCGTCACTCGCACTGCTGAGATTGATCGGTACGACGGCAAAGGGTGAGCTTTCGCTCACCGTGATGCTGCCAACATTCAGAGTTGGAGTGTCATTATCTGCGGTTCCAATTGTTGGTGTGGCGGTGTTATTCGTCGCTAAAAACGTGTTGGCCTGACTTCCGTTATCCGTGATGGTGATGGTTCCGCTTGAACCAGTAAGATTGCTTACCGTGCCTGCGAGAATGTCGCCTGTGCTGATGCTCAAGCTCTCCAGTCCCGTTGCGATGCTTTCCAGGGTTGTGTCGTTGGTGATAGCAACGCGCAGAAGCACATCTGTTGTGAATGCCGGGATCGATGCCTCCAATGTTGCCGGAACCCAGGCGCTTCCATTGAAGAATTCGATCGTGCTCCCGGTATCCGTTCCGACTGTGGCGCTACCAGAGGTCAGTGATGGAATGAACTGAATGCTTTCGCTACTTGGATTGCTCAGGCTTGCTTTAACAACTGCGAAGGGAGAGCTCTCCGAAACGGTGATATCGCTGACGCTGATGCTGGGCGTGTCGTTATTGCTGGTCGTATTGCTTGTTGGTGTGCTTGTTGTGTTGCCTGTGTCGAAGCTGTTGGTGGCGGTACCGTTGTCGAGGATGGTGATGGTCCCCGATGCGCCATTGGCATTGAAGACGCCTGACGCTATTGATCCGGTCGTGATCTCAAGAGATTCACTATTTTCGAAGATCGTATCGTTGACGATTGATGTTCTCAGTAAGATTGATGTGCTACCTCTCGGAATTGTTACTCCGCCGGCGGCGCTAGTCCACGTCGCTCCATTCAAGAATTGAATCCCGGATCCTGTATCAGCTCCCGCGGTGGCTGTTCCGCTCACCAGTGATGGAATGAAGGTGACGTCGACAGCTGCCGCTGAGGAGAGCGAGACCTCCACCACGGCTTGCTGTGAGGCTTCGCTCACTGTGATACTGCTCACTGAGATCAGTGGCGTTGATCCAAAGTCGTTATCTGCAATTCCTGGGGATGGTGTTGCTGTGTTGGTCGTACTTAAGAATGTGTTGGATTGCGTCCCGTCGTCGACGATGGTGACCGTTCCGCTGACACCACCTGGATTGAGGACATTCCCGCTGATTGTGCCAGTTTGAATGAGAACAGTTTCACTGCCTTCTGGTGTCGGGTCATTGTTGATGGGTGTTCTGAGCAGGATGCTTGTGGCGCCTGGGGCTAGCGTGACCAACGAGTTCACAGGCAGCCAAGCATTGCTACTGCTATCGAAAAACTCAAGCCCGCTACCTGTTGCGCTGCCTGCATCAACACCGCCCGCCGTGCCTGTTCCATTCGCTACGGTAGGTGTGAATGTGGTCTCCGTAGTTGATGAACTGCTAAGGCTGAATTGCACCACCGCAAATGGTGAGGCTTCGCTGACGCTCACATTGGTGATGCTTGCCTCAGGAGGCAGGCTGCTGGCCTGGTTTCCGCCATCCGCTACCAGCAGGACATTGAGATCTTGAACCAGTTGATCTGTGTTGGCCGAGTTGGTCGATAGCTCTGTATTAAGTGCAAATGTAATGCCACTATTGGCAATCAAGTACGCGGTCCCGCCTTCACCGCCTTCGGGTACTGCCCCATCATTGTTGACGTCCTGGTAAAAGACGAGGCCTTCAAGGTTGTTGCCGCGAGTCACCCGTCGTTGGATCTCCCCTCGAATGGTTGTGCCATTGACGATGATCGATAACAGCAGATTATTGCCGCTTGTTTTTGTGAAGAAGCCGTTGGCTCCACTTTCTCCCTCTACTGGATCGGCCTGCGAGACGATGGCGCCATTGATTAAATCTGTAGGCGTGCCCTTCGACGTACTGACATCGCTCAGAAGATAGACATTCTCCGGGGTAAAGGCCACCGTGCCAAGGCTGTATTCCCAGCACATCAGCGACGACCGGCTGATGAGAGAGTCCAGGTGCTGCTCTGTACCCGTTCGTCGATCACGGATGCTTGTTTGATGGCGGGTGATTGCGGAGCTGCTTGCATAAACCTGCGCACCAGTCAGCCGTTCCAGCGTTGTGATAAGGCTGTCGTTTTGGCCAAGTTCACAGCTCCATATCGCTATTTTTTCGAGCTGCCAATGTGCGAGTCGCTGACCTTGTTTTGCAATGGCTTCAGCGTTGATCCATTGACGGCCGAAGCGTATGGCTCCGCTGCGTCCATGGGCCACCAGGTTCAGCTCCTTGCAGGGGTTCTGCTTCAGTAGTGCACTGATGGCGGTGATGGCCTCATCCCTTCCGTTCAGCCAGTGCACTGGAGCCTGGGCGCTTGCCAGGAGCTCGTGGATCTGAGGGCATGTCCCATCGGCAATGATCAGTGCGTCATGGCCCGCACGGTGCGCATCTTTTCCGCCATTGTGGTTTGCCATTTTACTGGTTCCTTGCATCTTCTTTCCTGCCAATGGGGCGATGTGATCTGCACCCACTGATGCACATGCGCATCAGTGCATACGAAAAAAAGAGCAAAAACTTTATAAATGCCGCGAATCTGACGCTGTTAATGATCTAGTCTTCACATCTATATTGCTGGCAACCTGTTTGCCTGGATTGCCGCCTAGGCGGCAATCTGGCTTTGTTCTTAGCGAATCCGTTGAGCGCTATCAAAGAAGGTGGCGATCTGGTCTGACACCAGGGCGATGACTGGCCTTGTTCCGAGCTTCAGCAGTGCATTAATCGACATGCCTGAGCGCAGGCCATAGGTTTTGCCCTTGCGCGCGAGGCTTGTGGTTTCTAAAACCACCGTTGCTGGGTAGCGCTCTACTGGGATTTGCCCCGGTTCTGGTGGCAGGGCGCTGGCACCCACGCGCAGCAGCTTGCCCCGCAGTGAGCCGTATTCATTGAATGGGTAGGAATCCACCCGCACCTCCACGGGCATGCCCACCTTAACCAGACCGACCTCGTTGTTCGGGATCAGGATTGTTGCCTGGAGGCTCTGGTTGGGCACCAGTTGCAGAGCAGGTTGCGCTGCTGATGCCAATTCACCGCGGCTCACGTTCACATCAAAGACGGTGCCGGCAACAGGTGCTTTCAGGGTGTGGAGCGCCATGCGTTTTTGTTGTTCCGAAATCTGATTGTCCAGCTCGGCTAGCTCCCTTTGCAGATTGAGGCGGCGGTTATAGAGCTCCTTTGCTTCTGCCACGGCTACGTGGCTGGAGCGAAATTGGGCTTGCCTGAGTTGTTGTTCGGTTTGTTCTACTCGGTATGCCGCGCGCTGATAATTGAGCTCTGCATCGAGCATCTTTTCTTTCTCGCGCTCCAGTTGCAGCTGAGAAATTGCGCCATCATTCAGCAGTCGCTCCAGCCGTTTGAAACTGGTTTGATTGAGATCACGTCGGGCTCGCGCGGAGTTCTGCTCGGCGATTGATTGTTGCAGCACGCTGCGTTGCTGCTGTGTTTCCGATTGCGCACTGGCTTGTCGAAGGGCCACTTCTTGTTGCGAGATTGCTAGTTCCTTCGGGTCAACATCAGGTAGTCCAGTTTGCGCTGGAAGCCCTAGGTTTTGGTTCACCATCATCAGTGAACGCCGCAACAGCAATTGAGAATGACGCAGTGACTTCAGTTGCTGGCTACCAGCTTCATCTCGCAGCACCACCAACACGGCGCCAGCTTCAACCTGCTGGCCGTCTTTCACCATCACCTTCTCAACCAGGCCGTTCAGGGGTGCGGATAGCTTGAGGATGCCCCCGATGGGTTCCAGTTTTCCTTGCACTACGATTGATGATTCAATTCTCGCGATTGATCCATAAACGGCGCTGAAGCCGCTTAACCCCACCAACGACCAGAGAATTGAGCGGCTCCAACCACGCGTGGACCGTGCCAGAGTTGTCCGCTTGCGTTCAACACCCGTAGCTCCTGTGTTGGCTCGTGAGGGTGGAGGTTGCGGGCGATGTCGCGGTGGCGCAAGGCCAGGGATGCGTTGCTGCCAGCGCAGCGGAATGGGCAGCTTGCTTAAAAGCTTCATGTCGCACTCGTTGTAGCGAGAGCTGCTCCCACGGGTTCTCCGCCATCGGCGCTGCGACCTTGTTGCTTCCAGAGTGCGAAGTAGGCACCGCGAGCGCTCACTAGCTGGTCATGGGTGCCGATTTCCAGCACTTTGCCATTGCCCATGCACACAATCATGTCGGCATCTTCAATGGAGCTGAGCCGGTGGGTGATGAACAGCACAGTGCGATTACGCAGGGCCCGCATCAAGTTGTTGCTCACGCTGCGCTCAGTCTGGAAATCGAGGGCGGATGTGGCTTCGTCCATGATCAGCATCCGCGGTTGCTGCAGGATGGTTCGGGCAATCGCGATCCTTTGGCGTTGGCCGCCGGAGAGATTGCTTCCGCGCTCGCCAACCTGTTGGGCATAACCGCCCGGTAAGCCCATGATGAAGTCATGGGCGCAGGCGATTCTGGCGGCTTCCATCACTTCCTCGATGGTCGCTTCCGGGCGTGTTAGTGCAATGTTTTCTTCGATGGAACCTTCGAATAGAACTGTGTCTTGGGGAACGATGCCGATTTGGCGGCGCAGTGAGTACAGCTCAACCTTCGTGATGTCGATACCATCGATGAGAACCGAGCCGCGTTCGGCTTCATAGAGCCGGGCGACCAGCTTCGTGACCGTGCTCTTGCCGGACCCGCTGGTGCCAACGATGCCAACGAAAGCTCCCTGTGGAATCTCCAGATCGAGGTCGCTGATTAACAGTGGTGATGAAGGCTTGTAGCGAAAATCGATGCCCCGGAAGCTAATCGCGCCTTCCACTGGTGGCATGGTGATTTTGCTGGCGTTGTCTTCTGGGGTTTCACTTGGGTGGTCGATCACATCGCTGAGCCGCTCAAGAGAAAGATTGGTCTCTTGGATGTTTTGCCAGATCGAGCTCATGCGAAGTAGCGGCCCAGTCACATAGCCAGAGATAATTCTGAATGCGATCAATCCGCCAAGGGTGAGGGTGCCGTTGAGCACGAAGAATGCTCCGGCCCAGATCACCATCAGGCTTGAAAGTTTGTTGAGAAACCCGCTGAGATTATTGGTTAAGGAGCTTGTTAGTGTGTTGTCGAAGCCTTCTGCGATGTAATCGGTGTAGAGCTCTTGCCATTTCCAGCGACTGCGTAATTCGATATTCTGAGCCTTCACGGTTTGCATTGAGCTCAACACTTCAACGAGGTGGCTCTGTGTGCGCGAATTGGCGACTGCTCGATCTTGGAGCTGGCGTTGCACGATTGGTGAGGCCACCACAGTGATCGCGGCCAACAGGGGTATCACTGCCAGAGTGATTAGTGTCAGCTGCCAGCTGTAGATAAACATCACTACGATATAAATAACTGAGAACGCTGCGTCAAGGATCACGGTGAGGGCTGTTCCGGTGAGGAAGCCCCGAATCTTTTCGAGTTCAGTGATGCGGCTGCTCACCTCGCCAACCGGCCTGCGGTCGAAATAGGTGAGCGGCAGTCGCAGCAGATGGTCGATAATGTTGCTTCCCAGCGAGATGTCGATTCTGTTGGTGGTATCCACGAACAGCAGCGTGCGCAGGGTGAGAAGCAGACCTTCAAACAGGGCGAAGATCACCAGTAGAACCCCAAGCACGCCAAGGGCGCCAGGGCTCGAATTGATGATCGCCTTGTCGATCACTTGCTGGATCAATAGCGGGTTCACCAGGCCAAGCAGCTGCACAAAGAAGCTGGCAATGAGCACTTCCACCAGCACCGCTCGATGCTGCCTGAGGGCTGGTAAAAACCATTTCACTCCGAATTTGCGTTTTGGAGTGAGTGTGTTCACCTTCAGGGTGATCACTTCTCCTTCTTCGCCCCATTGCTCTGCGAAATCGGCCAGGCTCAGGAGTAGGTTGCCCGCTGCAGGGCTTCCAAGCACCACGCCTTCACGATTGATTCGGTAGAGCAGCGCCACGCCATCGCCCCACCCAATCATCACGGGCATCTCCAATTTGGCGAGTGTGTCCACGCCCAACTTGAGCAGTTGCGTGTGGAGGCCAATCGATTCCGCAACGGCTCCACACAGCGCCAGGGACGTCACACCATGGCGGCGCTCCTGATCGTTGAAGATGCGGCGGAACAATTCCCTTCTGTAGGGCAGGCGCAGGTGTTCGCACACCATGTGAAACGCGGCGCACGCCGTTTCGCTGACGCCGATGCCTGGGTAGTGCGGAAAGGCTTCTGGTGGCAGTTGGTCGTAGGGAAGTGGATCCGGTTCCGCGTCCAGGAGTGGTTCTGGAAGCCCTTCCGGTAAGGCCTCCACCACATTGCGGCAATGCTCCTGCCAACGGCTCAGGGTGACCTGTTGCGCTTCAGCTTCCTGTTGGCGGGCGTTGGCCTCAGTCCAGGGATCTTGGATCGCTTCGCTGTTTTCAGGTGCTACCAGTAGATCTGGTGCGTCGATGCGTCCGCAGAGGGCCTGGGTTGGGATCCCGAGTAGGCGTTGCTGTTGCTGCGGTGGCGTGCTCTCTTCGTCAATCAGCCTCCCCAGCAGTTCAGCCCCCCCTGACACGAGCCATGTGCGATCGGCATTCAGTTCCGCTTGCTCATGGCTGTCTCCAGGCCAGCTTTGAACGATGCAAAGCTCCGCTAAATCCACCGCCGCACGCACGACTTCCCGATCAAACCGCCGTGGATAGTCCTTCAGGTAGGCGTCCAATACTGCGAATAGCTCTGCAGGGCTGACGCTGTTTTGAACCCGCTGCTGCAGTGCCGGTGCGATGGTCATCGCATCGAGCAGGCTCTGATGGGGGATCGCTAAAGCCACAACTTCCGTGGAAGCAATCGCGGTTTCCCAGTTCCGACCGCTGCTCAGCAATGTCCACCCCAGAATGCTGCCGCTGCTCAGGGTTTGCAGAGTGGCCACTCCCTTGGGCAGATTGCGGCTGATCGCCACAGCGCGCACGCGCCCTTCAATCACCAGGAGTGCATGTCTGGGATAAGCCTCGAGGCGAACCAGTGGCTGCCCCATGCCGTAACGCACAAGCTGACAGCCTTCGGCCACAGCTGCGATCGCTCGCGTATCCAGATCAGCCAGAAAGGGCAGGCTGCCGAGGAGGGTCAGGAGTGCCGCCTGCGGGCCGGTTTCTCCGGGCGTGTTCATTCAGCCCCTTGCACAGCGTTGTCTGCCGCCAAGGCTGTTGCCAGATCTGGTGCCTCAAGGTCGCTGGGAATGAGTGCCGCCGTCAAGGTCTCGATCAGTTCCTGTAAGTCGCGATTGAACAGCTCCTGTTGGAGTTGACGCCGCAGATTATCGTCGAGTTCCGCTGGCTGACGATGATCCAGGCGTAACAGCACCACCCATTCCCCCAGCTGCAGTGGCGGGTGGACCTCGCCAGGAGAGAGCCGTCCCAGAGCTGTTTGCACTTGAGGATGCGGCTGCTGGATCGGCATCAGTGGCAGCCGGCCACCACTGTGTCGTTCGTCGCCCATTGAGAAACTTAGGGCGAGCTCTTCGAAGCTCGCCTCCTGGTCGATCAGGCGCAGGTAGAGCTCTTCTGCGATCCCCACATCCTGGAGGCGAATCACGCTGTAGGCGACCCGCTCGAGCTTGTCGCGGTGTTCCAGGAAGGTTGGTTCGATCTGCTCGGCATAGCGCAGCAGCAAGCCTCGCTGCAGCCTGGCGTTGCGCAGCAACTCAGTTTGCTGCTCGGCTGTGGCTTCAGCACCCAGTTGCGCAACCAGCTGGGCTTGCTGCTCTTCGCTCAAGGCGACGCCCGCGGCAATCGCATCTTCAGCTGTTCGGCGGATCAACGGTGCCAGCAAGCCAAAGCGCTGAAGCAGCTCTGCCAGCGGAAGTGCTGACAGTTGCTGCAGCTGAGCTTCGATGGCCGCTAGCAGGTTGTCAGAACTCAAGTCCAATTCCGAGCCGAAGCTATCCGCAGATCATGATTGCGGCACCCTCGCAGCAAAGCCCTGAAACGGCAAGTTTTTGCCGTCAGCCGAACCGGAAGTTGCTTTTGTTGAGGTTGCTGAGATCACCGCCTAGGGCAGCTACCACCTGGGTTCCGCGCGAGTAATCGCCATCGGCGTCATACAGCAGCAGCCCACGATCCATGGCAACGGCGTAGCGAGGGCTACCGATTCCAAGCGTCTGGATATTGGCGAGAGTATCCACCACCACGCTGGGCTGCCGGGTGTATCGCAGCGCCTCGGCGCTCTGTGCATCCACAACCTGGCCGCGGCTGTCCCAGCTGGCGCCTGCCACTGAGGCCAGCGCGCTGCTGAGCAGCAAGACATCGCCACTGCTGCCGCTTTCGAAGTCGAGTACCCGTTCGGTCTGTTGGAGCAGACCCACCTGCTCCTCAAAGGTGCGGTTACCCCAGCCGCTGTCGAGCAAGGCGGCATTGACGGCACTGCTGGCCGTGCCCTCTAGAGCGCCCGCTCCTGTGTACACAAAGGTGTCGCTGCCGGCGCCTCCCTTCGCTGCATCGATGCCCAGGCCGCCCATCACGAGGTCGTTCCCGTCTCCCCCTTCAAGGCCGTCGTTGCCGAGCCCGCCATCCAGCACCAGTTCGTGGGTCTGGCCGAAGGCCCTGATCAGGTCGTTGTCGAGGCCACCCATCAGCCTCGTGCCCCATACATTGTCGAGGTTGAACGTATCCCTGCCGATCCCGCCGGAGAGTTCGCTGTAGTAAGCGTTGCCTTCAATGCGGTCGTTGCCCAGCCCTGTGTGCACCTGGCTGTTGTCGAAACCGCGGAAGCCCAGGCTGCGCTCCAGATTCATGCCGGCGCCTAGCCCCATGAGCACCACATTGCCGCTCACAAGGTCATTACCCAGGCCGGTGTACACGTTGGTGTTGCGGAAGCCGGCAATGTCGATCTCGGTGTTTGCAGGATTGAATGCCGCTGTGTTGTTGAGCCGTGCATGGCCGACGACGATGTCATCACCCGCGCCTGTGGTGATGTCGCTATCCCGGATGCCGATGGCGGTGAGCTCTGCATCGGGTTTGAGCGGTGTGGGGCTACTTGCAGACGCAATGGGCATGCGGAACGTCAGGGTGCCCACGCCCTGAATCACATTGTTCACAGCGCCGCTGCCAAGGATCGAGGAGCCGTCGATACCGATGGCGCTGCCGATGAAGGCCAGGTCGTTGATGGAGAGGGGTTTGGGGCCATCGAGCCCCACCTCGGCACTGGCTTTGCCGATCACGGAAGCAGTGCCGTCGCCGTTGCCGAAGCTGGTGGTACTCGCCTCCAGGTTTTCCAGCGCCACCGCATCGGCTTGGCCCAGGCCACGGCTAGGCGCCTCGGAGTTGAGGGGGCTGAGCTGAGCATTGGCGGCCACGTTGGCCTCGATCTGCCCGATCAGGCTGCTGCGGCGCCCGAGGCCGCCTTCGTAACCCCGGCTCGTGGCCACCGCCTCCAGATTCAGCGGCTGGCCGTAGGGGCCAGAGAGATCCAAACCGCTCGCTCTTGCGGTGGCACTGAACGGATTGGCGTCACTACCGATGCGCATCACGCCGTCGTAGCGGCCGATCAGGTCGAGGCCTGCCAGACCCACATTCAGGGCTCTCGCCTGAGCGCTGCTCGTGGCCATGCCCGTAGCCATCGCCTCGCTGTTGGCGTTGCCATCGATCGCTCCACCGCTCGCGATCAGGCGCTGCAGGCCTGGGCTGTTGAGGCTGCGGCTACTCGTAAAGCGGCTGTTGCCCAGGCCCAAACCAAGGGCTTCGGCCTCGGCCCGCACAGGACTGGTGATATCCAGGCTGGAAGCCGTTGCCTGGGCGTCGGGGCTGATACTCAGCTCGAGCCGGTTGGTGAGCAGTTCCTTCTGCCCATCCAGGGTCTCCACACCAACGGCCAGCGCTTCTGCTGTGGCGAGCGAAGGGGCGATGCTGATCAGCGGCTCCCCTGGGTTGGCAGTGCTGGGATTGGCCATGACGGCGCAAATGAAGCTGTGCTCATTGTGTGCATGCCTGCGGGTGCAGTTCAGGGATTTGGTGGTAAGCCGCAGGCGCTCAGATGCACATCTGTGCCCATGAAAAAGCCCCCCGGAAGGGAGGCCTGAGAAGGTTCTGATGGTGTCCGGCGCGAGCCTTAAGCGGTGATCGACTGGGCGATGGCCGTGCTGTTCGATACGGCAGAAGCGGTGATCGAACCGCTCTGGCCGATGGTGATGTTGGCGTTGCCGATGCCCACCACGCTGTTGGTCACGTTGGCAGTGGCATCGCCAGTCACGGTGGAGGCCGTCACGGTGTTGCTCAGCTGGGCAATGGCATTGATGTTGCCATTCACGTTGATGCTGCCTGGATCTGCAGTGGAGTAAAAGATTCCACTGGCTGTCGCTTCACTGGTTGCAGCTGCATTACCAGTGATCGTGCTGGCAGCTGTTTCCAAGTCACCGATTGCAAAACCACTGATTCGGTTGTCGCCGGCTACCTGGCCACCCGTGAGGGTGACGTCGAACAATCCGCCCAACTCCGCGAGCGTGTTTGAGGTGCTGTTTCCTTTGACACTGCTGCTTTCGGTGCTAACCAGGCCCACGGCATTGCCAATGATGTTGCCGCCGTTGGGTCCTGCGGTGATAACCGGTAGGTTCGTAGGTGATGCTTCGCTCTCCTGTTGGGCAGTGAACACAACACTGCCAAAAATGCCAAAGGCGTCAAGGTTGGTTGCAGATTGTGATTCCCCTGTGATGGTTTCAGCGGCGCTCTTCAGGTTGCTCAGGCCTGTGGATAAAATATTCCCAGTGTCTCCAATGGCGATGTCACTCGAGTAGCGCGTTGTTGTGGGTTCGCTTGTTGTTGCGGGGGTATTGCTTTCGCGGTTGTCGACAACGCTGAGTAGGCTGATCCCAATGCTGTTGCTGTCGCTGAGTGCAAGAGAGCTGCCGGTTACGTTGCTCGATACAGCTTCCCCTTCGCTGAGAGCGGTTGCTGTGATGTTGCCACTACCGCCAACGATGACGGATTGAGGATTGAGTGCCAATGTGAGCTCTCGTTGAGAATCTGGATCTAGGTTTTCGCTCAGTCTGAAGGCGTCGTTTGATCCTGTCAGTGGGCTGTTCTCGGTGACATAGTACGGTGCTAGGCCAAAGGAGTTGACCCGTGTGGTTGCAACAGAGCCCGCGGCTGTTCGCTCACTTCCTGCTGTGTAGCCAATCTCGTTGGTCTGGCCGGGGCCAGCGAATCTGACGGGCTCGGCAACCACTGCTGGTCCTGCTGTGATTGCAGAAGCTGTGCTGGATGCAGTCTGATTGCTGCTGAAGCTCAGATTCCCGTCTTGACCAATCTCGATCGCATTGCTAATCCTCTCAGCGTTGGGATTCTCGTTGGAGTAGTCCGTTGGTATCCATTGAGAGGATGAACCTAAGACTTGCCATGAGTTGAGCGGAGTGCCTACAAAGCCTGCGCCTTGCATCACGCTGCCAGCGACAGCGCCGCCTTCTTCCGCGTTGGCTGTGATGGTGCTGGCCTCGGTGCTAGCGCTTCCGATCGCTTGGAAGGTTGCCGTGCCTCGACTGCCATCAGCGTTCAAGATGCTGTTTCCGATGTCGAAGTTCACCGACCGTGAACCAAAGACTTGACCGGCGTTAAAAGCTGCGGCATCGCCAGTCACGGTGCTGGCCTCGGAGCTCAGGTTCGAACGTCCCTTGAGCAGGGCGCCTCCGGCCAAGTCCGCGCCGATCACGACTGAGCTTGCCAGCTCGCCGCCAATGCCATTAACGAGCGAGTAGCTCAGATAGAGCTCAGTTGGAGCGATGGTCTCGGGAACGTTGAATTCGAGGCTTAGCCCTAAGTCGGCATATTGATTGCCGTTGAGTGCTCGTGCATTGCCAGTAACACTGCTTGCCTTGCTGCTGCCAGCGAGGTCCGCGATGGCATTTAGTTCAGTCGCATTGTTATGGATCGAGAGGTTGCCGCCAAGGCCGGCAATGAGTGTATTGGGGCTGGTGATGCCTGAGGCCAGGGACGAACCCGTGACTACTTCGGCGCTGGCTTCCTGGTTAACAGAGGCTTCCGCATTGATGCCCCCATCCATGCCGATGCGTAGGCGATCGCTCGAGCGCTCAACCGAGAGGAAGCTGGGGCTGCCGATGTTGAAGCTGCCTGGCAGACTGATGCCATAAACGGTTTGCTCGCCGCCTGGGCCAAGGTCTCCGCCGACGGATGCGCTGACGCCAAATCCATCGCCGGCTTGGGTCACGCTTTTGGAAGTGGCGCTACTGTCGAGTAGGGCTTTCCCCTTCAGGTTGCCGTTGGTGCCAATCGTGAAGGAGGGCTCACTCGCGCTCGGGTCTGGCGCGAGGGTATAGATCACGTCCTCGGTGATGAAGTTTTCACTGCCCACCACCTGCAGGCCTGCGGTTCGGGTTGTTTGTACGTTGGCCTTGCTGTCACCGGTGGTCGTGAGGGCCTGGGCGCTCTGATCGGCTGCTACTTCGCCGATCACGCTGCCCTCTTGGCCGATGCTCAGCTCATTCAGACTGATGCCGTAGTTGCTGGGAACCTGGGTGCTGGCGTTGCTGTTGCCAGTCACGCTGGTTGCCAGACTCCCGGTGAAATTGCGATTGGTGCTGATGCCGCTGCGGCCGGTGACCTGTCCGTTTTGGCCAATGCTGAAGCTGTTATTCCAGCCCACGATGCCGCCAACGGCATTCAGTGAGGCAAGCTCGCCGGAGGCGAGCACGTCTGCTGCACTCCACTCTTCGCTCAACAGCTGACCCAACACCGCATTGGCGGTGGCTTCACCGCTGATGCTGCCGGCATCGGCATTGGTCACCATTTTTTGCTGCCCCAGGATCGTGGCATTGGTGCCGATCCTGTCGATCTTGGTTTGGGTCATGCCCGCAGCGATGCTGCTGTTGGCATCACTGCTGGTGTTCCCTGTGATGCTGCGGCTGCTGGAGATGGTGGTGCCGCTGACCAGGGCGTTGAGTAGGGCCTCCTCGCCAACATTGTTGATGAGAAGGTCCTTAAAGCCTGCCGCGATGTTGTCCGCCGTGGCTTCCGCTTCTCCGGTAACGACCGTGGCCTGGGCCTGGCTGTTGGAGTTAACCGGTGGATTGGTGACCAGGTCGAGGTCTTGACCGGCATCGAGCGCAACATTGTCAACGGCAATGGCGCTATTGGTTGAAGTGGATGTGATGGACATTGCTGACTAAGCGGGGCCGCGGCAGGTAAGGACGGCTGAACAGGCTCAATCTGCAGGTGAAAGAACTGTCCTGGGGGCTGTTTTTTGGCGACTCTGTTGCCACTCGCCCTGCTGGATCACTGGCTCGCTTGAACTGTTTCTCTCGGGGTGATGTGGGAGGCGGGCTTTTGGTTTGGGCTGGTCATGTGTGAGTGCCATGCTTGTGTGTTTCCGCTTCGCGCAAAAAAGCCTCTCCCCGAAGTCGGAGAGAGGCTTTGGTTTTTGGCTTTGCTGGTGTGTTGGCTAAGAAGCGTATGCGTAGGTGCCGCCACTCACGTTTTGTGCGTTGGCGATCGAGCTGGTGCTCACATTCGCGCTGATGTTGCCGCTCTCCAGCAGGTTGATCTGATAACCGCTGATCCCCACCGCGTTGGTGAGCGCTCTGGCGATGGCAAGGCCCGTCACGGTGGTGGCCATTACGGTGTTGCTGTAATCGGCAATCGCGCTCACGTTGCCGTTCACGCGCAACACGTTGTTGTCGCCGATGATGCCGCCACCCGTCACGCTGCTCACGCCCACGGCGTCACCCGTGGTGGTCATGGCGGTGGTATTGAAGGCACCTTTGGCCTGGCCCAGCACCAGATTGCTGGCCTCATTGGTCTGGCCGCCATAGAGATCAAGGTTGTGGATGCCGATGATCTCCGCGGTGTTGGCTGCGCTGGCTTCGCCTGTGACGGTGTTCGCACTGGTGTTGGCAGCAGCGAGACCGCGGCCTTCGATGCCCCCGCCGCGGGGGCCTGCCACCACGCTGAGCCCTTCATCGCCATCGAGGCCCACGCTGTCGATCGCACTGGCTGCAGCGGCATTGCCGGTGGTGGTGTTGGCGATGGTCTGGAGTTGATCGGCGGTTGCCGGTACCCCATAGCCGGCCACCTGATCGTTCCACTTCCCGATGAAACTGCGGCCCACGACAGAACCGGTGTTGCCGATGAAGATATCGCCGCTCAGGTCGATACCTCGGCCCTGAGCGAGGCTCAGCGCTTCCACGCCACCGTTGATGCCGTTTGCTGTGCTGTTGCCGCTGCTGAGGCTCTGACCCACCACATTGCCGCTGTTGCCGATGCTGATCGAACGGCCGCTGTCGTCTGCGACGCCAGGCGTTAGGCCGCTGGAGACCAGCACCAGGTTGGCGCGGGAGCTGGGCTCGTTGCCGATCGCACCCTCGTGGTAGTCGTTATGGTCGCTCGGGTCGAGGGATGGGGCTGTCACCTGATCGGCAGTGGCGCTGCCATTGATCACGCTGGCGGCATTGATGTTGCCGTTGCGCCCGATCTTGGCTGTGCCGCCCTGGAAGCCAGTTCCAGCTAGAGCGGTGTTGGCCAGGGCAGCGCCCGTGATGGCCGCAGCCGTGGTGCTGGAGCTGCCATTGGCGATGAAGTTGGCGGTGCCGGTGCCGCCGCTGCCATTGAGGATGCTGTCGCCCACCACCAGCGGTGTGTCCACGGCGCCGTACACCTCATTGCTGCGGCTAGCACTGGCATCGCCGGTCACCGTTTCTGCAATGCTCGCCGTTCGGCTGGTGGCATCAAAGCGCAGGCCGTTGGTGGCATTGCGGCCCACCCGGATCGATGAGTCCACGATCCCGGCTGTGAAGCCATCGAGATCGCTGATCTCGGATTCTTCGGCTTGGGTGCTGGCGTTGCCGGTTACTGCTGAGGCCGTTGCGTTGCTGTCGAGCAGTGCGGAGCCGCCAAGGCTGGTGGCGTCCTGGCCAACGGTCAGCACGCTTTGGTTGACCCCAGCCGTGAAGTTGCCCGCATTGCTGGTGAGCGCCTGAGCGGAGCCCGAGGTGGCGGTGGCGGTGATGCGTTGGAAGTTGATCGCATCGGCGTCAAAGCTCAGATCAGTGCCGGTTTGCAGCACTGGGCTTTCGAAGCCCACCACCAGGGGCTGATCTACCTGGGCCAGGGCATCACCCGTGGTGGTGTTGGCGGTCGCTCCGCCGCGGGCATCGGCATCGGCATCAATCGTGCCGGCCTGACCAATAGACAGTGGGGCTGCCTGAGTCTCACTGTCGTGGTGAGGGTCCGACTGCGTTGTTAGTTCGGTTTCATCGAGCTCTTCGGCGGCGGCGCCCACGCGAATGCCATAGAGCGCGTTCACGCCGGCCAGCGCCTCCGCTGCGCCTGTGGTGGTTTGAGCGACGCTGCTCTGGATGTTGCGAGCACTGCCGGTCAAGCTTCCGTTTCGGCCTACACGGCTCACACCCAGATCGATACCGGCCATCAGCTCATTGGTGGCCTCGGCAGTGGCGTCACCGCTGATGCTCACAGCCTGGGCAACCGGCACCGCCGTATTGCCGGGGTACTGGTTATGCACCTTGCCGCTGACGACTGCATTCTGGCCAATCGTTAGATCGCCGATGCTCAGTCCCAGCGTGGCGTCGGTCTGCATCTGTGCGGTGCTGTTGCCAGACACCGTCTCCGCCAGGGCCTGCAGTTGATTGGCTACACCGGCGTTGAGATTGCCATTGGCACCACTGAATACCCTGTTCGCGCTGATGCCGGTGTTGCGTGCGATCTGGGTAAGGGCTTCGGCTGAGCCACTCACGGCAAAGGCCTCAGAGGTGGCCAGATTGGCCACCGCATCGCTGCCTTGCAGCACCCAGCTCGCCGCGAAGGGAGAGGCTTGCGTTGAGCCGCTGTGGCCCACGCTGGCGCTCATCGCCAGGTCGGTGCCGGCGGTGATGGAGTCCGTGCTGACGCCGCTGAGTTCGCCCCGCAGGGTCTGTGCCGTCGCCGCAGTACCGAACTCGAGTCCTTGATCAACGTCCTGATCAGGGGCTCCCCCAGGCTCTGGCTCGTGGTCTTGGTCGTGCTGCGGAGCTTCGCTGCTCAACCCCTGGAGGTAAGGCTGCGTATCGGCTTCGGTATCACCGTCAGCGGCATGTTCACTAGGTCCACTCACCGTCTGGGCGGAGCTGGTGAGGGTATTGCGCTGGTTGAAGCTGGCACTGAGGCTGGTGCCGGACACCAGGTTGCTACCGAGGAGTCCAAAGCTGCCGCTTAAGACGCTATTGGCTTCGGCAAGTCCATCCACGCTGCGGGCGTTGGCGCTGCCCGTGTTCACGCCGCTGCTTTGCAGCGTCATGTCGGTGCCCGTGGTGAGCGGGCTACTCAAGATGCTGCCGATGGGCCGTTCCGAGCCCGTCAGGCTTGTGGCCTGCGCGGTGCCATTGCTCGTCTTCGCGGTGGCACTGACGTTGCCCCCTTGGCGTGCGGTGAGGCCAAGGGCCAGGCCGGTGTAAAGAGGCGAGTCAACTAGGCCTCCTCCGAGGGTGTTGTCCGCTAGGGCGCTGGCGTCCCCGTTGGTTGATGCCGCTTCGGTGCTGGTGGTGTTGGTCGTGGCCAGCGCCTCTAGCTGCAGATCCGTTCCCACCGTGATCGGTGCGTTCTCAATGGCGGCATAGCGGTTCAGGCTGATGGCCGAGGCGGGGGTGTCAGCGTTGATCTCGCCTGGATCCCATGGCGCGACGTCTTCGTTCCAGTCCAGTGTGGTTGCGAGGTCGGTATCGAGGAGCGCTGGCGTTTCGACATCAGTGATCGAAGCCTGATCGGGAAGGTTGTCGGTATCGAGGGCCATGGGATGGATGAGAGCAATGCGCGAACAGCGAGGTTGGTTGCCTCAACTCCGCACATCGTGAAAGCCGTTCATGTGGAATGGCGGTGAACTGTGTTGATGCGCCTGAATGCGTCTGTGCCGATGTGCGCCTGCGCATCTCCATGAAACCCGTCATTGCAACTGGATTTTGGTTGTTGCTGCTGTCTAACGTCTGAGTGTGATCGTGCTCGGTTGATCTGATCGAGCCTCTGGTGATGAACTACGAACTTTCTGCCAAGCCCTACTCCTTTGAAGGGGCTTCACCGGGTTACAGCGTTAGCAAGTTGGGGTTTGGCGCTGAACTCTCTGGTTCCGTGTCGTTGGCCCCGTCTTCGGATGCGGCCCCGTCTGTTGTTCGACCGCAATTGGCCAAGCCGGGTGATGCCACTCAGGAGGTGAAAAAGCTCTCGATTGTGTTGCCTAAGGACGTGCATCAGCAAGCGAAGCTGCTTGCCCTAACAGAAGACACGACCCTCACGGCATTGATTATCGATTTGCTTCGTGAGCGGATTAGAGCCGCCCGCGCTTGAATTGCACTCGCTGGTTGGTGGCTGGCTGTGGATCTCTTCGGCTCCCTGGATCGGGGCCTAGGGCAGCCACCAAATCCTTCCAAGCGCCGCTGCTGATCGTCGCAATCGCGTTGAGCGAATGCATGACCTTGGGGGCATTCAGGCTGGCTGAATCCTTGCGGCAAGCTTTGCCGTAGGCCGCGCTCTCGACAAGGGTTGGCTCGTTATCGGATTGCTCGGCCATAGGGCGCCAGAGCGCTTGCAATATGCGTCTCGCGAGTCTAGCGTTGCGCTGGGTTGCCGGTTTTCGGTTTTTGATCAATCCCTCCCGTATCCGCATCTTGGCGGTCGGCAAGGTGCGCAAGGCTTGGGTGCTGGACGGGATCGCCAGCTACCTAAAGCGCTTGCCGGGGCTGCAGGTGGTGGAGTTGCGTGATGCCGGTAAAGATCGCGAGGCCGAGGCGATCCTGGCGGCCTTGCGCTCCGACGAGCAGCTGGTGGTGCTGGCGGAGGAGGGGCAGACCTTTGATTCCCCGGCCTTTGCTCAGCGGCTGGAGGGCTCGGGCTCGGGGCGCCTGGCCTTGGTGATTGGTGGCGCCGAAGGCGTTGCCCCGGCGCTCAAAGCCCGTGCCCACTGGAAGCTCAGTCTCTCCCCGATGACCTTCCCTCATGAGTTGGCGCGCTTGTTGTTGCTGGAGCAGCTGTATCGGGCGCTCGCCATTCAGCAGGGCGGGTCTTATCACAAGTGACCCTCCTTGATTCTGTACGTTCCGTACGGAATCAAGGAGGGTGTCGCAGTCTGTTCCTCGGGCCGTTGGTTTCCTCGAGGCTTCGGCTCAGCACCGCGATGCCTTGGGCTCAGATCCCCAGGCGCTCCCAGATCACGCCAAGATTGGCCTGGTGCAGCTCGGTGGCGAAGCACTCGGCCAGTTGCTCAGGGCTGAGGCGGGAGGTCACTTCGGCGTCGGCCTCGAGGTTGGCGCGGAAGTTGCCGCCTTCGGTGTTCCAGGCGGTGTGGGCGTTGCGCTGCACGATCCGGTAGGCGTCTTCGCGGTTGATGCCGCTCTCCACCAGCGCCAGCAGCACCCGCTGGCTGAACACCACGCCGCCGTACACATTCATGTTGCGGGCCATGTTGTCGGGGTAGACCCCCAGACCCTTCACCACATCCGTCATCTCCCGCAGCATGAAGTGCAGGGTCACCGAGCAGTCGGGCAGCATCATCCGCTCCACCGAGCTGTGGCTGATGTCGCGTTCATGCCAGAGGGCGCAGTTTTCCAGCGCTGCCACCACATAGCTGCGCAGCACCCGGGCTAGGCCGCTGATGCGCTCGCTGCGGATCGGGTTGCGCTTGTGGGGCATGGCGGAGCTGCCCTTCTGGCCCTTGGCGAAGTTCTCCTCCACCTCGAGCACATCGGTGCGCTGCATGTTGCGGATCTCGGTGGAGAAGCGCTCCAGGGCGGCGCCCACCAGGGCAAGGGTTTGGATGTATTCGGCGTGGCGATCACGGGAGATCACCTGGGTGCTGGCGGTGTCGGGCACCAGGCCGAGCTTGGCGCAGGCGATGTCCTCCACCCGCGGATCAGTGTTGGCGTAGGTGCCCATGGCGCCGGAGATCTGGCCCACGCTCACGGCTTGCTCGAGCCGCTCCAAGCGCTCCTGGTTACGCACCACCTCCGCCAGCCAGCCGGCCACCTTGAATCCGAAGGTGATCGGTTCGCCGTGGATGGCGTGGGAGCGGCCAATCATGACGGTGCCTTTGTGGGCGCGAGCCAGTTCGCGCAGCGCGTCGGCCAGCTTGTCGAGTTCGGTGCGCAGCAGCTGCACCGAGGCCTTCATCTGCAGGGCTACGCCTGTGTCGAGCACATCCGAGCTGGTCATGCCCACATGGATGTAGCGGCCGGCATCCCCCACGTGCTCGTTCACGTTGGTGAGAAAGGCGATCACGTCGTGACGCACCTCGGCCTCGATCTCGAGGATGCGCTCCACGCTGAAGTTGGCCTTCTCCTTGATCGTGGCCACGGCCTCGGCGGGCACGCGGCCCAGCTCGCAGTTGGCTTCGGTGGCGGCGATCTCCACATCCAGCCAGCTCTGGAACTTCGCCTGCTCGCTCCAGATGGCGCCCATCTCGGGCAGGGTGTAACGCTCGATCAAGGCCGCCGCGGGCTCACATCCCAACCAATGTATGGGGCGGCCTTCAGCGCGATCAGGCCACCGCCGTGAGCTTGCGGTGCTCCACCTCCCACTGAACCATCTGGCCCCAGGCCTGTTGCCGCACCCAGCAGCGGCCGCCGCGGCACTGGATCAGCTGGAAGGGGGGGAGGTCGTCGGGCTGGTTGCGCAGTTTCACGAAACTGCCCGGTTGGAGCAGTTCGATCAGGTTGGATTGCTGAAGTGGCATGGGGTATCCCCTGTGCTGAGGGCCATCTTCCGGAGTGTTCCCCTGATTCCCGCCGCAGCGCCCGTTTTTGTTCGGTTTCTTTTGTGCTTTTGTGACAACACACCAGCATTTCGCCGCTGTTGATGGGCCGCAAGCAACGCCTGGATTTGCAGCTGGTGGAGCTCGGTTTGGCCACCAGCCGCCAGCAGGCGCAGCAGCTGATCCGGGCCGGCAAGGTGCGCAGCGGCGATCGGGTGCTCGATAAGCCTGGGCTGGATGTGCTGCCCGACCTGCCCTTGCAGGTGGAGCAACCGCCGCGGTTTGTGTCGCGCGGTGGTGAAAAGCTCCTCGGCGCCTTGGAGGCTTTCCCGATCGAGCTCGCCGGGCGGGTGTGCCTCGATGGCGGCATCTCCACCGGCGGCTTCACCGACTGCCTGCTGCAGCACGGCGCCAGCCGGGTGTACGGCGTGGATGTGGGTTACGGGCAAACGGCCTGGAGCCTGCGCACCGATCCGCGCCTGGTGCTCAAGGAGCGCACCAACCTGCGGCATCTGGAGCCGGCCGACCTGTACGGCGACGAGGATCCCTGGCCGGATCTGGCGGTGGCGGATGTGTCGTTCATTCGCCTGGCGCTGGTGCTGCCGGCGATCGGCCGGCTACTCCGGCCGGAGCGGCGCGAGGCGCTGCTGCTGGTGAAGCCGCAGTTCGAGGTGGGCAAAGAGCGCGTGGGTAAGGGCGGCGTGGTGCGCGACCCGGCGGCCCATGTGGATGCGATCGAAGGGGTGATCGCTTCGGCTGCGGCGGAGGGATGGAGCGCCTGCGGGGTGACGGCCTCACCGATTACGGGGCCTGCGGGTAACCATGAGTACCTGCTGTGGCTCCGCAGTGGTGCCTGGGATGAGCTGGCGCCGTCGAGCATGCCTGCCGCCGAGGCTGGGTCACCACCAAAAAGCTCCGGCGTCGCCCCTGAAGCAGAGGCGATCCGGGGCTTGGTGGCCAACACCCTGGGCGTTTAACTGCGCCTGCAGGTGTTGCGGCGTGAGGCGGCAGGCTCAGATGGCGCTGCTGTCGCGGTCGCCGGTGCGGATGCGGATCACGGAATCCACGGGGCTGATGAAGATCTTGCCGTCGCCGATCTCGCCGGTGCGGGCGGCTTCCTGAATGGCGCCCACCACGGTGTCCACCTGGGCGTCGTCGACCACGATTTCGAGCTTCAGCTTCTGCAGAAACTCCACGGTGAACTCAGAGCCGCGGTAACGCTCCACCTGGCCCTTCTGGCGACCGAAGCCACGAACTTCGCTCACGGTCATGCCGACGATGCCGGCATTCACCAGCGCCAGCTTCACGTCTTCAAGCTTGAACGGGCGAATGATGGCCTCAACTTTTTTCATGGCTGCGGGAGTGGCTGGGAACGCTCTGTCGGAGACAGTCTCTCAGGAATTCTGGAAAGACACGCGGGGAGCTGGGCCCCGGCAACCCCATTAGGCCGCAGCTTTCGGGGCGAGGGTGTTGCGATTGCTACCGCAGCGGTTGCCCGGGGGCGGCTGCCTAGCATCCGGCTTGAGACCATCCCTGCCGATGAGCGCCGATCAGACCCGCACCCCCCTCTATGGAGAGCGGGCCATCGCCGAAGCGGAGCTGATCTGTTTCGACAATCCGCGTCCGGGCCGGGCCTACGAGGTGTCGATCACCCTGCCGGAATTCACCTGCAAGTGCCCCTTCTCGGGCTATCCCGACTTCGCCACCCTGCGCCTCACCTATCAGCCGGGCCCCCGCGTGATGGAGCTCAAGGCGATCAAGCTCTACGTGAACAGCTACCGGGATCGCTCCATCTCCCATGAGGAGGTCACCAACCGCATCCTCGACGACTTCGTGGCGGCCTGCGCACCGGTGTGGATGGAGCTCGAGGCCGATTTCAATCCCCGCGGCAACGTGCACACCGTGATCCGCGCCAGCCACGGCACCCGTCAGCCCTGCTGAAGATCCACCAGCAGCGCGGGCAGCTCCCGCGAGAAGGCCGCCAAGTTGCGGTTGCACAGCCCCGCCACGTGCAGTTTCTGCTGTTCGGGCTCGGCGATGGCCCAGAGCTGGCGGGTGGCGATCAGGCTTAAGGCGCCGCCCGCCAGGGCGATGGCAAAGCCGGCGTACACCAGAGGCACCCCGGGGTCACGCTTGAGCAGCAGGCCACTGGCGGGCACCACCCCGGCGATGCGCAGCGGGATGCCGGCGATCTCCGCCGGCCCCCCGCCGGGCACCAACGTGCCCAGTACCTCGGCCTCGGCGGAATACACCGTCACAGGGCCCTGTTCGCTGGAGAGCGACACCAGCACAGGGTTGCTGCCATCGGGGCGTGTGGGCAGCACGATGCCCCACACCTGATCCCCTAGCTGCGGGAAGCTCTGCAGCGGCAGTTCGAGGATCGGGCTCTTGCCCAGCTGCACCTGGATGGCGGCCAGGGCCCAGTCGGCCTGATACACCGTCATTCCCTGGAAGCGCAGGGGATGGTTCACGCTGATTTCGCGGTTGGTGGCGCTCAGCGGCTCCGCAGCAGCGGGATCACCGGGCTGCAGACGCAGCTGGGAGCGGAATTGCTCGGGTCGGCCGGCCGGGTCGCGTTCAATGCCGAAGCCCTCCAGCGTCACGGTGAGCTGGGTTTCCCCGCGGCGGTTGAGCAGCTCCAGCTCATTGCCGGGGGCGAGGAAGCGCTCGAGCCGCTGACCGGCCAGGGCACCCCAGGCTGCTCCCACCATCAGCACCACCAGGCCGGCGTGCACCAACAGGGGGCCCACCCGGCCGCTCACGCCCCGCCGTGCCGCCAGGCGATGTGGGTGGGGTTGCACCTGCCAGCCGCGCTGTTGCAGCAGCGCCTGCAGTTGGCCCAGTTGGCTTTCGGCGTTGGGGCTGCTGAGGGTTTCCGCCAGGGTGAGCTTGCTCAGCTGCCGCGGGCTGCTGTAGTCGATCCAGCGCAGGGCGGCCTGCAGGGCAGGCCATTGGCGGCGCCAGCTGCAGAGGATCAGCGACAGCCCCAGCCAGGCCAGTAGGCCCAGAAACCAGGTGCTCGAATACACGTGATCGAGCTGCAGGCGCAGGATTGCATCGCCGTTGAGCAGCCCCAGCCAAGGCTGGGCGTCGTAGACGCGGTGGTAGAGCTCCGCGCTTTCCTGCTGCGGCACCAGCGTGCCCAGGCCGCTGGCGATGGCGATCAGGATCAGCAGCCCGATGGCCAAGCGCAGGTCGGAGATCCAGGCGATCAGGCGTTTCATCAACAATGCGAGGAGATCTCAGCCCCAGCGGGCCAGAAGGGTGAGTGTGCCTGTAGCCAGCAGCACAACGCCGCTGATGGGGGGAACCCACTGGCCCAGGGCACGTAGGGCCAACAGCCGCGGAACCCAGGCGGCAGCCGTGCCCGCGAGCAGCAATGGCATCACCTGACCGGCGGCAAACGCCGTGAGCAGCACCACGCCCGCCAGCGGATCGCCGGCTTGGGCGATCCAGGCCAGCAACACGGCCAACACCGGCGTGGTGCAGGGGGAAGCGGCCAGCCCGAAGGCCAGGCCAGCCGCCAGCGGTGCCAGCGCCTTGGGCACCCGCTGACGCCATTGCTCGGGATCGGGCCCGCTCGGCAACTGCAGGGGCAGCAGACCGAGCAGGTTGAGGCCCATCAGCACCGCCAGTACGGCAACCAAGGTGGGAATCAAGCCAGGCACCTGGCCGTAGATGCGGCCCAGGGCACCGCTGGCCAGGCCAAGCAGCACTAGCGATGCCACGATGCCGCCGCAAAAGCTGACGCTGCGCTGCCAGGGGCGCTCCTGCTGATCGTCAAAACCGGCCAGGTAGGCCAGGGTGATCGGCAGCAGCGACAGGGAGCAGGGGCCGAGGCTGGTGAGCAGGCCACCGGCGAACACCAACAGCAGCGTTAGGGCACCGGGATGGGCCAGGGAGGTGCTGAGCAGCTGCTCTCCGCTGCGGGCCCAGTCGGCCAGGGCCGGAGCCACCATCGCGGTTCTTGAGTCGGCAGTGGGGTCAGCCTATCGAGAGGGTTCCGCGCTCTGAGCCTTGCCGCTGGCGCTCTTCACGGCGGCGCGGCCGCCCGGGCTCGAGTCCGGCGCCTTCCAGGGCGCAGCGCAGCAGCAGGCCGGCGGTGAGCAGGCTGGAGAGCAGCGAGTTGCCGCCATAGCTGATCATCGGCAGCGGCAGGCCGGTGGTGGGCATGGCGCCGCTGGCCACAGCGATGTTGAGGATCGATTGCCCCACCAGCAGGCTGGTGCAGCCGATCGCCACAAGCCGTTGTTGGTTGCTGCGGCAGCTCAGGGCCACCCGCAGCCCCACAAAGCCGAAGAGCAACAGAAACAGCAGCAGCACCACCGAGCCCACGTAGCCGAATTCCTCGGCAAACACGGCAAAGATGAAATCGGTGCTCTGGATCGGCAGGTATTGCAGCTTCTGCGTGGAGAGGCCGAACCCTTCTCCCCACACACCGCCCGAGCCGATGGCCAGCAGGCTCTGCACCAGCTGATAACCATCACCCTGGGCATCCTTCCAGGGGTTGAGGAAGGAGCTCACCCGGATGCGTTGGTACTCGTTGATCGAGATGCTCCCGATCGCCACGCTGAGGCCGACGCCCGCGCTGCCGAGCATCGCCCAGAGCGGCAGGCCCGATGCCAACGCCATCAGCCAGAGCAGGATCCCGCAAAGGGCCGCCGTGCTCAGGTTTGGCTGCTTGAGGATCAGCCCGAGGGTGACGGCGAAGACCCCAAGCCAGGTGAGCTTCTGATCGGGTGCGATGCGGCTCCAGTGGGAGAAGAGGGCAGCGCCCTGCAGCACCAGGAACGGTTTGATCAACTCGGTGGGCTGGATCTGAATCGGCCCGATCACCAGCCAGCGGCTGGCGCCGTTCACCGTGCTGCCGATCACCAGGGTGAGGGCCACGAGCACCATGCCCACCAGCAGGGCCGGGCCAGCCATGCGCAGCCACCGCCGCAGGTTGATTTTCACCCCCAGATAGAGCAAGCCCCAGCTGGCCACCATCCAGATGGCCTGGCGCTTGAGGTAGTAGGTGGGATCTCCCATCTCGCGGGCAGCCACCCACCAGCTGGCAGAGCCGAGCACCACCAGGCCCAGCACGCTCCACAGGGCCACCATGCCCAGCAGCAGGCGCGCTTCCGCAGGCCAGTGCTGAAAGGGCACAGGCAGCAGAGCGGATGAGTTGCCGGAACGGGCCAATGCTGCGCAGAACTGAGGCTCCGACTATCCCGTACTTGCGGCGGCCTTGCCAACACGCGCGCAATAAAAAAGCCCGGCACTGCCGGGCTTTTGAGCGACGCGAATCGGTCGGAATGGCTCTGAAGATCAGTTGCCCACGTTCACCTGACGGCGACCGGAGACCAGTTCAACCTTCAGGATCTTGCCGCCTTGCTTCATGATCCGCTGCTGCTCAGCGAACCAGCTTTCATAAGGCACCCACTTGGTGAAAAAGGTGTTTTGCAGCTCGCGCTGGGAACGGGCCTTTTCAGGGCTGGGGATGCAGGCTGTGATTTTGAACAGGCGCATGGGGGATCCTCGAAGTGTGCCGAAGGCGTGGATCAGTTACCCAGGCCGGAGCTGATGTAGTCGAAGTACACGCCCATTTCACGGCCAGCGTCGGGACCCACCAGGGAGGCGGTCACTTCCTTCATGGCCTGGATCGACTGCACGGTGGCGCCGATGGGCACACCCAGGGAGTTGTAGGTCTCCTTGAGGCCGTTCAGCACGCGCTCGTCGAGGATCGAGGTGTCACCAGCCAGCATGGCGTAGGTGGCGTAGCGCAGGTAGTAGTCGAGGTCGCGGATGCAGGCTGCATAGCGACGGCAGGTGTACATGTTGCCGCCGGGACGGGTGATGTCCGAATACAGCAGCGACTTGGCCACGGCTTCCTTGATGATCGCGGAAGCGTTAGCGCTGATGGTGGCAGCGGCACGAACGCGCAGCTCACCGCTGGCGAAGTACTGCTCCAGGCGACCCATGGAGGAGGTGTCCAGGTAAAGGCCCTGAACGTCGGCCTGGTTGATGACGTTGGTGATGGCGTCTTGCATGGAACCTGATGGAAGAGGCGGTGGTTAGAGAAGAAAGATCCTCAGGAGAGGGCGCCGACGACGTAGTCGAAGTAGAAGCCAGCCTCTTCGGCATCACCGCCGGTGAGCAGGCTCATGGCAGCGTTCTTCATCTCGCGCACGGCTTCAGCCATGGCTTCGAGGGGGGTGCCCAGGGAGCGATACATCTCCTTGGCGCCGATGATGCCGATTTCTTCGATCGGGGTCACATCACCAGCGACGATGCCGTAGGTCACCAGGCGGAGGTAGTAGTCCATGTCGCGCAGGCAGGACGCGGTCATTTCCTCGCCGTAGGCGTTGCCGCCGGGGGAGATGACGTCGGGGCGCTTCTGGAACAGAGCACCGCCAGCGGTCTTGACGATGCGCTCGCGGCTCTCGGCCAGGACCTGGGCGACGCGAAGACGACGCTGACCGCCGCTCACGAAAGCCTTGATCTGGTCGAGTTCGCCAGGGCTGAGGTAGCGGGCTTCGGCGTCCGCGTTGATGATCGAGTTGGAGACGATGCTCATGCAGTTCTGCCTCGAAACAAGCGGTCGCCTAAACGGTGACCGATATCCGGTGGGTAAGGGGGGAGGTCTTCAGAGGTGTGCTCCTCCCGCAGCAGGCTGCGTCGGGGGCGGGTGACTGAAGGCGCGGCAGCAGTGCTGTCCGCCGAGTCATTCTGTGGCAGAGCCCTGCAGGCCCCCGGCTCCCGGTAACAGTTCTTCACGGCGAGTCTTGTCCTTGAAAACCCCTGCGGCGACTGGGTTTTCCCGGTGATTGTTCACCGCGACGCGCGTGGCAGTTGTTCACAATTAATCGCGCTTCAAGCGCTTCTTTGTTGCATTTTGTTGGCGAAGATTGTGCACGCTTTTGTTGCAAAAATTCCATGCACATAAAAACCCCCTGCCGAATGGCAGGGGGTTGGGGCGCCTACTGCGAGTTCGCCGGAGCTGGATTCGCGATCAGGCGGTGGGGTTCAGGGCAGCGTTGCCGCCATACAGCGCTGCGGTGCGGTTCACCGTGCTCAGCGGGATGCCATCGCTGGTGCCCATCCCCTTGAGGTAAGGCACGGTGTCGCGGCCGAAGCTGCTGGCGTACTCGCTGGAGTTGAGCACCGCATCGATGGCACTGCGCAGGCCCTCGTTGCAGCGGGTGGCCAGGAAACGGCTGGTTTCTGCCGGCTGGGCGGCGCGGCCCAGCAGGGCGAGGTAAGCAGCAGCGGCGGCTTTAAAGGGGGCCATGCGGTTGAGGCGGCTCACGAACATGTCGCTTCCGGCAACCCTGGCCACGAATTCAGCCACGCTCAACTTGCCGTTGCGCAATTGCGATTCGGCATCGCCAAGGGCTTCGGCGGCTAGGGGCTGACGCCCAAGCAGCTGGCGATACACCGCTTCGATCGCCTCGTTCACCTCCGCGCTGGTGGGGCGCATCGAGAGTTTCACGGTGGTGCCGAGGCTGCGGCGCTTGCTGAAGCCTTGCAGGGTGCCTGGCTTCAGCGCCTTGGTCATGGCCGCGCCGGGTTGCTCGGCCAGGGCACCAACGGCACCGCTCGACACCGCCGAGCTCCACCCGCCGCCAAAGCCGATGCTGGTGCCCGGAGCCGTGGGGGCTGCCACGAAGCTGGTGGCGCCAGAGCTCCAGGTGGGGGCTGCGCCGCCGCCGGGCTGCCAGCGCGGTGCACTCCAGCTGCGTTCTGGGGCCGGCCGGGTTTGCACGGAACCGGGCCCAGTGGCGCCAGTGGTGGTGGGTGCCAGGGTTTCGCCACCGGTGAGGGTCGCGCTCCACACGCCGCGGATCACGCCACTGCGGCCGGCCAGGTTGCGCTCGGTGAGGCTGCCGCTGCCGCGGAAGCTCTCGGGGGGATTCACCTCAGGCCGGATCTTCGGCGTGATGTCGGCGTACGCCGCAGCATTGAAGGCCCGCTTGAGGGCGGGAACACGCCGGGTGTTCAGATCGGTGGGGGTGATGAAGCGCTCGTAGGGAACGGTGTCTTCACCGAAGGCCTCGGAGTACTCGGCGCTGTTGAGCATGGCGTCCACCACGCCATAGAAACCCTTGCGGGCTGCCACATCGAAGTAGGCGTCGATCTCCCAGCGGCCGAAGGTGGGGCGGCCCAGCAGGCGCCGGTGCATCACCTCGATCGCCTTGCAGATGTAGAGGCCACTCCAATAGCGGCGGCGGAAGGCATCGCTGCGGGCCACCTGGCGCACGAACTCGCGCAGGCTCAGGTCGCCGTTCTCGAGCTTGATCTCCTCAACCTTGTTCTGCTCACCGGCGTAGCCGGTGTTGCCGAGCACCTGCACGTACACGGCGCGGATCACCGCCTGGGTGCTGGATTCGGTGTTGCGGATGCTGGGCTGGCCGCCGCGGCGGGGCACTGAGTTGCCGCCGGTGGCGATCTGCTGCAGGCGCACCACCTTCGGGCCGAGCTTGCGCGGGGTGGAGGCGCGGAACTGCGGGCTGTTCATCTGGCCGGGCTGGCGCATGCCATTGCCCACCAGGATCCGGCGCGTGTCGTAGCGGATCGGCGCGGGGCGGGTGCTCACGTTGGCGGTGCCGGAGGGGAAGATCGCGCCGTAGTTCAGGCCCAGCGGATCGTTGCCACCGCCGTAGGGGTGCTGATCGGCGTAGGGCTGGCGATAGCTGGCGTAAAGGGTGACGTATTGCGGTGCACCCTCAAATGGTGCGCTGAAGCGGAAGAGCTTGCGGTTGGAACCCCAGCCGGCGCTCTCCTGGGCTTCTTCGCCGATGTCGCGCAGGTAGGGAACGGTTTCCTCCCCGAACACCTGGGCGTACTCCATGCTGTTCACCAGCGCATCCACCAGACCTTTGAGGCCCTGGGCGGAAACGATGTCGAAGTAGCGGGTGAACTCCTCGCGGGAGCTGATGCCCCGGCCAAGGAAGTGGCGGAAGGCCAGCTCCACCACACGGCTGTTCACGAAGCGGCCGTAGAACTGCTGTTGGTACTCCTTGCTGTGGCCCAGGGAGCGGATGAACTCCCGCATCGAGATGTCGCCCTGGCGCACCTGGGTGGCTTCCACCGGGCAGGGCATCTGGCTGTAGGCCTTGGCGATGTCGCGCTCGAACACCTGGCGGTAGGCGGCGCGCACCACTTCGGCCTTCTGGGCGCCGCTCATGCCCGGCTTCATGTTGAAGCGCTGGGCCTTGCCCTGGGCAGCGAGGGCGTAGATCGCCGGCAGCTGCAGGCCCTGGTTTTCAGGGCTGCCGAGGCGCTGGCGGGGTGAAGGCGTGGGAACGGCCAGCTCTTCGAGCAGCACGTTGAAGCTGTCGATCAGCAGCTGGCGGGCTTCCGGCAGATCCTTGAGCAGCTCGGCCGCGCCGGCGCGCATTTCCTGCAGGGCCACGTTGGTGGCCGCCAGGGAGCAGCCCTTCTCGAGCACATCCCGCAGGCCGCGGGTGTTCACCCGCAGGATGCTCGGATCGCCGGCCACCACGGCATAGCCCACGTAGCGCAGGAACCAGGCCAGGTCGCGGATCGACTTCTTCATCCGCTCGGTGCCGTAGCGGGCCACCGAGATCGGGCTGAAGCCAGTGGGCAGCACCACGCGCACATCGGCGTCGCCACCGGCACCTTCGAGCAGGCGGGTGAGGGCGTTGCCGCGCTTGCTGCCGCCGCTGGCACCGGCGAAGGTTTGAACCGAGCGCTGGAAGGCGGCTTGGTCGGTGGCGAGGGGGGTGGCACCGGCGTCAGCCACGGGGCTGAGGGGTGCATCCAGATAGGAGAGCGGGGTGCCACCGGCGAAGATCCGGCTGGCGGCACGGGCCACGATCGCCTCGGCATTGGCCGAAACGCGACGGGCGGCTTCAACCCGCAGCTGACCGCTCTGGAAGAAGGTCACCAGGGTGTTCAGCTCACCGCCATCGAGGAAGCGGTCCTGCTGTTCCGCCTCGCGGACGCTGGAGAGCGGCAGGGTGTCGTAGCGCTGAGGAGCAACCCTGCTGCTGCCGCTGCTGGCGGTCACAGTCATGGAGGAGAGCGAACCAGGCCAAGGCACGTTACGGCTGGCCCTCTGGCCTCCCGGCGGCCCATGAACAAATGTTTGCAGCCGGGCCCAAGCCCCGGCCTCTCGGCCCCCCGAGCCATGAAAAGCTCGCTCGATTGCGGAGCTGTTCCTGCGCCATGACCCAGGCCCCGGCTGATGCCGCCACCCCAGTGGTGAGCGCCTTTTACGACCGATTCCCCTATCCCGGTGATCCCCTTCAGGACGGCCCACCGCCGGGATACAACTGGCGCTGGTGCGTGGATGCGGCCTATGCCGCCTGCACGGGCGCTGTGGCACCGAGGCCGGCTGAGGGGGAGCCCTTGAAGGTGCTGGATGCCGGCTGCGGCACTGGAGTGAGCACCGATTACCTGGCCCATCTCAATCCGGGCGCCGAGATCCTGGCCGTGGATATTTCGCCGGGCACGCTCGAGGTGGCGCGGGAGCGCCTGCGCCGCTCCGGAGGCCATGACCAAGCCCAGGTGCGGATCCAAAACCGCAGCCTGTTGGAGCTGGAGGGTGAAGGCCCGTTTGACTACATCAATTCCGTTGGGGTGCTGCACCACCTGCGCCAGCCAGAAGCCGGGCTCAAGGCTCTGGCGGCGCTGCTGAAGCCCGGGGCGCTGCTTCATCTCTTTCTTTATGCCGATGGTGGGCGCTGGGAGATCCACCGCACCCAGCGCGCGCTCACGGCCATGGGCGTGGGCACGGGCGAAGAGGGGCTGCGGCTCGGGCGCCAGCTGCTGGCCGAACTGCCGGAGCACAACCGGCTGCGCCGGCACCACGAGCAGCGCTGGGCGATCGATTGCGCGGCGGACGCCAACTTCGCTGATATGTATCTGCATCCCCAGGAGACCAGCTACAACCTCGAGCGGCTGATGGCCTTTGTGGCCTCCGCCGATCTGGAGTTCGCTGGCTTCTCCAATCCCCAGGTGTGGGATCCGGCCCGGCTGCTGCAGGGTGAACTGCTGGAGCGGGCTCAGGCCCTGCCGCCTCTGCAGCAGTGGCAGCTGATCGAAGACCTCGACCCCGACATCAGCCATTTCGAGTTCTTCCTCGCCAAGCCACCGCTGCGCCGTTGGAGCTGGGATGACGACGCGGCTCTGCTCGCAGCAGCTGGTCAGCGCAATCCCTGCCTCTGGGGCTGGCCGGGGGCGGCGCTGCTCGATTCCGATATGGCGCCGCTGGATTTGAGCGCTGATGGATTGGCCTTGATGCAGGCTCTGGAGCTGGCACCGGCTCAGACGCCGATCGGACGGTTGCCTCTGGGCTGGCCTGAGGGGCAGATCGCTTCTGTGGCAAGGGAGTTGCTGGCGCAGCGCGTGCTCCTGCTTCTGCCTGGTGCGGGCAGCGCTGCGTGATAGATTCCGCGCGCCTTTTCAGAGCGCAGGAGCCCTTGCTGGCAACCCCCCCGCTCCCTCACAACGACAGCGCTTCAACCGAAGCGGTGCACGGTGAGGGCGAGGTTCTGCCAGAGGTGGCAGCTGATCCAGCCCCCGAGGCTGCGGAAGCTCCCTCCGACGACTACCTGCGCCTCCAGCGGCGTCTGCTCCTGGCCACCTTGATCGTTTCCGCGATTGCGGTGCTGATCACGGCCCTGGCCTTCAACCTTCACATCGCCGGCTCCCTGCTGGTGGGTGCACTGGGCGGTTTGCTCTATCTGCGGCTCTTAGCTCGCAGTGTTGGCAAGCTCGGCAACGGTGCCAAGAAGGTGGGCAAGACGCAGCTGCTTGTGCCCGTGGTGTTGGTGTTGGCCTCGGCCCGCCTCCCCCAGCTGGAGCTCTTGCCGGCGCTGCTCGGCTTCCTGCTCTACAAACCGGCCTTGATTCTTCAGGTTCTGCTCGATTCCTGAGCTGACCTCTCCCTGAACCGTCGCTCCGGCGACACCGAACGCACAACCCGATGGGTTTCTTGCCACTCGCTCTTCCCTTTGCCGAACTGGAGGTGGGTCAGCACCTCTATTGGCAGCTGGGCAATCTCAAGATCCACGGCCAGGTGTTTCTCAGCTCCTGGGTGGTGATTGGCGCTCTGCTGGCCTTTGTGCTGGTGGGCAGCCGCAAGATGGAGCGCGATCCGCGCGGCATGCAGAACCTGCTCGAGTTTCTGTGGGATTACATCCGTGATCTCGCCCGTGAGCAGATCGGCGAGAAGGCCTACCGCGATTGGCTGCCCTTCATCGGCACGCTGTTCCTGTTCATCTTTGTGTGCAACTGGGGCGGCGCCCTGGTGCCTTGGAAGCTGATTCATCTTCCCGAAGGTGAGCTCGGCGCTCCCACCGCCGATATCAACACCACCGTGGCTCTGGCTCTGCTGGTGTCGCTGGCCTACTTCTATGCAGGCCTGAGCCGCAAAGGATTCCGGTACTTCGAGTACTACGTGGAGCCGACGCCGATCATGCTCCCGTTCAAGATCATCGAAGACTTCACCAAGCCTCTGTCGCTGTCGTTCCGTCTGTTCGGAAACATCCTGGCTGACGAATTGGTGGTGGCCGTGCTGGCTTTCCTGGTTCCTCTCCTGGTGCCCCTGCCGGCCATGTTCCTCGGCCTGTTCACCAGTGCCATCCAGGCTTTGATTTTCGCCACCCTCGCCGGTAACTACATCGGTGAAGCGGTGCACGAAGAGCACCACTGAGGCTCGTCCTCAACCCCGCCAGAGCGGGACACCCTCTCTGGCAAACTCCTTGCGCGCAGGTCCGGCACGATCCGGGCCCATCTCGAGTCAATCCGAGATGTCCCAGGCGCAGGGATAACGTCCCGGTCCCCGTCCGCGCTCTCCCAGCGCCCTACATCCTTCGTTCCATCATGGATTCCATCACCTCCGCTGCGTCTGTTATCGCGGCTGGTCTGGCTGTCGGCCTCGGCGCCATCGGCCCTGGTATCGGTCAGGGCACCGCAGCTGGTTCCGCTGTTGAAGGCATCGCTCGTCAGCCCGAGGCCGACGGCAAGATCCGCGGCACCCTGCTGCTGTCGCTGGCCTTCATGGAAGCTCTCACCATTTACGGCCTCGTGGTCGCACTGGTGCTGCTGTTCGCCAACCCCTTCGCCGGCTGATCGCGCTTGAGGTGAGCGGGGGCCTGGCTGCCGCTGGGTTCCCGCACTCATTTCACCTCACTGCATCCGCACGCGACCGCTTTCATCCGCCCGCACCCCCGCCTCATGACCAGCTGGCTCCTGCTTGGTGCAACGGAGGGAGGTCTGTTTGACCTCGATGCCACCCTGCCGCTGATGGCGGTGCAGGTGGTTCTCCTCACCTTCATTCTCAATGCCCTGTTCTTCCGCCCCGTTGGCCGGGTTGTGGAGGAGCGCGAGGGCTACATCACCACCAGCCGTGCCGAGGCCAAGCAAAAGCTGGCTCAGGTGGAGCGTCTGGAGGCGGATCTGCGTGAGCAGCTCAAGGAGGCCCGCAAGGCCACCCAACAGCTGATTCAGGAAGCGGAACAGGATTCCGACAAGCTTTATCGCGAAGCGTTGGCCACCGCCACGGCTGAAGCGAATGCCTCCCGCGAAGCGGCGCGTCGTGAGATCGATGCCCAGCGGGAATCAGCCCTTGGCCAGCTCAAGGGCGACGCCGAGAAGCTCGGTGACCTGATCGTCGACCGTCTGCTGGCCGCCAAATGACTTTCCCAAGCCTTTTCGCCAACCACGGTGGCTTTGGTCTGAACCTCAACCTGTTCGAGACCAACATCATCAACCTGGCGATCGTTATCTTCGCCCTCTACAAGTTTCTGCCCAATTTCCTGGGCGGCATCCTTGAGCGGCGTCGGGCGATCATCCTGGCCGACCTCAAAGACGCCGAGGAGCGTCTGGCCAGTGCCACAACCCAACTCGCTCAGGCCCAGAAGGATCTGGCCGAGGCTCAGCAGAAGGCCGAGCAGATTCGTGCCGACGGCAAAGCCCGCGCCGAAGCCATCCGCTTCGAAAGCGAGAAGCGCACCATCGATGAGATGGCTCGTCTCAAGCATGGCGCTGCAGCCGATATGGACGCCGAGGCCGCTCGCGTGAGCAACCAGTTGCGCCGCGAGGCTGCCCGCCTGGCGATTGAAAAAGCTCTGGCCACGCTCCCCGGCAAGCTCAGCCCTGAAGCTCAGGCTCAGTTGGTCAGCCAGTCCATCAAAACTCTGGGGAACGCCTGATGCCGCTGCTCAACACGATCACCACCCCTTACGCCGAAGCTTTCCTGCAGGTGGCTGAGAGCCGCCAGGAAGTGGATCAGGTGGTGGATCAGGCCAAGGCCGTTCTCGCTCTGTGGCACGAATCCCCCGAACTGCGCCAGGCCATGGCCTCGCCTGTTCTTGAGGTGGATGCCAAGAAGGCTGCTCTGGAAAAGCTGTTCAGTGATCAGCTCACGCCTTCCTTCCTCAATCTGCTGAAGCTGCTGGCGGATCGTCAGCGCATCGGCGTGCTCGATGCCGTGCTCGAACGCATGCTCGAGCTCTATCGCGATCAGCGCAACATCGCTCTCGCCAAGGTGACCTCGGCCACCGCTCTCACCGAAGAGCAGCAGGCCGAGCTCAGCAAGAAGGTTCAGGCCGTGGCCGGTACCGACAAGCTGGAGATCAACCTCTCTGTGGATCCTGATCTGATCGGCGGTTTCGTCGTGAAGGTTGGCTCCAAGGTGATTGACGCCAGCCTCGCGGGTCAGGTGCGTCGCCTCGGACTGGCGCTGGCCAAGGTGGGCTAGCCCGCACCCGAATCCTTTCCTCACACCCCGTCCTCAATCTTTCTCGCCTCCCATGGTTTCCATCCGCCCCGACGAGATCAGCGCGATCCTCAAGCAGCAGATCGCTGATTACGACAAGTCGGTTTCCGTCAGCAATGTCGGCACCGTGCTGCAGATCGGCGACGGTATCGCCCGCGTCTACGGCCTTGATCAGGTGATGGCCGGTGAGCTGGTGCAGTTCGAAGACGGCACCGAGGGCATCGCTCTGAACCTCGAGGACGACAACGTCGGCGCTGTGCTGATGGGTGAGGGCCGGGGCATTCAGGAAGGCAGCACCGTGAAGGCCACCGGCAAGATCGCCTCGGTGCCTGTGGGCGACGCGATGCTCGGCCGTGTGGTGAACCCCCTGGGTCTGCCGATCGACGGCAAGGGTGACATCGCCACCAGCGAGACCCGTCTGATCGAGTCGATGGCGCCTGGCATCATCCAGCGCAAGTCGGTGCATGAGCCCATGCAGACCGGCATCACCGCCATCGACGCGATGATCCCCATCGGCCGCGGCCAGCGCGAGCTGATCATTGGCGACCGCCAGACCGGCAAGACCGCGATCGCGATCGACACCATCATCAACCAGAAGGGCGAAGACGTCGTTTGCGTCTACGTGGCTGTGGGTCAGAAGGCTGCTTCTGTGGCCAACGTGGTGGAAGTGCTGCGCGAGAAAGGCGCCCTCGACTACACCATCGTGGTGGCCGCCAACGCTTCTGAGTCGGCTGCGCTGCAGTACCTGGCTCCTTACACCGGCGCCGCCATTGCCGAGTCCTTCATGTACAAGGGCAAGGCCACCCTGGTGATCTACGACGACCTCACCAAGCAGGCTCAGGCTTACCGCCAGATGTCGCTGCTGCTGCGTCGTCCCCCTGGTCGTGAGGCCTACCCCGGCGACGTGTTCTATTGCCACAGCCGCCTGCTCGAGCGCGCCGCCAAGCTGAGCGACGCCATGGGCAAGGGCTCGATGACCGCTCTGCCGATCATCGAAACCCAGGCCGGTGACGTGTCGGCCTACATCCCCACCAACGTGATCTCGATCACCGATGGTCAGGTGTTCCTGAGCTCCGACCTGTTCAACTCCGGTCTGCGCCCCGCCATCAACGTGGGCATCTCGGTGAGCCGTGTGGGCGGCGCCGCCCAGACTAAGGCCATCAAGAAGATCGCCGGCACCCTGAAGCTGGAGCTGGCTCAGTTCGACGAACTGGCCGCCTTCTCTCAGTTCGCTTCCGACCTCGACGCCGCCACCCAGCAGCAGCTGGCCCGCGGCAAGCGTCTGCGCGAAATCCTCAAGCAGCCCCAGTTCAGCCCCCTGATCCTGGCCGAGCAGGTTGCTGTGGTGTATGCCGGCGTGAAGGGCATGATCGACGAGGTGCCCGTGGAGTCGGTCGTTCAGTTCTGCCGCGAACTGCGCGAATACCTCAAGACCAACAAAGCCGAGTTCATCAACAAGGTGCAGACCGAGAAGCAGCTCAGCGATGAAGCTGAAGCCATGCTCAAGGACGCCATCAACGAAGTGAAGTCGTCGATGCTGGCTGCGGCCTGATCCTGACGGTTACCCCGGAGAACCTCTTCCATGGCCAACCTCAAGGAGATCCGCGACAGGATCAGTTCGGTTAAGAACACCCGCAAGATCACCGAGGCCATGCGCCTGGTGGCCGCCGCCAAAGTGCGTCGTGCCCAGGAGCAAGTGCTGCGCAGCCGGCCGTTTGCCGACCGGCTTGCACGGATCCTGGAGAACCTCCAGACCCGCATGCAGTTCGAATCGGTGGATGCTCCCCTGCTGGAGAGCCGCGATGTGAGCACCATCACCCTGCTCGCCGTGACCGGCGATCGCGGTCTGTGTGGTGGCTACAACGCCAACATCATCAAGCGCACCGAACAGCGTCACGCTGAGCTCACCGCTCAGGGCTACAAGGTGGATCTGGTGCTGATTGGCCGCAAGGTGGCCACCTACTTCCAGAACCGCGCCAGCAAGTACTCCATTCGCGCCACCTTCATGGGGCTCGAGCAGGTGCCCAATGCTTCTGAAGCGGGCAAGATCGCTGAAGAAGTGCTGGCTGAGTTTCTCTCCGGCAGCACCGATCGCGTGGAGATCATCTTCACCAAGTTCATCAACTTGGTGAGCTCCAAGCCGGTGTCGCAAACCCTGCTGCCCCTGGACCCCCAGGGCATCGCCAGCCCGGATGATGAGATCTTCCGTCTCACCACCCGCGATGGTCAGCTGGGTGTGGAGACAGGCAAGGTTGCCAATGAGCAGCCGGCTCTGCCTTCCGATCTGGTGTTCGAGCAGACCCCTGAGCAACTGCTCAACGCTCTGCTGCCGCTGTATCTGCAAAACCAGCTGCTGCGCTCCCTCCAGGAAGCTGCCGCTTCTGAGCTGGCCAGCCGGATGACGGCGATGAACAACGCCAGCGACAACGCCAAGGCGCTCGCCAAGACCCTCACCCTCGACTACAACAAAGCTCGCCAGGCCGCCATTACCCAGGAGATCCTGGAAGTGGTGGGTGGTGCGGCTGCCATGGCCTGAGTTCTCGCAGCCAGCAAAAAGCCTCGTCGGTCGGTCGTCGCCGCTTCGCGGATACGACCCTCCCGGCGAGGTTTTTTGCTGGCTGGGCGTGGGGGCTTGGTGGCGGGGAGGATGAACGCAGCGAGAGGTGAGTGAGCCATGGAACTGGAGGGGTTGTTTCCGTTGGCGTTGGCGCGGGTTCAGTTGCGGCTGGATCCGTGGGATTTGGCGTTGTTGATGCAGGAGGTGTTGGCCCTGCGGGGAGAGGCTGAGGGAAATCCGGAGCCTGGTTGCGCTTGGACGGGGGATATCAACGGGATCTGGCAGTTGCATCGGCTTGAGGCGTTTGCAGCGATCACGGCTGAGGTGGAGCGGCAGGCTTGGTTGTATTTGGAGCAGCTGGGTTTTCGAGCCGGCAGCGTGGCATTGCATGTGCAGCGGGCTTGGCCGGTGGTGAGTGAGGCGGGGCAGGTGGTGGGGCGCCATCACCATCCCAACGCCCATCTCAGTGCGGTGCTGTATCTCAATGGCGATGGCAGTGGCCGCGGCGGTTGTTTGCGCCTGTTTCCGCCGCAAACCAGCAATGAATTGGTGCCTGGGCTGGCGGTGGGCCATGGCGGCCCGATTGATCAGAGCTCCACTGGCGGGCAGCGCTGGAACGCCCCTTGGGTGGATGTGGCGCCGCAGGCTGGGTTGCTGGTGCTGTTCCCGGCTCGCACGGATCACGCCGTCACCCCCAACAACGATGGGGACGATCTGCGGCTTTCCCTGGCGTTTGACCTGGCCCTGACGGCCCCCCTGGCGTCCGCTGATGATCCAGCCCCGCCGGAGTACCTGGCTCCCCATCCGGCGCAGTGGAGTGAGGTGGCTGCGCCCGCGTCGCGGTTCGGCGATCCGGGACAATGAACGGCCACCAGCACCAGCTGCCGCTGCGCCCCATGAGCGACACCTTCACCGTTGTCTGTGAGATCAACGGCACCAGCCACAGCTTCAGCTGCAGCGCTGAGCAAACCGTGCTGGCCGCTGCAGAGGCTGCCGGTGTGGAGTTGCCCAGCTCCTGTTGCTCAGGGGTGTGCACCACCTGCGCCGCGCGCATCCATGAAGGCAGCGTGCATCAGCCTGATGCCATGGGCGTGAAAGCCGAGCTGCAGGAGCAGGGCTATGCGCTGCTGTGCGTGGCGTTCCCCCGCAGCGATCTCAAGCTCACCGCCGGCCAGGAAGACGCTCTCTACGAGGCCCAGTTCGGCCAGTACCAGAAGTGAGCAGCGTTCAGCTGCTCCCCGTGCTGCTGCAGCTCGAACGCCAGCCCGGCTTCCTGCTGGAGCAGGTGGAAGCTGCAGTTGGCGCCCATGGAACGCCACTGCGCTGGGCGATCACCGCTGTGGAGCATCGCCCTGAGCAGCCGCCCTTGCTTCAGATCGAGGCGGTGGTGCTCAACGGCGCCGTTGCGGAGGCGGCTGAAGCGTGATCAGTACGGCTCCAGCCCTGCCCACCCTGTTGGTGATCCCCACCGGCATCGGCTGTGCTGTGGGTGGCTACGCCGGTGATGCTTTGCCGGCGGCGCGGTTGTTGGCGGCGGCCAGCGGCTGCCTGATCACCCATCCCAACGTGATGAATGGGGCGGCGCTCTATTGGAGTGATCCGCGCATCCATTACGTGGAGGGATCCAGCCTCGATCGCTTCGCGGCGGGGGATCTGCTGCTGCAGCCGGTTCGCCAACAGCGGGTGGGGCTGTTGCTCGATGCCGGCATGGAGCCGGAGTTGCGCCAGCGCCATCTGCAGGTGGCCGATGGTTGTCGCGCCACCCTGGGCTTAGAGATCGGTCCGGTGGTGATCACCGATCGGCCTCTGGAAGTGAGCCTCAGCCTTGGGGCCAGTGGCGTGAGTTGGGGCCAACTGGGCCAGCCGGAGGCCCTCTTGCGGGCCGGCCGGCAGCTCAAAGCCGGCGGGGCTACGGCCATCGCCGTGGTGGCCCGTTTCCCCGACGACCCAGACAGTGAAGCCCTCGCTGCCTACCGCCAGGGCAGTGGCGTGGATGCGCTGGCCGGCGCTGAAGCCGTGATCAGCCACCTGCTCAGCCGTGAGCTGGGTTTGCCCTGTGCCCATGCCCCGGCCCTCAGCCCGCTGCCGCTCGATCCCGATCTCGACCCCCGGGCTGCCGGCGAGGAGTTGGGGTTCACCTTCCTGCCTTGCGTGTTGGTGGGCCTGAGCCGGGCACCGGATCTGCTGCCTGCCGCAAAGCCCCCCGTGGTGGGCGGGGCGAGTGCCCCGGCGCTGGGGATTGATGCGGTGGGAGCAGTGATCGCCCCAGCGGGCGCGCTTGGCGGTGCCGCAGTGCTGGCTTGCGCAGAACGCGGCATTCCCGTGATTGCGGTGGATAACCCCTGCCTGCTGGAGGTGTCGGCTGAGGCGCTGGAGCTCGAGGTGATTGCAGCCTCCAGCTACAGCGAGGCGGCGGGGCTGGTGCTGGCGCTGCGGGAGGGCATTGCGCCTGCAGCGCTGCGCCGGCCGTTGCCTCCCTTGCGGCTGCCGGGCTAATGGCGGGCTTTGGCGCCAAAGGGCCAGACCCACAGCAGCCGTGCCCTTGCGGCGGCGGCAGCGAGGGCGCCAGCTACGCCCGTTGCTGCCGGCCGCTGCACCGGCAGGAGCGAGCCGCCGCCACTGCTGAGCAACTGATGCGCTCGCGCTACAGCGCCTTAGCCCTCGCCGAGATCGATCACCTGCTGCGCACGCAACCCTCTGAGGAGCCCGTGCAAGTCCGGCGCCGTTCGCTCGAGGCCAGCTGCCGGAAGCTGCGCTGGCTTGGTTTGGAGATCGTGGCCACGGAGGCCGGCGGCCCGGATGAGCTCGAGGGCACCGTGACCTTCCTCGCCCAATACCGCGCTGGTGTGCAGCGGGGGACCCTGCGGGAATGCTCACGCTTTGGCCGCGAGGGTGGCCGCCCCGATGGCGCCTGGCTCTATCTCGAGGCGATCGAGCTCAGTGGTTGAGGCCTGTGCAGATCCGATCGAGCACCGAAGCGCAGCGGGTGCTTGATCGGGCCATGCATTCACCGCTGAGGGTTTCGAGCCACAGTTCACCGGTGCTGGCGATGTCGCTCCAGTCGGCCCACACGCGCACGTAGTCGTTCACGCGACGGCCGGAGCAGGGCCGCTCGAAGGCCATCAAGGTGCGGTGATCGGGCTGCTCCACCTCAAGGCCGAGCTGCTCCAGCAGGGGGCGCAGCAGCTCACCCGGGGAGCGGGAGCCGTGGAAGGGAACGAGGGCGCGGCAGTAGGCCATGGCATCGAAGAAGCCGTAGTTGTAACGGCTGAACTCAACGTATGGATGGCGCGGCTCGGGGTTCCCCGCCTGCTCAGAATGTTTTCCACTCCGGCGCTTCAGCTCAGGCAGGCCATCGGATGGCGCGTGGGCAGCCCCAGGGCCTTGGCCACGCCGGGATGGCACACCGATCCGGCGACTGTGTTCAAGCCAGACACCAGCTCAGGCCGATCGGTGACCGCCTCCACCAGGCCGCGGCCTGCCACGGCAGCGATGTAGGGAAGGGTGACGCTCACCAGCGCTTCGGTGGAGGTGAACGGCACGGCACCGGGCATGTTGCCTACGGCGTAGTGCTGCACCCCATGCACGCTGATCACGGGATCGGTGTGGGTGGTTTCGCGGCTGGTGGCGATGCAGCCTCCCTGATCGATCGCCACATCCACGATCACCGACCCCGGCTGCATCTGCGCCACCAGGGCTTCCTCCACCAGGGTGGGAGCGCGATCGCCCGGCAGCAGTACCGCGCCAATCAGCAGATCGGCGGAGGGCACGAGCCGCTCCAGTAGCCCGCGGCTGCTCACCAGGCTCACCAGGCGGCCCTGCCGCTGGCTCTCCAGGCGCCGCAGCCGCTCGGGGGAGAGATCGAGCAGGAACACTTCCGCATCCATGGCGGCGGCCAGCCGAGCCGCATTCCAACCCACGCTGCCGGCACCCAGCACCACCACCCGGGCGGGCCGCACCCCGGTGCAGCCCCCGATCAACACGCCCCGCCCGCCCTGAGGTTTCTCGAGCAGGCGTGCCCCCACCTGCGCCGCCAGGCGGCCGGCGATCTCACTCATCGGTGCCAGCAGGGGCAGGCTGCCATCGGCCAGTTGCACCGTTTCGTAGGCGATAGCGGTGGTGCCCGCCTGCAGCAAGGCCCGGCCCACCGCGGGGTAGGCCGCCAGATGCAGGTAGGTGAACAGCACCAGATCGGGCCGCAGGAAGGCGAACTCCTCGGGCTGCGGTTCTTTCACCTTCACCACCAAATGGGCGGCCCAGGCCTCTGTTTGATCCACCAGGGCGGCTCCGGCCGCTTCAAAGGCCGCATCGCTGATGCCGGCGCCCTCGCCCGCACCTTGTTCGATGCGCACCTGCAGGCCATGGCTCACCAGCTCGCGCACCGCATCGGGCGTGAGCGCCACACGCCGTTCGTCGGGCTTGATCTCCCGCGGCACGCCGATGCTGGCGATCGAAGCGATGGTGGCGGCCATGGCGCGATCGCGGTGGCGGATCGCCCTTCAGCTTGGCGCCGCTGGCAGGGATTGACCACTTGGTCGTGCTGGCCTACGCCGCAGCGATCGGCATCCTCCAGCCGCTGCCAAAGGAGCGTTGGCTGAGCTTCAGCACGGGCGGTGCCTGGCGGCGTTTGAATTCGGCGCGGCGCAGTAAGCCCATTACTCGTTGGGCTAGGGCTGCATCAACGCCGCGGGCGATCAGATCTTCGGGGCTTTGATGCTCTTCCAGCAGAGCCTGCAGCAGCGGATCGAGCAGCGTGTAATCCGGCAGCGAGTCGCTGTCGCGTTGGTCGGGGCGCAGTTCAGCGCTGGGTGGTTTCTCGCGGATGGCGGCGCCCACCAGCTCACCGGTTGCCGGTAGGCCCAGCGCGGCGCGGCAGGGGGCGGATGCCGCTGAATCGATCCAGGCGCAGAGGCGGAACACGCTGGTTTTGTAGAGGTCGCCAATCACGGCCAGCCCGCCATTCATGTCGCCATAGAGGGTGCAGTAACCAACGGCCAGTTCACTTTTGTTGCCGGTGGAGAGCAGCAACTGCCCCTGCTGATTGGCTACGGCCATCAGCAGCGTGCCGCGGATGCGCGATTGCAGGTTTTCGGCGGTTAACCCCGCGGGCTCGCCGCCGAGTGGCGAGGCGAGGGCCGCATCAAAACTCGCCATCAAGGGTGCGATCGGCACCGTTTGGGTGGCGATGCCCAGGCGATCGGCGAGGGCGAGGGAGTCGTGGATCGACCCCTCCGAGCTCCAGGGGGAGGGCATCAACAGCGCCTGCACGTTCTCCGCGCCCAGGGCCGCGGCGGCAATTACCGCCACCAGGGCTGAATCGATGCCGCCGCTCAGCCCCAGCAGCGCCTTGCTGAAACCGCACTTGCGGGCGTAGTCGCGCACCCCCAGCACCAGGGCGCGCAGCAGCAGGTCGTCGGTTGCGGGCAGCGCGGCGAGGAGCCCCTCTGCTGGAGCTGCATCACGGGCATCCCAGAGGCCAAGGTCAGCCTCGGCAAAGCTGAGCTGGCGCAGCACCGTGCCATCGGCGCCGGTCACGAAGCTGCCGCCGTCGAACACCAGTTCGTCGTTGCCGCCCACTTGGTTCACGTACACCACCGGGCACTGCAGCCGGCGGGCCGCAGCGGCCGCTAGCTCACGCCGCAGCTGTGCTTTACCGGTGCCGAAGGGTGAGGCCGAGAGGTTGAGCAGCAGATCGGGGTGCAATGCCTGGAGATCTGCAACCGGATCCGCCCCGAGCAGCCGCTGCTGGTGCAGCTCGTCCTCCACCCATAGGTCTTCGCAGATGGTGATGCCGAGGCGCCAGAGGCGGCCATGGCGTTCCAGCTCGAGCAGGCATGCTTGGTCGGCCGGGCGGAAATAGCGCCGCTCATCGAATACGTCGTAGCTGGGCAGCAGGCGCTTGCGGGCCACCACCCGCCAGCTGCCGGGCTCCACCAGAGCAGCGGCGTTGAACAGATCAGGGGTCTGTCGATCGGGCGTGGGCTCGCTCACCCCCAGCAGCAGGGCAAGCCCCTGGGGGAGTTCGGCGGCAAGCCGGTCCAGCGCGATCTGTTGCTGCTGGCGCAGGGCCGGGCGCAGCAGTAGATCGCGCGGTGGATAGCCCCACAGCGCTAGCTCCGGCGCCACCACCAGATCAGCGCCGGCCGACGCGGCGCTGCGGCAGGCCTCCAGCAACTGCTCGCCATTGCCGGCCAGGTCGCCCACCAGCGGGTTGATCTGGGCGAGGGCGAGGCGCATCAGCGGGGGGAGTGGGAGGGCTGCTGCCCCAGTCCGTAGAGATTGTGACGAACCAGTTCCGCCCACAGTGCTGCTGGCACCTGCTCGGGGCTGGGATGCCGGCGGATCGAGGAGCTCGCTGTGGCCGGCACCGGCAGGTGCAGCAGCTCTGGCTGCCCTCCCAGGTTGCGGATTGCCTCCAGCGCCGCTGGATCGAGGCTGAAGCCCTGCCTTGGCACCACTGCCAGCCGGCAGCGCTGCAGTAGCTCAGTCGCTTTCCACCAGGTAGGCACCTGCGTGGCCAGATCCCCACCCACCACAAACACCAGTGAGCGGCCGGGCCAACGCTCAGCCGCGCGCTCCAGCGTGACCAGCGCCCGCGGACTGCTCAGCGCTTGCTCATGAGCAATGCGGGGGTCGCCGATCGCCTCCACCAAGGCTCCCAGCAGCCGAGCTCTGAGCTCCAGCGGGGCACCGTGCTGTTTAAAGGGGTTGTCGCTGGCCCAGGTGGCCACCTGGCCGTAGTGATCGGCCAGTCCTTCCAGCAGGGCGCGGTGGCCTTCGGTAGGGGGGTCGGCGCTTGTGCCGAGCAACGCCAGGCTGGGCAGCTCGCTCATGGCAGCAGCGGCCGCAGGGCTGCGGGTTGGCTGCTTTGGTCGTGCCATTGCTGCAGCCAGGCCCTGGCCTGGGGGTCTTGGCGGGCCAAGCGCCTCAGCAAGGAGGCCGGTCGCAAGCGCCCCCGTTCGGCGCTGCGCAGAAGTTCGGCGGCCGCCAGACGGCCGGTGAGCCGGGTGGTGTGAACGGCCAGGGCGGCTTGGGCCAGCGCCACCGGCGCCGCGGGCGCCAGGCTCAGGCCGCCGCTCAGGGGGGCTGCCAGCAGCAGCATCTGGCGCAGCCCCCCCAGCAGCAGTTGGATCCCCAGCTGGGTGCCGCCCAGTAGGGCGTTTTGAGCGGAGAGGCGCGTGAGTAGCGCGCGGGCTCCGCCTCCGCCAAGCTCCAGGCCGTACAGCTCACAGAGCTGCACAACCAGAGCGGTATCGAGGGCGATGCCGCCGGCTAGATCCAGCAGCAGCAGTGGATTGGCCGCAACGCCGGTGGCCTTGAGGGCGGCGTAGCGGCCGATCAGGGCCTGGGCCCCCTCCCGGCCGCGGCGCAGCCGCCATTGGTGCAGCCGCTGGCTGAAGCGATCGGCGGCCCGCAACCCGTTCAGCCCCAGCAGCAGCGCACCGTGCTGGCTGAGCAGATCGATCAGGGCGTGGCGCAGCGGTGCCACCTGGGGCGGCATCGGCTCACTGCGCACCCGGCCATCGGGCAGCACGGTGGCGCGCCGCGGCGCTGAGGCCACCGCCAGCAGCTCCAGATCGCGCTGGGCCGCTGGCAGCCGGCGCCGGATGCTGCTGATCAGCGCTGCGCGCTCCTCCTCTGGCCAGCAGTCGATGCGGTTGAGCACCAGCAGCACTGGTTTGCCGGCGGCCAGCAGCTGCTCTAGTGCCTCTGCTTCTGGCGTGGTGAGGTCGCTGTCGAGCACCAGCAGCACCAGATCAGCGCTGAGCGCCACCCGCGCCGCCAGGCGTTGGCGTGCCCGGGCGGCGATCTCATCGATGCCGGGGGTGTCCACCAGATCCACGCCCGCCAGGCCTGGGATGCTTACGGCCCAGGGGCGGCGCTGCTGATGGCGTGTGCAGCCGTGGGCTACATCGGTGGCGAAGGCCGGCTGCTCGAGCAGGGCATTGAGCAGGCTGGATTTGCCCACCCCCACCCGGCCGAACACAGCCACCCGCAAGCGGCGCTGCTTCAACGCCAGCAGCTGTTGATCGAGGGCTTGCAGTTCGGGGCCGAGGGCACTGCGCTCCCGATCGCTCAGCCGCAGGCCGCTCCGCCACTCCGCCAGGAGCAGCTCGCAGCGCTCGGCCGTGGAGGGAGGGTGCAAGGGCGGCGGCGGGAACGCCATGCATTGAAGCGGTTGTGCCATCGTCGCGCTCAGCCCCGCTCGCTTCCATGCTGATCAGCCCAGCCGTGTACGCCGAGCGCCGCGCCCGCTTCTTCCAGGCCCTCGGTGGAGCCGCCGCCGTGATCCCGGCCGCTCCGCTGGTGACCCACCACGCCGATTGCGAGTGGCCGTTCCGCCAGAACAGTGACTTCTGGTACCTCACCGGTTTCGATGAGCCCGACGCGGTGGCGCTGTTCCTGCCGCACAAGCCCGACGGCGAGCGCTTCGTGCTGTTCGTGAACCCCAAGGAGCCGAGCGCTGAGGTGTGGAACGGCTTCCGTTGGGGCTGCGAGGGAGCGGTGGCGCAGTTCGGTGCAGACCTGGCCCATCCCCGCAGTGAGCTCGCCCAGCGGCTGCCGGAGTGCCTGAGCGGCGCTGAGGGCATTGCCTTCCGCGTGGGCAAGCATCCCGAGGTGGAGCCGCTGGTGCTGCAGACCTGGGCGGGCCAGTTGGACCGGGCCCCCCGCAGCGGCGCGGCTGCCTTGGGCCTGGTGGCACCCTGCCCGCTGCTGCACGGCCTGCGGCTTCGTAAAGCGCCAGAAGAACTGGCAAGGATGCGTGACGCTGCCCGCATTTCGGCCGAAGCCCATGAGCTGGCCCGCCAGGTGGCTCGGCCGGGGCTAAGTGAGCGCCAGGTGCAGGCGGTGATCGAGCAGCACTTCCTGGAGCAGGGCGCCCGCGGACCGGCCTACAACTCGATCGTGGCCGGCGGCGACAACGCCTGCGTGCTGCACTACACCGCCAACAACGCCGAGCTGCGCGACGGCGACCTCCTCCTGATCGACGCCGGCTGTTCCCTCAGCGATTACTACAACGGAGACATCACCCGCACCTTCCCGATCAACGGCCGCTTCAGCGGCGAGCAGCGGGCGCTCTATGAGCTGGTTTTGGCTGCTCAGGAAGCGGCGGTGGCTGCTGTGGCGCCGGGGCAAACCGCCGAGGGCGTGCATGGCACCGCCGTGCGTGTGCTGGTGCAGGGACTGCTGGATCTGGGGCTGCTGGCCGGCGAGGTCGACGGGATCATCGAGCAGGGCGCTTACCGCCACCTCTACATGCACCGCACCGGCCACTGGCTTGGCCTCGATGTGCACGATGTGGGTGCTTACCGCCTGGGTGAGCACCACGTGGAGCTTGAGCCCGGCATGGTGCTCACCGTGGAGCCGGGGCTGTATGTGAGCGATCGCCTGCCGGTGCCGGAGGGCCAACCCGCCATCGACGAGCACTGGAAGGGCATCGGCATCCGCATCGAAGACGACGTGGCGGTCACCGAGCACGGCCACGAGAACCTCACCGCCGCGGCACTGAAGGCGCCGGTGGCGCTGGAGCGCTAGGCCAGCGCCTGCTCGAGCGCCGTGAGAACGCTTGTGGTGCACGGGATCACGGCATCGGCGCCGGCATCGATCAGCTGAGCCTCGTAGAGGCTGCGGCGCTCAGCAGCCCCTGGCGCCTGCAGGTGAGGCGGCGCCACCGCCAGGCTGAGGAAGGTTTGGCCGCTCTGTTGCTGGCGGGCACGTTGCACGGTGAGCACATCGGCCACGGTGTCGCCCAGATAGGCCACGGGCAGGCAGCCTGAGCCCAGGTCGCCACTCAGCTCAGCGGCGAGGCGCAGGAAGCCGGTGGGATCGGGTTTATCAGGGGCATCGCCCATGGCGATCAGCGGTGGGTTGCTGAGGCCTAGGCGCTGCTCGAGCACAAAGCGGGCCGAGGGTGGCTCGGCGCCGCTCACGAAGCCCCAGGTCACTCCGGCGTCACTCAGGGCCTCGAAGAAGTGGCGTTCCACCAGCAGCGGCTCGCTGCCGATGAAGCCCTGCCAGGCGCTCGGATCACCGTTGGGATCGCCCCCGAAATAAAAGCTGTTGAACACCTCCACCAGCGCTGCGTAGGCCGGGAGTTCGGTCAGGCCGCCGCGCCGCAGCAGCTCCAGAGAGGCATCCCAATCGTTGTTCCAGCAGCCTTCGCCTTTGAGCGCATCAATCGCCGCTGCGTCCGGCCGCACACCGCTGTAGTGGTGCACCGTTTCCACGATTGCCCTGCGGTAGCTGCCGCTCACATCCCGGATCACCCCGTCGATGTCGAACAGCAGGACGGCGCGTGGGTTCAGGGGCTTTGGAAACGGCGGCTGGTAGGTTAGTTGTTTGTGATTAAGCCTTGAGCGCTGACACCATGAGCACAGAGAGCGCTGAAAGCGCCGTGGCGACAGCCGCCGCTGAGGTTTCCTCGGAGGACACCACCGAAGGCCGTCCCGTGCTGCGTGGTGCCAGTGCTGTTCTGGCAGCCGCCACCATCGACGAGAACGGCGTTCCTTCTGGCCGTACCCCCAAGGCGGATGAGGGTCGCTTCCTTGTGAAGATCCTGTGGCTGCCCGACAACGTGGCTCTGGCTGTGGATCAGATCGTGGGTGGCGGCCCCAGCCCCCTCACCTCTTATTTCTTCTGGCCTCGCGAGGATGCCTGGGAAACCCTCAAGACCGAACTCGAGGGCAAGAGCTGGATCACCGATAACGAGCGCGTTGAGATCCTCAACAAAGCCACCGAGGTGATCAACTACTGGCAGGAAGAGGGCAAGGGCAAGAGCCTCGAAGAGGCCAAGCTCAAATTCCCCGATGTCACCTTCTGCGGTACCGCCTGATTTCGTTCCGCACGACGCTTCGGTAAAGCCCCCGCAAGGGGGCTTTTTCATGGCTGGTTGTATGAGGTCCAGATCACTGCCGGCCGCGGGTCACCTGGCCGAAGCTGCTGCCGGTGATCAGGGCGGGATCGGTGCTGGTGTCCACCGTGAATTGGCGCGACTCGCTCTGGCTGGTGCCATCCGGGTACACAAACGTGACCACGCCTTCGAGGCTCACCTGTGAACCATTGATGCCGATGGTCCGCAGCTGATCCACGCTGACCCGTTGAAACTGGCGGAAGAAGGCGGGATCAAACTGATCCGCCGCTTCACCGCTGAAGCGTTGGCGTGCCGCCTGGACATTGCCCAGGGAGAGGTCGTTGTAGAGCTGCTCCACGCTGGCGATCGCCTGCGCAGAGGCGGCATCGCTGCTGGCTTGCTGGCTCAGATCCAGCGCAGGTGGGGCCTCAGCGGTGGTGGTGTCAGGGCTTGGGGTGGTGAGCTCACCGGGTAGCCCAGGCCGCTGACCATCTGCGGGGTTGGTGCTGGGCAGGGTGGTCTGCAAGAGCAGCCAGGCCAGCCCGCCGCCTACACCCACCACCAGCACGCCAGCCATGAAGCTCAGCACAGCTACTAGACCATTACTGCCGCCACGGCCTGTGGCAGGTTCCAGCTCCTCGTCGTACTCCTCTTCGACCTCTTCTTCGAGCGGCGGCTGCTCTTGCAGAGGGATGGGAGCGGGTTGGCTCGGCCAAGGAGCTGCTGCCTGAGCTGGCGCGCTGGCCTCCTGCAGGCCCAGAAGCCCGCGCAGCACCGCATCCATGCGCGCGCAGATCGGTGCGGCGAACACCTCATTCAGTTCCTGCTGCAGCCGCAGCTGCAGGCGTGCATCGGCGGGCAGCGGTGGTTGCTGGCTGGCGGCGCTGCTGAACCCTGGTGCGAGCACCAGGTATTTCAGGGCTGGCAGCAAGGCCAGTTGGCTTTGGCCGCAGAAATCACCCACCAGGGCCTGCAGCCGGCGTCCATCGAGGGGCAGGCCCCGCTCCAGATCGCTGAGGATCTGGCGGCGCAGATTGGCTCCAAGCGCGTAATCGTTCACGGGTTCCTGGGCGCCGCGGCAGGCGCTGCAGCTGCAGGCATCTTGCCCTTTGCAGGCACGCCCGTGGCGCGGGCCCGCTGCCATTGATGGTTCAGCTCAGCCTTCAGTGCCGCGCAGCCGGGGATCGCGCCGCTCTGGCTCGCGGCGATCAAAGCGCCGAGGGGATCAGTGCTGGCCAGTTGTTGCAGTTGGCTGGCGAGCTGTGGCTGATTGATCAAGGCCTTGAACTGGGCGCGGCGCTGGTTGAGGGTGGCCTGGATCTGCTCGGGGTTGGCGCAGAGTTGGCGTGCCTGGGCCTGCAGCGGCGATTCCTGCCGTGGGATCAGCCACGCTATTAAGCCAACGCCAGGCGCCGCCAATAGCAGCAGGAACCAGCGCCATCCCCGCGGCAGCACGCTGCTCCGCTTCGGCTTTGAGGCACGGTGGGCGATCGCCAGCGACACGTCATCGCCGCTGCCGGCCTGGGTGATGTGAGCCAGCCCCTGCTCCAGCTCCTGGCGATCGCGCAGATCCAGTAGAGCGGCGCAGAGCTGCAGGTAGTCGGCGTCGGTGGCGCAGGATTTGCGTACGCCATCGGTGCTGAGCACCAGGGCCTGAAGATCCGTTTGCGGCTTCAGCGAATGCAGCTGAGTGCGCTCGTGCCAGAGCTGCTGATCGAGCTCCTGGCAGAGGCTGCCGGTGGCCTCGCTGCCGCTGTGTTCGCGTTCCTCGTTGAGCAGCGCCGCTTGGCCTTGTTGATCGATGGCGCTCAGATCCCAGTCGCCGATGCCGGTGCAGCCCCACCACTGCGGCGCCAGCAATACCAGCCCCAGGGTGCTGCCGTAGAGCAGCGGTGAGAAGGCTTCATGCTCGGCGTCTGGCTGCAGCGCCCAGTCAGCAGCGATCGCTGCCAGCCAGCGCTGGTGAATCGCGGCGGGGAGCTCCTGCTCAAGCAGTTGCCGCCAGCGCTCGGGTTCCGTCAGCGGAGTGCTGCTCAGCCACTGCTCCACCGCCTCCTGGCTCACCTGGCAGGCCAATGCACTGCCCCGGTGGCTGAGCCGGTAGCGACTTCCGCCGTGGCCATCAGCCACCACCAGCAGCTGCAGTTTGCCGCCCCGGCCCTTGAGCTCCACGCTCAGGCTGGCGTCTTGGCAGGGTTTTTGCTGGCGGCGATGGGCAGCGCCAATCACGCTGCAGGCCTGCAGGTGCTGCCAGCGCGGGCTCACCACACCAGGGGGCCCACGTCGTCGCTGGGATCCAGCAGCGTGGGGGGCAGATCCGGCAGGGGGATGTTGGCCGGGCTGTTGGCCGCTGCGCCCGCATCAGCTGCAGCTACGCGACTGGCGGGCATGGAGGCGGCCCCCACGACGGCGGTGGAGGCCCATTGGATGTACTGGGCCAGGGTGGTGGCATTGCTGGCCTGCAGCGGCCGCCGCGGCGACTTGCCGCGTCCCGAGGGCTCCGGACCAATGAATTGCTGCAGCACTTCCAGATCAGCGTCATGGCCCATGGCAATCGCCAGGCGCACCGCTTTTTGGGCCCATGGCCGCCGCATCAGGTTGGCAAGCCCCGCATCGAAATCATCGGTGGGTTGGCCGTCGGAGATCAGCACCAGCACCGGCGGCAGTGCCCGCTCCTCCATCGGCGGTGACTGCAGCGCATCGGCCACCAGATTGAGGGCATCGCCCATCGCCGTGATGCCGCCGGCCTCCAGGTCGCGCCACTGCAGCTGCTGCACGGGGGTGGGTTCGGCCAGGTGCCAGGCCGCCTGATCGGCAAAGCGCACGGCCCGCACCAGCACCCGCGCTTCCGGGTTTTCGCGGGCCACCTCGGCCATGCCCGGCAGGGATTGGCGGATCGCTTGGTTGAGGGCCTGCATCTTGCCCTGGGCGGCCATCGAGCCGCTGCAATCGCAGAGGTAGATGAAGTGCAGCGGCCGGTTGCTGAGCCGAACGTTGGGGAAGGGCATGGCTTAGGGGCGTTGCACCAGGATCGCTCCGGTGCTGCTGTTGAGCTGCTGCAGGGCCGCGAGATTACAGGTTTTGCCCGGGTCGAGCTCGATGCTTTGCCCTGTGGTGGTGCGTCCACTCCAGCGGCTGGTGCTCAGGTTCTGCAGGCCCAGCAGAGTGGGGTCGCTGGGGTGGGCCACGAGGCGGGCCAGGGGTTCACGGATGGATTCGCCCGCCAGGGGATCGAAGTGATGGGGCTGCAGTTCGTTGCCGGCCGCGGCGCTCACCAGGCCATGGGGCATCTCCAGGCGCAGCGGAGCAGGCAGAGGGGTGCCGCAGCTCCAGCAGGTGCTTGGGGCACCGGCAGCGGGGAAGGTTTCCTGGCCGCAATGGCTGCAGAGCTGGCGTTGATCCAGGCAGAGGCTGATCGCCTGCTTCCACTGGCCCGTGAGCGTGCGCTGCTCGCTCTGGCGCAGGCCGGGGCCAAAGCTCTGCTCAAACAGGCGTTGCAGGCTGGCTGGATAGATAGGCCAGGTGATCAGAGCGGCGCTGTGCTCGATCGGATCGGGCCTGTTGCGGGGATCGCTGGGATCAAAGATGAACAGGGCCTCTTCGCCATAGAGACGGCGCCGGGCTGGCTCGTCCAGGCAGCGGATCTCCAGTTCCCGCTGGCCGCGGAAGGGGTCATGCCGCGTCAGTAGCCGGAACAGCAGCACCGCCAGGGAGAAGAGATCGCTGCGCGCGCTTGGTTTGGCCTGGCCCAGCAATACTTCCGGCGCCATGAATCCAGGCGTCCCGAGCACGCTGCCGCTGCTCTGGCCATCCACATCCACGTTGTCGTTGTCGCAGATGAGAATCCCGCCGCTGCTGGGCTCGAGAAACAGATTGCCCAGGGAAACGTCCTTGTAACAAAGGCCCTTGAGGTGCAGCTGATGGAAGGCCTCCGCCAGGTGGAAGCAGGCCTTGAGCACGCACTGAAGGCTGATGGCCAGATCGCCGCCGGCATGACGATGGGCCCCCACAAACGCCTTCGGGCGAAGGCCCATCAGGTAGCCAAAGCCGCCGGCGGCAGCGGGGAAGCGCCCCAGGCTTCCGGGGGCGGGATCCAACAGCGCCAGGGGCCAGAGGAAATCACGGTTGGGGGCGCCGAGCCGGATGCTCTGCTGCAGCCGCTCCCGCAGTTGCGGATCCCTGGCGATGCAAGCCGGGAAGTACCACTTCAGTGCCAGGCGCTCCCCGCCGAGCTGCACGGCAAACACCTGGCCCTGGCTGCCGCCCCCCAGCCCCCGCTCAATCAGCAGCGGCTGCTCAAGGCCGGAAAAGGGCAGGCTGGCGCCTTCGGGTAGCAACCAGTTCATGCGGGGGCTGGGTCCTGGCCGATGGCCTGGCGGATGCCGTTGCGGTGGGCCAGGGCCGTGCGGCGGTTGGCGAAGCCGTGGCGCACGGCTCTCCCATCGCGCAGCACCAGCACTAATTCATGCTGCTTGCGCGAACCCAGCAGGATCCAGCCAGCCAGCGCCCCGGCCTGCAGCGGCCAGAACACCAAGGGAAACGGCAACAGCAGTAGCCCGCCCAGGCACAGCAGCAACCACCAGCTGAAGATGTGGGGATGCAGCGGCAAGCTCTGCACGGCTGCCGAGCGGATGTCTGCGACGGCCACCTGGTGCTCGCCAACGCTGATGCTGCGCGGCGGTGCGGCAGGGGGTGCGGCGGCCGCAGGCGCCACCGCTGGTTTTGCCGTCGCCACAGCCGGTGCAGGTGGAGTTGCCGCCTCGATTGCTGTGGAGGCTTCGAACACCAGCACCGGGCCACTGCGGCCGAGCCGGATTTCATCACCGCTCTCCAGGCGCTTGCACTGGTGCACCTGGCGGCCCTCCAGATACGTGCCGTCGCTGCTTTGCCAGTTGCACACCAGCCAGCCCTGGCTGCGGGAGAAGCGCACCACGGCATGGTGCTCCGAAACCCCCTCCTGATTGGCCAGGCAGAGGCTGTTGCTGGCAGCGCGCCCGATGGTGAGTGGTTTGGTGGGATCCAGCGGTGCCACCTTGCGGCGATCCGCCGCCAGCACCAGTCGCGCAGCAAGGGTGCTCATGGTTGCCCGCGCCGGCGGCGCCACCACAGCTGCCAGTCGTCGCGCAGGTCGTTCCACCAGCCGCCGTCGCCCTCGCGGTAGGGCACCACCCGTCCTGGAAAGAGCAGGGCCTTGCTGGCCAGGGCCAGGGCGATCAACACCATCACCAGCAGCACCCAGCCGGGGATCGCTCCCACCCAGGTGGCGGCGAAGAAGGCGCGAATCGCGTACAGCCCGATCGTGAACGCCAGCCACAGCCGGAAGGGTTCCCAGGGGTCCCGTTGACGCTGCAACGATCCGCTTGAAGGCTGGCCGTAGCCTATGGCCGGGCTGCAACACCCGCCTGGGCACCGCATCGCATCTGGCTTCGTTGAAAGAGCGCCTGGCGCCCGTGCCGGTGCGGCGTGCCTGGCTTGAGCTGGCGCGGGCCGCTTGTGTGGGGCCGTGGCGGGAGCGCCCGGCGGTAATTGCCAAGGTTTGGCCGTTGCTGCGCGCCCATCAGGCCCGAGTGGAGCTCTGGGCTGGTGGACGCCAGCTGAGCGAGCTGGTGCTTGAAAACAAGCGCTATCGCTTGGGCCGGGATCCCGCCTGTGAGCTCCCCCTGGCGGAGCCTGGGCTCAGCCGGGTGCACGCCATCCTCGAGAAGCAGCGCCCGAGCGATCGCGAGTTCGCCCTCGAGGATTTCAACTCCGCCAATGGGCTGTTCCACCGGGATCGCCGCATCCGTTGGATTCAGCTGCGCGATGGCGATGCCGTGCGCTTGGGCTCACCGCTCAAGGGTGAGGCGCCGGAATTGCGCTATCACCACCCCCGCAGCCCGCTCGAGCAGGCGGCCCTGTTGCTGGGAGTCGCGGCCCTGGCTGGCTCCACCCTGCTGGTGAGCGGCATGCTCGTGGCCGCCAGCATTGGTGGTGGCTCCAAGATCCGCTCCATCTCCGGGCCGGTGAAGATCTTCTCGGCCGATGGCCGCCAGATCGACGCCCGGGAGGGATCCTCCACCGCCTTGCCGTCGTTGCAGTCGTACCCGCTGCATCTGCGCCAGGCGCTGATGGCCTCTGAGGAGGCGCGCTTCGGCTGGAACAGCGGTATCGACCTGTTCGGCACCCTGCGCTCGGCCTTGCTGGGTACCGGTGGCGGCAGCGGGCTCACCCAGCAGGTGGCCCGCATGGTCTATCCCGAGGTGGGCCGCGATGTGAGCCTCACCCGCAAGCTCAGGGAGCTGTGGGTGGCACTGCAGCTGGAGGTGGGCTTCAGCAAGAACCGCATCCTCAAGCTCTATCTCGATCGGGCCTATCTGGGTCTGGGCACTGAAGGTTTCGAGCAGGCCTCCCAGCTGTATTTCCGCAAGTCGGCCAGCGAGCTCGATGTGGGGCAGGCGGCTTTCCTGGTGGGCCTGCTGCCCAGCCCAAATGGCTACAGCCCCTGCAATCTCGAGGATCCCGGAGCGGGGCTGGAGCGACGCAACCTCGTGCTCAAGCTGATGCACGAGCAGGGCTGGCTCAGCGATCAGGCCTTGATCGATGCCCAGCGCCGCCCGCTCAATATCGATCCATCGGCTTGCCGCGAATCCACCTTCAGCAGCTATCCCTTCTTCAGCGACTACGTGCTGGGGGAGCTTGAAGGCACCCGCTTCGGCCTCGACCTGAGCAGCGCTGATGCGGCCGGCAACTACGCCGTGATCAGCACGATCAACCCCAAGCTGCAGCAGCTGGCGCAGGATCAGCTCAAGCGTTTTCTGGAGGGGCCGGCCGCGGCGGCAGGGCTCAGCCAGGGGGCCCTCATCACGGTGAACACCGCCACCGGCGACATCTTGGCCTATGTGGGTGGTGGTGACTACGGCCGCTCCAGCTTTGATCGCGTGCAGGCGCTGCGTCAGCCCGGCTCCACGTTCAAGCTGTTCCCCTTTTTGGCGGCCCTCGCCGCCGGGGTGAAACCGGCTGATGCGGTGTCGTGTGCGCCGCTGGATTACGTGGCGGGGTGCCGCAGCGGTGGCGGCAGCACCAGCGTGGCGGAGGGATTTGCCCGTTCTGAGAACGTGGTGGCGCTGCGTTTGGCGGAGCGAGCGGGGCTGCCGGCGGTACTGAAGCTGGCTCGCCGCCTCGGCATCTCCACCCCGCTCGACGCGGACTACAACACGATGCTGGGCGGCCGCGAAACCTATCTCTACGAGCTGGCCCGCGCCTATGCCGTGGTGGCGAATGGCGGCCGTTCTGTGCCGATGCATGGTGTGAGCCGCATCTACGACCTCGGCATCTGCGGTTCGATCAAGAGCCTTGAGCAATGCCCGGAGCGGGGCATCACCGTGCCGATCGGCGAGCAGAGCCGCCAGCTGCTCTCGCCGGAGCTTGCCGCTGCGATGGATGAGTTGCTGGCTGGCGTGGTGCAGGGCGGTACCGGCCGGGCGGCAGGACTGGTGCCTGATGCGCGCGGCAAAACGGGCACCACCAATAACGGCGTGGATGTGCTGTTTGTGGGGTATTCGCCGGCCAGCCAGCTGCTCACTGCCATTTGGATGGGCAACGACGACAACACCCCAGCCCAGGCCGCCAGTGGAGCGTTAGTGGCGGAGCTGTGGGGCCGCTACATGCAGCAGGCGGTTACAGCAGTTCCCGGATCCGGGTGATTACGGCCCAGCTCAGCCCCAGCAGCAGCCCCCAACCCCAGCTGCTGCTCAGCACCCGCTGTAGAGCACTGCTGCGCTCATCCGGGTTCTGGCGCGGTAGCTGCCAACCCAGTTGCAGTGCCCCATACACCAGTAGCAACACCCAGGCGGGGATCTCCAAGCCGGCGCTGCTGAAGCGGAAGACGCGCCAGTGCAGCAGGCTCAGGCCAGCCGCCAGGGCAATCAAGGCACTGATGGCGCCGGAAGCCCCGCTCCAGCGGCGTGTGATCTGCCAGCGCGCGGCGCAGAGGGCGGCCAGCCCCAGGCAGGCCAAGGCCGTGAGGCAGTAGCGGAGCACAACCGACCCCAGCTGCAACGGCGAATCCCCCAGCAGGATCAGCAGCACGATCAGGTTGAGGATTGCTTCGAGGCCATTGGCATGAATCCAGGCCTGGCTCAGCCATTGCCAGGCCTGCCGCGGTTGCTCGGCCTCTGCGCTGGTGAGCGGCCACTGCCGCTTGAGCCCTTTGAGCGGTCCGAGGCTGAAGGCCTGCAGCAGGGCGAGCACGAGCACCAGCACAACCCCGCCGCTCCAGCCCCATCCCTCGAAGAGCGCGCGATCCAGTTCGGCTCCAACCCAGGCAAACACCAGCGCGCCAGCAGCCGAGAGGGCCAAGCCAGGGCCAAAGCGTTCAAGCTGAAGCCGCAGGCTGATGGGCTGTTGGGGAACGCCAGTCGTCGTGTCCGGACTGGGTTCTACGGGCGTTGGTGGAGCGGGTGCTGTTGCTGGAGCTGCTGCAGGGCGATCGGCGGCTCGATCGGGCGGCGGCAGTTGTCCGGTGGCGGTGTGCAGCAGGTCCAACAGTTCCTGTAGCACCGCTGGTGCATAGGTGGCACGCAGCTGCGCGGTGAGGCTGGCCAGGGCCGATTGCTGTTCGGCGCCTCGGCTGTGGAGCACCTGAAGCAGCAGTGGTTGGCTGGCTAAATCGCGGACGGGACCGCGCAGGCCGTCGTTGGCCCCGAGCGCATCCATCAGCCGGTTGCTGAGCGCCCGCGATTGGCGCAGGCCGGCGGGATCCGCTGCCAGCCACCGGTTCAGCTGCTCGCCCAGGTCGTGGCCAACACCCATGGGTCGCATTCCGCAGGCAACAACAAAAAAGCGCCCCGGAGGGGGCGCTGTCGATCATGAAGCGTGGAGCTGATCAGGCCTTGCTGGCTTGCACGCGGGCGCGGGCACGAGCCAGTTCCTGCTGAGCCTTGATCTTGTCGGTGCTGGAGGGCTGGCCTTCGAACTTGGCCAGGGCCGCGGTTGCAGCGTCCAGCTCCTTGCTGGCAGCTTCGGCGTTGATGCTGCTGCCGAGCTCGGCAGCATTGACCAACACGGTCACCTCGTCGGCATCGACTTCGGCAAAACCACCCTGGAGGGCGATGGCCTTCCAGCCATTGCCCTCACGAACCCGCAGCACACCGAAATCGAGGGCGGTGAGCAGGGAAACGTGTCCGGGAAGAATGCCGAGCTGACCGGTGGTACTGGGCAGGATCACTTCGTCGGCGTTGCCGTCGAAGACGCTCTGGTCAGGTGCCAGAACGCGGAGGGTGAGAGACATCAGTTAAGACTCCGGATCAGCCTTTGGCTTCAGCCTGGATCTTGGCAGCCTTGGCCTTCACTTCATCGATGTTGCCCACCAGGTAGAAGGCAGCTTCGGGGAGGTGATCCAGCTCACCAGCCAGGATCATGTTGAAGCCCTTGATGGTCTCCTCAAGCTTCACGTACTTGCCGGACATGCCGGTGAAGATCTCAGCCACGAAGAAGGGCTGGGAGAGGAACTTCTCGATCTTGCGGGCGCGATCCACGGTGCGACGGTCGTCTTCGGACAGTTCGTCCAGACCGAGAATCGCGATGATGTCCTGGAGCTCCTTGTAGCGCTGCAGGGTGGACTGCACAGCACGGGCGGTGCGGTAGTGCTCGTCACCCACAACGGCGGGCTGGAGCATGGTGCTTGTGGAATCCAGGGGATCCACAGCGGGGTAGATGCCCTTGGAAGCCAGGCCGCGGCTGAGCACGGTGGTGGCGTCCAGGTGGGCGAAGGTGGTGGCCGGTGCGGGGTCGGTCAGGTCGTCCGCAGGCACGTACACGGCCTGGATCGACGTGATCGAACCTTCCAGGGTGGAGGTGATGCGCTCCTGAAGGGCGCCCACGTCGGTACCGAGGGTGGGCTGGTAGCCCACAGCCGAAGGCATGCGGCCCAGCAGAGCCGACACTTCCGAACCGGCCTGCACGAAACGGAAGATGTTGTCAACGAACAGCAGCACGTCCTGCTTGTTCACGTCACGGAAGTGCTCAGCCATGGTCAGGGCCGAGAGACCCACGCGCATGCGGGCGCCGGGGGGCTCGTTCATCTGGCCGTAGCAGAGGGCCACCTTCGACTTGGACAGGTCGTCGGCGTTGATCACGCCCGATTCCTTGAATTCCTCGTAGAGGTCGTTGCCTTCACGGGTGCGCTCACCCACGCCGGCGAACACCGACACACCGCCGTGCTCTTTGGCGATGTTGTTGATCAGCTCCTGGATCAGCACGGTTTTGCCCACACCGGCACCACCGAACAGACCCACCTTGCCGCCCTGGCGGTAAGGAGCCAGCAGGTCGATCACCTTGATGCCTGTCTCGAACACCTTGGGCTTGGTTTCGAGATCGGTGAGCTTGGGAGCTTCGCGGTGAATCGGAGCGGTGGTGGTTGTGCTCACGGGGCCCTTCTCGTCCACGGGCTCGCCGAGCACGTTGAAGATGCGGCCCAGGGTGGCTTCACCCACGGGAACGGAGATCGAAGCGCCGGTGTCAACGGCTTCCATGCCGCGCACCAGACCATCGGTGCTGCTCATGGCCACGGCGCGCACGCGGTGGTCACCCAGGAGCTGTTGCACCTCGGCGGTCAGAGCCACGTCTTGACCGGCCGAGTTTTTGCCCGTCACGCGGAGGGCGTTATAGATCTTGGGCAGCTTGCCGGCCGGGAATTCAACGTCGATCACCGGGCCGATCACCTGCCGGATGATGCCTTTGGTGCCGGTGGCAGTAGCAGCAGCCATTTATGGGAGAAGTCGCTGGGGACGCGCAGCGGGTCCAGACCCGCTCCGAAGCGGCGCAACCTTACCACTGCGTGCCATCCCCGCGATCGGTTCGGTAGGGCGACATCAGCTGTTCGGTCAACCGCCCCCGTGGACGGTTGAACCGCGGTGGGCCGCCCCCATAGCTTGGCACTCACGGCAGGCGAGTGCTAACTCCCTCCGCCGGGCGTCTCGACGCCGCGACCCTGGCAGCGTCTCTGGCGCCATGCCAATGGTTTCGCTTTCTTCATCGCATTCCATCCATGGCTGCTGTTTCTCTCAGCGTTTCCACCGTCAAGCCCCTCGGCGACCGCATCTTCATCAAGGTGTCGGAGTCTGAGGAGAAAACCGCCGGCGGCATCCTTCTGCCTGACACCGCCAAGGAAAAGCCCCAGGTGGGCGAAGTGGTGCAGGTGGGCCCCGGTAAGCGCAACGACGACGGCTCCCGTCAGGCCCCTGAAGTGAGCATCGGCGACAAGGTGCTCTACAGCAAGTACGCCGGTACCGACATCAAGCTCGGCACCGATGAATACGTGCTGCTGTCCGAGAAGGACATCCTGGCTGTCGTCAACTGAGCTCAGGCTCGCCTTCAGTTCTTTAACCGTTTCAACAGCGAGATCCGCCTTCCATGGCTAAGCGCATTATTTACAACGAGCAGGCCCGCCGCGCCCTCGAGAAAGGCATCGACATCCTGGCTGAGTCCGTTGCTGTGACCCTTGGTCCCAAGGGCCGCAACGTGGTGCTGGAGAAGAAGTTCGGCGCTCCTCAGATCATCAACGACGGCGTCACCATCGCCAAGGAGATCGAACTCGAGGATCACATCGAGAACACCGGTGTGGCCCTGATCCGTCAGGCCGCCTCCAAGACCAATGACGCTGCTGGTGACGGCACCACCACCGCCACCGTGCTGGCTCACGCCATGGTGAAGGCTGGTCTGCGCAACGTGGCCGCTGGCGCCAACGCCATCACCCTGAAGAAGGGCATCGATAAGGCTGCTGAGTTCCTGGTCGAGAAGATCAAGGAGCACGCCAAGCCGATCAGCGACTCCAACGCCATCGCCCAGGTGGGCACCATCTCCGCCGGCAACGACGAAGAGGTGGGTCGCATGATCGCCGACGCCATGGACAAGGTCGGCAAAGAGGGTGTGATCTCCCTCGAAGAAGGCAAGTCGATGACCACCGAACTGGAGGTCACCGAGGGCATGCGCTTCGACAAGGGCTACATCTCGCCCTACTTCGCCACCGACACCGAGCGCATGGAAGCGGTGCTCGAGGATCCCTACATCCTCCTCACCGACAAGAAGATCGGCCTGGTGCAGGATCTGGTGCCCGTGCTCGAGCAGATCGCTCGCACCGGCAAGCCCCTGCTGATCATCGCCGAGGACATTGAGAAGGAAGCCCTTGCCACCCTGGTGGTGAACCGCCTGCGCGGCGTGCTCAACGTGGCCGCTGTGAAGGCCCCTGGCTTTGGCGATCGCCGTAAGGCCATGCTCGAGGACATCGCCGTTCTCACCAACGGTCAGCTGATCACCGAAGACGCCGGCCTCAAGCTGGAGAACGCCAAGCTGGAGATGCTGGGCACCGCCCGCCGCATCACCATCAACAAGGACACCACCACCATCGTGGCCGAAGGCAACGAGGTGGCTGTGAAGGCCCGCTGCGAGCAGATCCGCAAGCAGATGGATGAAACCGACTCCTCCTACGACAAGGAGAAGCTGCAGGAGCGTCTGGCCAAGCTGAGCGGCGGTGTGGCCGTGGTCAAGGTGGGTGCCGCCACCGAGACCGAGATGAAGGACAAGAAGCTGCGCCTGGAAGACGCCATCAACGCCACCAAGGCGGCTGTTGAAGAGGGCATCGTTCCTGGCGGTGGCACCACCCTGGCCCACCTGGCCCCTGCTCTCGAGCAGTGGGCTGCAGCCAACCTCTCCGGCGAAGAGCTGATCGGCGCCACCATCGTGGCTTCATCCCTCACCGCTCCCCTCAAGCGCATCGCTGAGAACGCAGGCGTGAACGGCTCCGTGGTGGCCGAGCACGTGAAGAACAAGCCCTTCAACGAGGGCTACAACGCCGCCACCGGCGAGTACGTCGACATGCTGGCTGCCGGCATCGTTGACCCCGCCAAGGTGACCCGCTCCGGTCTGCAGAATGCCGCCTCCATCGCCGGCATGGTGCTGACCACCGAGTGCATCGTGGCTGACATGCCCGAGAAGAAGGAAGCAGCTCCTGCCGGCGGCGGCATGGGCGGCGACTTCGACTATTGATCCAGCTCCGCACAGCTGAGATGCATCAGGAGGGCTTCGGCCCTCCTTTTTTTGTGCCTTGCTGGCGTGGCGGGCGGGTCATGGGGCCGCCTGCCGAGTGCGGCAATGTGTTCAATTTGAACAGTTTCCGGGGTTGGCGCTCTGAAAGTGTGGCGATCGCTACGGAAGTTTTCCCGTGTTGTTTCGATCGAGGCTGCAGCGGCTGCTGATCGCTGCCCTGACGGTGCCTGCCCTGCAGCTGGCGATCGGCAGCTTGCTTCCAGCCCATGCGGCTGATGCCGCGGCGCTGAATCCAGCCGATAACACCTTGGTGCTGATGTCATCGGCGCTGGTGTTGTTGATGACGCCAGGGTTGGCGTTCTTCTACGGCGGCTTTGTGCAGGGCCGCAATGTGCTCAACACGATGGCGATGAGCTTCGTGATGATGGGCATCGCCACGGTGGTTTGGGCCACCTTTGGCTTCAGCTTGGCCTTTGCCGATGGCGGGGCCTGGCAGGCCGTGCTGGGTAATCCCCTCCGCTATGCCCTGCTGGAGAACCTGCCGCTGAGCTGGGAGCCGCTAGCCATTCCAGGTCTCAGCTTTGCGTTGTTTCAGGGCATGTTCGCGATCATCACGCCGGCCTTGATCTCCGGCGCTCTGGTGGAGCGGATCAGTTTCCGGTTCTGGTGCTTGTTTACACCGATCTGGCTGCTGTTGGTCTACGCACCTCTGGCTCACATGGTGTGGGGCGGAGGATTGCTTGGCAAAGATCTCGATTTCGCCGGTGGCACGGTGGTGCACATTAGTTCTGGTGTGTCTGCCCTGGTGCTGGCGGCGTTGATTGGCGCCCGCCGGCAGTGGCCGGCCTCCGTGCGTCCGCCCCACGACGTGACCCAGATCCTGCTGGGCACCGGCCTGTTGTGGTTTGGCTGGTTTGGCTTCAACGGCGGCAGTCAGCTCACGGTGGCTGGCGCCGAGCTGCCGTTCACCACCACCCATGTGGCGGCGGCGGCCGGGCTGGTGGCGTGGTCGCTGCTGGAAACCTGGCGCGACGGCAAGCCCACGGCGGTGGGCATGGCCACCGGTGCGGTGGGCGGGTTGGTGGGGATCACTCCCGCTGCAGGCTTTGTCACCGTGGGATCGGCCCTGGCCATCGGCGCTCTCACCAGCCTGCTGTGCTTCATCTCCGTGCAGGTCAAGGTGAAACTGCGCTTCGATGATTCCCTCGACACCTATGCCGTGCATGGGGTGGGCGGCACCGCCGGTGCGCTGCTCACGGGTGTGTTTGCCAATGCCGAGCTGATTGCAGCTCACCCTGCGGGTGAAGTGTTGGCCCAACAGGGGCGTACCGCGTTGGTGCTCGGTCAGCTCCAGGCGGTTCTTGTGGCCTACGGCTTAGCGGGCCTGGGCACGTTGCTGATCGCCGCTGTGTTGCGCGGCATGGGTGTTCGTTTCAGGGTGAGCGAAAACGCAGAAAACCTCGGCGTGGATGTGGCTGAACATGGCGAAGAGGCGTATGCCGAGCGCGTCGGCTCTCCTCAGCTGTTTTGAACCTCCACGGGGCCGGCGTCAGCCGGCCTGAGGTTTGAAGGTGAGCGCAACGCCGTTGTTGCAGTAGCGCTTGCCGGTGGGTTTGGGGCCGTCATCAAACACGTGCCCCTGATGGCCGCCGCAGCGTTTGCAGTGGTATTCGGTGCGCGGCACGATCAGCTTGAAATCGATCTTGGTGCCGATCGCTTTTGGCAGCGGCTGCCAGAAGCTGGGCCAGCCGGTGCCGCTGTCGTATTTGGCTTTGGAGCTGAACAGGGGCAGATCGCAGCCGGCGCAGTGGAAAGTGCCGGCGCGCTTTTCGTTATTGAGCGGGCTGCTGAAGGGCCGTTCGGTGCCTTCCTTGCGCAGCACCTGGTAAGCGGCGGGGCTCAAGCGTCGCTTCCACTCCGCATCGCTGAGGTTCCATTTCGGATCAGCTGCCTCGGAAGCGGCTTCAGCCGCGCTGGCGCCCAGCATCGGGCTGAACAGAGCCGTGAGGCTCGCCAGAAAGCTGCGGCGGGGCATCGTCAAGGTGCGGATCGGAAGAGCTGTGGTGTGACCAGGGATTTGATCAGAGCTTGAACCAGCCGGCGCTCAGGGCTGTGGCCAGACCAAGAAACACCGCCAGCAGAGTCCAGGTGATGCGGTTCAGCGTGGCCTCGGCACTGCGGGCGCTGCTGAACATCGAGCTGCCGCTGGAGGCCAGGCCGCCCATGCCATCGCCCTTGGGGCTGTGCAACAACACGCTGATCATCAGCAGCACGCCGCTGGCCAGCCAGATCCAGGTGAAAACGGTTTGTAGCATGGCGGAAGCCTAAAGGGCCGGATCAGACTCCCAGCGTCTGGGGAATCCGATTGGGCACCGCCGGGCTGCCCAAAGGCACCACCAGAGAGGTGCCGGTCATGCGGGCTGGTTGGGGCAAGCCCAGAATTTCGAGCAGCGTGGGGGCGATATCGGCGAGGCCACCGCCGCTGCGCAGCTCCACGGCGTTGCCATGCCCTGGCAGTTTGCGCTTTTCGCCTTCCACCAGGATCACCGGCACCGGATTGGTGGTGTGGGCGGTCCAGGGCCGGCCATCCGGGCCTTCCATCAATTCGGCGTTGCCATGGTCGGCGGTGATCAGCAGCGTGCCGCCCATGCGGTTGGTGGCTTCCAGCAGGCGGCCCACGCTTTGATCAACCGTGTGAATGGCGTCGATCGTGGCGTTCATCTCGCCGGTGTGGCCCACCATGTCGGGGTTGGCGTAGTTGATCACCACCAGCGCGTAGATGCCCTTGTTGATGGCAGCGATGCAATGGTCGGTGAGCTGCTCGGCCGACATCGCCGGGGCTTGGTCGTAGGTGGCCACGCGGGGAGAGGGCACCAGGTGGCGGTCTTCACCGGGATAGGGCTGCTCGATGCCACCGTTCATGAAATAGGTGACGTGCGGATACTTCTCTGTTTCGGCGGTGCGAAACTGGCGCAGACCTGCCTCCGACACCACCTGGCCGAGCAGGCCATCGAGGGATTCCGGCGGGAAAGCCACCGCCACCGGCAGCCCGGCTTCGTATTGGGTGAAGGTGACGACCGCTAGGTCTTCGATGGGCTCGCGCTGGAAGTCGTTGAACTCGCTCAACACCAGCGCGCGGATGATCTGGCGCACCCGATCGGGCCGGAAGTTGAAGCACACAACACCGTCGCCCGGGGCGATGCTGCCCGGGTTGAGCCGTGTGGGCTCGATGAACTCATCGGTGATGCCGTTGGCGTAAGCGCTCTCAAGCACCTCGAGGGCGGATTGAGCCTCAGCGGGGCCGTCGTTGCAGAGCAGGCGGTAGGCCTTTTCGGTGCGATCCCAGCGGTTGTCGCGGTCCATGGCCCAGTAGCGGCCACAGATGGTGCTGATGGTGCCAACGCCGGCCTTGCGGATCTGGGCTTCGATCGTGCTCAGGTAGCCCGGCGCGCTCTGGGTGGGGGTGTCGCGACCATCGGTGATCACGTGCACGCACACCTGCTTGAGGCCGCGCCCAGCGGCCCACTGGAGCAAGCCGCCGAGATGGTCGATATGGCTGTGAACGCCGCCATCGGAGCAGAGGCCGATCAGGTGGAGCGTCTTGCCGCTGGCCACAAGGCGATCGGCGAGAGCGTTGAGCTCTGGGTTGTCGTTGATGCTGCCGTCGCGAACGGCCTGGCTGATCCGCACCAGCTCCTGGCGGATCACACGTCCGGCGCCGATGGTGAGGTGGCCTACCTCCGAGTTGCCCATTTGATCGTCGGGCAGGCCCACATCCGCGCCACTGGCCTCAATCAAGGTGTGGGGATAGGCATGCCAAAGGGCATCCATCACCGGGGTGTCGGCAGCCCGGATGGCGTTATGAGCGTCGTCGTGGCGGTAGCCCCAACCATCAAGGATGCACAGCACAACCGGCGCGACGCTGCCGCGCTGTGATGCGGATCCGTAACCGTTCGTCGGTTGCTCTTGATCGGTCGACGGTGAAGCTGTCACCCGGGGAACCCTGCCTCTCCGCAACGCCTTCTCAGTCCAACCTACCCTGCGCCTAGGGCCGATCCAGTCGTGATCCCGCCTGCGTCAGCTTTTGGCCACACCCGCTGATCCCGGTACCATCGGCGCCCGCCAGAGCCTGTATGTCCGCCGATCGCATGGAGATCCTCTCGGCCGACGAGCTGGGGCGGACGCTCAATCGCCTCGCCTCCCAGGTGCTGGAGAGCGTGGCTGACAGCCAGCAGCTGGTGCTGGTGGGCATTCCCACACGTGGGGTGGCTCTAGCGGAGGTGTTGGCCCAACGGCTTGAGGCCCTGTGCGGCCATCCGATTGCCTGCGGCAGCCTCGATCCCACCTTCCATCGCGACGATCTCGCGCGCATCGGCACCCGGCTGGCAACCCCCACCCAACTGCCCGCCGATCTGGAGGGGCGCGATCTGGTTCTGGTGGATGACGTGATCTTCACCGGCCGCACCGTGCGCGCAGCCCTCGAGGCGTTGCAGGCCTGGGGGCGGCCCCGGCGAGTGCGGCTGCTGGTGATGGTGGATCGGGGCCATCGCGAACTGCCGATCCAGCCTGATTTCTGCGGACGGGTGGTGCCCACCAGCCGGCAGGAGGTGATTGCCCTGTGCCTCCAGACGATCGATCAGGAGGAGGGCGTGTTTCTGATCAAGGAAGCCGGCTGATTGCACGCCGGCTGGGCCTGGGATCAGGCCACGGGCTCGAGCTCGTCGGTGCGGAAGTGGGCGCGAAAACGGCCGAACGCCACGATCACCGGCATGGTGGGGCTGATGGTGCGGCCCTTGTAGTCGTTGAGCACCTGGAACACCTCACCCTGCTGGCCCTTCAGATCGAAGGCCTGGCCGCGATGCTCGGGGTGGTGGAAAACCACCACGCTCTGACTCACCTTGACCTGATCTCCTGCCTGCATCGAGGGTGATGGCGATGGGTGCACCATCCTGTCACGCGTGATCAGCGGCGACAGGCGGTTTCCGGGCCAGCCTCCACCACGCGCCCGCCCAACTCACGGCAGGCCGCGCTGAAGGCCTGCCAGTCGTCCATGCCCTGGCCCAGCTTCTGAGTGATCAGGTCATTGAGTCGTTCAGCCGGCACGTTGGAGCTCAGGGCGCCGCCGTGCACATCGTGCTCGCGTTGCTCCCCGCCGCGCAGCCCCTCGATGCCCTGTTCCACCTGGCGGCGCAACGGCGCTGATTGCTGCTTCCACCAGGGGTGTTCGATGCGGTTGAGCGCGTCGAGGGCTTCCCACCAGCGCTTCTGCGGGATCAGCTGCTCCGCGCGCTGCTTGAGGAATTTCTGGCGGTTCCAGTCTTCGCTGAGCTGATCGCCCAGGGCGGTGCCGCCGGCGTTGTGGGCGGAATTGAGAGCAGTGAGCAGTTTCAGGGCTTCGTCCAGCCGGCCCTCGCGATAGAGATTCAGCGCCCGGGTTTCGAGCTGTTGCTGCCAGCTGAGCAGCTGCTGCTGATCGGCGGGGGTGCTGGTGCCTGAATTCACCAGTTGCAGCTGCAGTTTCAGGGCTTCGGCCCAGGCGCCCTTGCGCCAGAGCTCTTCAGCTTTGAGGCGCCGGCAGCGGCCCTGCTCCAGCGGCGCCTTGCCCCCGAGCCAGCGCAGCGCGGCCAGTTGTTCGCCGTAGCTCAGGCAGTCGTCGAGTCGGCCTTGGGCAGCGGCCTGCTCGAGGCGCTCCGGTAGCTGCTTCTCCCACCAGTAGGCCGAGCCCACGCCGGCAGCCACCAGGCCAAGGGTGAGCACCAGCCAGAAACGCGGGAGCCGGTGCCGGCGGATGGCCAAGGGGAAGCCCGATCAATCCATCCGTTCTATGGATCGATGCTGCCTGGATCACTCGATCGGGTGCAGCCCTGCAGCCGTCACGTCAGCGCACGCTGCCGAGACGTTGCTGCGGCACGGGCTGATCGCTGCTCAGATCACGCCCCTCCACGGTGAGATCACCGCGGCTGTTGATGGCAAAGCGCAGCTCCAGTCGATCGCTGCCCGGTTCGCCGGCCGGTGTGAGCGGAATCGGAGCGGGCTGCTGGGCCCAGGCTTCCACCGCTGCTGTGCCCGCGCTCTGGCGCCGCAGCACCGGCAGACCGTTCACAAACACCACTTCACTGCGCTCTTCAGCCTGGGGTTCACCCAGCACGAGCTCCAGTTCGGTTTGCTGGGGGCGGCTGCAGCCGATGCGCAGGGTGAGGGGCTGTTCGCTGGGCCAGGGTTGACCGGGCAGAAACAGCGGATGCCAGCGGTGCTCGGCGCTGCGCTGATCCCAGCAGCGCAGCGACACCCCGCGCTGCAGCACATCTTTCACCGTGACGCCCGGGGTGAGCCGCAGCGCTCCGAGGGCCACCGCCTCCACGGGGCGCTCGAGCCGCAGCGGCACCTGGGGCAACCGCTCCTGCATCCAGGCCCGGATCAGCGGCAGCCGGCTGCTGCCTCCCACGGGCAGTACGGCATCGATCTGCTCTGGCTCCACGCCGCAGCTCCTGGCGGCGGCAAGCACCTGCTCCAGTAGGTCATCGAGCAGCGCCACCAGCTGCCGCTCACGCAACAGCTCCTCCAGCTCGCGGCGGCTGAGGCGCAGTTCGAGGGGGCGCTCACCAGGGCCTGGGCTCCACAGAACCAGTGCCTCCTCGGCATCGCTGAGCTCGCACTTCAGCCGCTCGCAGCAATGGAGCAGGGAGGCGGTGGTGGGATCCACGCCCCGCAGGGCGCCGCCGCGCTCCACCTGATCGGCCGCGATCCAGCGATCGAGATCCCGCCCCCCCACGGCCAGGCCCGCCTTGCCGAGCACCCGGGCGCTGCGCAGGCTCTGGCGGCTGGCACTGAGATCGCGGCCGCCGAACCGCAGCAACTGGGCAATCGGCGCCGCCTTGCCTTCGCCACCTTCCAGAGCCACCAGCGACAGATCCGTGGTGCCGCCGCCCACATCAATCACCAGCACCCGACTGCCCGGCGGCAGCCCCGCTCCAATGGCTGCTGCCGTGGGTTCATCCACCAGGGCGATCTCCGGCACCTCCAGCTGGCTGGTGGCCTCCAGTAGCCACTGGCGATAGCCCCGGTAGCTGTCGATCGGGGCGGTGAGCACGAGCCGCTGGGGCTGCAGCTGCTCCGGCAGGCGCTGCCAGATCTGCTCCAGCAACAGCTGGCCGCTTTGCTCGGGGCTGAGCCAGCCGGCCTCAGGCTCCATGCCCGGCTCTGTGCCTGGTTCGGTGCCGATGCGGCGTTTGAAGTCGCGGTGCAGGCCGGTTCCACCCTGCTCGAGCAGGCCGGCTTCGACTACCTGCCGGCCGATCAGCGGCTGGCTTGAGCTGGCTTGCTGCAGCCAGATCAGGCTGGGCACCACGCTGGGGTCGCTGCTGCTGATCGGCGATAGCTCGAGCAGCGTTGGGGCGGCATCGCCACTGCCTTGGTAGGCCACCACGGTGGTGGTGCTGCCCAGGTCGATGGCAAGGGTGCCGGCCACGGATGAAAGCTGAAGGGATCACAACGCCCCTGAGCGTGGCGCAGTCTTCGCCTGCATGGTGAGACCAGTGGGTCTCCGGGAGGCGGAAGGGGCGATGGAGCGTGTGATCCAGGCCGTGTTGTCGTTCTACAGGGAGGATCCCGAGCTGTTGCGGCGCCTGGATCCGCTGCGGGCCTGCCGGGTGTCTCGCGGTTGGAGCGGCCTGCGGATCGAATGCCGCGACTGCGCCCACCGGGCTGTGGTCTGCCGCGTGGTGGAGCTGTTGCGGCCGCCGCTGGAAGCCCTGGCGTTGGTGCGCGAGATCCGCTTGCTGGCTCCGGGTGCTGAGCCCCTGGTGTTCCCGGTGAGTGTGCCGTTGCCCAGCAGCCTCCTGACCTACGATGGATCGATTGGCGATTAGTTCATGTATCTCGGCGTCAACGTCAGCCCCAAAGAGCTCGCTCAGCGCGCCGAGAGCCTGGTTCGGCACTCCAGCAACCGTTACCTCACCACCGTGCGGATTGCCTTCCGCGCCAAGCAGCGCCGCTTCGATGATTTCGATGGCCTGCTGGAAGATTCGATGGTGAAGCCCGTTCAGCGCGCCATCATCGAGCTCAGCGACGAACAAGATCAGCCCGATTTGCTGCCCGGCTGAGCAGCGGCGTTGCCGTGATTGAGCGCGAAGGAGAGGGTTGGCGGTTGGCCTGGGATGGCAGCCGCCGACCCTTTTCAGTGTTGATGGCCGGTGAGGGCTGGGCCGCGGAGCTCACCGAGCCTGAGGCAGAGGCCCTGCGCGAGGCCGTGGCTGATCTGGTGGCCCAGCATCAGGGGCTGGTGGATCAGTTGATGGAGGAGGAGGCGATCGAGCTGGAACTCGAGCGCGATCCCTGGTGGCTGGCGATTGAGGGCGACCGTCGCCACTGGTCGTTGCGGGTGGTGCTCACGCCTGCGCCGGGGCAGCGGGCTCTAGAAGGCAGCTGGTCTGCGTTGGCGGCGAGGCCCTTCAGTCAGGCGTTGCAGCAGTTGTTTGGCCAGCCGTGAGCTGGTGCAGGGCGCAGTAGTCGAGCTCATCCAGGCCCGCGGCGCTGGAGCGCTGCAGCAGGGCTGCGAGCCCAGAGAGCCCTTCGCTGTTGAGCCCAGCCTGTTGGGCCGCCGTGATGAACAGATCGAGGTCTTTGCGCAGGTGGGCCGTGGGGAAGTTGGGGTTGGCGTAGTCGCCGCTGAGCTCGCGCTGCAGCTTCTTGTCGAAGGTGGGGGCGTAGAGGGCGCTGCTGCGCAGCAGCGCCATGAACGGCTCCACCTCCACACCGCCCTGCTGCACCAGGTGCAGCGACAGGCTGAAGGCATGGGTGAGGCTGGCGATCAGCTGGTTGAGGGCCAGCTTGGCCGTCATGGCACTGCCCACCGGCCCGAGATGCACAGGGTCTTGGCTGAGCTGCTGGAGCAGTGGTCGGGCCTCCTCCATCAATTCAGCTGGCCCACCGGTCATCAGCTGCAGCGTGCCGTTGAGGGCTTCTGGCCGGCTGCCGAGAACCGGTGCCTCGAGATAGGAGCCGCCGAAAGCCGTCACCGCCTCACTCAGTTGCCGGCTTTCGGCGGGGCCGATGGTGCCGATCTGAAGCACGCGGCGCCCCCGGAGCTCCTCCGCCACCTGATCGATCAGCACGGTGTGGGTGGTCGGTCCGTCGCTGAGCACGGTGAGCAGCCAATCGGCTTCAGCCGCTGCCGTAGCCGGGCTTGAGGCTTGCCGGGCGCCGAGCTCCAGCAGGGGCTGGCAGCGTTCGGGATGGCGGTTCCACACGCTGAGGCTGTGGCCGCATGCCAGCAGCCGGGTGGCGATGGCGCTGCCGAGCAGGCCTGTTCCAAGCAGAGCAATGGTCATGGATCTCAGCTTGCCTGAGCTGCCCGCGTGAGATCAGCGCTGAGATCGGGCCGTTGATCAGCACTGCTGATTGCCGCTGTTCTCCCAACGGTGTGGCTTTCTTCCCCAGGTTTTTGCCCGGTTTTTCCACAGCTCCTCGCGGCTGGATGCCTGCAGGTGAGCGTCTCTGGGGAGAACGGGGCTCTTCTGCGCTTTCCCGTTGACAGCGGCAGCCTCGCTTGCTCGCTCGCTCGTGCGGGCTGTGGCCGGAAGCATCAGAGGCTTTGCGGGAGGCGGGTTCTTGCCCTGAGAGCAGCTGCGAACAGGGCCATTTGGAGCTGGTTGACCGGGGCTCAACCCTGTGGGGAACTGGTGGGCGTTGAGCGGAGATCTGGATGGACAGTGCTGGCACGGTGAGCATGCGAGCTGAGGTGCCTGAGCCCCTGCTGCAGTCGATGCAGGGGTTTATCGAGGCGCACCCCAACTGGGATCAGTACCGCCTGTTTCAAGCGGCCCTGGCTGGCTTTCTGGTGCAGAACGGCGTGCAGACCCGTGAGATCACCCGCTGTTATCTGGCCAACCTGTTTCCCCAGCAGAGCCGCTTCACCGATCCGATCGTTTGAAGTGGGCGTGCAGGTTGGCGGGGTTGTGTTGGAGTTCGGGGCGTAGCTGCACGTAGGCGCCCGTCACGGTGGTGGTGAGAAGCGGCAAAACCGCCACCAAGGCCAGCGCTGTGGCCAATGGGCCGAGACCTGACACCAAGCCTTCCGCGAGGAGTCCGATCAGCACGGGGGTGATCAGCAGTGCGGTGAGGCCGCTGCAGAGCAGCAGCAGCCCGGGCCCGTGATGCTCCAGCAGCCACACCCCCTGGCGAAAGAGGGCGACGCCCTTCAGCCGGGTGTCCAGCACCAGGCATGGCCCGAACAATTGGCTGATCACCACAGCCGCAGCGGCAAGCAGCCCGATCAGGGCTGGAACGGCGCTCAAGCTCGGTAGCAGCAGCAGCGCCAGCGACCACACCACGCCTGTGATCAGGGCGACGCCGGCCAGCGCAGCAGCCAGCAACAACAAATAGAGGCACAGCCTCCCGCTGTGGCGGCACTCAGCGGGGCTGAGTTCATGCCAATGAATGCGCTGCCCGCGGACGATGGCCAGGCCAGCCAGCGTGAAGCCCTCGAGCATCCAGATCAAGCTGCCGCCATACAGCCCTATGCCGCTCAGGTGAAGCAGGGCTGCCAGCACGCCGCTGTCCACCTGTTCGGCGGCAGCGAACAGAGCCCAGCCCAGCAGGTGCGTGCCCAGGGCGCACAGGCTGAACGCCAGCAGCAGCGGCTGACGGACGAGGCCAGCCCAGCTTTGCCGGAAGGCCCCCCAGCCGTTCAGCCGCACAAGGCTCACAGAGGCCCCAACAGCTCCAGCAGACGCTGAGCGCTGGCATCCGGCACGGGCAGGATCGAGAGCCGGTTGCCGTTACGCACCACCGGTAGTTCTTCAACGCTGAACTGCTCGCGCAACGCATCGAGGCTCAGCAGCTCGCGAAAGGTGCCCACATAGCGCAGCCGCACGCAATCCCAGCGGGGCTTGTCGGGGCTGGATTTGGGATCGAAGTATTTGTTGGCGGGATCAAACTGACTGGGGTCAACAATCCCCGTTTCAATCACCTCCATCATCCCCACAATGCCGGGCGGTTTGGCATTGGAGTGATAAAAGAAAGCGCGATCGCCGATCTGCATCGACCGCATGAAATTGCGGGCCTGGTAATTGCGAATGCCATCCCAGAGCGTTGTGCCTTCCCGCTGAAGATGCTCGATCCCGTACACATCGGGCTCGCTTTTCATCAGCCAGTGGGCCATCGCTGCGCTGTGCGGTGCCGCGAGGCTAGCGGTGCTGCTGCGCGGGTACCCCGCAGGGTCAGAGGCTCTGCACCAGCTGGCGGAAATGCTCGCCGCGCGCTTCGAAATCCCGGTATTGATCAAAGCTGGCGCAGGCCGGCGAGAGCAGCACCGCTTGGCAGTGGCGTTCAGCGGCGATCTGGCGCGCCAGGGGAACCGCTTCGTTGAGCCCCTCCACCGCGTGAATGGCTCCGTCGTACTGGCTGGTTTGCAGCAGTTGCTGAAAGGCTTCCCGGGCGGCGCCGAACACCACCACCGCCCGGGCTTCCCGTTGCAAGCCGGCCAGCCAGCCTGCGGCGTCGCCTTGTTTGGCCTCGCCGCCGGCCAGCACCACCAGGGGGCCGGGCAGTGCCTTGAGTGCCACCTCGGCGGCGTCGTAATTGGTGGCTTTGCTGTCGTTGAACCAGGCCACGCCATCCAGCTGGCGAATCAGCTCGAGCCGGTGGGGCACACCCGGAAACGAGCGCAGCGACTCGTGCATTGCAGAAGCGCTCAGGCCCACCTCGAGGCCTACCGCCACGGCCATCAGCATGTTCTGGCGGTTGTGATCGCCAGGCATCGCCAGGGCATCGGCGGGTAGCAGTGGGCCGCTGGCCTGGCACACCTGGTTGGCTTCGATCCACAGGTGCGGTTCGAAGCCTGCGGCTCGGGCCTGCTCGCGGCTGCCGGCCGTCACCCAGCGGGCCTGATCCCAGCTGGTGGCGCGGCTGCGCAGGTCGGGATCGTCGCCGTTGAGGATGCGCACCGCGGAGCGCTCCAGCAGGCTGCGCTTGATCGCTCGGTAGTTGTCGAGGGTGCCGTGGCGCTCGAGGTGATCGGGGGTGAGCGTGGTCCACACACCGATGCGCGGTGCCAGGGCCGGCGCCGATTCGATCTGGTAGCTGCTCAGCTCCACCACCAGCCAAGCCGGCGGCTGCCCGTTGCCACGCTCCAGCGCCAACTCGGCTGCGGAGAAGCCCACGTTGCCGCACATCGGTGCATCGAGGCCGGCCTGCTGGAGCAGGTGAGCGATCAGATGAGTGACCGTTGTTTTGCCGTTGGTTCCGGTGATGCCAATCCAGGGCACCGCTCCTCGGGCTTCCCAGGCGGTGGTGATCTCGCCGTCGGTGCGGATGCCGCCTTGGCGCAGGGCTTCCAGGGTGGGGTGATCCCAGCGGATGCCGGGGCTCACGATCACCCGCTCGGGCCGGCTGGGTAACGCCGTGAAACTGGCGGGTTCGAGCGGAACTCCCAGCCGCACATCAATACCCACGGCGCGCAGGGCATCAGCCCGCTGCTGCAAAGCGGGGCTGTCGCCGCTCTCCAGAACCAGCACCGAGACACCGCGCTGATGCAGTAGCCGTGCCGCCCCGATTCCCGAGCGCCCTAGGCCCAGCACTACCTGCAGCGCCATCGGCGTGGGCATCAAAACAAGTGGGCGATACTGGAATCGAACCAGTGACTCCTACCGTGTCAAGGTAGTGCTCTACCTCTGAGCTAATCGCCCTCAGAGCCTTGCGGCCCTTGGAACCTAGCAGCCGGGATCCTCAGCGCCGCTGCATCACCAGCCGCCAGCGATCGCGCTTGGTGGGCTGAATCTCCAGGATTTCGAGCTCACCGCGTCCATCGAGCCGCACCCGATCGCCGCAGCGCAGTTCCTTGCTCGGGCTGGTGATCACCTGCCAGTTCACCCGCACCGCTCCCTGGCGGATCAGCTCAGCCATGCGGCTGCGCGAGAGGCCGAGCCCGGCCGAGCCCACTGCATCCAGCCGGAGGGAGGCCTCCACGCTGCTGAGCTGCTTTGGTGTGCGAATGGCGGGCCATTGCACCTGCTCGAGAGTCACCACCTGCAGCCGCACCGGCACGCTGCGCACCAGGGTCTCTTGGTTGTCGGCGAGGGCTACAGCCTCCTGGCGGATGACAGCCTGGGCGCCCCGATCGCCACGCATCCAGAGATCACCTAGATCAGTGGTGTGCAGCCCGGCTTGCAGTAACCCCTGCCGTACATCGGCCGGTTCGGCGGGGTCGAACAGGAAGTTGCCGCTCACCACCAGTCCGCACACGGCGGCGGCTGGAGGTGGGGCTTCGCTGTCATCAGCGAGGTCGGCCCGGCGGATCAGCAGGCGGCAGCGCTCGGCCTGGGGCCAGCCCCCATCGGCGAGAAGGCTCACCTCACTCAGAGCGCCCAGCCGCGCTTCGGCCTCTTCTTTCAGCTCGGCATCCACGAACCCACTCCAGCGCGGTTCCCAGGTGCGCATGGCCTCCTCCGCCAGATCGATCAGGGCCGCTAGCTCTTGCGGGCAGCGGCTTCCCTTGAGCAGCGTGTCGCGCGGCAGCATCGCCGGCCCTCAGTTGTCGTTGAGCCGCACCACCGCTTTGGGGCGGGCTTCCTGCAGGCGTGTCCAGGGCACTTCGATGCCGTTGGGCATCTCCACCAGCAGCAGCCAGTTGCCTTCATCGAGGCGGTTGCGCAGGGCGCGCACCCGATCGTCCACATCGGAGCTCACGCTGGCGGCTGCGGCGAAGCTGCCCATCCACCCGGATCCCAGCCCCAGCAGGCCACCGATCAGATGAGAGCCGATCGGGCCGGCAAAAGCAAAGGTGTCGAGATCGGTGATGAAGGTGAAGGTGAGACCGGCGAAAAATCCAAAGGGGATCAGCCAGGTGGACATACGCCGTTGCCGAATGCGCCGCGCCAGGGCGGGGTTGAGCTCTGCCACCTCGGCGATGTCGGTTTCGCCCTGACCGATCGCCACCAGCCGCTGCGGCGCCGGGGTGAGTTCGCTCAGGTGCTCGCTCAGTTGCCGCAAGCGTTTGCGCTCCGCCACCACCACCACCACGCTGCTGCCCACGAACATCCCGCTCTCAGATGGCCTGATTCTCCACGGCTTGAGCCTGCGGCGGGGTGCGTGAGACCCACCTCTCTACACTTCACCTCCGGCCGCCCCCACCCCGCCGGGTCATGACAAAGGTTCTGGTTTCCGATCCCATCGATCAGACAGGGATCGACATCCTGTCGCAGGTGGCTCAGGTGGATGTGCGCACGGGCCTGCCGCCCGAGCAGCTCAAGGAGATCATCGGCGAGTACGACGCGCTGATGATTCGTTCCGGCACCACGGTGACGGCCGACATCATCGAAGCCGCAGACAAGCTGCGGATCATTGGCCGCGCCGGTGTGGGGGTCGACAACGTCGACGTGCCGGCGGCCACCAAGCGCGGCGTGATTGTGGTGAATTCGCCCGAGGGCAACACCATCGCTGCGGCGGAGCACGCCCTGGCACTGATGCTCTCGCTATCGCGCCACGTGCCCCACGCTCACGTGAGCACCATGGCTGGCGGCTGGGATCGCAAGAAATACGTGGGCAACGAGCTCTATAAGAAGAAGCTCGGTGTGGTGGGCCTCGGCAAGATCGGCTCCCACGTCGCCCGCGTGGCCAAGGCCATGGGCATGGAACTGCTGGCCTACGACCCGTTTGTGTCGCCTGAGCGCGCCCAGCAGATGCAGGTGAAGCTGCTGCCGCTGGCTGAGCTGTTCGCCGAGGCTGACTACGTGAGCCTGCACCTGCCCCGCACGCCGGACACCGAAAACCTGGTGAACGCCGAGCTGCTGCGCACGATGAAGCCCACAGCCCGGATCGTGAACTGCGCCCGCGGCGGAATCATCGATGAGGCGGCGATTGCTGAGGCTGTGGAGAAGGGCGTGATCGCCGGCGCCGCCCTCGACGTGTACGCCAAGGAGCCGCTTGAGGCCGATTCAGCCCTGCGCAGCGTTAGCGAGCGCCTGATCCTCACCCCGCACCTCGGCGCCTCCACGGAGGAAGCCCAGGAGAACGTGGCCATCGATGTGGCCGAACAGATCCGCGATGTGCTGCTGGGACTGCCGGCCCGCAGCGCTGTGAACATCCCCGGCCTCAACGCCGAGGTGATGGAGCAGCTCAAGCCCCACCTGCAGCTGGCGGAAACCCTCGGACAACTGCTCAGCCAGCTGGCCGGCGGCCAGATCAGTGAGCTGGAAGTGCGCCTGCAGGGCGAATTCGCCAGCCATCCCGCTCAGCCCCTGGTGATTGCCGCCCTGAAGGGTCTGCTCTCCACCGCCCTGGGCGATTCGATCAACTACGTGAATGCCGGCCTGGAGGCCAAGGAGCGCGGCATCCACGTGCTCGAGGTGAAGGACGACGCGGCCCGCGATTTCGCCGGCGGCTCCCTGCAGCTCAGCTCCAAGGGCGCCAATGGCAACCACACCGTGACCGGTGCGGTGTTTGCCGATGGCGAGCTGCGCATCACCACCATCGATGAGTTCCCGGTGAATGTGGCCCCCAGCCGCCACATGCTGTTCACCCGCCACCGCGACATGCCGGGAATCATCGGCAACCTCGGTTCGGTGCTCGGTGAGCACAACGTGAACATCGCCTCGATGCAGGTGGGCCGGCGCATCGTCCGCGGCGACGCCGTGATGGTGCTCAGCCTCGACGATCCCCTGCCGGCCAGCCTGCTGGCCACCATCCATGCGATTGAGGGCATCCAGGAAGCCCATCCGGTGACCCTCTGAATCCGAAGGCCCCTCACTGATGACGCTTTCCTGGTGGCGGCTGGAGCTGGCTTCGCTGCCTGAGCTTGAGGAATCCCTGATCTGGAAGCTGAACACCCTTGGAATCCCGAGGGTGGCCGTGCGCCATCGCCCGGAAGCTCCGGATCAGCGCCAGCTCGTTGCCTGGTTGCCGGAAGCCGACTGGCCCGAGCCCGAGCGGCTCCAGCTCGAGCAGGCGCTCGCTCCGTTGGCCGACACCTTCGGCCTCACCCTGCCCCCCATCCGTTGGGAGCAGCAAGACGACGAGGATTGGAGCCTCAGCTGGAAACAGCACTGGCAGGCTGACCCGGTTGGGGCGCGGCTGCTGATCCTGCCGGCCTGGCTGGAGCTGCCGCCGGAGCACGCCGATCGCTTGGTGATCCGCATGGATCCGGGCAGTGCCTTTGGCACCGGTAGCCACCCCACCACACGCCTCTGCCTCGAAGCGATCGAACAGCTCGCGGAGCAGCGAGGCAGTGCTGACCGTCCTGACCTCGGTCCGATCCGTGTGGCGGATCTGGGCTGCGGCAGCGGCATCCTTGGGATTGCCGCTCTGCTTCAGGGCGCAACCACGGTGGCGGCAGCGGATACCGATTCCTTGGCCGTGCGCGCTACGCGCGACAACGCCGTGGTGAGTGGCTTTGCCGATCGCCTCGCCGTGGAGTTGGGCTCGGTGGAGCAGCTCGCAGAGCTCCTGGAAGGCCGGCCGGCTGATCTGCTCCTCTGCAACATCCTGGCGCCAGTGATCGAGGCGCTCTGTCCGGCCTTCCATTCGGTGCTGGCACCTGATGGGCTGGGCCTGCTCAGTGGCCTGCTGGTGGACCAGGCGCCGCGGTTGGAGCAAGCCCTGGCTGAGCAAGGCTGGCGTGCGGAGCTCACTGCGCAGCAGAGCCAGTGGGGGCTGATGACCATTCAGCGCGCCTGAGCGGCCAGCCGGCGCGCCTGAAAAACAGCGCGCCGGATCTGCTGATGTTGCATAAGGCACGCTGATCTGTGCCCTGCGTTCTGATTGGGCTTCACGGCCAGATGCCCTCAGAACCCCAGAACCATGCCCCGGCGGATGTAGGAAGGGTCCGTCCTACGGGCCCGGGAACTTTCCCAGGAGCCTGTGAGCCCCAATCCCTTCCATGGCTTCCTACAAGGTCACCCTCATCAGCGAGGCAGAGGGCCTCAACAAGACCATCGAGGTTCCCGACGACCAGTACATCCTCGACGCCGCTGAAGAGCAGGGCATCGACCTCCCCTACTCCTGCCGTGCTGGTGCTTGCAGCACCTGCGCCGGCAAGATCACCGCTGGCACCGTGGACCAGTCGGACCAGAGCTTCCTCGACGATGACCAGATCGAAGCCGGCTTCGTTCTGACCTGCGTGGCTTACCCCACCAGCGACTGCACCATCAAGACCCACGCCGAAGAAGAGCTCTATTGAGCTCCTGCACGGGTCGTGCCTGTTCACGCCCCGGCAGCTTGATTTCCCCAACCACCCTTCGGGGTGGTTTTTTTGTTTCCATCCACTCCTCCCCACACCGCTCTCGCCGTGCCCGCCGCCTCCGCCTCGGCATCCACGCCTCCTCAGGTGGCCGAGCTCTACGCCCATGGCAGCGAGCACACCAGCCTTGGCGGCCAATACAGCTTTCGGGTGCTTGGCCCCTGCTGCCGCCTGTTCGACCGCGAGGAGCTGCCCTGGCCCTGCTGCCGCATCGCCTGGCGCAGCAAAGAGCCCAGCTGGCGGCGGGTGGGCCGCCGCTTTGTGGCCGATCTGGCGGCCCGGCGCTGCCCCTCCTATGCGGTGGAGCTGCTGCAGCCCGGCTCCCGCCCCACGGTGACCGTGCTTACGCTCTTTTCCCTGCGGCTCAGCTCCCCCCTGCAGGAGTGGTGGTACAGCAAGCAGCCCGCTTCATTCGAAGCCGAAAACATCGCTCCGCCTCGCCCGGAGGGTGCTGCATAGCCAGGGGCAACGCAAGACACAAAAAAGCCCCTGCCGATCTGGCAGAGGCTGAGGGTTTTGAGGGTTTGGTGGAGATCAGAAGTAGATCTTGCCGCCGCCCCAGGCAGAACCCTGAACTTTGGGGGCCACCAGGATGAAGCCGGCCATCAGGCGCAGGTCTTCGTCGTTGAGATCCCGCATCTTCACGAACACGTCGCTGCTGCGGATGCTGGGGTGCACGTCGGCGATGCTGTATTCGCCGTCGTAGCTGGTGGGATCCTTCATGTAGTCCACCAGGGCGTCCACGTTGTCGCGGGCGGGGGTGGCGAGGGCCAGGGTCTCAGGGTCGAGGCCCACGTTGTGGTTGGTTTTGGTGATGCCGCCGGCGTGGCACTCACCGCAGCTGCTGTTGAAGATCTTGCGGCCCGCTTTGATCTCCTGTTCGCTGAAAGTCACCGACACGCCATCGGCATTGGCGGGAACGGTGAGCTGGTCAGCGGTCCACTGAGCAGCCTGGGCAGGGCCGGCCAGACCCACCAGCAGGGCCAGGGGCAGAACCAGCACCCGGGCCAGGGTCCGGAGGGCAGAGGAGAAAGAAGAGGCCATCGAAAAAGCCGGCAAGGTGGCGGTGGAGACCGCGCCAGAGCCCTTGTATCACGGCCAATGGGCCTGCTGGTTGCCCAGGCCCCAGCCACTCACGAACTGTTGCAGCCTCAGCTCTCGTCTGCGGCGACCTCAACGCTGAGGAAGTCTTTGGCCAGTTCGGTGTTGGGGAAGATGGCGCGTGCTTCGTTGAGCAGATCGTCGGGTGTGACCGGGTTACCCGGCACGTAGCGCGGGCTGAGGTGCGTGAGCATCAGCTGTTTCACGCCAGCAGCCAGGGCTGTCTGCGCCGCCATGGTGCTGGTGGAGTGCTGGCGGGCAAAGGCCATCTCCGCTTCGGCGTGGGAAAAGGTGCTCTCGTGGATCAGCAGATCGGCCCCCTGGGCCAGCTCCACCGCCGCCTCGCTGAACACCGTGTCGGTGCAGTACACAACGCTGCAACCCGGCCGCTCCGGGCCGCAGAGGCTGGCGCCGTTGATGATGCGGCCGTCGTCGAGCACCACCTCACGCCCGGCTTTGAGCTCGGCGTAGATCGGCCCGGGTGGGATGCCGAGGGCGCGGGCCTGCTCCACATCAAAGCGGCCGGCCCGGGTCTTCTGATCCACCCGGTAGGCGTAGGCGGGCACCCGGTGGATGAGCTTGGTGCAGCGCACCGTGATGTCGTCGTCGTCGAGCAGCACCGCGCCGCTGGCGGCGGCGTCTTTCACCCGGTGGCTGCGCAGCGGGTAGCCAATGCGGGTGGAGGAGGTGCGCAGCACGCCCTCGAGATAGTCGCGCAGGGGGTCGGGGCCGTAGAGATCGATGCCGCTGCAGGTGCCAGCCAGCCCCAGGCTGGCCAGGAGCCCCGGCAGGCCGAACACGTGATCCCCATGCATATGGGTGATGAAGATGCGCCGCAGCTGGCTCACCCGCAGTTCGCTGCGCAGGAACTGGTGCTGGGTGCCTTCACCGCAGTCGAATAGCCACAGCTCGGCGCGCTGGGGCAGGCGCAGTGCCACCGCTGACACGTTGCGGCCACGGGTGGGCACGCCGGAACTGGTGCCGAGGAAGGTGACCTGCACGGCCGGCCGGAGGCTCCCCGGTGTGACTGATCTGATCGTGCCATGGCGCCGCCGCTGGGCCCTGGCGGGATGGTCAGCTGCTCGTCACAATGGCCTGCCGTGCTGCTGTGGCCTGCGATGGCTCGCCTGAGACGCCTACCGCTGGGAGTGTCCGCTCTGACGGCTTTTTTGATGGCCGCCCCGAGCGTGTTGGCGCGATCGGCCCAGCCTCAGGTCGCCCAGGCCCCTGCGCTGAACGAACCGCTGCTGCGGGTGCTGGTGCTGCAGGGCCAGGAAGCGCGGCTGCGGCCGGCCTTGTCGGCGGCTGGGCTGCGGCTGCGGGATGGCCAGGGGCGGGTGCTGGCGGAACTCGGCGGGCAGGTGGTGCTCCAGGCAGCCCCTGACGGCGGTTGGCTGCGGTTGATGCGAGCCGATGGATCCGAAAGCGAGCAGTGGCAGCTGCGGGAGGTGTGGCTCGAGGCCTTGGCTGGCCCCGAAGAGCGGGATCCGGGCGTGTGGGTTGGGCAGCGCCGCTATCGAGGGCGGCTGCAGCTGTTGCCCCAGGCCGCTCAGCTGCAGGTGGTGAACCATGTGCCGCTGGAGACCTACTTGCCCAGCGTGGTGGGCAGCGAAATGCCGGCGAGCTGGCCCCTGCAGGCGCTGAAGGCTCAGGCGGTGGCGGCCCGCACCTATGCGCTCAAGGCCCGAAAGCCCTCGGCGCCCTTCGATGTGCAGGCCACCACCGCCAGCCAGGTTTACAAGGGTGTGGAGGCCGAGACCCCTTCCACCCTGGCCGCGGTGGCGGCGACGCGGGGCCAGGTGCTCACCTACAACAACGCCCTGATTGATGCGGTGTTTCACAGCAGCAGCGGCGGCAGCACCGAAAGCAGCGGCGACCTCTGGCCGCGGCAATTGCCCTATTTGGTGAGCGTGCCCGATTTCGATCAGGCCTCACCGGTGCGCGACTGGCGTCAGCCTCTCGATCGCACCCGCCTGCAGCAAGCGTTTCCGGAGCTGGGCGGGGCTCTGGGCATTGATGTGGTCGCCACCACACCCACCGGCCGGGTGCGTCAGGCGCGGGTGGTGGGTCCCACCGGGCAGCTGTCGCTCACGGGTGCCCAGCTGCGCTCCCGCCTTGGCTTGAAGAGCACTTGGGTGCGCTTCGAGCTGGTGCCCACCGGCAGCGCCGCCGGACCTGACCTGCAGGGCTTGTCCCTCGATTCCGCCAGCGGAGCGGCACCAGCCTTGGCGCCACCGCCCCTGCCGGCGTTCTCGCTGCCGGTGCCCTCCACCAAAACGCCGGAAGTGGTGCAGCTGGTGGCTGTGGGGCGCGGCTTTGGTCACGGCGTGGGCATGAGCCAGTGGGGGGCTCTGGCGATGGCCCAGCGCGGTGAGTCTTACGACTCGATCCTCAAGCACTACTACCGCGGAACGGCACTGCAGCCCTACAGCGAGCTGGCGCGCACCGCAGCCGCTGGGCGAGGCTGGGCGAACGACGACCCGCGCTCCCTGGCCGTATCGCCTTGATCGCTTCCCCCGCCTCCCTCACCACCGCCACTTGGCCGTGCCAACTGCGGGTGGAGGCGGATCCGGACGCCGTGGCAGCCCATGTGGCGGAGCGATTGCATCAGGCCCTGGAGCAGGCAGCGGTGCTGGGCCTGGCCACCGGCCGCACGATGGAACCGGTGTATGCGGCCCTCCGGCAGCGGCTGACAGCGCTGCCGCCGCCGCAGCTGGCGCTGTTGCTCGGCCAGTGGCGCAGCTTCAACCTCGATGAATACGTGGGCCTCGCCAAGGACCACCCCCAGTCGTTTGCCGGCTTCATGCAGCGGCAGCTCGCCGGCCCCCTGCAACTGCCAGGCGGTTGTTTGCAGATCCCCGATGGTGGTGCCCCGGATCCCGAGGCTGAGGCCCGCCGCTACAGCGCCGCGGTGATGGCCGCAGGCGGCATCGATCTGCAGTTGCTGGGGCTGGGTAGCAACGGACATGTGGGCTTCAACGAGCCCCCCTGCTCTGCGGCAGAACCTTGCCGCTGCCTGGCGCTGAGCCCCGCCACCCGTGAGCAGAACGCCGCCGCGTTCGGGGGGGATCCAGCAGCAGTGCCGGAGCGGGCGATCACCTTGGGCACGGCCGAAATCCTGGCGGCCCGGCGCGTGCTGCTGGTGGTGACGGGCGCTGCCAAGGCCCAGATCCTGCGCCGCGCCCTGCAGGAGCCCCCGTGCCCGGAGGTGCCTGCCAGCTGGCTGCAGCGCCACCCCCAGCTGGAGGTGGTGGTGGATCAGGCCGCGGCAGCTGCGCTGCAGCTCAGCTGAGCACCGCTTCCATCAGCGCTTCATCGGCCTCGAGGTTGCTGGTCACGCTGCGCACGTCGTCGAGGTCTTCGAGGGCATCCAGCAGCTTCAGGCAGCCGGCCAGGGCGGTGGGCTCCTCCAGGCGGCAAGGGGTGCTGGCGATCCAGCGGTGCTCCCAGCTGCTCACCGGCAAGCCCAGGTTGCGTAGGCCGTCTTGCAGGGCTTCCAGCTGCTCGAAGGCCCCCAGCACCTCAGCGCCATCGGGGTCGAGCTCGTAGCTGATCACGTCGGGGCCGCCCTGCTCCTCCAGCTCCAGCAGTTGCTCTAGTAAGTCGTCTTCCCGCAGGTTGCTCTGCTCGAGGCGCACCACGCTGCGGTGCTCGAACAGATAGCCCACGCAGCCGGTTTCGCCGAGGTTGCCGCCGTTCTTGCTGAAGGCCAGGCGCAGTTCGGCCGCTGTGCGGTTGCGGTTGTCGGTGAGGGCTTCGATCAGCACCGCCACACCGCCAGGGCCGTAGCCCTCGTAGCGCACCTCCTCGAACTGATCGGCCCCGCCGCCGCCTTGGCCGGAGCCTTTGGCGATCGCCCGTTCAATGTTGGCGTTGGGCACGCGGGCCGCTTTGGCCTTTTCGATCGCCGTGCGCAGCTGGAAGTTGCCCGCTGGATCGGCGCCGGCCCGGGCTGCCACCATGATTTCGCGCCCGAGCCGGGTGAACACCGCACCGCGTTTGGCATCCACCACCGCTTTGGTGCGTTTGATCTGGGCCCATCGGCTGTGGCCTGCCATGTGCGAGCGGAGCGGAGCGAAGAGAGGAAGAGAGTCCGGCCTTCAGCCGGCGGCATCGAGCACCAGGCGGGGCTGCAGCTGGCCGCTGGCCTGCACCCGGGCCATGCCCGCCAGGTTGCCATCCGGGCCCACCACCACCACCGGCGCGTCAATCGGCCAGGCGGGTTCGCAGGCCTGGAGCCGTCCGCAGCGCCAGCCCACCAGGGCTTCGGTGGTGAGCTGATGCCGTTGGAGGTGGCTCAGGGCCTCGAGGGGATCCACCAGAGCCGGCGGAGGCACGGCCTCGAGCTGCTCCCAGCTCACGCTCTGCTCAATCTTGAAGCCAAGGGCCTCGGTGCGCTGCAACTGGGCCAGACAACCGCCGCAGCCGAGGGCTTCTCCTACATCGCGGGCCAGCGAGCGGATGTAGGTGCCAGCCGAGCAGGCCACCTCCAGCTCCAGCCGCCCCAGCGCGGGATCCCAGTGCAGCAGCTCCAGGCGATGCACGCTCACGGGCCTGGCCTGCAGCTCCACGCTTTCCCCCGCGCGGGCCAGCTTGTAGGCCCGCTGGCCATTCACGTGCACGGCCGAGATCGCCGGTGGCCGCTGCTGGATCAGGCCGCGGAACGGCTCGAACGCAGCTTCTAGGTCGTTATTAGTCAGCTGCGGTGGCTGCTGGCGCTCCAGCACTTCACCCTCGAGGTCGTCGCTATCGGTGCGCACCCCCAGCTGCACCACACCCCGGTAGGTCTTGTCGCCGCTGAGGTACGGCAAGAGCCGTGTGGCGGGCCCGAGGGCAATGGGCAGCACACCGGTCACGGCCGGATCCAGGGTTCCCCCATGGCCCACCCGCTTGAGGCCATAGGCGCGCCGCACCCGCGCCACGCAGCCATGGGAGCTCAGGCCGGCGGGCTTATTGAGCACCAGGAAGCCGCAGGTCAAGGCAGAGGGCGTGCACTGCCTTGATGCTCCCATTGCGGATGTGCCCAATCCCGCCAGGCTTGGAGGAGCTGCGCTGCCGCTCTGATGCCCCGTGGGATGCCCCCGAAAGCGATAGATCTGCCGCCAGCCGCGCTGCAGCGTCGGCGTGAGCTGGCGTTTCTGGTGCTGGCTGGGCTGTTCCTCGGAACGATGGGGATGCTCAACATCCTTGGGCTCACCCGCTTTCTGCAGCTGGGCAGCATCGGCTCCTGGCCGGTGGTCGTGGCGGTGGGCGCCCTGCCTTATCCGGTCACGTTTCTGTGCACCGATCTGATCAGTGAGATCTGGGGTGAGGAGCGCGCCAGCCAGCTGGTGTGGGTGGGCTTGCTGCTCAATGGCTGGATCGTGCTGATCCTCTGGTTGGGTGGGCTGTTGCCGGGCTTACCCGGGGCGCCGGAGAGCACCTTCTTCGCGGTGCAGGATCTGGCATTTGGTGCGGTGGGGGCCTCGATGGTGGCCTACATGGCGGCCCAGTTCACCGATGTGCGGCTCTTCCATTTCTGGAAGCGCGTCAGCGGTGGGCGGGCGCTGTGGCTGCGCAACAACGGCTCAACGTTGGTGAGTCAGCTGGTGGACACCAGTGCAGTGGTGCTGATCAGCCACTACGCCGCCCATGTGTTGCCGGTGAAGCCCGAACTGCCGGTGCTGCCGCAGTTGTTGAGCTTTATTGCCAGCGGCTATCTGTTCAAGGTGCTGGCGGCCTTAGCCGACACGCTGCCCTTCTATTGGCTCACGGGCTGGCTGCGGCGCTGGCTCGTGGTGCCGGGAGCCGGCAGCGAATTGGATTCCGCGCTCGGTCCGGTTCTGGGCTCACCACTACGGTGAGCAGCCATGAGCCCTACCGCCACTCTCTCCCTCGAGCACTTTCTCGACGGAGGCTTTGATCTGCGCCGCCAGCTGGTGGATCACCTGGCCCTCGAGCCCCAGGAGCTGGAGCGGCGCTTGCCCCTGGCCACCGAATCGCTGGCGGCGGCCCATCCCGGGGCGTTTGATCCCCACAAGGCGGAAGCGTTTTACGAAACCGCTGTGGGCACCGGCCACCTGCTGGAGCTGGCGGCCTGGCATCTGAGCAGCGCCGACTACATCGCCGACACGCTGCGGTTGCAGCAGCAGTTCGCCCGGGGCCAGGTGCTCGATTTCGGCGGCGGCATCGGCACCCATGCCCTGGCTGCGGCAGCGCTGCCGGAGGTGGAGGCGGTGTGGTTTGTGGATCTCAATCCCGAGAATCGCCGCTTTGTGCAGGCCCGCGCAGAACGGTTTGGGCTGGAGCACAAGCTGCGCTGTTTCCGAGACCTTCAAGCCCCCGAGCTGCCCAGCCAGTTCGACACGATCGTGTGCCTCGACGTGCTCGAGCACCTCAACGATCCCAGCGCCCAGCTGGAGCAGTTCGCCGCCCGCATGACGCCCTCCGCCATTGCCTTGCTGAATTGGTACTTCTTCAAGGGCTTTGCCGGTGAGTACCCGTTCCATTTCGACGAGCCCGAGCTGGTGGAGCGGTTTTTCCGCACGCTGCAGACTCGCTTCTTAGAGGTGTTTCACCCCTTCTTGATCACCACTCGGGCCTATCGGCTGCTCTGAAGCAGCGCACCTCCGCACATAACAAAGCCGGCGCCTTGGCGCCGGCTTGAAGGCCTGAGGGATCAGGCAGAAGCAGGAGGCTGAACTCAGCCGATTGCCACGTTGATGCGCTTGCGGGTGCGCAGGCCGCGCTTGATGGTGTCGAAGCTCACCACGCCGTCCACCAGGGCGAACAGGGTGTCATCGGCGCCGCGACCCACGTTCAGGCCGGGCAGCACAGAGGTGCCGCGCTGGCGGATCAGGATCGAACCGGCGTTGACGGTCTCACCGCCGTAGCGCTTCACACCGAGGCGCTTGGAGTTGGAGTCGCGGCCGTTGCGGGTGGAGCCGGTGCCTTTCTTGTGGGCCATGGTTCAGAGGAGTGTTGGGTTGAGGAACGCTGCGGCTGATCAGGCCAGGGCTTTGCCGCCCACGCTGATGGACTTCACCATCACGCGGGTCAGCTCCTGACGGTGACCGTTCTTGCGGCGGGTCTTCTTCTTGGGGCGCATCTTGTACACGATCACCTTGGGGCCGCGGCGATGCTCCATCACCTGCAGTTCCACGGTGGCGCCCTTCACGTAGGGCTGGCCCACGTTGGCGGCCTTGCCGTCGTTCACCAGGAGCACGTTCTCCAGGGTGAGGGTGCTCTCGACCTCAGCGTTGATGCGGTTGAGGTCGTAGTAGCGGTTGGGCTGAACCCACACCTGGGTGCCGGAGGTCTCAACGATGGCGTAGGGACCGGTGCTGGGAGTCGTGCTCATGGCGTTAAGGGCGTGGACAGGCTGACGGTGAAGCCCTCTTCAGAGCCCCGTCATTTCGGCCTGCCGCACGGCAATCGAAAGACAAACAATGATCTTCCCCTTTTGACCTCCGTCCCGTCAACACTGGGGGCGTTGCCAGGCCCCGATCGCGGCGCATGTCACAGCCCGCCCTCACGATTGCCTCGCTGCTGCCGGATCCGCGCGTGGAGCGGGCCTGTCGCAGCTGGTTGAAGGGCGGTCGCTATCAACTGGAGGATCTCGGCTCCCTGGCCGACCCGATCCAGGAGTTGCAGCAGCGGCGTGAGCTGTTCGATGTGGTGCTGCTGCAGCAGGGGGTGCATCCACCTGAGGTGTACGAAACCTTGCGGCAGCAGGGGCTCCTGTTGCCCGCGGTCGTGATCGGTGAGGTGAGCGGCCGGGTCGAGTACCACGAAGCGGAGGTGCATCTCCCGCAGGACCAGCTCGAGCAGATCGCCTACAGCGTGGATGCCGCCGTGTCGCGGTTCCTGCGCCAGGGGATGCCTTCAGCTCCGGCTGCCGGGGGGGAAGCGGCGGGAGCGGATACGCCCGAGCGCTGGCGACTGCCCAATCGTCTCAAGGGGCGCCTGGGCTATCTGGGGGTCTTTTACAAGCGAGATCCCTCGCTGTTTCTGCGCAACCTGCCCCAGGACGAACGCGAGGAGCTGCTGCGATCGCTCAAGCGCAGCTACCGCGACGTGCTGATCGGCTACTTCCGCGACCCCGCTGCCGCCAACCAGGCGATTGAGAGCTTCGTGCACTCCGCCTTCTTCTGTGATCTACCGATCAACAAGGTGGTGGAAATTCACGTCGATCTGATTGACGCGTTCTGGAAGCAGCTCAAGCTGGAGGGGCACAAGAACGACTTCCTTCAGGACTACCGCCTCGCGTTGCTCGATGTCATGGCTCATCTCTGTGAGATGTACCGCCGCTCGGTGCCTCCCGACTTGCCCTTCGGAGCACCCCAAGACCCCGAGGAAGCCAGCCAGTCCCCATCTCAGGAGGTGATCTAGATGAGCCCGCGCAAGACCTACATCCTCAAGCTCTACGTGGCCGGGAATACGCCCAACTCGATGCGGGCGCTCAAGACCCTGCGCAACATCCTCGATACCGAGTTTCAGGGCGTCTATGCCCTGAAGGTGATTGATGTGCTGAAGAATCCGCAGCTCGCCGAGGAGGACAAGATCCTCGCCACACCCACCCTGGCCAAGATTCTGCCGCCGCCGGTGCGCCGCATCATCGGTGATCTTTCCGATCGTGAACGGGTGTTGATTGGTCTTGATCTCCTCTATGAGGAGCTCAGTGATGAAGCGCTCAATGATCCCTATGCCGAGGAGGAGGACCCGGGCGGGTTGCTTTAACTGCCGTGCATCAGCCGCCGTTAAAGCTTCCCTGACCGCTGTGCATTCAGTCAGATCCCTCTAGATTCCCCCAAGGCCCACACGTTCCATGCAGGACCCTTCCGCCACCAACCATGCCCTGTCCTCGGTGCAGAAGCTGCCCACCGGGATTGAGGGTTTTGATGACATCTGTCAGGGGGGGCTGCCCATTGGACGCTCCACCTTGATCAGCGGTACGTCTGGTACGGGTAAGACCGTTTTCTCTCTGAATTTCCTTTACAACGGCATTCGTCAGTTCGACGAACCGGGGATCTTCGTCACCTTTGAAGAGTCGCCGCTGGATATCCTGCGCAACGCTGCCAGTTTTGGCTGGAACCTGCAGGAGATGGTGGAGCAGGACAAGCTTTTCCTGCTGGATGCCTCGCCGGATCCGGAAGGCCAGGATGTGGCGGGCAGCTTTGATCTATCCGGTTTGATCGAGCGCATCAACTACGCCATTCGCAAATACAAGGCCAGGCGTGTGGCGATCGACTCGATCACCGCTGTGTTTCAGCAATATGACGCTGTTTCGGTGGTGCGGCGTGAGATTTTCCGGTTGATCGCCCGCCTGAAGGAAATCGGCGTCACCACGGTGATGACCACCGAGCGCATCGATGAATACGGCCCGATCGCCCGTTATGGCGTTGAGGAGTTCGTGAGCGACAACGTGGTGATCCTGCGCAACGTGCTCGAAGGGGAGCGGCGGCGGCGCACGGTGGAAATCCTCAAGTTGCGCGGCACCACGCACATGAAGGGGGAATTCCCCTTCACGATGGGTTCCCACGGCATCAGCATCTTCCCGCTGGGGGCGATGCGCCTCACCCAGCGCAGCTCGAATGTGCGCGTGAGCTCCGGTGTGCCACGGCTCGATGAGATGTGCGGTGGCGGCTTCTTCAAGGATTCGATCATCCTGGCCACCGGCGCCACCGGCACTGGCAAGACGCTGCTGGTGAGCAAGTTCGTGGAGAACGCCTGTGCCAACAAGGAGCGGGCGATTCTGTTTGCCTACGAGGAATCGCGGGCCCAGCTCCTGCGCAACGCCACTAGCTGGGGTATCGATTTTGAACAGATGGAGCGTGATGGTCTGCTCAAGATCATCTGCGCCTATCCCGAATCCACGGGTCTTGAAGATCACCTGCAGATCATCAAAACGGAGATCGGTCAGTTCAAGCCTTCGCGCATGGCGATCGATTCGCTCTCGGCCCTGGCCCGCGGCGTGAGCCATAACGCCTTCCGTCAGTTTGTGATCGGCGTGACCGGTTACGCCAAGCAGGAGGAGATCGCCGGCTTCTTCACGAACACCTCTGAGGAGTTCATGGGCAGCCACTCGATCACCGACTCCCATATCTCCACGATCACCGACACGATCCTGTTGCTGCAATACGTGGAGATCCGTGGCGAAATGGCCCGGGCCCTCAACGTGTTCAAGATGCGTGGTTCCTGGCACGACAAGGGCATCCGCGAATTCATGATCACGGGCAACGGCCCTGAGATCAAAGATTCCTTCTCCAATTTCGAGCGGATCATCAGTGGTGTGCCCCATCGCATCAACACCGATGAGCGCAGCGAGCTCTCGCGAATTGTGCAGGGTGTAACCAGCGACGAGCGGCTCTAGATCAGCTCCGGGCTGCGGCTGGCCCGCTCGGCCTCAAGCTGGAGCTCGCTGTCGTCAGCCTGCTCGAGCGGCAGATCGAACCAGAAGGTGGTGCCCACCCCCAGCTCGCTGGCCATGCGCACCTGCGTGCCGTGCTTTTCAAGAATGCCGCGTACGATCGAGAGGCCGAGGCCGGTGCCCACTTCGGTGTGCACAGCGTTTTCCACCCGGTAGAAGCGCTCGAAGATGCGTTGCTGGTCTTCGTGGGAAATGCCCGATCCGGTATCTGCGATCTCCACGCGCAGACGCGGTAGCGGGGCGGTGAGGGCACAGGTGGGGCTGTCACCACTGGCTTCAGTGCTCGGATCAATCACGCAGGTGTCGGGCCAGGGATAGGCCCGCAACATCAGCCGGCCGCCGCTGGCAGTGAACTTCAAGCCATTGCCCACCAGGTTGTCGAACACCTGCAGAAGGAGATCCCAATTGCCTCGCACACGCGGCAACTGTTCATCCACCTCCAGCGAGAGCTCCACGCCTTTGTCTTGGGCATTGAGCCGGTAGTTGCGCAGGGTTTGCTCCATCGCGGGGCGCAGCTCCACCGGTTCCATGCTCCAGGTGCGGTCGCTCTCCAGCCGCGAGAGATCGAGCACATCGTTCACTAACCGGGTGAGCCGATCGGTTTCGGCGTTGGCGATGGCCAGAAATTCCTTGCGGTCTTCCTCGCTGAGCTGATCGCCCAGATCGTGGAGCGTTTCCACGTAGCTCTTGATGTTGAACAGCGGCGTGCGCAGTTCGTGGGAGACGTTGCTGATGAAACGGCTCTGGGCAGCGTTGAGTTCCACCTCGCGGGTGAGGTCTTGCACCGTGACAGCGATGCCCTTGAGGCTTTCGCCGCTCACATCCCGCACCGACTGGAGCACGATGCGCAGCGTGCGCGCCGGCTCACCAAAGCTGCAGCGCACATCACTGCTATCGCGCTCACCGCTGAGCAGCGTTTCGAGGGGCGTTTGCAGTTCAAGCGCCAGCACCTCAGGCAGCTCATCGCCCACGAGCGCACCTTCGAGCTTGCGGCCTTCCCAGCGGAACAGCCGCCGCGCCGTGGGGTTCACCAGCACCACGCGGCCCTCGGCATCCAGCAGCAGAGCCCCATCGGCCATGGTCGCAATCAGCGACTGCTGCTTCACCTGCGCAGCGGTGAGCTCCTCGATGTTGGCTTCGTTGTAGGCCTCCAGTTGGGAGGCCATGTCGTTGAAGCCCTCCAGCAGCTCCCCTAGCTCGCCCCCCACCGGCAGGGCGATGCGCGCTTCGAAGTCGCCGCTGGCGATCGAGCGCACCCCCCGCAGCAGCTCCTTCACCGGTTGGGTGATGGTGAGGGCGTTGAACACCGCCCCCAGGATCACCAGCACCCAGATCGAGATGAAGACTGCCACCGTTACCTCACGGCTGAGGGCGGCGCTGGCGAGAGCGGCTTCGTTGGGGTTGATGCCCAAGGCCAGTACCCCCAGGTAGCGATCGCCCGCCACCAGCGGCACGAACACATCGGTCACCTGCCCATCGGGGCTCAGGTGCTGGCGGATCAGCGGGTTCTGGGGGCGGCGGGCCAGATCGGCTGGTAGCTCGAGCCGGCGGCTGAGCAGCAGTTCGCTGCTGCTACCGCTGCTGCCGCTGATGGGGATCCCCAGGTAGATCACGCCATCGGGATCGGCGAAGAAGATGTAGCGAAGGCTCCGGCTCGACTTCCAGAAGCGTTCAGCCACCGCTGCCAGCTCGCGGTCGTTGCCCTCGGCTACCAGCGGCGTCACGTTCGCCGAGAGCAGCAGGCCCAAGTCACGGGCAAAGCGGGTGTCGCTCATGCGCACATCCGCCTGAATGCCGTTGAGGGCAAAGAAACAGATGCCCGCCATCACCAGGCTCACCACCAGGGTGGCGGCTGCCAACAGCTTGGTTTGCAGGCTGAATTCGGCCCACCAGCGCGCCAGCCGCTGCTGCCAGTTCAGAGGGGCGGTGCCCGCACTCATCGGCTGCGCACCTGATGGCCGATGTCGCGGCGGAAGGTCATGCCCTCGTAGGTCACCTGAGCGAGGCCGGTGTAAGCCCGCTCGAAGGCGTTGTCAAAGGTGTCGGCCTGGGCCACCACCGCCAGCACGCGGCCGCCGCTGGTGAGACACTGGCCATCGGCCTGCCGCCGGGTTCCGGCGTGGAACAGCTGCAAGTCGTCTGAGGGTTGGAGCGCGCTGTGGATCACATCGCCCTTGCGGATCTCGCCGGGATAGCCCTGCGCTGCCGCAATCACGCAGGCGCTGCACTGCGGGGCAATGCTCAGCTCAGGAGCCAGGTGGAGGGTGCCATTGGCACAGGCCAGTAGCACCGCGGCCAGTTCAGGCCCCAGCAGCGGCATCAGCGTTTCGCATTCCGGATCGCCGAAGCGGCAGTTGAACTCGATCACGCTGGGGCCGTGTTCGGTGAGCATCATGCCCGCGTAGATCACCCCCTGGTAGCGGATGCCGCGGCTGTTTAAGGCCGCAAGGGTGGGCTCCAGCACCTGCTGGCGCACCTGCTCCAGACCCGCCGCATCCAGGAGGGGGGCTGGGGCGTAAGCGCCCATGCCGCCGGTGTTCGGGCCGGTGTCGCCCTCGCCGATGCGCTTGTGGTCCTGAGCGGGTGGGAGCAGCACCATGCGCTCGCCGTCGGTGAGCGCAAACACCGAAACCTCCGGGCCATGGGTGCGCTCCTCCAGCACCAGCGAAGCGCTGGCACCGAAGCGACCTTCAAAGATCTCCTCGATGGCGCTGCGGGCTTCCTCGATCGATTCAGCCACGGTGACGCCCTTGCCGGCCGCAAGCCCATCGGCTTTTACCACCAGCGGCTTGCCCTGGCCCTCCAGGGCCGCCAGGGCCTCTTCGCGGCTGTTGGCTTTCCAGTAGCCGGCCGTGGGCACACCGGCCTCCACCATCAGCTGCTTGGCCCACTGTTTGCTGGCCTCCAGTTGGGCTCCATCGGCACCGGGGCCGAACACGGGGAAGCCCGCAGCGCGGAGCTTGTCGGCCAGGCCCGCAGCCAAGGGAGCTTCCGGTCCCACCACCACCAACTCCACGCTGTGCTCGCGGCAGGCCGCCAGCAGGCCGTCGTGGTCGCTTTCTGGGATGGCGAGCTGCCTGCAGCCCTCCAGCTCCTGGGTGCCGCCGTTGCCGGGGCTCACCCACACCTGCTGCACGCCATGGCTGCGGTTGAGGGCCCAGGCCAAGGCGTTTTCGCGGCCACCGCTGCCCACCACCAGAACGCAGGCAGGGCTCACGCTGTGGGCGGGGCTCACTGCGGGGGCGGCGGTGCTCATGGGCCAGCTGGAAAGGGTGTCTGCTCCTGCGGACTCCCCTAGGTTGAGGCCAAGAGGACTGCCGCTGGTGCCATCCCTTCTTTACACGCCGGTGGTTCCCTGCCCGCCCCGCCACCGGAGGCGTTTCCGGTGGCTTTTGCCTGTGCGCAGCGCTCTGCTGGTGATGGTGGGCTTGATCGCCCTGCTCGCCGCCAGGCCTGCACCTGCGCAGGAGCTGTTCATCCTGCGGGTGATCGGCGGTTTCTTTGAACCCAAGGCGCCGGTGCCTGAGCCCGGGCCCTCGGCCCCGCCGGTGCCCGGCAGCATGCCCGAGGCGCAATTCCAGGAGCTTCTGCAGAAGGGTGACCTGCCGGCGCTGAACCTGGCCTGCGTGGAGGCCGATGGCTTTGGCTTCACCAAACGCCTGCAGCTGCTGCAGGCCCGGCTGCTCACCATTGCTCCGGCGCCCCAGCCCTTTCAAACGGTGCTGGTGAATGCCAACGCGCTGCTCAGTTGCCGAGCACCGGATGCGGCCCTGATCGTGCTCAACCGCTTCAGCCCCCAGCCGGGGGTGGAACGGGATCAGTGGTTGGTGCAGCGTTGGCGGGCTGCCCAGGCAGGCCTGCATCACGGCCTGGCGGTGGAGACCCTGGAGGAGTTGGCCAAAGGCAATCCCTCCAGCCTGGAAACTCTGGCGTTACCGCTCAAGCTCCGCGACGACGGATCCATCGCTACTCGCCCGGGGCTGGATGTGTACGTGGATCACCTGCTGGTGCTGGGCCGCCGCAGCGATGCTGCGGCGGCTCTGCTGGCTGGCCAGATGCCGGGTAAACCGATGGCGGAGCGGCTCAAGCAGGCCGTGGCGCTGCTCAAGCAGATGCCGCTTCAAGAGCGTGACCAGCTGCTGGAGCGGGCACTCGATCAGGCGGCCGCGGCAGAGGCCTGGGGCTTGGCAATCGAACTGCTGAATCAGCAGCGGGCCCTGCTCGTGGCGGAGGGTGTGGAGGCCAGCCGGCCTCGGGAGCGGCTGGAGCGCCTCAGCCAACGGGTCGACGATGCCTACAGCGCCTGGCAGCTGGCACGGCAGGATCCTCAACAGAGCGAGCGCAGTGCCCAGCTGCAACAGCAGTTGCGCAGCCCCCGCGCCGCTGGCGGTCACGCTGCCGCGCGACTCGCCACTCCCGCCACCGCTTCACCCCGTCCGCCGCAGCCATGACCAGCTACAGCCTTGGATCGCTGCTCTATGAGGGCAAGGCCAAGCGGGTGTTCGCCACCGATCAAGCCGATCTGGTGGCGGTGGAATACAAAGACGACGCCACCGCCTTCAACGCGCTGAAAAAGGCTCAGCTGGCCGGCAAAGGCGAGCTCAACTGCCAGATCTCAGCGCGTTTGTTTGAGCTGCTGGAGCGCGAGGGGATCCCGACCCACTACCTCGCGCTGCAGGAACCGAATTGGATGCTGGTGCGTCCGGTGCAGATCGTTCCCGTGGAAGTGGTGGTGCGCAACACCGCCTTCGGATCGCTCTGCAAGCAGATGCCGATTGAGCCCGGCACACCCCTCGATCCCCCCCTGCTCGATCTCTATTACAAGGACGACGCCTTTGGTGATCCCCTGCTCACCGATGCCCGCCTGGAGCGACTGGGGCTGCTGATGCCGGCCCAGCGCCAGGAGCTGGAGCGACTGGCCATGGCGGTGAATGCCTGCCTGCGCCAGTTCTTCGCCGGCATCGCGCTGCAGCTGGTGGATTTCAAGATCGAGCTGGGCTTCACCGCCGATGGAGCCCTGGTGGTGGCCGATGAGATCAGCCCCGACACCTGCCGCCTGTGGGATTTGCAGGTGAGCGATGCCACCGATCGCATCCTCGATAAAGACCGTTTCCGCCAGGACCTCGGGGGCGTGGTGGAGGCCTACGGGGAGGTTCTCAAACGGGTCCAAGGTGCCTGCCCTTCACCCCGATTGAGCAAGTAAGTTCGGCGGAATTTGCGGCTTTGCCGCACTCCTGCTGTACCCATGGCCGCCACCCCTCACGGTTTGAGCCGCGCCCTGCGCCTCCGCGGCTCCCTCGGGCTGGCTTCCATGCTGCCGCTGGCGGCAGGGGTGGTGATGGCCTCGGCTCCGGCGTTCGCCCAAGACGCCACGCCCGCGCAGGCCGAAACGCCAACGGCGGCTCCCGCTGAGAGCAGTCCTCCCGGTGAGGCTCTCGCGCCACCGGCCAAGCCTGAGCCGAAGGTGCTGATCAGCGAGGTGGTGGTGAAGGGGATCGAGGGCCACCCGGAGCAAGAGCGGCTCGAGATCGCCGTGTACGACGCCATGGCCACCCGGCCTGGCACTCAGGTAACCCGCAGCGAGCTCCAGAACGACCTCTCGGCGATTTACGCCAGCGGTTGGTTCTCGGATGTGCGCATCCAGCCGGTGGATGGCCCGTTGGGGGTGCAGCTGGTGGTCACGGTGGTGCCCAACCCGGTGCTCACCGAGGTGGAGCTCGAGGGCATCGGGCCGAAGACGAAGATGCCCCCCACCCTGATCCCCGACATCTTCGCGGCCGATTACGGCAAGACCCTCAACCTCAACACCCTGCAGGCCCGCATCGGTGATCTGCAGAAGTGGTACGCCGATCAGGGCTATTCCCTGGCTCGGGTGAGTGGTCCCACCCGGGTGAGTCCCACAGGTGTGGTGCAGCTGCAGGTGCGCGAAGGCACCGTGGCCGGCGTGGAGGTGCAGTTCCTCAACAAGGAAGGCGAAGCCACCAACGACAAGGGCCAACCGATCCGCGGCAAAACCAAGCCCTGGGTGGTGACCCGTGAGGTGTCGATCAAGCCTGGCGATACCTTCAATCGCCGCCAGCTTGAAGACGACATCAAGCGCCTCTACGGCACCGGCCTGTTCGGTGACGTGAAGGTGACCCTGCGGCCTGTGGCCGGCAACCCCGGTGAAGTCACGATCGTGCTCGGCATCGTCGAGCAGTCGAGCGGTTCCCTCTCGGGTGGTTTGGGCTACAGCCAAGCCCAGGGCGTGTTCGGCCAGGTGCAGCTGCAGGACAGCAACCTGCTGGGCCGGGCTTGGGATCTGGCGGTGAACTTCACCTATGGCCAGTTCGGCGGCCTGGGCGATATCTCCTTCACCGATCCCTGGATCAAAGGCGACAAGTTCCGCACGGCATTCCGGGCCCGGGTGTTCTTCAGCCGGGAAGTGCCTCAGATCTTCCAGAGCCAGAACAACGGCACGATCAACACCGTGTCGGATGTATCGAACGACTTTTTCAAGGCACCCTCCAACGCCACGGCGTACAACATCCAGAGCAAGAACAACCCCACCGGCACTTCGTTCGGATCGATCTCCAAGGCGGAGAAGGCTGATCCCAGCCTCAACTGGTTCAACCTCGACAACAACTCGATCGCTCTGCAGCGCATCGGCGGCAACGTTCAGTTTGTGCGTCCGCTGAATGGAGGCAACCCCTACAAGCGCGCGCCCTGGAATGTGGTGCTCGGCTTCAGCGGCCAGGAAGTAACGCCGATGAATTTCGGTGGTTCGGTGATGCCCTATGGCATGAACACGAACAACTACAGCAATGGCAAAACGCAGGTCAAAGATGTGATCTGCATTGCCTACAACTGCGCTGAGCACAACCAGTTGGTGGGCCTTCGCGTGGCCGCCACAATGAACAACCTCAACGACCCGCGCAATCCCACCTCCGGCAACTTCCTCAGCCTCGGCACCGAGCAGTTCTTCTCAGTGGGTCCAGATTCACCCACCTTCAACCGGCTGCGCGCCAGCTACACCCACTACATCCCGGTGAACTGGCTGAAGATCTTCAAGGGCTGCCGGCCCAAGCCTGGCCAGAAAGAGGATTGCAAACAGGCCCTGGCCTTCCAGGTGACGGCTGGCACCAACGTGGGCAATTTGCCCCCCTATGAAGCCTTCTGCCTGGGCGGTTCCAACTCCGTTCGCGGTTACTACGACTGCGATCTGGGTGTGGGCAAGAGCTTCGGTGAAGCCACGATCGAATACCGGTTCCCGATCTTCAGCATCATCAGCGGCGAGGTGTTTGTGGATGGCGGCACCAGCTTCGGCAGCCAGCCCAATGTTCCCGGTAATCCCGGCGGTTTGTTGCTCAAGCCTGGTGATGGTTTCTCGGTGGGTACGGGTCTGATCGTTTCCACACCGGTGGGGCCGCTGCGTTTGGAGGTGGCCAGCCAAGACTTCACCGGCCAGTGGCGCTTCAACCTGGGTGTGGGTTGGAAGTTCTGAGCAACGGCGTGACGATCTGGCCCAGCGATTACTCCCAGGCTTGGACCCTGGCGGCAGCGGTGGAGCGCTCCGGCGTGGGGCTCCACAGCGGTGCCGTGGCCCGGCTGCGCTTGGAGCCCTACGAGCAGCCTGGCTACTGGGTGGCTTGGCTGGATGAACCAAGCCTCGCTCCCCAGCGCCTGCATCCGAATCAGGTCTGTGAAACCCAGCTGTGCACGGCTCTGCAGCTGGATCAGCGCCGCTTGGCCACCGTGGAACACCTGCTCGCCGCTCTGGCGGGTGTGGGCATCAGCTCGGCGCTGCTGCTGGTGGATGGCCCGGAAATTCCATTGATGGATGGTTCGGCACAGCCGTGGGTGGAGGCGATCGCGGAAGCTGGCCTGAAGCCCCTCGGACCCCGGCCGGCTGCGGCGCCGCTGACCGGGCCCATCACCCTGCAGCACGGCCAGAGCTTCGCCACCGCTCTTCCCTCCGATTGCTTGCGGCTGGGGGCGGCCATCGAGTTTCCCCAGGCGGCGATCGGCCGGCAGCTGTTCAGCCTCGAGCTCACGCCCCAGGCTTTTGTGGAGCAGATCGCTCCAGCCCGCACCTTCGGCTTCAAGCAGCAGGTGGAGCAGCTCTTGGCCGCTGGGTTGATCAAGGGCGGCGCCTTGGATAACGCCTTGGTGTGCGATGGCGACGGCTGGGTGAATCCACCGCTGCGCTTTGCCGATGAGCCGGTGCGCCATAAGCTCCTTGACCTGCTGGGGGATCTCGCCCTAGCGGGGCTGCCCCAGGCCCAGGTGTTTGCCTTCCGCGGCTCCCATGGGCTGCACACGGCCCTGGCTGCCGCTCTGGTTTCTTCGAACTGACCCCCTTGACTGCCACCACCTCAGCGCCGGCGCCTGTGCTCACCAGTGAGCAGATCCAGGGTCTGCTGCCCCACCGCTATCCGTTTGCGCTGGTGGATCGGGTGATCGAGCACGAACCTGGCAAGCGTGCAGTGGCGATCAAGAACGTCACCTTCAATGAGCCCCAGTTTCAGGGCCACTTCCCCGGGCGCCCGCTGATGCCGGGTGTGTTGATCGTGGAGGCGATGGCCCAGGTGGGTGGTCTGATCGTCACCCAGATGCCGGATCTGCCCAAGGGCCTGTTTGTGTTCGCCGGCATCGATGGTGTGCGCTTCCGCCGGCCCGTGGTGCCCGGCGATCAGCTGGTGATCAGCTGTGAACTGCTCAGCCTCAAGCGCAAGCGTTTCGGCAAGGTGAAGGCTGAAGCGAAGGTGGATGGTGAACTTGTCTGCGCCGGGGAGCTGATGTTCTCCTTGGTGGACTGAGCGCCGCCGTGATGTCTTCTGTCGCCATGGAACTCAGCACGGGCGAAACCAGGATCCATCCCACGGCAGTGGTGGATTCACGTGCACAGATTGCTGAAGGGGTGGAGATCGGCCCCTATGCGGTGGTGGGTGCCGAGGTGTCGATTGGTGCCGGCACGCGCATCGGTCCGCATGTGGTGCTCGATGGCCGGGTGACCATGGGCTGCCGCAATCGCATCTTCCCGGGGGCCTGCATCGGCGCCGAACCCCAGGACCTCAAATACAACGGTGCTTCCACCGAAGTGGTGATCGGCGATGACAACGCCATCCGCGAGTGCGTCACCATCAACCGCGCCACGCACGAGGGCGAGCAAACCCGCATTGGCAACGGAAATTTGCTGATGGCGTATAGCCATCTGGGCCACAACTGCCTGCTGGGTGATCGGATCGTGATCGCCAATGGTGTGGCGGTAGCCGGCCATGTGGTGATCGGCGATCGGGCTGTGATCGGCGGGGTGCTGGGGATTCACCAGTTCGTGCACATCGGCACGATGGCGATGGTGGGTGGCATGAGCCGCATCGATCGCGATGTGCCCCCCTACGCGATCGTGGAAGGGCATCCGGGGCGCCTGCGCGGTCTGAACCGCATCGGCATCAAACGCAGCGGTTTGGCCGAGATTGACGACGGCGCCCAGGCCAAGCAGCTGCAGCAGGTGTGGGCTGAGCTCTATCGCAGTGATGCGGTGCTCGCCGATGCCCTCCATCAGGTGCGCCGCCAACCGTTGCACCCGCCGGCGGAAACCCTGGTCAGCTTTCTGGAAGCTTCGATCGGTCCTGGCCGCCGCGGCCCGCTGCCTGCCGGTCGTTCATGAGGCGGCTGCTGATCAGCACCGGCGAGGTGTCCGGTGACCTGCAGGGAGGCCTGTTGGTGGCCGCCCTTCGGGATGAGGCTCAGCGGCGTCAGCTCCCCCTGGAGATCGCGGCCCTGGGGGGCTCGCGGATGCGCCAGGCCGGAGCCGAGCTCTTGGCCGACACCACGCCGATGGGCTCCATCGGCCTGTGGGAAGCGCTGCCGCTGGTGTTGCCCACCCTGAAGGTGCAGCGGCGTGTGAGCCGCTGGCTGAAGCGCAACCCTCTCGATGGGTTGGTGCTGATCGACTACATGGGCGCCAACGTGAGGCTTGGCCTCAAGGTGAAGCAGCGCCTACCGCAGGTGCCGATTTTCTATTACATCGCCCCGCAGGAATGGGCTTTCCGTGTGGGTGAAGGTGGCTCCACGCGCTTGATCGGCTTCACCGATCGGATCCTCGCCATCTTTCCGGAAGAGGCCCGCTTCTACGGCGCTCGCGGCGCCCAGGTCACCTGGGTGGGGCATCCGCTGCTCGATACCCTCACGGATCTGCCCAGCCGCGATGCGGCCCGCGCCCAGCTGGGCCTCCAGGAGGGTGAACGGCTGCTGCTGCTGCTGCCCGCCTCGCGCAAGCAGGAGTTGCGTTACCTGCTGCCGCCCCTGGCGGCGGCTGCCGCCGAGCTGCAACGCCGCTGCCCGGGTCTGCGGGTGATGGTGCCGGCGGGGCAATCCGCGTTTGAACCGGTGCTGGCTGAGTTGCTCGAGGCCGCTGGTGTGCGGGCCGACGTGGTTCCTGCCGCCCAGGCTGATCAGCTGCGTCCCACCCTCTGCGCGGCTGCCGATCTGGCCCTGAACAAATCCGGCACGGTGAATCTGGAGCTGGCTCTGCGGGGCGTTCCTCAGGTGGTGGCCTATCGCGTCAGCCGGCCCACGGCCTGGGTGGCCAAGCATCTGCTGCGCTTCCAGGTTGATCACATTTCGCCGGTGAATCTGGTGTTGCACGAGCGGCTGGTGCCCGAACTGCTGCAAGACGAGCTCACGGCCGAGGCGGTGGTGCGCGAAGCGCTGCCGCTGCTCAATGACCCCCAGGCGCGCCGGCGGGTGGAAGACGGCTATCAGCGGTTGCGCCAGGCCCTCGGTGAGCCGGGCGTCACCCGGCGTGCTGCCGCTGCCATCCTGGACGCGCTTCCCGCGGCTGCTTCCGTTTGATCAAGCGCACCGTTTCGGTTCTGGTGGCCCTGGTGCTGCTGCTGTGGCCCCTGGCGCCCGTTCAGGCCGCCGTGGAAGAGGCCGTGCTGGCTGGAGGCTGCTTCTGGTGCCTCGAGCACGACCTCGAAAAACTGCCGGGGGTGTTGAGCGTGGAAAGCGGCTACAGCGGCGGCAGCCTGCGCAATCCCACCTACCAGCAGGTGAGCGGCGGTGGCACGGGCCATCAGGAGGTTGTGGAGGTGCGTTTCGACACCGCCCGCATCAGCTATCCCACGTTGCTGCGGGCCTACTGGCGCAACGTGGATGCGCTTGATGGTGGCGGGCAGTTCTGCGATCGCGGCAGTTCCTACCGCCCTGTGATCTTCACCCAGGGGGAGACGCAGAAACAGCAGGCTGAAGCGAGCCTCAAGGCTGCGGCTCGGGAGCTGGGCAAGCCGGTTGCGGCGATCCGGGTGCAGATCAAGCCCCTCAGCCGCTTCTGGCCTGCGGAGGGCTATCACCAGGATTACGCCGAGCGCAACAGCGTCAAATACAACTACTACCGCTGGGCCTGCGGCCGCGACCGTCGCTTGGATCAGCTCTGGGGATCCAAAGCGCGCAGCAGTGCGCCCTGGGTGTCCGCCCCCTGACCGGGAGCGCGTGAGCAGCCGTTGAGCAATTCCAAGGAAAAGCTGAAGCTCCGTGGCGCCTGTTTCGGCTGTTCTTGAGTGGTGGAGCGGGTTTCCGCCCTTTTTCCTCTGAGCAGAGTCACCTAGCGTTGAACCGACGCGAGCGCAGGTGTGTGTATGTATCTGCTGACCATTCGCGATGGTCTGGTGACCCGTCATATCGGCCCGTACGAGAGCCCGAAGCAGGCCTCGGATGATCTCGATCGGCTGCTGGAGCAGTTCGGAGAGCGCGCCCGCTGGCAGATTCACGCCCTGGAGTCGCCAGAGGATGTCCTGCGGGGCTCAGGCCGGATGGCTGCTGCCGCCTAGGGCTTCTGCTGGCCCGGATAGCCCCGCAGCAGGCCGCTTTCCACCATCAGGCCCACGCCCGCCACGATGGCCACCAGGCTGACGGTTCCGTACCAGAACCAAGGTCCATGGGCCTGACCAAGCGTCTGCAGAGTGCGGCGTTGAACGGCTTCCCCGAACAGGCACAGACCAGCGGGCAGCAACAGCACCCCGATCTGTGCCTTCACGAACCAGCGGATCTTGCGAACGGCCATGGAGTGCTGCTGGGTCGGTCGATGCGGCCAGCCTAGGCGGGGCCCCCGGCCTGCACCCAGTTCACCAAGGTGCGCACGCCATAGCCGGTGGCACCCGCCGGGTCGAGGCCCCGGCCTTTATCGCTCCACACCGTGCCGGCGATGTCGAGGTGAGCCCAGGCCACCTCGGGAGCCACAAAGTCCTGCAGGAACAGGGCGGCGGTGATCGATCCACCGGGCCTGGGGCCCGTGTTTTTCATGTCGGCTAGGCCGCTCTTGAGGCCGGCACGGTAGGAGGCGAGCAGGGGCATGCGCCAGAGGGTTTCGCCGCCCTGGGCGCCCGCATCGATCAGGCCCTGGGCCAGCGGATCGCAGGGCGACCACAAACCAGCGATCTCTTCTCCAAGCGCGATCACGCAGGCGCCGGTGAGCGTGGCCAGATCCACCACGGCATCGGGTTCGAGCTTGCAGGCGTACACCAGGGCATCGGCCAGGGTGAGCCGGCCTTCGGCGTCTGTGTTGTTGATCTCGATCGTTTTGCCGTTGGAGGCCGTCACGATCGCGCCGGGGTGGATGGCACCGCCGCTGATCATGTTTTCGCAGGCGGCCACGATCATGTGCACCTCCACGCCGGCGGGTTTGAGCTCAGCGATGGCACGCATGGCACCCAGCACAGCCGCGCTGCCGCCCATGTCGTACTTCATCATTTCGATCTGAGAGCCGGCGGTTTTGAGGTTGTAACCGCCGGAATCGAAGGTGAGGCCTTTGCCCACCAGCACCAGGCGGCGATCCGCTCCGCCCTGGGGCCGGTAGGTGAGATGGATGAATTTCGGCGGCAGATCTGAGCCCTGAGCGACCGCCAGATAGGAGCCCATCCCCAGCGCTTCGCAATCGCTGCGCTCCAGCACTTTGAGCTCCAGGCCAAAGTCGCGCGCGATGGTTGCTGCGGTGTCGGCGAGCGCGGCTGGAGTCACCACGTTGGGTGGGGCGGCCACCAGCTCCCGCGCCAGTTCCACACCGCTGCACACGGCGCGGCTGCTTTCAACGGCGGCTTGGGCCGTCTCAGCGAGCCCCAGCAGCTCCACCTGGCTGAGGCTGGGCTGCGGATCGCTGTCGCTCTTGAAGCGCTGATCGCTGTAGAGGCTCAGGCGCACCGCTTCAGCCATGGCGCTAGCGGCGGCCTCCGGGGCCAGGCCTTCCACCGGCATGGCCAGCGCTAGTTGGCTGGCGCCGGCATTGGCGGCGCTTTTGCTTGCGGATGCGGCAGCGCTGCGCAGCTGTTCCGGGCCGAAGTCGGCAGGGGCTCCCAGGCCCACCAGCACCAGCAGGCTGGGTGATTGGCCGAGCAGATCAATGCTCAGGCTTTCACCCGGTTTGCCCTTGAAGCGGCGTTGTTCGAGGCGATCGGCCACGGCGGCGCCGAAGCGCTCGAGCAGTTGGCCGCGGCTGGCCTCACCGGCTTCGCCGCTGAACAGGCCCACCGCCAGCGCTTCGCCGCTCCAGCTGGCAAGGGTGGCGGTGCTGCAGCGGATGTCGGCGACCATCTCGGCGGTTCAGATGGCGGCGATGGTAGGGCGATCAGCCCAGATCAGCGGTGAAGGGTGTGGCCCAGCGGCCGCGGGTTTCCTTGTTGAACGGCGGCAACCAGTGGCGGATCAGGGCCTGCTCTAGCGCCCGCCTCGGCCGCACAGCGACGGGGGCATCGCTCCAGAAGCGAATGCTCAGCTGGCTGCCCAGCCCCACCTGTTGGAGGGCGTCGCCATAAGCGGCCAGATAGCTCTTGCAGTCGTGCTCGCCCTTCCAACGCCGATCGGCCTGGGCCGTTTCCCCCACGTAGAGCAGCAAGGCGCCTGGGAGGTGAGGTGGCCGATCGATCACGAAGTAGAGGGCGGCGCCGGTGTTGCTGGCTTCAGGCCAGCGCCAGAACTGGAGGCTTTGAGGTGCCAGGGCCAGAGGATCCAACCGCTGCACCGTGTCGGCTGGGCCCACCACGGCGCCATCAAGCAGGTTGATCTGGCCAGCGGCCAGGCTGCGCCCTTCGGCCACGGCAGCGAAGCGCGGCGCCTGGAAGTCCAGCAAGCGCTCTTGCCACTGGCGGAGCTGATGCTCCTGCAGGGGTAGGTCTTGAGGGGTGGCGCTGCTGCCGCCCAGCGGTTGGGCAAACAAATCGCCCTGACGGGGAGTGGGGCCCTTCACCATCCGCTCAAGCTGAACGGGGCAGTTGCGGACCGGCCGGCCCCTGGCCAAAGCGCACCTTGCCGATCAGCTCTTCCACCAGAGCGGGCGGCAGCTGCAGGCGCTGCTGGAGATCCGCCAGATCGCTGAAGGGGGCACGTTGGCGTTCGCGCAGCAAGCGCGCCCGCCGCACCGCATCGAGTTGCGGCAGCTCACGCTCCAAGGCTGCAGCAGCTGCATGGTTGAGATCAACCGGCCTGGGGCTGGCATGCAGCGGTGCGCCATCGCCGTACCAGCGGAACAGCAGCAGCGGCTCCCAGGCTGTGGCCTGACTGCGCGGGATCTCAAGCAGCCGCTCCAGATCGTCGAGACCGCTCAGTTGCACGCCACCGCGCTGCAGCCGCAGCAGCAAATCCACCTGGGCCGGGGTGATGCCGGGCAGGCGCAGCCAGTCGTCGGCGCTGGCGCGGTTTACATCCAGCCGCCAGCCCAGTGCTGCTGCGTGGCACACCTCGCTGGGGTCATGCAGGCGCCGCTGCGGATCCTGGCGCAGCTTCAGCTCGAGCAGATCGCGCTCCACTGCTTCGTCTGCGGCGGTTGCCTCCACAGCGATGTCGTCAGCCGGCGGGGCTGGCTTGGGGCGACGCGGCAGCTGCCCTGTGGCCTCCAGCAGGCTGCGGGCAAACGGATCGAGCCAGTGGCCACGGGCCATGGCGGCGGCGGCGGAAGCGGAGTTGCCCGACCTTAACGATCTTCCGGCCACTCCACCAAACCGAGGCGGATGCCTTTGATGGCGGCCTGCAGCCGGCTGCGACAAGCCAGCTTCTGCAACACCTGCGCCACGTGGCTCTTCACTGTTTCCAGGCTGATGAACAGATCGGCGGCGATCTCCTGGTTGGTGGCATTGGCCGTCATCCGTTGCAGCACCTCCACTTCCCGTTCGGTGAGCTGAGCCAGTGGTGCATCAGCCAGGCCGCAGTAGCCCTGGAAGTACTGCTGATGCAAGCCCTTTCCCATATAGGAGGCCCCAGCGCTCACGGTCTGCAGGGCCATCACCACGGTGCCCAGCCCCATCTGCGATTCCAGACAGATGCCATCGCAGCCGGCCTCAAAGGCTCGGCGGATGGTGATCAGTCGCCTCGGCTGGGTCACCACCATCAAGGTGGTGGGTGCCGGCTGCAGCTGTTTCGCTGATTCCACCAGCGATCCGCCATTGCCCTGCTCCAGGCGGTCGGTGCAGATCAGCAGATCAGCTTTCTCGCTGCGCAGCAGATCGAGGCCAATGGCTTCGCTGGTGGTTGCTCCCACCAGCGCTTCGCATGGCTCCGTGGCGTTCACGAACAGGCTGAGGGCCATACGGCTGCCGATGCAAGCCACCAAGCGATGGTGCTTCAGCAAGGCCGTGCCGCTGCGCACATGGCCCCGCACCTCATCGATCAGCGGTGTGTAGTCCACCGGCGGCACGGAGCGCTCACAGTTCCACTGTGTGGTGCGCTGCGTGCGCTGTCAGCTCCTGTAGCAGGCGCAGATACGTGGATCCGCACTCGTCAGTGTGGGTGGTGTTCAGCAGAATTCACCGAAGCGCTTGCGCCCTAACGCCATGGCCTTCTTCGACTCCGAGATCGTGCAGGAGGAAGCCAAGCGCCTGTTCGGCGACTACCAGCAGCTGATGCAGTTGGGGGGTGAATACGGCAAGTTCGATCGCGAAGGCAAGAAGCTGTTCATCGAGCGGATGGAAGAGCTCATGGACCGCTACCGCGTGTTCATGAAGCGCTTTGAGCTCTCCGAAGACTTTCAGGCCAAGCTCACCGTGGAGCAGCTCCGCACCCAGCTCGGCCAGTTCGGCATGACCCCCGAGCAGATGTTTGAGCAGATGCAGCGCACGCTCGAGCGGATGAAGAGCGAGCTCGATAAGGAGGTCTGAAGACCGCTGCCTACGATCCGCCCCTGAACAGCAGCGGCAGCGATGGCCAAGGGTGCGTGGGGATTGCCGCAGTGGATCGAGCGCGGCGTGGCCGATCTGTTCCCGGCCGGCACGGGCGAGGCTGCGGCAACGGATCCTGATCAGCAGCTCGCTGCCCGCCTGGCGGAGGCCGAACGCCAAGGCCGGCCGCTCCGCATCAAGCTCGGCATCGATCCCACCGGCTCCGATATCCACCTGGGCCACTCGATCCTGTTCCGCAAGCTGCGGGCCTTCCAGGATGCGGGCCATACGGCGGTGCTGATCATCGGCGACTTCACCGCCCGCATCGGTGATCCCACCGGCAAGAGCGCTACCCGCGTGCAGCTCACGGCGGAGCAAGTGGAAGCCAATGCCGCCACCTACCTCGCCCAGCTCGGGCAGGGGCAGGATCCCGCCAGGGCCCTGCTCGATTTCGAAACCCCCGGGCGCTTGGAAGTGCGGCGCAACAGTGAATGGCTGGCGGCACTGGATCTCCCCAAGGTGATCGAACTGCTGGGGATCTCCACCGTGGGCCAGATGCTGGCCAAGGAGGATTTCGCCAACCGCTACGGCTCAGGCACGCCCATCTCCCTGCACGAATTCCTCTACCCCTTGCTGCAGGGCTACGACTCAGTGGCGATTCAGGCGGATCTCGAGCTCGGCGGCACCGATCAGAAGTTCAACGTGGCGATGGGCCGCGATCTGCAGCGCCATTTCGGCCAGCGCACCCAGTTCGGGATGTTGTTGCCGATCCTGCCCGGCCTCGATGGCGTGCAGAAGATGAGCAAGAGCCTGGGCAACACCGTGGGTCTCTCAGACGACCCGCTCTCGATGTATTCCAAGCTCGAGAAGGTGCCCGATGCGGCGGTGGAGGAGTACCTCACCCTGCTCACCGATCTGGATCTCGACGCCCTGCCGGCCAATCCCCGCGACCGCCAAAAGGCGATGGCGCTTGAAATTACCCGCCAGCGCCACGGCGAAGCGGCGGCGCAACAAGCTCAGGCTGATGCCGGCAAGTTGGTGAGTGGTGCCAGCGGCAGTGGCGCTGCAGATGCGGAGGTGCCGGAAGCCTCGCTCGCGGAGGTGAACTTCCCGGCCAAGGCTTTTTATCTGCTCAGTGCGGTGGGCATCTGCGCCAGCAGCAGCGAAGCGCGCCGCCAGATCCAGGGCGGCGGCGTGAAGCTTGATGGCGAGAAGCTCAGCGATCCCAACCAGGAATTCGCCGGCGCCGCTGAGCTGGAGGGCAAGGTGTTGCAGCTCGGCAAGAAAACCTTCCGGCGGTTGGTGGCGGGTTGATGGGGGTCAGAGCGATCTGAGCACCGCTAGACGGCAGTGGTCGTGGCTGCTCAGGCGGTAGCCCTGCAGCTGCTCGGGATGCAGGATGCGCGGCAGCATGAGGCCATGGGAGCGTGCGCTTCATGCTGCGCTCCCTGTAGGGAAGCCGCCAGCACGCTTCGTAGCCTGAGATCTCGTCAGAGAGCAGGATCCCGCGTGAACAGGTCTGCCGCCGATCGGATCATCGTGGCCCTCGATGGCATGGCTCCTGAGCAGGCGCTCGGTTTTGCGGCGGCGGTGCCGGAGCTGCGCTGGGTGAAGGTGGGCCTTGAGCTGTTCGTGGCCGGCGGGCCGGATGTGGTGCGCCAGCTGCGCGATCAGGGCAAGCGGGTGTTTCTCGATCTCAAATTCCACGACATTTCCGCCACCATGGCCGGCGCCTGCCGCAGCGCGGCGCGCCTCGGTGCCGAGCTGATCACCGTGCATGCCTGCGCCGGCAGTGAGGCCTTGCGGGTCGCTCAGGCTGCCGCCGTTGATTCGGCGATCGCCGCGGGCCTGCCAGCTCCCACGCTGCTGGCGGTCACGGTGCTTACCAGCTGGGAGCCGGCTCGCTTTGCAGCTGAGCTGGCGATCGGGGAGCCGGTGGAGGCTTATGTGCCCAGGTTGGCTGAGCTGGCTGCGTCGTCTGGGATCGGCGGCTGTGTGTGCTCGCCGCTTGAAGTGGCGTCTTTGCGGTCGGCTCACCCTGAGCCGTTTGCACTGGTGACCCCGGGAATTCGGCCGGCGGGTGCCGCCCTCGGCGATCAGCAGCGGGTGATGACCCCGGCTGAGGCCATCGCCGCCGGTTCCAGCCAGCTGGTGATTGGCCGGCCGATCACCGCCGCAGCCGATCCGGCCGCTGCGTTTGCAGCTTGCTGCGCCGAACTGGGCGGCTAGGCCGCCAGGCTGCCCTCGGGCACGAGTTCGGCGTAGAGCTGCTCGAGTTGATCGATGTTGCGGCTCAGGGTGTAGCGCTCCAAGGCTCGCGCCCGGGCGCGGCGGCCCAGTTCGGCGGTGAGCACAGGTTGATCGCGCAGCACGGGCAGCAAGGTGCGTAGCTGGGTGGTGACGCCCTGGGTGCTGATCACGATGCCGGCACCACCCTCGAGCACCTCGCCATCGGCGCCGGCATCAGTGGCCACGCAGGCGGTACCGCTGGCCATCGCCTCCAGCAGCGCCAGGCTCAGCCCCTCCACCAGCGAGGGCAGCAAAAACACCTCAGCCAGCTGCAACAAGGCCACGCGCTTGGCCTGATCCGGTTCATGCCCCCACCAACACACGTTGCACTCGGGGCCAAAGCTCTGCATCAGCGACTGGCGCACAGGCCCATCGCCCACGATCACTAAGGTGCAGCCTTCCGGTTGCACCAACCGCCAGGCCCGCAGCAGCGCTTCCACGTTTTTCTCGGTGGCGATGCGGCCCATGTACAGGAACACGCGTTGGCCAGCAAAGCGCTGGCGCAGCTCGAGCAGGTCAGCGGATTCCGGCATGGTGCTGGGGGCCCATTGCTCTGGATCCACCCCGTTGGGGATCACCGCCAGGCGGCTGGCCGGCACCCCCAAGCGCAGCAGTACATCCGCCTGCAGATCAGAAAACACCACCACACGGTCGTAGCGGGCCAGCGACGGGGCGTAGAGCTGATAGGTGAGCTGTTGGGTGCCGGAGCTGAGGTTGCGCAGCGCCGCATCGAAGGGGGGATGAAAGGTGGCCACCAGCGGCAGCCCCAGCTGCTGGCACAGATCCGGCAGGCGGAAATCCAGGGGCGAGAGGGTGAGGCTGGCGTGCACCAGATCCGGTTGCAGCCGCTCCAGGGATTCGCGCAGCTCACGCTGCGCTCCGGGCGATGGGATGGTGTACACCTGGGATTTCACCAGGTAGGGCAGCGCCACCTCAGCGCTTTTGGCAAGACCCCCTGCCGGGGTGTCGAAGTGAATGAAGCTGATCTCGTGGCCGCGTTGCTTCAGGGCTGCCGTGGTGCTGAGCCCGTAGGTGACGTTGCCGCAGAACGGTGATTTCTTGCCCAGCCAGGCGATGTGGGCCACGCGCGGGCATTGTCACCAGATACTGAAACTAGCAGCGCTCCCAGGGGCGCTCGAGCAACGCAGCCACCAGGGCCAAGCCCGCCAACGCCCAGAGAACTGGCAGCAGTCCGTAGCGACTCACCACAGCACCGGCGAGCACCAGCGGCAGGCTCAGGGCGATGTTGATCAGGTTGTTCTGCAGGCCAAACACCTTGCCGCGCATGGCTTCTGGGGTGTCTTCCTGGATGGTGGTCTGGGCGGGGATGGCCAGGAGCGCAGAGCCCACACCGAGAACGGCGCACAGCGTGAGGGTGGCGCTGAGGTTTCCCCGCAGTTGGCCGAGCAGCACCAGGCTCCAGGCGATTGTGCCCAGGCCGGCTGAGGCCAGCCGGCGCCGGTTAAAGCGATGCCCCACCTGGGCCACCGCCACCGCGCCCACCGCCAGGCCGATGCCACTCATCGCCAGCAAGGTGCCGAACTGGGTGGGGCCCAGCTGCCGGATCGCTGAGGCCAGGCTGATGGCGAGCACATAGAGCGCCGCCAGCAGGCTGTAGAGGAGCACGAGTTGCAGTAGCGCGCTGCGCACGCTGGGGCGTTCCCGCAGCACCTGCAGCCCGTCGCGCATCTCCTCCCACACGGTTTGCTCGCGCTCCTGGCGTGGCGTTTCCTCCACCCGGATCCAGGCGATCGAGAGGGCCGCCAGGCCGTAGCAGAGCGGCAGCAAGGCAAATTCCCCGTTGGGGATGCCGATGGCGCCCAGGCCGTACTTGAGCAGCCTCAGGATCGGGTCTCCCAGGGCGAAACCCACGATCGTGGCGCCCATGCTTGTCGCTTGGTAAAGCGAATTGGCCGCCAGCAGCTGACGGGTGGGCACCAGCATCGGGATCGCCGCTTGCTCTGCCGGTGCAAAGAACTGGGTGAGCACCGATTCCAGAAAGGTGATCGCCAGCAGGGCCCAGTAGCCCCAGCTCAGCCCCAGCCATTCGGGCCCTGGGATCAGGCTGAGTGGCGCCAGCAGTGCCAGCACGGCGCGGATGCCATTGCTGGCCACCATCACCTCACGCTTGCGCCAGCGATCAGCCCACACGCCAGCCACCAGGCCGAGGAGCATCGCTGGAATCGTGTTGGCCACGTAGATCCCTGTGGCCAGCAGGGTGATCAGCTGGGCACGGCTGTCGATGCTGAAGCGGAAGGCGCCGGCGGCCTCTGCAATCGCTCCGTCGGCAGGCAGGGTTTCTGTCACCCAGTACTGGGCGATCAGGAACACCATCAACACGATGTAGAACTTGTCGGCCAGCTGGCTGAAGATCTGGCCGAGCCAGAGCTTGCGGAATTCAGGCAGCGCCAGAACACCCTGCAGGCCGGTGGATCGTGGCGCTTCGCTCACGGGCTGAATCGGCTCTGGAAAGGGGTGGATCGGCTCACGATGATGCCCCATCGCCCCGATCGTCGCTTCCACCCGCAAAGCACTGGCGCAGCAGCCGCCAGGAGCGTGGATGGCGGCCGAGGTGTTCGCGGCTCCACAGCTCCACCAGCTGCAGTAACCGCAGCCACACCGGCAGCGGCCCCATCAGCTCTCCATCGCGCCGGCGGGGCAGGGCCGGCCGCAACAGCCGCTGCAAGAGGGCCAGCTCCGACGCATTGAGCACCAGCTGGGCGCCAGCCACCCCTCCGATCACGAAGCCCTCGCCGGGCAGCAGGCTGCAGCGCCACTCCCAGTTCCCCAGCGGTGGATCCAGTGGGGCCCCCGTGCGGGCGCAGCAGGCCAGCGGAAGGGCATAGCCCCCCAGGGCCAGCAAGTGCACCACCCCCTGCACGGCAATGGCCAGGGCCTCAACGCTCTGCTGGCGCTCCTTCACCACCAGCTCGAGCCGCGCCAATTGCAGCAGCAGATCCTCGAGCACCCCGTCCACCGCATCACCGCTGGGCACCAGCAGCAGGGTCTGCTCCGCCAGCCCCTGGGCGGCAGCGAGGGTTTCCAGCCGTTCGGCCAGGGCGGCGAAGTTGCGTTTCACGCTCAATTGCCGCACGCGCTTGAGATCTCCGCGCCCGCCCACCTGCAGGTTGAGCAGCGCCAGTGGCACCGCGGCGGCCATGGAGCTCTTCGGTTTGCGGGCTCCTGGTGCCGCCAGCCTGATCAGCCCTTGGCCGGCGCTGAGCACCGTGATCAGGCGATCGCTTTCACCGAGGGGTGTGCTGCGCAGCACCAGCCCCTCCAACCGCTGCTCGCCGCTCACCTGCTGCTGTTGGCCGTTGGGGCGCTGCCGCCCTCGCGCAGGGCCTGCATCAGGACCACCCCTCGGCTGGTGCCCAGGCGGCTCGCCCCGGCTTCCACCAGGGCGATGGCCTGCTCGAGGTTGTTGATCCCGCCCGAAGCCTTCACGGCCGCACGGCCGCGGGCCAGTTGGCGCAGTTGCGTTACCTGCTCAATGGTGGCGCCGGGGCCGAAGCCGCTGCCGGTTTTGAGCATGGTGGCGCCCACATCGATGCTGGCCTCCACGGCCAGCTCCAGCGCTTCGCGCGTGAGCCGCCCCACCTCGAGGATCACTTTCACCGGTAGGCCCAGTTCCACGATCGGGGCCAGGTCGTTGCAGAAGGCGCGGCTGTCGCCATCGGCCAGGGCGCCGAAATCGGGCACCACATCCAGCTCCTCAGCGCCGCTGGCTGCGGCCCATTCCGCCTCGGCGCGCTTGATGTCGGCTGGGATCGCGCCGAAGGGAAAACCCACCACACTCACCAGCTTTGGCCCGCGGCCGCCGCTGGGGCCCAACCGTTCTCGCGCTGCCGGCAGCCAGCGTGAAGCCAGGCACACGCCGGCAAAGCCGAAATGGCGCGCTTCATCGCAGCAGCGCAGCACGGCTTTTACGCCCTGGTGGGGATCCAGGAGGGCGTGATCGATCAGCGGGGCGAGATCGGGGAGGTCGCGCAAGCGGGCTGGGGGCTGGGGCCTGACGTTGGGCCCCAGTCTGGTGGGAGGGTCAGCCCTTGGCCTGGATCACCCCGAAGCCGCCGTGGTTACGCCGGTAAACCACCTGCAGTTCACCGCTGGCGGCGTCGCGGAATAGATAGAAGTCGTGGTCGATCAGCTCCAGCTGATGCAGCGCGTCGTCGATGCTCATCGGTGGCATCGCGAAATACTTGCGGCGCACACCACGGCTGGGCAGCGTGGCTTCCTTGCCCTCCAGCAGGGATTCGCTTACCACGTCCTCGCCGGGCAGCTCCGCCAGGCTGGGAGTGGTGGTGGCGTGGTGGCCGGGGCTGTGATGGTGATCGTCGTGGCGATCCTTGTAGCGGCGCAGCTGGCGGGTGAGCTTGCCGGCCACCAGATCGATGCTGGCGTAAAGGTTTTCGCTGCGTTCTTGGGCGCGGATCACCGTGCCGTTGGCAAACACGGTCACTTCGGCGGTTTGTTGGGGCACGCGGGGATTTCGGGCCACCGAGAGATGCACGTCCGCCTCCTTCACCATGCCGTCGAAATGCCCGATCGCTCGCTTGAGCTTGTCTTCGGTGTAGTCGCGGATGGCTGGAGTGACCTCCAGATTGCGGCCGTGGATCAACAGCTTCATCCCTTGCCTCCCGGGCGATGGGCTCAGTTGAACGCTAGGAACGGTGCGTGATTTCCACCACAGCCGATGCAATCTGTTTCGAGCCGGCGGGGCTGATTCCCTTCCCACTGGCTTGGAGCTGGCAGCAGCAGCTGCAGCAGCGGTTGCTGGCGGATCCCAGCGGCCCCGATGCCCTGCTGTTGCTGGAGCACCAGCCCTGCTACACCTTGGGCCGCGGCGCCAATGAAGCCTTTCTGGGCTTTGATCCGGCCGACCCCCCAGCGCCCCTCTTCCGCATCGATCGCGGCGGGGAGGTGACCCACCACTGCCCGGGTCAGTTGGTGCTTTACCCGGTGCTCAACCTCCAGCGCCATGGCGCTGATCTGCATTGGTATCTGCGGGAGTTGGAGGGGGTGGTGATCGATTTGTTGGCTGAGCTGGATTTGCGGGGGGAGCGCATCGAGGGGCTGACCGGCGTGTGGCTGGAGGGGCGCAAGCTGGCGGCGATCGGTGTGGGAGCCCGGCGCTGGATCAGTCAGCACGGGCTGGCGCTCAATGTGGAGGCCGATCTGGCCGGCTTTGCGCAGGTGGTGCCCTGCGGCATCGCCGATCGGCCCGTGGGGCGTTTGCTGGATTGGCGGCCGGAGCTCACGGCAGCAGCGTTACGCCCGCGGCTGCTGCAGTGCTTCAGCGAGCGCTTTGGCCTGCAGCTGCGCCCCCCCACCCCCCAGGAGACCCTTCAGGGGTGGTAAGACCGGGGCCAAATCCCTTGCCTCCCGATGCCCACCGCTGAGATCCGCTGGAGCGGCAGCCGCCGTGATCAGCAGGCCCTGGCTCAACGGCCCGATTGGAGTGATCTCAGCGGCCTGGAGCAGCTCTGGCCGCGGCTAGCAGAACGCCACGGCGATGCCACGGCCCTCGATGCCCCCCATGCCAAGCCGCCCGAGCAGCTCAGCTTTCGTGATCTGAACGCCCGCATCGAGCAGGCGGCTGCGGGCTTTGCGGCCCTCGGCGTGAAGCCCGGGGATGTGGTGGCGCTGTTCTCGGAAAACAGCCCCCGCTGGCTAGTGGCTGATCAGGGCCTGATGCGGCTCGGGGCGGCCGATGCGGTGCGCGGTAGCGGTGCCCCGGTGGAGGAGCTCCGCTACATCGCCGCCGATTCCGGTGCCGTGGCCCTGGTGCTCGAATCGGCTGAGCTGCTCACCCGGCTCAAGCTCAGCAGCGAGCTGCTGGGGCAGCTGCGCTTTGTGGTGCTGCTGCAGGGGGATCGCGGTTCGGTGGTGCCGGTGCTGCCCTGCTTCACCTGGGAGGAACTGATGGCTCAGGGCGCCAAGGCAGCCGTGCCCAGCTGGCCGGAGGGCGGCGAGCAGCGCCTGGCCACGGTGCTCTACACCTCAGGCACCACCGGCCAGCCCAAGGGCGTTCCCCTCAGTCACGCCAACCTGCTGCATCAGCTGCGTCATCTGGGTGTAGCTGTGGCACCGCAGCCGGGGGATCGGGTGCTGAGCGTGTTGCCGATCTGGCATGCCTATGAGCGCAGCGCCGAATACTTCCTGCTGGCCTGCGGCTGCTCGCAGACCTACACGAACCTCAAGCAGCTGCGGCCGGATCTGCAACGGGTGCGGCCCCACTATCTGATCAGCGTGCCCCGCTTGTGGGAGGCGCTGCTGAGCGGCTTTGAAGATGCGCTGGCGGCCATGCCCTCCGCCCGCCAGAAGCTGCTGCGCGGTGCCCTGGGCCTGAGCCGCTACCACTGCCTCTCCAGGCGGGTGGCCGCTGATCGCACCCTCGCTCTCGAATCGGGCGGGCGCCGTCTGCTGGCGGCAGGTGGCGCGCTTGTGAGCTGGCCGTTGCACGGCCTCGCCAGCCGCGTGCTCTGGCCCAAGGTGCGCCAGCAGCTGATCGGCGGACGGTTGCGTACCGCCATCAGCGGTGGTGGCGCCCTGGCGATCCACGTGGATGGCTTCTTTGAGGCGGTGGGCATTGAGCTGCTGGTGGGCTACGGCCTCACCGAAACGAGCCCAGTGCTCACCTGCCGCCGGCGCTGGAATAACCGCCGCGGCAGTTCTGGCCAGCCCCTGCCGGGCACGGCGATCCGGATCGTGGATCCCGAAAGCGGAGCGCTGCTCCAGATCGGAGAGCGGGGCCGTGTGCTCGCGCAAGGGCCGCAGGTGATGGGGGGCTATCTGGGCAAACCCGAAGCCACCGCCAAGGTGCTGGATGCGGAAGGTTGGTTCGACACCGGCGATCTGGGCCAGCTGCTGGCCGATGGAACCCTGGTGCTCACCGGCCGCGCCAAAGACACGATCGTGCTCAGCAGCGGCGAGAACATTGAGCCGGGCCCCCTGGAGGAGTGCCTGGTGGCCTGCACCCTGGTGGAGCAGGTGATGCTCGTGGGGCAGGACTGCAAGGCCCTGGGCGCTCTGGTGGTGCCCAAGGCCGAAGCCCTGGCCAGCTGGGCCCGCGAAGAGGGGCTGCCCCTGCCCCAAGGCGGTGCCGCTGATCCGGCCCTTCTCAAGGCCCTCACCGGCCGGCTCAATCGCCGTCTTCAAGCCCGCCCCGGAGCCAGACCGGATGAGCGCCTGGCGGGTGTGGCTCTGGTGGAGCCGTTCACGCTCGACAACGGCCTGCTCACCCAAACCCTCAAGCAGAAGCGCGATCGGATCGCTGAGCGGGATGCGGCCGCGATTGAGGCGATCTACGGCCGCTGAAGCGCTTGTTGGTAGCGGGGGCGGCCGGAAACCCGCCCCGCTGCTGCGTTGCCGCAGCGCTCTGGCGCTGACAACCTGAGCGCTGGTTTTTGAATCCCATGGCCGACGGCAGCCTTTCGATCAAGCGTTCGATCACCGTGCGCGCCGTGGTCACGCCCCGTTGGAAGGAAGACGCCGAGCGCGAGATCAGCAACGCCATCGCCGGCAGCGACGCGCAGCTGGCCCAGCTGGAGCAGGAAGGTCAGCAGCTCGTGGATGCGATTCGCAGCCAAAGCGCCAATCCCCTCGATCCCCGGGTGCAGGATCAGGTGGCTTCGGTGCAGGAGCAGGTTGCTGCCAAGCGGGCTGAGCTCGAGGAGCAGAAGCGTCAGCTGATCGAGCAACAGCGCCAGGTCCGCGATCTGGAGATGGAGCAGATTGTGGATCAGGGCCAGCTCGAGAGCTTCTGCGATGTGCGCGTGGGCGACAACCTCGTGGAGAAGTTGTCGGTGGCTGTGGTGGTGCGTGATGGGGTGATCGAGGCGATCGAAGGCACCCTCTGAGCCAGGAGGGGGCCACGTAAAATCCGCCCCAATTGCGCGGCAGACCTCCGTTGGCCACCCACGAAATCTTTATGCCCGCCCTCTCCTCCACCATGACGGAGGGCAAGATCGTGGAGTGGCTCAAAAAGCCGGGCGACAAGGTTGAGCGCGGTGAGTCGGTGCTCGTGGTCGAGTCCGACAAAGCCGACATGGACGTGGAGTCGTTCAACGAGGGCTATCTCGCTGCTGTGCTGATGCCGGCGGGTGGCACGGCGCCGGTAGGCGAAACCATTGGCCTAATCGTGGAAACCCAGGCGGAGATCGCCGAGGTGCAGGCCAAAGCCCCCAGTGGTGGTGCCCCTGCCGCTGCTCCTGCACCGGTCGCCGCTCCCGCCGCTGCTGCACCAGCTGCTCCCGCTGCACCGGCGACCGCTCCTGTGGTCGCAGCCCCAGTTGCCGTGGCTGCCGCACCGGCGCCTGTGAGCAATGGCCGCGTGGTCGCCAGCCCCCGCGCCAAGAAATTGGCCAGCCAGCACGGTGTGGCCCTGGAAACCCTGCGTGGCAGCGGCCCTCACGGCCGTATCCAGGCGGAAGATGTGGAGCGTGCCCTCGGCCTCACCGTGGCCGTGCCACGCGTGGCGGAGGGTGCAGGCCCTGCTGCTGTGGCTGCAGCCGGTAATGGCGCCGCTGCTGCTGCACCGGCTCCTGCTGGTGATGCCTTCGGTCGCCCCGGCGAGAGCGTGAGCTTCAACACGCTGCAGAACGCGGTCAACCGCAACATGCTCGCCAGCCTGGAAGTGCCCTGCTTCCGCGTTGGCTACACGATCACCACCACCAAGCTCGACGCCTTCTATAAGCAGGTGAAGAGCAAGGGCGTCACCATGACCGCCCTGCTGGCCAAGGCAGTGGGCGTGGTGCTGGCCCGCCATCCTCAGGTGAATGCCGCCACCAGCGCTGATGGCGGTGCGATGGCCTACCCCGCTGCAGTGAATGTGGCCGTGGCCGTGGCGATGGAAGACGGTGGTCTGATCACCCCCGTGCTCGCCAACGCCGACAAGACCGACATCTATTCCCTGGCCCGCAACTGGGCTGATCTGGTGAGCCGTGCCCGCAGCAAGCAGCTGCAGCCCGATGAGTACAGCACCGGCACCTTCACCCTCTCCAATCTGGGGATGTTCGGTGTGGATCGCTTCGACGCCATCCTGCCCCCCGGCACCGGCGCGATCCTGGCGGTAGCCGCCTCCCGCCCCACCGTGGTGGCTGGCAAGGATGGCTCCATGCGGGTCGCCAATCAGATGCAGGTGAACCTCACCTGTGATCACCGCGTGATCTACGGCGCCCATGCCGCCGCCTTCCTCAAGGACCTGGCCCAGCTGATCGAAACCAACCCCGAAAGCCTGGCGATCTGACCTAAAACACGCCTTTTTTATGGCGACAGATCCCGCTGATCTGCGGCTCTCGAGCTACGTCTTCGACCTTCCGGAGACGTTCATCGCCCAACGGCCCGTGGAGCCTCGCCATGCCGCCAGGCTTCTGGCTGTGGAGCCTGGCTCTGCTGCGAGCTGCCGCCATCTGACGGTGTGGGATCTGCAGCAGGAGTTGCAGCCGGGTGATCTGCTGGTGGTCAACAACACCCGGGTACTGAAGGCCCGGCTGCAGGTGCGCCGGCCCAGCGGTGGTGCGGTGGAGCTGCTGGTGTTAGAGCCCGCTCAGGGCAGCGATTGGCTCTGTCTGGCGCGCCCGGCTAAACGGCTCAAGCCGGGAGAGGTGCTGCAGCTTGAGCACGACGGTCAGGAGCCGTTGCCGTTGGAGGTAGTGGGTATCGATGAGGCCAGCGGCGGTCGCGTGGTTCGCTTTCCCGAGGCGTGCACCAGCCCCGAGGCGATCGAAGCCCTCCTGGCTCGTTACGGCTCGATCCCATTGCCTCCCTACATCCAACAGCAGAACGACGACGACGACACGCGCTATCAGACCCGCTATGCCTCCCGGCCTGGAGCCGTTGCTGCTCCAACGGCGGGCCTGCACTTCAGTGATGAGTTGATTGCCGCAATCCGCGGCCGCGGCGTTGTGATGGCGGAGGTGACTTTGCATGTGGGCCTCGGTACGTTCCGGCCCGTCGAAACCGAAGACCTCACCCAGCTGGAGCTGCACAGCGAATGGGTGGAGGTGTCGCCCGCTCTGGTGGAGGCTGTGGCTGCTTGCCGTGCGCGTGGGGGGCGGGTGATTGCCGTGGGCACCACTTGCGTGCGCAGCCTGGAGGCAGTCGCTCAGCTCCATGGCGGCGAACTCAAGCCCCACACCGGTCCGGTGAATTTGGTGATCCAGCCGGGCTATCGCTTCGCGGTGGTGCAGGGTCTGCTCACCAACTTCCACTTGCCGAAGAGTTCACTGCTGCTGCTGGTGAGCGCCTTGATCGGTCGCCAGCGGTTGCTCGATCTCTATGAGCAGGCCAAGGCCGAGGACTATCGCTTCTTCTCCTACGGCGATGCCATGTGGATTGCGCCGGAGGCGGTGATTGCTGAAGCGAGGCCCTAACTAAAGCTCAGCCATCAAAAAAGCCCCCGGGAGGTCCGGGGGCTGAGGTTGTGATCCAAACGAACGATCAGGCGGCAGACAGGTTGGCGGCCACGAAGTCCCAGTTCACCAGCTTGTCGAGGAAGGTGGTGATGTAGTCGGGGCGGCGGTTCTGGTAGTCGAGGTAGTAGGCGTGCTCCCACACGTCCATGGTGAGCAGAGCCTTCTGGCCGTGGGCCAGGGGCAGATCGGCGTTGCCGGTCTTGGTCACCTTGAGGGTGCCGTTGTCGAGCACCAGCCAGGCCCAGCCGCTGCCGAACTGGGTGGCGCCGGCGGCCTTGAACTCTTCAACGAACTTCTCGAAGCTGCCGAAGTCGGCGTTGATCTTGTCGAGCAGGGCGCCGCTGGGGCTGCCGCCACCACCCGGCTTGATGCACTGCCAGTAGAAGCTGTGGTTCCACACCTGGGCGGCGTTGTTGAACACGCCGGCCTTGCTGGCATCACCGGCCACGGCGGTGATGGTGTCTTCCAGGCTCTTGCTTTCCAGCTCGGTGCCGGCCACCAGGTTGTTGAGGTTGGTCACGTAAGCGTTGTGGTGCTTGCCGTGGTGGAACTCAAGGGTCTGGCGGGAAATGTGGGGCTCGAGCGCATCGAGGCCGTAGGGCAGCGCAGGCAGCGTGTGAGCCATATGACGTGGGATCGTGCTGGATGTGGCCCGGCCATGTGCCGGACGGCCGGCGCATCCTAACGATCGCTTCAGGTTTCGTAAGTCGCGAGAACCGCCCTCCCCCGGAGCTGATCAGCCTTTGATCTGAAGCAGTTCCACCTCAAAGATCAAGGTGGCATTCGGGGGAATCACACCGCCTGCACCGCGCTCGCCGTAGGCCAGATCGGGGGGAATCACGAGCTTGCGCTTTCCGCCCACTTGCATGCCGGCCACGCCTTCATCCCAACCTTTGATCACACGGCCTGCGCCCAGGGGGAAAGAGAAGGGGCCGCGGCCGTAGCTGCTGTCGAATTCCTTGCCGTTCTCCAGGGTGCCGCGGTAGTTGACCACCACGGTTTGGCCCGAGGTGGCTTCTGGGCCATCGCCCACCACCAGATCCGTGATGCGCAGGCCCGAGGCGGTGGTGCGCTCCTTCGGGGCTACCAGCTCGCCGCCGAGAGAAGCGGCACCGGAATCGGCGATTTGATCGGGGCTGCCGGCGTCGTTGGCCATGGTGAAAAGCGCGGGGTTGGGGTCTTCGGGGTCCAGCTCAAACTGGCCGCTCAAGCTGGCCGGGGCTGCGGCCGGAGCCGCTGCAACCACCATCTGCGCTGCCGGCTGGGCTTGCACCGTGGAGGGCGCCACCAGCTGGCTGACCAGCGCCAGCAGCAGGCAGGCCACGCACACAGCCGAGCTGATCAGGATGTCGCGCATGGCTTGAGAAGGGCTGAGACGGCGAATTCTGCCCCAGCTTCAGTCGGGAACGTCGCTGAAGCTATCGGCGTCGTTGGTTTCCGAATCGCTGCGCAGCCGCCTGAGTTGTTGCTCCAGCCGATCGATGCGGCCGCGCAGTTCATCCACTTCCCGCTGACGCGCCAGGCCGAGGTCCTGTAGGAGGTGATCGAGATTGCGCTCCACCTGGCGCTCGGTCTGCTTCTCCAGTTCTGGGTTCTCGCCCCGCAGGCTGGCCAAAACATCGTCCACCAGGGCTGTTGCCTGGGCGGGGTCGAGGCGGCCGCTGCTCACCCAGGCCTGGGTCACGCTGCGCAGGCGGTCGGCCACCAGTGATGTAGTGCCGAGGCCACGCACCAGTAGCTGTTGAAGGGGATTGCTCGCGTCCATGGGCCCGCCCGTGGTTCCTGCCCCAAACCATGGCGCTTCCTAACGTCGGTGGCCATGGCAGGGAACCGGCCGTTGTGGACATGGAGCGGCGCGGCGGCGGCTGGGTTGCTGGCGGCTCTGGCTTTGCCCCCCTGGGGCTTTCCGCCGTTGCTCTGGCTGGCTTTGGTTCCTGTGTGGGCTTTGGGGCCTGGCCCCGCGGCGCTCTGGGGTGGTGCAGCGGTGCTGGTGAGCCACCGCTGGTTGCTGTGGCTGCATCCCCTCGATTGGGTGGGGGTGCCGCTGCCGCTGAGCCTGCCGCTGTGTGTGTTGCTCTGGGCCAGCCTTGGTGCGGTGGCGGCTGCTCTGGTGGGCGGTTGGCGCCTGCTGGTGCAGCGACTGGGGCCTGAACGCCGCAGTACGGCGTGCCTCGCTGCGGCGCTCTGGGGGCTGGCGGAAGTTGTGATGGCCAAGGGGCCGTTGTTCTGGATCGGCCTTGGCAGCGCGGCGTTGCCGGGTGATCGGGCCTTGGCTGGCTTGGCCCAGTGGATCGGGGCTGGTGGGTTGGCGGCCCTACAGCTGTTGCTGGCTTGGTGGCTCTGGCGCTGGCTGGCGGCCTGGGCTGCGCAACGCAGTGGTGTGTGGCGTTCGGCCGGCGCTTGGCTGCTGGTGGTGGTGCTGTTGCATGCCTGGGGATGGCGGCTGCTGCAGCTGCAAGAGCCAGTTGCCGGTGCTGCAAGCCGGCTGAAGGTGTTGGTGCTCCAACCGGCGATTCCTACGCGGGAGAAATTCAGCTGGAGCCAACAACAGGCTCTCCTGCGCCGTTTGGCGGGGGCGCAACTGCAAGCGGAGCAGCAAGGGGCGGATCTGCTCGTGTTGCCCGAGGGGGCGCTGGCTGTGGGGCAGACCCTGCCGCATGCCCCCGAAGTGGAGGTGCTGAGCGGCGGTTTCCGCGAGATGGATGGCGAGTTGCGGAGCTCGGTGCTGCGCTTTGCGCCCGGGGAGCAGGAGCCCGTGCAGGCGATCGATAAACACCGGCTCGTGCCGCTCGGGGAGTGGATTCCAGGTGGCAGCTGGTTGAGCTGGGCGGGATTGTCAGCCGTGGGCGGCGTGAGCTTCGGCGAACCGTCGCGGTTGTTGGCGCGCCCTGCAGGCGCTGTGGGCGTGGCCATTTGCTACGAGATCGCCGATGGGGCTGCGCTCACGGCGGCAACGCGTGATGGGGCCGGCTGGCTGTTGGCGAGCGCCAACCTCGATCCCTATCCCCCTCAGCTGCAGGGCCAGTTCGCAGCCTTGGCGCAATTGCGGGCGATCGAAACCGGGCGCTGGCTGGTGAGCGCAGCCAACACCGGCCCCAGCCTGCTGGTGGATCCTTCCGGCGCTGTGCGTCAACGGTTGAACACCGGGATGGCCGCAACCCTGCCGGTGCAATTGCAAGTGCGGGTTGCACGAACGGGCTACAGCCGCACGGGCGAGCTGCCGCTAATCCTGCTGGCCGCAGGCGCAGCCGCAGCACGCCTTCGGTCTCGGGTGCGACAATCTTAAGACTTTCTTGAGATTGCCTGTGCGTTCCTCGCGCTGGGGTGTGGCTGCGGCTCTGGCGCTCGGAATGGCTGCGTTGCCACTGCCTCCGCTCAGGGCTGAGGCTTTACCGCTGCAGGCCGAGGCGGAGTTGTTCGAGAGTTTGCGGGCCCTGGGGGTGACTGTGCAGCAGGGCGGCGTCTGCGGAGCTGCTGGTCAGCTCGCCACCTACAACATGGGCGCCAATCTGCTTTGCCTGGGCGATGCCCTGCAGGTCAGGCCCAAGGAGCGCTCCAAGGTGCTCCATCACGAGCTGGTGCACGTGGTGCAGGACTGCCTTGATGGCCTCGATACACCCACCTCGTTGGCCCTCAGTGAGGGGCTGCGCCGGGCTGGTGATCTCACCGAGCGCCAATTGAATGGATTCTTCCTGCAGCACTTGCGCAACCAGGGCAATCTCCAGCACGTGGTAGCCACCACAGCTCCGCTGCCCCAGGACAGCCGTCAGCGGGAAATCGAGGCGTATGCCTTGCAGGCTGATCCCGCCCTGGTGCAGCATCTGCTGCGGCAAAGCTGCCGCAGGCCTTGATGCCTCTTGATGCTGAGGATTCACAGGAATCCTCGATTGGCCGGCTGCTGAGCAGCGCCCGTTCGCTCTGGCAACTGCGCGTTTTCCGTCGCTTTTGGGTCGCGAATTTGGTGTCGAACCTCGGCACCAGCGCCTTTGTGATGGCCCTGTCGTGGCTCACGGTGAAGACCTACGGCGCCAGTGGCATCGCGGCTTTGGCCCTGGGCTATGGCGTGCCGCAGTTTTTGCTGAATGTGGTGGGTGGCGCTGCTGCCGATCGCATCAGTCGGCGCCGGCTGTTTCAGCTCACCGAAACCGGCTTTTTGCTCGTAGCGCTGACGCTGTGGTTGGTGTCGATTGGTGGCACTGTGCCGCTCTGGTTGCTGGTGGCGGTGAATGCCTGCAATGGCGCTATTTCAGCGTTTGATTCACCCGCTCGCACAGCCCTGATCAGCGAGATGGTGCCGCAGCACCAATGGATGGAAGCCCAGCAGCTCTACAGCGCCTCATCCAATATCACCAATATTTTCGGCCCTGCCCTCGGTGGGGTGCTTCTGAGCATCGGCACCAGCAATCGCAGCCATGAAGAGGTGGCGTTCTTCTTCAATGTGCTCAGCTTTCTGCCCCTGTTAATCCTGATTCCATTTCTGCCTTCGCCGCGTGCGGCAACCCACGCTGCACGCAGCAAGGGGGAATCTTTTCTGCGCAGTGTTGCTGAAGGCCTGCAGTTTGTGCGCGGCCAGTGGAGTTTGCGGTCGCTATTGCAGCTGCTGGCGGTGGTGATGCTGCTGGGAATGCCGTTTCAAACCCTGCTGCCGATCTTTGTGCATGGTCACCCCTCCATGGGCGGGGGGCAAAGCCATGGCTATTACGCCGCGTTGCTTTCAGCCGTTGCACTGGGAGGGTTTGTGGGGGCGTTGCTGGGGATGGCCTCCAGCGGCGGCCGCCGGCCAGGTGGCTCGTTGTTGGCTGCAGCTGTGGGGCTTGGCCTGTCGATCGTGCTGCTGGCCTCCAGTGCCGTGATCCATTGGGCTTCGCTGGCGGCGTTCTTTGCTGGAGCCTGCGGCGTGTTGGCCGTGAATCTCGATACGGCTTTGGTGGAGGGGTTCACGCCGGTTGCCCTGCAGGGGCGGGTGTCGGCGATTGCCAGCTTGAGCAAGGGGTTGCAGTCGTTCAGCGCGGCAGCGGCCAGTGGACTAATGCATGGAGTCGCGCTGCTCACAGGTGTGCCTGGATCGGGCTACTGGCCAGTGCAGGTGTCGATGGGGGTAGCGCTGATCCTGGTGGTGTTCCTGTTACGTGGGCCGCTGCTGGCCCTTGAGGCACGCCCCGCCTCCGCCAGCGCCTAGGTCAAGCCCAGTGCGAGGGCGCAAAAAAAGGCGCCCCTGGGGGCGCCGGATGGATGAACTGGCCTCCCCGGATCAGAAGATCTGGGCGCGAGGGTTGCTCACGGTGGCGAGCTGAGCCTGGTGCAGGCGCTGGGCCTTCAGGATCTGCGCGCGGATGAGGGCGAGGGTGTTCATGGCGGTGGCCTCAAGCTGGCAGCCCCGTTCCCTGCTGCCAAGGCGTGCGTCCCACAAGGGGATGAACGTGCCAAAAGTGTAGCAACGGCTACCGGCTCAAAAGTGTTCGTGGTGTACCGAGTTCTTGTACTTAGGAGCACCTTGTGATGTCTCGGTCTGACGGCGGGGAGTTCAGTCCACGCGCTCGACTGCTGCTGCGTGTGCTCACCGTGCTGCGCTGGCCCCTGGCGTTGGTGATCTCCTCGGGCGTCTTGGGCTGGGTCATCGCCACAGACGATGAAACCGTGCTGAAAGGTCCGATCCGTGTTCAGTTGTCGTTGGATCGCCCTTTGCCGGTGAATGCCACGGTGTCTGGCATTGATGCCCCCATCCGCACCCAGCCTCTGCAGGCCACGGTGCAGTTGCCGCAGGGTGTTCAGCTGGCGGAGCCCGTTGCTGTGGCGATTCCCCAGTTGCAAAAGCCCCTGCGTGCCGACATCGCCGGTGCCGTGAACACCACGGTGGTTGGCCCTGTGGAAGTGAACGGCGCCGTGCAGGCGCAGGTGAGCGGCAGTGTGGACGCCAGCGTGGATGGCGAGGTGGATGCAGCCATCACCAAGCCGATCCAGCATGAGCGGATCCGGATCGGGCTTTGATGCCGAGACGCTCCTGGGGTGCCTGAGTGCAACCAGGGGGCTTCCGACAACAAAAAAGCTCAGGTGTAGTGCCTGAGCTTTTGAAATGGAGCCTAGGAGATTCGAACTCCTGACCCCTTGCATGCCATGCAAGTGCTCTACCAGCTGAGCTAAGGCCCCGATTGGATCAAAAGGCTGATCGGGTGCTGGACACCCGAACCGGCCTTGCGGCCCGCCGTTTCGATGCAAAGAGCTTACACCGCAGGGGTGCTGGGCTGATTGCCGCTCAAACCTGGCGCCACACCGCCACCAGTTTTCCCTGCACCGTCACCTGTTCGGCATCGAGCACGATGGGCTCATAGGCCGGGTTGGCTGCTTCCAGTCGCACCTGGCGACCATCGCGGTGGAAGTGCTTGAGGGTGGTGCCGCTGCCAGGAACCAGCGCGCTAACGATCGTTCCTTCCCGCAAGCGGCTGGGCTCCGGCACCGGTTCCATCAGCACCACATCACCATCGGCAATGTGGGCATCGACCATGGAGTCGCCGTTCACGGTCAGGGCAAACAGGCCGCGGGTCTCCAGCACGGGCGCCAGATCGATCCGTTCACTCACGTCGTCAAAGGTTTCCACCAGTCCGCCGGCGGCCACGGCGCCCAGCACGGGGATGCCGGGGCTGAGATTGCCGAGCAGTTGCAGGGTGCGGGCCTGGCCTTCCTGCCAGGTGATCCAACCTTTCTGCTGCAGATGGCGCAGACGGCTTTGCACCGGAGCTGGGGAGCGCAGCCCCATCGCTTCCATCATTTGGCGGATGGAGGGGCTATGGCGGTGCTGCCCGATAAAGCTCGCCAGCCAGTCGTACAGCTCCTGCTGGGCAGGGGTGAGCGGTTCAGGTGATCCTGTGGGCACCGGAGGGGGGCGAGAGGCTGTCAATACATTTGTACCTCTCGGGCTGCGGCCTGGCAAGCCGTGTGGCTCAGGGCAGGGCAGGTGCAACCGGTAGCGGTGGTGGTGGTGGTGGCGCGCTGGGCGTTGATGGGGGTGTGAACGCGGCGGGGTTGCTTTGTGGAGCCAGCAGCTGCTTCAACGCTGTGATCCGTTCACTCGCCGGTTCAGGCCCAAGGCTCCAGAGACTCTCCAGATAAAAGAAACCCGTGCCGAGACCCTGCGCGCGATTGGCGTCGACTTTCTCTCGGATCAGTGAGAGCGCTGTGGGGCGATTGCGCTGGCCGCTCAGCACCGCGATGGCTGTGGGGATGCGATCGCGGGCCTCGATCACCTCCGGCCGGCTCAGTTGAGGGAGATAGCTGGCCAGATCTGGTCTGTAGATCTGGATCAGGAGCTCATCGGCAATGCCGGTTTGCACCCAACGGCGCCAATCCTGCAGCTGCAGTTTGTAGGCGAAGTCGTAGTAATTCGGCGAGATGGAAACAATGGCGCCGGGCCTCGCCGCGCGAATGGCCTGGCTGAGGCGTTGCATGAAGGCCGTGAGCCGATCAGCCCGCCACTTCACCCAGGCCGGATCATCCGGGTTGGCCGGTGGTGCCTTGCCGGTGTCTTTGCGATACAGCTCCACGGTGAAAGGGTCGTAGCCAAACTCCCGCGGCAGGCTCATGTGGTCATCGAACTGGATCCCCTCCGCTCCGTACTGGCTCACCACCTCCAGCACCAGATCGGTGATCAGTTGCTGCACCTCGGGCCGGAAGGGATTGAGCCAAACCACCTCGCCCGCTGCGCTGATGGAGGTGAGGCCGCCATCGCGTTTCTGCGTGAGCCAGCTCCGATGTTGTTTGGCGATCTCGGAATCCGGCGGAGCCATCAATCCGAATTCAAACCACGGCAGCACCACCAGCCCGCGGCTGCGTCCCGCATTGATCAGCTCACCGATCACGTCCTGTCCCTGCAGGCCGCGGTAAGTGAAGCTCTGAAAGCCGCGGCTCTCGCTCAGCTGGCTCGGGTAGTAGGCCATGCCGCCGTTCCACACCACCACGTAGAGCCGGTTGAACTGGAGATCGGAGAGTTGATCCACGGTGGCATGCATGCGCTCGCGATCACGCAGCACGGGCATGTCGTTGGCGGTCAGCCAAACCCCTCGCAGTTCCTGCTGCTGCCCCTGCACTGGTTGGCCCCAGGGCAGCAACCAGGCGCTGAGCAGCGCTGCAACAAGAGCTAGCCGCCTTGAACGCGAGTGCGCCATCTCCTCACGCTAAGGAGGGTGGTTGGCGCCTTCGGTGCCTTATGGCACGCGCTCAGGTGCCGCCGAGCAGGGCAGCCAGCAGGGCCTGCTGGGCATGTAGGCGGTTTTCGGCCTGATCAAAGATGCGGCTGCTGCTGCCCTCCATGGCGCCAGCGCTGATCTCCAGGCCGCGATACGCGGGAAGGCAGTGCAGCACGACCGCCCGCGGATCCGCTTCAGCCACCAGCTCTTCGTTGAGGCACCAGCCGCTGAAGGCGGCTTCGCGGGCGGCTTTCTCATCCTCCTGACCCATCGACGCCCACACATCGGTGTAGAGCGCATGGGCGCCGCGCACGGCAGCCACCGGCTCATGCACCACCTCGATGCTGCAGCGGGTTCCTGCGAGTTGGCGGGATTGCTCGAGCACGCCGGCATCCGGTTCATAGCCCTGCGGGCAGCCCACCCGCACGTTTATCCCCAGCAAGGCACCACAGAGCATCAGCGAGTGGGCCACGTTGTTGCCATCGCCCACGTACGCGAGGGTGAGCCCTGCGAGTTCGCCAAAGGCTTCCTGCAGGGTGAGGTAGTCGGCCAGGGCCTGGCAGGGGTGCTCGAGATCGGTGAGGGCGTTGATCACCGGAATGGAGGCCCAATGGGCGTAGTCGGCCAGCTCTTCCTGGGCAAAGGTGCGGATCGCCAGGGCATCCACATAGCGGCTGAGCACGCGGGCAGTGTCTGCCACCGGCTCCCCGCGGCCCACCTGGCTCACCTGGGGGTTGAGATCGATGGTTTGTCCGCCCAGCCGGGCCATCGCCACGGTGAAGCTCACCCGGGTGCGGGTGGAGGCCTTGCTAAAGATCAGGCCGAGGCTGCGGCCAGTGAGATCGATGCGGGTGCGGCCTGCTTTGAGATCAGCCGCGAGCTGCAGCAGCGCGGCGGTCTGCTCGGCCGTGGTGTCGGTGGAGGAGAGAAAGTCGCGCCCTTTCAGCTCCGCCAAGGCTGGGTAGCCGCTGCTGGCAGCCATCGGCCTTTCTTCAAAGAACCCTTATCCGGGATCACGGGCCCCTTCGTCAAGGGTCTGGCCCTGTGGCGGCACACGAAAAGCGCCCAGAACTGGATATCCGTGGATATCGAGCTCTGGACGCTGCTGGGAAGTTGTCGTGCCAGCGAGGAGGCGAGGCTGATCAGGCGATCGCCACGGCCTCTTCGGGCATCACGCTGCTGGCCAGGAGATCCTTGAGGTCGTCGCCCTCGATCACCTCCTTCTCGAGGATCTGCTGGGAGATGCTCTCCAGCAGTTCACGGTTGTGGTTGAGGATCGAGAGGGCTCGGTCGTGGGCGCGATCCACCAGGGTGCGCACCTCCTTGTCGATCGCCTGAGCTGTGGCATCGCTCACCACCCGGCGCGGGTTGTTGCCACCACCGAGGAAGCGGCTACCGCCCTGCGTGTCGTAGGCGAGAGGGCCGAGCACATCGCTCATGCCGTAGGTGCCCACCATCTGCTCGGCAATGTCGGTGGCGCGCTGCAGGTCGTTGGCAGCGCCGGTGGTGACGGCACCGAAGACGATCTCTTCGGCACTGCGGCCGCCGAGCAGCGTGGCGATCTGACCTTCGAGGTCTTCCTTGGAATTGAGGAAGCGCTCTTCGGTGGGCAGCTGCAGGGTGTAACCCAGGGCGGCCATGCCGCGGGGCACGATCGAGATCTTCGCCACCTTGCTGCCGCCGGGCATCAGGTGGCCAACGATGGCGTGTCCCACTTCGTGATAGGCCACCACTTTCTTTTCGTCGGGCTGCAGCACGCGGCTCTTCTTCTCGAGGCCGGCCACCACACGCTCAATCGCTTCATTGAGGTCGCCCTGCTCCACAGAGGTGCGCTTGCTCCGTGCTGCCAGCAGCGCTCCCTCGTTCACGAGGTTGGCCAGGTCGGCACCGGCGAAGCCACTGGTGGCCTGGGCGATCTTGTCGAGATCCACGCCCGGGGCCAACTTCACCTTGCGGGCGTAGATGTCGAGGATTGTCTTGCGGCCGGAGAGGTCGGGGCGATCCACCAGCACCTGGCGGTCGAAACGGCCGGGGCGCAGCAGCGCGGCATCCAGGGTTTCGGGCTGGTTGGTGGCGGCCAGCACGATCACCGGTTTGTCTTTAGCGGCAAAGCCGTCCATCTCGGTGAGCAGCTGGTTGAGGGTCTGCTCGCGCTCGTCGTTACCGCCAACGACACCCATGGAGCCAGCACGGCTCTTGCCGATGGCATCGAGTTCGTCGATGAAGATGATGCAAGGGGCCTTCTTCTTGGCCTCCTCAAACAGATCACGCACGCGGGCCGCACCGGCGCCCACGAACAGCTCCACAAATTCCGAGCCGCTGATGATGAAGAAGGGCACGCCCGCTTCACCAGCCACCGCTTTGGAGAGCAGTGTTTTGCCGGTGCCAGGAGGGCCCACCAGCAGCACCCCTTTGGGAATGCGCGCGCCAATCGCGGTGTAGCGCTCGGGGGTCTTGAGGAAATCAACGATCTCGGTGAGTTCCTGCTTGGCCTCATCCACGCCGGCTACATCGGCAAAGGTGACGCGCGATTCCTCATCGGGCACATACACCTTGGCTTTGCTTTTGGTGAAGCTCAGCGCCCCTTGGGCCCCGCCCATGGAGCGGCGGGCGAAGAACTGCAGCACCAGGATGAAGATCAGCGGCGGCACGATCCAGCTCAGGGCCGTGGTGATGAAGCTGGGCTTCTGAGGCGGTGCCGCGGCGAATTCAACGCCGTGCTCTTCAAGCCGCTTCGGCAGATCCATGTCGAAGATCGGCGTGGTGGCCAGCACGCTCGGGGCGCCTTCCGCCGGAGCTTCCTTCAGCTCGTAGCGGATTTGCTCTTGGGTGATGTAGGCGCGGCGCACGTTGCCGTCGTCCACCTGGCTCACAAACAGCGAGTAGGGAACGCGCGGCACCTGCTGCATGCCTTGATTGGGTAGGAAGCTGCTCACCAGCAGCAGCACCCCAAAACCGATCAGCACCAGGTTCACGATGCCGAAGCGACGATTCGGAGGCGTGTCGTCCTTACGGATAGGCATGCGCAGGCAGCCGGAATGGCTTCCAAACTAGGGGTCACCCACGGACCCGGTGGTGGGTGAGAACCGAACGGGAGCAGCTCTGGTCGTGTGTGGTCGCTATTCCCTCACTGCACGCCTTGATCAACTGCTGCCGCGTTTGCAGGGTGCGTTGCCGCTGGGTTTGGAGCAGTACTACGCCCCGCGTGGGCTGATCGCCCCGGGTGAACCGGTGCTGGCGCTGCGCCAGGAGCACGGAGCGCTGCAGCCTGCCTTGATGCTCTGGGGGCTGCTGCCGGAATGGAGCAAAGACCCGTTGGCGGGCCCGCGGCCCTTCAACGCACGCGCTGAAACCGTGGCGGAGAAGGCCAGCTTTCGCGGCGCTTGGCGCCACCGGCGTTGCCTGCTGCCCGCCGATGCGTTTTATGAAAAGGGCCATCGCATCCACCGGCGTGATGGCGATCTGTTCTGGTTGGCCGGCATCTGGGATCGCTGGATCGGCCCGGATGGCAGCGAGGTGGAGAGCTGTTGCGTGCTCACCACCGCGCCCAATGCCCTGGTGGCTCCACTGCACAACCGGATGCCCGTGATCGTCCCGGATGGCCTCGAGCAGGCCTGGCTGGAAACGAAGGATGGCCCTGGCCTGCGGGCCCTCGAGCCGCTGCTGCAGGGCTGGGATCCGGGGTGGTGGACCGCAGAGCCGCCGGCGCACCGTGCCAAGCGATCACAGCTCAGCTCAGAGCAGTTGCCGTTGTTTCCAGCAAATCCACAATGACGCCATCTGGGTCAGCGGTGATCGTGCAAGCAGCGCACACGCGTCGCCGACATAACGGTTATGTGGGCCTGTTGATCACCTGCCTCGGGGTGTTGGCCTGCTTGATGCTGCCCCGTGGCTTGCGGCAGCTCGCGACGATCGGCTACTTGGCACTGCCGCTGGTGTTGATCAGTTCCCTGGGGATGCCGATCGATGAGGGGCGCTGGCCGACGCTCCGCAGGCATGGGTTCCGGTTGCTCGGCTTCGTCACCTGGGTGGCGTCGTTGGTTTGGTACCTCACGCCGCTCTCGCAAACGGGAACCGGAGTGCCGCTGTTGGTGCTCTGGAGCGTGCTGGTGATGTGGAGCTGTGAGCGCCTCATCCGCAATCTGGCGAAGGAACGCCAGATCAATCGGGAGGTGTTGCTCGGCGCCCTGGCCGGTTATCTGCTGCTCGGGCTGGGGGCTGGGCTGTTATTCAGTGCTCTGGAAACGGTGGTGCCTGGCAGCTTCATCACCACCCGCACCAGCCCGGGGCCTGTGCTGCGCCCCCATGGAAGCGGGCTGAACCCAGCCAATCCGGTGTGGGCGCTGGACTTCGTCGAGCTCAACTACTTCGCGTTCGTCACCCTCACAACCACGGGCTACGGCGATATCCATCCCGTTACGGCTCAGTCACAGATGGTGTGCGTGATGGTGGCGATCGCCGGCACGATTTATCTGGCGATGGTGATGGGCCTGTTGATCAGCCGCTACACAGCACGCGGCGTGGAAGACGATCTGGAGCTCTAGAGCTCCATCTCCCAGAGCCAGTCGGCCCCCAGCTGCTGCAGCTGCAGCGTTTGCCAGGGCTGCGCTTGGTTCACATCCACCAACTCCAGATCGCCCAGAGGGGTGCGTGCTGGTTCCCCGCCCAGCAGCTTGGGGGCCAGCACCGCCGCGAGCTGCTGCACGCAGCCTTGGCGCAGCGCTGCCGCCGCCAGCTCTGGCCCGCATTCCCACAGCACCTGATTGCAGCCGCGCTGCGCCAGGCGCTCCATCAGCTCCAGCGGCTCACAGCGCTCGAGCACCAGGCGCTCCACTCCGGCGGCATCGAGTTGGAAGCGGCGGCTGGCGGGGGCGTCGTAGCCATGCGCCACCAGGGTTGGCGCGGTTTCCTGGTTCCAGAGTTGGGCTTCGGTGGGTAGATCCAGCGTGCGGCTGATCACCACCCGCAGGGGCTCGGGGGTGCGTTGGCCGCGGCTGGTGAGCAGCGGATTGTCGGCGCGTACCGTGCCGCCGCCCACGATCACCGCATCGCAGCGGCTCCGCAGTTGATGCACCCAATCCCGTGCGGCTGGCCCTGAGATCCACTGGCTGGAGCCGTTGGGAAGGGCCGTGCGGCCATCGAGGCTCATCGCCCACTTGAGCAGGCCCAGCGGGCGGCCGTGTTCCACTCGGTGGATGAAGGCGCGGTTGAGCTGGCGGGCTTCGGCCTCGCACACCCCCACGATCACGTCGATGCCTGCGCTCTGCAGCTGGGCGATGCCACCTCCGGCCACCCGCGGGTCGGGATCACGCATCGCCACCACCACGCGCGCCACACCTGCGGCGATCAAGGCTTCACTGCAGGGAGGGGTGCGGCCGTGATGGCAGCACGGCTCAAGCGTGACGACTGCGGTGCCGCCACGGGCGCGCTCACCGGCCTGAAGCAGCGCGTGCACCTCCGCGTGGGGCGATCCGGCCCGCTGATGAAAGCCCTCGCCCACCAGTTGGCCGTTGGCATCCAGCACTACGCAACCCACCAGGGGATTGGGACTGGTGCGGCCGTTGCCAAGGGCGGCCAGCTGCAGCGCCCGCTGCATCCAAGGGCGCCAGGGGGCGCTCATCCCTCGCGCCAGCTGGGCAGGCTGCGCCATTCACCCACCACAAAGGGCGGCACCGGCAGCTCCACAAACACCCCCGGTAGCTCCAGCCGCAGCGGCCGGTTCTGGTGCAAATCGGCCAGCAGGGGGCTGAGGTTGAACTCGGCGGCGGCATCGCGGCCGTCGGCCACCAGCTTGGGATTGGCGGTGGTGATGTCCTCGAGCGTCCAGGTGCCCCGGCCGGAATGCACGATCAACGAGGTGGGGTGATCGAGGCGCACCTTGCCGGGATAGCCCACGATCCGCAGGGTCACCGGACCGCCGGGAGGACCAGTGCGGTAGGCCACGGCCTGCCAGCTCTGGTAGTCGAGATCCCGCAGGCTCTCGAGGCTGCGCACCACCTCCTGGCCGTTTTCATCCGGGTGGGCATGCACCTGGGCCCAGGCCGGCTGCAGCGGAGTGAACAGCAGCAGGGCTCCGGCCAAACAAGCCAACAGCCCCCGAACGAGTGCACCTGATGCCATAGAGCTGCAGATCTGGCGTTCAGCGTATGGAACGGAGCGGGTCAGTCGTAATGGCTCCACATCCGAAGCACCCGCACAACGCCCTCTTCGGTGTCCACGGAGTACACCAGCCGGTGCTGAATGTTGATCCGTCGTGAGTAGGCACCCCGCACGTCGCCAACCAGGGCTTCATAGGGAGGTGGTTGCGTGAAGGGATTGTCGGCCAGCAGGGTCAGCAGTTGTTGCGCTTTCTCTTTCAGCGCTGGTGAGGCGCTGGCGAGTTTGCGGGCGTCCTTTTGGGCTTGACGGGTGAAGAGCACGCGCCAGCTCACCAGCCAGCGTCCTCGCTGAGTTCATCGATCGGTGCGGCCATCCCTTCGAGGATCGACTCGCGCATGCCAGGGATCGACGTGAGGTAAAGCGTTTCCTGGATGGCGCGCCAGTCCTGCTCCGAGAGCAGGACGGCGCTGCCGCGTTTGCCGTGAATCTCCACGGGTTGGTGCGATTCACGCACTTCATCAATCAACGAGAACAGGCGCCTGCGCGCCTCACTGGCACTGATCGATCCCATGCGCCCTCAGGCTCGTACCACTAATCGTACGAGTTTTCGTGATGCTCGTTGTCAGCTTCGCTCTGCACCCGGAATCGGCTGCCAGTTGGTGTGGGTGGCCCACACCCCCCAGATGGCCATCGCCCGCAGGTAGTGGCAGGCGCGGAAGGTGTTCACCGCGGTGATCGCCTCGGGGGTGCGGAACTGCAGACCGCCGCCATACACCTGATCCACCACCGCCGAGGTGATCGCCAGGGCGGTGGGGGTGTCGCCCATCAGGCGGTAGTAGCTGGCGATGCCGAAGTTGATGCCGGTCCACACCTCGAGCGGGTGGGTGCCGTTGGGATCGAGGGGGGTGCCGTCGCGCCGCAGCCCATTGGCCACCCCGAGCTTGCCGCCTTCAAAGGCTTCAAAGCAGGCTTCCTTCACCGCCTTGAGGGTGCTGCGGCTGTTGGTTTCGCTCACCACCGCGGGCAGCCCCAGCAGGCGGGCATAGAAATCACCGCAAAGCTGATCGGCCATCACCACCGGGGTGCCGCTCTCGGCATCAATGTCGTAGTACTCGCCGTTCCAGAGCAGCGTGTCGAAGTTGGCGCGCGATTGCTCCAGCCAGCTGCTGAAGGTGCGCTGTTCGCTGGCGGTGTCGAGCCCGGTGCTGAGCTGCAGCTGCTGGGCGATCGCCAAGGCGGCCTCTAGGGCGGCGATCCAGAGGGCGCCGCAGTAAGCGCTCACTCCCTTGAGCGGCCAGTCGTCGAAGGTTTGATCGGGCGCGCCGCCGTTGTCGGGCAGGCCGTCGTTGTTGGCGTCAAAGGTTTTCAGGTAGTGGAGTGCTTCCACGGCCGCTGGCCAGCATTCCGCCAGGAAGTTGATGTCTTCGCCGTTGGGCGCCAGCTTGAAGGTGCGCCACACCTGCAGCACGTAGTCGCTGGCCAGGTCTTTCCAGAGGTTGCAGTCTTGATAAGCGGTGTAGTTGGTGGCATCCCAAGGCCGCTCGTTCGGTGCGCCTAGGTCGTGGGGGGTGGCTCCCTTCACCTTGCGGGCCGCTTCTACCCGCCCTTTCCCCTGGGTGAAATACCAACCAATCGGCCGTGGCGTGGCATCGGCGGCGGGAATGGCTCGGGCAAAGCTGCGCAGCACGGCCTTGTCGAGCTCGGGCCAGAGTTGCAGCAGCGCCAGTGAGCCGTAGAGGCGCACATCGAGGCTTTCGTACCAGGCGTAGTCGAGGCACTCGAGCACGCCGAAGCGGCCATAGGGATCCTCTCTCGATGCCGCGCTCCAGAGGCTGCCGCCACTGCAGAGGTCGTAGAGCTCGTTGAACAGGGCCATCCGCAGCGGTTCGGGTAGATCGCTGCGCTCGAGCACCGGCTGCTGCCAGGCCTCGATCTGATCACGCCAGCTGCGCCAGTCGCGCAGGCCCTCGGCGGCGATGGCGGCGGCCTTGTTGGCGCTGGCGCCGAAGAAATCGGTGTAGCGGCGCAGGGCGCTGGTGCCCGTGGCGAAAGCCGTGACCGGCAGATCCCAGCTGATCACCACCGGGATCTCGATGCTCTGGCCCGGCTCCAGTCGGCACTGCACCGCCAGGGCTGCACTGGCGGGATCGGCGGCACCGCTGCGGCGGTCGTTGTTGCTGTCGGGGATGGAGCCATCGCGGCTGAAGCTGCCCCAGATCTCGCTGCCATCGCCGTGGGGATTCCAGCGGCTGCAGCGCTGAATGCGCACCCCGGGCTGCTGCGTGGTGGCGATGCACCACTGGCCTTCACCTTCGCCAACCGGTTGGGAGACGTCCCCCTCCAGGAGCACGCCTTTGAGGGAGCCATCGTCGACCCAGCGGTTGCGATGCCCTTCGCTCTTGCCGATCGCCGGGGCGTAGTTGTGCTCCGGGCTGCCGTCATCGCGGAAGTGCACCTCGGCGGAGGAATCGGTGTTGGTGAACCAGCCGGTGGTGTTGCGCCAGCTGAGCAGCAGCGAGAGATCGAGGGGTTTGCGGGTGGGGTTGCGCAGGGTCCACACAAACACCGCCAGCGGGTAGCTGGTCTGCTGGTAGTTGCCCGGCAAGATCGGGCTGAAGGCCTGGCAGCTCACCTCCGCGTCGTAAACGCCTTGGTACTGGCTCCAGCTGAGGGGATAGCGAGCTGCATAGGTGCCCGTGGTGCGATCGGGGCTGCTGGCGGGATACCAGTTCCAGCTCGGCAGGGGCTCAGCAGCCTCAGGACGTGAGGCATCGCGCTCCGGCTTCACCGCCAGGGCATGGGCGCGGCTCTGCTTGCCGTTGCTCTCAAACAGCGCGAACTGGCAGTCGGGCAACACGCCGAACCAGTGCTCGCCGCCATCGAGATGCCAGAGGTTGAAGTTGCCATCCGGAGCTCGCCCGATGCAGCCGGCGCCAAAGCCCCCCAGGGGCATGCCGTGGTTGGGGCCGTCGTCGAGGTTGCTGGCGTAGCGAACGGTGTAGGGCTTCTGCCAGCCCAGACCCATGGGGCGGCTCCAGCTGGCCTGTGGTGGCTGCCAGGTGGATGTGGTGGCGCGGCCCAGTCCCTTGCGACGCAGCAGAGATTTCAGGGCAGACAGGCCGAAGCGCGCCATGGGGCAGCAGAAGGTGCCGCCAGCTTGTCAGAGCTTGCTGGTTGGCGCCTCTCCCCCCACTTCCTGATCCACCAGGGCATCGAGGGTGACAGCTGAGCGCACCAGCGCTTGGTAGCGCTGCACCACGCGCCGGTTGCGCTCGAGCCAGCCGGCGGGGTTGCCTTGGGCAGCCGCCAGGCTGCCGGTGTGATCGCCATCGAGCAGATCGAGTTCGCTCTGTTGGTGGATCAGGGCCACCACCAGTTCGTGGATGCGCTGGCGGCGATCGGCGTAAGACATCAACTTCAGGGGGAGGGTTGCGCGCTGGTGCCCACCCAGAGGCGCACAAAGTGATAGCCCAGCGACAACACCACCGGCCCGAGAAACAGGCCTGCCACCCCTGCTTTGAGCGTGCCTCCCACCACGCCCACCAGGATCACCAGCATCGGCACCGGTAGCCCACGGGCCATCAGCAGCGGTTTGAGCAGGTGCTCCAGGAGGGTGGCGGCCAGCAGCCAGAGCGTGAGCAGCAACGCCATCAGCGGTGGCAGATGGCTCCAGGCCATCACCAGGGCTACCGCTACCACCGGCAGCGGCCCGATCTGCATCAGGCACAGGATCAGCGCCAGCAGGGTGAGCACCCCAGACCAGGGCACATCGGCAGCGATCAGCCCCAAACCGATCAACAGCGATTGCAGGAAGGCCACGCCCACCACCCCCCGTGACACGTTGCGCACGGTGGTGGCTGTGATCACCTGCACCGTTTCGGCATGCTCCGGCGCCAACCGATGCAGCAACCGCCGCAGCCGCAGCAGCAATTCATCGGAGTACACCAACATCGCAGCCGCCACCACCAGGCTCACCAGCAGCCGGAGGAAGCCCAGCCCCTTGGCCAGGGTGGTCTCAAGCACCCGGGTCATCACGGTGGTGAGCGTGTCGGAGTGGTTGCGCAGCAGGCCATGCAGATCGCTGATCAAGCCGTGCCAGAGCGGCTTGATCGCTGGCCCCAACACAGGGATGCCCAGCAGCAGCGGTGGCGGTTGGGGCAGGGCCTGTTTGCCCTGGCGCACCAGCTCCACCAGCTCACTCACATTGCTCAGCAGCGCTGCTGCCAGGGCACCCACCGGGCCGATCAGCACCAGCAGCCCCACCAGCATGATCAGTCCCGCCGACCACCAGCGCCCCAGCCGCAGGTGGCGCTGCAGCCACAGCTGCAGCGGTTTGAGAATCACGGCCAGCAGCCCGGCCCACAGCACGATCTCGGCGAAGGGCTGCAGGATCAGGGCGCAGGCCATGCCCAGCCCAACCAGCACCAGCAGCCGGATCAGGGCATCGGGATTGAGCGGCATCTCAGTTGGCGGCTGGTGGAGCGGCCTCGAAGCGATCGAGCAGCACCTGCACCGGGATCTGGGTGCGGAAGCGACAGGCGCTGGTTTCGCTGCAATCGAGGGTGCCGTGCTCCCAGAACTTGTTGCTGCCCATGCCTCCGCCGCAGAGGCCGTAGTAGTCGCAACTGCTCTGGCAGCGCGCCATGCCGGAGTTCACATCGCTCCAGAGCTGTTGAAAGCGGGGGCTGCGGGCCGCCTCCAGCAGGCTGGTGGTGCGGATGTTGCCCAGATTGAAGCTGCCGTAGCGCTCGCTGCTCACCGAGAGCAGCTCGGGATCGAAGGTGGAGAAGTTGCCCTGCCAATCCACGCTGAGGATGGAATAGGGGCGGTTGAGTTCGTTCTGATTGAGGCGGCGGTTGCGCTGGATCAGATCGATGACCTGCTGGAACTCCCGCAGCACCAGCGGGTGCCCATCAACCTCGCTCAGCTGCCAGAAGCGCGTGAGGAACTGGCGGTAGCGCTCTTCCTGCTCACGCCCCTGCATCGAGGAACTGGTGTGCACTCCCTCTTGCTCCTCCACGTTGAAGCCCACGGAGGTGATGCCGTTGTCGCGGAAGAAGCGATACATCGCCTCGGGCTGCTCCATCGCGGCGGCTGTCACCACCGCAATCACATGGCAGGGGATGCCGTGGCGTTTGAGCGCTTCGATCCCCCGCATCGTGAGGTGATGGGAGGCGTTGCCGTTGCGAAAGCGGCGATGGGCGTCGTGGATGGCGGCCGGGCCATCCACGCTTACGCCCACCACGATGCCGTTGCGTTGGAAGCAGTCGCACCAGGCGTCGTTGATCAGCGTGCCGTTGGTTTGCACGTGCTGCTCGATCACCACGGCACCGCCGGTGAACTCCTGCACGCAGCGCTCGATGATCGCCGTGGCCTCGTCGTAGTAGCTGCAGGGGAGCGTGAGCGGCTCACCGGCGTGCCACACCAGCGAAAGCTGAGGCCCGCAAAAGGGGCTCTCCAGGATCCGCTGCAACAGCAGAGGGAGCAGATCCAGATCGAACACCCGCCGCTTCTGGCGATCCGGCAGGTAGCAGTAATCGCAGTCGAGATTGCAGAGCGAGGTGGATTGCACCACCACCAGCCCGATGGGGCCGAACCGGCTTAGCTCGAGATCGGCAAGAGCGGCGCCGGCCGGGGAAATCTCGCCGCTGATCACCAGTTGATGAAGCTGCCGGGCAGCACGTTGCCCCAGCCGCCGTTACCCCAACCGCCATTGGGCCAGCCCAGGTTCACGTTCACGCCGCCGCCGTAGTAGCGGGCGCCATTGCCCCAGCCACCGCCGTTGCGCCAACCACCGCCATTGCCCCAGCCGCGGCCACCGCCGTTGCCCCAGTAGCGAGCCAGCAGCTCGCCGTTACCTGCTGTGCTCAGTTGGGGCTGCCAAGCGCCATCGCGCAGGGCCTGGATGCGGCTTTCGAGCGGGTTGCTCAGATCAGGCGCTTGATACACAGCTGCCTGAGCCGTTTCGGTGAACACGGCGGCAGCAGCGGTGAGGGTGAGCAGCTGCAGAAGGGAACGGGGTGCCATGGCAGTGGTGGGTGCGGTGAAGTCAGAAGTGCTGGAGGCTCAGGACAGGTTCAGCAGCGCGGCGGTGAGCAGCACGTTGGTGAAGTAGGCCTTGATCAGGTCTTGACTGAGATTCACGCTGCTGCCAGGGCCCACCCACTGGTTGATGCGCTGCAGCGCGGAGGGATCGTCGTTGATGTAGGCCTGCATCAACTTGGCGATCGCCAGGTTGCTGAGGTTGAGCAAACCGGAGTTGTTCTCGGGCACCACGCAGCCCACGGCCGAGCGGTTGTAGGGCACCGAGGGGGCCACGTTGCCGGAGGGATCCACCGCGGCGCGGTTGGCGAGCAGCCAGAGGCTGTCGCCCGCGAGGAACTGAATCTCACCGTTCTTCAGGGCCTCAAGCGCTGCGGCGGGGTTTTCAAACAACGCCAGCTCACCGCCGGTGACGGTCTTCTCGATCGCGTGGGCCGAGAGGCTGTTCTTCACCGCGCCGATGGTTTTGCCTTTCAGAGCAGCGGGGGTGCCGTCGTTGCCGGCCGGGGTGATCAGGCGGGTGCCGCTGAGGGCGAAGGGCAGGGAGTAGTCGACAAACATCGAGCGGCCCCAGCTGAAGCCCGCGCCGCAGGAGAGGTCGACAGCGCCGCTGGCGATGGCAGCAAGGCCCTCATTGATGGAGTTCACCGGTTGCGGCACCAGCTGCACCGGCTTGCCGGTGTACTCACTCACCTCTTTCTGGATTTCCTTGGAAAACTCCATGCCAAGGCCCACGTAGCCATTGCCCTGCTGGGTGGAGTAGGGCAGGTCGCCGTTGAGGACCACGGTGTTCAGCCTGCCGGTGCGGCTCACCCGCTCGAGCACGGTTTCGGCTTGGGCCGGTTGCAGAACCCCCAGGGTGAGGCTGAGCAGAGCTCCGGTGAGTGCGGTCAGTCGAACAGCCATCGCGTGGGGCGCAGACTCAGACAGTTGGCCGGAGAGTAAGGCAGTTTCCGCTCCTTTGCAGAACGCCTGGCGCTCACAATGGCGAGATGATTGAGGTGATCGGCACCGACGCCGGAGCGCCGGCCAGCCTGCCGCCAGCTCACCAAGAGCTGCTGCGACAGGCCGCGCTGGTGGCAGCACCCCGCCGTCTGCACGCCGCTCTGCAGAGCTGGGCCGGCGTTGGCGGACCTGTGCTGATTGCCAGCGATCAGCCGGAGCTACTGCTCGAGCAGCTGCGCGGCCTCGATGCCGAACAACTGGTGGTGGTGCTGGCCAGTGGCGATCCGCTCTGGTTTGGGATCGGGCGGCTGCTGCTGGAGGGGCTGCCGGCGGATCAGCTGCGTTTTCATCCGGCCCCCAGCTCACTCCAGCTGGCCTTCGCGCGCATCGGTCGGCCCTGGCAGGACGCCAGCTGGCTCAGCCTGCACGGCCGCGATCCAGAACCGCTCGCGGCGCGGCTGCAGCAGCGGCCCGGCGCCTTGGCGGTGCTCACCGATCCCAGCCGCGGTGGTGCCGAAACGGTGCGCCGGTGTCTGCGGGCTGCGGGGCTCGAGCAGGCCTATGGCTTTTGGCTGTGTGAGCGCCTCGGCCACAGCGCCGAGCGCGTTCAGCGTTTGGCGCCCGAAGACCCCCTTCCTACCGATCTCGATCCGCTGCACCTGGTGGTGCTGGTGGCTGAGCCGCCGCCGTTCCCGGAGCGACTAACTCTCTTTGGTCTGCCGGATGGGGTGTTTCTGCAGCACCCGGATCGCCCGGGGCTGATGACCAAGCGCGAGGTGCGCATTCAGCTGCTGGCCGATCTGGATCTACCCCAGAAGGGTGTGCTCTGGGATATCGGTGCGGGTGTGGGCTCGGTGGGGCTTGAGGCGTTGCGGCTGCGGCCGGCCCTGCAGCTCTGGGCCCTGGAGCAGCGGGGCGGCTCGGCGGCCTTGATCGAGGCCAACGCGGAGCGCCTGGGCGTGAAGCCCGCCCGGGTGCTGGAAGGCCGCGCGCCCGACGCCCTGGCTGAGCTGCCTGACCCTGATCGTGTGCTGATCGGCGGCGGCGGCCGCGATCGCCGTGCCCTACTGGAAGCCGTGCTGGAACGGTTGCGCCCAGGCGGTGTGGTGGTGATTCCGCTCGCCACCGTGGAAGCTCTCGCCGAGCTGCGGCCGCCGCTTGAGCAGGCCGGCCTCACCGTGGCCGTGGCGCAGCATCAGGCCTGGCGCGGGGCCCCCCTGGCGGATGGCACGCGCCTGGCGCCGCTCAATCCTGTTTTGATGTTGCGGGGCGAGCGGCCGGCTGGGGTTTGAAGGGGCGTATTACCGCTGCACTGCCCACCTGCAGGCCAAGGCGGCTGGCTTCGCCGGCGGCCAGTTCCACCACGCCATCCGCTGGCTCGTCGGGCCCGTAGCTGCGGCAGGGCAGACGCGGACAGGGAGTGGTGTTGGCTTCGATCGCGATCACCCGCTTGTCGCGGATAAACAGCATGTCGAGTGGGGAGGGAGTGCGGTGCATCCAGAACTTGAGCACCTGGGGCTGGTCATAGGGGAACCACATGCCCCGCAGCGGCGCCAGGGGCGGGCGGCCCATCAATCCCCAGCTCTGCTGCTGCGGGGTGCGCGCCACCTCCAGCTCGATGCAGGGGCCGCTGCTCACCACCGGGCGCAGGGTGGTGGCCTTCAGGCACCACTGCGCTTCGATCGGCAGCTGTTGCGGCGGTGGGAGAGGAGGCGTGCTCATCGGCGGGGCGGGTGGTTAGCGAGGCGGCGGGCCATCGCTGAGGCAATACCCCTGCCCCCGCACGGTGTGAATCAGCCGCTTTTCGCCTTGCTCCTCGAGCTTCTGGCGCAAGTAGCGCACGTACACCTCGATCACATTGCTGGCGGCACCGCGTTGGTCGTGCCACACCTGGCGCAGGATCTGATCGCGGCTGAGGACCTGGCCGCTGTGCTCCATCAGCAGCAGCAAAAGGGCGTATTCCCGCGCCGTGAGCGGCACGATCCGTTGGCCGCGGCGCACCTCATGGCGGCTGGGAATCAGGCTCAGATCGCCCAGGCTGAGGCGATCATCCGGCGGGCGCCCCTTCTCCAGCAGCTTGCGGTGCAAGCGCAGACGCATCAATAGATCGCTAGCTCCGGCTGACGACAACCAGAAATCGGTGGCCCCGGAGCGCAGCAGGCGTGAGCGGGCCGCCACGCTGTCGGTGCCGATGTCGAGCAGCACTGGCATGGCTCCGATCCGCTGCTGCAGCTGCGGCAACTGATCAGCGAGCTCGGCGCCAAGCACCGCCAGATCGCAGCGGGCTTCGATCCCCGCCTCACCGAGGTGGCAGGTGTAGCCGGAGGCTTCCAGCCGGGGTGCCAGGGCCTCGGCTTCCTGGCCGAGCAGCAGCAGGCTTCCGCCGCTCATGAAGGGGCGCCGGGTTTGGCCACGTGCGGCAGGCCCCAACCCAGCTTGTTGCGCAGCACTTGGAAGAACTCGTGATCGGCCAAACGCACGAAGCGCACGGGGTGTTCGCTGCGGCGGATCAGCACCCGATCCTCTGGCCACACGTAACAACCGGCGCTGCCATCAACCACCATCATCAGTCGCTCCGGCGTGGCGGGAAACACCGTGACTGGTTCCTGATCGCTGAACACCAGCGCCCGTGACGCCAGGGAGTGGGGTGCGATCGGCGTGAGCTGTAGCACCGGGCAATCGGGGGTGATCACGGGGCCGCCGGCGCTCAGGGCATAGGCGGTGGAGCCGGTGGGGGTGGAGAGGATCACGCCATCGGCGGCGATATCCACCGGGGCATGGCGGCCCACGGCGATCTCGAAATGGCACATCGAGGTGAGCGGCTCGCGGTGCAAGGCCATCTCGTTGAGGCAGAGCACCTCCCAACGGCGCTGCTCACCTCGCATCACGCTCACCACCAGGGTGGTGCGCTCCTCCACGGTCCACTCGCCGGCGATCACCTGCTCGAGGGCCTGCTCGAGTTCTGGGAGATAGGTTTCGGCCAGAAAGCCCAGATGGCCGGTGTTGATCGTGAGGATCGGCACATCGATCGGTGCCGTCATCCGCGCGGCGGAGAGCACCGTGCCGTCGCCCCCCAGCACCATGGCCATCGCCATGGACGCTTCAAAGTGGGCCGGCACGCAGGCCGCATGGCCCTTGGCGCGCAGGTGCTGATCCGGGTTGGCAAAGCCCACCATCCCAGCGGAGCTGCTGGCCCGCAGCACCTCGTAGCCCGCGCCGCGCAGGCGCGTTTCGATAGCGTCGGCGGTGGCCAGGGCCAGGTCTTTGCCGTCGTTAACGATGAGGCCGACGCAGGGCACTGGATCTGGTACTACGACCGAGACTTTACTGCGTCTAATCGCTTGCTTAAGCTGGTTCTTATTGCAACCTTATCGCGATTTGACAGAAAGCGCGGAACTGATTGCCGATTGGTCTGCCTGTGGCTTCAGGGCACGACCGTGAAGTCGGTAGCGAGGGTAAGGGCATTTGCGCCGCTGAACGTTCCGTTTAGGCGTGCCACTAGTTCGTCGCGGTTGGAGCCGCTAAGATTTAGTGTCCGCGAGTTGTTGCGATCCCAGTAGATCTCGGTAACGGCAACTCGATTAATAGTGGCAGTTCTCGTTATATAATTGGTGTTGGATTTGATCTGAATTTTATCGCTTCCTCTCTGGAAGTCTCTAATGATGAGATGGTCTGAGATTCCTGTGTTATTCGCGATGCCGTCGTCGTAGAGGACGCCTCGGCTGTCGCCGATCACGAAGATATCGGCGCCAGCCATTCCGGTGACGGTATCCATTTGTCCTCTGCCCATGCTGGTGCCTGTGCCCGTGGTGGGTACGCCACTGATCAGTTCTGGGGCTGCTGTGCCTTGAAGGACGTCAGAGTCTGTCGTACCAACGATTGGTGTGCCAGGCGGTGTTGTGGATGTGTCATTGATGGTGATCGATAGAGCGGTATCAATGACGCTGAAGTTATTGGTGCTGGAGAGTTCAAGTAAGCCGGTCTCGGTTCCTTCGGTCAGTAGATCATTGCGGAAGCTGAGGCTGAGGCTTTCTCCCACCGCTACTGTTCCTGAGATTGCACCGTTATCAAGGTCGCTAACATTGATGCCGTTGCCGCTGAGTCTCCAGAAAAGGGGCGTGGTAGGAGCGTTTCCGTTTTCGGTGACGGTGAGGTTGATCGCGGATCCTTCCGAAACGGGATTCGGGGTGCCGCTGATGTTGAAGCGATTCAGGCTTGGGTCAAGCAGCTTCAAGGCAGCCTCGAGATTGAGGCGACCGCCTGTGCTCGTGATTCCGTTGAGCGATGCCGTCGGCATCGCGGATTTCAGGATTGCGTCACGGATTTTGATCGAACGATCTTGATCATTGAGGAATAGGTTTTTGGATTTTCCCCACGTTGCAAGAAAGGCAACTGCCCCTGTGACATGGGGGGTCGCCATTGAGGTGCCGTTGTAGGTGGAGTAGGAGTCCAAGGGAACTGACGAGAGGATGCCGCTCCCGGGTGCGCCAAGGTCAACCCAGCTTGAGCCGTAGTTGGAGAAGCTGGACCGAGCGCCGCTACTTGTGATCGAGGCAACAGACAGAACGTTGCCATTTGGGTAGCCGGCGGGATAGCTTATTGTGGAAGTGTTGTCATTCCCTGCGGCGGCTACAAATAAGATGCCGGCGGCATTGGCTCTCTCGATTGCTGCTTGAAGCGCCGGGCTTGATGCGCCGCCGCCCCACGAATTGTTTGTGGCGACAATGTCGATGCCCTTCGTTTTGAGTGTTGTGAAGTAGTCAATCGCGAGGATGGCATCGGCTGTTGTTCCGCCAGCCGGGCCTAGAAATTTGCCGCTGATCAGGCCAGTGTTCCAGGCGACACCAACGATGCCGCGGCCATCGTTTTTAGCGCCAATGGTTCCTGCAACATGCGTCCCGTGGGCATCGATTAATGGGTTGGCGCTGCTACCGTCGTAAACGCTGTTGTCTTTATTAAAGAAATCCCATCCATAAATGTCGTCGATGAGGCCGTTGCCGTCATTGTCCACGCCATCGGCTGCTTCAAAAGGGTTGCCAACTTGACCGAGTAAGTCTGGATGGTTCCACTGAATACCTTCGTCGATGATGCCAACATAGATTTTGTTCGCTGGATTATTGATGACGCTGCCGTTTGCGTCGTCGCGTGCCCATGCGTTCACTGCATGGCTGCCAAAGCTGTTAAAGGGATTGCCCCCGCTGCCGTACATTCCCCATAGGCTGCCGTTGGTAAGCGATGGGTCGCTGCTGGTTGCCTGCTTTTGCAGCCGCCAGTTGGGTTCGATCCAGCGCACTCCCTGTAGGCGGGCTAATGCCTGGGCGATTAGCTCAACAGGGATGCCGGATGGAAGATCAATGATTTCGAGTTGTTCGCCTTCTTGGTTGGTGGTTGGGCGAGCGAGCGTGAAACGTTCGCGCACCTTGTATCCGATTTGTGTGGCGGCCTTGACTGTGTCGTCGTCTGTTACGGCGCTGGTCCATTGGAGCAGGTAGCCATCGAAGCCGGTCGAATTACTTGAGGGCCCATAGAGGCTTGGTCCGCCTTGGATTCCGCCGGCAGCAGGAAGGCTTTTGGGACTCAGTGCCTGCAGAAAGTTGGCCAACCGGCTCTGAGGGCGAGCTTCGGCGCGAGCTCGGATTGCTGACGCACTGCGTGCCCAGCTGTCTCGGTTCGTAGTGAGTGGAAAACCTTCTTGATCTCGCACCATCCTGCTCCCATACCTGCTTCAAAGCTAGTGGCGATGCAGCGCATAAGGCTCTTAATTGCGAAGATTCTTTTGTGTTGGCAGCTGCTCGACCCTGTCTCGTTATTTCGTTCCGGCCTTCTGGCGAATTCGGAAGCCCCCTGGACTGGAGCCCTCTGATTGCCATGAGATCCCTGAATGGATTTGTTTTTCGAGGGTTAAAACTGCTCCAGGAAGCGCAGGTCGGAGGTGAACAGGCGGCGGATGTCGTCGATGCCGTGGCGCACCATGCAGAAGCGCTCCACACCCAGGCCGGCAGCGAAGCCGCTGTAGCGCTCGGGATCAATCCCCAGGCCCTCGAGCACCGCCGGATCCACCATCCCGCAGCCCATCACCTCCAGCCAGCGGCCGCGCCACTGCACATCCACCTCGGCGGAGGGTTCGGTGAAGGGGAAATAGCTGGCGCGGAAGCGCACCGGCAGATCGCCGAAAAAGCGCTGCAGGAAGGTGGTCACGGTGCCGCGCAGGTGGCTGAAATCGAGGCCTTCATCGATGGCGAGCACCTCCACCTGGTGGAACACCGGTGAGTGGGTGGCATCCACCGCATCGCGGCGATACACGCGGCCCGGAGCCACGATCCGCACCGGCGGTGGGTTCTTCTCCAGGTGGCGGATCTGCACCGGTGAGGTGTGCGTGCGCAGCAGCTCGTGCTCGCTCAGATAAAAGGTGTCCTGCATGTCCCGCGCCGGGTGGTGCGGCGGGATGTTCAGGGCAGTGAAGTTGTAGTGGTCGGTTTCGATCTCCGGGCCTTCCTCCACCCGGTAACCGAGGCCAGAAAAGATGTCCACGATCTCTTCGATCGTGCTGATCAGGGGATGGCGGTGGCCGGCCGGGGTGTAGGTGGCCGGCATGGTCACATCGAGGGTTTCGCTGGCGATGCGCTCGGCCATCGCCGCCGCTTTCACAGCGCTGAGGCGCTCAGCCAGCAGCCCCTGCACCTGCTCCTTGAGCACGTTGGCTCGCTGGCCCACCAGCGGACGCTCATCGCCAGGCAATTTGCCCATGGCGCCGAGCACCGCCGAGAGCTTGCCCTTTTTGCCCAGCAGCCCCACGCGCAGGTCTTCGAGCTCGCTGGCGGAGCCGGCGGCGCCGATGGCCTTGGCGGCTTCAGCCTCCAGCTGATCGAGCTGGTCGGTGAGCTGCTGCAGGCTGATGGTGGCGCTCACGGCTGTGTTCCGGTAGCTCGTGACTTTAAGAAGACGGCCTCTAGCCTCCAGGCAGTCACCCCAACCCCTTGCGGATCCTGATCAGCAACGACGACGGCGTGTTCGCCGCCGGCATCCGCACCCTGGCCGCTGAAGCTGCAGCCCGCGGCCATCAGGTGACGGTGGTGTGCCCTGATCAGGAGCGCTCCGCCACCGGCCACGGCCTCACCCTGCAAACACCTTTGCGGGCCGAGCGGGCCGATGAACTGTTCGCCCCCGGCATCACTGCCTGGGCCTGCAGCGGCACCCCCAGCGATTGCGTGAAGCTGGCGCTGTTCGCCCTGTTGGAGGAATGGCCCGATCTGGTGCTCTCCGGCATCAACCACGGCCCCAACCTCGGCACCGACACGCTGTATTCCGGCACGGTGAGTGCCGCCATGGAAGGCACGATTGAGGGGCTGCCAGCCCTGGCGGTGAGCAGCGCTGATTTCAAGTGGCGCAGCTTTGAACCCGCTGCCGCCATCGCCCTCGATGTGGCTGAAGCCGTGATGCAGCAGGGCTGGCCCGCTTCCACCCTGCTCAACCTCAATGTGCCGCCCTTGGCTGCTGAGGCGATCGGCCCCTTGCGCTGGTGCCGTAAAGCTGTGCGCCGCTACACCGACCAGTTCGACAAGCGCGTCGATCCCCGCGGCCGCACCTATTACTGGCTCGCCGGTGAGGTGGCCAACGACTTGGAGGCTGAGGTGGCCGGCCCAGCCGACTGGCCGATTGATGTGGCCCATGTGGCCGCGGGCGGTGTGTCGCTCACGCCGCTGCAGCCCGAGCTGTTCTGGCGAGGGGATGCTGCGGCGCTGCCTCAGCTGCCGCTGGGCCGGTAGATCCGCTGCAGCATCCAGATGCTGATCCAAAGCCCGATCACGTGGGCAAACAGCACCTGCGTGTTGCTCAGCACCGACAACATCTCGAGCGAGGTGATCGGGTAGTTGGTGATCCGCCCGCCCGGGGTGGTCATCGCTCCGCCGAAGGCGAATCCCGCCTGCATCGAGGCCTGCACAAACAAGCTCCCGGCCAACGATTGGTAGCCCACGGTGCCGAGGGTGAGGCCCACCAGGTCGGCCAGCACGCTGCGTTTAATCAGTCGAGCGGTTTCGCCTTTGCTGGGGTGCACCGGCCCGTTGAGGGCCCGCCCGCAGCGCACGATCAGGCCGCTCTGCCAGATCGACCAGAGCAGCACCACAAAGGCCAGGCTCGTGAGCGATAGGCCAGGGCCTAGGCCCAGGGCTTTGTCGGCGCGGGCAGCAATTTGGCCACCGATGTTGTTGAAGAGCAACACCCCCAGCACCACCACCCCCAACACCACCTGGGACCAGAGCCGAATCCAGCCCATCCGCCGTAGGGCGGCGGAGATCAGTTGCAGGTCGAGGCGATCGGCCATGGGAAGGAGCGAGGGCGCCGGAGATGGCCCAAACCTGCCATGGGAGGATGCCTGGGGCGAGGGCCTGGATGCGCTTGTTGGTGAACCGGCCTTGATTCCTCTGCGCAGTCCTGAGCAAGCCGCACGGCCCACAGCCATTGCGCTGGGCAGTTTTGATGGGCTGCACCGGGGCCATCGCCGTGTGATTGCTGCGGTGGTGGAGAGGGCCGCGGCAGCGCAACTGGTGCCCACGGTGGTGAGCTTCTGGCCCCATCCGCGCGAAGTGCTCTACGGCGAGGCGCGGCTGCGGCTGGATCTTCCCGCCGAAAAGATCCATCTTCTTGAGCCGCTCGGCATTGAGCAGTTGGTGTTAGTGCCCTTCACGCCGGAACTGGCCGCCCTCAGCCCGGAGCAGTTCGTGGAGCAGGTGCTGGTGGAGCAGCTGCAGGCTCAGCTGGTGGCTGTTGGCGAAAACTTCCGCTTTGGCGCCGGCCGCAGCGGAGATATCCATGCCTTGCGCGAGCTTTGCGCTGAGCGGGGGATTGAGCTCGTCGTGCAGCCGATCCTCAGCGATGGCACCGGTCGGTTGAGCAGCAGCCGGATCCGCCGGGCGCTCGAGGGTGGACAGCTGCAGGAGGCGGCGGCGTTGTTGGATCGCCCCTATCGCTTTGGCGGCCGGGTGGTGCGGGGGCGCGGCTTGGGCCGCGAGCTGGGTTGGCCCACCGCCAACCTCCAGGTGGATGGCCGCAAGTTTTTGCCCCAGCAGGGGGTGTATGCCGCCTGGGTGTGGCTGCAGGGAGAACAGCTACCCGGTGAACGCCTGGCGGCGGTGATGAATCTGGGGCCGCAGCCCACGGTGGATCCCACTGCTCCATCGGCGGTGGAGGTGCACTTGCTTGGGCGGCGCCTGGATCTGGAGGGAGCGGAGCTGCTGGTGGAACCGGTGGCGCTGCTGCGCCAACAGCAGCGTTTCGAGAGCCTGGAAGCGCTGGTGGCGCAAATCAGCCGCGATGCAGCGCAGGCTGAGCAGCTGCTGGGCTCAGCCGGCGGGGTAGGCGTTGGCCAGGCCCCAGCTGATAAAGGCAGCAATCGCCCCCAGCAGCAGAATCCCTGAGATCAACACCAGCATTGGGCTGTCGGATCCGCCCTGCGCCATGGCCCTGTGATGGCATGTGTGCGCACACCTTAAGCAGCCCCTCTTGCCTCAGTTCTGTTCATGACGGCCCCTGCACAACCCCAGCCGGTGTTGCGCCTGCTCGACGCCAACCTCGATCGCGCCCGCGAAGGCTTGCGGGTGGTGGAGGACTGGTGCCGCTTCGGGTTGGATCGTGCCGATCTGGTGGCGCGGCTCAAGGATCTGCGCCAGCGGCTGGGGCTTCTCCATGTCGATCGCTACAAGCAGGCGCGGCACACGGCTGGCGATGTGGCGGCAGGCATGGCCCATCCCGCCCAGGCCCAGCGGCAGGAGCCTGCGGCGGTGGTGGCGGCCAACTGCGGCCGGGTGCAGGAGGCGCTGCGAGTGCTCGAGGAATTCGGTCGCGCTGAGGATCCAACCCTGGCCGCCGAAGCGGCCGCGATCCGCTATGCCCTCTACGACCTAGAGGTGGAATTGCTGCGGGCCTGCCCATCGGCCGATCAACGCCGGCAGCAGTTGCAGACCTGCCGGTTGTATCTGATCACCAGCCCATCCCCGCAGCTTGAGGCTGTGGTGGAAGCGGCGCTTGAGGGCGGTGTGCGCCTGGTGCAGTACCGCGCCAAGGAGAGCAGCTTGGGGGCAGATGGTGAGCCGATCACCGATGCGGAACGGTTGGCGCAGGCCCAGGCACTGCGCCGACTCTGCAGCCGCACGGGGGCTCTGTTTCTGGTGAACGATCGGATCGATCTGGCTCTGGCGGTGGATGCCGATGGCGTGCATCTGGGGCAAGGCGATCTGCCGCCGGCGCTGGCCCGGCGTTTGCTCGGCCCCGAGAAGTTGATTGGCCGCAGCACTCACGCCCTCAGCCAGCTGCGTGAGGCGGTGGCCGATGGCTGCGACTACGTGGGCGTGGGTCCGGTGAACGCCACCCCCACTAAGCCTGGCCGCGAGCCGGTGGGCCTGGAGTATGTGCGCCAGGCCGCGGCAGAAAGCCCGATCCCCTGCTTCGCCATCGGCGGCATCGATGCCAGCAACCTGGCGGATGTGCAGGCCGTGGGCTGCAGCCGGGTGGCGGTGGTGCGAGCGATCACGGCGGCCCCGGATCCCGCGGCGGCGAGCCGAGAACTCCTGCAGATGCTGAACTGAGCCGATGAGCGAATCCACTACATCCACGATTGAAGTGCGCCTGAATGGGGATCCGATGGCGTGCCCTGAAGGCCTGTCGCTGCTGCAACTGCTTGAGCTGCGCGGCTACAAGCCGCAGCTGGTGGTGGTGGAGTTCAACGGTGAGATCCTGCCCAGAGCTTCTTGGGCGGATCAGCCCGTACGGGAAGCCGATGCGGTGGAAGTGGTCACCATCGTGGGAGGTGGTTCTTAGATTTCATGGCAATTCCTGGGGTTGGTTTTGCCTCAACAGCACTCCACGCCGCTGCTGCGTCGTTTGTTTCGTCGCCTGATGCTTCCTGCGTTGCTCAGTGCGGCCCTGGCGCTGGTGGTGCTGGCCCCTCAGCCTGCTGAGGCCGCCAGCGGCGGCCGCATCGGTGGTGGCAGCTTCCGCTCGGCCCCCATGCCCCGCAGCTACGGCGGCGGTGGCTACAGCGGTGGCGGCTACCAGCGGGGCTTTGGCGGTGGCATCGGGTTTCCGTTCATCGTTCCCTTCTTCTTCGGCGGTGGTGGCCTGTTCGGCTTCCTGGTGCTGATGGCGGTGGTCGGCCTGGTGCTGAACGCCTTCCGCGGCGGCGGTGGTGGCGGCCAGGCGTTACCGGCGGGGATGCGCGGCGGCGATCTCGACAGCTATCGGCCCGACGGCCCGGTGGCCATTGCCCAGCTGCAAGTGGGTCTCTTGGCCTCCGCCCGTGAGCTGCAGCGCGATCTGCGCAGCCTGGCCGCCAGCTCCGATACCAGCACCAGCAGTGGTTTGCAGCGTGTGCTCCAAGACAGCACCCTGGCGTTGCTGCGTCATCCCGATCTGTGGGTGTACGCCAACGCTGAGGTGGGCCAGGTGCCGTTCCAGGCGGCTGAATCCACCTTCAACCGCCTCTCGATGACCGAGCGCAGCAAGCTCGCCGGCGAGATCACCACCAATGTGAGCGGTTCCCGCGGCGTGGCTTCCGCTGCCAGCGCCGGTGATGCCGATGCCACCAGTGATTACATCGCGGTAACCCTGCTGGTGGCCAGCCGCAGCCGCATCACCCTCAAGCCGGTGAATGGCAGTGAGGATCTGCGCGAGGCGCTGCGGGTGGTGGGTTCGGTGCCTTCGGATCAGTTGCTGGCGCTTGAGGTGATCTGGCAGCCCGAGGGCGCAGGCGAGGTGTTGAGCGCCGATGAGCTCATCACCGCCTACCCCGATCTGAAGCATCTCTGAGGCGCGATCTTCGCTTTTTCTGAAGATTTGGCGAATTACAGAAACTCTTCCGCTGGATTTGTGTTGTAAGTCCAGTCGGCGGTGGCCTCGATGTTTAGGTTGATAGCCACTTCAATCCGCTTGCGTGTCCGGCTCCGTTCGCCATTCCGAAACCCGTGCCATGAAATGGCAGGCCAATGGCGAATTGGCCGGTAGCGATCTCCACGCCCTGTTGAGCCGTCTGCATCAGGTGGAAACCGAGGAGCGCTCCCGCGAACTGCAGCAGTGTCTGGGCCGCCGCGCTCAAGAGGCCTGATTCTCCGCCTTGAGTGGCTCAACCTGAAGCCGATCTGCAGGTTGGCCTCGCTGGGTTGCCGACGCAGCCTCAACCGCGCACAGTGCGGCTCAGCTGAACGGTTCGGATGGCACCGCGCTCTCCGCACTGGGTGAACAGCCCCGTGCTGCTCGAAGCCTTGGAGCGCTACGAGCAACGTCGGCTGCCCCGCTCGATGCAGCTTTGGGTGGAGGCGATGCTCGAGCTCAAAGCTCCGGCGCGGGAGCCATTGCGCGGCCACTGCTGAGGCCACCGGGCCCACTGTTGAGGATGCGCAGGGCGGCCATCGCGGCGCCGTAGCCGTTGTCGATGTTCACCACGCTCAAGCCCGGAGCGCAGCTAGCAAGCATCCCGTGCAGTGCCGCCTGGCCGCCGGCGCTCACCCCGTAGCCCACGCTCACCGGTACCCCAATCACCGGCTGCGGCACTAGGCCGGCCAACACCGTGGGCAGGGCCCCTTCCATTCCGGCGCAGGCGATCAGCACCTGAGCCTGCTCCAGTCGCTCCAGCTGCGCCAGCAGCCGATGCAGCCCTGCTACGCCCACATCCAGCAACGTTTCGCAGTGCACCCCATGCCAGTGCAGGGCCAGCTGCGCTTCGCTGGCCACCGGTAGATCACTGGTGCCGCCGCTGAGTACCAGCACCTCGCCGAGCTCCTGCCGCGGCTGCGCGGGCTTCCCAAGGCTGAGGCAGCGGGCCTCGGCATGAAACTGCAGCTGCTCGAGGAGCGCGTCACCTGACGGGTTGGCCTCGATCAGCGCCGCCACGGCTTGCGCTTTGGCGGCATCCACGCGGGTGGCCAGTGCCAGTTCCCCCGCGCTCTGCAGCCGCAGCAGGATCGATGCGATCTGCTCGGCGGTTTTGTGCTCGCCCCAGATGGCCTCCACCATGCCGATCCGCTGGCAGCGCTGCAGGTCGAGCCGAGCCGTTTCGGTCATGCCGCTGGCTGCAGCTCGCCTTCAAACACCAGCGGGAAGGGATTGCCTTGGCGGGTGCCGGTGGCTTGGCGGGCCAGTTGCTCGAAGCGCTCCTGCACCGCTTCCACCTCGGCTAGGGGGATGGCCTTCCACTGCTCGCGGCTGGCCCAGCGGATCAGCAGGGTGCCCTCTTCTCGCTCCGCATCCCAAAGCAGATCACGTCCGAGATAACCCTCTTGCTCAGCCAGCCAGGGTTCCCAGCTGCCCCGTTCGGCTTCCAGCCAGGCTTGGCGGGCTTCAGCTGGCACCTTCACACGTAGGTGCTCAACCACCGCCACTTCAAAGCTTCCGCCGGGCTGTTGTTGCTCAGCGATCGCCACATCGGGATGGCCGGCCAGCAACATCAGCAGACAAAGAGCGTGGGCCAAAACCCTAGCCAGCGAGCGACGGCTCATGGCTTCTGCAGCAGGGCCACCGCCTGGCAGGAGATGCCCTCCTCGCGGCCCTCGGGGCCCAGTTTTTCGTTGGTGGTGGCTTTCACGCCCACTTGATCAGGTTCGAGCCCCATGCGGGCGGCAATGGCAGCGCGCATCGCTTCGATATGGGGTTTCAGCTTGGGCCGCTCAGCGATCACCACCGAATCCACATTGATCACGCTCCAGCCCCGCTCGGCCACCAGCGCTACCACCTGCTCCAGTAGCACCAGGCTGTCGGCCCCCTTCCACTGCGGATCATCGGGCGGAAAGTATTTGCCGATGTCGCCTAGGGAGAGGGCGCCGAGCAGTGCATCCATGATCGCGTGCACCAGCACATCGGCATCGCTGTGGCCATCAAGGCCGAGGCCGGCGGGATGCTCGAGCTGTTGGCCCCCGAGGATCAGCGGCCGGCCCGGCACCAAGCGGTGGATGTCGTAACCGTTGCCGATGCGGAGCTGCATGGAGATGGGGCGGTGACGCTCTGGATGTCTGGCCAGACCCTATCTCTGCCTGCCTTTAGAGCAGGTGCTCACTCCTCGCTGAGCACCTGCAGCCGGTTGCCATCGCGCCCCATCACCAGCACTGCGGCGCCGGGCGGGAGGGTGCGCTGGGGATCGAGGTTCGTTGCTGCCCAGCTCTGGCCCTGCCAGCGCACTCGCCCGCTGGGTTCGTTGCTGTTGAAGCCACTGATCACGGTGGCCTGCTCACTGGCTCCATTGGCAGGAATCGAGCGCTCCCGGCGCAGCGACCAGCGCTGCAGCAGCACCAGCACCCCCGCCGTGGCAGCAACGAACAGCATCAGCTGGAGGGCCAGCGCCAGCCCCGGCACCAGCGCCGTGAGCACCGACGACGCCAAGGCCGCTAATGCCGCCGCCAGCAGCCCATCGAATTCAGACCCGAGCCATTCCGCTGTCAACAGAGCCAGGCCCAGCAGAAACCAGATCAGTGGAGCTGGAACCATGGCTGGTGGAGCATCGAGCCCATGCTGCCTAGCTTGAGGCCAGCACGCCTCTCTGCCTGTGGAAACCCTCTTTGGCTTGCCGGCCCTGGCGGTGATTGCCTTTCTGGGCATCAACGGGGTGAAGGTCACCAGTGGCGGCCAGTCGCGGCTTGTGGAGCGGCTCGGCAAGTACGACCGCCAGCTACAGCCGGGGCTCTCGTTTGTGCTGCCGGTGGTGGAGCGGGTGGTGAGCCACGAATCGCTGAAGGAGCGGGTGCTCGATATCCCGCCGCAGCAATGCATCACCCGCGACAACGTGGCGATCGAGGTGGATGCGGTGGTCTATTGGCAGCTGCTGGAGCACTCCCGCGCCTATTACGCCGTTGACAACCTGCAGGCGGCGATGGTGAACCTGGTGCTCACCCAGATCCGCGCCGAGATGGGCAAGCTCGATCTCGATCAAACCTTCACCACCCGCCAGGAGGTGAATGAGGCGCTGCTGCGCGAGCTCGATCAGGCCACCGACCCCTGGGGCGTGAAGGTGACCCGCGTGGAGCTGCGTGATATCCAACCCTCCCGCGGCGTTCAGCAGGCGATGGAGCAGCAGATGACGGCTGAGCGCGAAAAGCGCGCTGCGATCCTGCGCTCGGAAGGCGAGAAGGAATCGCAGCTCAATGCAGCCCGCGGCCGGGCTGAGGCGTTGGTGCTTGATGCCAAGGCCAAGCAGGAAGCTCTGGTGCTGGAGGCCCAAGCCCAGGCCCAGCAGCAAACCCTCCTGGCCCAAGCCCGCGCCGATGCCGCCACACGCTTGGCCGAGGCCATGCAGGCCAACCCACAGGCGGCTGAAGCGATTCGCTTGCTCCTCGCCCGCGACTGGATGGCCATGGGTGAGCAGATGGCGAACGCCCCTGCCGGCAGTGTGCTGATGGTGGATCCTCAGAGCCCGGCGGCGCTGCTCACTGCCCTGCGGGGGCTATAGGAGCGGGGGGGATCGTCGCCTGTGTCCTGACAGCCACCGAGGCCATGCCACGCCACTGGAGACTGACATTGCTGGCGGCCTTGCTGGCCGTGCTGTTGCTGCTGCCCGGCGCCGCACAGGCTCGTGTATGGCGGTATGCCTGGGGGCAATCGGCGCCGTTTGAGCAGCAGCAGCTCCGTTCATGGCCGGGCACCGATGTGGTGGGCATGGATGTGCAGCTGCTGCGGGCGGTGGTGGAGCAGCAGTTGGGGGGACAGCTGGAGCTCCAGAAGGGACCTCGCCTTGAAACGGAGCAGACCGAGTCCATCCGCCTGGGGCAGGCCGATGTGATTACGGATATGGAGGGACGCCCCGAACATCGCAGCTTCGCTCGTTTCTCGCAGCCTTACCGGCTGGTCGAGATGGTGGTCACAGCCCCTGAAAAGGATCCGCAGGGCTGGTTGCGTCGCCGCGGCGAGTCTCAGCTGCTGCGTGATCTGCAGCGCTCTACGGCACGGTTGGGGCTGATTGAGGGCTGGTCCTATGGGCCAGTGCTGGATCCATGGCTCAGGGCGCTCGCTCGGCATGCCCCGGCTCGGCTGCGGGTCTATCCCACCACCGACGCCCTAGCGGAGGCGGTGCACGTGGGGCAGGTGGATCTTGGCTTGGGAGAACGGCTGTCGCTGGCGACCGCCATCTGGACCCGCAACCCCTCCGGTTTGGGGCGGCAGGTGGCGATTGCGGCGGACCCCTATCGGCTCGAGGAGAGCCGCTTCATGTTCAGTGCCCGCACCGTGAGTGCCGAGGAGGTGAAGGCCTTCGATGCAGGTCTCGCTTCAGTACGAGGCTCCGGCTCCTACCAGCGCATCGTGCGCTCGGCCCTGTTTCCGCTGTTGCTTGAGTTTTCGGCCGGCCAGTGGTGGTTCTACCCGGTTGAGCTTCTCGGGGTGTTCGCCGCCGCCATCACCGGGGGTGTTCTGGCCCTACGCAGTGGTCTGAGCGTGGTGGGCTTGGTGATCGTGGCAATGGTCACCAGCATCGGTGGCGGGGTGCTCCGCGATGTTCTGATTAATCGGCCGGTGCCCAGCGTGCTGCAGAGCCCGGTGTACCTCGGGCTGATTTATGGGGCTGCGACGGTTGTGGTGCTGGCGGGTTTGCTGTCCCGAAGGTTGCTGGTCAGTGCACGGCTCGATCGATGGCTCGATGGTCTCGATGCCGTCGGTATAGCCGCCTTCACAGTGACCGGTGTGCTGATCGCCCTGCGCATGCAGGCTGAACCCCTGCTTCTGTGGGGCCCCCAGCTGAGTGTGCTCACGGCCTGTGGTGGTCTGCTGGTGCGCGAAGTGATTCTCGGCCGCGGAGATCCGGTGCTGCGGCCCGGTGTTCTCTACATCGAGATCGTGTTTATCGGCTCGCTGCTGCTCTCGCTGTTTCTCACCCTCTATTCCGGTCAGAGCACCTACCGCCTACGTGACATTGAGTCCGCCGTGCTGATCACGATGCTGGCGGTGATCAGCCTGCGGCTGGCGGCCTTGCGCTGGCAATGGCGTTCGCCCTTGATGCCGGGTTGCGGGGCGGGCCATCGCCGTTGAGTTGTTCCTGCAGGGTCTGCCAGCGCTCGTAGAGGTCGGGGCGACGGAGTTGGGTGCGCTCCTGCTGTTGTTGGGCGCGCCAGCGGGCAATGGCGCCGTGGTCGCCGCTGCGCAGCACATCGGGCACGGTCATGCCGCGGAAGTCGGCGGGGCGTGTGTAGTGAGGGTGCTCCAGCAGTAAGGCGCTGTGGCTTTCCTCTGCGAGGCAGGCTTCGGTGCCCACGGTGCCCGGCAGCAGCCGCACCACGCCGTTGATGATCGTCATCGCAGGCAGTTCGCCGCCGGTGAGCACGAAATCGCCGATCGACACCTCTTCATCGGCTAGGGCGCGGATGCGCTCATCGAAGCCTTCGTAGTGGCCGCAGAGGAACACGAGCTGCTCATAGTCCGCCGCCCAGCGCCGCAGATCAGCCTGCTCCAGCGGTTTTCCCTGGGGGCTCATCAGCAGCACCCGCCGCCGCGGCAACACCGGGATGGCTTCCACCGCCGCGTATACCGGCTCCGGTTTGAGCACCATGCCGGCGCCGCCGCCGTAGGGCTCATCGTCCACCTTGCGATAGCGGTCGGTGGCGTAATCACGCGGGTTGTGCACCTGCAGTTCGGCCCGCCCAGCTGCGAAGGCGCGGCCGATCACCCCGAGGCCCTGCAGCGGCGCGAACGCCTCCGGGGCCAGGCTCACCACATCAAGACGCATGGATTAGGCGGCGGCAGCCGGCTTGCTGACGCGGCGAATTTCTGAGCTGAAACTGGCCCGGCCCGGCAGACCGTCGGCCGGCTGCTCAATCGTGGAGCGCAGACGAAGGTTGGGTTTGTTGAACCAGATGCGCTCGCGCAGCTCGGAGCCGTTCTGCGTGCTCACCAGCTCGAGGCTGCTATCAGGCCAGAGGGTCCAGCTTCCCTCCTGATCGCCGACGCTGAAGCTGCCATCGGCAGCGAACAGCAACTGCCGCGGCTGCTGATCCTTCGGGCCCACGCTCAAACCGCCCGGCTCACCGTCGAGGTAACGCACCACCAGTTCGCCGCGTTCGCTGCTGTGCCATTCATCGCCCTCGCCGGCTTCAGCAGCGCCGCCGAGCACGAAGCGAGAACGCAGGCTCATCCACTCGCCCTCGCAGAAGCGCAGAAAGGCCTCGATGGTGGCTGGTGGAAAGTTGGCGGGTTCGCTCATGGCTTGATTCTCTCAGCTGTCGCCGCGGTAGCCCAGTTCCGCCAGGCGCGAAGCGCTGCGCCGCCAGTTGGGTACCACCTTCACGAACAGCTCCAGATACACCGGTCCGTTGATCAGCTTCTGCATCTGCTGGCGGGCGCCACTGCCGATCTCCCGCAGCATCCGACCGCCTTTGCCGATCAGGATTCCTTTCTGGCTGTTGCGCTCCACCAGCACCGTGGCGAGCACGGCCGTGCGCGGACCGTCGTCCACGATGCGTTCGATCTGCACCGCCACCGAGTGGGGCACCTCTTCGCGGGTGTGCTGCAGCACCTGCTCACGAATCAACTCCGCCAGAAGCATTTGTTCCGGCTGATCGCTCACCGCATCGGGCGGGTAGAGATGCGGCCCTTCGGGCAGGGCGGCAGAGAGGGCTTCCACCAGACCGTTGGTGCCATCGCCGGTGAGGGCGCTTACTGGGTGCAGGGGCCAGTCGGGAATCAGCTCGCGGTAGCTCGCCTCCAAGTCGGCAGCTTGTGCTGAATCCACTAAGTCGTGCTTGTTGAGCGCCACATGCACCGGCGCCCGGGCGTGGGCTAACAGGTCCACGATGAAGCCATCCCCTCGGCCAGCCGGTTGGCTGCCATCCACCAGCAGCAGCACCAGATCCACCTCGCCGATGGCACCGCGGGCGGTTTGCACCAGGCGCTCCCCCAGCAAATGGTGTGGTTTGTGAATGCCAGGGGTGTCCACAAGCACCAGCTGGGCGGTGGGGGTGGTGAGGATGGCTCGCAGGCGGTTGCGCGTGGTCTGCGCGATGGGGGAGGTGATTGCCACCTTCTCGCCTACCAATTGATTGAGCAGGGTGGATTTGCCCACATTGGGTCGCCCAACCAGGGCCACGAACCCCGAACGGAATCCATCGTCGCTCTGACCGAGCTGGAAGCCCCCATCTGACAAGGGCAGAGGCGCGTTGCTGACTTTCTCGTTGACTTCTCTTTTCATCTCCATATCAAAGGACATCACCGTTCCTCGCGGCTGCTCGTGCCCACACCCTTATGTGCTGCGCCGGAAGCCAGGCTCCATTGGTTTTGTGTTCCCTCAAGCTGTTCCTCCAAGGTTTGAAGCCCAGATGCGCATTTGAGCAAGCTCACAACATGCGTATTTGAGTGATTGTTTGGACCCTCCATTCTGTGTTGACTACTTTGCGGTGAGTTCCCACCTGCCAAGCGATGGCCGCGACAATCTCGCCACCAACTCTTCTCCCAGATGGAATTCTGGTTGCTGGTCCGATCACCTTTGGTGGGGAGCCTCAATCGCCGGTTATCTACAGCTGGTATGTGAACCAGCCTGGCGGGGCCTCCCAGTTGTTGCAAAGTGGTGCCTCCGCTCAACTTGATACTGCCGAGCTCGGTGTGGCGCCCGGTTCGTCCGTGCGTGTGGAGGGGGCATTCTCAGAATCGGTCAACGGTGTCGTTGCACCCGTCGTTGTTGTCTCGGCTGCCCTCACCCTCCCGCTTGCTTCGGGATTGCTCGTTGATGTTCGCATCATTGATGGTTCCACTGATCCCACGACCAGAGGGCTGTTTCGTGAGGGTACGCAACTCCAGGCGGTAATTCCGGCTGGATTGATTAATCCTGCTTTCCAATGGTATCGGATTCCAAGCAGTGGAACGCAGGCTGAGTTGGTTGCGGGTGCAACCACTGCAGTTCTCACCGTTGGGCCTACCGATGTCGGTTCCCGTTATATCGTTGACGTTAGTTACGGCGAGGCTGGTAGTCGTCGTGTTGTCAGCGCCCCTGCTATCACTGTCACACTGGCTGACAATGGGGTTGGCTCTCTGCAGCTGCCGGCGAGCTGGGCTGATTCCAATGGAATTTTTGGATTGGCAGAGGGGATCTCGATTGATAGCGGATCTATTCCTGTATTGGGTGATCCCGATGGAAATCCAATCTCCGACAATGTTCGGTACACCTGGATTGACGCATTAAATCCTAATTCGGCCACCAATATTGTGGCTACGGGGCAGCGCTACCAGGCAGGTCCTCTCGATGCAGGCAAGGTTCTTCGCCTGCAGGCTGTTTATCAGGATCTTCAGGGCAACCCTGCGGTTACGATCCAGTCGCCGCAATTTGTGATTCGGGCGTCAGATAATGGCAATGGTCAGCTGGGGCCAATTTCTGGTAGTCCTACCGTTGGCAACACTCTTGTGGCCGGCAGTGTTTCTGGAGATCCGGATACACCTTCTACGCTGTTGAATACTCCGGTCGGTTATCAATGGTATCGGTCCGTAGCTGGAGCAGCCAGTGTGCCCATTGCGGCGGCAACAGCTCCGACTTATGTTCCGACGACGTCCGATCTTCCGGCTCAGTTGACGGTACAAGTTCGCACGCGGGATGCTCAGGGTTTTGTGAGTTCCTTGACTAGCAACCCGATTACGGTGATGCGTCCAGATGGTGGACAGGGTGTGTTGAGTCCAATTGTAGGAAGCCCTCGCCTTGGTTCGCTGCTCACAGCGGGTACTGTAAGTGGTGATCCTGATGGTGATTCCAATGATCCATCTTACGCTTATCGATGGCAACGATCAACTGACTTTGGCCAATCTTGGGTTAATCTCTCAGCAGCCAGTGAGTATCAGGGCGATGTACTAAACGACCTTGGCGCACAGCTGAGGGTTCAGGTGACCTACCGCGATGCTCTCAATAATTTCAGTACACTCAATAGTGTTCCCATCACGGTCGTTGATCCAGGTGGGCCACTGGAGGCTCTATCAATTTTCAATGCCAACTCCAATGCTCAGGTTGGACTAGGTAATGCGTTCAATGAGTCCGACCAGATTGTGGCCCAACTGCCGCCGAGGTTCGCTCCTCAGTCTTACCAGTGGTATCGCAATGGTGCTCCCATTCCTGGTGAAGTTCGAAGCTCTTACCGCACAAAGGCTACTGACGCCGGCCAATTCACTGTTCAGTCGTATGGATTGCTCGATGGTGCTCCTCGGCTGCTCGCAAGCCCAATTGCCTTGGTACAACGCATTAATAACGCTGCAGCTCCGCTTTCTCTGGGGCCTCAGGGGGGCAACCCGTATCAGGTAGGCGATCTTCTGCGGGCTGATCTGGGTGATGATGTCGATGGAAATGCCACCACCCCCGTGACCTATGTCTGGGAGCGTCGGCCGACCCCCGATGGTGTATGGGAGAGCATTGCTAGTGCATCTGGCAATACTTACACCGTTCTTGAGGCCGATGCAGGGGCTGACTTGCGCGCACGAGCAATGTATGTCGACGCTCAAGGCTTTACCAATGAATCCATTAGCCCTAGCCAGCAGATCACTGGATCGTCTGCCCCTGCTGGTGGTGGTGGAGCTGCTGGTGCCGCGGGTGGTGGTGGTTCCGGTGGTGGTGGCGGTGCAGCGCCGGTCGATCCTCAGCCGGTGAGTCCCAGCGCTGCTCTTCTCCCCACGGAGTCTTCGCCTGTAACGAGTAATCCTCATGGCGTTCTTCCCCTTGAGGTTCAGATTGAGTTTGGCTTTGTTGAGCGTGGTGAGAGTGGCCTTGATCAGGAGATTGTCGGCACCATGGATGATGATGTCATTGGTAATGGTGCAGGTGCCAAGCGTATGCGCGGTCTGGCTGGGGAGGATGGTTTCTTGTTCGATCAGTCACTCACGTTTAAGCCTGGTGAGGTAGATACGATCATTGACTTTGTTAGTGGGGTGGATAAGATCTTCCTGGATAAGAGCGGTTTCCCGGGCCTTGGTCGAATCTCCTTCTCGTCTGTGAAGAGTAGAAAATCTCTTGTGAAGCAGGCGCAAAAAGGGCGTAGTAATGTTCTTTATCGTCGAGATAACGGATCGCTTTGGTACGATGCAAACGGTTCAAAATCTGGCTTCGGTGCTGGCGGCCAATTTGCCACTCTTGAGAATGCGCCTCTGTTGATGGCTAGTGATATCCGTATCGCTCCGCAACCTCTGATGTAGCTGCTGGCGTCTGTAATCGAGCCTTTGCCTGGTCTTGAGGCTTCCTAGTTCTGCGCTGAATCGCTTGGGTTTCCTGGGAGCACATCTGTCACAGCATCATTCCTGGGGTAAGCATTTTCTGCAGGCCAGCCGTTGATGTTCGTGTTTTAAAATTTGAAAACCGTTTCGCTCTCTCTTTGGATGAGTTCTGATTCGCTTTTGCGTCCTAGTTTTGAGCAGGCTATGGAGATTACGGCCCAGTGGCTGGGCTTATGGGAGAACGGCGAGCTCAGCGATGAGGTGTTGGCAGACCGTGTGGCTGAAATGGTGGCGACCACAGATGGTGCTCGTGGTTTTTTTGTGGTGTCACTGGCCGGTGATAGCCCGCTGATGGACCGCTTGCCTGAGCCAGTGGTCCTGGCTCTGCGTGAAGGTGGCGATGGGATCGTGGATCTCACGGTTCGCAATCTGGCGATGAGTACTGCGATGGCTGTGCATCATCAGCGTCAGGCGGATGGTTTGCAGAAAGCTGGTTCTGAGCGAGTTCAGTCTCGCTGTAGAGAGCTATTGCAGATGTTGGCCCCAGATCTCGTGAAGCTGCGCTTGGAGCAGCTGCTCGAGGGCACCAAAGGTCGTGGCCAGGATGTTTCCTTCTTGAAGCGCTGGGGTTACGACGCTGATCAAATCAATCAGATCGCTGATGCTGCACTATCAGTTGCTGATTGAGCATTGATTCCTCCGCTCCCAGCGATCGTGATCTGATATCCATCAACGCCGCTGCTGTTCGCAAAAGAGCTGCTACTGCTATTTCCGCTGACGCTTTGAGCGATCACACTGTTGGCTAAGGAGGCAATCGCGTTGAGTCCACCATTGGTTTCAATCGTGGAGGCGCCTGTGCCTGTGAGAGCACCTGCTGTGCTGATGCTGTTGGCGATGGCATCGCCTCGAATCGTGTTTGCGTTGGTTGCCAAGATGCCTCGGGCCGAACTTTTCAAGACAGGACCGTTGCCGCCGGATGCCGATGCAGCGTTGATTGCTACGTCGCGAACTCCAAGGATCGCTGCACCCAGAGGGCTCAGCGCGTTGGTTGGGGATTGGGCGGTCGGTCCTGCACCATAAACCGATCCTGTGGTGGCGGTTGCATTGCCGCTGACGGTTCTAGAGCTCACCGTGGAGATTGCACTGGTTTCGTTATCAATCACCCCACTCGCACCCGAAATATTCAGGCTGGGTAGAGCGCTGTTGGTTGTGCCAGCCGCCGCTGGTGTGACGTTGAGGATGCCGCTGCTGATCAGGTTGCCAATCGCTTCTACATCACCAAGGTTGCTACTGCTCGCAACTTGACTGTTGCTACTGCTTCTGATTTGTGTATTTCCAGCAGCGCTGATCAGCAGATTTGTAATCGTGCCATTGCCATCGTTTAGCAAGGCAGCGCCAATGCTAGAGCTGTTGTCGATCGCCAAAGCGCTGCCTGTTGTATTTGTTGCTGTGCTTTGGCTACTTACTCCACTATCCAAGATAATGGTGCTGTTGCTTCCTAGGCTCAGTGGTATGGCATCGGCGGCAGTGAGGCTGGGTGCAAGTCGATTGGATGGCGGTTTTCCGTAGATTGCTGATGCCTTAATGTTGGATGGGACACCATTGGTGCCAAGGAGTAAGTCCGATACTGTGTCACCGTTAATATCGGCGTTTCCGACTGATTGCAAGTTAAATGTGCTAGTGGATCCAGCGGCGATGAATCCGTTGGATCCGTCCAAGCCATTTAGGTCGATAGAAGAATTGTTAATCGTTGTACTCCCAAACAGAATGTAGGTCTTGCTGGCCGTTGATCCTGGTTGGCCTATGTCTCCAATAATCAGATCTCCTATTCCATCTCCGGTTAAGTCGAGAATGCTGATATCTCCTCCAATGGCCCCGCGGCTGGTTGGCCCTGTTACTGTGAGACCGATTGGAGACTGAATGTTGCTCGTGGAGAGTATTGTCGGAAAGCTGGGAGCAAGGCTGCTTCGCCCGTAAAGGATAGAAACAGCGCCGCCGCCTGCAGCTCCTGGTGCAGTAATCGCCAGATCGGTTAGACCATCTCCGTTGATATCGCCGCTTGCAAGTGCGGTGCCACTTTGGTCGCCGTTTAACCCCTTGATTAAGAAGCCTGTGCTCGATGGTATGAGGCCTGATCCGTTGTTGATTGAAACTGGTGCTTGATTTGAAGTGGTATTGCTGTTAAGCGTTATTGCTTGGGTTGTTCCGCGGGAGATGTCTGCTGTATCGATGATAAATGTCGATTGGGTGTCCTTGTCTCCAATGGCAATATCTGAGCTACCATTTCCGTTGATGTTCCCAGCTAGAATCCCTGATTCGGGGAAGAATCCGCTTCCGCTAATTTGAAGGAAGTTGTTTGGAGATGGTGTTGAGGTGGAGAGTTTTACTGATGTTTGGTTCTTGTTGTTGGGCTCGAACACGATAATGTGCCACTGCTTGTGCCTGGTAAAATGTCTCCTTTGCCGTCGTTGTCTATGTCTCCAATCCCTGCTGCGAAAGAACCCTGTGCATTTGATGGTGGGTTGGCGGCTCTGATCTCAAAGCCTTGGCCAGGGTCTGGGGTGCCAAAGTTGTCAAAAGTATTGTTCAGATTAATCGATGTGTTGTTAATCTGGCTTCTCCCGTAAATGAGCCATGTGTCGCTTCCTGATATTAGTAAATCTGAAAGTCCGTCTCCGTCGATGTCTCCTGCTGCAAATACCTTTTTGTTGGACCCGGCTCCTGTGATTGTCAGGCCGAACGCCTGGCTGGGTGAGGATAAATTGCTTAGGTTGATGTTTGAGCTGAAGTCTCCATTCTGGCCAAGGAGGACTATGACGTCTCCGGATGTGCCTGTAATTGCAAAGTCGTCAATATTGTCTCCATTGAAGTCTCCAATGCCTGTGATGTCAGTGGTAATGCTTGATTGAATTGCCTGATTGGGGTTGACAGCCACCGAGAAGCCTGTGCTCAAATCAGTTGGGGGAAGGCTGATGCTGCCGGAAAAGTAGCGGGTATTGGCGTGAAGTCGGTCTGAGGTGGTAGTACTACAGGGCTTTCGTTAACCCCCGTGCTGTAAGGGGCCAGTGCCACGGATGCCAGTGAGCTGAGGCTGACTACGCCTGCGGCATCGCGCGCGTTGGTTGATCCGTTGAAGTTCGGAGTGCTGGGGTTGTTGCCGGGCTCAGTGTCGATTCCCAGGGGGCCACTTGTAACGGCGCTCGCATTGGTGTCGGACGTGATCTCGCTTTGCAGGCGAATGGTTCCACCGCCTCCGGCCGCCAGCCGACTGTTTAAGAGGGCAGCGTTCTGCAGAACGGTGGTCGCAGACACATTATTCGGTGCTGCGCCGCTGAAGGTTCCTGCATTGACGCTGCTCGCCCTGGTGGAGGCCGCACTCAATGCATCGATCAACAAACCGTTTCCAGCTGGCCCCGCGCCGACCGATCCATTCACGCGTAGATCGTTGTTGTTGGAGCCCAGGCTTTGGATTGCTGTATCAGCAATAGCTTCGCCTTGAATGCTGGTGGCCCTTGTGGCGATCGAGCTTTGGCCAGAGATGCTGCCCCCATTGGTGAGGCTGCCGTTGATCAGTAGCTGAAGTGGGGCCGTTGTGCCGAGACCAACGATCCTTGCTGGTGGTGTGTTTCCGCTATCGACGCTGAAGTCTGGGTTCTGCGCTCCATTGCGGGCACTGGCTGCCCCATTCACGCTTTGAGCCAAGGCGCTGCCCTCAAGCAGTGCCGATAGCCGCAGGCTGCTTGCATCGCCGCCGATCGAAATGGCCCCACTGCTGCCAGCGACCAGCGTTCCTCGGCCAGTGGCTGATGCGTTGCTGTTCCCATTGCCGCTTGCGCTCGCTGTCTGGTTCGCACTCGCGCTGGCGTTGATGGATGCATCCCCATTCACGATCACATCTGCGTTCAGGCCGATGCTCTGTCCGCTGTTGAAGGAGGAGGTATCCATGGGCAAAACCTCTAAGCGAGAGGGGTCTCATCACTCCTCTGAATATAGTTGGGCTTGCGTATCTGTGTTGCTGTTCCTTGTTGCTACTGGCCTGAAGTCTCTTTGTTTCCTTTGTGCCATGCCGTGTGACTTGCATTGCTTCATCTCTGTTTACTGAGGCTCTTCTTCCTTTCTTGTTTGCAGGGTTTGTGCTTTGCTGTCGTTCGGATTCAAGGGGCTTCGTCCGTGTGTGCCTGTTTGTGGCTTGTTCGTGCCGACGACTGTGCTGTGCATCTTCGCTCCTCTTCTTATGCGATTTGCTGACTGCTCGCTTTGCGGTAGTTGCGGTTTGATGGCACAGGTTCTTTCCATTTAACTTGTGCCGGTTACCCGCCCTTACGAGCCCGGGATCTCCGCTATTTCTTAAGGCTTAGTGCCGGTTGGGGGCTTTCATTTGCGCAAAAAACACCCCTCTAGGGGTGTTTTGTGAAGGCTTCGTTCGTTTGTGGCTTTGGCGCCTCAATCGCGCCTTCCGCCGCCGTTGAGGGCGATCACCAGACGCAGGATGAAGATGAACAGGTTGATGTAGGTGAGGTACATGCCCAGAGCGCCGGCCAGGTATTGGTCGTCGCTGTAGGTGCGGGGCATCGTGTAGAAATCGACGAAGGCTGCACCCACGAAGATCACGGTGCCGAAGCCGGCGATCAGCAGCTCCATCCCGCCCATGCCGAAGCCGGGCACAAAGATGCCGCCCACGATCTGCACGAGCATGGCGATCACCAGGCCGATGATGCCCAGGCCCACCACGCCGCTCAGGGCCTGACCGACGCTGTCGCTCATGCGACGGCCCATCACCGAAGCCGCCACAAAGGTGATGCCCGTGGCCAGGGCTGCGGTGCCGATGGCGCCGATGCCTGCGGTGCCGATGGCCATCGCCACCAGGCCGCTGAGGGTGTAACCGGTGATCAGGCTGTAGGCAGCCAGCAGCGGCAGGGCCGTGCTGTTGTTGCCCTTCATGGCCACGTTCTGGGCCGCGAAGAAGAGGATGAAGTTGCCGATCAAAGCCACCCAGAACAGGGGCATGAACAGCGCCGGGTTGCTGGCCATTAGGGCCAGACCACCCATCACGCCACCGGCGGTGAGCACCATGCCGCCGCCCACGTAGGGCAGGGCCTTGTTGACCACATTGGGGCCTACCAGCGCGCTCGATTGAGCCTCGCGGATGGCCTCCTGGAAATTGCTGCTGGCCGGCATGGCACAGGGAGATGACTGAACTCATCCTGCCAGCGCTGTCTAGGTTGCGCGGGCTTTGTGAGTGTGGATCTCCCTATTCGCGGCGGCGCGGGCTGTTTCGGGTCTCGTCGCGGGAGGCGTAGGCATTCACCAGGCGCTGCACCAGGGGATGGCGCACCACATCGGCGGCGGTGAGCCGGCAGATGGCGACGCCTTCCACGCCCTCCAGCACCTGAGCTGCTTCGATCAGGCCGCTGAGCTGATTGGGGGGGAGGTCGATCTGGGTGGGGTCGCCAGTCACCACCATGCGGGAGCCCTCGCCAAGGCGGGTGAGCACCATGCGCATCTGGGCGGTGGTGGTGTTCTGGGCCTCATCGAGAATCACGAAGGCATCGGCCAGGGTGCGGCCGCGCATGTAGGCCAGCGGTGCCACCTCGATCACGTTCTTTTCGATCAAAGCGGCGGTGCGCTCTTGGCCCAGCAGCGTGTGTAGGGCGTCGTAGAGGGGGCGCAGATAGGGATCCACTTTCTGCTGCAGATCGCCGGGCAAAAAGCCGAGGCGCTCACCGGCTTCCACAGCCGGGCGGGTGAGGATCAGCCGCTCCACGCGCCGCTCCTGCAGCGCCCGCACGGCCTGAACCGCCGCCAGGAAGGTTTTGCCGGTGCCGGCCGGGCCGAGGGCGAGGGTGAGGTCGTGGCGCTCGATCGCCTCCACGTAGGCCTTTTGCTTGAGCGTGCGCGGGCGCAGCAGTTTTCCGCTCTGGCTACGGGCCAGCACCTGCTTGCCCAGTTGCTGGTGCTCTTCGCCCCGGCCGGTATCGAGGGCGGTGAGCGCGGTTTGCACATCCACCTGGGTGATGGCCTGGCCCTCCTGCCAGAGGGGGCGCAGCAGCTCCACCAGGCCAGCGGCCCGCTCCAGCTGGGTGGGCCGGCCGCGCAGGTGCAATGACAAACCCCGCAACACCAGCGAAGCACCAGTCAGGGCTTCGAGGCGATGCAGGGTGGTTTCAGCCTCCCCAGCCAGGGCCATGGCGGCGTCCTGGTCAGGAAGGTCGATCGTGAAGGTGGTGAGGGTGTCAGCCCCGGACATGGGGGCTCAGCCTCAGGCTTCCGCTGCTTCTTCGGCGGGAGCTTCTGCGGCAGCGGCAGCAGCATCAGCGGCGGCGGCAGCTTCGGCAGCCTTGGCTTCGGCAGCTTCCTTGGCGGCCTGCTTAGCAGCAGCTTCGCGGGCGGCAGCTTGCTTCTTCTGACCGATCACCACGGAAGGACGCACCTTCTTCTCCACCAGGCCGCCGCGCTCGAGCAGGGTGAGCACGCTTTCGGTGGGTTGGGCGCCCTGAGCCAGACGAGCCCGGATGGCCTCGGTGTCGAGACGGGTCTCCTTGGTGCGGGGGTTGTAGAAGCCCAGCTCCTCGAGGGGGCGACCATCGCGGCGGGAGGTGCTGTTGCAGGCCACGAGGCGGAAGCTCGCTTCCCGCTTCTTACCGAACCGCTTCAGGCGGAGCTTGATCATCGTGGCCTTGCCTTGCTGACTGGATAAGGGGTGCGTGATCCGTTGGAGGCGGAATCGCGCGCCAAACGACCACAATACTCTTCGGGGTGAACCCCCTCAGAGCTCTCCGAAACCCTTGCGCTTCTTGGCCGGTTTCGGCGCTTTGGGCATGCCACCGCCGCCGCGAGCAGGGCCGCCCATCCCCGGCATCCCACCACCCATCCCGGGCATCCCCATGCCTGGGATGCCGCCCATGCCAGGGAAGCCACCCATGCCGGGCATGCCGCCGCCGCGGGTCATCTGCTGCATGAAACCGCGCATCTGCTGGAAGTTCTGCAGAACCTTGTCCACATCCGCCGGGGTGTGACCGCTGCCGCTGGCGATGCGGCGCCGGCGCGAGGGGTTGGCGGCCAGCAGATCGGGGTCGCGGCGCTCGGCATCCGTCATCGAGCTGATCATTGCCTCGATCTTCTTGAGCTGCTCTTCGCCCTGCTTGAGCATGCCGTCGTCGATCTTGTTCATGCCGGGGATCAGCTTCATCAAGCCCCCCAGCGAGCCCATGCGCTTGATCAGGCGCATCTGCTGCACGAAGTCCGAGAAGTCGAAGGTGGCTTCCTGGAGCTTCTGCTGCATCTTGGCCACATCGGCCAGCTCCACCTCTTTCTGGGCCTTCTCCACCAGGGTGAGCACATCACCCATGCCGAGGATGCGGCTGGCCATCCGCTCGGGGTGGAAGGGCTGCAGCGCCTCCACCTTTTCGCCAGTGCCGATGAACTTGATCGGCGCGCCGCTCACCTTGCGGATCGAGAGGGCGGCGCCACCGCGGGAGTCGCCGTCGAGCTTGGTGAGCACGGCGCCGGTGATGCCCACCTGCTCATGGAAGGCGCGGGTGAGCTCGGCCGCTTCCTGGCCGATCATCGAATCCACCACCAGCAGCACCTCATCGGGGCTGCAGGCTTCGCGGATCCGCACCATCTCCTCCATCATCGATTGATCGATCTGGAGGCGGCCGGCGGTGTCCACCAGCACGGTGTCGAAGCCTTCGGCCTTGGCCTTCTCGATGCCAGCGGCGGCGATGTCTTCCGGTTTGGCTTCGGTGCCGAGGCTGAACACCTCCACGCCGATCTGGCCGCCGAGGGTCTTGAGCTGATCGATCGCCGCTGGGCGATACACGTCGGCACCCACCAGCAGTGCTTTGCGGCCCTGTTCTTTGAGATGCAGGCCGAGCTTGGCAGTGGCGGTGGTTTTACCGGCGCCCTGCAGACCGGCCATCAGCACCACGGAGGGTTCGCCCGCCTTGCCGCCGGCAGCGAGGGGCGCGTTCTCGCCGCCCATGGTGTCCACGAGCTGCTCGTGCACCACCTGGATGAACTTCTGATCCGGGCTGATGCCGCGCACCACCTCGGCGCCGAGAGCCTTCTTGCGAACTTCGTCCACGAAGTCCTTCACCACCGGCAGGCTCACATCGGCCTCCAGCAGGGCACGGCGCACCTCTTTCAGGGCGCCATCCACGTTGGTTTCGCTGATCGAGCCCTGGCCGCGCAGGTTCTTGACCGCGTCTTCAAACCGCTGGGAAAGCTCGTCGAACATCAGTTGCGCAGGCGGCTGGGGGCGTGCGGCGTATGCCGCTAGTGGCGCGATCGTAAAAAGCCGCCGCCCTTAGCCCGGCTTGAAGGCCGCCAGCAGCCAGCGTTCGCCGTCGCGGGCAAATACATAGGTATTGGTGAGGCTGGTGGAGGGGGTCTGGCTCAGCACGGCGCCACTGCTGCTGCGGCGCTCGTCGCTGTAGCGCAGGGTCACCTGAGCGGCGATGCGGTTGGGGCTGCGCTCGCTCACGCTGAAGCTCTCCACGCTCGCTTTCACCGTTTCGGTGGCGCCAGCGCTGCGGTTGGCTTGCTCCTGGCGTTGCAGCAACGCCACCTGGGAGCTGCGGGCGAGATCGCTGAGGGGCAGTGGTGCTGTGCCTCCGGCCAGCACGGCGGCCTTGGCTTCTAGCCACGCCTCGAGCAATTCCTGCAGCTGCGTTTCGCTCGGATCGGCGGCGGTGAGGGGGAAGCTCGGAGCCACGGGTGCAGGCGGCGTTGGCGGCGCTGCGGGCGTTTGGGCTTGCTCGGCCGGCTGCACCGGTATGGGCTGCGCGGGTTCGGTGCGGGGCCGCAGCAGCAGCCAACCGCCCAGGGCGATCACCAGCACGGCCCCCCCGGCGGCGGGCAGGGTCCAGCGGGGAAGGTCCGCCAGGGCGGGCATGGCCGGGAGCTGCAGGTTCGGCAGGCGCCATTGGGGGCCATCCCAGAGGTCGTCGTCCTCGTCGTCGTCCGCCGCAGCGGTATCGAGGTCTGCGGTTGGGGGCTCGAGGCTGAAATCCGGCCAGGCGGGCAGCTCCTGGGGTGTGTCGGCGGCGGCTGGCGCGGGCTCGGGGGCCGCGGTGCTGCTGAGTCGGCCGCGGATGCGGTCTTGTTGCTCCACGTAGGCCTGCACATCGCGATCGGCGAACCAGGCCTCGAGGTCGGCATCGGCATCGATGTCGCGGAAGCCAGGCAGCACCTCACGGCTCAGCCAGTCGCGGCAGTAGGCGCAGAGCCGGGCGAGGGGATCGTCGCTTTGCTCATGGGTCCATTGGCGCAGGGCCTCATCGGCGCCGGCATCGAACAGGGTCTGGGCTTGATCCACCTGTCCGAGCAGCAGCTGCTGGCAGGCCAGGAACACCTCCATGCCGGGCTGGCCGCCCGCTTGCAGGCGCTGAAAGCCCGCTTGGATGCGCTCCGGTTTGCGCTGCACAAAGCCAGCGGCGGTGAGGGCGAAGCTGGCGAGGAAATCAGCGGTGGCGGATCCGGCCTCCGCCCAGCGGCTGAACAGATCCACCTGCTCCTGCACCGTGAGGAACTGGCGGATCTGTTTAAAGAAGGGTTGGAATTCGGCCTGGGGGAAGTCGGGGTCGAGCTCGCCTTCGAGGCCGCCGCGCTGCAGCACCAGCTGCTCCAGCAGCCGGATGCCTTCCTGGCGCGCGCTGAGCGCCGAGAGATCACGGCTGATCAAGTCGAGTACCCGGTAGGGCAGCAGCAGCTTGAGCTCGCGCTCGAGCTGGCGGCGCTGGTCGGACAGCTGCCCCATGCGCTGCAGGAGCTCCAGGCCTTGCTGCAGGGTGCGGGCTGCGGCTTCGTAGCGGCGTTGGTTGCGGAAATCTGCGGCGGCGGCCTGGCAGGCCAAACCGGCCAGCAGGGTGAGATCGGCTTCGCGGCTGCTGCCCAGGGCCGGGGCTTGGGGTGGTTGCAGGCCGCGGCTGGCGGCTTCAAAGGCTTCCTGGGCCTGCCCGGCTTCCATCAGCAGCAGCAGGCCTCCAACCTCACGAGAGGGTGGGATTTCAAGGGCGGCAATGGAGCCTTCACCCGTGTCGGCGATGGCGGTGAGCTCGCGCTCGTAGCTCTGGCGGCGGTCCTCATCGCTGAGCAGCTCAGCGCTTGCCTGAAGCAGTTCGGCCCGCGCCTGCAACGTGTCGATGGTGAAGCCCTGGTCCGGCGCGCGATCCAAACGTTGCTGCAGGGTGCGCAGCACGGTTTCACTGTCGGTGGTGGCGCTCACCCCGAGCAGACGGAAATGGTCGATCGGCAGTTCCAATCCGCCCGGTTCGCTTGGGCGTGACTGTAGTCAGGGTCTGAGGTTTTGGCCTCATCCCGCACACCGTTCGGTGATGGACCCCGTACAGTCACTTCAGCTTCAGTAGTGGCCGGAAAGCCGGAAACCGCGCATGACACAGGCAGATCTCGGCCAGAGCGTCGCCAGCAACGGAGCTCCGGCCTGCTCCGCCGATGTGAATGCGGTGGGGCTGCATGCCGAGCGTCTGCTCAATCTCTATCCCTCCACTCCTGCGGTGGTGAGCCGGGATGAGGGCCTGATGCTCTACCGCGACATGACCCTGGGTCGTCGCTTCGAAGACAAGTGCGCCGAGATGTATTACCGGGGCAAGATGTTTGGCTTCGTGCACCTTTACAACGGCCAGGAAGCCGTGAGCACGGGTGTGATCAAGGCGATGAAGATGCAGCACGACTGGTTCTGCAGCACCTATCGCGATCACGTGCATGCCCTCAGCTGCGGCGTGCCCGCCCGCGAGGTGATGAGCGAGCTGTTCGGCAAAGAAACCGGCTGCAGCAAAGGCCGCGGCGGTTCGATGCACCTGTTCTCCAAGGAGCACCACCTGCTGGGTGGCTATGCCTTTATTGGTGAGGGCATCCCCGTGGCTCTCGGTGCTGCGTTCACCAGCCGCTACAAGCGCGATGCCATGGGCGATGCCAGCAGCGACGCGGTGACCGCCGCCTTCTTCGGTGATGGCACCTGCAACATCGGGCAGTTCTACGAGTGCCTGAACATGGCGGCGCTCTGGAAGCTGCCGATCATCTTTGTGGTGGAGAACAACAAGTGGGCCATCGGCATGGACCACAACCGCGCCACCAGCGATCCCGAGATCTGGCGCAAAGCGGCGGCCTTCGGCATGGCCGGTGAAGAAGTGGATGGCATGGATGTGCTGGCCGTGCGCGGTGCCGCCCAACGCGCCATCGAGCGAGCCCGCGCGGGCGAAGGCCCTACCCTGCTGGAGTGCCTCACCTATCGCTTCCGCGGCCACTCCCTGGCCGACCCCGATGAGCTGCGGGCCGAGGCTGAGAAGGAGTTCTGGGCGCAGCGCGATCCGATCAAGCGCCTCGCGGCTCACCTGATCGAGCACAACCTGGCCAACGCTGAGGAGCTCAAGGGCATCGATAAAGAGATCGACGCCGTTGTGGCTGATTGCGTGGAGTTCGCCCTGGCGGCTCCCGAGCCCAAGCCCGAAGAGCTCACTCGCTACATCTGGGCTGAAGACTGAGCCTCGCTCTCAGAGCGCGTGCAACCGGGCCTGCTCTGCGGCGGCCCGGAACACCAGAGCGTGCCGTTCCACTAGCGGCTTGAGATCGTCGTACCCACCGCCGATCACCGTGGCCACGGGGATGGAGCGCCGCAGGCAGGCATCGAGCACCAGCCGATCGCGGTTGATCAACCCCTCATTGCTGAGGTTGAGCCGGCCTAAGCGGTCGTGGCGGTGGGGATCCACGCCGGCGTTGTAAAGCACCAGATCGGGCTTCACCTGATCGAGCAGGTTGGGAATCAGATCGCCAATGGCAACGAGGTAGTCGTCATCGCCGAGGCCATCGTCGAGCGGTAAGTCGACGTTGCTGGTCTGTTTGCGCAGCGGGAAGTTGCTCTGGCAGTGGGCGGAGAAGGTGAACACCCGCGGCTCCTCGGCAAAGATCGCGGCCGTGGCATCGCCCTGATGCACGTCAAGATCGATCACCATCAGCTGCTGCACCAGCCCCTCAGCGAGCAGCACCCGGGCGGCCACAGCGCAGTCGTTGAAGATGCAGAAGCCGCTGCCGTGATCGGGGTAGGCGTGATGGGTGCCGCCGGCTAAGTGGCAGGCCAGGCCGTGCTGCAGCGCCAGCCGCGCCGTGAGCACGGTGCCGCCTACCGCGAGCCAGGTGCGCTGAACCAGAGGTGTGGTGGCCGGCAGGCCAATGCGCCGCTGCTCCGCAGCGGTGAGCTCGCCGCGGGCAAAGGCGTGGTGGTAGCGCCGTCCATGCACAAGCTCCAGCCAGCGGCGCGGCGCCGGCAGCGGTTGCACAAACTGGTCATCCCTGGCTAGCCCCTGCTCCTGCAGCAGTTGGTGGAGCAGGCGAAACTTCGCCATCGGAAAGCGATGGCTGCTGGGCAGCGGCGCCGAATAGGCCGGGTGATAAACGAGCGGCGGCCTCAGGGCAGGTGGATCACAGGCTGCTGGGCATTCTGCGGGTGAGGTGCCGCAGCTTGCGCAGGGCCTTGAGCTCTACCTGGCGCACCCGCTCGCGCGACACGTCGAGCATCCGTCCAATCTCGGCCAGTGTGTACCGATCTTCACCTTCAAGGCCGAACCGCAGCTCGAGAACCTGACGCTCTTGATCGGTGAGGTGACTGAGCCAGCGGCCCAGCTGCTCGTGGTGTATTCCGCGCTCCACCTGATCGAGTGGTTCAGCGTGGCTGTTGTCGGCGATCAGGTCGCCCAGGAAGCTGCGGCCTTCCTCTCCGTTTACTGGCGCATCGAGGCTGGACGTTGTTAGGGCCTGGCGCAGCAATGAATCAAGCTCGTCGATGGGCATCTCCATCGCTTCGGCGATTTCCTTGCGACTTGGCATGGCGCCCAGTTTGTGGGCCAGATCCAGACTCACCTTGCGGATGGCGGTGAGCCGCTCCGAGAGATGAACCGGTAGCCGGATCGTGCGCGCCTGGCAGGCGATGGCACGCGTCATGCTCTGGCGGATCCACCAGAAGGCGTAAGTGGAAAACTTGTAGCCCCGCGTGGGATCGAACTTCTCAACGGCCCGCTCGAGGCCTAAGGATCCTTCCTGAATCAGATCGAGCAGTTCTAGGCCTTTGCCTTGATATTTCTTGGCAACGCTTACCACCAACCGCAGGTTGGCTTTCATCATCCGTTCCTTGGAACGCCGGCCTACGCGGATGGTTTTCTTCTGCTGATCGGTATAACCGCTCTCGGGCTCCTCTTCGGTGAGGCGCATCATTGCCTGCACCTGATTGCCGAGCTCAATCTCCTCCGCTGGAGTTAAGAGAGGTACACGACCGATGGTGGAGAGATACCAGCTGATCGGGTCACTACTTCTGCGATGACTGGAACCGCCCGGGGAAAGTCCGGAAGCTGTCATTTACCTATTTCCTTGAAATGTGGCAAATCTCCTACGGTTTTCGCTAGAGGCGGTGTGATTTCACACGCTCTTCAGGTTTCAGCAGGAATTCCACACACTTGTATTGAGACTCAAGTGTGGGCCAATGATTGTTAATCCATTTGCTTGGTGTGGACTGTGTTGAACTCCTGGCTTTCCAGTTCATGCGCTACAGCCATGGGGCCGGCTCCGCCCCGCCCGCGTCGTTGCAACGCTTGAAGCCCCGCATGGGCATGGGCCAGGGCGCTGGTGGCGAGCAAGGCGGCATCTGCGCCGCCCCGGGCGGCTAAGCCGCCGGCATAGCCCGCCAGCACATCACCCAACCCGGCCCGCGCCGCAGCACTGCAGGCTTCTCGCAGCTGCCAGCGCCGGCCATCGCTTGCGGCGATCACGGTGCGGGCCCCTTTGAGCAGAACGCTGCAGGGGTGGCATCCGCTGCACTGTTGGGCTGCGGCTTGGGCGGCCAGAAGGGCCGGTGCCTCGGCCAGCTCGGGGAAGAGGCGTGCAAATTCGCCTCGGTGCGGCGTGATCCAGGTGGGGCCCTGGCGGCCTGTCAGCCAAGGCGTGGCTCCCAGACGCGCCAGCCGATTGAGCCCATCAGCATCGAGTAGCAGCAGGCCGGGGAAGCGCTGCAGCTGCTGCCAGATGCCTGCTTCGGCCGCCGCTTCCGCCTCCGTGGTGGCACCGAGCCCTGGACCCATCACCACCGCATCCAGCCGCTCCAGGGCTGCAGCGTTCAGATCAGAGAGATTGAGGCTGCCGCTGGGGTGCGAGGCCAGTGCGGCGCTCAACACCACATGGGGTTGCACGCTCCAGATCTGATCGGCCAGCGGCTGGGGCAGGGCGGCCCTCAGGCTGCCTGCGCCGCTGGCGCTAGCGCCCTGCAAACAGAGCTGCGCCGCCCCGCGATACGCCGCGCTGCCGGCGATCACCAGAAGCCGGCCCCGCTGGTATTTGGAGGCGGCCGCCGGAAGTTGCGGCCAGGGGGCACTGGCCAGATCGCTGGGGCTCAGTGCCAGGGGTTGATCGATTGGTAGTTCGCCGAGCAGCGCGGCAGGCAGCCCCAGATCGATGCGCTCCAGCCGGCCCACCCAGGCCAGGGCGGCATCCTGCAGGAAGCCCTGTTTCAGTAGGCCGATGCTCAGGCTGAGGGCGGCGCAGGCGGCCACGCGGCCTAGGGGTTGGCCGCTGTCGGCGCAGAGACCGGTGGGCCCATCAATGGCGATCAACCGGTTCGGCTGCTGTTGTTGGCGGCGCTCCAGCAGCGTTTCCAGGGCTTCGCCTGGCGGACGGCTCTGGCCGATGCCGAACAGGGCATCGATCCACACAGCCGGATCGCCCGGATCCGGCGGGTGATCCAGGGCGGCAATGCCTAGCCAGCGGGCATGGCGCAGGTGGGCTTCGGTGAGCGGTTTGTGGCGCTCAAACGGGCTCCAGACCCGCACGGCGATCCCTGCCAGGTGCAGCTCGCGCGCCACCACCAGCCCATCGCCCCCGTTGTGGCCCGGCCCCACCAGCACCAGGGCGCCACGTTGTTGGAGCTGCGGCCACCAGTCGGGTTGCTCCAGCCGCCGCGCCACGGCCAGCGCTGCCTTCTCCATCAAGGCTTCCACCGGCAGGCCGCTGGCAAACAGCTGCTGCTCCAGCGTTGCCATCTGCGCGCCGCTCACCAGCAGATGCTCGGCATCGCGCGGGGGCCAGACGGGCTGAGGCAAGACAGACCGGCAGGTGACAGTTCCATGATGGAGCGATCACGCCGATCGGGCTGCAGGGCCTGGTCGTTTTGTTGGCTTGGCCCGTTTTTCCGCGATACCCGCCGCCGCGTCTCCTTCGGTCGCGGCCACCCCGGCCGGTGCGGCTGCGCTGGAGCGGCTGCAGGACTGGCCCGGTGAGCACCGGGTGGTGGTGGGGCTCTCGGGAGGCGTGGATAGTTCGCTCACCGCGGCCTTGCTCGTGGAAGCCGGCTGGCAGGTGGAGGGCCTCACCCTTTGGTTGATGAGCGGCAAGGGTGCCTGCTGCGCCGAGGGGTTGGTGGATGCGGCCGGCATCTGCGAGCAGCTCGGCGTGGAGCACCACGTGGTGGATTTTCGCGAGCACTTCAAAGAGCAGATCGTTGATTTCCTGGTGCAGGGCTATGGCGATGGCATCACGCCGTTGCCGTGCTCGCGCTGCAACCGGGAGGTGAAATTCGGCCCGATGCTGCGCTGGGCTGCCGAGGAGCGCCGCATCGAGCGCATTGCCACCGGCCACTACGCGCGGGTGCGCCACAGCGAGCAGAGCGACAACGGCCGCCATCAACTGCTGCGCGGCCTCGATGCGCGCAAAGACCAGAGCTATTTCCTCTACGACCTGCCCCAGCAGGCGCTCGGGCGGCTGGTGTTTCCCCTCGGTGAACTCACCAAACCCGACACCCGTGCTGAAGCTGAGCGCCATGGCTTGCGCACCGCCCAGAAGCCCGAAAGCCAAGACCTCTGCCTTGCCGATCACCACGGCTCGATGAAGGCATTCCTCGATGCCTACCTACCGCCGCGGGCTGGAGAGATCGTGCTCAACGACGGGCGCGTGGTGGGTCAGCACGATGGCATCGAGCACTTCACCATTGGTCAGCGCAAAGGGCTGGGGGTGGCCTGGAGCGAGCCGCTGCATGTGGTGCGCATCGATGGCGCCATGAATCAAGTGGTGGTGGCTCCGCGCCGTGATGCCGCTCGCGGCGATTGCGTGGTGGGAGCGGTGAACTGGGTGTCGATCGCTCCGCCTGAGGTGCCGATTGATGTGGAGGTGCAGGTGCGCTACCGGAGCGGTGCTGTGCCGGCTCGGCTCACGCCCTTGCAAGCCACTGAGGCCGATGTGGCTGCAGATCGCCCCCATCGCTGCCGACTGGAGTTTGCGGAAGAGCAGTTTTCGATCACGCCCGGGCAGGCGGCGGTGTTTTATGCCGGGGAGATGGTGCTGGGGGGTGGATTGATTCAGGCTTGAGCCAATCGTTGTGCAGGAACGATTTTTCTTCTCTTTACCAATAAGGATCCGTCGCTAGTTCCACCCTGAGCTCACCACTTTTGCTTGCTGGCACGGTGGCAATGCAGGCACGAATAGTGGTGCCATTCACATCGATTTCACAGGCGCCGCAGCTCCCCCCCAGGCAGCCAGTGGGGATCGAAAAGCCAGCTTCACGCGCGGCGGCGAGCCAATCGCACCCAGCTGCGCACGAGGTGCTCTTCCCATGGGGCCAGTGGATCAACACCTGTTTGCTCATGGCTGGTTCAGCAATGGCTCCAAATTCACGTGCTGCTCGAAGGCATCGGCGAGGCGATCGAGCAAAGCATCGCGCTGACGGCTGTGGTGGGGTTGCTGTTCGCTCAGCATCGGCAACTCTTTGCGTGTCCGCAGCTGGTTGAGCCAGCGCCGCCGCCACGGACCGCTCTCAAAGACGCCATGGAGATAGGTGCCGGCCACGCTCTCTTGCACCCAGCCCAGCCCTTCATCGGCGCAGAGCGATTGGCAGGGCTCGAGGGCCGTGGTGCTGCCGCGGTGCAGCTCGAAGCCTTCGATCTGCAGAGAGTCGTTTTCTGACGTGTGGTTGTTGAAGGCCGGCCACAGGGCTTGGCTGGCGCGCTGCCGCAGGGCTTTCTCGCCGCCGAACACGGTGCGTAGCGGAAGCAGGTTGAGCCCGGCTGCGCTTGAAGAGGCTCCGCTGCCTCCCTCGAGCCCCTCGGGGTCATGCAGTTCACTGCCAAGCAGCTGCATCCCGCCGCAGACGCCGAACACGTGTCCACCGCTTGCGGCAAACCGCTGCAGTTCCCCGCAGAGCGCAGCGCTCTGCTGCAGGGCCTCTAGGTCGCGCAGCGTTTGTTTACTGCCAGGCACCACCACGGCATCGGGTTGTCCCAACGGCTCGCCCGGCGCCACCCAGCGCAGCTGAACCGATGGTTCGGCTTCCAGCGGATCGAGATCGGAGAAGTTGCTCAGCGACGGCAGCTTCAATACCGCGATCTCCAGCTCGGCGCCGCGCTTGCGGCCCCGGCGCTCCAACAGATCGAGGGAGTCTTCCGGGGGGAACAGCTCATCGAGCCAGGGCATCACGCCGAGCACGGGAATGCCGGTGTTGGCCTCCAGCCAGCGGCGCCCCTCATCAAATAGCTCGCGTCGGCCGCGGAAGCGGTTGATCAGGAGCCCGCGGATTAGCGGACGCTCCACCGGCCGCAGCAGCGCCAAGGTGCCCACCAGCTGGGCGAACACGCCGCCGCGCTCGATATCGGCCACCAGGATGCAGCGGGCCCGCAGGTATTGCGCCAGGCGCAGATTGGTGAGATCGCGTGGCTGCAGGTTCACCTCCACTGGGCTGCCTGCGCCCTCCAGCACCAGCCGCCCACTGGGGTACGCCGCCTGCAGCTCGCCTAGGCCCTGGCGGATTGCGGCCCAGCCGGGCCGGAACCAGTCGCGGTAATAGTGCTCGGCGCGGCAGCTGCCCACTGATTGCCCCAGGTGGATCACCTCACTGGTGCTGTCGCCCTGGGGCTTGAGCAGCACGGGGTTCATGGCGCACTGCGGCTCGAGCCCCGCGGCCCAGGCCTGGAGCGCCTGGGAGTAGGCCATCTCGCCGCCCGCTTGATCCACCCAAGCGTTGTTGCTCATGTTCTGCCCCTTGAAGGGCAGCGGCGTTTCACCGCGCCGACGCAGCACGCGGCAAAGGGCGGCCGTCATCAACGACTTGCCGGCACCGCTGCTGGTGCCAAGCACCATCATGGGGGTGGGGTTGTTCACGTTGGGCCGGTGCTGTTGGTTTCAAACCAGGCCTGAAAGTCAGCCAATGGCAGTTCGGCGGCGGCCAGGCGATAGATCATCAAAACCACCTCTTCATTGGAGGCGTGGAAGCGGAAGCCGTTAAGACCCAAAAACACAATGGCAACAACAAAGCCGCTGCGCTTGTTGCCATCGGCAAAAGGATGGGCTCGGATGGGTGCTTCTGCATAGGCTGCCGCCAACTGGGGAATGGTGCTGAGTTCCTCAACTTCCCAGCGTTGTCTGGGGCGAGCCAGCTCCGCCTCGCCGTTGCACTGCGAATGCCTTGCAGCCCCACGTGCTCGAGGATCTGCTCGTGATGAATGGCGCGCACGGCTAGAGCTGGGACCCAGCAGGGCTCATGGCCTGCGCTCATTGGGCGAGTTCGCGCAAGGCAGGCTGGAATTGTTTGGCGGCTTCTGATGCCAAGGCGAGAGCCTGCTGAACCGTGGGGGCAAACGGCGTTAGGAGGATGCCGTCTTCGGTTTCGATGGCCTGGATGCGATCGCCGGGTTCCAGATGGAACCTGCGTGCCAGTTCCTTGGGGATGGTGGCGCTCACAGAGCCACCGGATTGCCGCAGGGTGGCCACCGGGGCCATGGCTCGATGGGAAGGGAGCACAGAAACGCTACCCACTGATTGTTTGGGCTGCTTCGCTCTGGGCTCATCAGCCGCTTTCGGGGCTGCTGGCGTTGGCTGGCCTGAGTTCTTCAAGCAGCAGCGCCAGGGTCTCGTTCAGTTGGAGTCGGCTTCTGGGGGTGTCGGCGACCTGAAATCGGATTGCTGCGATAAGGCGTCGAATCTCGCGTTGGCGTGTTCGAGCCACCTTGTTTCTTGTTCGATCTCGAAGACGGGTCGCCAATTGAGCATCGCCAAACAGCGCCGCCAGAGCGGCAATGTGGAGAGATACTCCGATCTGCTCATCCAATGAAAGGGCTTTGAGGTGGAGGAGGGCTCCATGGCCGTAGTTGGTGAGGAAGGAAATGGCGATCAGCAGAGCCCCTGCAAGGAACGTGGCTGCTGCTTGACGATCGAGGCTTGGGCTTTTCATCAGGCTAACGGCGCCAATCGGCTCCGTTTCTTGATGATCAATCCCTCAACCGCCGTGTTGCATTCGTGAAATCACGGCACCGTTCTCAAATCCGTGGCCAGTGCTGAACCAGCCAATGCAGCAGGCGTCTGGGGATGCTGGCTCGGGCGATTTCTCCATCCCAACGGCTCAGCACCTCGCGGCCGAGGGGGGTGAGGCGCACCCGTTCGGTGAGGCCCTGACCGTCCACTTCGCGGCGCAGCACCCCGAGCTGGATCAGCCAGATCAGGTGGTCTTCGGTGCGGTTGGCGCTGAGGCGGCGGCGCGTGATGCGGCGCCAGTCGGACCGGGCGGCCAGTTGGCTGCTGCTGAGGGCGCCCTGCTCCAGCTCTTGGTAGAAAGCCAGCCGAAATGGCAGGCAGCGCACCGCCTGGCGGGCGCGGTGGATGGCCTGCTGGGTCTGGCTGTCGGCGGAGGGGGCGATCACGCGCGGGGCTCTTTGACTGTCATTCTCCTGCTCAGGACTGCTGCGTGACTTCCGTGCTGCTGCTCGCCTCGGCCTCCCCAGCCCGCCGCCGTTTGCTGGAGCAGGCGGCCATTCCCCATCGCGTGCAAGTGAGCGGTGTGGATGAAGACGCGATCACGGACCCCAATCCAGCGCAGCTGGTGCAGTTGCTGGCACGGGCTAAGGCTCTGGCGGTGTGGAACGACTGCACTGACGCAGAGATCACCGGGGTGCTGGGCTGCGATTCCGTGCTCGCTTTTGAAGGGGAGGTGTTTGGCAAGCCGGCCGATGCGGAGGAGGCGATTGCGCGCTGGCGGCGGATGGCGGGCGGCTGGGGGGAGTTGCACACCGGGCATTGCTTGTTGCCGCTGCTGAGTGCGGGGCAGTCTCCGCAGGCGGATATCCATGGATATCCCGACCTGGACATGCTCCCAACCATCACTACCATTACCACCCGCGTGCAGTTCGCGCCACTGAGCGACGCTGAGATCGCGGCCTATGTGGCTACGGGTGAACCCCTCCAGTGCGCTGGTGGTTTTGCCCTTGAAGGGCGCGGCGGCTTGGTAGTGGAGAGGATCGAGGGCTGCTTTTCCAACGTGATCGGCCTCAGCCTGCCCCTGCTCAGGCGCTGGTTGGCCATGGATGGCTCAGGGGGCTGATGCCTTCGCTTGCATCAGATCCGCACGCCACTGTTGCCATTGCCGCAGAGCCATGGCTATGGCCTGGGTAGGCCTTGATCTGAACCCATGAAATCCTTTGCGCTGTTCGCGGCTGTATGCCTCCTCGCTTGTAGCGGTTCCCGCGTGAATGCCTCCTCCATGGAGCCGATTGAGCTCTCCAAGGCGCAGCCGGTTGCCGAGCAGCCCGTGGCGGCTGAGCAGAACCACCTGCAGGCTGCCTCGGCGCAGATGCGGAGCGGTGTGACCCGTGATGGCGATCTGCCGCTGGAGTTCAAGAAGCCCACGGGCCCCCGTGGACACAATCTGCTCAATCTGAGCTTTTGACCCTGCCGCTAGCCAGCCAGGCTCATGTGCCTGGGCTGGCTGGTCTCAGTTGAACAGATCGATCAAAAAGTTGTTCATTGCCCGCTGAAACTTGCTGTTGCTACCCGATTCGGGGTTGTAGTTGCGCTGGGTGACATCCAGGCGGTAATCGGCCCAGCGGAAGATGCCGCTGTTGCCGCGATCCTCGAAGTTCACCGGCCAGCGACCACCTGTTCCATCAGTGATCACATAGCCCCGGTTGCTTTCTTCAAACACGTAGGTAGGGCCTTGGCGCAGGTTCACCTCAAAGCGCGGCTGGAAGCCTTGCCGAATTTCACGCAAAGCGCAGCTGCCGTTGAAGACCTGTTGATTGCCCCTTAGGAGTCGGCAGGTGCCGGTGTGGCTCACAGGCCCAGGACTCGGTTGGGGGTACGGCCTTGGGCCGGGATATGGAGTGGGATTCGGGAACGGAGCTGGTGCGCCGCCAAACAGCTGGCTGGTGATCCGACTCGCCGGGACGCGCTGACCGTTCTCCATCCGCCAGCAACTCTGACGATCGCTTTGGCAGAACACTCCATTGCTCAACTCAAAGCGGCGTAGCGGCAGCCGTGAGCCGAAGTTCTGCTGCGCTGTCTGCCGGGCGTACTGGCCGAAATAGGTGCCCGTGAGCTGCAACGAGAGGCCGCCTTGGTCGTAGCAGAGCTGATTGGTGCCATCACACACCACTCCGGCCGCTGGCATGGTGATCGTGCTTTGCCCGGCGGGATTGGGCATCGCCTTGGCTGGCTGCAGCAGGGCCAGGCCCAGCAGCACCGGGCTGACTCCTGCCAGTGCACCGCTTCGATTCAGACGCCGCATCATTCGCTGAATGGCTGGAACCAGTCTGATCAGGCTGTTCAGGATCAGCGACGACTCTGTTTTGTGGTGAAAGGTTTCCACAAAAAAAGCCCCCGCCGAAGCGGGGGCAGAGACAACCAGACAGACCTTGCGATCAGTCGAGGTCGGGCATGGCCAGAGTGGGCTCGGCCTTGCGGTCGATGCCCTTTTCGAAACCAGCAGCAGCAGCGCGGGCGCGGCCGGCGTGCCAGAGGTGACCCACCAGGAAGAAGAAGGCGAGCACGAACTGAGTCGCGGCCAGCCACTGGCGGATGTTCACGAAGTTCACCGAGTTGGGCTCGGTGATGATGCCGCCCACGGAGTTCAGAGACGCGTTGGGGGCGTGGGTCATGTACTCAGCCGCGCGGCGCACTTGCCAGGGCTGAATGTCGTTCTGGAGCTTGTCGAGGCTCAGGCCGTTGGGGCCGCGCAGGGGCTCCAGCCAAGGACCACGGAAGTCCCAGAAACGCATGGTTTCACCACCAAAGATGATCTCGCCGGTGGGGGAGCGCATCAGGTACTTACCCAGACCGGTGGGACCCATGGCGGAGCCGATGTTGGCGCCGAGGCGTTGGTCACGCACCAGGAAGGTGAAGCTCTGGGCCTGGGAGGCTTCGGCGTTGGTGGGGCCGTAGAACTCCGAGGGATAAGCGGTGTTGTTGAACCAGATGTAAGCCGAAGCGATGAAGCTCATGAAGCTCAGAGCGCCAAGGCTGTAGCTCAGGTAGGCCTCACCGTTCCAGATGAAGGCACGGCGCACCCAGCCGAAGGGCTTGGTCACCACGTGCCAGATGCCACCGAAGATCAGGGTCAGACCCAACCAGATGTGGCCACCGATGATGTCCTCCATCGAGTTCACACCGATGATCCAGCCCTCGCCGCCGAAGGGGGCGCGGAACAGGTAGCCGAACACCACACCGGGATCAAGGGTGGGGTTGGTGATCAGGCGCACGTCGCCACCACCGGGAGCCCAGGTGTCGTAGACGCCACCGAAGAACATCGCCTTGAACACCAGCAGCAGACAACCCACACCCAGAAGGATGAGGTGGTAGCCAATGATGTTGGTCATCTGGTTCTTATCGCGCCAATCCTGCGAGAAGAAGGCGGAATAGTTCTCCAGAATTTCGGGGCCACGCAGGGCGTGATACAGGCCGCCGATACCAAGCACGGCGGAGCTGATCAGGTGCAGAACACCGACCACGAAGAAGGGATAGAGGTCAACGACCTCGCCACCAGGACCCACGCCATAGCCAAGGGTGGCCACGTGGGGGAACAGGATCAGGCCCTGTTCGTACATGGGCTTGTCGAAGGTGAAGTGGCTCACCTCGAACAGCATCATTGCGCCAGCCCAGAACACCATCAGACCGGCGTGGGCGACGTGGGCGCCCAAGAGGCGACCCGACAGGTTGATCAGACGGGCGTTACCCGACCACCAGGCATAGCCCGTGGAGTCGAGGTCCTTCCCGCCGATCCCGGAGAGAGAAGGATTAGAGAGCGTTACCACGGGGCAGAACCTCTTCAGGGAAGACGAAGTTTTCGTGCGGCTGGTCAGCCGGTGCCATCCAGGCACGCAGACCTTCGTTCAGAAGAATGTTCTTCGTGTAGAAGGTCTCGAACTCAGGGTCCTCAGCGGCGCGGATCTCCTGCGACACGAAGTCGTAGGCACGCAGGTTGAGGGCCAGGCCGATGATGCCGATGCTGCTGGTCCACAGACCCATCACCGGCACGAACAGCATGAAGAAGTGCAGCCAGCGCTTGTTGGAGAAGGCGATCCCGAAGATCTGGCTCCAGAAGCGGTTGGCGGTGACCATCGAATAGGTCTCTTCTTCTTGGGTGGGTTCGAACGCCTTGAAGGTGTTCGCCTGATCGGAGTCTTCGAACAGGGTGTTTTCCACCGTGGCGCCGTGGATGGCGCAAAGCAGAGCACCGCCGAGGATGCCGGCCACACCCATCATGTGGAAGGGGTTCAGCGTCCAGTTGTGGAAGCCCTGCAGGAAGAGCAGGAAGCGGAAGATCGCTGCCACGCCAAAGCTGGGAGCAAAGAACCAGCTGCTCTGGCCGAGGGGGTACATCAGGAAGACGCTGACGAACACCGCAATCGGGCCGGAGAAGGCGATGGCGTTGTAGGGGCGGATGCCCACCAGGCGGGCGATCTCGAACTGACGCAGCATGAAGCCGATCAGGGAGAA
>CALRQW020000005.1:0-167142 GCA_943370455.1 Asaia bogorensis
CACGCTCTGCCGCATAGGCGGACTCATCCGCCTTCTCACATCAGCCTTGACGGCCTCGCTGTAGCGACGCATTGCTCTGCTCCATCAAGCCCCCTGGTGGAAAAAATGGTCGACATGGAGAGGCGTCAACTTTGCTGGCAGAGGGGGGAGCAGCCAGTGCGGGTTGTCATCCCAACTACATACATCAATTATGACGATGAGGAGTTGGGAGCAGCTCGGTGGAGCTTCTGCGATTACCGCGCCAGCATCATCGCCTGCAAACAAAGGCTCATGGATGCCGTAATGGATGGGCTGGTTCCAGAGAGTGAGGAGATCACAGAAGCCAAAGCCGGTCAGCAACTGGTGAAATGCCTAGAACGGCTGAACACCAAAGGGGCTCTTGTTCGACCCAGCCGACCGATTCGTGTTCCCTTGGTCTTTGACACTGAAGAGGAAGAGAAGAAGGCCAGGGCTCGCTTTGGTGACTGGAGCAGCTGCAATGGACGCTGGAATAGTCAAGCCAGTAGCAAGCTGCATCAACGGCTTCAACGGAACCCTGAGGAGTGGGAGCTGTATCACACCGATTTGGAAAGTCTGCGGAGGGGATGGGACGTAGATCCGTTGCAAGAAGCAATCAATCATTGCTCTAAGTTCCAAGGACTGGTAATCGGCGATTTTGGGTGCGGGACTGCACAACTTGCCGAAGCACTCAAGGAACGCCATACCGTCCACAGCTTTGATCACATTGCTATCAATGACAGCGTGGTGGCCTGTGACATCGCAGAAGGTGTTCCACTACCCGATGAATCGTTGGATTTAGCAATCTTTTCCTTGTCGTTGATGGGACCGAATTGGAAGGATCAGCTTGTCGAAGCGCGGCGATGCCTGAAGCCAACCGGACAGGTTCTCATCTGGACAGCATCCAGCAACAAAGATGCAGCAGAGTTCAGCGAAGTAGTGGAAAGTACAGGATTCAAAGTCGTAACTACACAGTTAAACTACAAGTGGCATCACGTCTGGGCGGTTTGCGTTTAGGTAACTAGCGGAAATCATGAGAAGCCCTTTTGACCCCGAAGATCTGAGACGCCTCAATCAGACACCAGCCGAGCGATTGCTTGACTGGTCTGAGGAGAAATTTAAGCGTCATGACTACGGCTCAAAGCGAGGGAGACCTGTTGGCTATCAGCTAATGAGTGAAAATGAAGACGACCTCTTCACATTCACCCAGAAGCTGACACCTGAGGACATTCAAGGAATCCGAGCGAAACTTAGGACTCTTAAGGGGCAATGCCACCTTCTAGAACTTGTACTTGAAATGCTCGAACCGGGTTACGAGACAGTAAATCAGGCTAAAGAACGAATGGCTGAGAAGAAGCGACTCCAAGCTGAGCAGAGACGCCGTGAGCACGGTATCTAAGGACTACCCTTTTCAATGACTTCACATCCCAACCAGCTTCAGCCATCTTCCTCAGTCAGCGGATAGAGCACCTAAGGAAGAATGACTCTCCCCAGGCAGCACTAATGCTGAACAAGCAAGGGGAGGGAATTTACCCTCCACCTTGCACTCACCAATCGAGGCTAGGCAGCCGCGCAAGCACCTAGATCAACAAACAATTGGCCATTTTCTGCTTGCCTAAGACATACTTCAGGAGTGACAAACTCATCCATCAGACGTTCAATGCGGTCGCAGTCGAGGCCTTGACGCCTGAGATGATTGCGGATAGCAGATTCGATTAGCAATTCTTCGTCTAGCAAGCCTTGAGAGAATGCGTATTGAATTGCGGCTTGGTTCCGGGTACGAATGGTTAAGAACATGCTCTTAGGTCACCCGTCAAACCAGTTGATCATTTCTTCGACATCATCGGCATCCAGAAGGGAGAACAAGTGGTTCTGGACTTGGAAATAGTTCTTCAGGTCCGTGATGTGGTCAGCCTTTTCAGCAAAGCAGGTTGCCATGGTGATCTCAGCCGAATCAACGGAGATCACTTGAGGAATTGAGAGGTTTGGAAGGTTGGTATTCATAGACATAGCGAGTGTATGTTGTGCAGTAGTCGTAGCGGAGCAATGAAGCTTCACGTTGAGTGGAGTAGAAAGAGGCCTCAGTTGACCTCTCCTTCTCATATTTGAAGAGATCTAGAAATCCCAGCCAAGCTCCTTTCCGGCACAAAGTTGGTTGGTCAACTGGCTTAGACGCTGTGCATCAACTAGCTCCGTAATGCGATGGTCACCTTCCCATTGGGGGTGGATATCCAGAAGTTGGTCAACGACACTTTGAAGAGTGAGGGCGAGATCGTGTGCCTGCATTGAGATAGGAAGGGATGGATAAGGTTGTTTGTATGTTGAGGCAGTGCCTGGCTGACAATTGCTTGATTGCCTCCAATCAGAATTGCCACTCCAGCTACTCCTCGGGTCGTATTGATACTTCTTGAGAAGCTGCCGCAGTTGCTGAAGCGTGATCACGCCATTGGCTCTTTGAAGTGTGAAGGCCTCCTGTTGACCGGCCGACGTTAGTCGCCCAAAAAGGTATGCCTTCTCTACCTCAAGACTCAGAATTACTTCTCTTTCCTGATGGGTGTAGTAGGAATCATGGTTAGAGGCTCGTGACTTGAGCCTGATGGCACCTTTGAGTTGAGTAATTCGGGAACTCGAGACACCGTTGGCACGCAACCATTCAACGAAATTCTTCTCGAAGATGTCAAGATTGAACTCTTTTGGAGCAGCTGCAATTGCAGTTAGTACCGAAGCTAGATCAGAGGCATGCTCATTGAAGAGCTTACGCTGAGCCTGTACAAAAGCACCGACTCCACGGCGATGGTGCTCCGGGATACTTTGCCGTAGGTAGTCAAGTGCTTTCTCAGATAGACCGCCGCTAAGCGTCTCAATGGATAGCAGATCAACTGTCATAGATTTTAGTCGACTAAAAAGTGTTGGTTGGGTATGAATAGGTAGTCAACAGAGGCCATGTCCTGCTTGGCCCTGCCTCATGGAGATGGATTGCAAGCTCCAGTCTTGGAGTGCAGTGATGATCATTGTTGCTACAGGCTTAGCTGTAGAGATATTTCAACTGGATGGTGCAAAGAGAAACTCGCCACGCAAAAGCGTGGCTCCGCCTGTAGCTCAGCTCACATGAAACACTGCTCATCAACAACACTCTTGTCTGGATGACAACGAATGAGTCGAGGAGCTGCTGCCACCGTTGTTGGTGACCGTCTCAAATGAACTGGCTACAGCCGGTAGATTTCCTTTGACCATCCAAGTTGCAGGTACTTATCGCACCTGTCGTTTTGATTAGCCCGTCGTAACGGGTTTCAACTCGGAGTGGGTCATCTGCCGGTTCTCCAACCGTCAAATGCGAGAGTTGTTTCAGCCGCTGCTGAGGGTGCCTGAAGTCCTCAGTGCTTGGGTACAACCAAACCGCAGAACGAGCTACTCCCATAAAGGGCATTCACAGCTCTGCCTTTCTTTAACATCGGTTCCACGCGACGGGTTTTTGGTGGCGTAGCTACTGCGTAGCCACACCTAACGTCTTTCCTTGACGACAGCAACGAGCACTGTTCCCAGTGTGTGTGTCTTTACTCTGTATTAGTGTCGGGTCACCTCTATCCCCCTACTAATCCGCCATCAGTCCGGTGTCACCGCTGATGAAGGCTGGGTTGCTCCTCCATTAATAGTGTCGGGTCGTTCGGGTTCCCTTTCTTAATCCGTTATCGCCCTCAGTCCATTAAGGGTCCGCCATCAGACTGTGCTCCGTATTAATGAGGCTTCACAGTTCCTCGTTAATAGTGTCGGGTCAATAACCTGCCCCTGCATGAGGAGAGTTTGGTCGGCTCACCTGTATAAGTGTGTTGTCGCCTGGTCTCCCCCTTCTTAATCCGCCCTCAGCACCTCCCTCTGTGTTAGTGCGCCATCACGCGGAGGCCTCCAGAAGCCCCTAAAACAAGACTTGACACTCCTGGCGCGTGTACCACGAGAAAAGGCCCTGACACCCGTTGCAGAGGCTTGCAGGCGTGCCTGGAGCGCTATTTGAATGACACCTACTTCATCATCTCAGCGTGAAATCTTTGAGCTGCTCTACGCAACTCAGGAATCGAGCCTGTCGATAAGACGCTTGATCTGTGTTGGGCTCAAGGGTTGGCCATTCTTCGTCGTCTTTCCAGCACCTGCAAGAGCTTCCGCCATTGCTCGTAACGGCATTTTCGCTTCGATCATTGGAGTCAACACACCACGGAGCTTCTCAGCCTCTTGCCGAGCCTTGGCCTTTGCTCGGGCGTTCTCCTTGAGTGTGTTGGGTCTGATGCCACCAAGCTTGACTCCTCGTGCCTTTGCTGCAGCGAGGGCGTCCTTCGTCCGTTCTGAGATCCGTCTCGACTCAAATTCAGCTACAGATCCCATTACACCCAAGATCAATCGCCCTGCTGCCGTGGTGGCGTCAATATCGGGCAGATCACAGAAGAGGAATCCGCCCATGCCGTTGGTCTCTGCCTCCCTACTCAGGCGAAGGATCAGCTCAGCATCACGAGCAAGTCGATCCAGCTTGGCAACGGCGATGGCAGCCTTCTGCTTTCGTGCTTCGACAAGGGCAGCAGCAAGCTGAGGGCGATCCGACTTGCGTCCGCTCTCCACCTCAACAAACTCCGCTACAACCCGAGCACCACGCGCTGCAGCCAGCTGTGCCACACGCTCTTGCTGCGCCTCCAGGCCGAGCCCTGAGCGGCCCTGGCGATCGGTACTGACCCGGTAGTAAGCGACAAGCTCCACGCTCTTGCCTGACTCTGTACCGACAGCCTACGTCCGTAGAGGCTGGTACAAGTAGTCATGCTCTTGTCTCAGTTGTTGCATCACCCAAGCAAGGTCACGCAGGTGATGCACCAGTTTTTCGACACAGGACTAGAGGACAGACAGGGCCACGGGGGAAAGTCCGTCCCTGCAGATGCGTATGAGGCTTCAGAAATTGATTCCGAAAATTTCTCAGGCATATGCACATACTGCATACCTCAATACACAGCAGCGGGGCTTATATTAGACATCTTGCGTCGACAAAGACATGTCAAAGGCCAAAAAGAACAGCAAAGGTTCGTCGCTCAGCCTCCAGCTTGATGGATACGGCCTGATACAAAGTGACAAGGTCTACATCCAGACTTTTGCTCAAGCAAAGCGTACGGGGCTTTTTGGACTAGAGGAAATCTACCCTATCAATTACGAGTTTGAGTTCAGTCCAAATCTTGTTGTTGTCACCATTAGCCAGCAAGGAGAGCCGGGCTGGGGAAGAGTTGCTTTTGAAGGCTCTTTTGGGTTCAGAAATGGCCGCCTATCGCAAGCAACAATCAATAGGATTGGCCAAGCGGGAAAATACTTTGACCAGGTTACAGGTGACTTCTACGAGAGTGGCAGTATTAATGCATTTGCAAGGCCAGTGCGCCTTTCTAATGTGAGAGCCGTCAGCTCCTGGTTCTTCCCAGACTATGGTGAGTCAACGCTTGTTGCAGGATATTCAATAGATGCGGCAAACCCAGCGACACCTGAAAAGGACATTGTGGAGGCCTTTGGCAATGGACGGATCCTCCAGAATGCTTGGTTCAATGATCCATTCAGCCCTAACCTGGTCTAGATCATTCTTGTATTCGCTCCCAACTTCAAGACCTGTTTCTTAATCAACCAGACCTAGATTGTGGACTTGAAACCGTAGGCAGGTGCCAGCAACGTACTGCTCCGCAATGCAGTGCGCGCATAGCCGCAGAAGGGCTTTATCTGTTGGGTTCTATAATTAACAATATTTCCACTCCCACATGCCTGATTACCTCCTGCACTCAGATGGCGCTCCTCAGCGGGAGTACGCAAGACAGGCAGCGGCTGATGGGGTGATTACTTATTCGTACTCCACTGAACGGTTTAAGTGGATTGAGCCCGAGAGTTCAGTTCGTTGGACAAGCGCGAAAGTTGCCAACCGTGTCCTGGCTGCTGATGCTCAGCAATCAAAGTGGATTGACTCTATTTTTGGATTCATTGATTCGATTACCGGAGTATCTTTCCAAAAAGTTCAAAACCAACGTGGTGAAATCCACCTAAGCTTTGTCGAAGGAGACTTCTCGAAGCCCCAGACACCAGAATCAGGGACAGTTGGCGCCAAAGCATTCCTTAATGGATTCGGTCAGCTCTACAGCTCCCACGACAAAATGCAGTATGGCGCGCTTGTCGATATCCGAGCCATACAAACAACAATTCTAGAGGCTATTGGAGTTACGGCGCCTAACGGCAATTCCTCTGATGCCAATTATAGCTGGGACAATACACTTATGTCAGGGAATGGCGGCGGACTCAAATCATTTGGCGCAACGTTCTTCCTCACGCAAGATGACCAAGAAGTTGTTAGATCTATTCTTGGCCCATCAACTAGTACTTCTACGACCAGTGGGGAGAAGATACACAAATCAACCGGAAGAGAAACGCTGATGATTGGATCAGATGGCGTCAAGGATACATTCCAGTTGACCACCAAAGGTATGTTGCTCGATCGAGGCAGGGACGCGAAAGGTTGGATTAATTACTACAATAGCTCTTATGTAGCAAACCTCAACCCTGCAGATGGCGACAGGATTCTGATTCATCGCTCACTGCTTGACCCCAAAACTCCTGTTTCCTCGCCTTCAAGAAAGCTTGCAAACGCTTACAGAAAGACCAAACTTCGTTTCAAGCAAATCTTTGGAGACACTTACGTCACGGGCGAGAATGTCTATTGCAACGATGCAGGAAAGATTCTTATGGATACTAACGGCAAAGAACCTGGTCTGACACCCAAAGGATCGCCAAGTAAAGCTTATCTCTACGAATATAATACTGCTGGAATCAATGGTCAGATAGCCGCATTTGTTGATCCAGTTGGTCCTGAGACCAATCCATTCCAGGGAGCGTGGCTTGATTTCTTCATGTGATCACCGGCAGCTCTCTCCCTCTTTGGTGATCCGCTCTGCTTTGGGGCTCATGGTCTTGGTGGTCTATCCATAGCTGGTGCGGAGAGCTTCCTCGTTGCAGGTGCGGACGATGTATTGAACGGTGTGGGCTACTTCAGTTGGGCGATAGGGGTGTTTCATGACTGCTATTGAATCGAGTGAATCATTTGCACATACTTAGGCCAATCCATACCGCCGTAAGTGCTGTTAGTAGTCAAGGCGCTATGACCAGTTAGGCGCTCGATATTAATTTGATTGAAATCCAGTGAGCGCAGCACAGTAACGAATCGATCTCTGAAGTCTTTGGGTTTCAGGTCAGTGATTTGCTTGCAAGGCTTAGAGAGATTGTGACCCCAACGAATCACCTCAACTCCATCAACCTGCTTCACGGTCTTCAAGCGGGGCCATAAGTAACCCCTTATGCCACGAAAATCCTCTAGAACGACTGCAAGCTTCGGATGAATTGGAATGTCACGGACAGAGTTAGCGGTCTTAAGCCCCCTCTCTTCGTGCCACTCAACAGAAATGTAGTCATCGTAAATATCCTCACCCCTCAGGGCTGCAACTTCAGCAAGACGGCATCCGGTGTAATAAAGGATCTTAAAAACTGGAACGTAAACAGAACCAGACCAAGTTTCTATTGGCTTTGGTTGAAAGGCCATATTCTGCTTGCGCTGAGCCGCCCTAAGCGCCTTCTCCCTTGTGTTCTCTTCTATGGAGGAAGCTAAGCCCTTGAAAATGTGTGTCGGACTTTCCTTCTTATTCTTTTCTAGCAGGGTTGTCCACAATCCAGACAAGTAGGCCAACTGAACTTTGGCAGTGTTGCGACTGACTTGTTCCAGCAAGTGGTCTTTGTAATCAACGGCATCTTGCTCGGTACAACTCAAGGGTGACGCCTTCTTTGTGTACTCCATGAATGCGGATAACGCCTTTTTCCACCCTTCATACGTTCGTGCTGCTGGCTGCTTGTCACGACGACGAGCGTCTAGAAGGTCTTCTGCTGTGTAAAGGCGCTTTGGTTGCGCTTGTCCAAGAACAACTTCAGTACCTCGTCTTACCTGCTCTGCCGAAAGCGCATCCACACCCTTGAGTCCAAGCATCTGAAGCGCCACCACCACGTCCTGTGGATCGCCCCAGTCAGCGGTCAGCTCAGGCAAAGCCTCCAGCAGCTCATCGGTAGACAAGCGGCTGTGCCCCCTTGCTGTCCGGATCAGCTCGTCAGTGCGGGCTACGAACCCAGGAACCCTTGCTCTTGCCTCATTGAGCGTCTCCCCACCCGACTCCTTGAACTTCGCCTTACCGAGCACGTCGCGCAGGTCTGAGGGAACTGCTCGTTGAAGTCCGAACCCCTGACGACGCTTGTAGATGTAACTCGGAAGCTTGCGGTAGACCACCTTCCCTGACCCGCCCTACTATGGCTAGACCCACAGGCTAGACCCACACCTTGACCCACGCAAATCTCAGTGGCCTCAGGAGCTTGTGTCCTGCCCTAGCCAACAAGACCTACTTCAACTACGGCGGGCAGGGGCCTCTGCCCACGCCTTCGCTGCAGGCGATCACCGCCAGCTGGCAGCGCATCCAGGAGCTGGGGCCCTTCACCGGCGCGGTGTGGCCCTTCATCGAACAGGAAACCGCGCGGGTGCGCCAAGCCTTGGCAGCGCTCTGTGGCGTGGGGACCCATCGCTTGGCCCTCACGGAAAACGTGACCAGCGGCTGCGTACTGCCGCTCTGGGGCCTGCCCTGGACCACGGGTGATCAGCTGCTGATCAGCGACTGCGAACACCCCGGCGTGGTGGCGGCTTGCCAGGAACTGGCGCGGCGCGAAGGGCTGGAAATCCGTTGGCTCCCAGTTCTGGAGCTTTGCAAAACCCACGATCAGGGCAGTCTCGGCGCGGCGGTGCTCACCTCGCTAGAGCAGGCGCTCACACCGCAAACACGGCTCGTCGCCCTCTCCCATCTGCTCTGGAACAGCGGCAGCGTGATGCCGATCACCGCCGTGGCCGAGCGGCTCCAGCACCATCCCAACCAGCCCTGGTTGCTGGTGGATGCAGCCCAATCGATGGGGTCGATCCCCGTGGAGGAGGCCGCTGCCGCCGCCGATATCTATGCCTTCACCGGCCACAAGTGGTGCTGCGGGCCAGAGGGTCTCGGCGGTGTGGCTCTCTCAGAGCGGCTGCTCGAGCAGGCGCAACCCACCCTGATCGGTTGGCGCAGCCTGCGCCATGAGGCCTCCGCCACCAGCAGTTTCCACAGCGATGCCCGTCGCTTTGAGGTGGCCACCTCTTGCGTGCCCCTGTGCAGCGGCCTGGCCACCTCGCTGGAGCTGCTAGCGGCGGAGGGCACCGCTGCTCAACGGCTGGAGCGGATTCAGGCGGGCAGCCGCCGGCTCTGGCAGGGGCTGCAACCCATTGCGGGGGTGAGCACCCTGCTGCCGGAGCCCCCGCCGGCAGGGCTCGTGAGCTTCACGCTGGCGGGGCGCTCCAGCGGTGCCGTGGTGGAGCGCCTCGGTGAGCAGGGCCTCTGGATCCGGCGCCTGGATGATCCCGATTGCCTCCGGGCCTGCACTCACATCACCACCACCGAAGCGGAGATCGACCAGCTGCTGGAAGCCCTGCGCGCGCTCGCTTAACAGGGCCGCTCCCGCAGCGCTTTCTCGGCTTCTTCGCGGTCGTCGAAGTGGATCTTGGTGGTTCCGAGGATCTGATAGTCCTCATGGCCCTTGCCGGCGATCAGCACCAGATCATCCGGCTGAGCAGCCGCCACCACAGCCGCAATGGCGCGGCCACGATCCGCCTCCACCTGCACCGCCACACCCTCGGGAATGCCAGCCACCACATCGTTGAGGATCTGCTGCGGGTCTTCGGTGCGGGGGTTATCGGAGGTGACAACCACCTGATCCGCTAGGCGCGCGGCAATCGAACCCATCAGCGGCCGCTTGGTGCGATCGCGATCCCCGCCGCAGCCGAACACGCAGATCAACTGCCCACGCGCAAACGGCCGGCACGCCTTCAGGGCACTTTCGAGGCCATCGGGTGTGTGGGCGTAATCCACGAGCACGGCTGGCAAGGAGCCTTCACAGCACTCCGCCCGGCCAACGCCTACCCGCTCCATCCGCCCTGGCACCCCTCGGAAGCTGGTGAGGCCCTGCAGCAGGTTGGCCAGGGGCAGGCCCTGCTGGAGCAGCGCACCCACCGCCTGCAGCTGATTCATCAAGTTGAAGCGCCCCAGCAACGGCGACTGGAAAGCCCCACTCCCCATCGGGCTCACCAGCACCCCACTCACCCCTTCGGAGCTGAACTGCAGCTGCTCCATCCGCAGCTCCGCATTACTGCCCTCCTGCAGGGAGCTGCGCCAGGCATGGCCGCCCAGCCGCTGGGCCAGCTTTTCGCCCCAGGGATCATCCACATTCACCACCGCCGTGGCCTGGCCCGGCATCAGCTCGAGGAAGCCTGGGCTGAACAGGCTGGCCTTGGCCTCGAAGTAGGCCTCCATCGACGGGTGGTAGTCGAGGTGGTCCTGGGTGAGGTTGGTGAACACCGCCCCCGCGAAGCGGCAGCCGCTCACGCGCTGTTGATCCAGGGCATGGGAGCTCACCTCCATCGCTCCCACCTGGGAACCAGCCTCAACGGCCTGAGCCAGCTGCCCCTGCAGCACATCGGCGAACGCCGTGGTGTGTTGCGCAGTCACGCTGTGCCCCGGCCAGCGGTTCACCAACGTGCCAAACAGGGCTGAAGGCATTCCGCAATGGGCGGCGAGATGCTCGATCAGATGGGTGGTGGTGGTTTTGCCGTTGGTGCCGGTCACCCCGATCAGGTGCAGGCGCTGGCTGGGCTGCTGCCAGAACTCCGCCGCCAGCAGTCCGGCCCAGCGGGCCACGGGTTCGGTGACCACCAGCACCGGGTCGTGATCGGCGGGAGGGCAGGCCTCAGCGGCAGCACGGCCGATCACCGCCAGCACCGCACCAGCTTGGAGCGCCTGGGGCCAGAACACCCCGCCATCCACCTGGGCGCCCGGCAATCCCACAAACACGGTGCCGGGCCCCACGCGCCGCGAATCGCAGCTGACGCTGGTCACCTCACCGTTGGCCAACCCCGGCGGCACCGCCAGGCCAACCTGACGCAGCAGAGGGTGAAGCCGATCGGACATGGCGGCAGCGCTGATGCGCTTGTTTTAGGCGCAATCCAGGCATCCAACGTTGCCGCTGCAACCAGTCTTGTGAGCCTCAGGCAAGACTGCGGCAACCGCCGGCGTCAGGACAGCCCCTGCTCCTGCAGCCAACTGCCCAGCTGATGAGCTGGCAAGCGCGGCGACACGCGCGGCAGCACCCGCTCCGCCGCCTCCTCACGCAGCAGCAGCACAGGCACTTCGAAGTCAAAGCGCGCCTTCAAGGCAGGATCGGCATCCACATCGAGGCGCGTGTAGGCCAGCGCCAGCGCCGCCAGCTTCTCCTCGAGGCCTTCGCAGAGGCAGCAGCCCTCACGGGTGATCAGCACCAGCTCAGCCATCAATCGGGCACCGGGTCGCAGCCGCAGGGGGTGAAGGGATGGCAGCGCAGCAGCCTGCGCAGCGTGAGCCAGCTGCCGCGCCAGGGGCCGTGACGCTCGATCGCCTCCAGGCCATAGGCGCTGCAACTGGGGATGAAGCGGCAGCGGGGCGGGCCCAGCAGCGGCGAGATGAACTGGCGGTACACGCCGATCAAGGCCAGGAGCAACCGTTGCAGCAGCTGGTTCATGGGCAGCGCGAGGGTGGAACCAGGGCCGAGCGATAGAATCGACAACTGGCGTGGCATCAGCCCGCTGGATGAGCTTGATGCTTGCGGGATTCTCGCAAGACCGCTCTCCAGCTTCCGGCTCGCCGCCCCGCCCGACTGCCCAACCATCACGGTTTTCTATGTCTCGCTACCGCGGCCCTCGTCTGAGGATTACGCGGCGCTTGGGAGACCTTCCCGGTCTCACCCGTAAGTCCGCTAAGCGGTCTTATCCCCCCGGTCAGCACGGCCAAGCCCGTCGCAAGCGCTCCGAATACGCCATCCGCCTCGAAGAGAAGCAGAAGCTTCGCTTCAACTACGGCATCTCCGAGCGTCAGCTCGTGCGCTACGTGAAGAAAGCGCGCGCCCAGGAGGGTTCCACCGGAACCAACCTGCTGAAGCTGCTCGAGAACCGTCTCGACAATGTGTGCTTCCGCCTCGGCTTCGGCCCCACCGTTCCCGGTGCCCGTCAGCTGGTGAACCATGGCCACGTGACCGTGAACGGCCGCGTCGTGGACATCCCCAGCTACCAGTGCAAAGCCGGTGATGTGGTCGCCATCCGCGAGCGCAAGCAGAGCAAGAAGCTGGCTGAAGGCAACCTGGAATTCCCGGGTCTGGCCAACATCCCCCCTCACCTCGAGCTCGACAAGAACAAGCTCACCGCCAAGGTGATCAGCAAGTGCGAGCGCGAGTGGGTCGCCCTCGAAATCAACGAACTGCTGGTGGTGGAGTACTACTCCCGCAAGGTTTGAGCCAACTGGCTAACCCTGGTCCTTTCGGATTCAGCTCAAGCCCTCGCCTCCGGCGAGGGCTTTTTTGTGCAGGCCTTCCGATTCAGCTCCCATCTCAACCTTTGGGATCATTTCCATAGCCCTCAACTCCACCAGCAGGGCAATGCAGCAAAAGCAGCCCTAGCGAGCAGTTGCAATTGTTCTGAACCAACCATCACGAACACATCGGGCCAACCAGGCGACCGATATCAATCCCCGCCGAGCCAGCAGCAACACCCCGACTCAGCCCAACGAGAAGTTCGACAGATCGAGATTAAGCCCTTGATCCAAGCGAGCAAAACAGCCTCCCTGACGCCCCCATCCACGCCGTTCTGCATTTTGATTCCAGCTGAGATCACCATTATCGGATCGATAAACCAAGGCAGCACCAGTAAACGCGGCAAATTTCTGCTCTTTCCTGCCTTCAACGACAACCAAAGAAAGCGCCTTGTGGCCGCGGAAATCTGCGCGCTCAAGAATAATCCTATCCTCCGATGGATCAAAGGCCACCAGCTTATCGCGCTCGCGCATACCAAAGCCGGCCCCATCATCAGCAAAGAGAATACGATCGCCCCCCTGAGTGCACTCAATCATGCCAGCACCAGGCTGCGCCTTTTCAAGCGGAGCGATGACATAGTCACCACCCGTTTCCGATGACGTGGACGCAACTCGCGCATCGACCGGATCCGGAGCAGGGACCTGGCTTGTCTGCGCAGCTGGTGCGGGCGAAGCGGCAACCGGCGTGGCCGATGGCGACGGCACGGACTGGGGTGCGGGTTGAGGCGCGGGCTGAGGGGTAGGGATCACATAATCCTGGATCTGAACGGCCCCATCCACGATTGCTGCGGTCACATAGCGATCAGAAAAAACGAGTCGCTCAACCGCATTCAGCTGATCCAGGCCGTCACGCCCGGCGACAAGATCTGCAACCGTGAACTGCACAGGTTGCCCAACCTCAACCGGCACCACAGCAAATTGGTAATCAGCAAAGAGGCCGTGATAGACGGCCACATCAGCGCCTTCACCACCATCGATGAAGTCGTCGCCGCCTCCCCCGATCAGCGCGTCATTCCCGCCGTCTCCATAGATCGAATCGTTATCCTCCCCCGCAAAAATCACATCGCTATACACACCACCTCGAACCAGATCATTGCCACCAAATGACTGAATCCAGTAGTTCGTAACCGCAGGATCCGGGGCGATCAAATCCGCGAAAGGCTCAACACCCTGCGAAGGAACACGCGAACCGTAAAGCCAACTAAAGACCGACCTAGCCTGAGTCGTCGTCCGCCCGAAATAGGCAGCAGCAGGGAACGTTTCTACCGCATGCAGACGAACGGTGAAATTAAGGTCGGTATTCGGGGGGATACTTCCTTGCCCCGTAGCGCCGTAGGCGAGATCTGAACTGATCACCAACTGACGCTCGCCGCCAACCTTCATACCCAGGAGACCCTGATCCCAACCAGCAATCACCTGACCAAGACCAAGCTGGAAGGAGAAGGGCGCAGGCCGCGGATCCGACCGATCAAAGGTCACCACCTCGGCCGTTGTGGCATCGGTGTAAGTACCGACGTAATCGACAACAAGCGTTGCGCGAGCTACAGCTTCCGCACCGGTACCAACAACGGTGTCAGTGAAGAGCACAGGCATGATCAACCACCAAATCGAGGCAGCAAAGCCGCCAATGGGGTCAAGCTAAAAAGCGAACTAACCTGCAACCCTTAAAAGAGACAACGCACAGATGCGTATCTCCACCTATCCAGCGAGAAGCTGCTCTAAAGCCGTTGTCACATCCGCCTGACGCATCAGTGATTCACCCACCAACACCGCATCGGCACCAGCGCTCTGCACGCGATCGAGGTCATCGCGTGTGAACAGCCCTGATTCGCTCACCAGCAGACAGCCCTTCCCGCGGATCTGATCGCCATAGCGCTCGGTGAGCGCCTCGGTGGTGGCCAGATCGGTGTGGAAGGTGGCCAGATCACGGTTGTTGATTCCGATCAGCTGCACACCTTCGAGCGCCAGCACCCGCTCGAGTTCAGTGGCATCGTGCACCTCCACCAGCACGGTGAGGCCCAGGGCACGCGCCACCTTGAGCAGATAGGCCATATCCGCATCCGTGAGGATCGCGGCAATCAGCAGCGCCGCATCGGCGCCGGCAGCGCGGGCTTGATACAGCTGATAGGGGCTGAGGATGAAGTCTTTGCAGAGCAGCGGCAGATCCACCACCTGCCGCACCTGCACCAGCACCTCAAAGCCGCCCTGGAAGAACTGCTTATCGGTGAGCACCGAAAGGCAGCTCGCACCGCCAGCGGCATAGCCCTGGGCGATCGCCACCGGATCGAAATCCTCACGGATCACGCCCTTGCTGGGGCTCGCCTTCTTCACTTCAGCGATCACCGCAGGCTTGCGGCAGGCCGCTTTCAACGCCGCCAGGAAATCGCGGGTAGCCGGCAGTTCAGCCACCTGTTTCTTCAGCTGCTCCAGGGTGACGCGATCGCGGGCAATGGCCACCTCACGATCCTTTTCCCAAACGATCTTCTCGAGGATGTTGCGGGGTTCGCTTTCCTCGTGGGGAATGGCGTACTCCAGGTGGGCCACCTTCACCTTGGGGTTGGGCGGCCGGCGACGAATCTCCATCGGCTCAGGCTCCCACGGCCATGGCGGCCTGCTTGTAAGCCACTTCCACCACTTCGCTCAGGGTGGGGTGGGTGTGCACCTCATTGGCCAACTGCTTCACGCTCTGGCGGCGAGCCACAGCGTTGGCGATCTCCTGGATCAGATCAGCAGCGTGCAGACCATAAATATGAGCACCGAGCACCTCACCAGTGCTCTTGTTGAACAGCAGCTTCATCAGGCCATCGCTCTCCAGTTCAGCCAGGGCCTTGGAGTTGGCCTTGAAATAGCTGCGCACACTGCCCAGCTCAAAGCCATCCTTGGCGGCTAGCTCCTTGGCGTCGGCTTCGCTCAGCCCCACCGAGCTGATCTCCGGGTGGGTGAAGGTGGCAGCCGGAATGGAGCGGTAATCGATCGCGCGGGGGTGGCCCAGGATGTTGTCCACCGCCACGGTGCCCTGGGCCGCTGCGGTGTGGGCCAGCATCATCTTTCCGGTCACATCGCCCACGGCCCAGAGGTGGGGCACGGGAGCACCGTTCACCAGCACCCGTAGCTGATCGTCCACGGGGATGAAGCCGCGGTTGGTTTCGATGCCGCAGGCCTCGAGGTTCAGCCCCTTGCTGCTGGGCACGCGGCCGGTGGCCACCAGCACCGCATCCACCTCAAGGGTTTCCACGGGCTCTTTGGTTTGCATGTCCACCAGCTCGATCTGAACGGGCGCACCGGGCTTGATCGATTTGGCCAGCACGCCAGAGCGGGCGTCGATGTCGCGGCCGTCGATCAGGTTGCGGGCGGCGATCTTGGCGATGTCGGGATCGAAGGTGGGCATCACCCGATCCAGGGCCTCGATCATCGTTACCTCACAGCCGAGGGCGGTGTACACATCGGCAAATTCCAGGCCGATGTAGCCGCTGCCGATGATCGCCAGCCAGCGGGGCAGCCATTCGAGGCTCACCGCTTCATCGCTGGTGAACACGGTGCGGCCGTCGGTTTCGATGCCGGGCGGCACGAAAGGATCAGAGCCTGTGGCGATGATCACGTCGCGGCCGGACAGCAATCGATCCACGCCGTTGATTTCACGCACGCCCACTTTCTGGGGCCCCTCCAGGCGGCCGGTGCCGCGGATGATCGTGACGCCGGCGCGCTCGAGCGTTTTGGTGAGGTTGCCGCGGATCGTGGCCACCAGCTGATTGGCGTGGTCGGCGATCTTCTGGCGCTCAAAGCGCACCGGCGCCGCGTGGATGCCGAAGCCTTTGAGGTGTTCAGCGTCGGCCAGTTCCCGCACCCGGCCGCTGGCAGCCAGCAGGGCCTTGGAGGGCACGCAGCCGCGGTTCACGCAGGTGCCGCCCATGTCACGGCTTTCGATGATCGCCGTGCGCAGGCCGTGCTCAGCAGCATGCTTCGCCGCATCGAAGCCGCCATAACCGGCGCCGATGACGATCACATCAAAATCGAAGCTGCCGTCGCTCACCGGTTACCTGCGCAGTTGGCGGGCATTCTCTCCTGTCAGGCCCCCGCAGCAGCGTTGCGCTCCTGGCGCCAGCGCTCGAGCAGCAGGGGAGCCGCCGCCACCGCCACGTTCAGGGATTCCACAGCGGCGCTGTGAGGAATGGTGATCCGATGGGTGGCCAGAGCCGCCAACTGCGGATGCAGACCCGCACCTTCATTACCCATCATCAAAATGGTGGGGCGGGTCCAATCAAGCTGCCAGTAGGGCTGGGCGCCGGGCTGCACCACGGTGGCCACCAACTGCTGACCCGCCGCAACAGCCCGCTGCAGCAGGGGCAGCAGCGCATCGCCCTCGGCTAGCCGCAGCAGCGGCAACGCCAAAGCCGCACCGGCAGAGGCCCTGAGCACCTTGGGTTGGAGGGGATCGGCGCCGCCCCCGAGCCACACCTCATCCACACCGGCCGCCAGCGCCGTGCGCAGCAACGTGCCCAGGTTGCCGGGATCCTGGAGCTGATCGAGCACCAGCACGAAAGCGCCTTCGCCCCGGGCGACGGGCAGAGCCTCACGGGCCAAGGTGGCCACCACACCATCCGGGTGATCGGTGGTGGCCACCGCAGCCATCACCTCATCCCCCACGGGCTGCAGCGGCAAAGCCGCCTGAGCCAGCAAGCCGCCGTTGCGCTCGATCCAGGCTGGGGTTGCCAGCACCTGCTCGGGCTGGAGACCCAAGCGCAGCAACTCCTGCAGTTGATGGGTGCCCTCCAAGAGCAGCAAACCCTGCTCTCGCCTGCCCTTGGGTTGATGCAAGGCCCGAAGGCGCCCCACCAGCGGGTTACGCCGGCTGGTGATCAGCTCCATCAGAAGGCTTCACGCCGGCGAACGTGCAGGCCTTCCTCCACATCAAGCCCATGCTCACGCAGCTCCAGGCCGCGCACGGCAGCCACTTCACCCTTGAGCCCCTCGGCGCTGAGGTTTTTGATCAACTCCTTGATCAACACATCCTCAATCGTTTTCTCATCGAGGGCATCGGGAGTGAGCGCCTCGAGGAAGCGTCCGATCTTGGCCGCCACGACTTCGGAGGCATTGGTGATCTTGAGAACGAGCATCGACGAGCCGTGCAGCACAAACGATGAAAGCAGCAGCAGTGATGGCCGCGCTGCGTTTCAACCCTGGCAAGTCAAGCCGAGAACAGCAACCGTCGCCGGTCAGCAAGCCAGCTACCTGAAGCAATAAAAAAGCTCCCCTCAGCGAGGGGAGCTTTTCAGTGCGGATGGGGAGACTTGAACTCCCACGACATTGCTGCCACTAGTACCTGAAACTAGCGCGTCTACCAATTCCGCCACATCCGCAGGGGCTGGCGTGCCGCGTCGGCGACCCCGGAAATTTACCCCATCAGGGGTGGTGCCCATGGGGCCAAGCCAGTTCCGGCGCCGGACGTCTTGCCGGTCTCAGGGCCGATTGTCAGGATGAGGCCCCTGAGGCGGGACGCCTGTAGCCATGACTATGACCGCTGTCCCGTCTCAACAGATTCTCAAACCCCAACTTGAGATCGCGGGTAATCGCCGCCTCTCGGGGGAATTGCGGGTGAGCGGCGCCAAAAATTCAGCGCTGGTGCTGATGGCCGCCAGCCTGCTCACCGAAGACCAGTTGCGGCTACGCAACGTGCCGCCCCTCACCGATATCCAAGGCATGGGGGAAATCCTCAGCTCCCTCGGGGTGAAGGTGCGCCGCAACGGCGAAAGCCTGGAGATGCAGGGATCTGGTCTCAACCAATCCGCTCCGCCCTACGAGCTGGTGAACAGCCTGCGGGCCAGCTTCTTCTGCATCGGCCCGCTGCTGGCACGTCTGGGCATTGCCCGCGTTCCCCTTCCCGGCGGCTGCCAGATCGGCACTCGCCCAGTGGTGGAGCACGTGAAGGGCCTGAAAGCGCTTGGCGCTCAAGTGACGATCGAGCACGGCGTGGTGTCGGCGGTGGTGCCGGGCCGCGGCCATCGCCTCAAGGGGGGCCGCATTCACCTCGATTGCCCCAGCGTGGGCGCGACCGAAACGCTGATGATGGCGGCCGCCCTCGCCGAGGGTGAAACGGTGATCGAAAACGCCGCCCTCGAGCCCGAGGTGGTCGATCTGGCCGGGTTGCTACTGGCCATGGGCGCCAAGGTGCGCGGCGCCGGCACACCCACCATCACGATCGTGGGCGTGGAGCGCCTCCACGGCGCCGACTACGCCGTGATCCCCGATCGGATCGAAGCCGGCACCTTCCTGCTGGCCGCCGCCATCACCCGCTCCACACTCACCGTGGGGCCTGTGATCACCGATCACCTCGGTGCGGTGCTCACCAAGCTCGAGGAAGCCGGCTGCAAGCTCAAGATCGATGGCACCCTCGTCACCATCAGTGCTGAGGACATCCGGGCGGTGGATCTGCGCACCCAACCCTTCCCCGGCTTCCCCACCGATCTGCAGGCACCGTTCATGAGCTTGCTGGCCACGGCTCAGGGAACGAGTGTGATCACGGAGAACATCTTTGAAAACCGGCTGCAGCACGTGGCCGAACTACAGCGCATGGGCGCCGCGATTCGCGTGCAGGGCAGCACCGCCTTCATTGAAGGCGTCGCCCGCCTCAGCGGCGCCCCGGTACAGGGCAGCGACCTGCGGGCCTCGGCCGCGATGGTGCTGGCCGGCCTCGCGGCCGAAGGCATCACCACGGTGCAGGGCCTGGAATACCTCGATCGCGGCTACGCCGATTTCGAGGGCAAGCTCAACCGCGTTGGCGCCTCGATTCGCCGCGTCGGCTGAAGGCTGACCCCTACAGTCAGCCACGCGGGAGCGTGCCGGAATTGGTAGACGGACTCGACTCAAAATCGAGCGCCTTCGGGCATGTGGGTTCAAGTCCCACCGCTCCTATGACTCCGCCCCCTCGCATCACCCCCGCCAGCTCGGCGGTGATGCAGACCTACGGGCGTTTTCCACTCGAACTGGTGCGCGGCCGGGGCGTGTGGGTATGGGATAGCCAGGGCAAGCGCTACCTCGACGGGGTAGCCGGCATTGCCGTGTGCACCCTCGGCCACAGCAACCCGGTGATGCGCCGGGCCCTTGGCCGGCAGCTCCGCAAGCTGCAGCACGTGTCCAACCTGTATCGGATCCCTGAGCAGGAACAGCTGGCGGCCTGGATCACGGCCAACAGCTGCGCCGATGCGGTGTTCTTCTGCAACTCCGGCGCCGAAGCCAACGAAGGCGCGATCAAGCTGGCCCGCAAGCACGGCCACCAGGTGCGCGGCATCGGCACCGACGGCCCAGGGCCGCTGATCCTCACCGCCCAGGCCAGCTTCCACGGCCGCACCCTGGCGGCGGTCACCGCCACCGGCCAGCCCAAGTACCACCAGGGCTTTGAGCCGATGGTGCAGGGGTTTCGCTATTTCCCCTACAACGACACGGCGGCCTTCGAGGCGCTGCTGGCCGAGTGCGAGAAGGATGGTCCGCGCGTGGCCGCTGTGATGCTTGAGCCGCTGCAGGGTGAAGGCGGAGTGAACCCCGGCAACCAGAGCTTCTTCCGCCGGGTGCGCGAGCTCTGCGATCAGCACAACATCCTGCTGATCTTCGATGAAGTGCAAGTGGGCGTTGGCCGCACCGGGCGCCTCTGGGGTTACCAGAAGCTCGGAGTGGAACCCGATGCCTTCACCCTGGCCAAGGGGCTGGGCGGCGGCTTCCCCATCGGTGCGTTGTGCGTGAAGGCCGCTGCCGATCACCTCAGGCCGGGCGAGCACGCCAGCACCTTCGGCGGCAACCCCATGGCCTGCCGAGCCGGCCTCACCGTGGCTGAACAGCTGGTGAAGCGCAATCTGCCCGCCCATGCCGAGGCGATGGGCCAGCTGCTGCAGGAGCAACTCGCCGGCTTGGTGGCGCGCCACCCCACCCTGGCGGAAGGCTGCCGCGGCTGGGGCCTGCTGCAAGGGCTGGTGCTCAGGCCGGATGGCCCCGCCGCAATTGATGTGGTGAAGGCGGCCATGGCCGAAGGCCTCCTGCTGGTGCCCGCTGGCACCAACGTGGTGCGCTTCGTACCGCCCCTCACCATCCAACCCCGCCACATCCGCGAAGCGGTGAAGCGTCTGGAACGCGCCCTGATCACGTGCCAGGCCCAGACCCCTTCAGCGACCTGATCGCTCCCTTCAGTCGCCGGGGCGTTGACCTCGGCCTGGAGAGGCTGCAGGCGGCCCAGGCGGAGCTGGGCCATCCCGAACGCCGTTTTGCGGCGATCCAGGTGGCCGGCACCAACGGCAAGGGCTCGATCAGCACGATGCTGCACGCCATCGCCTCTGCCGCCGGCATCCGCTGCGGGCTCTACACCTCGCCCCATCTGCTCAGCTGGTGTGAGCGCATCCGCCTGCCGGAGGGCCTAATCAGCGAAGCCGCGCTGAGAGAGCTGCTGCAAAACCTGCAACCACTGGCCCTGCGCCACAACCTCACCCCCTTTGAGCTGGTGACGGCCGCCGCCATGCAGGCCTTCGCTGACGCCGGCGTGGAGCTCGCTGTGCTGGAAGTGGGGCTGGGGGGCCGCCTCGATGCCACAACGGTGCATCCGAATCGCCAGGTGCTGGCGTTCGCCAACATCGGCCTCGATCACACCGAACATCTGGGGCCCACGATCGCGGCCATCGCTGCAGAAAAAGCCGGTGTGCTGCACCCCGGTGCCACAGCCGTGAGCGGCCCGCAAACCGAGGAGGCCGCCCAGGTGCTGCGACAGCTGGCGGCCCGCCAGGGCTGCGCGCTGCGTTGGGTGGAGCCATTGGCACCCGCGGAGCAGGGCGGCCCTGTGCTGGGGCTGCGGGGAGATCTCCAGCGCAGCAACGCCGCCGTGGCCAGCGCCGCAGCCGAGGCCCTGGCGGAGCGCGGCTGGCCGATCACCTCCGCCGCGATCGCCGAGGGGCTGCGCCAGGCCCGCTGGCCTGGCCGGCTGGAGCAGCGCCGCTTCCAGGGCCAGCCGCTGCTGGTGGATGGCGCCCACAACCCACCGGCCGCTGAGGCGTTGCGCCGCGAATTGGATCAACGCAGCCACGACCACCAGCTGCCCCGCCGCTGGCTGATCGGCATCCAGCGCCACAAGGATGCGCCGTCGCTGCTGCGCACCCTGCTGCGCCAGGGCGACGCGGTGCGGGTGGTGGCCCTGCCGCAGGAGCACAGCAGCTGGAGTGCCGCCGATCTCCAGGCCGCCACAGGGTTTGAGCTGGAGGAAGGCGCGCCTGATCTCGCCACCAACCTGGCCTGGCTGGTGGAATCGCCCGCTCTACCGGTGGCCTGCGGTTCGCTCTATCTAGTGGCGGAGCTGCTACCCCTGCTTCAGACGACAGACTGAACGCAGACGCCTGCGCCGCCATGCCGATCCGCCGCTTCATGGCCCTGATGGCCAGCCTCTGGCTGCTGATGGCCGCGCTACCCGCTATGGCTCTCGACACGAGCGCCGGTGTAGGCCTGCAGGATCGGGCCTTGTTCCAGGACACCGTGGACTACACGCTCACCAACCAGAGCGGCCAAGACTTCTCCGGCCAGAAGCTGGCCAACACCTCCTTCGCCGGCGCAGTGGGCAAGGGCACCAACTTTGCGGGCGCCGATCTGCACGGCGCGATCTTCACCCAGGGGGCTTTCCCTGAGGCCGATTTCAGTGGCGCTGACCTCAGCGATGTGCTGCTGGATCGCACCGATATGAGCCACACCAACCTGCGGGATGCCCTGCTGGTGGGAGTGATTGCTGCGGGCGCCACCTTCAACGGCGCCGATGTGACGGGCGCCGACTTCAGCGATGCCCTGATCGATCGCGCCGATCAACGGCAGCTCTGCGCCAAGGCGAGCGGCACCAACCCCCGCACCGGCGCCGACACCCGAGCCAGCCTCGGCTGTTAAACGCCCCCGGGTGCTGAGCGCTTTAGCCAGCCGCGCAGCTTGCCGGGATTGAGCAACCCGGCGGGGTCGTAGTTGGCTTTGGCCGCCACCTGATCGGCGTCCACCCCGCCCAGGCCGCCGTCTTCCACGGTGATGGCGTGGGGGTTGAACAACAGGCAGCCCAGATCGCAGGCATGGCGGATCAGCTCCTCCAAGGCCTCACGGCCGCGCCAGCGCACCAGCGGTAGGCAGGCGAGCCGCTGCTGCCCCTGGGCCCGCACCGCCTCCAGGTGCCAGAGCACCGCATCACCCCAGCGCTGGCGGAGGGCATCGAGTGCCGCCTGCTCCGGCTGGGGCAGCAGCAGTTGCAGGTAGGTGAAGCCGGGGTCGTGGGTGCGGGCGTGCAGGGTGGTGTGGTTCCAGCACAGCTCCCGCAGCGGAATGCCCCGGCTCTGCCCCTGGGGCGCCTCCCACACCAATTGCCCCCCCAGGCCCGGCAGCAGCGCATCCAGTGCCGGCCGTGCATCCGGGGCCGCCAGAAGCAACAGGCGGTGCCCCGATGCCGTGGCCGGTGGGCAACCCTTGGGCCACGGCATCCATTCGGCCACAGGCCCCTCCAGGGCACAGAGGGCGTTGAGCAGCAAGGCTGTTTTGGGGAGCTGCTGGGCCGCCGCCAGGGCCTGCTCCCAGGAGGCAAACTCCACCACCCACTGCTGCCAGGGCACCGCAGCCGCGCTGGCCATGGTGACGCTGGTGATGATGCCGTTGCAGCCATAGGCGTGGTTGATCGCCTCGGCTTCCGCAGCCCCGAGCTGGAGCCGACGCGGTGTGGGTTCGAGCGTGACGATCTCAAGCCCGAGCAGATGGCCTGGATCCCGCAGGAATCCCCAGCGCAGCGACCCGATTCCGCTGGAGCCACCGGCCAGATATCCCGCCAGGCTGGCGCTGCGCACGGTGCTAGGCACCAGCCGCAGCTCCCGGCCCCGTTCCTGCAGTTGTGCCTCCAGATCCGCCAGCAAAATGCCCGGCTCCGCCGTGAACACACCGCTGCATGGATCAACCTCCAGCAGGCGGTTCATGGCGCTGAGCTCAAGCACCAAGCCGCCAGCCAGGGGCGTGGCCTGGCCGTAATTGCCCGTGCCGGCACCGCGCAGGGTGAGGCTCACCCCATGGCGAGCGCAGGCCGCTGCCACCGCCAGCACCTGTTCGGCGTTCTCGGCCCGCACGCCAAGCTGCGCCCGCAAGCCCTGCAGCAGCGGCTGCAGCACCGGGGAATACACAAAAGCATCGGCGGAAAGCTGCTCCAGCTCTCCGCTGCTGCGCAGGGGCCTCAAGCCCGCGGCGCGCAGATCCTCGGCCAGCTGCTCCAGCTGCTGCGCCGATGCCGGTTGCGGCAAGGGCTGCGGCAGGGCACTGGGCAGCAGCGAAGCCATCAAGCAATCAGCAGGGGGATGAGTCCTCCAGCCTGGCAAGGGCCGGCGAGGGCTGCTGCGTGGGCGCTGCCGGCAACCACTGACCGCCGCGCAGCACCCGCCGCTGGGGCGGGCGGGCCAGCAGCTCGCTCCAGCTGGTGGCGCTCGTGATCACCAGATCGGCCGGCGATCCCTGGCGCAGGATCCCATCCCAGTCCAGGCCGAGCAGGCGCGCTGGCGCCGTGGTGAAGGGAGTCAGCCCCTGGCGCTGCCAGGGAGAGCAGTGGCAAACGCGGCTGGCCAGGCGCAGCAGCTCCAGCGGATCGAAGTCGCTGCCGGGATCCCAGGGGTCCTGCACGTTGTCACCGCCCACAGCCACCACCACCCCGGCACGCTGCAACTGGCGCACCGGCGCCAGGGGCCGCTGGGCCAGATCGTCATCCCCGCGCCGCCCCAACAGCCAGAGGTTGGTGGTGGGCAAGGCCACCACCTCCACCTGCAGGCGCGCCAGCCGCTCCGCGAACCGCTGCTGCGCGGCGAGCGGCAACAGCCCCATGCTGCTGGCATGGCTGCAGGTGATCGGCAGCTGCGGCCGCCGGCGCTCCAGCTGCTCCAGCAACAGCGCCACTCCCTGGCCAGGGGCCTCACCGCTCTCATCCACGTGCAGATCGATGCCGCAGCCGAGCTGCTCGGCTAGCTGCAACATCCCCTGCAAGGCCTGGCGATCGCGGCGCGCGCGCGGATAGGGCGGCCCGAGCACACCGCCCAGTAAGCCTCCAGCCTGCGCCACCCGCTTCGCCAGGGCCCGGCCGGCCTCGGTGCTCCAGTGGCTGATCGGCACCAGGGCCACCAGCTGCATCTCCACGCGCCCACGCCACTGCTGCTGGAGGTCCAGCAAGGCCTCCCAGCTCGGCGCGGCTCCCGGCCCGCCACTGTCGATGTGGCTGCGGATGGCGCGCAGGCCATAGCGCCAGGCCTGATCCAGGGCGCGGCCGGCGCGCTGGCGCACCTGCTCGAGGGTGCGCTGCTCGCCCTCCCGCAGATTCACGCTCAACGCGTCAGCCATTTGGCCGCTGCGATTGGGGTGCTGCTCCCAACTGAAGGCCTTATCGAGATGGGCATGGGCCTCCACCAGAGGCGTCAGCGCCAGGGGCAAGCCCATTGGCGATGCCAGGGACCGGATCGCGGCCACCCGTCCGGCCTCCAATTCCAGCTGCACCGGCACCAAACCGTCGGCATCGCCGCAGGGCAGATCGCGCTGGCAGGGATCCAGCAGCAGCCGCGGCAACTGCAGCTGCAGGCTGCTGGGCCCTGGCACCTCAGCCCTCATCAGCACTGGCCTGCAGCATCACGAGCTGGCCCGCCACGCCGAGCGTGAGGATCCGGTAGCGGGGTAGGCGCAGGCCGGGCAACAGCGATTGCCCGCCGAGCTGGGTGCTGTAGAAGCTGAACACACCGGCATTGGTGCGCGTGCTCCCCTGCAGGGCCAGGCTGCCGAGCACGCGCTCCTGCCCCTGCACCAGCTCGGAGCAGTTCTGAATCAGCAGCCGCGCCACCATCGGCAGGCCGCCCTGCTCGCAGAGCTCCTCATCCAGCAGGCGCACGAGCTGCTCACCTGCGAACTCCTCAAAATCCTGTTCATCGGGGTTGGTGGCCACGAGGGCTCCCCCCAGGGCCACGGCCGCGAGGCACCACCCCCATGGCCTGCTCAGCCCGCCAAGCCGCTCCATTCAAGGCTGCACACGCGTTGATAGGATCGCGCAGCCCTGGCGGGCGTAGCCAAGTGGTTAAGGCACCGGATTGTGATTCCGGCATTCGGGGGTTCAAGTCCCCTCGTCCGCCCCTGTACGAAAGCCCCATCACTCCTTGAGTGGTGGGGCTTTCGCCTTTCTGGCGGTCGCCGCGCCTACCGAGCCGCCGGCGCTTCAAGCAAAGCCGCCAGCAGGCGATCAGCCCCATGGCGCACGGGATCAACCACCGGCAAGCCGGTGAGCGCAGCGATCTGCTGGGTTTGCCATTCCGCCTCGGCTGCATCGAGCAGGGCGGTGTTCAGCGCAATCGCCCGCACCCGCGGCCGCAGCCCGTCAGGCCGGCCCAAGGCGGCCACCGCCTCACAGGCCGTAATCAGCTCCGGCAACGGCGGAATCGCCAGGGTGGCCTCACCCGGCCGGGTGCGCACATGGCTCTGGCCAGCGCGGTGCACCAGCAGCAGATCCGTGGGCTGGCTGCCACGCATCAGCGGCAAGGTGGCGGTGGATCCGGGGTGGGCCAGCGAACCCTGCCCCTCCACCAGCACGAGGGCCTCAGCACCGGCTCCTTCCGCCGCAGCCAGCACCGCCGCCTCCACCGCACCAGCGGCGTAATCCACGCGCACCGCATCAAGGGCCACACCCTGGCCGCTGATCAAGATGCCGGCCTGGCCGGTGCCCACAAACCGCGCGTCCACCCCGGCGCGCTGCGCGCCGCGCCGCAGCTCCAGGCAAGCGCTCATCTTGCCCACGGCCATATCGGAGCCCACCGCCAACAGCCTCCGGCAGGGCAGCGCCGCGCAGCGCGCCGCCGCCACCTCCAGCTCGGCCGGCTCATGGCGCAGATCCCAAATCCACTGGCCCTGCTCCAGGGGGATCGCCGCAAACTCCGGATCCAGCGCCAGGCGGCTATGCAAACCACTGGCCAGGCTCAGCCCCGCCCGCAGCGCCGCCACCACATCCGCGCGCATCTCGAGCGGCAACCGTCCGCCCGAGGGGGCCAAGCCCACCACCGCCACAGCAGGGCCAAACGCCAGCGCCGCAGCCATATCCGCCACCACCGGCACATCCCGATCGATCCCGGTGATCGCGCGCAAATCGCTGCCGGCATGGGCGGGATCAATCACCGCCACAATCGGCCCCTGGCGGTAGCGGAGCATCGCCAGGCCGGTCTTGCCGGAGAGGTTGTCGAGGCCGCCGTGCTGCAGCAGCACCAGCGGAGCGTCAGCGCTGAGCATCAGGCCACCTCCTGCAACAGCTGGGCACCCAGGCCGGGGCGCGCCGCCGGCCGCAACACATCCCCATCACGCTCCGGTCCGGCGAAGGGGTCATCGATCAGGTTGAGATGGCTATCGAGATCCGGCCACTGCACCAGCGGCAGCAGCTGGGCAGCACCGCTGTTAAGGAGGCCGCCATCGGAGTAGCAGCCGAGCATCACCCCCAGACCGAGGTGCCGGGCGGTGCGCGCCATCAGCAGCCCCTCGCTGAGGCCGCCGCACTTCACCAATTTGATGTTGATGCCCTGCACATGGGGGGCCAGGCGCAGCAGATCGCCCAGATCCCAGCAGCTCTCATCCGCCACCAGAGGAATCGGGGCCAGGCCCTGCAACGCTGCAAAGCCGGCTGTATCGGCCTCGGCATCCAGCAGCGGTGCCAGCGGTTGCTCCACCAGCACCACCCCCTGCTCCGCCAGCCAGGGAATCATCTGCCGGGCCCCCGCCAGATCCCAACCGCCATTGGCATCGATCTGCAGCTCATCACCCGGGCGCAAGGCGGCGCGCACCGCTTGCACCAGTGCACGGTCGTGATCGAGGCCATCGGGTGATCCCAGCTTGAGCTTGATGCGGGTGGAGGGCAGCTGCAGCCGCCAGCGCTCGAGCCGCGCCAACACCGCCGCGGGCTCCCCCAGCCCGAGGGTGACGCTGGTGGCGACACACGCTCCCGGATCCAGGCCCCAGAGCCGGTGCAGCGGCTGCCCCAGGCGCTGCCCCCACCAATCGTGCAGCGCAAGATCCAGACCACAGCGCGCCGGCGGGCTCAGACGGGCTAACAGCGGCTCGAGGACCTGAAGCGGCTGGGGCTCCAGGCCCTCCAGCTCCGGCGCCAGCGCCTCCAGCTCTGCCGCGATGGCGTTCGTGTCGTAGTGGCGATGGCCGGTGTCGAACCCGCCGGTTTCACCGCGGCCAATCACCCCCCCGTGCTCCAGCTCCAGCAGCAGGTGCTCCACCGCGCTGGTGGTGCCGCGGCTGATCGCCAGCGGCACGGCCTTGCTCAGGCGGAAGCGATGCAGGCGAAGGCGCATAGCCCGATGGCGCTGCGTTCAAGCTGGCACGCGCTCAGCCCCCTTGCCACAAGCCGCTCCGGCGATACCGGAAACTGGAGCGATGACGGCGACACAACTCAGCGCACCCCCCGCACCGATGACGGCGGAAAGCGGGCGCGGCAGCTACTGGATCACCACCTTCGGCTGCCAGATGAACAAGGCGGATTCCGAGCGCATGGCCGGGATCCTCGAATCGATGGGCTACCGCGAAGCGCAGGCCGAGCTCGAGGCCGATCTGGTGCTCTACAACACCTGCACGATCCGCGATAACGCCGAGCAGAAGGTTTACAGCTATCTGGGGCGGCAAGCCCAGCGCAAACGGACCAACCCCAACCTGACCCTGGTGGTAGCGGGCTGCGTGGCGCAGCAGGAAGGCGAATCGCTGCTGCGGCGCGTGCCCGAGCTGGATCTGGTGATGGGACCCCAGCACGCCAACCGGCTTGATGTGCTGCTGGCTCAGGTGGAGCAGGGGCAGCAGGTGGTGGCCACCGAAGAGCACCACATCCTCGAAGACATCACCACCGCCCGCCGCGACAGCAGCATCTGCGGCTGGGTGAATGTGATTTACGGCTGCAACGAGCGCTGCACCTACTGCGTGGTTCCCTCGGTGCGCGGCAAGGAGCAATCCCGCCTGCCGGAGGCGATCAAGCTCGAAATGGAAGGGCTGGCCGCCCAGGGGTTCAAGGAGATCACCCTGCTGGGCCAGAACATCGATGCCTACGGGCGCGACCTTCCCGGGATCACGCCGGAGGGTCGCCGCCAGCACACCCTCACCGATCTGCTGCAGTTCGTGCACGACGTGGAGGGGATCGAGCGGATCCGCTTCGCCACCAGCCACCCGCGCTACTTCACCGAACGGCTGATCGATGCCTGCGCCGACCTGCCCAAGGTGTGTGAGCACTTCCATGTCCCCTTCCAGAGCGGGGATGACGATGTGCTCAAGGCGATGGCCCGCGGCTACACGGTGGATCGCTACCGCCGCATCATCGAGCGCATCCGCGAGCGGATGCCCGATGCCTCGATCAGCGCCGATGTGATCGTGGCCTTCCCCGGGGAAACCGATGCGCAATACCGCCGCACCCTCGATCTGATTGAGGAGATCGGCTTCGATCAGGTGAACACTGCCGCCTATTCCCCCCGCCCCAATACCCCCGCCGCCGACTGGCCGAACCAGCTGAGCGAGGAGGTGAAGGTGGAACGCCTGCGCGAGATCAACGCCCTGGTGGAGCGAGTAGCCAAGGCCCGCAGCGCCCGCTATGCCGGCCGTACCGAACAGGTGCTGGTGGAAGGCATCAACCCCAAGGATCCGGAGCAGGTGATGGGCCGCACCCGCACCAACCGTCTCACCTTCTTCCCCGCCGCTCGCGCCGCTGGCGGCCAATGGCAGGCGGGCGATCTGGTGGATGTGCGCATTGATGAGGTGCGGGCCTTCTCCCTCAGCGGAACCGCCCAGGCGTAGCCCTGGTCAGCGCCGAGATCGCTGATACGTTTGGCCTCTCAATCCAGCCGCCCATGACCAGCGAACCCATGCAACTCGGCCTGGTGTTCGGCGGTGTCTCGGGTGAGCATGCGGTGTCGATCCGCTCGGCCAACACGGTGGCCGCAGCCCTCCGCCGCGGCGCCAACGCGGAGCGCTATCAGCTGAGCTGCTTCTACATCGATCAATGGGGGCACTGGTGGCCGCCGGCCGTCGCCAATGCCGTGCTGGCCAAGGGCACGCCCGCCAGCCGCGAAGAGCTGCCGGCCGCGCCGCTGCGGCCTGGCTTTCAGGGCTTTCCCGAAGGTGCACTCGACATGCAGGTGTGGGTGCCGGTGCTGCACGGCCCCAACGGCGAAGACGGCACGATTCAGGGCCTGTTCAGCCTGATGCAGGTGCCCTTCGTGGGATCGGGCGTGCTCGGATCGGCGGTGGGCATGGACAAACAAGCCATGAAGGCCGCCTTCGCGGCGGCTGGTCTGCCGCAAGTGCCTTACGCCTGTGTGGATGCGCAGGAGCTGGAGGCCCATCCCCAGGCCCTGCTCGATCGGCTGGAGCAGCAGCTGGGCTACCCCTGCTTCATCAAGCCCGCCAATCTCGGCTCTTCGGTGGGGATCAGCAAAGCCACCAACCGCAGTGAACTGTTCGAGGGTTTGGCGCTGGCCGCCAGCCACGACCCACGCCTGGTGGTGGAGCAGGGCGTGGATGCCCGCGAACTGGAATGTGCCGTGCTCGGCGGCCGCAGCATGCAGGCCTCCGTGCTGGGCGAGATCTGCTTTGACGCCGATTGGTACGACTACGACACCAAATACAGCGACGGCAAAAGTCACACCGTGATTCCGGCTGAGGTGAGCAGCGAGCTGAGCGAGCGCGCCCGCAGCATGGCCATCGCCGCCTGCCGGGCCGTGGCCGCCGAGGGGCTGGCCCGGGTGGATTTCTTCCTCGACCGCAGCAGCGGCAACCTCTGGCTCAACGAGATCAACACCCTGCCGGGCTTCACCAGCCAGAGCATGTACCCAATGCTCTGGGAAGCCAGCGGGTTACCGCTTGAGGAGCTGGTGCACCAACTGGTGCAACTGGCGCAAGAATCGGGCCAACCAGCGATCGGCAGGAGGGCTGAAGCGGCATGAGTCACGGGTTGCTCTGGCTGCCACTGCTGGTGGTATTCCCCCTGATCACAGCCCTGGGCTGGCTCGAGCGGCGGCGCCAACGGCTGTTCCGCGAGTGGGCCGAAGGCGCGGAACTCTCCAAACTCGACGATTGCGGTGGTGCCCGCCTGATCAACGGGGTGCTCGCCTGGAGCGTGTTCGAATCGGGCAAGCTCGTGGAGCAGGGCGAGTTCCAGGTGAAAACCCTGGAAAAGGTGGAACTGCTGGCGTTGGGATCCGGCGAAGCGCCGCTCACCGATGAATCCCAGGGAGCCTGCCGGCTGCGCCTGATCAGCGACAACGACCACAAGGATGTGCCGTTCGCCGATGCCGATCGCGCCCGCCGCTGGATCGCGGAGCTGATGGCGCGCTCGCGCTGCGAGCTGTGACGCGAACCCCAACGCGCCCGGTCATCGCGCCTGAGCGGCGCCGGCAACTGCGCCAGCAACGCCGCCAAGAACGGCTGCGCCAGCTGTGGCGCATCACGCTGTTGAGCGCCGCGGCGACGGGTTTGGGCTGGGGCCTGCTGCGGGAAGGCTGGGTGCTGCGCAATCCCGATCAGATCGAGGTGCTGGGCAGCTCGCAGGTGAGCCGTGAGCAGGTGATCCGTGAAGCGCAACTGCGGCTGCCCCAGCCGCTGTTGAACCTGAAACCCCAGGAGCTGGCGCAACGGCTGGCAGCGGGCCTACCGGTGGAACAGGTGCAGGTGAGCCGGTTGATGTTGCCGCCACGGCTGCGCATCAGCCTGGTGGAACGTGAGGCGGTGGCCCAGGCCCAGCGCCGCTCGAGCAAAGGAATGGAGCGGGGCTATGTGGATCGCCTCGGCAACTGGATGACCAGCCGGCAGCATCGGGGCAGCGGGGCCAGTCGCATCCCTCAGGTGGTGGTGATGGGCTGGCAAGAACGACTGCGCATGCCACTGGCCGAGGTTATCGCTCAGCAAGATCAACTGGGCAGTCCCCTGCAGCAGGTGCGCTTTGAGCCCAATGGCAGCCTCTGGTTACGCACGGCAGCCCTGGGTGACGTACACCTCGGGCTGCCTGATGAACGCTTGAGCCGCCGGTTGGACGTGCTGCGCCATCTCTCAGCACTCCTGCCCAAGCAGATCAAAACACTCAAGATTCAGTCGATCGATCTGAGCGATCCTGAGCAACCCGAACTTGGCCTGCCTGGCAAAGGCCGACTCAGCATCGCGGCCCTGCAAAAAGCCACAGCCCAGGCGAATCAACCGAAGCCGGTCGCAGGTACACCAAGCCTGTCATCGCCCACCCCTTCAGCTGACTAGACGACGTGCAAATGGTGACAGCCCATTGCTTCACTTGTTGCTACCAGCAAAGCTGTGATGATTCCTGCGGCTGATCGAACAGATCAACGACATAATGCTGCGCAGCACCACAGGCATGGGACCTTCTATGGAGATCGCAGCTGAAGGCCTCAGTGCCAGCAGCAATGGAACCAGCGGGATCGTGCCCAGTCAATCGGCCCGCATCGAAGTGATCGGCGTGGGTGGCGGCGGCAGCAATGCCGTCAACCGCATGATCGCTTCGGATTTGCAAGGTGTGGGCTATCGCGTGCTCAACACCGATGCCCAGGCTCTGTTGCAGTCAGCCGCGAAACAACGGGTGCAGCTGGGCCAGAAACTGACCCGCGGTCTTGGCGCTGGCGGTAACCCCGCCATCGGCCAGAAGGCCGCTGAGGAATCCCGCGCCGATCTCGCCCAAACCCTGCAGGGCACCGATCTGGTGTTCATCGCCGCTGGCATGGGCGGCGGCACCGGCACCGGTGCAGCTCCGGTGGTGGCTGAAGTGGCCAAGGAATGCGGCGCCCTCACCGTGGGCATCGTCACCAAGCCGTTCGGCTTTGAAGGCCGCCGCCGCATGCGCCAGGCCGAAGAGGGCATCGCCCGGCTCTCGGAGCATGTGGACACGTTGATCGTGATCCCCAACGACCGCCTGCGCGAAGCCATCGCGGGAGCACCGCTGCAGGATGCCTTCCGCGCCGCCGACGACGTGCTGCGCATGGGCGTGAAGGGCATCAGCGACATCATCACCAAACCGGGCCTGGTGAACGTCGACTTCGCTGATGTGCGCTCGGTGATGACCGACGCCGGCACCGCCCTACTGGGGCTCGGTGTGGGCTCCGGCCGCTCCCGCGCCACCGAAGCCGCTCAGGCCGCCATCAGCAGCCCACTGCTTGAAGCTGCCCGCATCGATGGCGCCAAGGGCTGCGTGATCAACATCTCCGGCGGCAAGGACATGACCCTCGAGGACATGACCACCGCTTCCGAAGTGATCTATGACGTGGTGGACCCTGAAGCCAACATCATCGTGGGGGCCGTGGTGGATGAGCGCCTCGAGGGCGAGATCCACGTGACCGTGATCGCCACCGGCTTTGAAGGCGGCGGCAGCTACCGGCCCGAGCGCTCGATCGCCAGCTTCGCCAGCACCAGTAACGGCACCACTGAAGCCGATCAAGGCGGTGCTGCGATTCCCTCGTTCCTGCTCAATCGCCAGCGCGAGAGCTGAGCGGAAGGGGGTGACCCGGAGTCCACGCCTGCTCGGAGCATCCCGTGTGGCTGCTCCCTTCCGGTCCTGACCAGATTTGGGCGTCCGGGCCGCATGGGTCCGAGTCGAGCAGATGCTAGCAATGGGCCTCGGCCGGGAGGGATCCGGGGTGCGTCCAGCTGATCTGCTCACCTGCAAGCAGGAAGGAAGGCCCATCGCCGCCCTCACCGCCTGGGATGCGCTCTCCGCAGCTCTGGTGGAACAGGCGGGCGCCGATGTGATCTTGGTGGGCGACTCACTGGCGATGGTGGTGCTCGGCCACGCCACCACCCTGCCGGTCACGCTCGAGGAAATGATCCTCCACACCCGCGCCGTGGGGCGTGGCCTGCAGCGGCCTCTCGCCCAGCAACCGCTGATCGTGACCGATTTGCCCTTTCTCAGCTATCAGTGCGGCGTGGACGCCGCGGTAGCGGCCGCTGGGCGGGTGCTCAAAGACAGCCCCGCGGCAGCGGTGAAGCTCGAAGGGGCCGAACCGGAAACCATCGCCGTAGTGGATCGCCTGGTGCGCAGCGGCATCCCCGTGATGGGGCATCTGGGGCTCACGCCGCAGTCGGTGCATCAACTGGGCTACCGGCGCCAAGCCAACGATCCCCTCAGCCAGGAGCGGCTGCGCCGCAACGCCCGCGATCTGCAGGCCGCCGGCTGCTTTGCCCTGGTACTCGAGCACGTGCCCGCCGAGCTAGCCGCGAGCCTCAGCCAGGAGCTCACGCTTCCGGTGATCGGCATCGGCGCCGGCGAGCAATGCGATGGGCAGGTGCGCGTCACCGCCGATCTGCTGGGCCTCACCGAACGGCAGCCGCCCTTCTCACCGCCGCTGCTGGCCGGCCGCCAGCTCTGCATCGAAGCCCTCAGGGGCTGGGTGGCGGGTCTGCAACCGCAGAGCCCTCCTCCTCCCACCACGCCAGCAGCTCCCGCAGCACCGCATTGCTGAGGGCTAGCCCCTCCGGGTCTCGCAACCGCCAGCGCGGACCCTCCTGAATGAGCAGCCCCCGCTCAATGAAGGGCTGCCAGCGGCGCCGCAGCGCTTCCGGTGCCTGGAGCCTCACACCCTCCCGGCGCCGGAAGCCCACCATCCAGCGCTCGTCCAACGGCATCCCTGCCTCAGGCGGGGGCGACGAAGACGCCGCGCTGGGCGGCCGTGCTGGTTCTGCCTGCTCCAGCCAGGCGGCATAACCCTCACGCGTGCGCGGCCTGGCCTCACGCACACCCCAGGGTGCGGCGGTTGCGCCCATGCCAAAACCCCACCAGCCCGCACCGCTCCAATACACGCGGTTGTGGCGGGAGGCATGACCCGGCAGGGCGTAGTTGGAGATCTCGTAGTGGCCGTAGCCGGCTTCCGCCAAACGGCGGGCGGTGAGCTCCATCAGATCGGCCGCCAGATCGCTCTCGGGCAGCTCCAGGGCGCCGCGCTGCTCCAGGCGCTCAAACACGGTGCCCGGCTCCACGATCAGGTCGTACACCGAAAGATGCGGCGGCTGCAGGGCGATCGCTTGCTCGAGCTGCTCCCGCCAGCCGCTGAGGGTCTGGCCCGGCAAACCCTGAATCAGATCGAGGCTCCAGCTCTGCAAGCGGCCGTTGCGCTGGGCCTGCTGCAGCCAGCCGGCAGCTTCCAGCAGATCAACGCGGCGATGGCGGCGGCCCAGGCTTTCGAGCACCGCATCACTGAAGCTCTGCCCCCCCAGGCTCACGCGCGTGATCCCAGCCGCCAGGTAGCCAGCGAGGCGCTGCTGATCGAAACTGGCGGGATCGAGCTCCAGGCTCAGCTCCGCACCGGGAGCCAGGCCATAGCGGCAGCGCAGCGCCTCCAGAAGGTCCCGCAGCTGCTCCACGCTCAGTAACGAGGGTGTGCCGCCCCCCACATACACCGTGGAGAGCGGCGGTCCAGCAGGGGCGGCGGCAATCTCGCGGTGCAGCAGCTGCAGGTAGGCGGCGATCGAAGCGCTCCCAGGCGCACCGGCGTCGGCGGAGGCCCGATCCCCGAGCGGCACCACGGGGAAATCGCAGTAAAAGCAGCGCCGGTGGCAGAAGGGGATGTGCAGATAGGCGCTGCGCGGAGGCCATCCGATCGGTGCAAGCCGGTTACCTCGCCGGGCCAAAGCCGCCGGGATCAGGCATGCTGCCTCTTTCAAGCCGTCGGCAGCCACAGCACCGGTCATGGTGGACACCCTCATCCTGGTGCTGTTCGTGGTGTCAGGTGCCGCAGCTGGATGGCTGGGGGTCGACCTGCTGCCCGAACAGCAGCTGATCCGCATCCAGAACCTGGAACAGCTGAGCTGGATTCTCGGGGCGGGCGGTGGCCTGGCCGGCCTGCTGGCAGGCGTGGTGTTTCAGAGGCTGCGCAAGCGCCTGATGGAGCAGGTGCGCACGATGCCCACCGATCTGCTGGTGAGCCGCGCGGTGGGTCTGATCCTGGGCCTGCTGGTGGCGAACCTGCTGATTTCGCCGATCCTCTTCCTCTCGCTCCCCTGGGAGCTGGTGCTGGTGAAGCCCCTCGCCGCAGTGGCGGCGAATGTGTTCTTCGGGGTATCGGGCTACAACCTGGCCGAGGTACATGGCCGCACCTTGCTGCGGCTGTTCAACCCCAACAGCACCGAAGCCCTGCTTGTGGCCGATGGCGTGCTGATGCCAGCCAGCGCCAAGATTCTCGACACCAGCGTGATCATCGACGGGCGGGTGCGGGGCCTGCTGGATTCCGGCTTGCTGGAGGGCCAGGTGATCGTGGCCCAATCGGTGATTGATGAGCTGCAGGCCTTGGCGGATTCGAGCAACACCGAGAAGCGCAGCAAAGGGCGCCGCGGCCTAAAGCTGCTCAGCAGCCTGCGGGAGCGCTACGGCAGGCGGCTGGTGGTGAACACCACCCGCTACGAAGGCAACGGCGTCGACGACAAGCTGCTCAAGCTGGCGGCCGACACCGGCGGCACCCTGCTCACCGCGGACTACAACCTCACCAAGGTGGCCGAGGTGCAGACCGTGAAGGTGATGAACCTCAGCGAGCTGGTGATCGCCCTGCGGCCGGAGGTGCAACCCGGCGACGAGCTCAACCTCAAGATCGTGCGCGACGGCAAGGAAGCCAACCAGGGAGTGGGCTACCTCGACGACGGCACGATGGTGGTGGTGGATGGGGCCCACGGCCGCAGCGGCGAGCGTCTGCCGGTTGTGATCACGGGCGCTCTTCAAACACCCACGGGCCGGATGGTGTTTGGCAAGCTCGAGGGGGCAGCAACCACCTCCACAGCCAAAGCGCGACCCGCGGGCAAGAAATCCGCACCGTCCAAAGGCGATCCGGGCACCGCCAACCCCCGCTAGGCTCCCGGCTCAGGCCTGCAGTGATCCGCGGATGTCGGTGTCAGCTCCTTACTACGGCGATTCCGCCGTGATGCGCACCCCTCCGCCGGATCTGCCTTCGCTGCTGCTGAAGGAACGGATCGTGTATCTGGGCCTGCCGCTGTTCAGCGACGACGATGCCAAGCGTCAGATGGGCATCGACGTCACCGAGTTGATCATCGCCCAGCTGCTTTACCTGGAATTCGATAACCCGGAGAAGCCGATCTTCTTCTACATCAACTCCACTGGCACCAGCTGGTACTCGGGCGACGCCATCGGCTTTGAAACCGAGGCTTTCGCCATCGCTGACACCATCCGCTACGTGAAGCCCCCGGTGCACACCATTTGCATCGGCCAGGCCATGGGCACAGCGGCCATGATCCTGAGTGCAGGCACCAAAGGCCATCGCGCTGCCCTGCCCCACGCTTCGATCGTGCTGCACCAACCCCGCAGCGGTGCCCGCGGCCAGGCCAGCGACATCCAGATCCGGGCCAAAGAGGTGCTGCACAACAAGCAGACCATGCTCGAAATGCTCTCGAGCAACACCGGCCGCAGCGTTGAGCAGCTGGCCAAGGACTCCGACCGCATGACCTACCTCACCGCCGATGAAGCGGTGGAGTACGGCCTGATCGATCGCGTGCTCACCAGCCAGAAGCTGCCGAGCCCCCTACCGGCTGGCGCCGGCGTCAGCCCCGGCAATCCCGGTATCAGCTGAAACCGGCTGGGCCTCTCCAGCGGCCTAGACCCTCACCGATTCCCACACCTCCGGCCCCCACCACCGCATCCGCCATGCCCATCGGCACCCCGAGCGTTCCCTACCGCCTGCCCGGCAGCCAGTACGAGCGCTGGGTTGACATCTACACACGCCTGGGCGTGGAGCGGATCCTGTTCCTGGGCTCTGAGGTGAATGACGCCATCGCCAACAGCCTGGTGGCGCAGATGCTTTACCTCGACTCGGAGGACAACTCCAAGCCGATCTACCTGTACATCAACTCACCGGGTGGCTCGGTGACCGCTGGCCTGGCGATCTACGACACCATCCAATACGTGAAATCGGATGTGGTGACGATCTGCGTGGGCTTGGCTGCCTCGATGGGTGCCTTCCTGCTCGGCGCAGGCACCAAGGGCAAGCGGCTGGCCCTGCCCCACAGCCGGATCATGATCCACCAGCCCCTGGGCGGCACTAGCCAGCGTCAGGCCAGCGACATCGAGATCGAAGCCCGCGAGATCCTGCGTATCAAAGACATGCTCAACAAGAGCATGTCGGACATGACCGGCCAGGAGCTTGCCAAGATCGAGAAAGACACCGACCGCGACTACTTCATGAGCGCAGCCGAAGCGGTGCAATACGGCCTGATCGACCGCGTGATCGCCCATCCCACCGAGGCATCAGCAGCCGCTTGAGGTGTGCGGCGGGCGCTTTCGTAAGCTCGATCCTTGCTCAGCGCTGAACCGAAGCCCCTGATGGCCAAGCTGTATTACGACACCGACGCCGACCTCAGCCTGCTGAACGGCAAAACGGTGGCCATCATTGGCTACGGCTCCCAAGGCCACGCCCACGCCCTCAACCTCAAGGACAGCGGCGTGAACGTGGTGGTGGGCCTCTACGAAGGCAGCCGCTCCGCCGAGAAGGCCAAGGCTGATGGCCTTGAAGTGCTCAGCGTGGCTGACGCTGCCGCCAAGGCCGACTGGATCATGGTGCTGCTGCCCGATGAAACCCAGAAGGCCGTCTACGACGCCGAGATCGCGCCGCACCTCAGCGCCGGCAAGGTGCTCAGCTTCGCCCACGGCTTCAACGTGCGCTTCGAGCTGATCAAGCCCCCCGCTGATGTGGATGTGGTGATGATCGCTCCCAAGGGCCCCGGCCACACCGTGCGCTGGGAGTACCAGAACGGCATGGGCGTGCCCGCTCTGTTCGCCATCCATCAAGACGCCACCGGCAACGCCCGCGCCCTGGCCATGGCCTACGCCAAGGGCATCGGCGGCACCCGCGCCGGCATCCTGGAGACCAACTTCAAGGAAGAAACCGAAACCGACCTGTTCGGTGAGCAGGCGGTGCTCTGCGGCGGCCTCTCCGAGCTGGTCAAGGCTGGTTTCGAGACCCTGGTGGAAGCTGGTTATCAGCCCGAGCTGGCCTACTTCGAGTGCCTGCACGAAGTGAAGCTGATCGTGGATCTGATGGTGAAGGGCGGCCTCACCGCCATGCGCGATTCGATCTCCAACACCGCTGAATACGGCGATTACGTGAGCGGCCCCCGCCTGATCACCGCCGACACCAAGGCTGAGATGAAGCGCATCCTGGCCGACATCCAAGACGGCACCTTCGCTCGCAACTTCGTGGCCGAATGCGAAGCCGGCAAGCCCGAGATGAAGAAGATTCGCGACCGCGACAGCCAGCACCCGATCGAGCAAGTGGGTAAGGGCCTGCGCTCGATGTTCTCCTGGCTGAAGGCCGCCTGATCCAGGCCTTGGTTCTTCCTGCTGGGGTGGGTTCCTTCACGGGGATCCACCCCTTTCTGTTGGTAGTGGCCGCGGCCGGCTTGGATCGGCTGGTGGGCGATCCGCGCTGGTGCCTACATCCGGTGGTGGTGATGGGCTGGTGCATCAGCCAGCTCCGCCGGCTGGCGGAGCACTGGGCCAGCGAGCAGCCGCTGGCGCTGCGTCTGGCCGGTGGTGTGATCACGGTGCTGCTCGTGAGCGGCAGCGGCGGAGCAGGCTGGCTGCTGGAGCAATGGGCCCTGGGCAGAGCGCTGCCCGATGCAAGGCCCGCAGGGCTGTTGCTGCTTTGGATCGCCCTCGCCAGCGCTCTGGCGGGCCGCAGCCTCGAGCAGGCAGTGCGCGGCGTGCTGAGAGCCCTACCGGATCTGGCAACGGCACGAACAGCCCTGAGCTGGATCGTGGGACGCGACACCACCGAGCTCAACCAGGCCGAGATTGTGAGGGCGGCAGCGGAAACCGCCAGCGAAAACGCCGTGGACGGACTGTTCGCACCCCTGTTCTGGATGCTCGTGGGCGCCGGACTCTGGAGCGCGGGCTTGAGCAGCGCTCCTGGGCCGTTGGCCCTGGCCTGGGGCTTCAAAGCTGCCAGCACCCTCGATTCGATGCTGGGCTACCGCCAGGGCAAGTTGCTCTGGCTTGGCACCGCCGGCGCCCGGCTCGACGACCTACTCGTCTGGCTGCCCTGCCGCCTGGTAGCCCTCAGCCTGCCACTAGCGGCAGGCGCCGGACCTGACGGCTGGCTTCGAGGACTAGCAGCCGCTCTTCGCGATGGCGCACCCGACCCCTCGCCCAATGCCGGCGTCTCCCAGGCGGCCTACGCCCATGCCGCCGACGTGCAGCTGGGGGGGCTCAACCGCTACGGAGATCAACTCAAAGCCAAACCGCTGCTGGCGGCCGGCAGCCCACTACCCAACCCGGCCGCTGTGGAGCGGATGCTGCGGCTGAGCCTGCGGCTCGAGCTGCTCTGGCTTCTCGCCGGGCTCGCGGTGGGCATTGCCTTCGGCGCAGGCGGTAGCGCTCAGTAGGCGCCGCGATCCATCGGCAACAGCACCACACCGATGGTGCGCAGCACGATGCCCAGATCCAGCCAAAAGCTGCGGTTGCGCACGTAGGTGAGATCCAGGCGCACCCGAGTGCGGTAGGTGAGGTTGTTGCGGCCCGACACTTGCCAAAGACCCGTGAGCCCAGGCCGCACGGAGAGCACCTCATCCATGTTGCGGCCATAGCGGCGCAGCTCATCCCACACGATCGGCCGCGGCCCCACCACACTCATCTCCCCGCGCAGCACGTTGATGAACTGGGGCAGCTCATCGAGGCTGGAACGGCGCAGAAACTTGCCCAGCGGGGTGATGCGGGGATCACGCTTGAGCTTGTGATCGCGCTCGAATTCCGCCCGCAGCTTGGGATCTGCCTCCAGCATCGCAGCGAGCACCCGATCGGCATCGCGGCGCATCGTGCGGAACTTGAGGCAACCAAAGCCCTTGTAGCCGCGGCCAATCCGGCGCTGGCAATAGAACACCGAGCCCTGAGAGCTCAGCTTCACCAACACCGCCAGCAGCAGAAACAGCGGTGAACCCAGCCCGAGCACCAACAGCGAAAAGACGATGTCGCCGCCCCGCTTGAGCACCCGCCCGCGCAACGACTGAGCCGCCAGCAGGCTGCTGGCCGTGGACTCAGCCGGGATCGAGGCGGAGGACAAACGGCGCGTGCTCAACGGTGCGATGTGGATTCATTAAAGAAGTGCAGCGCTCCTCGGGCCCCGCAACGGCGGTCACTCACCCCAGAGGCACAGACATAGGGCGGCTGCGTTGGGACAGTTGCCGTTGATGGCGGCTCCACACCTGCTCGATCAGGGCCTGGCTGCGCTGGCGGAACCGCTGGGGGCTGAAGCGCTCGGCCCATTGGCGCAAGGAAGCGGCCGGGAGCTGCGTCCACAACCGTTGCTGCTCGAAATGCTCGAGGGCGGCCACCAAAGCCGGCAGCGATTGTTCCGGGAACAACAGGCCGGTGGGTTGCTCGCAGCCACTGGTGATGCAGCGCACGCTGTCGAGCAGACCGCCCTGCCCCAAGCCGATCACCGGCGCGCCCGAGGCCATCGCCTCCACGGGCGCAATGCCGAAATCCTCCAGCCCCGCATACACGTAGGCCCGGCAACGGCCAAGCCAGCTGTTCACCTCTTCTTGCGGGAGGCGGCCGAGCAGCCGCACAGTTGGCCCTGCCATGGCTTCGAGGCGCTGGCGCTCCGGGCCATCACCGATCACCACCAGCGGCAGTCCGGTGGCGTTGAAGGCCTGCACCACCAGATCAACCCGCTTGTAGGGCACCAGGCGGCAGAGGCAGAGGTACACGTCGTCGCGGGGTTGATCCCAGCGGAAGCGCTCCAGCGCCACCGGCGGGTGGACGACCGTGGAGGAGCGCCCCCAGTAGCGGCGGATGCGGGCTGCGGTGAAGCGGGAATTGGCCATCAGCGCATCGGGCCGTTGCGCACTGAGCACATCCCATTGGCGCAGGCGATGCAGCTGCCAGCGAATCAGGGGCGATAGCCCGCGCCTGGCCAGGGCCGACTGGCGCAGATAGGCGTGCATCTGATCCCAGGCGTAGCGCACGGGGGTGTGCACATAGCTGAGATGGCATTGATCCGGGCTGGTGAGCACCCCTTTCGCCACCAGGTGGCTGCTGCTGATCACCAGCGGATAAGGAGCCAGATCCAGCTGCTCAATCGCCAGCGGCAACAGCGGCAGATATTGCTGCACATGGCTCACCCCCCAGGGCAACTGCTGCACGAAGGAGGTTTGGATGGAGCGCCCAGCCAACCAACTCGCAGCACGCCTGCTCTCCCCATCCACCAGAGCCGCCAGCTGCGGCCGCTCCAGCAGCGCATCGAGCTGTTGCACCACCAGCTCGGCACCACCCACGGCGCGGGGCGTGAACCACTCGTGCACGAGAGCGGCGGGGCCGGGAAGTTGTGCCATCCAGGCCAAGGTAAAGCCGGCACCTTGAAGAAGGATTGCTCAGCAGATCACAAAAACTGTCAGCTGATTGCGATCAGAGCGGCAAATCTCGATGCTGGCGCCAGAGCCCCCTTGCCATGGCGATCCGCGAGCTCCTGGAAGACGCCCTCGATGAACCTTCGATCGGGGCCACACAACGGTTTGTCTGGCACGCCACGCCGGTGGGCATTGCCGCGCTGTGGACCGATGGCCATCCACCCACCCAGCCGCCCTTCGAGAACGCGCTGGAAGAAGGCCTTCAGGTGGGGTTGGATCTCAGCCGCGAGGAACGGGAATTCCATCAAGTGAGCCGCGGCCTCGTGCTGCTCTTTCACAGCTGAGATCTCCCAACGACTATCAATCCTGCCCGTTGAGAAAACCTTTGCAGCCGAATGCTCGGCCAGGAAACCAACCGAAATCCTGGATGAGTTGGTGAAGCGGAGAGGGTGGGATTCGAACCCACGGAAGGTTGCCCTTCAAACGATTTCGAGTCGTTCGCTTTCGACCACTCAGCCACCTCTCCAGGCGACCGATGCAGTGTAGAGACCAGGGTGCCGGCTCAAGCCTGGCGCCATCCGCTGGCCGAACCGGCAGCCGGCCACCACAGCCGCTCGGGCGGCAGGGGCGGGAACGCAGCCTGCTCGCTTGGGCTTGGCCGAAAGCCCAGCCACAGCCCGTCCACGCCGCGGGCCGGCTGCTCGCGCCAGCTCCACCAGGCCTGGCGATCGGGAAGCAGCCCCCAGCGCAACCGGCCCGCAGCCAGCAGCAGAGCCTGGCTGGTGTCTGACACAGCCTCCACCGCCAGGCCGGAGCTGAGCAGCCGCTGCCCCACCGCCAGAGGCGGACTGCCGTTCTGCCCAGCCAGCAGGGTGGGGCTGAGCGACGCCCAGCACTCCGGCGGCTCGGGAGGCAGGGGATCCAGCGACAGCACCCAGTCGAAGCGCTGCACGCCCAAGCCCTGGGCCAACTGAGCGGCGCGGCTGCAGCTGAAGCCATCGGCGCGGCGACTGATCAGGGCCGCCCGGCCGGCGTGGCGTGCGAGCAACCACTGCCGGCTGCCGTCTTCCACCAGCAGCAGTTGATCGGCCCGAAGCAGCTGCAACTGCAGGGCTGCCACGCCACCCAACAGAAGAGCAGCCCACAGCCGCCAGCGCCTGAGCTGCGGCACCAACCACGGCAGCAGCGCCAGCGCCAGAGCGAGTGCCAACCAAGGAGACATGCGCCCGAGTTGGCACTGAGCCAGCGGCAAGGCCGCCAACCGGCGCACCAGCCACACGAGCAGATGCGCCAGAGGCACCAGAACCCAACCCAACACGCTCATCAGCGGCGGGCAGATCAAGGCCAAAGCCGCCATCACCATCGCGCCCAAGGTGAGGGGCATAAGCAGCGGGGTTACGAGCAGGTTGGCGGGCACCGCGTAGACGGGGAGCACCCCGAAATGCAGCAGCTGCAGGGGAATGGTCCAGAGCGACGCAGCAACGGGCACCGCCGCGGCTGCCGCGGCCCAAGCCGGCACATGGCGCCGCAACTGCTCCTGCAAGGGCCTGGCGCTGAGGATCAAGCCGGCCGTGGCGGCGGCACTGAGCTGAAAGCCCACATCCAGCAGCCAAGCCGGCCGCAGCAGAAGCATCACCAGCAGGCACAGCAACAGCACCGCCAAAGGGCGACTGCGCCGGCCGCCCTCCTGCAAGGCAAAAGCCAACGCCCCCATCAACACCGCCCTCACCACAGAGGGTTGGGCGCCAGCCAGTAACAGGAAGCTGGCCATCGCCGCAAGGGCCATCCCCCAGCGCAACGGCGCGGGCAGCGGCCGAGCAACCAGCAGCACCGCCCCCAACAGCACGCTCAGATGGAACCCACTGGCCGCCAGGGCATGCGACAAACCAGCGGCGCGAAAGGCCTCCCGCACCTCCAGAGGCAACGGGGTCACCGCGCTACCGAGCACCAGGGCCGACAGCACCCCGCCCGCCTGCTCGCCGCCCGTTTTCTGCAGGGCAGCCGCCATCCGGCGGCGCAGGTCGGCCACGGGCGTGGCCGCGCGCTCCAGCACTTGCCAGCGCTGCACCTGCAGCACGGTCCAGGCCTCGTGGCGCTGCAGGCGCTCGGCAGGGCCTGACAGCAGGGGATGGGGCGCAGCCGAGAGCCTGCGCAACGTGCCCTCCAGATGCAACCGCCAACCCTGACGAACAGCCGGGCACGGGCTGAACTGCAGCTCACTGCGGCCGCCGGGCAGCCGGGCCAGGGCGCTACAGCGCTGGCCAGAAGGATCAGACCGCGGATCGTCCAGCAGCTGGGCCGTGAGCACAACGGCCTGCTGCTGCGCCCCCACCGGAATGCGATGCAAGGGGTCTGCCGGGCCTGGATGGGGTTGGCCGATCAGGCCCCTCACACAACACAGGGGCAGCAGCAGCGCCAACAGCACCAGCAGCCGCGGCCGACGCCGCAAACCGAGCACCAGGGCAAGCAATAGAGCCCCCAGCAGAGCCAGCTTGAGCGGAACAGCCAGCGGCAGCACACCGATGGCCAGCGCCAGCAGCAGCACTCCCAGGCCCAGGGCGCCCATGGTCCAATCCGCAACAGCACTGCTGGGAGTGTTCCCTTAGTGTTCGATCGAGATTCCATTGGCCATGCAGCGACGGCATCGCGTCCTGGCTCTGGCATCGGCCCTCGTTCTGATCGGGAGCACACCCGCTTGGGGCCAAATGCGCACCATCACGGTGGTGGAGGGCGACACGCTCGAGCAGCTGGCCCTGCGCTATCGCGTGGATCTGCAGGCGTTGATCGACCTGAACGGCATCCGAGATCCAACGCTGTTGCAGGTGGGGGAAGTGCTCAAACTGCCCGAGGCGCGAGGCACCACCAAACGCAGCAGCGCCCCTGCCGAGGCCATGGCACCGCCGGCGCCTGAGGGCAGCAGCGCCGAGGCCGCCGCCGCGCTGCTGCTCAGCCCGGCCGAGCGGCGCGACCGCGCCGAACTCGAGTGGCGGGAGCGCTCGGGGCTAGCCCGCTGGAAATGGTTCAACACCACTGCCGTGGATTGGTCGGGCTGGAAACTCCATCCCGGCGGGGTGCGGATCACCCTGGTGAAGCCCTCGATCAGCGACCTGGGCCTGCGGGGTTCAGCCGCCACGGCCGTTGCCGTGCAATGCACCAGCCTCCGCCAGAACTGGCGGATCGATGGGACCTGGCAGGGCTGGGACACACCCGCCCCAGGAACGGTGGGGCAGCGGATTGTGCTCGATCTCTGCAGCAACACCCTCGACGGCCCAGCGGTGCCGGTGCCGCCACTAGAGCCTGGGTAACTGACTGCTGTAGCCGAGCTCCACAGCACGCGCTGCCACTTCCACGCGGTTGCCAGCTTTGAACTTGCTGATCAACACACTCACGTAATCGCGAGCAGTGCTTGGGGCGATGAACAACTGCTCAGCAATCTCTCGATTGGTCAGCCCCTTGGCCAGCAGCGACAACACCTGCCGCTCCCGCACCGAGAGCTCATCCCCAAGATCCGCCGCAATAGCGAGGGCCCGATGTACCGCCGGGTCCACGTAAGGAAGGCCTTGTTCCAGGGAATCAGCGGCCTCACGGAAATTGAGCTTGCCGATGCTGTGGATCGAGAGGATCACGCTTACCCCCAGACCGAGCAATCGGTCGACGTCCACGGCATCTGCTGAGCTCAGGCAGTAGAGCACCTGCGGTGGCTGGGGCAGCTGCCGGCAACGCTCCAGCAACGCCACACCCTGATCAGCTGCGATGGAATCAGACAACAGCAGCAGACAAGCCGACGGCTCGCTGTTCAGTAGATCGAGCACCTCACGCTCACAAAGACCAGCGCCCAGCAGGCGGGTCTGGACTCCAGAACGCCGACTGAGCACGGCGCAGAGAAAGGCCTCGATTTCATCGCCAGTCCCCACCACCACCGGCCAGCGACTGATCACGGCATCGAACCGCGTCCAGTGACTGGCCAGACGGGGATCGGAGGGATTGAAGGGCAAGCCCGGGCAACCCGGCAGATGGATCAAAGCTAGGAAGCCCGCAAATACCCGTCATCTGACGGATGTGGAGGAGGGGATGGGCGCAGGAGGGTCAGGGCATCGATCTTCAAGGAGTCACTGATGGCAGCAGCCTCAACCCCAGGTCTGAGCGTGAACCTGGCGCTGACCGGTCAATGGAGCGGTGCGTTCGAAGGCACGGTCACCGTGACCAACAGCTCTGGCGCCAACTTGAACGACTGGAGCCTGAGCTTCAACAGCCGCTACCAGCTGCGCAACGTTTCGAACTTCACGGTGAGTCAACAACAGCTCAGCGACGGCAGCTGGCAGGTGACCCTGAGCCCACCCTCCTGGGGAGGCACCCTCGCGGCCGGTGGCAGCGCCAGCTCCTATCTGCAGGGGGTGCTGCCTGCAGGAACTCAACTCAGCAGCCTTGATCCAACGCTGGTGCTCACCGGTGCTCCGCTGAGCAACGACGTGCTGCCGGCCCCCGTGCCGGAGCCAACACCAGCACCGGCGCCAGCCCCCATTCCTTCCATCCCCACAACCGAGGCCATTGCCACGGCGCCAGCCGGCAGCGACCTGTGGGGCAACAGCTTCTTCGCGCCCTATGTGGACATGGGGCTCTACCCGGTGCCGGATCTGGATGGTCTGGCGCGGCAATAGGGAGTGGGCCTGCTGACGCTGGGCTTCCTTCAGGCCACGCCCAGCGGCCAACTGGGCTGGGCTGGATGCGCTCAGCCTCAGCAGCGACAACGAACAGGCCCGCGCCATCCGCACGGAGATTGAAGCGCTGCGGGCCAGCGGCGGCGATGTGATGGTGTCCCTGGGGGGTGCCGCTGGCGTCAGCCTGGCTCAGGTGTATCGCCAGAGGGGCCTCGGGGCGGACGCGCTGGCGGAGGCTTACGGCGCAGCGGTGGATGCACTGGGCCTACGCAAGCTCGATTTCGATATCGAAGGAGCCGCCATCGCCGAACCGCAGACGTTGCGGCTGCAGATGCAGGCAGTGGCACTCATGCAGCAAAGCCATCCGGATCTGGAGGTGTGGCTCACACTGCCGGTGCTGCCCCAGGGGCTCACGGGCGATGGACTCAACACCGTGCGGATTGCGCTCGAGCAGGGCGCCCGCATCGATGGCGTGAACGTGATGGCGATGGACTACGGCGACAGCGCCGCACCACCGGCCCTCAAGAGCATGGGCGCCTATGCGATCGACGCGGCCAACAACACCCACAACCAGCTGGTGGAGCTGCTCGCGGCTGCGGGCCAGAGCTTCAGCTGGGGGCAGCTGGGTGTCACGCCAATGATCGGCACCAACGACGTGACCACCGAGGTATTCACGCTCGACGACGCTCAACTGCTCGAGAACTTCGCCCGTGAGAAGGGACTGGGCATGCTCTCGATGTGGTCGCTCACCCGCGACAACCCAGGAACCGTGGGCCAGGTGACCGCCACCCATGCCGGGCTCAACACCCCCGCCGGCAGCTTCGCCACGCTGTTTGGCGACTACGGCAGCGATCCGGTTCTCAGCGGTGCTGTGACTGGAAGCCCAGGCACGAGCCCAAGCACCGATCCGATCATCAACCCGGGCGGATCCGTGGTGCGGCAAACGCTGACCGTGGCCGGGGGCACCACAGCCCTCAACCTCCAGGCAGACATCGCCGAAGACGTGGTGGTCTCCTACAGCTGGGGACGCCAGTTGGTGGTGACTGGCTTCGATCCCAGCCGCGACCGCCTCGACCTGCGCGGGTTCTGGAGCGAGGGGCAGCAGGCCCGACTCGTGGATCTGGGCTCAGCGGGTACCCGGGTGGATCTGGGCTTCAACCAGCAGCAGATCACATTGGTGGGTGTGGGCATGGGCCAGCTGGGCAGCGATCAGCTGCTGATCTGGGCGGGCTGACGCTCGAGCAGCGGGAAGCCCAGCGCTTCCCGCTCCGCCAGCCAGGCCTCGGCCACCTGCCGGGCCAGGTTGCGGATGCGGCCGATGGTGGCGGTGCGCTCCGTCACCGAGATCACACCGCGGGCCTCGAGCAGGTTGAAGGTGTGGCTGCACTTGAGCACGAAGTCGAGCGCCGGCGCCGGCAATTGCTTGGCCACCAGATCGGCGGCTTCGGCTTCGTAGATGGCAAACAGCTGCTTGAGCCGCTCGGGGTTCGAGGCTTCGAAGTTGTAGGTGCACTGGCCCTTCTCGAACGGTAGCCAGATGTCGCCGTAGGAGCGGTTGCCATCCCAGGAGAGATCCCAGATGCTCTCCACGTCCTGGAGATACATGGCGAGGCGCTCAAGGCCATAGGTGATCTCGATCGACACGGGCCGGCAGTCGATGCCGCCGCACTGCTGGAAGTAGGTGAACTGGGTCACCTCCATGCCATCGAGCCACACCTCCCAGCCCACGCCCCAGGCACCGAGGGTGGGTGACTCCCAGTTGTCCTCCACGAAGCGGATGTCGTGGTCGGCCGCCTTGATGCCGAGGGCCTCGAGCGAGGCCAGATAGGTCTCCTGGATGCCGTCGGGGCTGGGCTTGATCAGCACCTGGTACTGGAAATAGTGCTGCGCCCGGTTGGGGTTATCGCCATAGCGCCCATCGGTGGGACGCCGGCACGGCTCCGGATACGCCACAGCCCACGGCTCAGGACCGATCGCCCGCAGCACCGTGTGGGGGCTCATCGTGCCGGCGCCCTTTTCGGTGTCGTAGGGCTGCAGGATCAGGCAGCCCCGCTCAGCCCAGAAGCGGTTGAGGGTGCTGATGATGTCCTGGAAATGCACGATCTGCTCCTGGTGAGGCCGGCGTGGGCGCGCTCGGCCCCCGATTCTGCCCAGCGGCCGTTCACAGCAGGCACAACCACCTACTGACGCACCAGCGCCGCAGCCCCAGCCTGAAAGCAACCGCCGCTCTCAGATGGGACCCGACCTCGGACTGAGCATCCTCCTGCCCGCCCTGCTGATCAGTGCGGTAACTGTGTTGCTCTCAGCGAAGCAGGAGCGCGAACTGGAGCAACAGCAGCACGCTCAGGCCACCAGCTGCAGCAACCCCATCTGGCCTCCCGCCAGCAGACGGTGACGCGCAAAACCGAAACCCGCTTCCACAGCCAGCTCCTCCTGCTCCGCCCCCGTGGGAAAACGCTCGATGCTGCGCTCCAGGTAGGCGTACTGATCTTCCAGCCCAGCCCGGCGGGCCAACGGCACCACCAGCCGGCGCAGATAAAACCGCTGGAAGGCCGCTGTTGAGCCATGAGGCTCGGCCGGTCGGTTGAAATCAAGCACCGCAGCGCGCCCACCAGGCCGAAGCAAGCGGCGCAACTCCATGAGCCCAGCTGCCGGATCCGGCAGGTTGCGCAGCCCGTAGGCCATCACCGCAGCGTCGGCCGAGGCATCAGCGAGGCCCGTGGCTGCGGCATCCCCCTGGCGGAACTCCACCGGCAACCACGGCTGAGACCGCGCCCGCTGCCGGGCACGCTCTAGTGGCGCAGCCGCAGCATCGATGCCCAGCACCAGACCAGCCGGGCGCACCTTCTCTGCCACCACGAGAGCCAGATCCCCTGTGCCGCAGCAGAGGTCGAGCACGCACTGACCGGCTTGTGGCTGCAGCCAGGCCACGGCTTGCCGCTTCCAGAGGCGGTGCAAGCCCAGGCTGAGCAGGTCGTTGAGGTTGTCGTACGCCGGAGCGATGCGATCAAACAGATCGCGAACCTGATCAGGATCGCCGGGTTGAATCGAAGCTGGCATCCCATGGCAGGGAGATCGCATCGAGACTGACACCTCCAGCCTGGAGCTGGGCCTCAACGCGATCCACACTGGTGAAGCTCATCACCATCACCGCCGCCAGGCCCACGGCCGCTGAGCAGACCATGCAGCCCGCCAGCATCAGCGAGAACTCCTTGCGATCGGCGGCCGCCTGCATCAGCTGCAGCGCCCAGGCCACCATGGCCACCACCGCCAGCACAAGCACCACGGCCAGCGTTGTGGAGTGGGTCTGAACCAGGGCGTGCACGAACGCGCCAGCAAGCGAATCTGAGATGAATGTAACGGCGCGTAACAGGCCTATGCGAGCGGGCGGATGTTGAAACCCCGACCAAGCAGATCCGTTTTGATCTCCTCCACGGTGAGCACGCCGTCATGCAACAGGGAGGCGAGCAGAGCCGCGGAGGCATGCCCCCCCTGGGGGCCGGCATCGAGGGCCTGGGCGATGTGATCGATGCAGCCGGCACCGCCGCTGGCGATCACAGGTACGTCGACCGCGTCTGCCACCGCGCGGGTGAGGTTGAGCTCATAGCCAGCTTGGGTGCCATCCCCATCCATCGAGGTGAGCAGGATCTCGCCCGCTCCTAGAGCCACCACCCGCTGGGCCCAATCCACCGCATCCAGGCCGGTGTTCTCGCGCCCGCCCTTCACATACACATCCCAGCCGCCTTGCTCACGGCGGCGAGCATCGATCGCCACCACGATGCACTGGCAACCGAAGCGCTCTGCCCCCCGGGCCACGAGCTCGGGATCGCGCACCGCCGAGGAGTTGAGGCTCACCTTGTCGGCTCCGGCGCGCAGCAACTCCGTGATTCCTTCAACCGTGCTGATGCCGCCGCCCACGGTGAAGGGGATGGTTACCGCTTCGGCGGTTCGGCGCACCAAGTCCACGAATGTGGCACGACCCTGGTGGGAGGCGGCGATATCCAAAAACACCAATTCATCGGCACCGGAGGCGCTGTAGCGGCAGGCCAGCTCCACGGGATCGCCGGCATCACGCAGGCCCACGAAGTTCACCCCCTTCACCACCCGGCCCTCAGCCACGTCGAGGCAGGGAATGATCCGTTTCGCAACCATGGCGGCAGGGGAAGGGCTGAGGGCCAGATGGCCGCAGGACAGGGGCTAACCTGGCGCCACTTTTGCGTCGCGCCGGACATGTCCCAGGCTGCCATCACCATCGGCTCGAAGGTGCGGGTCACCCGGGTGCGCGACCGCATCCCCGCTGATCTCGTGGCCGCCCTCCAGGCCGATGCCACCGGCACCGTGAAGGACTTCAGAGTGACCGACGGCAAGGGCATCGGCGTGGTGGTGGAGCTGGCCAATGGCACCACCACCTGGTTCTTCGACGACGAGATCACCGCTGCCTGATCCGTCAGCCCCTGTGAGCGAAACCACGAGCGACTCCAACCCCAACTCACCCAACCCCACCGCCAGCAGCGGTGCGGGGGCACGCCAGCTGCTGGGCATGAAAGGTGCCAGCGGCACCTCCAATATCTGGAAGATTCGGCTGCAGCTGATGAAGCCGGTCACCTGGATCCCTTTGATCTGGGGCGTGCTCTGCGGTGCCGCCGCATCGGGCAACTTCCACTGGACCTTCAGCGAAGTAGGCGCCTCGATCGCCTGCATGTTGATGAGCGGGCCGCTGCTGGCCGGCTACACGCAAACGATCAACGACTACTACGACCGCGAGATCGACGCGATCAACGAGCCCTACCGGCCGATTCCATCCGGTGCGATTCCGCTCTGGCAGGTGAAAGCGCAGATCTGGGTGTTGCTGCTGGCAGGCCTGGGTGTGGCCTACGGACTGGATCGTTGGGCAGGGCACACCACACCGGTGCTGTTCCTGCTGGCTCTCGGCGGCTCTTTCGTGAGCTTCATTTATTCCGCTCCGCCGCTCAAGCTCAAACAAAACGGCTGGCTGGGCAATTACGCCCTTGGCGCCAGTTACATCGCCCTGCCGTGGTGGGCCGGCCAGGCCCTCTTCGGCCAACTCACCTGGACCACAGCCCTGCTCACCCTCGCCTACTCCCTGGCTGGTCTCGGCATCGCGGTGGTGAACGACTTCAAAAGCGTTGAAGGCGATCGGGCTCTGGGCCTGCAATCGCTTCCCGTGGCCTTCGGCATCGAGAAAGCCAGCTGGATTAGCGCCGGGATGATCGACGTGTTTCAGCTGGCGATGGTGGCCGTGCTGATTGCTATCGGGCAGCATTTCGCTGCCGTGCTGTTGGTGCTGTTGATCATTCCGCAGATCACCTTCCAAGACATCTGGCTGCTGCGCGATCCCGTGGCCTTTGATGTGAAATACCAGGCCAGCGCGCAGCCGTTTCTGGTGCTGGGGATGTTGGTGACTGCTCTGGCCATCGGCCATAGCGATCTGGTGGTGATGTGACAGCCAGGCGCCGCCGCCCGCTCCTGCGTGCCAGCCTGATTGGCGCTGGCGCCGGTGTGGCCGTTGCCCTAGGCCAGAACTTGGTGGTGCAGGGCGTGGATGCGCTCCTGCCCAACGTGCAGCGGGTGAGCAGCTACAACCGCCCGGGAACGGTCACCGTGCTTTCAGCTGATGGGCAGGTGATCCAGAAGCTGGGCCCAGCCACCCGGGAGAAGCTGATCAGTGGCCAGATGCCACTGCTGGTGCAGCGCGCCTTCATTGCAGCAGAAGATCGCCGCTTCTACGAGCATGACGGCATCGATCCGGTGGGCATCAGCCGAGCGCTGCTGCGCAACGTGCGCCGCGGCGCGGTGGAGGAAGGCGCCAGCACGATCACCCAGCAACTGGCGCGCACGGTGTTCCTCAGCCAAGACCGCACGATCATCCGCAAGCTCAAAGAAGCGTTGCTGGCCGGAAAGCTGGAGCGCCAGCTCAGCAAGCAGCAGATCCTCGAGCAATACCTGAACTTCGTCTATCTGGGCTCGAGTGCCTATGGAGTTTCGGATGCAGCATGGATTTATTTCTCGAAAACGCCAGCAGAGCTCACCCTGCCTGAGGCGGCGCTGATCGCCGGGCTACCGCCGGCACCCTCGGTGTATTCGCCGCTGGTGAATCCCGATCTGGCGCTGGAACGGCGGGCCACGGTGCTGCGGCGCATGCGCGAAGCCGGCTTCATTGATGATCTGCAGCTGCAGAGTGCCAATGCGGCACCGCTGCTGCTCAAACCGGCCGAGCCGAAGTATTGGACCAGCCGAGCGCCGTATTTCACCAGCTGGGTGGCCCAAGAGCTGCCCAAGGTGCTCAGCCCCGAAGATCTCGAGGTGGGCGGCCTCACGATTCGCAGCAGCCTCAACCTGGCCTGGCAGGAGCGGGCTCAAGCCACGATCAACAAGCACGCCCCCGGCGCCATGGAAGGGGCGGTGGTGTCGATGGAGCCAGGCACAGGCCTGGTGCGCACGATGGTGGGGGGCAAGGATTTCGACAAAAGCCAGTTCAACCGAGCCGCCCAGGCGCTGCGATCACCAGGATCCACCTTCAAGTTGTTCGTTTACCTGGCCGCCCTCAAAGAGGGGATGAAGCCCGAAGACAAGGTGACCGACAAACCGCAGTGCTTCGGCGGCTACTGCCCCCGCAACTTCGGCAACAAATACCGAGGCGTGGTGCCGCTGTGGGTGGCGCTGCAGCAATCGCTGAACACCATTTCCGTCAGCCTGCTCAAACAGGTTGGCTTCGACAAGGTGATCGCCACGGCCAAGAGCCTCGGCATCACCCGCGAACTGGGACGCTTCTACCCCTTGGCCGTGGGCGCCACCGAGCAAACCGTGCTCGACATGACCGCTGCCTACGCCGCGATCTTCAACCGAGGCGTGTACGTCACGCCCACACCGTTTGAAGAAATTCTCGGCCCCAATGGGGAACTGCTCTGGAGCCGCCGCGTGGATGGCGATCGAGGCCGCCGTGCTGTGCCGAGCGACATCGCTGACGCCATGCTCTGGATGCTGCAGCAGGTGGTGAAGGGCGGCACCGGCTACGGCGCCGTGCCGCCCAACCGCCCCGCGGCCGGCAAAACCGGCACCTCCGAGGGCGGCCGCGACCTCTGGTTCATCGGCGGTGTGCCCCAGCTCGTCACCGGCCTGTGGCTCGGCTACGACAACAACAAAGAAACCAAGAGCACCAGCGCCGTAGCCGTTGTGGCCTGGGCCGACTACATGGGCCCAATCCTCAAGGATCTGCCGGTGCGCCCCTTCCCGCCCAAACCCCAGCTCGCCGGCAAGTTCGACCCGCTCAAGGCGCTGAATGGCCGCAAGCCTGAACCCAAGCCTCCAACCACCGAACAGCTACGGCCTGTACCCTCCAGCGAAGCCGGGGATGAAATGACTGGGGCCGACAAGCCCGCCACGCCAAGCCCAGCGGCACCCGTGAACCAGCAGAACACCATGCCTCAAGCGGGCCTCACCGAGGCCGCTCCGCCTCCACCGCCACCGTTGGCGCCTCCTCCCCCACTGCCCTGAGCGGTTTGCCGCCTTTGTTGATCAGGCCCAGCAAGAGCAGCTGACGGGGCTACACAACAGTCATGAAGGCGACGCTGCTGCGGGCTCTGGACGTGTGGCTAGGGGGGGATCGCCCGACCCCTTTGCGGCTTTGCCTATCAACGATTTTTGTGTTGTCTCCAGCCCTTGTGGCCCACGCTGGACTCAGGATGTTGAGCGAGCAGCGGAAACGCTGTTTACCGCCCGTGGTTGGCATCGAGCTTCCCGCCCATCAGCAGCAGGCACAGAAGCCGGTAGAACCGAGCCTCAAATCAACACCAAACTCTGCTTGGTGATCAGCGGAGCACCCTCGAGATAAGCCACGGAGCCGCCATCGCCCCAACCGCCGTTTTTGCCGTTTTCATTGAAGTAGAGCGCCGCTTGAAACTTGGAGTAAACGAAGTTCTTTCTTGAGGCGGATGCGCGGCGCAGACTGGCGCGATCGTCCACGGATCGGAACGAGAGGCGAGAAAGACCACCGAAGGGTTGAGAGGGAACCACCAGCCGGTCGCCGCGCTCGGCGGAGAAGCGAATCACCGAATCGGATTCATCCTCAAGCAAGCCTGGATTCAACCAGAACAGCTCCGGTGACACTTCAGACTCCAGATCACTGCCCTCATCTCAGCTGGAGGCAGAAACCACTGTAGACGCCTCATCGAAGCTGACCCCCTCGGAAGAGCCCGTGCTGGAGGAAGGGACGGAGAAAGTCCAGCCGCTAAACAACGAACCAGCAGATCCACCGCCACCGGATACAGGAGCAGCAGGCGTATCGGGTAGCCATTGAATGATGTCGTAGCCGAGATCCGCAAGGATGGCGAGATCAAGATTCGACAAACGCCAACGCTCTTTGTAACCATATTCGCGCATCAGATTGTTTGCTTTCGGCAGCGAATCTGAATAGTGATCACGGGAGCCAACGGCAGCCAAAGGCACGGGGGCACCATTCACGCGCTTGGCGTTCTCACCCGCGAAATACCAACGGCCGCCTTGGTTGTAGGTGAGTGCATCAAAAGCGCTCTCACCCTCCCCGTGCTGGCTGGTGCTCCACATACCAAGGCCGTGAACAACCTCATGCAGGAAAACTGAGAAGAAGTCGCGCCGCTCAGCCGAAGGCAGCTCCTTCTGCGGATCGGGATCAGGATCTACAAAGATCTCCGATCCGTAATCAACAAGCTTCAGAGTGGAGGGAGCGACCCAAAGGCCAAGGTCGTAGTCGTCGCCATTGCGATCCTCGCCGGTGAGCGCCTCATGCAGCGCTGTGGTTTCACCCGAAGGAAGAATCCTGCCGTAGGCGCCAAAACCCGGCCCCCGTGGCGTCCAATAATCACCAAGCAGGCGTGATTGATCGAAGCGAACCACAAAATCCAGCTCCCCCTTCCAACGCACATACTCCTCGATGTAATCGATCGCCTTACGAGCATTCAGCTCCAGCAAAGCCGGATCAATCTGCAAATCGCTGGGCGCATCAACGATGGAGAAGGTGTACAGCGATGGTGCGACCACCGGCGAGACCGGATCGAGGGTTGCATCCACCGGAGGTGGAGCCGATGGGTCTTGTTGCTGAGGGGTGGTCATAAGAAAGGTCCTTCACAACGCTTCTGCATGAAGGAAGAAGCCTGCTTGGCAGCGACCCTTCGCATCCGTGGGCGCACGACGCCAGCTCGACGCGATGGCGACCAGTAGGTCAGCCGCGAAACTGACTGCGAGCCAGAACAGAAGGGCACATGCCAGCAGGAACAACTCGCTTCAGAGGTCTTGAGACACCTTATGGATCAGGCCCAAACTGATCCATAAGCGATGAATGAAAGATTTCTGAGAATCAGCTAAGTGCCGTGAATCCCACTCAGAACAGCAGCAAAAAAGCCATCGCCGCCGTTTTGGATGTCTCCCGGCCAGCGCTGCCAGCTCTGCTGCAGCCGCATCTGGGGATGCTCGTGCAGAAAAGACTGGATCAGTTGCAGGTTTTCCAGAGGATGCACGGTGCAGGTGGCGTACACCAGTCGCCCCTGCGGCTTGAGCAAGGGCAGCAAGCCATCCAGCAGTTGTCGCTGCAGCTGTACAAGCTCGTGAATGGCCGTTGGAGTGATGCGCCAGCGGGCATCGGCATGGCGCGCCAGCGTTCCCAGACCGGAGCAGGGCGCATCCACCAGGATCCGATCAAAGCTGGCGAGCTGTTCGGGGTGTTCTGCCGCCCAGGTGCAGGCATCGCCGTGGCACACCTCGATGCAGTGCAGCTGCAAGCGCTGGGCGTTACGGCTCACCCGCCGCAGGCGCGCCTCACCACGATCCAGAGCCAGCACAGCCCCCTGATCAGCCATCAACTCCGCAAGGTGGGTGCTCTTCCCGCCGGGTGCGGCGCAAGCATCCAGGATGCGCTGGCCGGGTTCGGGAGCGAGCAGGGGCGCGATCAGCTGCGCAGCCCGGTCTTGAACACACCAATGGCCTTCGCTGAAGCCCGGCAAGCGGCTCAGATCACCGCTGCGACCCAGCAGCGTGAGCCCGGCCGGCACCCCCTCGATCGCGCGAGCCTCCACCCCAGCCGCAGCCAGAGCAGCCTGCACCTCAGCAGGGTGAGCGCGCAGCAGATTCACGCGCAGATCCAGGCTGGGCGGTGTGTTACAGGCTTGGCCAAACTGCTCTGCCCGCTCGGGCGGCAACCACTGCAACAGCTCGCCCGCCAGCCAATCGGGCAGGGAGTAGCGCACGCCGAGCGACTGCACGGGATCCCCCGCTGCCTCGGGGGCAAGGGGCAGGGTGTCGCCGGCATCGCGCCGCCGCAGGAAGGCCCGCAACAGGCCATTCACCACCGGTGCCAGCCGCGCCAAGCCACCGCGCTTCGCCAGCTCCACGGTGGTGCTCACAGCAGCAGAGGCCGGCACCCGATCGCTGGCAATCAGTTGATAGAGGCCCAGATGCAGCAGCCAGCGGAGCTTGGGGGGCTGGCGCTCCGCCGGCACCTTGCCCAGCTGATCGAGCCAGGCATCGAGCAGACGCCGCTGGCGGATGGCGCCGTAGGCCAGCTCGGTGGCGAGGCCACGATCGGCCGGCGCCAGCGACGTGCGCCCAAGCTCCCGCTCCAGCGCTCCATCGGCATAGGCCCCAGCCGCCACCGCCTGAAGCACCTGCCAAGCCAGCCGCCGCGGGGCCAGCCCCTTGGGTTCAGCGGGGGAATCGCTCAACGGGGCAACCGCTCCGACGTTGCTCCACAACTAGCGCCCGGCGGCAGCCAGCGCCTGCGGGCCAGCGGCAGCCGCCCCTCCGCATCCACCGGAATGCCCTCGGCGAGAAGCAGGTCGCGTTGCATCCAGTCGGAGCCCTCGCGGCTGAGGCTCATGCTGATCCGCCCCTGGGCATTCACCACGCGGTGCCAGGGCACATCGGAGGGCAACGGCAGCCGCCGCAGCGCCCAGCCCACCTGGCGGGCGCAGCCATAGGCACCGATCAGCTCGGCGATCTGGCCATAGGTGGCGAGCTGGCCCGGTGGGATCTGGCGCACCACCGACCACACGCGCTGATCAAAGCTCGGCTCCACGGCACAACGCTATCCGGAGCCAGACGGCGGATCCGGCGATCCAGGACGATGGAGCACAGGCCCGCACTGAACGATGCCCCTGCTGCCCCGCCGCTTTGAGCGCCTCAAGGCCGTGCTCAACCGCCGGATGGGCGATCTCACGGTGGTGCTGGAGGCGGTGGACAAGCCCCACAACCTCTCCGCGATCCTGCGCACCTGCGATGCGGTGGGCGTGCTGGAGGCCCATGTGGTGAGCCTGCCGGGGCGGCCGCGCACGTTCAACAAAACGGCCAAAGGCAGCCAGAAGTGGGTTCCTCTGCACCCGCACCCAAGCATCGAGGAGTGCCTGAGCGGCCTCAAGGCCAAGGGCTTCCGCATCTACGGCACCCACCTGAGCGTGGATGCCCGCGACTACCGCGATTGCGACTTCACTGGCCCCAGCTGCTTCCTGATGGGCGCGGAGAAGTGGGGGATGAGCGAGGAAGCGCTGGCGATGGTGGACCAGCCCCTCTTCATCCCGATGACGGGGATGGTGCAGAGCCTGAATGTGAGTGTGGCCGCCGCCACCTTGCTGTTTGAAGCGCTGCGGCAACGGGAACGGGCGGGGCTGGTTCCCGATCACGGCGAAGGCCTGCCTGGCGGGGAGGAGGCCTACCGCAAGCTGCTGTTCGAATGGGCCTACCCGCAGGTAGCCGATTGGTGCCGCCGGTCAGGCCGCGCCTATCCACCCCTCACCGAGGAAGGCGAAATCACCGAGCAGCTACCCCGCACCCTGAAGCTGCGCTACTAACCATCAGCTCTGCGAACGCACGCTGGAGGCGCTGCCGCTCAGCCAGCTCTCGAGACCTTCGCCAAGAAATGAGAGCCCCAGCACCAGCACAAACATCGCCACCCCGGGATACAGGGCGGTCCACCAGATTCCCGTGGGCAGAGCGCTGAGCGCCTGCTGCAAATCGCTCCCCCATTCGGGCACAGTTTCAGGCAAGCCAAGGCCCAAAAAGCCAAGCCCGCCCAGCACCAGCACCGCATCGGCGGCGTTGAGGGTGAGCAACACCGGCACGGAGGTGATCACGTTGCGAAACAGGTATCGGCGCAGGATCCAGATCGGCCCAGCCCCGAGCGAGCGGGCCGCTTCTACATACAGCTCAGCCTTTACCTGGGCGGTTTGGTTGCGCACCACGCGGAAGTATTGGGGCACATACACCACACACAACGCTGCAGCTGCATTGGGCAAGCCCTTGCCCAGCAGGAAAGCCAGCACTACCGAGAGCAGCAGCACCGGCAGCGTGTAGAGCGTGTCCATCAGCAGCACCAGAGCGCGATCCAGCCAGCCGCCGAGGTAGCCGCTCACCATGCCCAGCGGCACGCCGATCACCAGGGCTGACACCAAAGCAATCGCCACCACCTGCAGGGCCACGCCACTGCCTGCCAGGGTGCGGCTGCACACATCGCGGCCGAGGCGGTCGGTGCCACACCAGTGCTGCAGGGAGGGCGGCGCGTAGATGGGGTTATCGAGGCCAGCGTTCACATCCGGCAGCAGGCCGAGATGGGCGAACAGCGGCGTGAGCAGAGCGATCAGCAGATACACGAGCACGATCACCACACCCCAGCGGGCCATGCGTGCCGCCAGGGTGCTGGGGCGCCAGCTCAGCAGGCGCGAGGCGAGGGAGGTGGTGGTGGTGTCCATTGCCGCTCACCATCGCACCGGTTGCAGGGGGCGCCAAGCCGTGCCGCTTCATGCCGCCTCAAGACCCAGAGGGTTCGCCTGGATGGTGGCTGGGCCGTGGCTGAGCGAGCCGGTCTGATTTGCTCACTGAAAAACTCGCTTTAGCGCTGGTTAGGCTTGCACGATTCAGGAATGTTGATCAAGCTTCTAATGGCATGGCTAGCAGTGGGAATCGAAATCTTGCTCTTCTTGGTATTGAATTTGCGGATCCTTTCTCCGGCCACCTATGCATTTCAAATTCCTTCTTTACTTTCATCAGGTTATTTGCTGAAGACTGAGGTCTCCTCCTCTGGCGCGCAGCTCACACCCCATGCCCTGCTCGAACTGGCCTGGTTTCTTGTGGCACTCACTTCACTCTCCATGCTTGCACTCAAATCTGCACGTAGCTCTTGTCAGCCTTAATCTGGCGCCGATCCCACTGGGCCATAGAGCGGCACCTCGCACAACCATCCCCAAGCCATGATTCGGACCCAGCGATCTACATCGATGAATCATTGACCGCTCCGCCGGCTTGCTTGCTGCACAAGCTGCCTGCAACACGCCTACCCGCATGAATGAGTCGCCGCGATACGCACTCGGATGCAATTTGCCAGCGCAAGGCATGACAATTTATTTTTTCTCTCGCCGGATTAATTAGCCGCGCCGATCACCAGCTTTTTATTTCGTGTTCGTGATATATTCACATTTGCTTAAAATCTACTCAAATGAGCTCCAAGCGCGAGTACAGCAGCTCAAGAAACTATCGCTACCGCTCCGCCAAGGTGGACCTGGTGGGCATTGAATGGCAGGGCCTTGATGTATCCGAGTTCACCCCCCCCTTCGGCGGCAGCTGGCGAGCCTGGCAGCACGATCTACGCCCCAATTTCAGACTTTCCCCTTTTAGCAACATTTGACATCAAAAAGGAGGATTTCGAGGTTGCCGCTTATCTCGACCTTGGCGCCCTGCCAACGGCTGACTCTGTTGCGCCTACCAGTATCGGCGACCTCGACTTACCCATCCTCTCCGACCCATCTCTGTTCAACGGTCTAAGCCCACAACCTCTTGCTCTTTATGACGCTATTGGATCCGCTTCTGCGGAAGGCAAGGCTATAGACATCAACAACGATGGCTTCGCCGAATCCTTCTACACCGACGAAATCGAAGTTTACCTAGGGCTGATTAACGACAGCGTAGACGGTGATCCGATCGTCGGCGCGGTGGAAATCGACATCGAGCTGAAGGGCAAGATTGACATCCTTCTGAATGCTGGCCAACAGAACCTGAACTCCATCCTTGACTACCTGAGAGACAACGGCCAGCTCGGCAAAATCAAAGAGATTGAGATCAAGTACCAATTCGATTCAGAGGATGCACTCGTCAACGAACTAGGATTTATCGGCTCAATCATTGCCGATAACCTCATCGCTGAATACGGCCAAAGCCTGGAAGGACTCATCGAAATCGAGGAAGACGACGTGAATCCCTCCAAGTGGGCTGCTTATGTGTTCGATTCGCTGAGTGCGATTGCTATCTAATTCGATTTAAGAGCACATCACTCAGAGGCCGTCACGCAAGTGACGGTTTTTTATGAATTTGATTGACTTGCCAATCAGAAGCATGCAGCGGAGCGCGGCAGATCCAGTTAGGAAGGGGGTAACCCGCTGCAGCCGGTTATGGCATCCATCAGCGTGCTGCTGGCCGACGACGATCCCCGGCTGCGGCAGTTTCTCGAGCTGGAGCTGGGGGAAGAGGGCTACGCGGTGCGCAGCTGCGGCGATGGCATCGGTGCCCTCACCGAGATCCGCCAGCAGCCACCCGGTCTGCTGATCCTAGATTGGATGCTGCCGGATCTGAGCGGCGTGGAGGTGTGCCAGCGCTTGCGCTCCACGGGGCTGCAGCTGCCGGTGCTGATGCTCACGGGGCGCGACGCCGTGGCCGATCGGGTGCAGGCCCTCGATGCCGGTGCCGACGACTACCTAGTGAAGCCGTTTTCGATCGAGGAGCTCCTGGCGCGGCTGCGGGCCCTGACCAGGAGAAGCCCAACGGCTGCTGGCGCCCAGGGACAGAACGAGGTGCTGACACTGGAGGATCTGCAGCTCAACCTGGCCACCCATGAGGTGAGCCGCGGCGGCGAACCCGTGCACCTCAGCCACACCGAATTTCAGCTGTTGCGCTGCCTTCTGGCGGAGGCGGGGCGGGTGCAGAGCCGCCAGAGCCTGCTGGAGCAGGTGTGGGGCGAGAACTTCGTGGGCGATGCCAATGTGCTCGATGTGTACGTGCGCTATCTGCGCCGCAAGCTCGAACCACCCGGCCGGCCCACGCTGATCCAAACGGTGCGCGGCGTGGGCTTTCTGCTCAAGCCCGGCGCGATCAAGGAGCCAGCCCAGTGAGAGCCTCCCTGGTGGCTGTGGTGGATGACGACGCCCGCATCCGCGAGCTGCTAGCGGCAGAACTGGAAGACCTCGGGGCTGAGGTGCTGCGCTGCCGTGAAGGCAGCGAGCTACTGAATTCCCCGGAGCTGAGCGCGGTGCAACTGGTGCTGCTCGATTGGCTGATGCCGGGCCTGAACGGTGAAGCCACGCTGCTGGAACTGCGGGCGCGCTGCTTCTGCGGACGGGTGGTGGTGGTCACGGCGCTGTGTGATCCAGCGGTGCAGGCCACAGCCCAGGCCGCGGGGGCTGCCGCCACGCTGCTGAAAACAGAAGCGCTGGAGCAACTGGAGCACTGGCTCAACCAGGGCTGAACCAACGCCGCAGGTCGGTGCTGCGCGTGGCGCGCGCCTCCACCGGTGTGCTCAGCACGGCCGGCAAGCGCAGCTGGAAGTCGGCGCCGCCACCGGGGGCCTCCTCCACCGCCACGACCCCGCCCATCCGCTCCATCAGGGTTTTCACCACAGCCAGGCCGATGCCGTGGCCGCTGGTGTCGCCGCTGCCGCTGCCCCGCACAAACCGGCCAAAAATCCGCTCCCGCTCGGCGGCGGGCACACCGGCGCCGTGGTCGCGCACATGCAGCACCACCTGATCGGTGCTGCTGCAGAGGGCCAGCTCAATCGGCTGCGAGGCGGGGCTGTATTTGAGCGCGTTCTCCACCAGGTTGGTGAGGCACTGGCTGAGCCGTTCGGGATCGGCGCACACGTCGGCGTAGCTGCTGGGGATCGGCTGCAATCGCAGGCGACCGCCTGCTGTGTCTTGCAGGCGGCTATGCAGATCGTTCAGGAGCGTGGCGGGATCGAGCTGGCGGCATTCGAGCTGCAGGCGGCCGGCATCATCACGGGCGATCTCGAGCAGATCGTTCACGAGCCGCCCCATCGATTCCGCCTCGGAGGCCACCAGCGCCAACTGTTCGCGCTGGTCGGCCGTCAGCCCCTCAGCGCGGCGCAACAAACGGCGGCTGTAGCCGCTGATCAGGGTGATCGGCGTGCGCAGCTCGTGCGATACGCCATTCACAAAGGTGCGCTGATGCTCCCAGGTTTCCGCCAAACGATCCAGCAGGTCGTTGAAGGCATTGGCAATCGGATGGAGCTCAGTGGGTTGGCCGCTCAGGGAGAGCCGTTCGGTGCCAAGGGAACGGGTGCTGATGCCCTCGAGCGTGGAGCTGAAGGCATCCAACGGCAGCAGCGCTCGGTGAATCACTAGGCGCAGCAAGGCTGAGGTGAACAGCGCTGAGGCGCCCGCCACCGCCACCAACAACAAACTGATCAGCTGCTCCTGGTTGGTTTCCAGGGTGAAGTCTTGAAGAAAGCGCAGCTGGTAGGAACGCCCGGCCAGGCGGATTGGGAGCGAACACGTGAAATAAGTACGGCCGTTGAAGCGGAATTCGCGGGGCATGCCATCAGGGCCGAGCACATCATCGGCAGCCCGCACCAGGCCGTGGTCAGACTGAAACTGTTCAAAGAGAGCGCCGCTGGGAAGGATGGGCGGCGCTTGGGTGGAGCGATCCGGCTCCAGCCACACCAGCCACACCATCAGGGTTGGACTGGCCAGTGCGGCTAGGTGGCTCTGCAGCTCAGCTGTGCTGTCGAGCTGTTCGGGCAAGAGCTGCTCCAGCAGCTGCGCTGTGGCCTGCACCTGAGCGTCATGGCGCTCATGCCTCACACGGGCCGACAGCTGGCGGTTCACCAGCAGCAGCACCACATAGCCCGCCAACACCGCCAGGAGACTGGTGGCCTGCAGGTGGCGACGGATTGAAACGGCCGAACGAGCGGCAGGCACCCACAGGCTTCAGCTGCAACAACCGTAGACAGAACAGCGAGATCGCACCAGTGATCCAGCTCTCAGGGAATTCTCAGGCAATCAACCGCCAATGCTTCGTGTTCCGAAGATCGGCGATGGATACGTTGAATCCAAGCTCTGAGCACCCATTGATGGCTACGTCCGCGCTCCGTCCCCAGCTGCAAACAGCCCTGATGCGCCAGCTGAGTCAATCTCACAATCAGAAGAAGAATCTGCTTCAGCAGGGCTTCACATTGGTGGAGCTAATGATCGTGATTGTGATTGTTGGCATCCTTAGTGCGATTGCACTACCCAACTTCCTCAGCCAGTCCAACAAAGCAAAAGCAACAGAAGCCAAACAACAATCATCCTCGTACCTTAAGCAGGTCTATGCCGCCTATCAAGAAGGAGGCGCAACCGAAGCAGGATCTGCCGACGGAACCGGAAGTATTCCGTGCCCTCTCACAGGAGTTGACAACGCGGATAAATATTTCAGCTACGACTGCGATCCAGCAGCAGCATCTATCGAGGCGACAGGAACACCCAAAGCAGGTAGCCTTGACGGCCAGACAATGACTTCATCCGTCGATCTTGACACGGGCGTTGTGACCATGGGCTCACTTACAGCACCCCCAGCTGTCCAATAATCTTAATGAAGCCATCGTCAACGCTTCATAAGCTACTTGTTCAAAAGGCACAATTATCGAACAACGGCTTCATACTTCCGCTAGTCGTCGTCCTTGGCCTAATCATCGCAGTTGGCGGATTTACCATGCTGGCTCGCAGTTTCGCGGGCCTTTTTGGTGCAACTCGCCAGGAACAGGCCAGGCAGGCTAGGGAGATCGCCGAAACAGGCCTCGCCACAACAGTTGAACTCCTAAACCGCAAATACAGCTATCTGCTCATCAACTGCTACTCGCTCAGCGGATCTCCCCCCACACCCAACGACTGCATCAATACTGGCACCTGGAGCTCACCCCAACTGCCGTCGTCAATCTGCCCAGGCTCCGATACAACCACAAGCAATTTTCCGCTCAGCAAAGACATCAGCAACCCCAAGGGGCGCTATCGCATTGAGTTCTATGCCTATGCCGGCACCCAGTTCTATGGCGGGACCGGAAAACTGAAAGCCACTGGCGAGCGGCTCAGCAGTGATGGCACGCGCATCCTGGCCAGTGCCAGCGTGGAACAAACCTTTGATGTAAAACCCAAGCCATGCGATGCCCGCTTTGGAGACCCTGCAACCTCAAGCGGCTTCCCTGGTCTACTGGGATGGAACGTGAGGCTGGGCAACAACGATGTCAAGGGCGTCACGTCTGGCAACGTCCTCTGCATTCTCTGCACAGTTAGCAACCCCTCCCGTACCGACGGAACCTATACCCGCGCAGAGGCAGAAACAGCCGTAGGCGCCCTCATTAATAGCGATGTAGATGGAAAGATTTTCTTGGGCAAGATCAGCACTCCTGATGTGCCAGTCTTCCCGACATCTCTTCGACCCTTCGTCACCGCAGCAAGCATTAGCAATACACGCACGATCACAGCGAGTAGCACCCCAACCACCTCCGCCGCAACAAGCAACAACGGCGGCATGTGCGCCACAGATTCCAGCTCTCCGCCGATCACCCACTGCTTGATCACGAGCATCGATTTACAGGGTCAAAAAGTGCTCACGGTCGATACCACGGCCGCGCCTGTTCGGCTGTATGTGAGCGGAAACATCAGCGCCGGTGGACAAGCGGGCATCAGCCATGACGGCAAGCCTGGAGAACTGGGTCTATTTGGGAATCCAATCAGCAGCGATTCTCGCTGTAGCAGTGATCCAAACTTTTCCAATCAAACCGTCACGCTGGCTGGCACTTCAAAGCCAGCCAAAGCTGCAGGACTCTTTGCCTATTTCCCCTGCGCCAGGATGGGTATTAACGGAGGAGCGCAGGCAACAGCACAATGCACACCTGACGGCGAATGCGGTGGTGGAGACGTCTACGGTGCACTCTGGAGCAAAATCTGGGACGGCTCGTCTTCCAACCAAGCGCAACTGGTTGTTCCCAAGGATATGGGATCCCAGTTGCTGGAAAATTTCGGCACATCCTTCGCCATCAGCATCCGCGACTACGTGGCCCTGGGTATCAACAGCTGGCGCGGCTTTCAGGGATTTGCTCAATGAAGCGGGCACACTCCCAGCATCAGCGCAGCCCCAAGGGATTCACCCTGGTGGAACTCATGTTGACGGTTGCGATTCTGGGTATTCTGTCTGGCATCAGCTTTGTGGCCTTCACACGCAATTGGCGTGCCGAGCGCGTGAAGGCCGCCAGCAGGGAAACTGCGGCCTGGCTGGATGACTTGCGGCGTGTTGCGATCCAAAAAGCAACGCCATGCCGAATCCGTGTGGATCGTGACCTCAAGCAGCTTTCGCTAGATCCCAATCCCGAGAACATCGCCCAGTTTTGCGGCGCCAACCTCTATGCCCCTCTCAACCTGCCCCTCACGGTTCAAAACAGCAACGAACTGCTGCTTTGCAGTGTCGAGATCGAAGAGACCGATGATCCCACCACCACGCCGCTGAATTGCAGCTCCGCACAACCTGGCAGCAACAGCCTGGTGGTCACCCCACGCGGCACCGCCACCTCTGGGTTGCTGATCAAATTCCACATGCCCCAGGCCGGCGCCGATCGTTGCGTTGCTGTATTGGCACCACTGGGGCAGGTCCGTTCCGGCAAAGCCACCACCACCGGCTGTGACTTCACCACCGCCTTCTGACGGCCAGGGGTTCACCCTGCCGGAACTGCTGATTGCGGCAGCCATCAGCCTGCTCACGGCCACCGTGGCCGGCGATCTGCTGATCTCACACATCCGCAGTAGCGAACGCGCCGAGGCGATGGAACGGCAACGCAGCGACTGGAGCCGCACAACCACCTTCATCGAGGCCGAAGTGGCGTTATCGGAACGGGTGCTGACGGATGTCAGCAAGATTGCAATTCCGGAAGCCTGTGGTTTCGACGACGATGAATTTCGGCTGGGGCTGGATCTCAGACGTGATTTAAAGCCTGTGATTTATGCCATCAAACAGTCGCCCCCTGGCTGGCTACCACAGAACACACTCTGGCGCTGTGGACCAGGCCTGAACAACGACGGCTCATACAACACCAGTTTGAGCCTTGCACCGATTCTGGACGGCCTGGATAGCGCAGCCTCCGGAGCAGGCTTTTTCGCCAGCGCATCCCCGGATGCGAAACAGGCCAACTTCAACTTGGCCCTTAAAGGCCATGCACGTGTGACCTACAGCCAACAAGACTCAGCTCGAACACGCATCAGCCCGCTGTATGCCCGGCCGAATGAGAACAGCCTCTGTGATGCCGCCAACCTGGTAAGGCTTGAAGGCCGCTCCGACAAAGCCGATACGCTCGTGATGAGCATTGCCCAGGTTCAGGTGGGCGAGGATGTGCTGATCTGCGGCCGAGGTTTTGGCAGCAGTGCACTGGGTGCTCAAGGCGACACCATCACAGGATCCGATGGCGCCAACGACATCTTGGAGGCGGGTGATTACGGGCTTGCCACGCTCAATGGCATGGGCGGGAATGATGTATTGCGCGGAACAGTTGAAGCCGACACGCTCAATGGCGGCGGCGGCGATGACGTTCTGATCGGTCGCGCCGGCAATGATGTACTCAATGGCGGCAGCGAACAAAACAGCTACCTCCCAGGCAACGGAAACGACACCGTCAACGGTGGCCCCAATCTGGACGTTGTGTTCTTTTCTGGCAATCGCGGCGACTACACACTCAGTGGCTGTAGCAAAAGCAATTGCACCGTGACCGGAATTGACGGCACCGATACGCTCGCTAATGTTGAAATTCTGATCTTTAAAGACGCACGGATCGACCTTCCTGACGAACAGCCATGAAGGGCGATCATGCAGCAAAAAATTTGCGAATGCCCTGCGCCGAACCCTCTCAGGGCCTAGCATGGAATCACAAAGGTATGGCACCCCCGGGAGGTCATCCCTTGAGCGTCAGGGCAGTTCGACACCGCAGCAAGCCATCTGGCTTCAGCCAGGTTGAGGCGATGGTCGCCTCCGTGATCCTGATGCTGACCGTGAGCCAGTCAACGGCGCTGTTTACGAACTGCATGCAGGCCACGGGCAAAGCCAAGCTCCGGGACGGGGCGAACGCGGCTATCAACGCCGACTTAGAGCGGGTTCGCCACGAAGTATCGCAATGGTCTCTGAGCTCAACGAGCGATGGTCAACTGGCCTACAACCCAAGCGCAACGGCCTGTGCCAATGGGACCCTGGCCACAGCGCTGCTGACTGATCGAATCAACAAACTGCCGGTTGCAAGCACTGTTGATCTCAACGGCATACCGATGCAGCAGGGCAGCATCGTGATCAACAGAACAATCACTGTTCCCACTGATAACGCCAACCTGATCGAGATCCATTATGCAACGCAAGCCAATAGCGCCATCTCTCTCAAGCTGAACACCACACTTTCCACCCCAGCACAAGGCTGGTGCCCCTGAAGTCTGCACGCGGCAACACCTTCAACCTTCAGCTCAAGCGCGATAAGTGCCGCAGTTCTTGCTGACTGATCGTGTCGAGCGTCCAGAGCCCGTGTTCATTCGGCTTGATCCGACCACGCAGCACCAAGCGATCGAACAGGCGCTCAGCCATTTCCAGATTGCCTTCAGCATCAAGCTGTACGGCTAACCACAACACCATCGCAGGAGCTCGGAAGCAGACAGCCACGTTCCTCTTTGCATCTCTGTCTTGATAGCCACACCAACAGACCGTGAGGCTACTGATGTACAAAACCAGCAATTCACCTCCAGTGATGCGCTGGGCTCAGCCACCTGCCAGCCCCTGGCTGATCAACCGCTGGGGTGGCCGTCCAGGTGGGGCAGAAATGTCTTGTACCAAGCGCAACGCCACCACGCCGCTGCTGGGCTCCAAACATGCTGAAAAACCCAGCTGGCTCGAGCCACCCAGATCAAGCACACCACCGTTGGCGGCCGCAGCGGCCATCAGCTCGCTGCAGCCGCTCCAGCGCGACGGATCCAACGCCAACGCATCGATCACCACCCGGTTCTGCGCTGCACCCCCTGCAGCGAGCCGCCCCTCCAGGCTGTACGCCGGACCGCACCGCATCAACACCCTCCCCCTCCAGATCGCACTCGGAGCTGCTCCCACCGAATAGGTGATCGCTCCAGCGGCCGTGCTCAGGTGCAACACCGCCGAGCGTCCAGACAAAGGACAAGCGTGCAGCTCCAGCTCTGGCGTTGCGCTCACGGCCGTGGCCTGCGCAAGGTCTTGCTTCACCAGCTCCAGCGTGCGGCGCTGGGAGGCCCGTTCTCTGAACCAGCGCGACAGGCGCGCTCCGTTTTGCCCCTCGGCCATCAACCCCTGCAGCATCACGCCGCTAAGCGCGAAGCCAAGACTGAGCGAAAGCATCAACTCAACCAACGAAAATCCAGCCATGGCCCTACAGCGAAGGGTCGGGTTCACAACCGCCGTTGCGGTAGCGCCCCAATCGGGTGATCCCCAGGGGCAAGGCCATCACCAGGCAGCGCTGCAGCGATGTGCCCGCCGCCTGGAGCACCGCCGTGCCGCCATCCAACACAAGCCCGTTGCGGCTGAAGCGCAACACCGAAGGGAAATTGTGCGCGAGTTGCACCTCACCGGCGGCGATCGGTTCCTGGAGGCTTTCCAGCGTGCGCACACACGCCGGCAAGGTGCTGGCCGCGGGCGGCCCCCAACCATCGCGTCCCAAGCTGAGCCCGCAGGGCTGCCCCCGCTTTTGCGCCTCGGCCCTTCCGCGCTGGATGCCTTGATCCAGCCGGCGCGTGGCGGCTTCCAGGCGCTGGCGGGCGAGTGTGTCGCGCCCCCCGCTCCAACCCAGCGCTGCCAACAGACCAACAATGCTGATCACCACGAGCAGCTCAGCCAAAGAGAAGCCCGCCCGGTGGTGGTGAGTGGAACTGGGTCTCACGGCACCAACTCCCCCTGGCCAACGGAACTGGCAGGGCAGGCCAGCCCGAGCCCAGCCGGTGTGACCAGCCGCTCCCGCACCACCGCTGGCTGATCCTCAAATCGCCAACGCAAGCGCAGCTCGCCCTGCTGATCAGCCACCAGCAGCTCACGCTGCAGTTGCGGTGGTGGCGGCACCGAAGCCGCGAGCTCGCGCAAGTGCTCCGGGGTCACATCGCAGGAGCTCGCCCCATCCAGCTGCCGGCGCCAGAACGCCTGCAAGCGAAGCCGATCCAGTTCAATGCGCTCAAGCTGCTGCTGACGCCTCTCCGAGGCCTGGCTGCTGCTGGCCGCCTGCGCAAACAACTGCAGCGATCCTGCCGATGCCGCCATAAACACAGACGCGGCCACCATCAGTTCCACCAGCTGCATTAGCCCATCTCCTTCACGCCAGAGCGATCCAGCCAGAACCGGCGTTGCAAGCCGCCATCGGGAAGCTGAAGCTGCAGGGCACCGCCATCGGCCTGGGGCCACCAGCCGGCAACCTGAACCGGATGCCCATCGATGGAGATCTGCTCCAGCTCCGTTGGATCCAGGTCAACCGGGCACTGCGCTGGCAAAGGAGCAGAACGCCATTCTGTGAACGGCACGTTTTGCAAACAGGAGAAACGCCCCTGCAGGGCAGCGGCCACCCGTTGAGCCGCCGAGCCGAGGCGATCCGCCGCCTGCAGGCGGATCCGCTCCGACGCCTGCAGCTGACGGGTGTGCAGCACGGCCGACTGCAACGACAAGCTGCTCAGCAGCAGCACGAGCGCCCCAGTGATCGACAAGGGCAACACAAATCCAGCCTCTCGGGCCGGGTGAAGGCGATGAAGCATCGAGCGCTCCTGCAAACCATGGGCTGAGCATTCCCAGCGCCGCTAAAAAAGGGCCATGAACGGCACGGCGGCTATGGCCGAGGAGCAGGAGCGCGACATCGAACTCCTGCAGATGGAGGAGGTCTCCACCGCGAGCCAGCAGTGGGGAGCTGCGGCGGCAGGCCTATTCACAGCAGGGCCCATCGGCCTGCTCGCCTCGCTAACGGCCTTTCGAAAGCTGGAGGGTCAGTGGTTGCCTTGGGCGCTGATCGGTTTGCTCGCCGCACCGCCACTGGCCTACGGGCAGTGGCGTGTGGTGGAAGCGGTGCAGCGGCTTCTCGCTGGCGACAGCGAAACCAGCACCGATCTGGCCGCCGCACAGCTGATCAGCGAATCCGACCGCCTCGCCCGAGCCTGCGCCCTGGCCCAACGCAGCGCCACGAATGCCAACCCGATCCGCAATCCGCTCGACGGCAGCGAGCTGTTGTGTGATCCCACCTACCCCACCACGGTGGTGATCACCAGCCAGCGCTTTGCCCCGTTGCAAGAACCACGCAGCTGCGGAGGCGCCACCCTGGCAGCGGGCACACGCGCTGCCCAATGGCTCGTGTCACCGGCCGGCTCGTTGGTATGCCAAGCGGTGGCGCTATCGGGCGGATGGTGGTGGGAGCAGGCTGGCCTCGATCGGCAGGCGCTCTACCGCCACTGCACCGAGAATCTGCGGCTGGAGGCCCGCGCGGGCTTCAGCCGCACCGCCCACCAACTCGGACGCCGCGACTACTGCGCAGAGGAGCGGGCTCTGCTGGCACGGGATCGGGTTATGGCTCAGTAGAAGCAGCCTGCAAGCAAGCCGGCAAAAAGGCCCACCAGCTGAGCGTCGAGGTGCACTGCTGCGGGTTCTCGCAGGGCAGTGAAGAGCAGCGCTGGGTGGCAGGGCCGCCGAGTTCAACCACAAAGGTGGTGGGCAGCTCTCTCAGAATTCCCATCGCCGAGATCGTGCCACCCTTGGCATTGCGCAGGATCGCGGCCCGCAAACCTTCCACCCGCAGGTCGCGGCCACGAGCCAAGAGCGGCCGGAAGGCCTGGGTTTGCTGCTGGAGAAAGGCCACGCCGGCCGGCGAGTAAAGGAAATTGGCGAGGGGGACCAGCCCCACGGCGTAGGGCTTGGCGAGGGCGGCCCGAAGCTGATCGTCGGGCCAGCCGGAGTTGGCCGCCAGTTGCAGCAAGCGCCTGTCGGTGAAGGTGCCATCGGCCACGAACTGCTGCAACGCCGCGTAAGGGATAGTCCAGAGCTCAGCGCCACTGGCGAGCCGCAGCGTTTGGGTGGCGCCGGGAGGCTCCAGGGGAGCTGGCGGCAGGATCACGGGGCCAGAGGGAGCCGGGGTGCTGGCCGCAGCCGCTGGAGGCTGCTCCTCGGCAGAAAGGCTGTGAATGCCCAGGAGCAGGCCGGCGCCGAGCAGCGCGGCAGCAGCCTTTGAAATCCGGCTCACTGGTTGAGCTTGAGCACGGCCATGAAGGCCTCCTGGGGCACATCCACCTTGCCCATCGCCTTCATCCGCTTTTTGCCCTTGGCTTGTTTCTGCAGCAGCTTTTTCTTCCGGGAGATGTCGCCGCCGTAGCACTTCGCCAGCACGTCTTTGCGCATAGCGCTGATGCTTTCAGAGGCGATCACGCGGCTGCCGATGGCGGCCTGGATCGGGATCTTGAACTGCTGCCGGGGGATGAGCTCTTTGAGCTTCTCCACCAACCCCTTACCCACGTTGTAAGCCTTATCGCGGTGCACGATCGTGGTGAGCGGATCAGCCTTCTCGGCATTGATCAGCACATCCAGGCGCACCAGATCGTTCTTGCGGTAGCCGATCAGCGAATACTCCATCGAGGCATAGCCCTTGGTGCGGCTCTTCATCTGATCGAAGAAGTCGGTCACCACTTCAGCCAGCGGCATCTCGTAGTGCAACGTCACCCGATCGGTGGTGATGTACTTCATGTCGATGAATTCACCCCGGCGCTCCTGGCACAGCTCCATCAAGGTGCCGTTGTAGGTGTTGGGGGTATAGATCTCGAGCTTCACATAGGGCTCTTCGATCGATTCACGCTTCTGGGGATCCGGCAGTGTGGCGGGGTTATCGACCATCATCGTTTCGCCGTCCAGCATGTTCACCTGATAGATCACCGATGGCGCGGTGACGATCAGATCAAGGTTGTATTCCCGCTCTAGCCGCTCCTGAACGATCTCCATGTGCAGCAAGCCAAGGAAGCCACAGCGGAAGCCAAAGCCCATGGCGCTGCTGGTTTCTGGCTCGTACTTCAGGGCCGCGTCGCTGAGTTGCAACTTGTCGAGCGCTTCGCGCAGATCCGGGTATTGATCGGCATCGGTGGGGAAGAGACCGCAGAACACCATCGGCTTGGCCTCGGTGTAGCCGGGAAGGGGCTCCGGCGCCGGATTGTTCACCAGGGTGATCGTGTCGCCCACGCGGGCATCGGCCACGGCCTTGATCGAAGCCGCCAGATAACCCACTTCACCCGCTTGAAGGCTGTCGACCTTGCGCTGATCGGGGGCCATCACGCCCACCTCATCAAGCTCATAGGTTTTCTTGCTTGCCATCAGCAGCACCTTGTCTTTGGTGCTGAGTGAGCCGGAGATCACCCGGAAATACACAATCACGCCCCGGTAGGGGTCGTAATAGGAATCGAAGATCAGCGCACGCAGCGGCTCGTTCACCCGATCGGGCGGCGGCGGCACTCGATCCACCACGGCCTGGAGAATGTCGGGAACACCCAAACCGCTCTTGGCCGAGCAAGGAATCGCACCGGAGCAATCGAGGCCGATGATCGCTTCGATCTCTTCGCTGATGCGCTCGGGATCAGCACCGGGAAGATCGATCTTGTTGAGAACCGGGATGATCTCGAGGTTGTTCTCGATCGCGAGATACACATTCGCCAGGGTCTGCGCTTCCACGCCCTGGCTGGCATCCACCACCAGCAGGGCACCCTCGCAAGCCTGAAGCGAGCGGCTCACCTCATAGGAGAAGTCAACGTGGCCGGGGGTATCGATCAAGTTGAGGATGTAGGTCTCACCATCGGCCGCCTTGTATTCCATTCGCGCGGCTTGGAGCTTGATCGTGATGCCCCGCTCACGCTCGAGATCCATGTTGTCGAGGAACTGCTCCTGCATATCGCGGGCAGCCACCGTGCCGGTTTCCTGCAGCAATCGATCGGCCAGGGTCGACTTGCCGTGGTCGATGTGGGCAATGATGCAGAAATTGCGGATCCGTGAGGCGGGAACGTCGGTCATTCGCTGAGGTGTTCTCGGATTCGTCCCGGCTCGGGGCGGTGGATCTCGGTGGGGTGATCCTAGGGAGAGGTGCCGATCCCCCCATGCCCACCACCCCTGCCTGGCTGCTACTGCTCCTCGCGATTGCATCAGAAGTGGTGGGCACCTCCTGCTTGAAGCTCTCCGCCGGCATGAGCCGGCCCATACCCACCCTGGTGGTGCTGGCGGCGTACGGGAGCGCGATGCTGCTGCTCGCCAAGGTGGTGCAAACGATCCCCCTCGGCGTCACCTACGCCCTCTGGAGCGGCATCGGGATCGTGGCGATCGTGCTGGTGGGCGTGTTCGCCTACCGCCAGATCCCCAGCTTCGGGCAGTTGGTGGGAATCGCCCTAATCACGGCTGGCGTGGCCGTGGTGAACCTCACCGGCCCGCTGCACGAATGAGCCTGGTCAGGCCGCCGAGGGGCCTACCTAAGCTCGCTTCAGCACCCGAGCACGTCATGAGCACCGACACCGCCAACGCTGCACCTGAAACCGCTGCACCTGATGCCAGCGATCCCCGCGCGCTCACCCTCGAAAACGTGGAGCGCACCCTCGATGAGCTGCGTCCTTATCTGATGGCCGACGGCGGCAACGTGGAAGTGGTGGAAATCGACGGCCCGATCGTGAAGGTGCGCCTGCAGGGCGCCTGCGGCTCCTGCCCCAGCAGCACCATGACCTTGAAGATGGGCATTGAGCGCAAGCTGCGTGAAGCCATCCCCGAAGTGAGCGAAGTGGTTCAGGTGCTCTGAGGCACCAGCCCGATCAGGCGCCCAGAACCCCGGCCCCTAGGCTCGACCCACCTTTGCCCGTGGGCCAGTGCTGGATCAGCGCCTGTTGCGCGACAACCCCGAGCTGATCACAGAGCAGCTCGGGCGCCGCGGCATGACGCTCGACCTCACGGGCCTGCAGCTGATGGCCCGCCAGGAGCGCGACCTGGAAGAGCAGCGCAGCAACCTGCAAGCCGAGGGCAACCGCATCGGCAAGGAGGTGGGCCTGAAGATCAAGGGCGGCGCCGCCCCCAACAGCCCTGAGGTTCAGGAGCTGCGCAACGAAGGCAACCGCATCAAGCAGCAGGTGGCGGTGCTGGAGGAAGAAGAGAAGGCGCTGGAGGCGAAGCTGCGCGAACAGCTACTAACCCTTCCGAACCTGCCTTCGCCCGAGGCCCCGGACGGCCGCAGCGAAGACGACAACGTGGAGATCAAGCGCTGGGGCACCCCGCGCGAAAAGGAAGATTGGCTCGAAGAGCACTGGCAGATCGCCGAACGCCTCGAGCTGTTTGAAGCGGAGCGCTCGGTGCGCATCGCCCAGAGCCGCTTCGTAACGCTGCTGGGCCAGGGCGCGCGGCTGGAGCGGGCGCTGATCAACTTCATGCTCGACCTTCATGGCGGTAAGGGCTACCGCGAGGTGCTGCCGCCGATCCTGGTGAATAGCGCCAGCCTCACCGGCTCCGGCCAACTGCCCAAGTTCGCCGAGGAGAGCTTCCGCTGCGCGGACGACGACCTCTGGCTCACCCCCACGGCCGAGGTGCCCGTCACCTCCCTGCACCGCGATGAAGTGATCCCGGCCGAGCAGCTGCCGCTGAAATACGTGGCCTACACCCCCTGCTTCCGCCGCGAGGCCGGCAGCTACGGACGCGACACCCGCGGCCTGATCCGCCTGCACCAGTTCAACAAGGTGGAGCTCTACTGGTTCTGCCATCCCGACAAGTCGGCGGAGGCGCACCAGCAGATCACCGCCGATGCCGAAGCAGTGCTGGAAGCACTCGAGCTGCCCTACCGCAAGATCGAGCTCTGCACCGGCGATATGGGCTTCTCCGCCTCCCGCACTTACGACCTTGAAGTGTGGCTACCCGGCGCCGGGGCCTACCGCGAGATCTCCAGCTGCTCGGTGTGCGGCGATTTCCAGGCCCGCCGCTCCGCCATCCGCCTCAAAGAGGGCAAGGGCACGCAACTGGTGCACACCCTCAATGGCAGTGGCCTGGCCGTGGGACGCACCATGGCGGCACTGCTCGAGAACGGGCAGCAGGTGGATGGTTCGGTGAAACTGCCGGCTGCCCTGGTGCCCTACTTCGGCTCTGAATACATCCAGGCGGCAATGTGAGCGTTTGTACGGCAATACCCCACGGCACCCCTGAGCAGCTCAGGCGGCTGAAGCCAGCAGCCAATCAGCCCACGACAAGACCCAGCGCCGCGTTGACGCGCGCGCGCTGGACCGTGAGCTGAGTGGCATCCTGCGCAAGATCGGCCCCCCATCCGGGGCCCAGCGCGCGCAATGGCTCCTGCCAGGCGCTGCTGGCGAAGCGCTCAGGCCAGCAACGCTGCAGCACCTCGAGCATCGTTGGCACCGCGGTGGACGCACCGGGTGAGGCGCCCAGCAGCGCCGCCAGGGATCCATCGGCACTGCTCACAACCTCGGTACCCATCTGCAGGCTGCCGCGGCCATTGATCTGCTTGATGATCTGCACCCGCTGGCCAGCAACGGCCAGCTCCCAGTCCTCGCCGCGGGCCTGGGGCAGGAACTGACGCAGGCTCTCGAGCCGTTGCTCCTGGCTCTGGGCCACCTGGGTCACCAGATAACGCACCAAATCCACGTTCGAGGCCCCCACCTGCAGGCTGGGCAGCAGGTTGAACGGCTTCAGCGATCGCGCCAGATCCCAGAGGGAACCCTGCTTGAGGAAGCGGGTGCTGAAACCGGCGTAGGGGCCAAACAACAGTGCCCGCTGGCCGTCGATCCAACGGGTATCGAGGTGCGGCACCGACATCGGCGGCGCTCCTACGGCCGCCTTGCCATACACCTTGGCGTTGTGGCCGGCGATCACCTCTGGATTGCGGCACACCAGCCATTGCCCGCTCACGGGGAAGGCGCCGTATTGGCGCGATTCGGGAATGCCTGAGCGCTGCAGCAGCGGTAGAGCACCGCCACCAGCGCCGAGAAACACAAACGGCGCCTCAAAAGAAGCGCTGGATCCACTGGGCTGCCGTGCCTCCACCAGCCAGCCGCGGCCGCCGCGCTCAAGGCCCACCACCTCATGCTCAAGCCGCACATCCACGCCCTGCAGCAACGCCGCCGTGAGGGCCCCGAAATTCACATCGGTGCCGCGGGCCACGCGGGTAGCCGCCAGGGGCTGATCGAGCCTGCGCCCCTGCATCACCAGCGGGATCCACTCGCGCAGCTGGGCGCTATCGCCGCTCCACTGCATCCCGGCGAACTGAGGCGTGGCGTTCAGCGCTTCCCAGCGCCGGCGCAGGAAGGCCACATTCGCCTCCCCCCAAACAAAGCTCAGGTGGGGAACCGCCCGGATGAACGCCGCCGGATCCTGCAGCTCGCCGCGCTCCACCAAGGCAGCCCAGAACTGCAAGCTCTGCTCAAAAGCGGCGTTGATCGCCAGCGCCTTGGCGATGGGCACCGAGCCATCGGCGGCCTGAGGGGTGTAGTTGAGCTCGCAGTTGGCTGCATGGCCGGTGCCGGCGTTATTCAGGGCAGCACTGCTCTCCGCCGCCACCGCCGGCAGCCGCTCGAGCACCACTACCTCCAGGGCCGGATCGAGCTGACGCAGCAAGCGGGCCAGGGTGGCGCCCATGATTCCGGCCCCCACCAGCAGGGCATCGCAGCGGTGCGTCATCGGGCCAGGGCATCCCTCCACAATGGAGATCACTTTGCACCTGCGCGGATGGGGGTTCTCACGGCCCTGGCGATCCTGGCTGGCTTAATCGTGGTGCACGAGGCCGGCCATTTCTTTGCCGCCACCTGGCAGGGCATCCGCGTCAGCGGTTTCTCTGTTGGCTTCGGGCCGGTGCTGCTCGAGCGCCAGCGGCGTGGCGTGCAGTTCGCCCTGCGGGCCATCCCCCTGGGGGGCTTTGTGTCATTCCCCGATGACGACGAAGAAAGCACCATCCCCGCCGACGATCCCGACCTGCTGCGCAACCGCCCCATCCCCCAACGGGCGCTGGTGATCGCCGCGGGTGTGTTGGCCAACCTGCTGCTGGCCTGGAGCGTGTTGGTGGCTCAGGGCCTTGTGGTGGGGATCCCGGCAGGCTTCAGCACCACACCCGGTGTGCTCGTGGCTGGAGTGCAGCCCGGGCAGGCCGCAGCGGCAGCAGGCCTGCGCCCCGGTGATCGCATCCTCACGGCCGATGGTGTGGATCTGGGCGGGGGCCAAAGCGCTGTGGCCCAGCTGGTGGAACGGGTGAAAGGAGCACCGGACCAAACCCTGCAGCTCCAGGCTGAACGCGCCGGCAAAGCGATCAGCATCGCCCTCACACCGGCGGATCTCAGCGGGATTGGCCGCATCGGCGCTCAGCTGCAGCCCAGCGGCACCGAAGCCTTCCGCCGGCCCCAGGGCCCCGGTGAGATCGTGCGCCAGGCCAATCGCGACTGCGTCAGCCTCACCCAGCGCACGGTGGAGGGCTTCATCACCCTGGCCACCCACTTCGGCGAAACCGCCAGCCAGGTGTCGGGCCCGGTGAAGATCGTGGAGATGGGCGCCTCACTCGCCAAGCAGGGCGGCAGCAGCCTCTTTCTCTACACAGCCCTGATCTCGATCAACCTGGCCGTGCTCAACGCGCTGCCCCTGCCCCTGCTGGATGGCGGGCAGTTCGTGTTCCTGATGCTGGAGGGCCTGCGCGGCAAACCCCTGCCCGAGAAGTTCCAACTGGCCTTCATGCAGTCGGGTTTTGTGTTTCTGGTGGGCCTCAGCCTCGTGCTGATCGTGAAGGACACCAGCCAGCTGGCGGCGGTGCAGCAGCTGCTCGGCCGTTGAGGGCACCCCGAGGGGTAATCTTGTTTTCATTGCCCGTTGAGTCCAGGCCGCATGGCGAAGAAGTCGATGATTGCGCGCGACGTCAAGCGCCAGAAGATGGTTGAGCGCTTCGCTGCCAAGCGCGCCGCTCTGATGGCTGCTTTTGAAGCCGCTGCCGATCCGATGGAGCGCCTGGAGATCCACCGCAAGATCCAGGGTCTGCCCCGCAGCAGCGCCAAGGTGCGCCTGCGCAACCGCTGCTGGGCCACCGGCAAGCCCCGTGGTGTGTATCGCGATTTCGGCCTGTGCCGCAACCAGCTGCGCGAGCGCGCCCACAAAGGTGAGCTGCCCGGCGTGGTCAAGTCGTCCTGGTGAGCTAGGGCTCCACCACTTGCCTGCTCAAAGCGCCACACGGCGCTTTTTTTGTGGCTGAAGCAGCCTTCAGCTGCTGCCAGCTGAAAACCAAAACATCACCCGGCTCGCTTTCCAAAGAGATTGCGGGCGTTGTCACGGCATTCGCACGCCGGATGCGAGAATCCCCCTTGACAACAAACAAGACATAAGCCCACGTGCAAGGTCACACTCAGTCGATCTCCTTCGATGGTCGGGAGATCCGGCTGACCACCGGCCGCTTCGCTCCCCAGGCAGGCGGTTCAGTGATGGTCGAATGCGGAGATACCGCCGTTCTGGTCACCGCCACCCGCTCCGGCGGTCGTGAGGGCATCGATTTTCTGCCCCTGATCTGCGATTACGAGGAGCGCCTCTACGCCGCCGGCCGCATCCCTGGCAGCTTCATGCGCCGCGAAAGCCGCCCCCCCGAGCGCGCCACCCTGATTGCGCGCCTGATCGATCGGCCGATGCGCCCGCTGTTCCCCAGCTGGCTGCGCGACGACCTGCAAATCGTCGCCACCTGCATGTCGCTGGATGAGCGGGTTCCGCCCGATGTGCTCGCCGTCACTGGCGCCTCCCTAGCCACGCTGCTGGCCAAGATCCCCTTCCATGGCCCCATGGCGGCCGTGCGGGTTGGCCTGCTGGGCGACGACTTCGTGCTCAACCCCAGCTACCGCGAAATCGAGCGCTCCGACCTCGATCTGGTGGTGGCCGGCACCCCTGAGGGCGTGATCATGGTGGAGGCGGGCGCCAACCAGCTGCCCGAGCAAGACGTGATCGAGGCCATCGACTTCGGCTACGAAGCGGTGTGCGAACTGATCAAGGCCCAGCAGGCCCTGCTCAAGGAGCTCGGCATCGAGCAGGTGATCCCCGAGCCACAAGCAACCGACGACACCCTGCCCAAGTTCCTGGAGAAGGAATGCTCCAAGGGCATCGGCGAAGTGCTGAAGCAGTTCAGCCTCACCAAGCCCGAGCGCGATGAAATGCTCGATGCAATCAAGGCCCAGGTGGCCGAAAAGATCGAAGCCCTGAAAGAAGACGACGCCATCAAGGTGGCAGTGAGCAGCAACAGCAAAGTGCTGGGCAACAGCTACAAGTCGCTCACCAAGAAGCTGATGCGCGACCAGATCGTGAAAGACGGCAAGCGCGTCGATGGCCGCAACCTCGATGAGGTGCGCCCAATCAGCGCCGCCGCCGGTGTGCTGCCCAAGCGCGTGCACGGCTCGGGCCTGTTCCAGCGCGGGCTCACCCAGGTGCTCTCCTGCGCCACCCTCGGCACCCCGAGCGACGCTCAGGAGATGGACGACCTCAACCCGTCCAACGAGAAGACCTACCTGCACCACTACAACTTCCCGCCCTACTCCACCGGCGAAACCAAGCCGATGCGCAGCCCCGGCCGCCGCGAAATCGGCCACGGCGCCCTGGCTGAGCGGGCTCTGATCCCCGTGCTGCCCAGCAAGGAGAGCTTCCCCTACGTGCTGCGCGTGGTGTCGGAGTGCCTGAGCTCCAACGGCTCCACCTCGATGGGTTCGGTGTGCGGCAGCACCCTGGCTCTGATGGATGCCGGTGTGCCCCTGAAGGCCCCCGTGAGCGGCGCCGCCATGGGCCTGATCAAGGAAGGCAAAGAGGTGCGGATCCTCACCGACATCCAGGGCATCGAGGACTTCCTCGGCGACATGGACTTCAAGGTGGCTGGCACCGAGAAAGGCATCACCGCCCTGCAGATGGACATGAAGATCACCGGCCTTGAGGTGAAAACCGTGGCCGAGGCGATCAATCAGGCCCGCCCCGCCCGTCTGCACATCCTCGAGAAGATGCTCGAGGCGATCGAGAAGCCCCGCGAGGTGCTGAGCCCCCACGCTCCCCGCCTGCTCAGCTTCCGCATCGATCCCGAGCTGATCGGCACCGTGATCGGCCCCGGCGGCCGCACGATCAAGGGCATCACCGAGCGCACCAACACCAAGATCGACATCGAAGATGGCGGCATCGTCACGATCGCCAGCCACGACGGGGCAGCCGCTGAGGAAGCCCAGCGCATCATCGAAGGCCTCACCCGCCGCGTGTCGGAAGGCGAGGTGTTCAGCGGTGCGGTGACCCGCGTGATCCCGATCGGAGCCTTCGTGGAAATCCTTCCTGGCAAGGAAGGCATGATCCATATCTCCCAGCTGAGCGAAGCCCGCGTGGAGAAGGTGGAAGACGTGGTGCGCGTGGGCGATCACGTGACCGTGCGCGTGCGCGAGATCGACAACCGCGGCCGCATCAACCTCACCCTGCGCGGCGTGCCCCAGGCCGAAGAGCCGGCAGCAGCCGCAGCCGTGAGCGTGGTGGAGTGAAGCCATCAGGCCCTGCGATTCCAGCCTGAATCGCTCTCACCAGCCGGCCCTGCGGGGCCGGCTTTTTCATGCCGATCCGCCTGAACGGCGGATCGGCGATCACACAGCAAAACCCGGATCGATCGTGGCCATCGCGGCGGCAGCCTTCTCGCAGAGCTGGCTGTGGCTGGCGCCGTGGCTGGCGATCAGGCAGCCGGCCTGACGGATGTCGCCATCGTTGTAGCTGAGGCGGCGGCCGTCGGCGTGGGTGAAGGCACCACCGGCGGCGCGCAGCACCGCTTCAGGGGCCGCCATATCCCAATCCTTCGGGGCGCTCTTGCCCGAAAGGGAGATGTAGAGGTCGGTTTCGCCGCGCAGGATGGTGGCCACCTTGCCGCCCACGCTGCCGATCGCCTTGGTATCGCCCAGGGCCAGGGCATCCAGTAGTTGCTCGAGCCGCTGATCGCGGTGGTTGCGGCTGGCCACGAGCACCAGCTCGCCGAGTTCGCAGCGTGGGCTGAGGCTCGCCGGCCGCTGCTCACCGGCGCGGTTTTCGCACCAGGCCCGCTGCTGGGGCACCAGGCCGATCCACAGCTGCTCCATCTCCGGCAGCAACACCACACCCAGCACCGGCTCGCCGTTGTGGGCGAGGGCCAGATGCACGGCGTATTCGCCGGTGCCCTGCAGGAAATCCTTGGTGCCATCGAGGGGATCGAGGATCCACAGCCACTCGGCATCGAGGGGCTCACCAGCCGTGAGCTGCTCCTTGGCGGTCTCCTCGCTGAGCAGCGTCCAACCCGCATCAGGGAACGCCTTCACCAAACCATCGAGCAGCCACTGATTCACCGCAAGATCCGCAGCGCTCACCGGGCCTTCGCCGCCCTCATCCACGCTCAGGGCCTTGGGGAATCCGTAGGGAGGCTGCTCGCCGCGGCCATAGGCCAAAAGAATGTCGGCCGCACCCCAGCTCAGGCGCCGCAACTCCGCCAGCAGCTGCTGCTCATCGATCCCCGAAGGCATACAGGCGGCGGCGGGCATCATGGAGCTGGCAAAGGGGCATTGTGATGCAGGGCGCCGAACCGGCTGCAGGGGTGCTCTATCTGGTGGGAACACCGATCGGCAATGTGGGCGATCTCTCGCCGCGCGCCCGCCAGGTGCTCGGTGGCGTTCAGCGCATCGCCTGCGAAGACACCCGCCACAGCGGCCTGCTGCTGCACAACCTCGGCCTGCGCAGCGGTGATGCCCCCCCGCGCCTGGTGAGCTTCCACGAGCACAACCAAAGCAGCCGCATTCCAGAACTATTGGCGGCCCTGGAGGCGGGCGAAGCGATTGCCGTGATCAGTGATGCCGGCCTTCCTGGCATCTCCGACCCTGGCGAAGCCCTGGTGGCCGCCGCCCGCAGCGCCGGACGCACGGTGATCTGCGTGCCGGGGCCCTGTGCGGTGACCACGGCCCTGGTGAGCAGCGGCTTGCCCTCAGGGCGCTTCTGCTTTGAAGGATTCCTGCCGCCCAAGAGCACACAACGCCGCACCCGGCTGCAGGAGCTGGCGGCAGAGCCACGCACCCTGGTGCTGTTTGAAGCGCCCCATCGGCTGCTCCAGCTGCTCGAAGACCTGCTGGCGGAACTGGGTGATCGCCCCATCGCCGTGACGCGCGAGCTCACCAAGCGGCACGAACAGCAGGTGGGCCCCACCGTGTCGGCGGCGCTGGAACACTTCCGCCAGCAGGCACCCCAAGGCGAATTCACGATCGTGCTGGGGGGAGCCCCAGAGGCGGCAGCTGCACCCCGCAGCGAAACGGAACTGCAAGACGCCCTCAATGCCCTGGTGGCCTCTGGCCTGAGCCGCAGCGATGCAGCCCGGCAGCTGGCGCAGGAAACAGGCATGGCGCGCCGAGAGCTCTACGCTCTGCTCCACCGGGCTGAGGAGCCGAGCTGATGCTGCTGCGCCTGCGCCTGCTGGTAGCAAGCCTGGGGGGCGGCGTACTGCTGCTGCTGATCCTTTGCCTGGGTGCTCAGAACCTGGATCAGCGTGCACGGCTGAACCTGGGCTTTGGCAGAACGGCCGAACTACCCACGGGCTTCATGCTGGGCGTGGCGCTGGTGATCGGCGTGATCAGCGGTGGTGTCAGCACCGCCTTGCTCCTGCCCCGCGGCGATCAGGAGCACAACAACTAGGAGCAGCGCTCAGTTGTTGGCCAACGCAAACAGCGCTCCACCTTCCACCACCAGCCGCGTAATGCCCTGGGCCACGAGGTAGGAGGAACGGCGTTCCAGCACCCCTGCATCCGGCACCTTGATCACGCGCTGGGTGCGACCACACTGCCGCTTTGCCTGGCGCGGATTGGTGTAGAGCATCAGAGCCTGAAGGGCCTGCTCCTCTGCCGGCAGAGAGCCGAGCTCCGTGAATTCAGCCAGCGGCCTGGGCTGGAGCTCCACGGTCTTGTCGACCAGCATGTAAACGCTGGCGGGGAGAGCGCCAGGGATCAGAGGCTGAGCCTCCAACACCACAGCCGGATCGGAAGCCACGAGCGGCTCGACATCCGCTTCATCGCTGTCGTCCTCCCCATCGCTGTCATCAAGACCGTCGTCGCCGAAATCGTCGGCGTCATCGATGGCGAGGGTGGTGGGCTCGTCGTCGTCAGCAGCAGCCGGGGCGGGTGGCTGGTCGGGTTCAGGCTCGCCCGGGGAGACCACTTCTTCTGGCTCCGCCGGAGCTGGGGAAGCCTCTGCCTCCGGCAGTGGATCAGCCATGGGCGCAGGCGCACGTCCTCGCGACTGCCGCTTGATGGCCTCCATTTCGCCGGGATCGAGCGCCGCCTTCAGCACCCGGCTCACAGTGTTGGGACTGCAACCGAAGGCAGCCGCCAGGGCTTGGGCCGTTTCACCCTGGCGGTAGCGACCCACCAGCTCCTCTTTTTGGCTGTCGTTGAGCCGTGGAGCGGGCATCGAGCAATGGTGCGCAGCACACCACCATAGAAGCCGCGGGCTGCGGCGCAGCCAGGGCTCAGCTGCCACAATGCCCAGCGTCAGCTCCCTTAGCTCAGCTGGATAGAGCAGCTGCCTTCTAAGCAGCCGGTCGATGGTTCGAATCCATCAGGGGGCGTGTAAACCATCAGGCCAGACTCAGGCTGTTGACCGCGCGACGCGCTGGATGAAGCACGCACGATCCTCAGCTCTGCTGACATGGCCCCTACGAGCTCAACCGGCAGGCGCCAACGGTATAAGCCGATACTTCATCGTCGCCAAAGCACTTACACGACTGGCCCCATAGCCGGCAGAAAGATCGGCCCATGGCACCGTCAGCGACTCATACTGAGCTCGAGAAGGTTCATCACACCCCCGGGAAACCGGGGGTTTTCTTTTGCCCTCAACCACAACGCCAAGGGCGATGCCCAATTCAACCCCCATCGATCTGACAACCCACAAGGGCTCCTGCAGCAGCTCCAATGGGAACGCCAACCCAACGGCTATCACCGTTGGTGACGGCAGCACCGACACCGGCTCCCGCTAAGCCGCCAATCACAGTGCCTTCCCAGCAGCTGTTGGCATTGGATCGCCGCGGGGGATTAGCTGGAGCAAGGGATCCACGGTAATTCGCGCGACTCCGGCTGTACCCATAGCCATAGCGGTGATGGTCATCGTCGTCAGCACGAGCCTCCACTGAGCCCACAACACCGACCAACAGCAAAACAGCGAAGACAGGCGCAATCCGCATCAAGAATCTCATTCACGATGGGCAACGGTACCCCGGCGACTCTGCGCAACTGCAACTGAACACACGTGAAGTTATGACCAAATCAAACTGGCCACGGATGTGACGCGGGAACAGCTGAAGCGGCACTGCCGTTGCAACTACACGACCGCGGAAGACATGGATCGCAAAAACGCCGCTATTCCCTAAGAGGCGACCGATCAAGCTGCTCCTGCCATAAAGGCAAAAGATTCTCGATTGCTTCATAGGCTCTTTGCTTACGCAGCCAGATCTGAACACAACCACCACGATCAGGGTGCCAGGTCAGCGACCGCTGACGCCAATGCCGGCGAACCTGCTGCCAGTCAAGCGTTGACAGATTCACATCCAACTCCAATTCGAGCATGCAGAGCCTCAGAAAAGAGGCCAAGTTGTCGTGAGTGACGATGCACTGCTGACCATCCAGATCAACAATTCTTCTGGAGCTAGAGCACTCGCCAGCACGCCGCTCCTCTTCGCGGATGGCTTGCTGCAGCAATCGATGGCGCAACTCAACCCTGCGCTGCATCAACTCCTGCTGAAAGCGGTCAAAGACGACTGTCGCGATGGAGTCAAAAGCACGCCAACACAACTCGGCGCCAAAACGAAGAACAACCAAAAAAGCCGCAGCCATCAGGAGGCCAGCCATCAGCTCAATCACTGATCAACCGCCACACAAAGCCAGTCGCCATCCAGGCATTCCTATCCAACGCCGCTAGAGCCTGGCCGCAGCCATCCACTCAGCACGGGGATCAACAGTGCGTGCTGCACGTAACTGCTCCAGCAATATTTTTTCCTGCTCGCTGTAGCTTGCAGGCTGCTTGAGGCTGAGGCTCAGCAGCAGATCGCCACGGCCACCTTTATTGGGCCAACCTTTGCCCTTGAGCCGTAAGCTCCTGCCCACCGCCATACCCGGGGGCACCTGGACGGTGGCCTCACCATCGGGAGTCGCCACACGCACCTCACCACCGAGGGCGAGTTCATCGAGGCTGAGGGGAAGGTCAGCCTTGAGCTGATCCCCTTCAAGGCTCCACACCGGGTGATCCTGCAGTTGCAGGTTGAGATATAGGTCACCGCGCCGGCCGGTGCCGGGCTGGAGATTGCCCTTGCCCTTGAGCCGCAGGCGGCTGCCGGGCTTCACACCAGCGGGGATGCGCACCTGCACCCGCTCATCGTTCACCGCCAGGGTGCGCTCGCAGCCGCGAAAGGCCTCCGAAAAGCTGAGCGTGATGCTGGCTTCCGCATCGAGGTTCGGCGCCTGCGCCCGCTGGCCGCCGCCAGCAAAGCCACCACCGGGGAAGCCCGAAGCACCGAAACCACCCGGAAAACCGGAGCCAAAGCCCCCAAAACCGCCGGGCCCACCTGCAAAGCCACCGCCGCCCGGACCACCGAAGCGGCCGAGCAGGTCATTGATGAAGTCGTCAAAGTTGCCGTAGCGGCCGAAATCCACATCCACGCCACCAGCGCCGCCGGCGCCCCCGGCTTGGTTCCAGTACTGGCCGAACTGCTCGTAGCGCTTGCGCTTATCGGGATCGGAGAGCACCTCATAGGCCTCACTGATCTCCTTGAATTTCGCCTCGGCGCCCTTGTCGCCGGGATTCACGTCTGGGTGGTACTGCCGCGCGAGCTTGCGAAAGGCTTTCTTCACCGCATCGGCATCGGCGCTGCGATCCACCCCGAGCACCTTGAAATAGTCGCGATATCCGTTGGCGCTCATCGCAGGTGCTGGAAAACCGGGGCCGGCCCCACCAGTCTCCCAGCCACCAGGGGCGCGGGCAGCCATTAGGCGGGGCGGAAGGCCGAACGCAGCAGCGCACCTAGGGTCTTGCGCAAGTGCTCGTGTTGCGATGACCCGTGCTTCCAATCGGCTGCTTCCTCGGCCCTTGAAAGCCATCCCGTGGGCTCTGGGGCTGACCTGTGCGGGGTTCCTCGCAGCGGGCTGGCCGGCTCAGGCTGCCGAAAGCAGCGGCGGCGCAACCAGCGCTGTAATCAAACCCTCCAGCAACCACCAAAAAGCGTTGGCACGGCACCTGAAACAGCAGGGTGCGGTGGTTTATGGGGCCTGGTGGTGCCCCCATTGCAACCACCAAAAAGAGCTCTTCGGCCTGGAAGCGATCGAACTCCTCCCCTATGTGGAGTGCGACAAAGACGATGCTGGCCGCAAACAATGCCAAAAAGCCCAGGTGAGGGGCTACCCCACCTGGGACTTCAAGGGTGAGCGCCGCCTTGGCGTGCTCAGCCTGGAGGAGCTGGAAATCTGGAGCGGCTACCGCACAGGGTCAAGCAGCAACCGCTGAACCCAGGATCACTCCTCTTCCGTGGCGCCGAAGCAGTGCATCAGGGCATCGCCCCAGCTGTTGATCGCCTTGAGCTGATGGTCGCTGGCCGCGCTCAGGGCTTCACCGTGAGCCCGCAGCACCGAGGCCTTGTCCACGCTGTGGCCATGGGCGGCGGCCAGATCCACGATGTCGTCCATGCCGGTAGCGGCGTGGAGCTTCTGACGCAGATCCGCATCGGCATCAGCCTTTGCGAGGAAAGCCTTCAGATCGGCAACAGACACAGCAGCAGGGCGGGGATCTGGCAGCGATGCTGTCAGACGGGTGGCCCCCCAGCCAAGAGTGGCTCCACCAATACGGCTGTTCCGTAGCAGAGCACCTCGGTGGCACCGCTGGAGCCGGTCTCCACCGTGGAACCGTCGTAGCGCATGCCCACGATGGCGTTGGCCCCGAGCTGACGGGCGTGATCCACCATCTCCTCGTAGGCCTGCTGGCGGGTCTGCTCACACATGGCGGTGTAAGCGCCGATGCGGCCGCCGATCATCGTTTTCAATCCGCCCAGGAATCCCTGCAGCAGGGTTGGCGAGCGCACCACGATGCCGCGCACTACGCCACGACACTCGAGGATCCGGTAGCCGGGCAACTCAAACGTGATGCAACGGGCAGGGGGCGGCTCACAGAACCTCATGCGAGCGAATGTTTACAACGTATCTGTCAATCAGTGCGGAGAAGCGCAAGAGATTGCTGCCGGAAGCGAAGACATCGTGAATCCCTATGCCCCTTTGGCTCACGAGGAACGGATCGAGAGCCGAACCAAAGCCCCAAACAACGCCGATACTATTGAGTAAAGGTTATTTCGGAAAGATTTACTGGTGCGATTATCGCGCAGCGACTACTCACTTGCCAACAACCTGCACGCGGCTCGATCGTTAGTCCCCGCTCAAAGAGCTTCACACGCCTAGCTCACCATTGATCAGCCTGGCGCCCAGGAACCGGAGCAACCCAAGAGTGAATTAAGCAGATGGCACGACTTTCACAACAAGATCCCGAGCATACAAGACATCAAAGTGGCCGCCAACGAAACCGTCAGAACGCAACAAGTCAACAGGAGATCCGGCAATAACAAGCCGGTCTTTTTCGAGATCAAAACCAGAAATCAAAAGATAGTCACTATCACCATGGCGTACCAGCCGCTCAGCACTCCCTCGATCAATACGAAAGACTTCACGAGATTCATCACCAATTACGACATCCACCTCTCCATACTTGAGCACATCGCGTCCAGGATCAAATTGGCGGCTTCCCACTGCACGCACGGAAATCTGCTCTTGGAACGCAGCAAGCCCTAGCCTTAGATCATCACGGCGCAATCCGTTCCTCAGCTTCGAATTTCCATCGCCCTGCGACTCATCCCGAAGCAGAGACAATCGACGAGCTTGACCATCAAGACCCGACTGCTCGATTAAGCCCTCAACACGCGCATCACGCCCTCGGAAAGAACGATAGATCTTTGCGGCCGGGCGACTGCCACCCTGCGAAAGAATCGTCTCACGAAAACGCATTCCGAGCTCGCGAACAACCTTGCTGTTCCGCAGACCCACTTCCACAAATGCCTGAAATGCGTCAGCACTTAAAACCTCAGCCCATTTGTATGAGTAATACCCGGCAGCATAACCACCATCAAAGATATGAGAGAATCCATTCAAAAATGCATCCTCTTGAATAGGATCAACAACAGTTGTTTTCTTTGCTATCTCGCGCCTAAATTGCTCTGGGGTAACACCGGAATCGCCACGCCAAGAAGAGTGAAGCAGCAGGTCAGTCAACCCTAAATGCACCTGGAAAAGACTAGAAGTACCAGCCCTGAATCGGCGAGCGTCTAAGAGTTTTTTATATTCAGACTCGGGCAGCCCCTCTCCCGTTTGCCAATGCTGAGCCATCCCAAACATCGTTTTTCTATCGTAAGACCAATTCTCCATAAACTGGCTAGCCAACTCCACTGCATCCCACTCAACATTATTTAGACCAGTAACCTGAGGATAGGTTTCCGTTGTCAGCATCAACTGCAAAGCATGACCAAACTCATGAAACAGAGTCTTGACCTCGCCAAAGCTCATCAGGCTAGGAGCACCCTGAGTTGGCGGCGATTGGTTGCAAACTAGATAAGCAATAGGCAGAACTTTATCGCCTGCCTCGGTAAAACCGCGATCCTGAGCAACATCCATCCATGCGCCACCCCTCTTGGAACCTGGCCGACTATATGGATCCAGAAAGAAGCCCGCAATTTGCTTATCAGTTCGTGCATCGTAGACCTTATAAAAGCTCACGTCTGGGTGCCATACAGGCATCTCACCAACCGGAGCCTCGATGATCTCAATATTGAATAATCTTTTGGCAACACCAAAGAGACCGTCCAAGACCTGATCCAAAGGGAACCAAGACCTGAGCATTTCTTGATCAAGATCATAGGCTTCGCGGCGCAGATTCTCTGCCCAGTAAGCAAAATCCCATGGCTGAAGGTCAGAAGCTTCCACAGCCCCCCGATCTGCAGCAAGCCTGGCTAGCGCGTTTAGTTCTTGCTTCGCAAACGGGAACGAAGCGCGCCTCAATGTTTCCAGGAAATCCTCAACAGTATCAACACTACCGGCCATTTTTGAAGCGAGGCTCACTTCTGCCCAGTTTTGGTAGCCAAGCCTCTCAGCCTGCGCCTGCCTCAATCGCAAGATCTCATCAACGATCGGAGTGTTATTGATTTCTCCTTCTGACGCACGGGTGCGCAAAGCACGATAGACAGTTTCCCGAAGATCTCTCCTATCGCTATATTCAAGAAACGCATTGGCTCGCGCCGAATCCAAACCCAAAAGCCAAGGACCTTTCTCTGCCGTAGCGGTAGAATCTTCGGCCTCTATCGAGGCATTACGAGCTGACTCAGCCAGTAGCTCCCTCAGTCGCTGGGGAAGACTTGAGACATCGCTGACATCGGTCAGACGCAGAGTCCATGACTTTGTCGCATCAAGCAGATTACTAGAAAACTGGCTTGAAAGCTCCGCCAGCCGAGCAGATGCAGCGTTGAATTCTTGCTTAACATCACCTTCAAGACCAACGCCTTGAAGCTCCATGTCTTGAATATTCAGTCGAAGTATTCTACGCTGTTCAGATTCGAGATAGCCATCTTGCGATGGCCCCTGTAGCTCTCGATGCTGAGCCAGTAGCTGCCTAAAAGAACGATAGAGCGTGCGCGACTGAGCGAGGCGATTGGAAAACTCAATTACAGCCGGCTCTTGCCGTTGATGAGCATCACGCAAAGCCTGAGAATTATTGACCCTGAGCAAATGCTCAATTACTCCCCAGCTCCAATCGAGTTTCTGCTCAATTCGATGCAAGGGAGTCATCACGTCTTCCCAATGCAGAACCGGCAAACCCGAAGCCTGGCTTTGCCTCACACTCTTGAGCCGCCTCTCAAGAACATCCTCCAAACGACCAAGCTCTTCTCCAAGACTCTGCAAAAGATATGGAATATCTCTGTCGACAATTTCAGGCGTAATAGTATCAAATTTCGCTATTCCTTCGCCAACAAGCAGCGGCGAAGCAATGGTCTGTTGATCAATGGCCATGGAGCATCAACAAAACAGCTTCTCCAGCACTAGCAACACATCCATCCGTCGTCAACAACTCAACGCCGGCCCTCGACCATCGCCAAACATTGGTTGCATCAGGCGAGAGACTGGCCAAGCTTAATTTCGCCGCATCCAACCAAGCAATATCAGTTTTCACGCGCAGAGACACGAAACCATATGGATCGATTCACTCGCATCAATTAAACCCAATCGGGAAATTACCAGCCCTTGCTGGCAAAACTAAAAAGGGGCCTTCCAGCCCCCATGGATCATTTGGTTGATAAGGCTGATCTCACCCCATCTCCCTTAAAGGGTCAGGCGGCCACAGGGGCGGTCTGACGGGAGAAACGAACGATGTTGTTCGCTGTTACGTGTTTGCTCTTACCGAGCAGGCTTCAGTCACCCTCCTCATGCCCCGTCGAAACCATTGCAGCCCCGGGATCGCTCCCGGCTGATGCCGGGAGAAGCAGTGGAGCTGAGCGGAATCGAACCGCTGTCCGAAACACTGGTGTGAGCCACCTAGTCCGGCCGAAACCGGACTCCTGCATTGTGGCAGTAGCGAGCACAGGGCGCAGGGGTGGGCATGACCGAACAGCTGCAGTTCCAGGGCACCGCGGTGCTTCCCCCAGGCCTGGAAGCCTGCGGCGCGGAGGAGTTGAGCGAGCTCGGGGCCACGGACGTGAAAGCCCTGCACCGCGCCGCAGGCTTCCGCACGGATCTGGCCGGCTTCTACCGCCTGCAACTGCAGGCCCGCCTGCCCTTCCGGCTGCTGCGGCAGCTGGCGGTGTTTCCCTGCCGTCATCGCGATGAGCTTTATGCAGGCGTGCAGCGGTCGGTCGACTGGAGTACGTGGCTCCCCCCTGAGCTGAGCTTCCGCGTGGATGCCAGCGGCAGCCTTCCCGGCCTCACCCACAGCCACTACAGCGCCCTGCAGGTGAAGAACGCCCTGGTGGATTGGCAGCGGGAGCGCTGGGGCGAGCGCTCGTCGGTGGATTTGGACAACCCGGATCTCTCGATTCACGTGCACCTGGGTGGCGGACAAGCCCGGCTGAGCGTGGATGGCAGCGGCGAGAGCCTGCACCGCCGTGGCTACCGCCCCCGCATGGGTCTGGCACCGCTGAAGGAAAACCTGGCCGCCGGCCTGATCCGGCTCACGGGCTGGGATGGCAGCGTGCCCCTGGCCGATCCGCTCTGCGGCTCCGGCACGCTACTGATCGAAGCCGCCTGCATGGCTCTCGGCCGCGCCCCTGGCCTGGACCATCGCTTTGCCCTCGAGCGCTGGCCCGATTTCAACGGGCAGCTCTGGAGCCAGGCGCTGGAGCAGGCCGGCCAAAGCGAACGCCAGCAGCTCGCTGATGGCCGGCCCCTGGCACCGGTGGTGGGGCTCGAACTCGATGGAGAGGTGGCCGATCAGGCCCGCGCCAATGCCGATGCCGCGGGCGTGGGCGATGCCGTCTCGATCCAGAGCGGCGATTTCCGCAGCTTCCAGCCGCCGGAGGGGCCTGGCGTGCTGGTGTGCAACCCGCCCTATGGCGAGCGCATCGGTGATCGCGATGCGCTTGAGCCGCTCTATGCCGATCTGGGCCGGATGGTGAAGGAGCGCTGCAGTGGCTGGGATTTCTGGCTGCTCAGCGGCAATCCCGAGCTCACCGGCGCCCTGAAGATGAAAGCCAGCCGGCGCATCCCCGTGAGCAACGGCGGCATCGATTGCCGCTGGCTGCACTACGCCATCCGCTGACGCGGAAAGCCGCATCCGAGAATCCGCCTACTTGTGGCGCCTGTGATGCTCCCGAACCTTGGCCTGCTGCTGGGGAGCGCCGTGGACGCTGGCGCTCCATCACTGGAGGCGGTGCCGCTGGAAGCGCAAGTGCTGTTCATCGGGGTGGTGTTTCTTGGCACCTTGATCGTGAGCCGCTTTTCGATCCGCATCGGCGTGCCGGCAATCCTCGGCGTTCTGGCGTTGGGACTGATGATCAACATCCACGTGCTGGATGTGAGCCACGGCGAAGTGGAAAAACTGCACGTGTTTGCCCTGGCTCTGCTGCTGTTTTATGCCGGCCTGAAAACAGATATCCAATCGATTCGTGGCTTCCTGGAATACGGCTTACTGCTGGCTGTTGGCGGGGTAGCGATCTCCACGCTGATCCTGGGCGCAGCCATCTACTGGCTCAGCTCAGCCAGTGGAACCAGCCTGGTGCCGGGGCTCGCCGAAACCATGCCCTTGGGGGCGGCGTTTCTGATTGCAGCCTGCCTCGGATCCACCGATGCCGGTGCCACCTTGAGTGTGCTGCGCCAGGTGCAGCGGCAAGTACCGGAGCGGGTGCGACACCTACTGGAATTCGAGTCGTCGGTGAATGATCCCTCCGCGCTGATCATTTACAGCATCTGCCTGAGCTTTTTCACCGTGACCAGCGGTGCCGGTGAATCGATGCCTGCGATGGCACTGAGCGCCACAAGCAGCTTGCTGCAGAAGCTGGGCTCAGGCCTCCTGGTGGGCGTGGGGTTTGGCTACGTCGCCAAGCTGGTGATCAACCGCTTCGTCATCGACAAAGAGCAGCTGCTGGTCGTGGCGATGTCGATCGCCTTTGTGGATTACGGCTGCACCCATTTCCTGGGTGGATCGGGCTACGTGGCGGTGTATGTGACAGGTGTGTTCATGGCCAACCTGCACTACCAAGATGCCCAGATCAATCACCAAAGCATCCAAGAAGTGCTGCTGCCGTTCAACACCATGACGGAGATCAGCATCTTTCTGCTGTTTGGATTGTTGGTGAATCCCGCTGATCTGGTTCCTTCCCTGCCCGCCGGCATGGCCGCTGCCGCGGCCTTGATGCTGCTGGCTAGGCCGGTGAGCGTGTTCTGCTTCCAGCACTTCTCCCCATTCAACCTCCGGGATTCGAGCCTGATCGCCTGGTGCGGCTTGCGCGGGGCAGTGCCGTTGGCCTTGTCGTTCAACGTGGCGAACGCCATCCCCAACCTGAAGGGCCTGGATCCGGCCCTGGCCGCTGAGCTGGCTCAGAACTGCCAGAGCATCGTGTTCATCGCCGTGATCCTCAACCTGTTGCTGCAGGGGCTCTCGCTGCCTCCGGTTTGCCGCTGGCTCAACGCCCCACCAACGCCCGCGTCGTCTTCGTGAGGCCCGCCATCGTTTCCGGCAGGTAGGGGCCTTTGGTGAGCTGACCGCCCACCCGCAGCAAAATCCCGCTGAGCACCAGGTTGGCGGCGGCCCACGCCAGCAAGGCCGGGATCCAGCCCCAGCCCTGGATGAGCACGAGCCAGAGCACGAGTGCCAACTCAGCAGCCAACAGCGCCGTCAAGAGGGCCGCCATCCCGCCCCCCAGCAACACCACCCCCACAATCAGCCGCCGCTTCTCCCTGTCGACCTCCTTGAGGGCGATGCGCACATGCAGATCCATCACCGAAGTCACCAGACCGGTGATGCGTGAGGCGGCCTCCAACGGAAGGCCCCGGCGGCGCTCCTCGCGGCCGTTTCCGCTGCTCTCGCTCATGCCGAGCGCCGGCCCGAAGCCAGCAGCAGACCGACCAGCACGCCCACACCGGCGGCAATGCCGAGAGCCATCAGCGGCCGCTCCCGCACGGGCTTCTCGATCCGGGGCCGCAGGCTGGCATTGAGGTCATCGAGCAACTGCTCGAGCTGCTCCTCCAGCGGGCGCAGGGAATCGGCCAGGTGATGGGCCTGATCACCAGTCACCTGCACCAGCTCGAGCAACTGGTGCTTCACACCCTCGCTGGTGCGCCCGGTCTGGCGGGCGATCACCTCCACCACCGTGTCAAAGCTGCCGCGAGTGGCCTCGAGCGTGGAGCGAGCCACCTCGGGCCATTCCCGCTGGATCGAAGGCAGCAGGCTCTCAAAACGATCCCGAAACTGACTCGCCGCCGGGCTCTCCGCAGCTGGAGCCGAGGCCTGAGGCTCAGCGGTGGTGTCGCCGGCGGGGGTTGGATCCATGGCGAAACAAGCCCGGTTGGCTGCACTGCTGCGCCCAAACTATCGACGGCGGCTTGAAAACGTCAGGGGCTCCGCTACTTTGCAGCTGCTCGGCGCTCGGGCCTGTTGGTTCACATCAATCAGGTAGAGCTCACGCACTTCAAGTCGTTCGGGGGGTCGATGACCATCCCCCTCGAGCAGGGCTTCACTGTGGTGACCGGCCCCAACGGCAGCGGCAAGAGCAACATCCTGGATGGCGTGCTGTTCTGCCTGGGCCTGGCCAGCAGCCGCGGCATGCGGGCCGAACGCCTGCCGGATCTGGTGAACAGCTCCATGCTCAAGCAGGGCAAGGCGGCTGAAACCGTGGTGACGGTGCGCTTCGACCTGCGCGACTGGCAGCCCGATGAAGCTGAAGCTGGCCTGGAGCCACCGGAGGAGGGGCCCTGGATCAAGCCGGGGCAACAGGAATGGTCGGTGACCCGCCGGCTGCGCATCGCCCCCGGCGGCACCTACGCCAGCAGCTACAGCGCCGATGGCGTGGCCTGCAACCTGCAACAGCTTCAAACGCAGTTGCGCCGCCTGCGAGTGGATCCCGAGGGCAGCAACGTGGTGATGCAGGGCGATGTGACCCGCATCGTGTCGATGAGCGCCAAAGAACGGCGCGGCATCATCGATGAATTGGCCGGCGTGGCCCTGTTCGACTCGCGCATCGAACAGACCCGCAGCAAGCTCACCGAGGTGCAGGAGCGCGAAGAACGCTGCGCGATCGTGCAGCAGGAACTGCTGGTGTCGCGCCAGAAGCTGGAGCGCGACTGCGCCAAGGCCCGCACCTATCAAGATTTGCGCGAGCGCTTCCAGCGGGGCCGGCTGCAGGAGCAGGTGCTGGGCTTTGAGCTGGCGCAGCATGAGCTGCGGCAACTGCAGAGCCGCCAGGAGGCCTTGGGCCGTCAGCAGCAGAGCGATCGCGAGGCGATCGCCGAAGCCAAAACCAGCCTCGAGCAATCGGCCAAGGCCCTCGAAGCCCTGCAGGCTGAGGTGAAAGCCCTCGGTGAAGACAGCCTGCTGGCCGTGCAATCGGAGCTAGCCGGCCTGGAGGCCAGCGGCCGTGAGCTGGCCCGCCAGGCCGAGAAGCACCAACACAGCGCTGAAGAACTCCAGCGCCAGCGCCAAGAGCTGGCCCGGCAGCAAGGCGACCTACGCCAGCAGCAGAGCCAGTTAGCCGCCCCCGACGATGACGCCGCCCTGGAGCAGGCCGAAACCAGCTGCCGCAGCGCCGAAGCCGCTGTGGAGCTCTCGCGCCGCCGCCTCGGCGAGGTGGCCGGGCGCAGCGGCAGCTGGATGGAGGAGCAGAAGCAGCGCAGCCAGCGGCGCCAAGAGCTGCAGGCGAGGCTCTCACCGCTGCAGGCCGAGCAGCAGCAACTGGCGGCGCGGCTGCAACAGGAGCAGGAGCGGCTCAAGGAGCTGAAGCAGCAGCAAGCCGATGACGCCGCCAGCAGCGACGGCGTGGCCAGCGCCCTGGATCAACTAGAGGCCGAGTGGCAGCAGCTGCTCAACGATCTGCAGAGCCAACAAACCCAGGTGCAGGAGCTGGCGGAGGCCCTGGCCCTGCAGCAGCGCACCCGCCAACGGCTCGAGCAGGAGCAGGTGAGCCTCGAGCGCGAGATCGCCCGCTTGGAATCCCGCCGCGAAACCCTGCAGGAAAGCCGCGGCACCGGCGCCCTGCGCCTGCTGCTGGAGGCGGGCCTCGACGGCATCCACGGCCCGGTGGCCCAGCTGGGGGAGGTGGAGGAACGGCACCGCCTCGCCCTTGAGGTGGCCGCCGGCGCCCGCCTGGGCCAGGTGGTGGTCGACGACGACCGCATCGCCGCCCGCGCCATCGACCTGCTCAAGAGCCGCCGCGCCGGCCGCCTCACCTTCCTGCCGCTCAACAAGATCCGTGGTGGCAGCGGCAGCACCGGCAACAGCGCCGCCTTCCAACGCGGCAGCGGTCCAGGACCTGACACCAGCGGCGGCGAGGGATTGGTGGGCCGCGCCGTGGAGCTGGTGCGCTTTGAACCGGTGTACGGGGAAGTGTTCCGCTACGTGTTCGGCGACACGCTGGTGTTCCGCGATCTGGCCAGCGCCCGCCGCGAGCTGGGCCGCTGCCGCGCCGTGACCCTCGATGGCGAACTGCTGGAGAAGAGCGGCGCCATGACCGGCGGCAGCTTCCAGCAACGGGGCAACCAGCTGAGCTTCGGCGCCGCCAGCGATGCCGATGAAGCCGAGCCCCTGCGCCGGCGCCTGCTGGAGCTGGGCGAAACCCTGGCCGCCAGCCGCCGCAAAGAAGCTGAGCTGGGCCGCCAACTGGAGGAGCTGCGCCCCCGGCTGAGCCGCCTCGAACAACGCCGGGCAGCCCTGGAGGCCGAACGCGGCGCCGCCCAACGCTCCCATGGCCCGCTGCAGCAGCGGCGCGAGCAACTGCTGCAGCGCATCAGCCAGATCGAGGCGGATCTGAGCAGCGGCCAGCAACGGCTGCAAACCCTCGCCGCTGAACTGGCACCGTTGCAGCAGAGCCTGCAGGAGCTCGAAACCCAGGAAGTCAGCGCCCAAGCCAGCGGCGACAGCGAGCGCTGGCAAGGGCTGCAGCAGGAGCTGGAAGCTGCCGATGCCGCCCTCACCGCTGCGCGCGCGCAGCGCGATGGTCTGCTCGCCGCCCGGCGCGAGCGCGGGCTAGCAGCCGAACGGGTGGCCAGCCAGCTGCAAGCCCTGGGCGGCGAAGAGCAGCGGCTGGTGCAGGCGGTGAACGCCCTGGTGGCGGAGCGAGCAGCCTGGAAGGAGCAGCAGCAGGCTGATCAGGCCAAGCGCGCTGAGCTCGAGGCGCGGCAACAGGAGCTGCAGGAGCGCTTCGGGGAGCGGCGCCGCGCCCGCGACGAAGCCGAAGCCCTGCTCTCGCGCCAGCGCCAGGCCCTGCAACAGAAGGAATGGGAGCTGCAGCGCCTGGCGGAAGAGCTCACGGCCCTGGCGGAGCAAGAGCGCAGCAGCGCCCTGCGGCTCGAGCAGCTGCAGCGCGAGCTGCCCGATCCCCTGCCCGAGATCCCGGAGGACGTCCGCGAGAACGGCCTGGAGGCGCTGCAGGCCGAGCTCAAGAGCCTGCAAGCCCGGATGGAAGCGCTCGAGCCGGTGAACATGCTCGCCCTGCAGGAGCTTGAGGAGCTGGAAACCCGCCTGGCCGACCTGCAGGAGCGGCTGGATGTGCTGTGCAAGGAGCGCGAGGAGCTGCTGCTGCGCATCGAAACCGTGGCCACCCTGCGGCAAGAGGCCTTCATGGAGGCGTTCAAAGCCGTGGACGGTCACTTCCGCGAGATCTTTGCCGGCCTCTCCGATGGCGAAGGGCACCTGCAGCTGGAGAACCCCGAGTCGCCGCTCGATGGCGGCCTGAGCCTGGTGGCCCATCCCAAGGGCAAGGCGGTGCGGCGCTTGGCGTCGATGAGCGGCGGCGAGAAATCGCTCACGGCCCTGAGTTTCCTTTTCGCGCTGCAACGCTTCCGCCCCTCGCCCTTCTATGCCCTCGATGAGGTGGACAGCTTCCTCGATGGCGTGAATGTGGAGCGCCTGGCAGCCCTGATCGCCCAACAGGCAGAAGCCGCTCAGTTCCTGGTGGTGAGCCACCGCCGCCCGATGATCGGCGCTGCGACCCGCACCATCGGTGTGACCCAGGCCCGCGGCGCCCACACCCAGGTGGTGGGATTACCACCAGCCGCCTGAGGGCAGCCCCTTCCCGCTCGGCCACAATGCGCCCATGACAAGCACACCTCCCGGCAGCGATCCGACCGCCACACCCAGTGATCGCCTCTGGCTGCGTTCGGAGCTGATGGGCACCCAGGTGATCACCCGCGACTCCGGCCGGCGCCTGGGTGTGGTGGGCGAGGTGGTGGTGGATATCGACCGCCGGGAAGTGGTGGCGCTGGGTCTGCGCGATAACCCCCTCACGCGCTTCCTGCCGGGCCTACCCCGCTGGATGCCGCTGCAAAGCATCCGCCAGGTGGGCGATGTGATCCTTGTGGATTCCGCCGACTCGCTGGCGGAGGGCTTCAACCCGGATCGCTATTCCAAGGTGATCAACTGCCAGGTGATCACCGAAGCGGGCGAGCAGCTGGGCAAGGTGCTGGGCTTCAGCTTCGACATCGAAACCGGCGAACTCAGCACCCTGGTGCTCGGCGCCCTGGGGATTCCCCTGCTGGGTGAAGGCGTACTGAGCACCTGGGAACTCACGGTGGAGGAGATCGTGAGCAGCGGCCCCGATCGGATCATCGTGTACGAGGGCGCCGAAGAAAAGCTCAAGCAACTGGGCACCGGCCTGCTGGAGAAGCTGGGTGTGGGTGGCCCGAGCTGGGAGCAGGAAGAGCGGGAGCGCTACCGGCTCAACATGGTGCCGGTGGAGAACCAGCTGGCCGCTGGTCAGCCGTCGGTGCAGGAGCAGCAACGCCGGATCGAGCCCGCCACCAACCGCCGCTTCGAGCCGGAAGAGGATTACGACTACGTGGAAGTGGAGCAGCGCCGCGAGCGCGAGCCGCTGCGTCAGCGCCGTTATCTCGATGAGGAGCCGCTCGATCCGCAGCCCAGACGCGGCTACCAAGAAGAAGCCCCCCGCCGGCGCTATGTGCGCGACGAGGAGCCCTTGGATGTTGAGCCGGTTGAGCCATTCGATCGGCGCGATGCCGACCGCTGGTAGACGCTGCCGGCTCAGCGTTCAACCCTGGCCAGGCTCGAACTGGAGCGAGGCCGAATTCACGCAATAGCGGAGCCCTGTGGGGTTGGGGCCGTCGTTGAACACATGCCCGAGGTGGGCATCGCACTTGGCGCACTTGATTTCGGTGCGCACCGTGCCGTGGCTGCGGTCTTCCACGGTGGTTATCGCCGCGGGATTCACCCCCTCCCAGAAGCTGGGCCAGCCGCTGCCGGAGTCGTATTTGGTGTCGGAGCTGAACAGCTCACTGCCGCAGCACACGCAGCGGTACATCCCCTTGGCCTTGTTGTCCCAGTAGATGCCGGTGAAGGCGCGCTCGGTGCCCCCCAGGCGAGCCACCTGGAACTGCTCCGGAGTGAGCTGGTCGCGCCACTGCTCGTGATCAGCGGGGGAAGCGGAAGCCATGCAAAGCGTGATGGGCAGGCCCACAAGCTAGGGAGTTCCCGCCAGCAGCTCTCGCACCATGCCGGCCAGCGCCGCCACCGCACCTGGCTGACCACGCAGGCTGCGCAGGTCATCGCGCATGCCCGCCAGCCGTTCAGGCTGCTTGAGCCAGCCCGCTGCTTCCTCGGCGATCTGGGCCGGTGTGATCGCCCCCACCCGCTCGGGCACCACGGCCCGGCCCGCCGAGATGTTGGGCCAAGCCAGAAAACCGTGGTGGCGCATCCGCCAGGCGGTGAGGGCCGCCCCCAGCAACCAACGCAGGATCGGCAGGCGGGCCAGGATCCCCAGGCCACCATCCCAGGCCTGCATCACATGCAGATGCTGGGTGGGCACCAACACAATCATCGGCACCCCCAGCGCTCCCAGCTCGGCGGTATTGGCGCCCACGGTGGTGAGCGCCAACCGGCACTGGCTAAGCACCCCATGGGCCGGCTGCTGCTCCACCAAACGAATCCGCGTTCCTGCAGGCGTGCGGAGCTCGGCGCCTTCAGGGCCCTGCAGCAGCTCCGGCTCGCCGGCGGCGTAGGCAGCCGCAATCGCATTGGCAGGGCCGGCGTAGGCCAGGAGCTCCCGCACGCTGGTAGTGGGAGCCACGGGCAGCAGGAAGCGGCAGCCCGGGTGCAAGCGGGCCAGGCGATCGGCCGTTTCGAGCAGAAACGGCATGCCCACCTGCAATTTGGCCCGCTTGGAGCCCGGCATCAAGGCCACCCACTCCCCCGTTGGCAGCGGCTGATCGCTGCGGGCTGATTCCGAGAGATCCGCCATCAGATCGCCCACCACCTGGCAGCGGGGTTGCCAGCGGGGCGCCAGCCGATCCGCTGCTGCAGGGCCCATGGCCGCGATCCGATCGTTCCAGCGGGGCCAGCGCGCCACCCATTCGGCGTAGGTGATGTGTCGATACCGGAAGCGCGCCGAGAGCAGCACCGTCCAGAACTGGTCGCCACCGAGAAACACCACCACCCCACGGGCTGGCCAGGGGCCGCCGCGGCGCGGACGCAGCAGCAGCCACCAAAACCGTGCTGCCGGAAGGATCCGATCAAACAGACCCATCCCCTCCGCCACGTGATGCTCGATGCCGGTGGCATTGGGGCAGGGCACCAGCACCAGCTGCAGGCTGATCGGAGCCTGCGGATCCATGGGCCGCATGGCCAGTTCGCGGTGCAGCCGCTGCGCCAGCGGACGCACCCACGTGCTGAGCTCACCCGGCCCGTTGCACACGAGCACAATCGCGGCCTCAGCTGGGCTGGTTCGCACTGCCCTGGCGGGAGGAGGAAAGCCGCCGGGCTGGGTCACACGGATGACCTGCTGGAGAACTTGATCAGTGCGGATGGCGAGACTTGAACTCGCAAGACCGAAGTCACACGCCCCTCAAACGTGCGTGTCTACCAATTCCACCACATCCGCGTGGTTGTTGATTCGGCAGCGAAGGGCTGACTGAATCGGGGGGTTGGTCGTCTGCGCATGGGTCTGAAAAGACTTCAGCAACAGGCGTGAGGGCTGACGACGCCTCAGCGCCGCCCCGGAACTATACCCATCAGCCTGGCGTGATCTGCCCTGGTGAGCACTGATACAGTCCCAGGCGGCCTGCGCTGCCGGATCTGCCGGCCTGCCACTGGATGCCCATCGGCAAACTGCTGATCGCCAACCGTGGCGAAATCGCTCTGCGCATCTTGCGCACCTGCCGCGAACTCGGCATCCCCACCGTGGCTGTGTACAGCACGGTGGATCGCAACGCTCTGCATGTTCAGCTCGCCGATGAGGCGGTGTGCATCGGCGATGCACCCAGCAGCAAGAGCTACCTCAATATTCCGAACATCCTGGCGGCCGCCACCTCCCGCGGCGCCGATGCCATCCACCCGGGCTACGGCTTCCTGGCCGAGAACGACAAGTTCGCCGAGATCTGCGCCGCCCACGGCATCACCTTTGTGGGCCCCTCACCCGAATCGATCCGTTCGATGGGGGATAAGTCGACGGCCAAAGCCACGATGCAGAGCGTTGGCGTGCCCACCATCCCGGGCAGCGAGGGCCTGCTGGAGAACGTGGAAGAGGCCCGCAGCCTGGCCGAGTCCATGGGTTACCCGGTGATGATCAAGGCCACCGCCGGCGGCGGCGGCCGTGGCATGCGTCTGGTGCCCAGCGCCGATCAGCTGGAGAACCTGTTCAAGGCTGCCCAGGGCGAAGCGGAAGCCGCCTTCGGCAATCCCGGTCTCTACATGGAGAAATTCATCGACCGGCCCCGGCACGTGGAAGTGCAGGTGTTGGCCGATCGCCACGGCAACGTGGTGCACGTGGGCGAGCGCGACTGCTCGATTCAGCGCCGCCACCAGAAGTTGCTGGAGGAAGCCCCCAGCGTGGCGATCAACGCCGACCTGCGAAAGCAAATGGGCGATGCAGCTGTCGCGGCCGCGCGCACCATCGGCTACGAGGGCGCCGGCACCGTGGAGTTCCTGGTGGACCGCAGCGGCAGCTTCTATTTCATGGAGATGAACACCCGCATTCAGGTGGAGCACCCCGTGACCGAAATGGTGACGGGTGTCGACCTGATCGCGGAGCAGCTGCGGATCGCTGGCGGCGAGCCGATCTCACTGCGCCAAGACGAGATCAAACTCACCGGCCACGCGATCGAGGTGCGCATCAATGCCGAAGACCCGCGCCAGAACTTCCGCCCCGCCCCCGGCAAGATCACCGGCTGGCTACCCCCCGGCGGCCCCGGCGTGCGCTTCGACAGCCACGTGTACACCGGCTACGAGATCCCGCCCTTCTACGACTCCCTGATCGGCAAGCTGATCGTGTGGGGCACCGACCGCAACCACGCCCTGAGGCGGCTGCGCCGGGCCCTCTCGGAATGCGCTGTGACTGGCATCCCCACCACGATCGACTTCCACCTGCAGCTGCTCGATCGCCCGGAATTCCAGGCCGGCGACGTGCACACCAAATTTGTGGAGCAGGAAATGCTCCCTCCGCCCTAAGCCGGCAGCACGCTGGCGCGGATCATCACCTGCGTGATCAGGCCCTGCTGGCCCACCAGCAGCTCGCGCACAAGGCTGATCAACCCCAACCAGATCACCGGTGTGACATCCACCCCACCGATCGGGGCAATCAGCTTGCGGGTGGCGGCGAGTAGAGACTCAGTGGGGATGGCCACCACGCGCCAGATTCCCTGGCTGAGATCCACCTGGGGATACCAGGTGAGCACGATCCGAAACAGGAAGAGCAGTGTCCAGGCTGAGAGCAGCAGGCCCAGCACCAGATGCACCGGGGGCAGCACCTGCCGCAGCAGCGCCAGGGTGTCAGCCCCAGATCCCGCCGCCTGCTCCACTCCCGCCATGGCAAGGCTCCCCGTCACAAAGCTCTAAGCAGCAGTGAACGGATCGTAGGAAGCAGCCATCGCTGCCTAGGATCCCGAGCGGATTCGTGACAGCCATGACCCCCTCCCTCGCCAACTTCCTGAGCAGCCTCGTGTGGGGTGCGGTGATCGTGGTCATCCCCATCACCATCGCCGTGATCCTGATCAGCCAGAACGATCGCGTCGATCGCAAGCTCTGATCCCGCACGCTCTGAGCTCCAGGGCCTGGTGATCGCCTCAGCGGCTCTCGACTCCCGGCCTACAGTGGCTTGAACGAGAGCTGCGATCCGTGGTCAACGCCAGCCTGAATTGGGCCAGCATTGTTGGCATCGTGCTGGCTGTTGGTGGCGCACTCCTCTATTTCATGAGGAGTTTTAAGCCTGCCCTGGCCCGCGATTACGACGTGTTTTTCGCCGCCGTGGGTTTGCTCTGCGGCGGCATTTTGTTTTTTCAGGGCTGGCGCCTCGATCCGATCCTGCAGTTCGGCCAATTTCTGCTGGCCGGCACCACGGTGTTCTTCGCTTACGAAAGCGTGCGCCTGCGTGGGGTGACCACCGAGCAGGCCCGGCGTTCCTCCTTCTTCGACGACGACGAACCGCAGCCCAAACCCCGCATGGGTGGCGGCCGTGATTTCCGAGACGATGTGGATCGTTTCGATGAACCGCAGCCGCTCCGCCGGCGCATCCGCTCCCGCGACGAGGGCTACAGCGAGCGCGATGAAGATGATTTGTACCGCCCCCGCCGAGCACCCGCCCGTGCGGCCATTCCCGAGCGCGCGGCCTCCCGCGATGAATGGGATCGCGATAACCGCAGCGAGCGCCGCTACCGCGCTGGCAGCGCCCCGGCTGACACCTCCGCACGCGACTTCGGTGCACGCCGCCAGGACCGCGACGAAACCCGCCGCGGCACCCGGCCTGCCCCCACCACCGAGCCGATGCCACGCTCCAGCCGCCGCCCCGGCCCCGGCCCGAGCGAGCGTCCGATGGACAAGCCCCAAGGAACGCCGTATCGGGCCCCCAGCGGCAGCCCTGCCCCTGCTGCTTCCAGCACCGCCAGCGATACCGGCGTGAGCGATGCCGAATTCCGCCCTGTTCCTCCCTCCAGCCGCAACAACGGCCCCAGCAGCCCCGCTCCGCGCGACAACAGCTCCCGCTTCGACGACTGATCCTTGGCTGCGGCTGGCGGCGGCCGCAGCGCTTGCAATGGGCTTGAGCGGCTGCAGCCTCTCACCGTTCAACCGCCAACCTGCCGCCCCCACGGGCTTGGGAGCTGAATCGCGGCAGCAGCCGGCCCTCAGCGGCGACGGACGCCTGCTGGCCAGCCTGGTGGATCGGGGTGGACGCACCACCGTGATCCTTCAGGAGCGCCGCTCAGGCCGAGTGCTGCCCTTGCGGCAGTTGCGCAATCGTCAGCCCCACAGCTCACCATCACTGAGCTGGAATGGCCGCTATTTGGCCCTGTTGGTGCAGCAGTGGGGCCGGCGCCAAGCGGTGATTGAAGATCGCGCCACCGGCCAACAGCACCCGTTGTTCTTGCCCGCGGGACAGGAGCCGCAGCAATTGAGCCTGGCGCCCGACGGGCAAAGCATCGCCCTGGAACTGATCAATGGCGGCAGTCGGCGGCTGCAGGTGTTCAGCCTCGCGGGCATGCTCGAGCCCGATCGTGCGCCTGGCCTGCGCGAAAGCGGCGGCGGTACTCCGTTGCAGCCATGAGCGATCGAGCTTCCATCAGCGTTGGCCTCTGGGTTGGTGCGCTCGCACTGTTGCTGGCGGGCTGCCAGGGGGGACTGCGCCCGATTCAGCAGCTGAACCAGCCCCTGAGCGGCCTGGGCGACAGCCAGAGCCCATCCCTCAACAGCGACTGGCTAGCGCTGATCAGCAGCCGTGCGGGTAGCCGGGCGCAGGTGCAACTGATTGATCGACGCCGCAATGCCCCTGTTCCCCTGCCAGGTCTCAACCGGCCCGACAGCCTGCCGATCAGCGTGGCGGTGGATCAACAGGGCGAGCGCCTCGCCCTTGTGCGGCAGCGGGATGATCGCAGCGAGCTGGTGATCCACCGCCGTTCGCTGCAGGCCTCCCAAACGGTGCCGATCGAGCCAGCTGGGGTGCCGCAACGGGTGAGCCTCAGCGCCGACGGCCGGGTGCTGGCGGTGGAGGTGAGCCGCGCAGGCCTCTGGCAGGTGGATCTACTGGAGTTGCCCTAAGCGGAGCGGGGCGATCAGCCCACGAAACCGGCCCAGCGCAGGAATGCCTCGCCGCTGATCGCCTCCACCAGCAGCACTGCCGCAAACCCCACCATCGCGAAACGGCCATTCACCCGCTCGGCATAGCCGCTCCAGCCAAAGGCGGGGACGTCGTTGGTGGTGGCGCTGGTGGCGGGCGGTTCGGGGGTACTGGTCATCGCGAAATCAGACGCCGGAGTTGAAGGTATAGCTGGCGGCGGGCATCAGCTTCCAGCCGCCTTGGCCGTCGAGCTCAAGCACCAGGTTGTGGAAGCTCTTGAGGGTGGGGCGGTGGCCCACGCTCACAAACGCCATCTCGCGCTGAGCCAACAGCTCATAGAGGTGCTGCTCGGTGCTCACATCGAGAGCGCTGGTGGCCTCATCGAGCACCACAAACCGCGGTGAGTTGAGCAGCAAGCGGGCAAAGGCCAGGCGCTGCTGCTCACCCAGCGAGAGCAGGCGCGGCCAGTCCTGCTTGATGTCGAAGTCGGGGTAGCGCTGCACCAGGGCGCCAAGACGCACCTCCTCGAGAACGCTGCGCAGGTGCTCATCGCTGAAGCGCTGCGGATCCTGGGGATAACAGAGCTGCTCCCGCAGGCTGCCCAGAATCATGTAGGGCTTCTGCGGGATGAACAGCAGCTCCGAAAGGGGCGGTCGCTCCACCTCACCAGCACTGGGTGGCCAAAGCCCACTCACCAAGCGCAGGAAGGAGGTTTTGCCGCAGCCGCTCGGGCCCACCACCAGCACCCGCTGGCTGGGGGCCACCTCGAGGCTGAGGTCGTGAATCAAGCGGCGATCGCTGCCCGGCGGCACCAGATCCACATGGCGCACGAGCAGCGACTGGGCGTCCCGCGACGATTCATCCGCCAGCAGTTCGCGCTGGGCCTCGGAGCGGTTGATCGCTTCCACCTTGCCCTGGAAGCCCTCCAAGCGGCTGATCGAGGCGGAGAAAGCCGCCAGGCGATCAATGTTGTTCACGATGTAGCTCACCGAGAACAACACCTGGGAGAAGGCAATGCTGGCCTGACCGAACACACCGAAATCCACCTCTTTGGCGAAGTAGATCGGTGCGATCACCAGCCAGGGCAGGAAGCGCGAGAAATAGTCGTAGGAGCGCTGAATCACACTGATCAGCGCTTCCCACACGATCAACTTGTCGTAGTTGCGGATCGCTCCATCCAGGCGACGCACCGCCTCGCGCGACTCTTGTTGCTCACCGCGATAAAAGGCGATCGATTCAGCGTTATCGCGAATGTGCACCAGGCCGTAACGGAAGTCGGCCTCGAGGCGCAGCTGGTCGTAGTTCAGCGCCACCAGCTTGCGGCTGGCGAACACGATCACGGCCGTACCACCCACCGAATAGACGAGCAGCCACAGGGCAAGGGTGGTGCTGATCGTCCAGAGCACCACGATGAAGCTGATGAAGGTGAGGAGCGCTGAAACGATCTCCACCGTCACGCTCAGGCTGGTGCCGGTGAAACTGGCTGTGTCCTGAGAGATCCGCTGGTCGGGGTTATCGATCTCCTCGGCGGTTTCGTCGTTGGGATTGAGAACGTAGTAAGCGCGATTCTTGAGGTAGCGGTTCAGCAAACGGCCGCTCAACCATTCACGCCAGAGCAGGCCCAACTTGGGGATCAGATAACTCTGCAGGGCACGAATCGGCAGAGCCAGCACCAGGCAGAAGGCATAGATCGCTACCACCTGCCAAAACTCATCGGCCTTGTAGGCCACCAGAGTGTTATCAACGTTGCGGGCGATGTAGCTGATACCCACGTTGATGCCGTTGATCACCAGGATCAGCAGCGTGATCACTCCCATCAACAACCAGGGCAGCCAACGCCCTTGGCGCAGCTTGCTGCGCAGCGCTCCAAACGCAATCAGGCCCGCCACGAACAACACCATCACCACCGGCCCGGCGGGGCTGGCCCAGATGGCACTCACCTGTTGCGGCACGCCCGGCAGGAAGCGCGCCTGCAACTCCGGAATCAGGGCACCGCTAGCCGCCACCACACCCGTGAGCAACAGCAGGGTGCTGCCCACCACCACGGTGAGCAGGGCCACGATCAGCAGCAGGAACTGCCAGCCACTGGTGTCTTCCACCGGGAGGAAGTAGGGCTGGGCGAGGCGCCGCAGCTTGCCGAGCTGACTGCGGAAGGCCTGCAGGGGGTTCATGACGGCGTTCAGGTCAGCCCATTCTCGCCGGCTGTGCTTCAGCCCGGCGGCCAGGCCAGCGGACGGCCACCGATCACATGCACGTGCAGGTGGAACACGGTCTGACCGGCCTCTTCACCGCTGTTGATCACGGTTCGGAAGCCGCTCAGCCCCTCCTGGCGAGCCACCTTGGCCGCCACCAGCAGCAGATGGCCCAGCAGCTGCTCGTGCTGATCGTCCGCTTCCGCCAGGTTCACCACAGGCTCCCGGGGAATCACCAGGATGTGAACGGGTGCCTGGGGCGCCACATCGCGGAAGGCCAGGCACTGCTCATCGGCATACACCTGATCGCAGGGGATCTCACCCCGCAGGATGCGGCCGAAGATCGTGTCGTTCGGGGGAGAGGCAGCGGAATCGGCCATCAGATGAAACAGCGGTGGCACTTCACCACTGCAGGTTTGCGTGAGCCCGATGTTGGCACGATGCAGCGGAGCCGCCCTGGTGGGGCTCGAAGCCCGGGCCGTAGCTGTGGAAGTGGACATTGCACCCGGGCTGCCTGGGCTGCAGGTGGTGGGGCTGGCGGATGCGGCCGTGCAGGAATCGCGGCAGCGGGTGCGGGCCGCTATCCGCAACAGCCAACTGCGCATGCCCCTCACCCGGGTGATCGTGAACCTGGCCCCTGCGGATCTACGCAAGGAGGGTCCCGCCTTCGACCTTCCCATTGCCCTGGCCGTGCTGGCGGCCAGCGGCCAACTGGATCCGGCCCAGCTTGAGGGGATCTGGTGCGCTGGAGAGCTGGGCCTCGGCGGTGAACTGCGGCCGGTGCGCGGTGCGGTGGCGCTCGCCCTGGCGGCGCAGCGCCACGGGGCGAGGGCCCTCCTGCTGCCGCAGGCGAATCAGCGCGAAGCCGAGCTGGTGGAGCAGCTGCCGCTGGTGGTGGCCGGCAGCTTGAGCGAAGCGCTGCAGTGGCTGCAGAACCCGGATCGCGCCACCCAGCCAGCCCGCGCGCCGGGAACCGATGCACTGCCGCCGCCCCTGGATCCGCTCAGTGATCTCGCTGGCGTGCAAGGGCAGCTGCATGGCCGGCGAGCGCTCGAGATCGCCGCGGCCGGCAGCCATCACCTGCTGTTGGTGGGCCCGCCCGGCAGCGGCAAAACCCTGCTGGCACGTTGCTTACCGGGCCTGCTGCCCCAACTCAACCAAGCTGAGCGGCTCGAGCTCACCCAGCTCTACTCCGTTGCGGGATTGCTGCCTCCCCAGGGTGAGCTGCTGCAGCAACGGCCGTTCCGCAGCCCGCATCACAGCTGCTCTAGTGCCGCGCTGGTGGGAGGCGGCGCCAAGCTGCGGCCGGGGGAGCTGGCCCTAGCCCACCGGGGGGTGCTGTTTCTCGATGAACTGGCGGAATTCCGCCGCGATGTGCTCAATCAGCTGCGGCAACCACTGGAGCAAGGGGAACTGTGGTTGAGCCGGGCCCGGCAGCGGCTGCGCTTCCCCTGCGCGGTGCATCTTGTGGCGGCCACCAACCCCTGCGCCTGCGGCTGGGCCGGGGATCCTGAGCACACCTGCAGCTGCGGCAGCGCCCAGCAGCAGCGCTACTGGAGCCGAATCTCAGGCCCCCTGCTCGATCGCATCGATTTGCAGGTGGTGATGCGGCGGCTGGAGGGAAGCACCCTGGGCGCTGGCTTTCGGGGCCACAGCACCAGCGAGGCCAGCGCCGTGGTGCGGCAGCGGGTGCAGGCGGCACGCGAGCGCATGCTCCAGCGCAATCCGGACGGGGTGAGCAACAGTGCGCTCACTGCCCGTGACCTGCGCCAATGCGGATCGATCGGCACCGAAGCGCTCGATCTATGGCAGGCCGCGATCGATCAACGGGGCCTCAGCGCCCGCGTCGCCGAACGGGTGCTGCGGGTGGGGCGCACGATTGCTGATCTGGGCGATCAGCCCAGTGTGGGGGCCTCCGCCATTGCCGAGGCCCTCAGTTACCGCAGCTTTGACCAGCTCAGTGCCGCAGCGGCTGATCGCGGTAGGGCTGCACACCCACCAGTGGCGGCTGGTGCTGGCGCTCCTCGAAGGGATTACCGAAGGCATTGCCAAGGCTCGAGCCAAGCCAGCGATTGAGAACCTGCATCAGCTGCTTCATGGGACACCTCTGCGGGGAGTGATCCCATCATCAACAGCCCACAAAAAAGCGGAAACCGGTAAAAACACCGGTTTCCGTCAGGGGCCTCTTGGGAGGGTTGTTGAAGCCGATCAGCGGCGACGACGACGCTGCTGAGCCTTGCGCTTGTACTTCTCAACCGGGGTTTCGTGGTGACGCAGGCGCTTGAGGTCGGCGAAGATCCCTGCTTTGGACACCTGGCGCTTGAAACGGCGCAGCGCCGACTCAATGCCCTCGTTTTCGCCGACGGTGACCTGGGTCATAAACCGATCAAGAATCTGTGCAGTTTGACGATGGTAGCAAGTGCCTCGTCAGCCCTTCAGCTGCCGGCGGCAGGCATGGGGGGCACCGCTGCAGGGGCAGCCGGGCTGGTGGTGGCAGCGGCTGCCGCAGGCCAATCGGCGCGATACACGTACACGTGACCCAGGGTGCGACCACCAAACTGCCGGCGCATCAGCTTCCAGCCCGGCTCGGGCACCAGCAGCAGAAAACCATTGCTTGCGCCACCGCTGCGGGCCACCACCAGCTCGGGGCCGGCACCAGGCTTGGTGGGCAGGGCCATCAGCAAGGTGTCGCCCGACTCCTTCACCACACTGAGGCGATACACGGTGCCCAGATCGCTGTCACCGATCCGCAGCGAGTAGCCGTTGCCGTCGATGAAACGGTTGCAGATGCCGGTGAAGTCGAAGGTGGAGAGCAGGGGATCCACCACTGCCGGGTTGCTGCCCTGTACGGCGTAGCAAGGCCGGGCATCAGTGCGCTGCTCATAGATGTTGAGCTGAGCGCGGCTGCCATCGCCGATCGGTGCCGCCACGATCACGAACTTGCTCTGATCCACCTCCACCGCTTCAAACAACGCCTTGGCCGCTGCGGGCTCGGGCGCCAGGAGGGCCAGAGCACCGGCCAGAGGCAGCAGTGCAGCGAGGGTGCGAACCGAATGAATCACAGACGCAGGCATGCAGCCAGGCGATCGTAGAAGTGCCGGGCGGTGATGCCAGCCCCTCAGGCCGGCTTGTTGATCCGGATCGCCACGAGCAGGCTCAGCACCGTGCCAGGCAGGGCCAGGCCCAGGATCAGGCGGGTGGTGGAGACCCCAAGGTCGGGATCGCCATAGGCGAGCTCAAACACCGAACCGGTGGCTGCGATTCCGAGCAGGCAGGCCAGGACCAGGAACACTCCGGCCAGGGGTTTCATCGGCATGACGGAAGGGCCTCAGGCGATCGCGTGCACATCGGCCGGATTGAAGCCCTTCTCACCGAGCCCCTCGCGCAGCTTGTCGTGATCGGTGACGCGATCAACGAACAGCACCCCGTTGAGATGGTCCATCTCGTGCTGGATGCAGCGGGCCATCAGACCATCGGCCTTCATCCGCTTCGGCCGGCCCATCTCATCGCGGTAGCTCACATCCACCACGCTGGGGCGCACCACATCGAGATACACGCCAGGGATGCTGAGGCAACCCTCCTCGTAGGTGCAGAGACTGCCGCCCACGGCGGTGATTTCCGGATTGATCAGGATCAGCGGCGGGCTCTTGGGATCTTCGATCTCCAGATCAATCACCAGCAGCTGCAGCGGCTGCCCGATCTGGGGTGCAGCCAGGCCGATGCCCTTGGCGGCGTACATGCTCACCAACATGTCGCGGGCCAGGGAGCGGATACTGTCGTCCACCTTGCCGATGCGCTTAGCCGGGGTGCGCAGCACCTGATCACCCAGGGTATGGATGTCGTAGGGAGGGTTATCCACCGGCTCTTTCGACACCTGCAGCCGGCCGGCGTTCTCGGCGGTTCGCGCCAATCTGGCGAAGCTGCTGGCCAAAGCTTGTCCTCGCTGGCGGGATCGTTCAGGCGATTCTAGGAGCCATCCCTGAATGGCCTCGGTGCACACCAGCGCTGCCCCCCTGTCCGCTGAGCTGGTGCTGGGCAAGACCCCAAGCCTCAAGGAACCGAAGCTGCTGGGCGGAGTTCTCTATTGGCTGGAGCAGCGGCCCCAGGAGCAGGGGCGCACCACCTTGATGGCACGCCGCGGCCCCGATCAGGCGCCGCATGAACTCACGCCAGGACCCTGGAACCTGCGCTGCCGGGTGCATGAATACGGTGGTGGAGCCTGCGCAATCGGCCGGCTTGCCAGCGGCGAGCCCGTGGCCGTGTTCGTGCACGACGGCGATCGCTGCCTGTGGCGGCTCTCCCTCAGCGAGGGCGATCAGCAACCGCAACGGCTCACCGCGCCTGGAAGCGACGGGCGCTTTCCAGGAGCGCTCGGTGGTGGGCTGATCGATCCCACCGGCAACCGCTGGATCGGGGTGCTGGAAGCAGGCGGCCAGGACCAGCTGGTGGCGGTGTCGCTCCTGGGCGGCGAGCCCGAACCCCTGCACAGCCCGGTGGATTTCTGCGGCTACCCGGCCCTCAGCCCGAGCGGGCGGCAGCTGGCCTGGGTGGAGTGGCAGCAGCCCTGCATGCCCTGGGAGCGCAGCCAGCTCTGGCTGGCCGAGATCCAGGCCGATGGCAGCCTCAGCGGCGCGCGGGCTGTAGCCGGCTCCACGCCAGCTGATGCGCAGGGTTGCTCGGTGTTCCAGCCCATCTGGGCCGGAGCCGACTTGATCGTGAGCAACGACCGCAGCGGCTTCTGGAACCTGGAGCGCTGGGCCGGTGCCGATGCGGCCGCAACAGCCACCACACCCCAGTGGCAACCGCTGCTGCCGATGCAGGCGGAGTTCGCCATGCCCCAGTGGGTGTTTGGCATGAGCACCCAGGCCTGGGATGGGGAGCAGCTCGTCGCGCTGTGTTGCCGCGAGGGCTCCTGGGAGCTGGGATCGGTTGCGCTGCCGGAGCAGCCCGGCGCTACCGCCACCTGGCAGGCGATCACCACGCCGTTCACCGATCTCGCCGATCTGTGCGCTGAAGCCGGCACGCTCGCCTGCGTGGCCAGCAGCCCCACCGCTCCCTCAGGCCTGCTGGAGCTCAAGCTGGCAAGCGGCCACTGGCGGCATCAGCCCGCCGCCCCTTGCCCCGTGGCAGCCGAGGCCATCAGCCGCGGCGAGCCGCTCTGGTTCAGCGGCCACGGCGGCCAGCGCACCCACGCTTGGTACTACCCACCGGCCGGTGGCGGCCACCCCAAAGCCCCCCTGCTGGTGAAGGGCCACAGCGGCCCCACGAGCATGGCCCGCACTGGCCTGAGCCTGAGCATCCAGTTCTGGACCTCGCGCGGTTGGGGCGTGGTGGATGTGAATTACGGCGGCTCCACCGGTTTCGGCCGCGCTTACCGCGAACGGCTCGATGGCCAGTGGGGTGTGGTGGATGTGGCCGACTGTGCCGCCGCCGCCCACACCCTGATCGAGCAGGGCCTCGCCAGCGCCGAACGCATCGCCATCGAAGGCGGCAGCGCCGGCGGGTTCACCACCCTGGCCGCCCTCTGCTTCACCAGCACCTTCCGGGCCGGCGCCAGCCGCTATGGCGTGGGCGATCTGAGCGCTCTTGCCGCAGACACGCACCGGTTCGAAACCCGTTATCTCGACAACCTCGTGGGGCCTTGGCCGGTAGCGAAGGCCACCTACGAAGCGCGATCGCCGCTGCAACATGCCGAGCGCATTCGCTGTCCGGTGATCTTTTTCCAGGGCCTTGAGGATCTGGTGGTGCCGCCGGAGCAAACCGAGCGGATGGCGGCGGCACTGAAAGCCAACGGCATTCCGGTGGAGGTGCATCTCTTCCCCGACGAGGGCCATGGCTTCCGCAATGGCGCCACCCAAATCCAGGTGCTGGAAGCCACCGAAGCCTTCTTCCGCCGCCACTTCCAGCTGTGAAGGGGCGCCGATGAACGACCTACTGCCCAACCCCTGGAACCTTGAGGCGTTGCTGGGGCTGGCCTGGCTGGCCCTAGCCGCCGGCGTGCTCAGCCTGATCCTGCTGACCGGGCGGCGCATCGGCCGGCGGCTGAACCTGCGCCTCTGGGGGGTACCGGAAGCCTTGGTGGCGGGCTTGATCGGCCTGCTGGTGGCACCAGCCGGGCCGCTGCCCCTGCTGCCGGAGCATGTGATGGAGCTCTGGGGCGGCCTGCCGCTGGTGTTGCTCACGCTGGTGTTCGGTTCGCTGATGCTCGGCAAACCGCTGCCGAAGCTCGGCGGGCTGTGGCGGCCGGTGAGCGGCCAGGTGTCGCTGGCGCTCGTGCTCGCCTTCGGGCAATACGTGGTGGGGGGTCTGGCGGTACTGCTGGTGCTGCAGCCCTGGCTGGGGGTGAGCCCGGTGATGGCCTGCCTGATTGAGGTGGCCTACGAGGGCGGCCATGGCTCCGCTGCCGCCATGGGCCCCAGCTACGCCGCCCTCGGCTTTCCTGGCGGGCAAGACCTCGGCCTGGCCATGGCCACCGTGGGGCTGCTCAGTTCCACCCTGGTGGGAGGCGTGGTGGTGGTGATCGGCCGCCAGCGCGGCTGGCTGCTGGCCCAGAGCCAGCCGGGCTCAGCGCCCGGGGCCGCGCCACTGGCCGGCTCCGCCACTGATGGCTCAGCACCCACCCATCCAGCCTGGGCAGCATGGGCCGTGAACCTTGCCCTGGTGGGCATCGCCGTGCTGATCGGTGTGGGGCTGCTGGCGCTGCTGCGTCTGGGCACCGATGCCATCGGCGGAGGCGTCGCCACCGTGGGGCGTTCTCTGCCGGTGTTCCCGCTTGCGATCATCGGCTCGCTGCTGGTGCGCTGGCTGCTGGAGCGCAGCGGCAACAGCCACTGGGCTTCCGCACCGATTCAGAGCGAGATCGGCACCCTCTCGGCCGATCTGCTGATCACCTCAGCCACCGCGTGCCTCAACCTGGCCCTGCTCGCCGCCGACTGGCTTCCACTCACGGTGTTGGCGGTGGCCGGCCTCACCTGGAATCTGGCGGTGACCCTGCTGCTCGCCCCACGGCTGCTGCCGGCCGATTGGTTCGAGCGGGCGGTGCTGGAATTTGGGCAGGCCACCGGCGTGGCGGCCTCCGGCCTGCTGCTGCTGCGCATGGCCGACCCCGACGACCACAGCCAGGCCCTGCCGGCCTTCTCGCTCAAGCAACTGCTGCTGCAACCCTTCCTGGCCGGAGGGGTGGTCACGGTGGTGGCTCCTCTGGCGGTGGCCGGCTGGGGCCTGCCCACCTGGACGGGCTTCTGCCTCGCGCTGGTGTTGCTCGCCGGTGGCGGCGGCCTGCTGCTGGCCCAGGCCGGACGCAACACTGAACCGACTGCCGCTCACCCATGAAGCTGTTCGATGTGCTGGTGGCCTTTGCTGGCCTCAGCCTTTTGCTGCTGGCGGGGATCACCCTGCGCCGCAAGCTGCGATGGCTGCGGCAGCTGGGGATCCCGGAAGCGCTGGTGGCGGGGCTGCTCGGCCTGCTGATCGGGCCCTTCGGCCCCCTGCGGCTGTTCCCCGAGCAGGTGTACACGGTGTGGGCCCAGACCCCAGGGGTGCTGATCTCACTGGTGTTCGCCACCTTGTTTCTCGGTCAGCGCCTTCCCAGCCCGCGGCAGCTGTGGCAGCGCGCCGCCGGCCAAACCGCCTTCGGCATGACTCTCGGCTTTGGCCAATACCTGGTGGGAGCCCTACTGGTGTGGCTGGTGCTGCAGCCGCTGTTCGGCACCAATCCCTTGATGGCCTGCCTGATTGAAGTGGGCTTTGAAGGCGGCCACGGCACCGCCGCCGGCATGGGCGACACCTTTGCCGATCTCGGTCTCGCCTCGGGCGAAGCCCTGGGGCTGGCCATGGCCACGGTGGGGGTGGTGAGCGCCGTGCTGATCGGCAGCGCGCTGGTGGTGATCGGCCGCAGCCGGGCCTGGCTGGGGGCACGGGAGCGCCAGCCATCCGGAAGCTCGCTGCTGCAGCGCGCGGCAGACAGTGATCCGATGTCGGCAGAAGCGAAGTTGGCGCGGGAAGCCGCAGCGGGGCTGAGCGATCCCGGCAGCGATGGTTCCGTCACCATCGATGCACTCACGGTGAACCTCGCGCTGGCCGGCGGCGCGGTGGGCGTGGGCGTGCTGTTCAAAGACGGCATCACCCGCCTGGGTGGAGCGCTCGGTGGCAGTGCCACGGCGGATCTGCTCAACGCAATCCCTGTGTTTCCGCTGGCGATGCTCGGAGGCCTGGTGGTGCAACTGGTGCTGCAGTGGCGCCGCCACGACGAGCTGGCCTCACCCGTGGTGCAGGCCAGCGTGGGATCGCTGGCCATGGATGTGTTGATCACAGCCGCGATGGCCAGCCTCAACCTGCCGATGCTGGAAGAAAACTGGCTGCCTTTCCTGCTGCTGGCGCTGGTGGGTCTGGCCTGGAACGTGGCGGTGTTTCTGCTGCTGGGCCGCCGCTTCTTCCGCGATCACTGGTTTGAGCGCGCGATCGCCGATTTCGGCCAGGGCACTGGCGTGACGGCCACAGGCCTGTTGCTGCTGCGCATGGCCGACCCCTACAGCCGCAGCCGAGCCATGGAGAGCTTTTCGTTCAAACAACTGGTGTTCGAGCCCTTCCTCGGCGGCGGCTTGATCACCGCCCTGGCCCCGATCGCGCTGGCGAGCTGGGGCCTGCCGCGGTTCAACGCAGTGGCGCTGCTGCTCACCGCGGCCTCCATCGCCTTTGGCCTCTGGATTGGGCGGAGGCCTCAGTTGCCGTAAAGCAGCGTGCGGAACTGGTGGCGCACCTGCTCCATCTGCTCCGCGCTGAGCAGCGGCGGTTCGCCGATCGCCCGGGCCTGCAGGTAGATGCGGGCCAGCGTTTCCACCTCCACCGCCAGGGCCAGGGCCCGATCGAGATTGGGGCCCACCACCACCTGGCCGTGCTGCGCCATCAGGCAGGCCAGCCGGCCCTGCAGCGCTTCCACAACCCCGTCAGAGAGCTCCTGGGTGCCGAAGGTGGCGTAGGGCGCGCAGCGGATGTCGTGCCCTCCGGCCACGGCGATCATGTAGTGGAACGGCGGAATGCCGCGGCCATGGCAAGCCAGGGCGGTGGCATGAATGGAGTGGCAGTGCAGCACCGCCTGCACCTCCGGCCGGCTGGCCAACACATCGGCATGCAGCCGCCATTCCGACGACGGCCGCCGTTGCGGACGCCCCGGCTCGGGAACCACCAAGGGCTTGCCCGCCAGATCCAGCGCCACCAGATCGCCGGGCTGCATCAGCTCATAGGGCAATGAGCTGGGGGTGATCAACATCCCGCCAGGGATGCGCGCCGAAAGATTGCCGGAGGTGCCTTGGTTGATGCCGCTGGCCTGCATGCGCCGGGCCACGGCCACCAGCTGCTCGCGCAGATCCTGTTCGCTCATCGTGCTCACGTTCAGGCGTAGAGGTTGCGCAGACCGTCTTCGCTGGCAGGCGCCACGCCCCGTTCGGTGATCAGCGCCGTCACCAGGCGGGCCGGGGTCACATCAAAGGCGGGATTGAAGCCTTCGCTGCCATCGGGCGTGAGCTGCACCACGGCGAGCTCACCGGCAGCCGTGCGCCCCTGGATGTGGGTCACCTCCCGGGCATCGCGCGCTTCGATCGGGATCTCGGCCACGCCGTCGTCAATCGACCAGTCGATGGTGGAGGCGGGCAGAGCCACGTAGAAGGGCACGTTGTTGTCGTGGGCGGCGAGGGCCTTGAGGTAGGTGCCGATCTTGTTGCACACATCGCCGCGGCGGGTGGTGCGGTCGGTGCCCACGATCACGGCATCCACCTGGCCGTGCTGCATCAGGTGGCCACCGGCGTTGTCCACGATCACGGTATGGGGCACGCCCTCGCGGCCCAGTTCGTAGGCCGTGAGCGAAGCGCCCTGGTTGCGCGGGCGGGTTTCATCCACCCACACATGGATGGCCATCCCGGCGCGATGGGCCTTGTAGATCGGCGCCAGGGCCGTACCCCAGTCCACCGTGGCCAGCCAGCCCGCATTGCAGTGGGTGAGCACGTTGAACGGCTGCCCTTGGCGTTCAGCCGGCCGCGCGGCGGCCAGTTGCTGGAAGATCGCAAGGCCGTGGTCGCCGATGGCCTCGCACATGGCGACGTCTTCATCGGCGATGGCGGCTGCTTCCGCCTTGGCGGCCTCGGCCCGCTGCTCCGGCGGCAACGGCGCCACGCGATCGCGCACCCGCTCCAGCGCCCAGCGCAGGTTCACCGCCGTGGGCCGCGTGGCATTGAGCTGCTCAAACGCTGCTGCCAGCGCCGCATCGCTCGGATCCGCCTGCAACGCCAGCATCAAGCCATAGGCACCGGTCACACCGATCAGCGGTGCACCGCGCACCACCATCGTGCGGATGGCCTCCGCCGCTTCATCGCAGCTGCGCAGCGTGCGGGTGGTGAAGCGATGCGGCAGCTGGATCTGATCGATCACCCCGATCGAGCGGCCATTGGGCTCGAGCCAGATGGTGCGCCAGGCCTTGCCGTCGATCTTCATGGGGTGCGTTGCCCAGGCGAATGCACCATGCTGCCCGTCGACCGCACCCGCTCCCCCAGCGCCCCATGCCCCTGAGCCGCCGCCAGCTGCTGCAGCTCACCGCCGCAGGCGCGGCGGGCGGCGGACTGAGCTTGTTGGGCCTGGGGCAGGCACCATCGGCCGCCGCCCCGAGCCGCCGCCCCGATCTGCGCATCGGCCTGATCAGCGACCTCAACAGCAGCTACGGCTCCACCTCTTACATCCCCCAGGTGAGCCAGGGCCTTCAGCAGCTGCTGGCCCTGCAACCGGCGCTGGTGGTGTGCGCCGGCGACATGGTGGCCGGCCAGAAACCAGGCCTCAGCGCCGCCCTGCTCGATGCGATGTGGGACAGCTTTGCCCGCACGGTGCTGCAGCCGGTGCGTCAGGCCGGCCGGCCCTTTCTGCCGGCCGTCGGCAATCACGACGGCTCCCCTGGCTTCGAGGCGGATCGCGCCGCGGTGCGGCGCTTCTGGACACCCCGGCGCCAGGCCCTCGGCCTGCGCTTCGTGGATGTGGGCGATTTTCCCTTCCACTACAGCGCCCTGCAGAACGACGTGTTCGTTCTGGTGTGGGATGCCAGCTCCGGCCGGATCCCCGCCAGCCAGCTGAGCTGGGCCCGCCAGCAGTTGGCCAGCCCGGAAGCGCGCCAGGCACGGCTACGGCTGGTGGTGGGCCACCTGCCCCTGGTGGGCGTGAGCCAGGGGCGCGATCGCGCCGGTGAGGTGCTCGATCAGGCGGCAGCGGTGCAAAGCCTGCTGGAGCAGGGCCGCGTGCAGGCCTACATCAGCGGCCACCAGCACGCCTGGTTCCCGGCCCGCCGCGGCCAGCTCGATCTGATCCAGCTCGGCGCCATGGGCAGCGGCCCCAGACGCCTCCTCCAAGGAGACATCCCCCCCCAGCAGACCTACACCACCCTCGACATCAACTGGCAGAACAGCTCCCTGGTGGAGACCACCTATGCCGTGGCCAGCGGCCAACCCGTGGCCTGGAGCCGCCTGCCCGCCAGCCTGATGGGGCGCAGCGGCCCACTCAGCCGCAACGTTCAGGAGCGATCGATCCGGCGGTAGCCGAACCAATCGGGCTGCTGCGGCTGGCTGAAGCCCTCGGGATGGGGATCGAGCTGCACATGCCAGCGCTCACCGCCGATCAGCTCCAGTTGCTCGATCGCCAGGCAGTCGTCCACCGCGCAGAGATCATCCTTGTGCTGCTGCAGCGCCCCCTGCAGCCACTGCCGCTTGGCTGCAGCCTTCGCCGCCTGGGAGGAGCGGGCCACCACCAGGCCGAACTGGTGCAGCTCCGCCAGGGAATCGGGACGGTAAGCGCCCAGGTTCACAAACCAGAGGCGCTCGGGCCTGGGCGCGGGCGGCTCGCGCACGAGGCTCACCGCCCAGCCATCGATCGCCCGCACCGCCATGAAGCTGTCCAGGTGCAGGCCCTCACGCCTCCCGAACCACTGGCGCCGCAACTCCGGGATCGTGTCGTCGATCGTGGAGCCGGCCACGAAGCGCACATCGTGCAGCTCGATCAGGCTGGTGGCGGTGCGGCCGCCCAGCACCACCAGAAACAACGTGGGCACGTTCGTGGTTGGCGTGCTCATCGCGCCTGAATCGACAACACCCAGCGGCCTGATCAGCATTGCAGCAGTGGCAAGGGCACTGCATGCATGGCTGAGGCGCTGGATGTGCTGGTGGTGGGCGCCGGCCTCTCCGGCCTGATCGCGGCGCGGCGGTTGCAGCAGCAGGGCCTGCGGGTGCGGGTGCTGGAAGCCCGGGGCCGAGTGGGCGGGCGGATGGTGAGCCACACCCTGGCCGATGGATCCGTGGTGGATCTGGGCGGCCAATGGGGCGGCAGCACGCACCACCGCTTCGCGGCGCTGCTGGAGGAGCTTGGGCTCAGCCGCTATCCGAGCCACTACGCCGGCGAGGGGGTGTTCTGCTGGCAGGGGCGGCGGGTGCAGGCCCCCCTGGCCGAGCGGTTTGAAGCGAGCCTGCTGTTCTTTGAACCCAGCGCCCTGGGGCTGGACCCCAAGGCGCTGAATGCCACCCAGGCGCTGCAGCAGAGCTTCGCCGCGCTGGTGGCTCAGATCAACCGGCAGCAGCCCTGGCTCACGCCAAACGCCGAACAGCTCGATCGGCTCAGCGTGGCGGCCTGGGCTGCTCAGCACAACCCCTTGCCCGTTGCCAGGCTTCCGCTCGACTGGCTCTGCCGGGTGGGGGGCTCAGGCGGCTTCGAACCATGGGAAAGCTCGATCCTCCACCTGGCCTGGACCCAGGCCGTGGCGCCCCAGGCGGAAACGCCCGAAGCCTGGCTAGTGCGCGGCGGCGCCGGCGGGGTAGCCCAGCGCCTGGCCCGCGAGCTAGAGGCCAGCAGCCCCGGCTGCCTGCAGCTGAATGCACCAGTGCAGGCGATCGAGCAGAGCAGCGGAGCGGCCACGGTGCGGGCGGAAGGGCTCAGCCCACTGCAGGCGCAGATAGTGATCGTGGCTGTGCCGCCGCCGCTGCGGCAGGCAATCCGCTTCGATCCACCCTTGCCGCCTGCCCATCAGGCCCTGCTGCAGCGCACGGCCATGGGCGGCATGACCAAAATCCTGGCCCGCTACAGCCGGCCGTTCTGGCGCGAGCAGGGGCTTAACGGCCTGGGCATCGGCGATCTGCCCTGGCTGGAGCTCACCGCCGACAGCGCTCCACCGGAGGGCCAGCCAGCCGTGCTGGCCAGCTTCGTGGCCGGCGAACGGGCCCTGGCCCTGGCGGCCCTGCCGGCAGCCGAGCGGCGAACCCTGATCCTTCGCGACCTGGTGACCTACTGGGGGACAGCCGCCGGCGAACCGCTGGAGCTGGTGGAGCAGGCCTGGAACAGCGAAACCTGGAGCGGCGGCGCCTTCACCAGCTTTCCCGCCCCCGGCAGCTGGACCAGCCATGCCCGCCTGGCCGCGGGCCTCGAAGGCGGGCCCGGGCCCGCCAGCCACGGGCGAGTGCTCTGGGCCGGCACTGAGGCGTCCCCGCGCTGGCCGGGCTATTTCGAAGGCGCCATCGAAGCCGGCGAACGGGCAGCGGCGGCCGCCGCGCAGCACTGCACCGCAAGCCATCAGCGCTGAGCGAGGCAAGCCCTCAAAAACCCGCCAGGCTGTGGGGATCTGGTTTCCCGCTGAATGTCCCCGCTGCTCAGCCCGCCCGCCCTGGGCCTCGGCACCTGGAAATCCAGCCCCGGCGAGGTGGGCGGGGCCGTGCGCACCGCCCTGGAGCTGGGCTACCGCCACATCGACTGCGCCTCGATCTACGGCAATGAAGCCGAAATCGGCCAGGCCTTAGCGGGCGCCTTCCGCAATGGGGTGGTGCAGCGCGATCAGCTGTGGATCACCTCCAAGCTCTGGAACGACTGCCACGCGCCCGAGGATGTGCGCCCGGCACTGCTGCGCAGCCTTAGCGATCTGCAGCTCGAGCAGCTCGATCTCTACCTGATCCATTGGCCGGTGGTGCACCGCCATGGCGTGGTGATGCCGGAGCAAGCCGCCGATCAGATCCCCCTGGAGCAGCTGCCGCTCAGCCAAACCTGGGGTGCGATGGAAGCGCTGGTGGAGGAAGGCCTGGTGCGCCAAATCGGCGTGTCGAACTGCAGCGCCGCCAAGTTGCAGGGTCTGCTGCACACCAGCCGGCTACGCCCGGCAATGAACCAGGTGGAGCGCCATCCCTGGCTGCAGCAGAACGCGCTGCTGCAGCTCTGCCAGCAGGAGGGCATCGGGCTCACGGCCTACTCACCCCTGGGCTCCCCCAGTGGACCGGGCCAGGCGCCGCTGCTGGCCGATCCCACCATCACCGCCATCGCTGCAAGCCATGGCGCCACGCCAGCTCAGGTGCTGCTGGCCTGGGGGATCGCCACCGGCACGGCCGTGATCCCCAAATCAGTGCAGCGCGATCGCCTGGCCAGCAACCTGGCCGCCACCCAACTGCAGCTCAGCCCCGAGGAGCTGCAGCAGATCGCACGCCTCGATCGCGGCCATCGCTTCGTGGATGGCAGCTTCTGGGAACTGCCCGGCGGCCCCTATCGCCACGCCGAGTTGTGGGATGAAGCCGCCTGAACGGAACGCTGCTTCAGGATGCCCAACATGGATTTCTTCGCTCAGCAGTGGGCGTCCTACCGGGCCGTGGTGGAACACGATCTGATGGAGCATCAGGCCGTGGCCGCCGCCACCGCTGCGGCCCTGGAGAGCTGGCTTGCAGCACGCGACGCGGGGTCTGCAGCCCCGCGGATGGTGGATCTGGGCTGCGGCGATCTGGCCCTGCTGGCTCCGCTACTGCGCCGCCTGCCCCTGGGGGCCTACACGGGCCTCGATCTCACAGCCCAGGTGTTGCCCCTGGCGCAGCAGGCACTGGGAGAGGTGCCCTACCCATGCCAGTGGATCGAAGGCGATCTGCTGCGCTGGGCAAACGAGGCGTCGGGCAACGGCGAAGAACAGGTCGACATCCTTCACTCCGCCTTCGCCATCCATCACCTCAGCGACAGCAAGAAACACACGCTGCTCGAGAGCCTGCGCAGCCGGATCGCCCCGGGGGGCCTATTCATCTGGGTGGATGTGTTCCGCGAGGCCGGCGAAAGCCGAGACACCTATGTGCAGCGGTACCTACAGCGCATCGCCGCTGGCTGGCCGCAGCTTTCGCCTGAGCAGCGCGACCACGTGAGCCAGCACCTGGCCGCTTACGACAATCCAGCCGAGCGCTCTGCGATTGAAGCCGCAGCCGAGGCCGCCGGGATGGCACTGGCGTTGGGCGTGGACTGGGGCGCACCGCGCAGAGGCGATGGCGGTGCTCACCCCAGCCTGAACGCCATCAGCTGTGCTCGCGCAGGAAGCTGATCGAACCCTCGAGCTCTTCGGCGAAGCGATCAATCTCCTCCGGAGTGGTGGTGAAGCTGAGGCTGGCGCGCGCTGAACCGCTGATGCCGTAGTGGCGGTGCAGGGGTTGGGTGCAGTGGTGGCCGCTGCGGATGCAGATCCCGGCTGAATCCAGCAGAGCAGCGATGTCGTTGGCGTGCACACCCTCCACATGGAAGGCGGCCAAAGCCGCGCGATCGGGTTGCTGCTCGGGGGTGGGGCCGAGGATGCGCAGGCCATCGATGGCCTGGAGGCGATCAAACAGCTGGCGGGTGAGCTGCTGCTCCCAGGCGTGGATGCGGTCCAAGCCAATCGCTTGGAGGTAGTCGAGGGCGGCGCCCATGCCAATCGCCTCGCCGATCGCCGGAGTCCCGGCTTCGAATTTGTGGGGCAGGCCAGCCCAGGTGCTGTGGTCGAGGTAGACGTCTTGAATCATTTCTCCGCCGCCCAGGAAGGGGGGCATGGCCTCCAGCAGCGCCTCGCGGCCCCAGAGGAAGCCCATGCCCGTGGGGCCGCAGAGCTTGTGGGAGCTACCCACCAAGAAATCAGCGCCCAGCTGCTTCACGTTCACCGGTAGGTGGGGCAGGCTCTGGCAGGCATCCACCAGCACCAGGGCACCGGCCGCATGGGCCAGGGCTGCCACCTCGGTGATCGGGTTGAGGCAGCCGAGCGTGTTGCTCACCTGCACCAGGCTCACCAGCCGGGTGCGATCGCTGATCTTGCTGCGCAGGTCGTCGAGATCGAGTTCACCGCTCTCGGTGAGGCCGGCATGGCGCAGCACGCAGCCGGTGCGATCAGCGAGCAGCTGCCAGGGCACCAGGTTGCTGTGATGCTCCATCACCGTGAGCAGCACCTCATCCCCGGGGCGCAGGTTGGCCTCACCCCAGCTGCGGGCCACGAGGTTGATCGCCTCGCTGGCATTGCGGGTGAACACGATCTCGTTGGGGTTGGCCGCACCCACAAGGGCCGCCGCCTTGGCGCGGGCGCCTTCGAAGCCTTCGGTGGCACGGGCACTCAGCTGGTGCGCGCCGCGGTGCACGTTGGCGTTGTCATGGTCGTAGTAATGCTGCAGCGCCTCCAAAACCTGGCGAGGCTTCTGGCTGGTGGCGGCGTGATCGAGATAGATCAGCGGCTGCCCGAGGCAGGCGGTCTGCGCCAGCAGCGGGAAATCAGGACGCGTCAGCGCCGCCAGGTTGTCGGGCTGGGCCACAGCAGCGGCCTGGGGAGCCGAGAGGGTGCTGGTCATGCTGCGCTCTCCAGCAAACGCTCGAGCGAACACCAGCTGCGGGCCACCGCGGGCAGCTCCCGCAGCACTTCCTCGCAAAAGGCGCGCTGCAGCAAGCCTGCTGCCTGGTCGGCGCCGATGCCGCGGCTCTGCAAATAGAAAAGCTCATCGGTCTGCAGGCTGCTCACCGTGGCGCCATGGGCGCATTTCACGTCATCGGCCACGATCTCCAGCTCCGGCTTGGTGTCGATCCTGGCGCGATCCGAGAGCAGCAGGCTGCGGCTGAGCTGGGATGCATTGGTGCGCTGAGCCGCGCGAGGCACGCGCACGGCACCGTTGAACACGCTGCGTCCCTGGCCAGCGGCAACGGCTTTATGCAGTTGATCGAGCTGCCCTTCCGGACCCTTGAACTCGACAAAGCTGTGGGTGTCAGCGGTGCGCTGACCATCCACCAGCTGCAAACCCCGCAAGGTGGTGTGGGCGGCACCATCCACCTGCACGGCCCGGGGTTCAAGCCGCGCCAAGCCCCAACCAGAGGTCACGCTGCTGAGCTGGGCACGGCTTTCCGGTTCCTGCTCGATCGCCACATGGGCCATGAGCGCGGCATCGGCTTGGCCCAGTGCCACCAGGCCGTAGCTGAGGCGAGCCCCGCGGGCCAGATGGGCCTCAATCACCAGGCTGTGCAAACCGGAGGCCTGGGCTTCGATCCACTGGGAGAGATCCAGCTCGGCCTTCTCCTCCAGCAGCAGCAACAGGCGCAGCGCTTGCAGTCCCTCGGCTGCGGCGCTCACCAGCTCCAGGCTGAGCTGGCTGCGGCTGGTCACACGCAGAGCCAACACGCCCTCGGCTGCGGCGTGATTGAGCTCCACCGGCCAATGCTCCTGGCAGCCAGCAGCGGCCAGGGTATGGCCGAGCCCCTGGGCAATTTCGCCAGGGCTGAGTTGCTGCAAACCAGCGGGCAGGGTTTGGCCCGCCAGCGGATCGCTGCCGCCGCTCCACAGCAGGCGCAAGGCGCCGGCGTCAGGGGCAGGCAAGCCAGCTGTTGCTGGGGCCGCCGGAGCGAGAGGCAGCGCCTGCAGCAGCGAGAGATCGGTGAAGCGCCAATCTTCGTGGCGCGCCGAGGGAATCGAGCTTTGGCGCAGGGCCTGGCGGCCACGCTCCTGCACCGGCGCCAGTTCACCAGCGGCGGCGGGCAGATCGGCCAACCAGGCATCGAGCCAAGCGCCCTTGGCCGCGGCCGGTGCAGCGAGGCTTGCGCTCATCAGGCCACCTCCGCCGCCAGGGCAGCGAGCTCCTGATCCACCCAGTCGTAGCCGCGCTGCTCGAGCTCGAGCGCCAGCTCCTTGCCGCCAGTGCGCAGGATGCGGCCTGCCGCCATCACATGCACGTAATCCGGAGTGATCGCATCGAGCAGGCGCTGGTAGTGGGTGATCAGCAGCGTGGCGTTATCGGCATTGGCCAACTGGTTCACGCCGCCGGCCACGATGCGCAGGGCATCGATATCCAGGCCGGAATCGGTTTCATCGAGGATCGCCACCAGAGGCTCCAGCAGAGCCATCTGAAGAATCTCGTTGCGCTTTTTCTCGCCACCACTGAAGCCTTCGTTCACCGAACGATCCAGGAAGGCGGGATCCATCTGCACCACCTTCAGGCGCTCGCGCACCAGATCTTCAAAAGCAAAGGTGTCGAGCTCCTCTTCTCCCTTCTCGGCGCGGCGGGCATTCGTGGACACCCGCAGAAACTCGAGGTTGCTCACCCCGGGGATCTCCACGGGGTACTGGAAACCGAGGAACACACCGATGCGGGCGCGCTGCTCGGGATCGAGCTCCAGCAGGTTCTCGCCGCGGTAGGTCACGCTGCCGCCCGTCACTGCGTAGGCGGGGTGGCCGGCCAGCACTTTGGAGAGGGTGCTTTTGCCGCTGCCATTACGGCCCATCACCGCGTGAATTTCACCGGCACGGATGGTGAGGTTCACACCCTTGAGGATCGCCTTGTCCTCCACCCGGGCATGGAGATCACGGATCTCAAGCAGTACGGGAGCGTCGGGGCGAATCACGGCGTGGGAGCGGGCGAGAACGAAATCAAAAACAGAACTGGAGCGGGCGCATCAACGCCGATGGGGCAACGGGGATGAACTCAACCCACGGAGCCCTCCAGCTTGAGGGCGAGCAGTTTGTCGGCTTCCGCGGCGAATTCCATCGGCAGCTGATTGAACACGTCGCGGCAGAAACCGCTCACCATCATCGAAACCGCCTCTTCAAAGCCGATGCCGCGGCTCTGGAGATAAAAGAGCTGGTCTTCCGAGATGCGGCAGGTGCTCGCTTCGTGCTCCACCGAAGCCTGAGGCTGCTGGGAGCGGATGTAGGGATAGGTGTTGGCGGCCGCCTGATCACCGATCAACATCGAATCGCACTGGCTGTAGTTGCGCGCCCCCACCGCTTTCGGGCCGATCTGCACCAAACCGCGGTAGCTGTTGGCAGAGCGCCCCGCGCTGATGCCCTTGCTCACGATGGTGGAGCGGGTGCGCGGCCCCACGTGAATCATTTTGGTGCCGGTATCGGCTTGCTGTTTGTTGTTGGTGAGGGCCACGGAATAAAACTCACCCACCGAGTCAGCGCCCTGCAGCACACAGCTGGGGTACTTCCAAGTGATGGCTGAACCCGTTTCCACCTGGGTCCAGCTGATCTTGCTGCGGTCGCCGCGACACTGGCCGCGCTTGGTCACGAAGTTGTAGATGCCACCCACGCCGTTTTCATCGCCGGCATACCAGTTCTGAACGGTGGAGTATTTGATCGAGGCATCATCAAGAGCCACCAGTTCCACCACGGCTGCGTGCAGCTGGTTGGTGTCGAACATCGGGGCGGTGCAGCCTTCGAGGTAACTCACCGAAGCACCCTCTTCGGCAACGATCAGCGTGCGTTCAAACTGACCTGTATCGCCGGAGTTGATACGGAAATAGGTGGAGAGCTCCATCGGGCATTCCACACCTTTGGGAATGAACACGAAGGAGCCGTCGCTGAACACGGCAGAGTTGAGCGCAGCGAAGTAATTGTCATTGCTGGGCACCACTGTGCCGAGATAACGCTCAATCAGTTCCGGGTGTTCCTTCACCGCCTCGCTGATCGAGCAGAAGATCACCCCGTGCTCAGCCAGCTTTTCCTTGTAGGTGGTGGCGATCGACACACTGTCGAACACCGCATCCACAGCCACATTCGACAATCGTTTCTGCTCGCTGAGCGGGATGCCGAGCTTGTCGAAGGTTTCGAGCAGCTTGGGATCCACCTCATCGAGGCTGGCCTTCTTCTGCTGTTGCTTGGGCGCGGCGTAATACACCACGTCTTGGTAGTCGATTGGCGGATAGCCGAGAGCGGCCCAATCGGGCTCGCTCATCTGCAGCCACTGCTTATAAGCACGCAGGCGAAAGTCCAGCAAGAAGGAAGGCTCCTCCTTCTTGCTGGAGATCAAGCGCACCACGTCCTCACTGAGGCCCTTGGCGATCTTTTCGGTTTCGATATCGGTGACGAAGCCGTACTTGTACGGCTGGCTCACCAGATCACCAACAGCCTGTGCGTTGCTCATGAACGGACCTTCAACCGGCGCAATGGGCTTTCACTTCTTCAAGCGTGATCGTCTGCTTCTCGCCGCGGAAGGGGTTGTCTTCGGTGAGGAACAGCATGCAGTGGCACTCCTTGCGCTCACGCATCGGCACGCAGGGGCAGTTCCAAAAGGCCTGGGCCACCTCGGCCTCCTTGTCTTCGTAATGGCGGCAGGGGCACAGGGCACCACCGAGCTCGTCTTTATGGCGGGCCAGACCCTCGAGCACGACCGCCGTCACGCTGGGGTCGCTGCAGAAATAGGTACCTGTGCGCTGGGCATAGGTTTCCGCGAACTTGCGGATCACCTCAAGGCTGTCGCTGGCTTGAGAGGCAGGAGCTTCAGACATGAGGGCAAAGGCGAGGCGGAGCGTTGTGCCCGTGCGGGCTTGGCCAGCAGTTGCGGAACCGCAGTTACGAAACCAAGGTGTTTCGCAAGTTGACCCTAAAGCACACGGGCAGCACCCGGGGGTGACGCTGCATTGTGACGTGTGGGCGCACCAGCACGGTCCACTCGTCAGCGCCCGAACAGGCGTGGCATGGTGTGGTGGTAATGAGTTGGCCATGAGCGCCTCCACGCAGGCACCCACCCGAGAGGCAGCGCTCACCCTGATGTTGCGTCAGGGTGAAATCACCGCGGCGCAACTGGCTGAATCCCTTGGCGTGTCAGTCCAGGTGATGCGGCGCCACCTGCGCTCTTTGGAAGAAGAAGGGCTTGTGGAAGCCAGCCCGGCGCCCGAGGGTCCTGGGCGCCCGTCCAACCTCTGGCGGCTCACAGCCGCGGGCCGCCGCCAGTTCCCCAACGGCAGCGAACATTTCGCCCTGGGGCTGCTCAGCTCCATGGCCACCAGCCTGCCCACCGAGATGGTGGATCAGCTGCTGCAGCGCCAAGCCTCTGAAAAAGCCTCCGATTACCGCCGCCTGATCGGCGACGGCAGCCTGAAGGAGCGCATCGAGCGGCTCGTGGATCTGCGCCGGCGCGAGGGCTATGTGGCCGACTACACCCCCAACCCGAAAGGCGAAGGCTGGGTGATTAGCGAATTCCACTGCTCGGTGATGAAGATCGCTGAACAGTTCCCCTGCGTGTGCGACCAGGAGCTGCAACTGATTCGGCACACCTTCCCCGACTGCGCCGTGGAGCGCGTGCACTGGTTGCTCGATGGCGGCCACTCCTGCGGATTTCTGCTGCAGCCGTGCTGAGCGAGCACGACCTTCAGGAGCTGGAGAGCACGCTGCTTCCAGCGCTGGAGCGTCACCACCTGCGCCTGCTGGCCCACAGCCTGCGTTGCTTGCAGCAGGCAGCCCAAGGCAGCACCGCCTTTCCAGCCCAGGAGGGCCTGATGGCCTGGGCGCACCAACAAGCCAACCTGGCGGTGGATCCCACCTTTATTCCGGTGTTGGTGGAGCAACTGGCCAAGGCCGCCGTTCAGCTTGAAGCCATCGGCCTTGCCCTGCACAAGCCCCCGCTGGCGCTCGAGATCAGCGACCTGGTGCGCTGGGGCCAACAACAGGCCGATGAACGGCTGGGCAACACGCTCAAGCCACCAGAGCACTAACGCCGCTCAGGGCCAGCAAGGCGGCCAGCCATCCCCGCCATCCAGGCCGATCTCCCTCCAAATGAGCCAGCGGGATCGCCATCAGCGGAGCGGTGGCCAACAGCGCCACCGCGATGCCGCCCGGCAACCGCTGCAACGCCAGCTGCTGCAAGGCGATGCCGGCTGTGGTTCCGAGCAGCGTGGCCAGCAATCCCAGGGGCCAGCGCCGAAGCGGAGGCCGCGGGCCCCAGCCCCTGCTTCGCCAGCCCCGCAGCAAGGGCAGCAACACCAAGCCCGCCGCCAGCACCCGCACCAGGGCCGACTGCAGGGGATCAAAAGCCGCATCCCGCAGCGCCGCCCGCGACACCAGCGCTCCTGTGCTGCCGCAGAGCAGCGCCCCCAGGGCCAGCACCACACCCTGCATCTGCAGGCGCCCGGTTAGGGCGTCGCCCGAAGGCTGCCAAGCCACGAGCAACAGCGCCAAGGTGATCAGGCCGAGGCCGAGCCAGTGGAGCGGCTCTGGCACCTCCGCCAGCCACACCATCCCACCCACGGAGGCCACAGCAGGCCCGCCGGCATCGATGGTGAGCGTGCGGCGCGTGCCCAGCCGGCGCAAGGCGGCGAAATAAAGGCTGTCGCCCAGCGCGATCCCCAGCACACCACTGAGCGCCAACAGCAGCAACGGGCCATGGGCCGCAGACCACGGACGCCCCAACACGAGGGGCAGGAGCATCGCCAGCGCCAGCCAGTTTTTGAGCAGATTCAGCTCGGCGCCGCTGAGGGAGGTGGGGAGGCGCCGCCACAGGCTGCTGGCCAGCGTCCAACACAACGCGGCAGCCAACGCAGCCAGAGCACCGATCAGCACAACCTCAACCGGCGGTGGCGGCTTGCGATCATCGCTGCACCCGCCGCGCCGCCGTGAGCCTCTCCCTTGAGAACGCCCTCAGCTTTTTTCAGCTGAGCTGCGGCCGCTGGCGCTCCCAGCGCAGCGTGCATCACCTGCTGCACCGCCGCGCCGAGGCGGGCGGCTCTCTGATCCTGGTGGACGAACTTGCCGCCGATGATCAGCGCCTGCTGGAGCTGGCCCAGCTGCATGGCCAGGATCCCAAGGGGCTCGTGGGCGGCTGCTGGGTGCGCTGGAGTGCCTCGATGGCCTGGGACAAAGCCGGCGAAGACCACACCGGCGAAAGCGTGATCGGCTTGATCCCCACCGACGAACGCGGCCGCGAGGGCATCCTGCTGCGCGATCTCGGCTACGCCGAAAAGGCACCGGCCAGCTCGCGCTTCTGCATGGATGAGCACGATGGCCTGCTGCTCAGCACCGACTACGAAACGATGAGCGTGTGGGAGCGCTTCGCCTTTCAGGGGCCCAACGTGCGCGTGCGCAGCAGCACGGTGGAGGGGCTCTCCAACAACGCCTCCTTCTGCATCGAGACCCGCTGCGACGACGCCCAACAGCAGCGGCCTGCGGCCTCGGCAGCGGCCGGCAGCTCGGCAGGGAGCGAATCCGCTCTGTCGCTGCTGGGGTGGTAGGCGCGCTCTGTCGCGAACGTTACGGACTGTGAGTCCTGCCTGAGGCGGATCAGTGCAGCCGTGACGGCACTTCTACGATCAGCCACGACGGATGCCGAAGTTCGAGTGGCCCTTCCCCTCCTGAAGTACGCGCCCACAACGCAGAACGCGCGTGTGGATCCCCTGCGCGTGGGCTCGGACGAGGATCCCAAAGCCGCGTCCATGGACAAGGCGATGGATCGCGAAGATCAGAACTTCGTGATCGAAGCGGCTTACCGCCAGATCTTCTTCCACGCCTTCAAGGTCGACCGCGACCGCACCCTTGAGTCGCAGCTGCGCAACGGTCAGATCACCGTGCGCGATTTCATTCGCTCCCTGTGTCTGTCGGACACCTTCAACCGCAGCTTCTACACCCTCAACAGCAACTACAAGGTGGCTCGCCACCTGGTGGAGAAGCTGCTGGGCCGCAAGACCCACGGCAAGTCCGAGGAGATCGCCTGGTCTGCCGTGCTGATGACCCGCGGCGTCAAGGGCATGGTTGACGACATCCTCGACAGCGAGGAGTACCTCAACGCCTTCGGTTACGACACCGTTCCTTACCACCGCAACCGTGTGGTGGGCAGCCGTGATCTGGGTGAAACCCCCTTCAACATCACCAGCCCCCGCTACGACGCCTACTACCGCGGCATCCTGGGCTTCCCCCAGATCGTGTACACCGGCACAGCCCGCAAACTGCCCGAGCGCTCCCTTCAGCGCCGTGGTGGCTACCCACAGGACTACATGTCCTGGGTGCGCACCCTGCCTGCCCTGCGTGGCGCCAGCGCCGCCGGCAGCGCCGACATCGACTACCTGGCCAAAGTGCCCTACCGCAGCATCGGTCGCTGATCACGAGACCATCAAGGTCTTCGGTTTGGCGGGGGGAAACCCCCGCTTTTTTGTGGCCAGGCCGGTGCCGCGGAGCCGGTCTTGGGATGCTGACTGCGGGATCACAGATCAGGGCGGACCTGTGAGAGTTAGCCAGACTGATCCCGAACACAATCCGGAGGCGCTGTGAGTCAGACCCTGTCATCGCTTGCCCGGATGACCTTGCGCCAACTGCGCCAGGTGGCCAGCGAGCTGGGTGTGACGCTCTACAGCCGCAAAACCAAAGACGAGCTGGTGAGTGCGATCGGCGAACGTCAGGCCGATCTCTCCAGCCTTGAGCAGGAGCACGCTCCCACCCGGCAAGGCGAAGACACCCGGGTGGTGTTTCTGCCGCGCGATCCGCAGTGGGCCTACGTGTTCTGGGAGATCAGCGAAAAGGATCGTCAGCAGGCCTTCAAGGCCGGCGCCAGCCAGCTCTGCCTGCGGGTGGCTGATGTCACGGGCATGAACAATGGCGGCAGCCATCCCCACACTCTTCAGGAAGTGCCGGTGGATAGCCATGCCACCGAGTGGTACTTGCCTGTACCCCTGAGCGATCGCGATTACCGCGTGGAGCTCGGCTATCGCGTCAGCGGTGGCGGCTGGATCTCGCTGGCGTTCTCCTCGGTGGCGCGCGTTCCAGCCCTGCACCCGAGCGAGCAGATCCTCGATCAGTTCGTGCCCTTCTCGCTCGATACGCCTCCCAGCACCATCACCCCGCAAACGCTGCCCAGCAGCGACAACGGCCTGCACGAGCGGCTCTACCAAACGGCAACGACCGGAACCCGCCGCCTCGGTCGGGGCTCGGAAGCGTTCCATGAACTGGATCAGGGCAGCGGCGCCGGCCTCAATGCCTCTGGTGCCGGCCTGTGGGCCAGCGGCCGCAGCGAATCGGGCTCTGGCGTGGTGGCACCGCGTCAGCGCTCCTTCTGGCTGGTGGCTGACGCCGAGCTGATCGTGTACGGCGCCACCGATCCCTCAGCCAAATTGAGCATCGGCGGCGAAGACGTGCCGCTCTCCAGCGATGGCACCTTCCGGATTCAGGTGCCCTTCCGCGACGGCCAGCAGGTGTACGCCATCGAGGCCGTTGCCGCCGATGGTGAGCAGAAGCGCAACATCACGCTCGATTTCGAACGCACCACCCCCGAAGACAACAGCAACCCCAGCGATCAGGCTGTGGCCGAATGGTTCTGAAGCCGCTGCGATGAAAGCTCTGGTTGCCCTCACGCCCATCACCGGAGCTGTGGTCTTGCCACTGTTGGTGTGCTTTTTGATGGCCAAGGTGAGCATCGGCGCCGGGGTTTTGGCGGCCGTGGTGATCAGCAGCCTCTGGTTTGTGGCGATGCTGCGCACCTCTGAACTGCCTGAACACGGCTGAAGCCAGCTAGCGAGGGGAATGCTCCTGTCAGAGACAGGGGCTAAAAGGTGGTCGACTCGAAGCGTTGCTGGGGGGCACTGCTCCTGGCGCTCACCCTGATGCAGGGCTGCGGCAGCCAGGCCGGCCGGCTTGTGGGGGCTGGACCAGAACAGCTCCCGCTACCGGAAGAGATCGCGGTGGCCTTCAACCACCGCGCGGACAGCCACTACCGCAGCCCAATCCACGCGGAAAACCGCAATGGCGACAACCTCGAGGCGCTGGTGATCCGTGGGATCGAGGCCGCTGAAGAGGAAATCCTGGTGGCGGTGCAGGAGCTCTCCCTGCCGGCCATTGCCGAAGCCCTGGTGCGACAACACCGCCGAGGCGTGACGGTGAAGGTGGTGCTGGAGAACACCTACAGCACCCCGTGGAGTGAGCAGCACGAGGCCGAGCTCGATGGCCACGCGCGCCAACGCCGCCAACTGCTGATGGAGCTGGCCGATCGCAACCGCGACGGCAAGGTGAGCCTGGAGGAGCAGCAGCGCGGCGACGCTATGGCCATCCTTACGGCCGCCGGCGTGCCCTGGCTTGATGACACCGCTGATGGCAGCAAAGGCAGCGGCCTGATGCACTCGAAATATGTGGTGGTGGACCGGCAGCAGGTGATCACCGGCTCGGCGAACTTCACAGCATCCGGCATGCATGGCGATGTCGCCGATCGCCGCACCCGCGGCAACGTGAACCATCTGCTTCAGCTCAACAGCCCGCAGCTGGCCGAGCTCTTCGCCGCAGACTTCAACCGCATGTGGGGCGATGGTCCGGGCGGAAAGCCAGACAGCCGCTTTGGGCTGGCCAAACAGTCAGGCCCCGCCGTGCAGGTGATGGTGGGCCAAACACCCGTGGAGGTGCTCTTCGCCCCGCACCGGAGCACAGATCCCCACCACGGCCTCAATCTGATCGCCAAAACCCTGGCCGCCGCCAAACAACGGGTGGACATGGCGCTGTTCGTGTTTTCAGCCCAAGCCCTCACCACGGTGATCGCAGACCTGCAGACCAAGGGCGTGCAGCTGCGCCTGCTCGCCGATCCTGGCTTTGCCAGCCGCTCCTTTTCCGAAGTGCTGGACCTGCTCGGCGTGGCCCTGGCCGATCGCCACTGCAAGCTCGAAGCCGGCAACCAACCGCTCCAGCAAGCCGCCGAAGGGGTGGGAATCCCGCGGCTGGCCAGGGGGGACAAGCTCCACCACAAGCTGGCCGTGATCGATGGCAACACCGTGATCACAGGCAGCTTCAACTGGAGCCCGAGTGCCGCTCATCAAAACGATGAGGTGCTGCTGGTGATCCACTCGCCGTTGCTCGCAGCACACTTCACCCGCGAGATCGATCGGCTCTGGAAGGGCGCCGACCTTGGCATCAACGCCGCACTGGAGCGCAAACTGCAAGAGAACCGCAGGCGCTGCGGCAGTGGAGTGCAGCGGCAATGAGCCGCGAACGCCATTGTTTGCCGGGTCAGGGAGCCCCAGCAGCAAAGCCGGTTTTTCGCTTCTAAGGTGATTTCAATCGCTCGAGGGCGCGATGTTCACGGCCACGGCACTGATTGCCGCTGCTGCGGTCACCCTGATATTGATGCCCGTTTTGGTGGTGCTTTCTGAGTTGAGCTGAACGGCTTTGAGCACCCCCTCTCAACCAACCCCGGTGCTGGAGCAGCTGGCACTGCAACAGATCCGGGCCCGAAACTTTGAAGCAGCAGCCCAGCTCTACCGGCAGGCTGTTGCTCAGGGCGATGCCAGCGCCGCGGCTTACAGCAACCTGGCGGCCCTAGACCTGCAAGCCAACAGAATCGAACCCGCCGCAGCCTTACTGGAGCAGGCGTTGCGGCTGGCGCCCAACAACGCCGAGGCTTGGCTCAATCTGGGCACGGCGCAGCATGCCCTCGGCCGCAGCGTTCGGGCCGCGGAAAGCTTCCGGCGTGCGGCTGCTCTCAAGCCAGGTTTCGCCAAGGCCTACGCCAATCTGGGCCATGCCCTGCAGGCCTGCAACGATCCCCAGGCAGCTGTCGACGCTTACAACCAAGCCTTAGCGCTGCAACCGCTGTATCCGGAAGTGCTCTCTGGCCAGGGTGTGGCCCTGCGGGAACTGGGCCAGATCGCCGATTCGATTGGGGCGCTAGAGCGGGCTCTCGAGCAGAGAGCCGAGTACCCCGAAGCGATGAACAACCTGGGCCTGAGCCTGCAGGAGGCCGGCCAGATTGAGCGTGCTGTGCACTGGTTTGAGCGGGCGCTGGCCATGAGCCCCGGCCAGAGCGAAATCCTCTCCAACCTCGGGATTGCCCTGATGGAGCAGGGGCAGATCGATCAAGCCCAAGAACGCTTTCGCGAAGCGTTGCGGCACAACCCGCTCTATCCCGAAGCCCACCGGCACCTCTCCTACTGCGTGAATGGCCGCGAAGATCCAGAACCACGACTGGCCGCAGAAGCCTGCCTCAACGAACTAAAGGATCAGGCGAAGGCTTACCACCTGTATTTCACCATCGGCAAGTACCACCTCGACCGCCAAGACCCAGAAGCTGCCGACTGGTTCTGCAAGGCCAACCAATCACGGTCAGCCCAGCTGGAGGGAAGCTGGACCCTGCCGAAGCTAAGTGATCTGATCAGCACCAACTCCCGGCTGCTCGAGCAGTGGGAGGAATCACCAACACCACCGGAAGCGCAGACCAGCGCACCCACCTTGATCTTCATCGTGGGCTTGCCGCGCTGCGGCTCCACGCTCGTGGAAACGATCCTGAGCCAGAACAACAATCTCATCGATCTTGGCGAGGTGCCCTATCTCAACCAGGCCATGGCCGGCGGCAGCACGATCGAAGCGATTCGCTCCAGCTATCAGGCAGCGGCGGAAGCCAGGGCCGATTACCGGCCAGATGCAGCGGCACTAAGCGACAAGTTTCTCTACAACTTTGCCTACTGCCCGGTTCTCGCAGCGGCCTTTCCGGATTGCCGCATTGTGCACGTCTACCGCAACCCGATGGACAATTTGTGGTCGACCTTCACCAACCATTTCGCCCAAGGCAATGAATGGACTTACAGCCTTGATCACTCCGTTGCTTCGTATCACCTCTACCGCCAAGTGATGGCAGATCATGAGGAACGCATTCCAGGACGGATTTACCACCTCAACTACGACCAATTAACGCGGCAGCCAGAGCAGGTGATTCCTGCTCTGATCGAGCATTGCGGCTTCGATTGGAACGAGGCATATCTGCATCCGGAGCGGGGGCGGCGGCAGATCCACACCGCTAGTGCGGTGCAAGCCCGCAGCCCCATCAACAGCCGTTCGGTGGGTCGCTGGCAGCACTACCGAGAACTGCTGCAGCCCTATGCCGATCAGCTGGAAGCACTGGGCTACAGCACAGCGATCGAACCCATTGCATGATGGGCGCACCGTTCCGGTTGTGATGACTGCTCATCGGGGCTGGCACCTGCCGGCTGCTTCTGCACTGGCCTCCACGGCGGCGTTGCTGGTTGCTGTGGTTCTGCCTGAAGCCAGCCGGGGCGCTCCGTTTGTGCCGTTCCCCAGCCAGGACAGCTTGCGCCAGGTGCAACTGGCCGCTTTGGCCTGCGCCAGGGAAAACACAAGCGAAACCTGCAACCAAGCCCGCAAGCTCGGCGATCCATTGATGGATCACCCAAGGCTTCCCGCCAATTGCAAGGATCTGATCTGGCAGATGTTGGCCAAAGCCCAGCCAGCCGCCACCAACAGCTTCAGCCGCCGCCAAGCGATCACGGATCCTGCCGAACGCTTGCTGCTGGTGTGCCGCAGCTCAGAGAAACCTGAGGCCGCGGATACACCGGCCGCCAAACCAGCCGGCGGCGGCGGGATCAACTTTGGTGGCGGTCAACGCTGAGGGGTGATCTCCACTGCGAGAGAAACCGGGGGAGCGGACTAACTTGGTGCCGCCTCGGCAGCCTCCGATGACCAGCGGCGTGCAGCAGATCCCGCTCGATCAGCCTTTTCTCGACCAGAAGCCAGGCACCTCCGGCCTGCGGAAGAGCAGCCGTCAATTTGAAACGCCCCATTACCTGGAGAGCTTCATCGAGGCGATCCTGCGAACCGTGCCTGGGATAGCGGGCGGCACGCTTGTCGTGGGTGGCGACGGTCGCTACGGCAACCGCCGTGCCATCGGTGTGATCGCGCGCATGGCGGCAGCCCACGGTGTGGCCCGCATCGTCACCACCACCGGCGGGATCCTCTCCACCCCGGCCGCATCCAACCTGATCCGCCAGCGCCAGGCCACAGCCGGGATCATCCTCTCGGCTAGCCACAACCCAGGCGGACCAGACGGCGACTTCGGCGTGAAGGTGAATGGCGCCAACGGCGGCCCGGCACCCGAATCCCTCACCGACGCGATTTACGCCTGCAGCCAAACGCTCGATGGCTACCGAATCCACGCCGAGGGCACGGTCAACCTTGATAGCCCCGGCCAGCAGAGCATCGGCAGCCTGCAAATCGAGGTGATCGACGGGGTCGACGACTACGTCGCCCTGATGCAGAAGTTGTTTGACTTCGATCAGATCAGCGATCTACTCAAAGGCGACTTCCCGATCGCCTTTGACGCGATGCATGCCGTCACCGGCCCCTATGCCAAGCGGCTGCTGGAGGGTTTGCTGGGGGCGCCGGCCGGGAGTGTGCGCAACGCCGTTCCCCTTGAGGACTTCGGCGCCGGCCACCCCGACCCCAACCTCACCTATGCCCATGAGCTGGCGGAGTTGCTGATGGGCAGCGACGCTTACCGCTTCGGGGCCGCCTGCGACGGCGATGGCGACCGCAACATGATCCTGGGCACACGCTGCTTTGTGAACCCCAGCGACAGCCTGGCGGTGCTCACAGCCAACGCCACCTTGGTGCCCGGCTACGCCGCTGGCCTCTCCGGTGTGGCGCGCTCGATGCCCACCAGCGCCGCCGCCGATGTGGTGGCCAAAGAGCTGGGTATCCCCTGCTTCGAAACACCCACGGGCTGGAAGTTCTTCGGCAATCTGCTGGATGCGGGCCGGATCACCCTTTGCGGTGAAGAAAGCTTCGGCACCGGCAGTAATCACATCCGCGAAAAAGACGGACTGTGGGCGGTGTTGTTCTGGCTCAACATCCTGGCCAAGCGCCGCGAGCCCGTGGCGAAGATCATGGCGGAGCACTGGAGCCGTTTCGGCCGCCACTACTACTCCCGCCACGACTACGAAGCGATCGCCAGCGACGCTGCCCACGGCCTCTACAACCGCATCAAGGAGATGCAGCCAAGCCTGGTGGGTCAACGCTTCGCCGGCCGCGTGATCGCGACGGCCGATGACTTCGCCTACACCGATCCAGTGGATGGCTCCCTCACCAGCGGCCAAGGCTTGCGGCTCCTGTTTGACGACGGCAGACGCGTGGTGTTGCGCCTCTCCGGCACCGGCACGCAGGGCGCCACGCTGCGGGTGTATCTCGAGAGCTATATGCCACCCAGCGGCAATCTCGATCAAGATCCCCAGGCAGCCCTGGGCGATCTGATCACGGCCATCGATCAGCTGGCCGAGATCAAGAGCCGCACCGGAATGGGTCGCCCCACGGTGATCACCTGATCACGCAATGAGATGAACTGATCGGCAGAGAAGACCTGACCATCAGCGCTTCTCTGCCCCCTAGGGGCTTCACGAACGCTGAAGTGAAGCCAGATAAGTGGTGTGAACGGGCCGCGACCAATAAATGGCGAGTGGGATCGCAATCCCCTCGTTGATGAACATGGCGCGGATATAGGACTGCAATTCGGTTTGACCCTGAGCCAGAAGCCAGAGCTGGACCACCAGGATCTTGATCACGCCGACCCACAAAATCGCCCGCAGCCAGTTCAGAGCGTTTAACGACGTCCGGGTCGCGACCCCAAACATCGCGATCAAAACGGCAATCGAGAGAACAATCCCAAGCCAATGCGGCAGCACCAGCTCATCAATACCGCGGGCTGGATACACCCGCAGCCCAGCAACAAAGACGGCTAGCAAAATAGCCTGATGGACGTAGACGATCCTGGAGCACAAGCCAAAACCGCAAGGCTTTGGCTGCCTGAGATCGCTCGTCGCCATTAATTCGAGCCGGGCAGGGTCGGCGCCACAGCTGTGGTGGAATCAGCGCCACGGCCGCCACCCTCACCAAACCAGCGCTCCTCGAGGTGTTTGATCGCCACATAGAAGGGCGGAACAACACCCAGGGAGAGCACTGTGGCCACCAGCAAACCACCAAAGATCACCGTTCCCAGCGATTGCTGGCTGTTCGCACCCGCGGTGGTCGCCACCACCAGGGGCAGGAAGCCTGCCAACGAGGCAATGGCCGTCATCAAGATCGGACGCATCCGCGATTGAGCGGCGGCCATCGCGGCCTCGGGAATGCTCATCCCCGCCTCGAGGTGCTGCTCCGCCACCTCCACAATCAAGATGCCGTTTTTGGCAGCCAGACCAATCAGGGTCACCAAACCCACCTGGGCATAGATGTTGAGATCGATCGAGCGCACTGCCAGGAACACCAGGGCGCCGAGCATGGCCAAAGGCACGGTCATCAAGATGATCACCGGCGTCACATAGCTCTCGTATTGCGCCGAGAGCACCAGATACACGATCAGGATGCCCAAGGCGAACACGAGCACGCTGGCGCTGCCGGCTGAAAGCTGCAGCGCGGCGATACCGGTGAAGGCGTAGCCGATGTTGTTGAAATCGAGGCTGTTGAAGATGTTCTGAATCGCCGTGAGCGCCTGGCCAGAGCTCTTGCCGATCGCTTCAGCCCCTTGCACCAGCACCGTGCGGTAGAGGTTGTAGTGACTGATCACCGGTGGCGCGCTGGAGAGATCCGCCGAGGCGAACTCCGACACCTGCACCATGTTTCCGTCGCGATTGCGCACGTAGTAGCTCAGAACATCGTCCAGGTTGCTGCGCTGATCCGGCTGTGACTGCACATAGATGTTGCGCACCTGACCGCTTTCGTAGGTGAGGCCGGAGTAGTTGCCACCCGCCAGCACAGCAATGGTTTGCATCGCCTGCTGGAAATCAACATTCAAAGCACCCAGGATCGAGCGATCGATCTTCAAGCCAAAAGCCGGTGCGCTAGGCACGAACTGGGTGTAGAGCGCAGAGAATTCACCGCTGGCCTGACCAGTGCTCACCAGCTGCTGGGCAAGGTCATTGAGCTGAGTGAAGGTGTAGGCGCCGTTGCTCAAATCGTTGAACTGGAAATAGAAGCCACCTTGCGCAGAGAAGCCTGGAATCGCTGGAGGCTGGGAGGCCACAGCGAGAGCTGTATCAAATTGGGAAAGCTTCTCATTCAGCCTTGCCACGATGGCCGGTGCCTTGTTGTCAGCACCGGAACGCTCTTCGAGCGGCTTAAACCCGTAGAAGAACAGGCCTTGATCCGGGCTGTTGCCGTTGAAGCCAGCGCCACTGATCACACTGCCGGAGACGATGTCCTCTTCTTCGCTCAGCACCTTGGCAATTTGAGCGCCCACTGTTTGCGTCTGGGACAGCGAGGCTCCGTTCTGCAGCTGGAAGATGCCAAGACCGTAGCCCTGATCCTCCTCAGGAATGAACGCAGAAGGCAGGGCGTTGAAGGCAATCGCTGTAACAACGATGCCGCTGGCCAAACCCATCAGGATTAGGCGGCGACGGGCGATCAGCAGCTTGAGCAACTTCGCGTAGCCCTGCTCCAAGCGGTGGAAGGCATCGTTAAAACCATCAAAAATCGCTGCCAGACGGCTACCAGCGAAACCAAACAGCAACACACCGAAGATGTAGGCACCAAAACCGAACGACGCTGAACTGAAGCGGCCGAAAGCAAGACCGATGACGATGCCGGCAACGGTCCAAGTCCAGCCTTTCGGTTTCGGTGGCTTCTCAGCCTTCAGGATCAGGCCCGCCATCATCGGCGAGAAGGTGAGAGCGTTGAAGGTGGAGATTGCGATCGAGAAGGCAATCGTGAGTGCGAACTGGCGGTAGATGATGCCGATGCCACCTGGGTAGAACGCCACCGGCACAAATACGGCCATCAGCACCAAGGAGGTGGCGATCAAGGCACCGATCAGCTCACCCATACAAGCCAGTGCCGCTTGCCGGGGTCGCATCCCGCTCTCCAGGTTCTTCGCCACGGCCTCAATCACCACGATCGCGTCATCCACCACCAGACCCGTCGCCAAGACAAGGCCCAGCAGGGTCAGCTGATTAATCGAGAAGCCGAAAGCCTTGATGAAGGCGAAGGTGCCCACCAGTGAAATCGGAATGGCCAGACTCGGCACCACCGTGGCTCGCCAGTCCTGCAGGAACAGGAACAGGATCACCAGCACCAACACGATGGCCAAGCCAAGGGCATCAGTTACGCCATCAACGGCTGATTCAATGAACTGGCCAACGTTGTAGATCTCAGTAACTGTGATCCCCGGAGGCACCTGGCTGCGGAACTGATCCATCAGCTGGACCACCGCTTCACTCACCTGCAGGGCATTACTTTCCGGTGTTTGATACACACCCACGGTGATTGACGGGTGATTATCGATATCAACGCCAGCTGTGGCAAAGGTGTTGAAGCCGTAGGTGGCTTCACCCACATCCTGCAAGCGGAGCAGGTTGCCGGCAGGAGACTTTCCAACAATCAGTTGGTTGAGCTGCTCAACGGACACCAGGTTGCCGTTGTCCTCCACCAAAATGGGATAGGTGAACATCTGGTTGCCACCTGCTGGCGGGCCACCCACCAAACCACCGATCGCCACGGAGTTCTGGCTGCGCACCGCAGACACCACCTGATCCGCAGTGAGCTGGTTGGCCGTGAGCTTGTCGGGGTCAACAAACAACCAGAAGGCCGGGTTACTACCGCCGAACAACGTGGCCTGAGCCACGCCCGGGACACGTTCCAATTGGTAGTAGAGCTGCTCGTAGATCAGTCCGTTGATATAGGAGCGGTCAAATTGCCCGTCAGTCGAGCTCACCTGATAAGCGAGCAGAATCGACGGAGTGGTCTGCAACACGGACACACCCGTGCTGCTCACCTGCGACGGCAGCTGGGGCATCGCCAGGGAAACGCGGTTCTGCACGTTCACCTGGTCGATATTGATATCGGTGTCTTCGTCAAAGAAGACATTCACTGTGCTGGAGCCCGTATTGGTGCTCAGCGAGGAGATATAGGCCGAACCAGGAACACCGTTGATTTGCTGCTCGAGCACATTGGTAACAGCCTGCTCGGTCACCAACGAGTTGGCACCGCTGTAGTTAGCCGTGACCTGAATCTGAGGAGGGGCAATATTGGGAAGGTTTTCAATCGGCAGCGTTGGAATGGCAATCAAGCCAACCAACACGATCAAAATGCTGCAAACGGTCGTGAGGACCGGGCGCTTGATGAAATTATCGGAAAGTGACATATCGAATCAATCCTCAGTTCGCTGCTGCTGGGCCAATCTTCACGGGCAGGCCCGTGCGCAACAAAGCCGTGTTGCTGACCACGATGCGCTCACCCTTCTGGAGACCAGAAATCAACGGGTAGCGATTTCCCTGCAGTTGCCCGAGCTGAACAGGGGTTTGCACCACGATCGGTGTTGTTGGCGGAAGAGCTTCAAGCCTTTTCTTCTGCTCCGCAGGAACGGTGGTGGAAGCTTTGATTTTGGGAAGGGCCTGAGACACCGTGACGACGCGATACACGAACGGCTGCTGCGCTTGCATCAAGACGGCACTCACAGGAACTGACAACTGACGTGTACTGCCGGTGATGATCCGGTTTTTCACGTACTGACCGGTCTTCAATGCCCCTGATGTATTCGGGAAAGCCGCTTTCACCAGCACCGTATTGGGGGAAGACGACGCACCGCTGAGGCCGAAATAAGGAGAGATGAACACCACCTTGCCGCTAGCGGTCAACGGCGGGTTGGTTTGGGTTTGCAACTTCACGGGCTGCCCCATCTTCACCTGCAGCGCCTGGGTTGCCGGGACGTCCATCAACGTCCAGAGATTGGAGTTATCAACAATTCCCGTGATCGCCTGACCCTGACGCACGTAATCACCGATTTTCACCGTATCGAGATCGCCGATTTCTCCACTAATCGGTGCGGTCACATATTTGTAACCCAGCGTGGCGGCATCCGCCTTCGCCTTATCGCGCGATTGAATCGCCTGGGTGACGTATTGATCGCGTTGCTTGGTTGAAACGGCACCCTGCGCGTTCAGAAAGATATACCGCTCGGCATTGAGCCGGTCCTTGCGGGCTTCCGCTTCAGACGCATTCAGCTGAGCCGTCTGCTGCACGTTGTCGAGCACCAGAATCGGTTGGCCGGCCTTCACCTGCTGACCCTGGCTCACCAGGATTTTCACCACACGGCCATCGGTTTCAGGCCTCAGCGCCACATCCGTGGTGGAGCTGAGAACGCTGATCACTTCGATCGAAGGATTGAACTCCGCTTCGCCGATGCTCTCCACCTGAACTGCCAGGGGCGGACGGGTTGGCGGTTTGGCTCCACAGCCCACCAGCAGGGCAATCACAGGCAGTGGGGCCAGGTAGCGCCGCACGGGTCATCGACAGCAGAGCGCAAATTAACGGATCCTCTGCGATGTTTCATCCGATGATGCGAGCTGGAACACGAGCGGTGTGAGCGACCTGTTCAGCCATCGCGGCGAGCAGCTGCGCCAGAGCCTGGCCCCGCTCGCCGATCGGATGCGCCCCCGCAGCATCGACGACTTTCAGGGTCAAGAGGAGATCCTTGGGCCGGGACGGCTGCTGCGTCGTGCGATTGCGGCTGATCGCGTTGGCAACCTGATCCTCTATGGGCCACCCGGCGTGGGCAAAACCACCCTGGCCCGAATCATCGCCGCCAGCACCCGAGCCCACTTCAGCAGCCTCAATGCCGTGCTGGCCGGCGTGAAAGACCTGCGGGCCGAGGTGGATGAAGCGCGGCGCCGGTTGGAGCAGCACGGCCTGCGCAGCTTGCTCTTTATTGATGAGGTGCACCGTTTCAACAGCGCCCAGCAAGACGCGCTGCTGCCCTGGGTGGAGAACGGCACGGTGACGCTGATCGGCGCCACCACCGAAAACCCCTTCTTTGAAGTGAACAAGGCGCTGGTGAGCCGCTCACGCCTCTTCCGCCTGCAACCGCTGCAACCGCGCCACCTCCATCAACTGCTGCAACGTGCTCTGCAGGATCCAGAGCATGGCTACGGCAACCGCTCGGTGCAGATCAGCGCTGAAGCAGCCGAGCACTTAGTGGATGTGGCCGGCGGCGATGCCCGCAGCCTGCTGAATGCCCTTGAGCTGGCCGTGGAGACGAGCGAACCCGATGACAACGGTGTGATCGCGATCGATCTGGCCATTGCCGAGGAGTCGATCCAGCAGCGGGCTGTGCTCTACGACAAGCAGGGCGACGCCCACTTCGACACGATCAGCGCCTTCATCAAATCGCTGCGGGGCAGCGATCCCGATGCAGCCCTGTTCTGGTTAGCCCGCATGGTGGAAGCCGGCGAGAACCCTCGCTTCATCTTCCGGCGCATGCTCATCTCCGCTGGGGAAGACATTGGCCTGGCCGACCCCCAGGCGATGGTGGTGGTGGAAGCCTGCGCCGCGGCCTTTGAGCGGGTGGGCCTACCAGAAGGCCTCTACCCGTTGGCGCAGGCGGCTCTTTATCTGGCCAGCACCGACAAGAGCAACAGCCTGCTCGGGTTCTTCGATGCCCTCAAGAGCGTGAAGGCGAGCAGCCGCCAGAGCGTGCCGGCCCACCTGCGCGATGCCAACCGTGATGGCAAAGCCTTCGGCGATGGAGTGGGCTACCGCTACCCCCACGCCTACGCCGAACACTGGGTGGCCCAGCAATACCTACCCACCGCACTGCAAGGCCAGGTGTTCTGGCAGCCGGGCCAACTGGGCTGGGAGGGGCAACGGCGCCAACGGCTGCAGCAACGGCGGGCCGCCCAGCTAGCCGCAGCGGCAGAACACGAAGCTGAACTGGGGGAAGTGCTCAGCAGCAGCCCCGACGATCCAGCCCTCGAACGCTGGCTGCAGCGCCAATTGGGCAGCGAAGGCGAACGGCTGGATGCTCTGCGCAGCCGCCTCTGGGACAACGCAACCTGGCGGCGGCATGACCGGGTGCTGATCCTGGAGGCCCGCTCGTTGCTCTGGGCGCTGGACCCTTTGGAGCACACCCCGGAAGGCGGCGTTGTGATTCAGACGGCAGACAGCGCCGATGCAGAACGGCTGCGCAGCCAGCTGAGCGTGCTCGATGCCCTGCGGCAACCGAGCGTGCTCTGCTGCAACGCCGCAGGCCTGGCTGATGCCCTGGAGCCTGGCAGTGTTTTCGAATGGATTGCGGCAAGGCATCCCTTCAGGGATCTCAGCGCCGAGCAGCTGCCTGCCGCGCTGGATCAACTGGAGCGCCTCGCGGCCCCGGATGCCCAGCTGCGGCTGCTGTTCAGCCAACCCACGATCGGCCCTGCTGCTGCCTTGTTGGCCATAGCGGATCTACCGGATGCCCTCCGCGATCTGCTGGCCCCGCTGCCAGAGCTCGAGCAGGCCTGGCTGAGCGCACCACCGGATCGGGAGCGGTTGCAGGCAGAGCTCGAGCAGCGGGGTTGGCAGGTGAGCTGGCAGCAGTGGGAGGAGCCCCTGGAGCTCAGCCTGAGCGCCGCCGTGATCGAGCGCTGGCTGGGCGATCACGCTGCATACCGAAGCCATCTGAGCGGCGTCCTCCAACCCAAGGGGTTGCGGTTGCTCCAAGACGCGCTGCAAGAGCGGCTCGGCTCTCGCCTACCGCAACAACTGCAACATCAGCGGCTCACGGCCCTACGTAGGCACTGATGTTGAGAAGTACCCCGTGCTGATCGTCATCAAAACCATCAACACAAAAAACCGGCTTCCACCCATCGAGTGGAAGCCGGAGAGAGCGGAAGACAGCACCAGCTGCCGACGAGATCACCAGAGACCGCGAACGGCAGGAGCGGCCGGGGCCGGAGCAGGGGCTTCGGCGGTGTATGCAGCGATGCAGGCCGGGGTGTTCATGTACCAGCTCAGCAGCGAGGTGGCGCGCTGGCTGTTGGCGGCGTCGCTCACGTCGCACACCTTCATCGCGCCCTGCAGGCGCTGGTCGGTGGGCAGGTTCGACATCATCCCGTAGCTGGACAGCTTGCCGTCAGCGGAATCGAGAATGATGGCGCTGCGCACAGCCTGGAGGCTGTGGCTCTGGCTGTAGTAAGGGGTGTAGTTGTTCTGCTGAATGCTTTCAGACAGGAACTGTTCGCCCTTCTCGGAGTAGAGGAAGTTGGCCACAGCGACCACATCCACGTCGTACTCTTTCTGCAGACCGGCCTGCAGCTCATCGCGTGACCAGCCGGAGAGGTCCTTGAGATCCTTCGGCACGGGGTTGTCGATCACCTCGGTGCCGCCAAGAGGCAGCAGGGTGTTGGAGCGAACGAAGCCCTGGCTCACAGCGCGGGCGGTCTGGGTGGGCAGACCCTCTTGAATGAAGGTGGGAGCGCCGTAGCGCACACCAGCCTGATTGGAGTTGATGGTGGTGGGCCCTTGTGGGATGGCCTGGGCCGAGAGGCCTGCAAGCAGGACACCAGCGCCAGCCAAGGGGAGGAGAACCTTGCGCATGGTTGAGCAGAAGATGACTCTCCCGGTATGGCGAGCAGAACAGTCCGCCACGGACCTTCTGAAGGTTGATTTAAGAATCGGTTATCAAAAAACCGTTGAAGCCTTAACTGCGCTGGTCGGCCCCGCGGCGCGCAGGCAGCTCCAGCGGACTCCAACCCGGTGGGCAATGCAACGCATCGCGCTCGTAGCGGAAGCTGCCCGGTTCGCCGCGGCCGCTGCAGGCCACGCCCCGCGGAACGTTGTCTTCCGCCTGCACTTGCGCCACATAGCGCTCCTCGCCGCCGCGGGGAACCAGGAGCAACTGCACCCTCTCGGGCGATTCAGTGATGCGGGCCTCCATGTCTTCCGGGGTCTCGAGCCCCAGAACATCGAGATAGCCGGTGAAGCTGCCCCAGAAGTAGCGGGTGATCTGGCCGCCCACGAACTGGCCCAGCGCCTCGCTCGCCCTGGCGCGACCATCCTGCAACGCTTCCTGGCTGGCCAGATCCGCCAAAACGCGATCGGTGGAGGTACCAGTGCGCATGGCCGGAGGTGGCAGCAAACGCCACTGGGCGAGCCCCGCCACACCGAACAGGCTCAGCAGAGCCACCACACTGAAGCGCAGGGCCAACGGCATGGGTGCGGCCTCTTGAGAGGACTGTTCAGGAGTGGAACGCGCGGACGTTAATCCCAGATCGCCTGTTCGGCTGCCTGCCCCACCACTCCGCACAACCAGCCGTTACGCCGCACGCACACAGAGGGCGGCTGCCAGCCCTCCAGCAGATGCTCGAGACGCTGCTGTTCCACGCACCAATGCCAATGGCGCAGGTCGGTGGCGAGGCTGCTGCGCTGCCATTTGATCGCCGCCTCCTTACGCACCCAGCTCTCCAGCACCAGCGCTTCACGCTCCGGCGGGGCTTGGCTCTGCAGCTGCTGCCACTCCTGGGGCGGGAAGAACCGGCGCGCCATCAACTCCGCAGCAATGCGGCGCTGCTGCCACTCCAGATCAACCCCGATCCGCCAGGGCGACCAGGCCAGCAGCAACTGATCGCGGCTGTGGCTCAAGCTCACAGCTCCATAGCCCTCTGAAAGACGCGGCGCCTCGCCGGGCGGGCTATGCAGCGGCACCGCCTCAGCTGGCAGCCCCAGGCATGTGGCGAGGTGAGCGCGCAACAGATGCCGGCTGGTGCGATAGCGGTGCTGCACCGCAGGCGGCAGCGCAGCGCTCCAAGCCCGTTCGGCCTCACTGAGCGACCAGGGATCCTCCGCCGTGAGCGGCAAAAGCCACAGGTGCGGAAGCGCCGCTGCGCTCGGGGCTGCCCTTAGGCTCCCGCCATTGTGTTGAAGCCCCGCCATGGCTCTTCAGATCGGTGATGCCGCACCCGACTTCACCCTCCCCGATCAAAACGGTGAGCTGGTGAGCCTGGCCGGTTTCAAAGGCCAGCGCGTGGTGATCTACTTCTATCCCAAGGACGACACCCCGGGCTGCACCAAAGAGGCCTGCAACTTCCGCGATCAGTGGTCCGCCTTTGAGCAGCACAACATTGCTGTGCTGGGCATCAGCAAGGACGGCGCAACCAGCCACAGCAAATTCATCAGCAAATACGAGCTGCCCTTCACCCTGCTCACCGACGCCGAGCCCTGCCCGGTGGCCGAGAGCTTCGGCAGCTACGGCCTCAAGAAGTTCATGGGCCGCGAATACATGGGCATGATGCGCCACACCTTCGTGGTGGATGCCGAAGGCAAGATCGAAAAGGCCTACACCAAGGTGAAGGCGGAAACCATGGCCGACGACATCCTGCGGGATCTAGGCCTGGCCTGAGCTCAGCGGCGCCAACCCACCACCGGCAACGCCGCCATGGCCTCAAGGGCCAGATCCGGGGCATGCACGGGCTGGAGCTGCTGCGCCATCAGCAGTGGCAACACCAACGCAGCATCGCCCCCTGTGAGCCACAGGCAGCTGCCCGTAGCCTCAGCCGCGGCCTGCGCAATCCCGGCCGCCACGGCTCGCCGGCAGCCCTCCGCCATGGCGGCATCGGTGCTCTGAGGCCAGGCTGGCGCGGGCTGACCGGCCTCGAAGCAGGAGTCGTCCAGCTCGGGCAATTGCGCCGTGGAGCCGGCCAGGGCCCGCAGCTGCAAGGCCACACCCGCACTGATCAAGCCGCCCTCAAAACAACCTTCAGCGCTCACCCGCGTGAGGCTTAAGGCCGTGCCGGCATCCGCCACCAACACGGCCTGTTGCTCTTGCTGCCAGGCCCACCAGCCCACCAACGCGCGATCAATCCCCAGCCAAGGCGGTGCCCCCTTGAGGGGCACATCCGCTAACGCCAGCCGTTTCGCCGCCAGCGAGGGGGCATGGCGAGGCAGCGAACCCACCGCAGCCCAGGCGTGGAGATCCTCTGCTTCAAGGGCATCAGCCGGCGGGGTGTGCCAGCAACGCAGCCCAGTGCCGGTGGCGCAGGGCTCCGCCCAATGCCAGCGGCTGTTGCCGATCAGCAACAGCCGCGCCACTTAGATGCCCTCGCCGGCCATCCCGGGCAGGTGAATGCCGCATTCCTGCTTGAGCCCCCCGAAACGGGTAGCCCGGCCGCTGATGCCGCCATCGTCTGGACCACTGGAATGCCAGTCGCCCACCGTGGAGTAACCCTGCTCAAACAGCGGGTGCTGCGGCAGCCCGTGCTCTTGCATGTAATAGAAGACGTCCTTGTTGGTCCAAGCGAGCAGCGGGCGCAGGGCCCAGCGGCCGCGCACCTGCGCCAGGGGTTGCATGGTGCTGCGGTGATCGGTCTGCAGGCCGCGCACACCGCTGGCCCAGCAGCGCACCGCCAGCGCCTCCATGGCGCGATCCAGCGGCTCCACCTTGCGGATGCGGTGGTAGGTCTCCATGTCTTCCACGCGGCCTGTTTCCCAGAGGCGGCCGTGCAAGGCCTCCATCCGCGCAGGACTGATCTCCGCCTGGGCCACATGCACCCGAAGCCCCAGCAGCTCGATCAGGGTTTCGGCGTAGCGGTAGGTCTCGGGCGGCAGATAGCCGGTATCCACCCAGATCACGGGCACGGAGCGATCCAGCTGGCTGATTAGGTGCAGCGAAACCGCCGCTTGGATGCCGAAGCTGGTGGTGAGGGCAAAGCCATCACCGAACTGCTCCAGCCCCCAGCGCATCCGCCCCAGCGCATCAAGAGAGTCCAGCGCCAGGCAGCACTGCTGCTCATCCAGCGCGGCTGAGGTGGTGGCCGGAGTACTCGTCATCAGCCCATCCTCCAATGCCAGGGGAAATCACTTCCGTGCCCGCAGCTGCTGGTTAGGGTTCGCGCAACACCATCCGCCCACTCGGAACCAGTGCCGCCAGCCGAGGCCGAACAGCAACCTGTTGTGGTGGTCGGAGGCGGTTTCGGCGGCCTGAGCGCCGCCCTGCAGCTGGCGGCGGCAGCCCCCGACATCCCGGTGCTGCTGATCGAACCGCAGGAGCGGTTCTTATTTCTCCCACTGCTCTACGAGCTGCTGAGCCAGGAGCTGCGGCGCTGGGAAATCGCTCCGCGCTACAGCGAGCTGCTGGCCGGCAAAGGCGTGGTGTGGCTGCAGGAGCGGGTGAGCCAGATCGACACCACAGCCCAACAGCTCACCACCGAATCCGGGCGCCAGCTCCATTACGGCGAGCTGGTGATCGCCACCGGCGGCAAGGCCACCAGCTACGGCATCCCTGGTGTGGAGGAGCACTGCCTGGGCTTCCGCAGCCTGGCGGATGTGGATCGCCTGCAGCAGCTCGTAGAGCGGCTCAAGCAACAGCAGTGCCCCCTGCAGCGACTGGCGATTGTGGGGGCCGGCGCCAGTGGCGTGGAGCTGGCCTGCAAGCTGGCCGATCTGCTGCAAGGCGCCGCTGTGGTGGAACTGATCGAACAGGGCGAAGAACTGCTGCCAGCAGCCCGCTCCTTCAACCGCGATCAAGCCCGCCAAGCGCTGTTGCAGCGCGATATCCGCCTGCGCACAGGCACCCGGGTGACGGAAGTGAGCGCCACAACCCTCAGCCTCCAGCGGGACAGCACCAGCGAAACGCTGAGCTGTGATGGAGTGATCTGGACCGGTGGGGTGGTGGGCAGCGTTCCCAACCTCACGCCGGCGCTGGAGCTCGATCGCCGCGGCCGGCTGCCGTGCGACGGCGACCTGCGGGTCATCGGCGCTGACCACCTCTTCGCCATGGGCGACGCCGCCCTCTGCTTCGACACCAGCGGTGATGCCCATCCCGCCACCGCCCAGGTGGCTTACCAACAAGCCAGCTGCATTGCTGCCAACGTGCTGCGCCAGCGGCGCGGCGAGGAGCTGCAACCCTTCATCTGGAAGGATCTGGGGGAAATGCTGGGCTTGGGCGTCGGCCAAGCCACCCTCACGGGCATGGGGATCACCCTGGCCGGGCCCGCGGCATTCCAACTGCGGCGCCTGGCCTATCTCGCCCGGATGCCGGGGCTGCAGCATCAGCTGCGCGTGGCCGGTGGCTGGCTGGCTGATTGGTTCTGACGCTCCGACACTGCGACGCACCACCACTCCATCGATGACCGACGCGCGCCGACCCGAGGGCTTGCTGCTCGATGCGATGGGCACCCTGATCGGCCTGCGGCGCTCCGTGGGCAGCACCTACGCCGCCTTCGCCGCCGAATACGGGCTGAGCGTGGAAGCTGAGGCGATCAATGCCGTGTTCCCAAAACTGTTCAAAGCTGCACCGCCGCTGGCCTTCCCCGGCCTAGAGGGCGCAGCCCTGCTGGAGGCCGAGCAAGCTTGGTGGGTGGAGCTGATCGCGGGCTGCCTGCAAACCTGCGGCCATGAAGGCCCCTTGCCCGACGATCTGGGCCCCGCGCTGTTTGCCCACTACGCCACGGCTGAACCCTGGCAGGTGTATCCCGACGTGGCAGATCACCTGCAGCGCTGGAGCGCCGCAGGACTCAAGCTCGCGGTGGTGAGCAACTTCGATCAGCGGCTCCACGCGCTGCTGGAGCAGCTGGAGCTGGCGCCATGGCTGGATGCTGTGGTGGTGTCGTCGGCAGTGGGAGCGGCCAAGCCGGATCCGCGCCCCTTCCAGCGGGCACTGGAGCTGCTGCAGTTGCCGGCGGATGCGGCCTGGCACATCGGCGATAGCCCCGAGGATGAAGCCGGTGCCCGGGCAGCCGGCCTGCACTGCGTGTTGATCGAGCGTTGAAGCAAACCGCCCTGCTGGGCCGCACGGCCGGTCTGCGTCCTGCCCAAAGCCGGCGCCTCGAGCGCCTCAGCCACCGGCGCCACCCGGAGGCCTATGGCGCTGATCTGCTCACCTTGCAGCGGCTGGCGGCCGAAAGCACCGAGCTCGAGCTGCCCTTGAGCCTGGTAATCGATGGCCGCGGCCTCTGCCGCCTGCTGTGGGTGGGGCCGCTCGAGCAATCAGGCCGGCTGCTGGAGCGACTCCCAGGCGGGCCACGCCGCCAAGGCAGTGACCTGCGCCTGATCACCTGCGTGGGCCGGGCCAAGCAACTCGACCCCCACGGCAGTGAAGCGGTGGTGGGCCTGGATCTCGATCCCCAGCTCTGGCTGCGTTACGGCCAACAACCGGGAGCAGGCGGCTACTGGTCGGCTGCGGCTTACCTGCCCGGCGGAGATCCAAGCCATCCCTGGCAGCAGCAGCACGAAGACGATCTCAGTGAGCTCTGCCAGTGGATTCCACCGGAGCGGCAAGCGCCGCCGCAAGCAGCAATCAAGCCCAGCGGCCTCGAGCAGGTGCTGCTGCTGGTGCTCAGCCCCTCCGACCCCGAAACGGCGCGGCGGGAGATCGCAGAGCTCGAAGGGCTGGTGCGCAGCGCCGGCTCGCTGCCGGTGGGGCTGGTGGTGCAACGCAAAGCGTCGGGCTCACCGCAAACCCTCTGGGGCGAGGGCAAGCTGCGCGAAGCAGCCCTGGAAGCTCGGCGGCTCGGGGCTTCGCTGGTGGTGACCGATCGCGAACTCACCCCCGCCCAGGCGCGCAACCTCGAGCACCTGCTGGATCTACCGGTGAGCGATCGCAGCGAACTGATCCTCGACATCTTTGCCCAGCGGGCCGCCAGCGGCGCCGGGCGCTTGCAGGTGGAACTGGCGCAGCTGCGCTACCGGCTGCCGCGGCTTGTGGGTCGGGGCCTGAGCCTCTCTCGCCAGGGCGGTGGCATCGGCACCCGCGGCCCCGGTGAAACCCAACTGGAAAAGGATCGGCGCGCCATCGCCCGCCGCATCGACAAGCTGCAGCGCGATGTGCAAAAGCTGCGGGAGCACAGGGCCCGCATCCGCAGCAGCCGCCACGGCCTGCAACGTTTTGCCCTGGTGGGCTACACCAACGCCGGCAAAAGCTCCCTGCTCAATGCCCTGAGCAAGCCGGCTGCCGGCGAGGCGGTGCTGGCGGAAAACAAGCTCTTCGCCACCCTCGATCCCACCACTCGCCGCATCAGCCGGCCCAATCCCGCCGGCGGACCACCCCAAACGCTGCTGCTCACCGACACGGTGGGCTTCATCCGCGCCCTCCCGCCTCCGCTGGTGGAGGCCTTCCGCTCCACGCTGGAGGAAACGCTGGAAGCCGATCAGCTGTTGCTGGTGGTGGATCTCTCCGATCCGGGCTGGGTGGAACAACTGAATACCGTGCACGCCATCCTCGATGAGCTGGGCAGCGACACCCCGCGCCGGCTGATCGGCAATCAGATCGATCGCTGCACGGCCCAATCCCTGGAGCAGGCGCGCAAGCTCGATCCCCAGGCACTGTTCGTGTCCGCCACAGCAGGCCTGGGCCTGGAGGGGTTGCGGGAGTGGTTGTTCAGCGACCAGCCACCACTGGGTTGACGCCTGGGTTGACGTCAGTTCAGACCCTGGCTATGGCAGCATCTGGAACTAAATCAACCCGGCCCCATGGCGCTCCAACTGGGCGACACCGTCCCCGATTTCACCCAGAATTCCCAGCTGGGCCCCATCAACCTCTACGACTTCGCCGGCGACAGCTGGGTGGTGCTCTTCTCCCACCCCGCCGATTACACCCCGGTGTGCACCACCGAGCTCGGTGAAGTGTCGCGCCTGCGCTCCGAGTGGGAGAAGCGCAACGTGAAAACCATCGCCCTGAGCGTGGACTCCGCCGAGAGCCATGGCGGCTGGATCTGCGACATCAACGAGACGCAGAACACCACCGTCGACTACCCGATCCTCGCCGATGAGGACAAGAAGGTGAGCGATCTCTACGGGATGATCCACCCGAACTCGCTCAACAACCTCACGGTGCGTTCGGTTTTCATCATCGACCCGAACAAAAAGCTGCGTCTGCAGATCACCTACCCCGCCAGCACCGGCCGCAACTTCCAGGAAATCCTGCGGGTGATCGACTCCCTGCAACTCACCGACAACCACCAGGTGGCTACCCCGGTGAACTGGAAGGACGGCGACGACTGCGTGGTGGTGCCTTCGATCCCCACCGACGAAGCCCGCAACAAGTTCCCCAAGGGCGTGACCGAGATCAAGCCCTACCTGCGCATGACCCCGCAGCCCAACAAATGAGCCACTGAGGCTCGCCGCAACCCTCAGGCCCCCGGAGAATGCCCGGGGGCTTTTTTGTGGCCATGCGGGTGTTGGGTCTGATGAGCGGCACCAGCGCCGATGGCGTGGACGCCGTGCTGGCGGAGTTCAGCGGCCCGCCGCGCCGGCCCCGCTGGACCCTGCTGAGCCGCGCGGCTGCGGAGTATCCGCCAGAGCTTCGCAACCGCCTGATCGCTGCCGGCCAGGGGCAGCCCATCACCGCGGCCGATGTGGTGGAGCTGGGCGAGGCGCTCACCGAGATGCAGGCCGAAGCGGCGCGAGCCTGTGACCCCAGCGGCAGCGCTGAGCTGGTGGGTTGCCACGGCCAAACCCTCTGGCACCGGCCGCCCCAGGGCGATCGCCGCGGCAGCAGCTGGCAGTTGCTGCAGGGGCCGCTGCTGGCTCAACTGCTGCAGCGGCCCGTGGTGTTCGACTTTCGCGCCGCCGATCTGGCCCTGGGGGGCCAGGGGGCACCCCTGGTGCCTGCCGCCGATGCAGCCTTGCTACCCGCCATCGGCGGCTGGCGGGCCCTTCTGAACCTTGGCGGCATCGCCAACCTCACCTTGCTGCCCCCCGCCTCGGGGCCCGATCGGAGTTCGCCCGTTCAGGGCTGGGACTGCGGCCCCGCCAACACGCTGCTGGATCTAGCGACAGCCCACTTCAGCGGGGGGAGCGTGCCTTTCGATGCCGGTGGCGCCTGGGCCGCCCAGGGGCAGGTGGATGAGGGGCTCGTGCAGCAGTGGCTGCAGGAGCCCTACCTGGAGCAGGCACCACCCAAGTCCACTGGCCGTGAGCTGTTTGGCCAGCCGGATTTGGAGCGCCGCCTCCGCGAGCTGGAGGCCAGCGCCGAGCAGCGCCAGCAACCGCTCACGCCTGCCGATGCGCTGGCCACGCTCACCGCCTTCAGCGCGGCCGCGGTGGCGCAAGACCTCGCCCGCAGCCCGGCGGTGGTGGAGCTGCTGGTAGCCGGTGGCGGGGCCCGCAACACCACCTTGATGACGGCGCTACGACGCCGTTGCCGCGGCCTGCAGGTGCGCCCCCTGGCGGAGCTGGGCATCGGCGACAGCGACCGCGAAGCACTGGCCTTTGCCCTGCTCGCCTGGTGGCATCAGCAGGGGGTGAGCGGCTCCCTGCCGTCGGTCACGGGGGCGGAGCGGCCGGCGGTGCTGGGTGTCTGCGCCCGCCCGAACCGTTGAGCCGCCAGATCACGATCCACCACGAAGCGCGGGCAGAAGCAGCGGCCGTTCATAGGGTGAGCCCATCGGCCAGCAAGCCCATGAGCGCCGGCAACGCACCTTCCCTCTACGAGCGGATCCGCAGCGATCAGCAGCTCACCCAGGAGCTGTTTCGCCAGGCCCTGCAAGATCCCTCAGGCGCCCTCACCCGGATCTGCAGCCTGGGCAGCGAGTGGGGGTTGCCCGTGAGCCGCGACGAGGTGAAGGCCCACCTCCAGGCGATCGACGACCCCGAAACCAAGCAATGGCTGCTCAAGGCCCGGGGCGGCCTCTAGAGCACTGCGGCGCGGGCGCCGATCGGCGCCCATCCAGCTGAAGAAAAGCCAATAGCTCACGATCGCCAGGCCGGCCGCCACCACCAGAGCCGCCACCTGTTCGAGTCGCTTCACCATGGCGCCGGCGTGTGCGTGGACTCAAAACAGTCTGCAGGGCGAGACCTCCCGGGGGAGATGATGCAATCAGGACCGGGCCCCAGACGCCCCCCACTGCATCCGCCTTGCTCCGTCTCGAACGCGTCTCCAAGATCTATCCCACCGGTGAGGTGCTGCGGGATGTCACCTGGGAGGTGAAGCCCGGCGATCGCATCGGCCTGGTGGGGGTAAACGGCGCCGGCAAATCCACCCAGATGCGAATCATCGCCGGGATGGAGGAGCCCAGCAGCGGCCAGGTGGTGAAGCAGGGCGATCCGCGCATCGTGTATCTGCAGCAGGAATTCGATGTGGATGTGCGCCGCACAGTGCGGCAAGAGCTGTTCCAGGCCTTCGGTGAGGCCGCCACGGTGCTCAACCGCCAGCGCGAGGTGGAGGAGGAGATGGGCTCGGAGAAGGCCGCTGAGGATCCCGATCACCTCAATGAACTGATCCACGAGCTGGGCAGCCTGCAGAGCCGCTTCGAGAGCCTGCACGGCTACGAACTCGACGCCCGCATCGACAAATTGCTGCCCACGATCGGGTTCACGCCGGAGGGCGCCGAGCAGCTGGTGGGCGACTACTCCGGCGGCTGGCAGATGCGCATCGCCCTCGGAAAGGTGCTGCTTCAGGAGCCCGATCTGCTGCTGCTCGATGAACCCACCAACCACCTGGATGTGGAAACAATCCAGTGGCTGGAGGACTACCTCGTGGGCCAGACCTGCCCGCTGGTGGTGATCAGCCACGACCGCGCCTTCCTCGATCGGGTGTGCAATCAGATCGTGGAAACCGAGCGCGGCGTCTCCCGCAGCTACCTGGGCAACTACAGCCAGCACCTGGAGCAGAAAGCGCTCGAGCGCGAAGCCGGCCAGGCGGCCTTTGAGCGCCAGCAGAAAGAGCTCGCCACCCAGCAGGCCTACATCGATCGTTTCCGCGCCAGTGCCACCCGCTCCACCCAGGCGAAAAGCCGCGAGAAGCTGCTCGACAAGGTGGAGCGCATCGAGGCGCCGATCGAGAGCGTGAGCGGCCCGCGCTTTCAGTTCCCGCCGGCACCACGCAGCGGTCGTCTGATCGCCGAGATCAAAGACCTCAGCCACAGCTACGGCGAGCAGATCCTGTTCCTCGGGGCGAATTTGGAGGTGGAGCGGGGTGATCGCATTGCCTTTGTGGGCCCCAACGGCGCCGGCAAATCCACCCTGCTGCGGCTGGTGATGGGCATCGAGACGCCCGATGAAGGCGTCGCCGGGCTGGGTGAGCACAACGTGATCGCCGGCTACTTCGAGCAGAACCAGGCCGAAGCCCTGGATCTCTCCAAAACGGTGATCGACACGCTGTTCGAAGCGGTGCCCGACTGGACCCAAACCCAGGTGCGCTCCCTGCTGGGCAGCTTCTGCTTCAGCAACGACGCCGTGTTTAAAGAGGTGGGCAAGCTCTCCGGCGGCGAGAAAGCACGGCTGGCCCTGGCGCTGATGTTGCTGATGCCCTGCAATCTGGTGGTGCTCGATGAGCCCACCAACCACCTCGACATCCCGGCCAAGCAGATGCTCGAGGATGCCTTGATCGAATACGAAGGCGCGGTGCTGGTGGTGAGCCACGACCGCTACTTCATCTCGCGAGTCGCCAACAAGATCGTGGAGATCCGCGACGGCGACTTGGTGGTTTACCGGGGCGATTACGCCTACTACCGCGAGAAGAAAGCTGAGGAGGCCGCGGCCGCCGAAGCCGCGCGCGCAGCGGCTGATCAGGAGGCCAAGCGCAAGGCCAATCGCGACAAGCAAAAGGCCAAAGCCGAAGCGCGCAAACAGAAGGTGGCCTGAGGCGCGCTCAAAACAACTTCACAGTTCGCTAGGCAAGACGACTCATTGTTCTTGTCCAAGACACAGGGTGTTCATACGCTGATGACTTCCCCCCTTGAGAGGTCAGGCCATGGGCATCGTTCCGAATCCCTCCCATGTCACTGGGGCTGACCTGATGGCGATGGGGATCGCTGTCTCCAGCTCCACCGGCCTCGATCCAGTGGAGAGCTATTTCGAATGCATCACCGCCTGCTCCATCGACGATGGGGAGTGCGTGACCCAGTGCGTGGAAGTGCTGCGCGAAACCGACAGCTGATCGCCGCTCAACGCGATCCCATCAGGGTGGAGAGCTCCACCGGCGTCACCTGCAGTCGCAGGGTCTGACCCTGCCGCTGCAGCGTGAGCTCCATGGCGCGGCCCACACCATTGCGCTCCACCAGCTGGGTGAGCTGAGCCGGGTTGCTCACGGCTTGGCCATCCACCGCGGTGATCCGATCGCCGGGCCGCAGGCCCGCCCGTGCAGCCGGTCCCCCCGGCATCACGCTGCGCACCACCGCCCCAGGCATGGGGCTGCCGCTGGCATTGCGCACAGCATCGAGGCCCACCCCGATCATGGCGTGGCTCACGCTGCCCTTGCTCACCAGCTGCGCTGCCACGCTGCGGGCGCGATTGATCGGTATCGCAAAGCCCAGCCCGGCACCGGGGCCCGATCGCACCAAGGTGTTGATCCCCACCACGGCCCCATCGGCATCGAGCAGCGGCCCGCCGGAATTGCCCGGGTTGATTGCCGCATCGGTCTGAATCAGCTCGAGCCGCTTATCGGTGATCCCCAGGGAGGCGGCATTGCGGTTGAGGCTGCTCACAATGCCGAGGGTCACGGTCTGATCCAGGCCAAAGGGATTGCCCACCGCAATCACCCACTCACCCACCTGCAAGCTGTCGGAATTGCCCAGGGGCGCCACCGGCCAGGAGCCTCCACCCGCCAAGCGCACCACCGCCAGATCGGTGACGCGATCAGCTCCCACCACCGTGCCCTCCACGCGGCGGCCATCGCTGAGGCCCACCGTGACCCGCGTGCTGCCTTCCACCACATGGGCGTTGGTGAGCAGCAACCCTGTGGAGTCGTAGATGAAACCACTGCCCTGTCCCCGCTCGGTGCGCTGCGATGGCGGAATGGCACCTCCGCCACCCTGGGGTAGACCAAAGAACTGCCGCAGCAGCGGATCCATAAACGGAAAGGGAGGCAGGCTCTGGCGGCCTGGCACCACCACGGTGCGCTCGGTGTCGATGGTGACCACCGCAGGGCCGGTGCGCCGCACCGCTTCCGCCACAAACGACTGGCGCGACAGCACCGCACTGGTCGCCGGCGACTGCGCCAGGGCCGCGGGGAGTGAGGTCAGCACCGGGCCGGCCAGGGCCGCAGCGAGGGCCAGGGGCAACACCCGAGAAGGCACAGCAGCCATGACAAGCAATCCGGCAGATGTCGACCGTACGCAGGTTTTCTGCGGCGGCAAAGGGGCCAGCGCTGGTGGATTCCCCCCCACCGCGCCTGGCGCTACCGCGCGATGATGGGGTTACCGGAATAACCACAGTCCACCGGAACGCCGTCCATCCCCTCCCTGCCGGGAACCCTCGCCATGAGCTCCGAGCTATTCGCCAAGCTGCTGCCGCTCGTTTACGCGGCTTGCTTCCTCGGATTGCTGTGGCAGGCCTTCCGGATCATGGGGCGCGGCTTTGCTGCGGTGCCGCGGCCTGGTGATCAGAACCGCATCCCCCGCGGCGATCGCACCGGCCGTCTCACCATCCATCCCGAGCTGCTGGATGCGGATGGCCAGCTCACCCGCGACGACCTGCTCACCGTGCGCTTCGGTGGTGATCAAGAGCAGCCCGCCTCACCGAACGACCCCAGCTGAGCCCGCACGGGCCCTCCAGCTGGTACAACCGTTGGGTGCTTGTGGACACAGCGGAGGCTGAGTGGAGCAAAGAACCCGGATCGTGGCTGCGGTGCTCAAGGCCATCAAGCTGCCCCCCCGCTTTCAGCTGAAGCTGGTGAAGGAAGACCCCGTTCGCCTGGAGCTGATCCTCACCCCCGCCTACGGCAAGGAGCCCATCCTGGTGGGTTTGGTGGAATCCCAGGATCTGGTGGCCCGGCGTGACCGCGAAGGCCGTGTGCCGCGCGACCTTCAAGGCACCTGGGATTGGACCGTGCGCCACGGCAAGGTGAACACCGGCGGCTGGAACCCCTATCTCAAGGAAGCGCTGCAGACGATGTTTGAAACCGGCTTGCCGGCCATCGTCTACGAAGAAACCACCGGTGAGGTGTATCACCCGGTGGACGGCGCCCGCCACGTGCGCTGAGCCAACTCTCCGCACACCAAACCGTGCCTTTGCCGATCGAGCCGCTGCTGCCTGAGCTGGTGCAGCGGCTCCCCGCAGGCGGCACTGTGTTGTTGCAGGCCCCCCCGGGCGCCGGCAAAACCACCCGCGTTCCGCTCGCCCTGCTGGAAGCCTGCAGCGGCCGCATCCTGATGCTCGAGCCCAGGCGGCTGGCGGCCAAGGCGGCAGCCGAGCGGCTGGCCGCAGAGCTGGGTGAACGCGTGGGCGAGCAGGTGGGCTATCGCGTGCGCCTGGAGAGCCGCGTTTCCGCCGCCACGCGCATCGAGGTGCTGACCGACGGCCTCTTCCTGCGGCAGCTGCAGGCAGATCCAAGCCTGGAAGGTGTGGATGGCGTGATCTTCGATGAATTTCACGAGCGACGCTGCGAAGCCGATCTAGCTCTCGCCCTGCTGCGCGAGGCCCGGCAGCTGCTGATGCCAGAGCTACGGCTGCTGGTGATGTCCGCCACGCTCAACCTGCAGCCCTTGGTGCAGCAACTGCCGGAGGCCGCACTGCTCACCAGCGAGGGGCGCAGCCATCCCGTGAGCGTGAGTCATCAGCCGCCGCGGGAGCGCGAACCGCTGGCCGCTCAGGTGGTGCGCGCACTGGAAGCCCACTGGCTCGATCAGCGCGTCGCCGGCGAAACCGTGCTGGTGTTCCTGCCGGGGCAGCGGGAGCTGCGCGCCTGCCACGACGCCATCGCCGCCACGGGCTGGGGGCGTGGGCTGGAGCTGTGCCTGCTGCACGGCAATCTGCCCCTGGCCGAGCAGAGCCAGGCGATCCGCCCTGCCAGCAAGCCCGTGGGGAAGGTGGTGCTGGCCACAGCCATCGCCGAGAGCTCCCTCACGATCGAAGGCGTCAGCTTGGTGATTGATAGCGGCCTCAGCCGCCGCAGCCGCTTCGATCCAGTGAGCGGCATGGAGAGCCTGGTAACGGTGCCGGCCAGCCTGGCCAGCGCTGAACAGCGGGCAGGGCGCGCCGGCCGGCTCGGGCCGGGGCGCGCCCTGCGCCTGTGGAGCCCGGCCGAGCAGCAACGCCGGCCGGCCTTTGATCCACCCGCGGTGATGGAGGCGGATCCAGCCCCGCTGGTGCTGCAGTTGGCCGAATGGGGAGCAGGCCTCGGCGAATCGCTGCCCTGGCTGGAGCCGCCGCCGGAAGCCCACCTGCGCGAAGGGCAAGGGCTGCTGCGCCAGCTGGGTGCCCTGGAGGAGAGCGGCACGCTCAATGCCCATGGCCGCAAGCTGGCCAACCTGGGGGTGCATCCACGCCTCGCCCAGCTGCTGTTGCGCTCCTGCGACCTGGGGGCCGTGGAGTTGGGCTGCAGCCTGGCTGCCCTGCTGAGCGAACGCGATCCCCTTTCGCAGCTCGAAGCCGGCAGCGACCTGATGCGCCGCCTCGACTGGCTGCGAAGCCCGGGCCGTGATCCGCGGCGCCAGCAGCTACGCCAACTGCAACAGCAGCTGAGCCGCCAACTGCCGGAGCAGCACCCGGCCGAAGCAACGGCCGACAGCGAAGCGGCCATCGCCGCGGAGTTGCTGGCCTACGCCTACCCCGAGCGGGTGGCGCTGGAGCGCACGCCGGGTTCCGGCCGCTATCTGACCCGCAGCGGCCGCGGCGCTGTGCTCCATCCCAGCGACCCTCTTGTGGGCAGCCCAGCCCTGGCGATTGCGGCAGCGGATGGCAGCGGCAGCGATGCCCGCATCCAACTGGCCCTGCCGCTGGCCGCAAGCAGCCTCACCGCCCTGGCCCTGAGCGCGGGTGAAGAGCTGGCCCAGGTGTGCTGGGACAGCCAGCAACAACGCATCCGAGCGGAGCGAGAGCTGCGCCTGGGAGCCCTGGTGCTGGAACGGCGGCCGTGGCCCAATGCCCCCGCCTCGGTTCTGCGCACCGCTCTGCTCACAGGTCTGGCCGAGCTGGGGCTTGAAGCCCTCCCCTGGGATAGCCGAAGCCGCCAGCTGCACCAACGCCTTTGCCTGGCCCACCGAGAGCTGGGGCGGCCATGGCCCGACCGCAGTCTCGCGGCACTGAGTGCCGATCCCGAGAGCTGGCTGGGCGATCAACTGGATGGGCTTCGCAGTCGCGCGGATCTGCAGGGGCTCAACCTGGAGGAGGCGCTGTGGAACGGGCTGCCCTGGGACGCCCGGCGTGAATTGGAGGATCTGCTGCCGGAAGCCATTGAGATCCCCTCAGGGCGCCTGGCCAAGCTGGATTACAGCAGCGGCGAGCCGGTGCTGGCGGTGAAGCTGCAGGAGCTGTTCGGAGCCGCGAGCACCCCCACCGTGCTGGGCGGCCGGCTCCCCGTCACGGTGCAACTGCTCTCCCCCGCCGGCCGCCCCGCCGCCATCACCCAAGACCTGGCTGGCTTCTGGAGTGGCACCTACCAGGAGGTGCGCAAGGAGCTGCGGGGGCGCTACCCCCGCCACCCCTGGCCCGAGGATCCCGCCAACACAGCGGCCACGGCACTCACGAATCGAGCCCTGCAGCGGCGTCAGTCCCAGAGGTGATCGAAACCGAAGTGGCGCAGCCCTTCGGCAATGCCTGCGCAGCCCTCCGCTGAGGCCAAGTACACCGACGACAACCGGGGCAACTGCTCCAGCAGTGCCGCTTCTGCGTTGGCCACCACCACACCGTTGAGCCCGGTTTCAAACATGGCCAGATCGTTGAGCGTGTCACCGGCCGTCACCACAAGCTGCGGGTCCACCTCCAGCCACGCGAGCAGGGCCAGCAGGGTGGAGCCTTTGTTCACCCCCGCGGGCAGCAGATCGAGATAACGGTTGTCGGAGAGCAGGCAATCCACCCCGTGGGCTTCCAGTTGCGGGATCAGGCTGTGGTCGAACTCTTCAGGGTCGACGTAGTAAGCCAATCGCCGCTCCGAATGGAGCGGTTGCGCGGCCAAACCAGGCTGCCCTTCCAGCATCGGCAGGAGCCGTTGCTCCATCCCCTGCCAGCGGGCATCGATCGGCTCTACCGCCAGAGGCACCGGCAACAACGACTGGCCGCACGCCACCGTGCAACCCACATCCCCGATCACCAAGTGCGGGGCAGCCAAACCGATGGGTTCGTCTTCCTCCAGCACCCGGGCGATCGAGGCAAGATCGCGCCCGGTGCAGAACACATGCAGCACCCGTTCGCGCTGCTCCGCCAACCAGCGATAGAAGCTGCGCCGTTCAGCGGTGGCGCCCCCCAGCAACGTGCCGTCGAGGTCGGTCACCAGCACGAGCTCGGGCGCTTCGGGTAACGGCGCCGAGAGCTGGCTCTGCAACAACTGGCGGGACACAGCAGGCACCGGGCAAGTCAGGGCAACCGTATCGCTGAACACCGTCAAGCAGCCCACATGTTTCGTTACAGTCCTGCGGTTCGCGTCATTCCGATGCCTGACTCCACCTCATCTGCACGCTTCGGTTTTGTGAATTTCGCCGAAACCTGGAATGGCCGCCTGGCCATGCTGGGATTCACCATCGGCCTCGCCACCGAGCTCCTCACCGGCCAGGGCATCCTCGGCCAGATCGGCCTCGGCTGAAGTCGTCACACCGGAGCAACGCTCTGCAAGCGCTCCCTCACGCGAGGGGGCGCTTTTTGATGGTTCAAACTGCACACACAGCACCAGCAGATCCCTGGCTCAGCTTTTTGCCAAGAACCGCCGCGACGGCGCACGCATGCTCAGCAGCGGCATCGTGATCACTGCCGTGGGCTGGATCCGCATCGACCACCCGGCCGGCCAGATCGTGGCATTGCTCGGCAGCTTGGTGTGCCTCTACTGGTGGAGCTGCTATCGCCGCCTGGAGCGTTGAGCACGGAACTCGGCCTGCCGCGCTACAGCGTCAGCGCACTCAACCAGGCAATTGCTTCCCTGCTGGAGCGCGGCTTTGCTCCGCGCTTTCTGCTCGAGGCCACCGTGTCGCGGCCGCAACTGAAGAAAGGGCATCTCTGGCTCACGCTCGTGGACGAGCAGGCCTCGATCTCGGGTGTGGTGTGGGCGTCGCAGCTCAGCAAGTTGAGCTTCCAACCCAGCGAGGGCGATGGCGTGCTCGTGGTGGGCAAACTCAACTTCTGGGCAAGCCGAGCCAGCCTCTGCGTTCAGATCCTCGATCTCAGGCCCAGCCTCAGCGCAGTGCTGCGCCAGTTCGAGCGCGTGCGGGCTCTGCTGGAGCCGGAAGGGCTCCTGGATCCAGTGCGGAAGCAAGCCTTGCCCGCCATTCCGGCAGCGATTGCCCTACTCACCAGCGTTCCTAGCTCGGCCCTGGCCGACATGCTGCGCACCGCCCAGGAGCGCTGGCCTGCGACCCGCATCCATGTGGTGCCCATTCCGGTGCAGGGTGCTGTTGAAGAACAGATCAGGGCCAGGCTGGCGGAGGTGGTAGCCCGAACCAAGGAGTTAGGTATCGAAGCCATCGTGCTGGCACGGGGTGGCGGCAGCCGCGAAGACCTGGCCGTGTTTGACAACGAAGCGCTGGCCCGCGATCTCGCTGCCTGCCCAGTACCCCTGGTCACGGGCCTGGGCCATGAAGACGACACCACCATCGCCGATCTAGTGGCCGACTACCGCGCCGCCACCCCGACCGCGGCTGTGGTGGCGCTGCTGCCCGACCGCCAGCACCTGGCGCTGAACCTGCAGCAACAGCGCGCACTCCTCAGGCATAGCCTGAGCCACCGGTTGCAACGGGAACGCCTACGCCTCGAGAGCGATCGAGCCCGACTGCTGCAGCTCCATCCCCGCCAGCTCCTGGTGAGCACGCGGCAGCAGCTTGAGCAACGGATCGAGCTCTTGCAAGCGCTCTCCCCCCAACGCTTGCTGGAGCGGGGCTTTTCGTTGGTGCACCAAGCCGATGGACAACTGGTGCGTTCGGTGCGGCAGGTGCACAGCGGCGATGTTCTGCAGCTGATGGTGGCGGACGGCAGGATCAACACCGTTGTGCAAACCACGGAGGGAGGTGCCCATGGCTGAGCCCAAACCGAAGCGCCGGCGGAGCAGCGTTGATCCCGAGAGCCAATGGCAGGCCGAGGTGGAGCAGCTGAGCTTCAACGAGGCCCGAACAGCTCTGGAGCTAGCCATGGCCAAGCTTCAATCGAGCGAGCTGGAAGTGGAAGAGATGGCAACGCTGTATCGGCGTGCCGAGGCCTACGCCAACCGCTGCAGCGCCGTGCTGGAAGGCGTCGAACAAGAAGTGATCGAATGGGACACACCGAGCACATGACACCAACTGTGGAATCTTCAAATCCCAACACGTATCAGCCGAAAGCGCAGACACCTTGGCTGTCGTGGCTCTACCTGGCTCTGGCCGTCGCCGGCGGGGTCCTGCCTTGGATGGCCAACCTCGCTTTCCTGCGGGATTACGGGCCGAGCTTTGATTTGAGCCAGTTCGTCTCGCTGGCGAATGCGAACGCGGCCTCACAATCCCTCTCCAGGGATCTGCTGGTCGGGGCGTCAGCGGTCACGATTTGGATGGTGGTGGAAAGCCGGCGGCTGCAGATGCGGCACCTCTGGTTGGTGTTGCTGAGCTCCGTCACCATTGCGTTTGCTTTCGCGGCGCCGTTGTTTCTCTGCCTCAGGGAGCGCCGGCTGGCGGAATTGGCACGTGAAGCGAGCTCCAGCGAAGCATCAGGGTTCGCCTGATACGTCGCGAACCTCAACATCGATTACCGCGGAGCTAGCGGGTTGCTCAGATGCCGTAGTTGAACTGGCGCTTACACCGATCAAGGGTGCACCGCAGGCAGGACAGGTTGCCGCGCCGACGCTCGGGGTCCCGCAGGCGGGACAGGTGATCAAGCGCCGGCGAAACCACTGCCAGGCCAAAAATCCGGCACCGGCCAAAACCAGCGGACCAAACACCAGCAAGAGAGCAAAGCCCTCCAAAACATCAAAGAAGAGCCGTGCCGTAAACCCCGGCGCCAACAGCAGCAAGCCAATCACGGTGATCCAAAGCCATGGAATCGGGCGTTGCATCAGGCGGCCTCAGGGCTGGTTAGATCCATCCTGGCCGGGGCACGTCCACAGGGGAAGTAAATCAGCGGGCGGATGCTTCACCATCTCGGCGGCGGCTCACCACCACGCTCAACGCGGTGCCGTAATACACAACCAAACCCACGAGCCAGACCCAGAGACTGAGCAGCAGCACACCACCGATCACGCCGTAGGCCTGAAAACGGGTACCGAGCGACAACAAGCTGCGCCCCAGAACCACATTGAAAGTGGTCAACACAAAGCCGATTAACAACGAGCCGGGGATCAACGACCGAGCCGGAACATGACGCGATGGAAGAATCGCCAGGAGCGCAAAAGAAAGGCTGCAGGCAATTAAAAGCGAAATCCCGAAATCAACGGCCATCGGCACCGGCGCCCAGAGATGCAGCCAATCGGGCAACCACCCCTGCAACATCAGACGCCAGCTACCCGGACTGAGCAACCTCAGATTGGTGGTGATCTGATCCAGCACAACAAAGAAACCGATCAGTGCTACTAGTGCAATGGCTTCCAAACGTGCACGGATAAAACGCCAGACAGGCCTGGTCCAATGATCGATTGGAAGCATGCACGGACGAAATCCCCACAAGCGATCAGACCCGCGCTGAAGGCTTAGATACGCATTGGTGGATGACACCAACAAGAACGCCGCACCAACCAGTCCGGCCCCAGTTCCCTGACGAATCAAGAGATTCAAGGTGCTGCGAATCACCGGGATCACCGATGGCGGCAACACCTGATCTGCCAGGCCCAACACCTGGTCAGACAGATTATCCACGCGCCCCAATAGGCGACTGGCAACCCCCAAAGCAATCAACAGAATCGGGAAGAAGGATTGCAGCGTGTGGTAAGCGAAGGCGGCACTGAGATCCACGCAATCCTCGCGGTCCCAAAGCCGATAGGAACGCCAAAACAAGCGCACCAGAGAACGCCACCGGAAAGAGCGCTGCATTGCCGCCACGGGACGCCGATCGTTCACCGACGCTACAACCTCCACCAGGAGCAACCAACAAAAAAGCCACCCTTGCGGGTGGCTTCTCCGTCTCATCTCTCCAGGCTCGAGCAATCAAGCTCTTGGCGGGATGAGGATAGTGGAGCAAAGAATGTTTTACCTGGCATCGACCTATTTTCTCAGGGGGCTACCCCCCAAATATCGTCGGCGCTGCATCGTTTCAC
>CALRQW020000006.1:0-154240 GCA_943370455.1 Asaia bogorensis
AGCACCATGGCCTTCAACCTGAACGGTTTCAACTTCAACCAGTCCATCCTGGATTCCCAGGGTCGTGTTCTGAACACCTGGGCTGACGTGCTGAACCGCGCTGGTCTGGGCATGGAAGTGATGCACGAGCGCAACGCTCACAACTTCCCTCTCGACCTGGCTGCAGCCGAAGCCACCCCCGTGGCTCTGACTGCCCCCGCCATCGGCTGAGGTTGATCCTCAAAACGGTTCAATCTCGGTTGAATCGGAAGGCCCCCGCGCAAGCGGGGGCTTTTTGTTGTGGGCGGATCAGGCCTTGATCCAGGCCACCGGTTTGCGGCGCTTCGGATAGAGCTCGCGGCACAGCGGGCAAATGGTGCCGTCGCAGCCGCGGGCGGTGCAGAACTCGCGGCCGTAAAAAATGATCTGCAGGTGCAACTTGTTCCAAGCGTGTTGAGGGAACAGGCGCTTGAGATCGGTTTCGGTGCGCGTCACGCTCGCGCCACTGCTCAGACCCCAGCGCTGCGCCAAACGATGGATGTGGGTGTCCACAGGGAACGCCGGCACGCCAAACGCCTGAGCCATCACCACCGAAGCGGTTTTGTGACCCACCCCAGGTAAAGCTTCGAGAGCATGAAAACTCGCCGGCACCTCACCGTTGTGGCGATCGAGCAGCAACTCAGCGAGGCGTTTCACGTTGCGAGCCTTGGTTTTCGCCAGCCCCAGCTGACGGATGTGCCCCAGGATCGTGGCTTCCGGCAATGCAGCCATCGCCTGCGGCGTTGGGCCGGCTGCGAAGAGCGCTGGCGTCACCTCATTCACCTTCTTGTCAGTGCACTGGGCACTGAGCAACACCGCAATCAACAAGGTGAAGGCATCGCTGTGATCGAGCGGCACCGGTGTTGTGGGGTAGTGCTGCTCCAGCCGCTGCATGATCAAGGCGGCCCGCTCCTCTTTCCTCACCGGCGCGTCAGTCTTCTCTCAAGGCCCAGTTTGTAGGCTCGCTGCAGCGCATTCAGCCCATGGGCAGCAGCTTCGGCGATCTCTTCCGCATCAGCACCTTCGGTGAATCCCACGGCGGTGGGGTGGGTGTGATCGTGGATGGCTGCCCGCCGCGGCTGGAGCTGGATCTCGAAGCGATTCAGGCCGAGCTGGATCGGCGCAAACCTGGTCAGAGCAAGATCACCACACCGCGCAAGGAAGACGACCGCGTTGAAATTCTGAGCGGCCTGCTCGATGGCGTAACCCTGGGCACTCCCATCGCGATGGTGGTGCGCAACAAAGATCAGCGCCCGCAGGACTACAAGGAAATGGAGGTGGCGTTTCGCCCCTCCCATGCCGATGCCACCTATCAGGCCAAATACGGCATCCAGGCCCGCAGCGGCGGCGGGCGCGCCTCAGCCCGCGAAACGATCGGGCGGGTAGCGGCTGGTGCCATCGCCAAACAACTGCTGGCAAAAGCCCATGGCACCGAGGTGATCGCCTGGGTGAAACGCATTCACACCCTCGAGGCCAGCATCGATCCAGCCACAGTGCGCTTGGAGGATGTGGAGCGCAACATCGTGCGCTGCCCGGATGCCGCCATGGCGGAGCAGATGATCGAGCGCATCGAGGCGATCGGCCGCGACGGCGATTCCTGCGGCGGCGTGATCGAGTGTGTGGTGCGTCAGGCGCCGATCGGCCTCGGCATGCCGGTGTTCGACAAGCTCGAAGCCGATCTGGCCAAGGCGGTGATGTCGCTCCCCGCCACCAAGGGCTTTGAGATCGGCTCAGGCTTTGAGGGCACGCTGCAGAAAGGCAGCGAGCACAACGACGCCTTCCTCCCCACCGGCGATGGATCGCTCCACACCGCCACCAACAACTCCGGTGGCATTCAGGGCGGCATCAGCAATGGCGAGCCGATTGTGATCCGGGTGGCGTTCAAGCCCACGGCCACGATTCGCAAGGCCCAGCAAACGATCAACGCCAAGGGTGAAGCCACCACGCTTGAAGCCAAAGGTCGGCACGACCCCTGCGTGCTGCCCCGGGCCGTACCGATGGTGGAAGCAATGGTGGCGTTGGTGCTGGCTGATCACCTGCTGCGCCAACAGGGGCAGTGCAGTCTCTTGTGATCAGCCGTTCGCGGCCGGCAGGCCTCAGCTCACGCCACTGAGCTGAGCAACGCCATTGCTGCTGGCCAGCACCGGGGCTGCTGCACTCAAACGGCTCACCGCCTTCGCCATACGGCGTGCGGCTGAAGAACCTGCCGCGCTGCTCGCGGAGGACTTGGCTTTGGCCGGTGCCTTCACCGCCGTCTTCTTCACGGGATTGCGGGCTGCTTTAGCTGGTTTGGGCTTGGCCTTCGCAGCAGGCTTGGCTGCCGCCTTGGCCGCTGGCTTCGCGGCTGCTTTCGCGGCCGGCTTGGCAGCAGCCGTGCGGCGGGCAGTTTTCGCAGCCGGCTTAGCCGGGGCTTTCGCTCTGGGTGTTGCGGATCCGGAGCGAGCGCGGTGGCTGAGCACCAACGCCCATTCGGCATCGCTGAGGTTGGCGGGCTTGCTGCCGTGGGCATTGGCCAGCTTTGCGGCCTTCTCGATGTCGCTGATCAGGTTCTTCCAGGAGGTGGCGAAGCGCTTATCGGATTGGGATTTGGCACCGCTCTCCACCAAGGTCTCCACCACACCAGCGGCAGACACCTTCTTGCGGCGGCGGTTGAAGATCTCCTTTTGAAGCTGAGCGATCAGGGCATCGGCCTTGTCGCTGAGCTTGATCGTGAGCTGAGACATACAGACAACATCGTCTATCTCAGGGGTAGCACTTGGATCTCAGGCTGACAACAAGTTGATCCAGCGCCGGATCGAGCCGATCGCCGCTGAACAGGGCACCACCCAGAGCAATGGCATCCACACCAGCCCCATACCAAGCGGTGGCATCAGCAACGGCAAGTCCTCCAGCCGCGATGCAAAACGGCAACGGACCCAGTGGTCCCACCAACGAACGCCAATAACCAGGCCCCAGGCTCGCCGCTGGATACAGCTTCACGGCCGGCGCTCCCCACTGCACCGCCGTCGCGATTTCCGTCGGACTGAACACACCCGGCACCAGGGTGATGGCCGCCGCCGAAGCCTGCTCCAGCAGGGCGCGATCAAGGATCGGCGACACCGCGTAGCCAAGCCCCGCCGCCAAGGCGGCTTCCAGGCCCGCTGCAGAGCGCACCGAAGCCGCCCCAAGCCGCAGCGCAGGGAACTCAGCCACCAGCTCCTGGGCCATGGAAACCCACGCGCTCGTGGGCTCCACCACCAGCTCTGCATGGCAAAGGCCCGCCTGGTGCAGCTGCTCGAGCTGCAGGCGGGCCTGGTGAAGGGAGGAAGGCCTCAGCACCGCCAGCACAGGCTGGCGGCGTAGGCCGCTGATCAAGCAGGACGGATCAGACGTACTCAGCCACCCGCACATCGCTGCGGATCAGCAGCTCCTGCAGGTCCTCCGCGTCCACGGTTTCGCGCTCCACCAGCATCTCGGCCAGCTCATCGAGCACCTTGCGGTTGCCGTTGAGCACGGCGGTGGCGCGCTTGTAGGCCTCAGCCACCAGTTGGCTCACCTCTTCGTCGATGGCGGCAGCGGTGTCTTCCGAGAAGTCGCGCTCAGCAGCGATGTCGCGGCCCAGGAACATGCCGCCCTGGCTGCGGCCGAGGGCCACAGGGCCAAGGCGATCGCTCATGCCGAAGCGGGTGACCATCTGGCGGGCCACACGGGCCACCTGCTGCAGGTCGTTGCTGGCACCGGTGGTGACTTCGTCTTCGCCGTAGACGATCTCCTCAGCCACGCGACCGCCGAGGGCAACGGCCATCTGGTTTTGGAGATAGGCACGGGAATACAGGCCCGATTCCATCCGCTCTTCACTGGGGGTGAAGAATGTGAGGCCGCCGGCATTGCCGCGGGGAATGATCGAGATCTTCTGCACCGGGTCGTAGTCGGGCATCAGCGCACCCACCAGGGCGTGACCGGCCTCGTGATACGCCACGAGGCGCTTGCGCTTCTCGCTCATCACGCGGTCTTTCTTCTCCGGACCCGCCATCACGCGCTCGATCGCGTCGTTCACCTCATCCATCGAGATTTCGGTGAGCTCACGGCGAGCCGCAAGGATGGCTGCCTCATTGAGCAGGTTGGCGAGATCAGCGCCGGTGTACCCGGGGGTACGGCGGGCGATCTTGTCGAGGTCGACGTCTTTGGCGAGGGTCTTGCCGCGGGCGTGCACGCCGAGGATCTGGAGACGACCGGCGTAATCCGGGCGATCCACCACCACCTGGCGGTCAAAACGGCCGGGACGCATCAGTGCCGCATCCAACACGTCGGGGCGGTTGGTAGCCGCCACGATGATGATGCCGGTGTTGCCCTCGAAGCCGTCCATCTCGGTGAGCAGCTGGTTGAGGGTCTGCTCGCGCTCGTCGTTACCGCCGCCGAGACCAGCGCCACGCTGACGGCCCACTGCATCGATTTCGTCGATGAAGACGATGCAGGGAGCGTTCTTCTTGGCCTGTTCGAACAAGTCGCGCACGCGGCTGGCGCCGACGCCCACGAACATCTCCACGAACTCCGAACCAGAGATCGAGAAGAACGGCACGCCCGCTTCTCCGGCTACGGCCTTGGCGAGCAGGGTTTTACCGGTACCCGGAGGACCCACCAGCAGAACGCCCTTGGGAATCTTCGCGCCAACGGCGGTGAAGCGATCGGGGTTCTTGAGGAAGTCAACGACTTCGGTGAGCTCGAGCTTGGCGCCCTCAATACCGGCCACATCACCAAAGGTGACCTGGGTTTGGGGCTCCATCTGCACCCGCGCTTTGCTCTTGCCGAAGTTCATCGCAGGGTTGCCGCCGCCGCCCTGGGCGCGGCGCAGCAGGAAGAACAAACCACCCAGCAAAAGCAGGGGGAAGATCAACGAGCCGATCGCCTGCTGCCAGGGCTGGGCCTGACGGGAGGGCTCAACGGCAATGTCGACCTTGTGGTCTTCCAGCAGCTTGAGCAGGTCTTTGTCGGGGGCGAGGTTCACCACGGCGCGCTGGCCGTTGTTTTCCACCACCTGAGCGGTGCCGCGATCAGGCGCGATCAGCACCCGCGACACCTCATTGCCCTCGACGGCCTCCACGAAATCGCTGTAGCGAAGCGTGCGCGGCGCATTGGCCGGATCGGGGCGGTCGAGGAAGGCCGTACCCACGGCGATCACCACCACGGCCAGGAGCACGTAGAGGCCCGCATTACGCCAGCGCTTCTTCACTTGGATCTCCGCTGTGATTAAGGAATGTTAACCGCTCTCAGGCGGCGGCTCGCAGAACCTCGACCACGCTACGGAAGGCGAACCACTCCGGGATCTCCTCGCCGCTGCGCAGCATCTTGCGGAACTGGGTGCCGCTGAGCTTCTTCACGTGCAGGCCCCGGGCATCGGCGTGCTCGGCGGTCACATAGCCCTCCTCCTCGGTGTAGACGAGGTTGAGCGACGGCACGGTTTCCATGCCGAGCTCAGGGGCGTTGTCGCGGGCGAAATCCTGCGCCTGGTAGGGGCCGTAGAAGTCGTCGCCACTGATCGACGACTTACAGCCCGCCATGTCGCGGCCGATGATGAAGTGGGTGCAGCCGTAGTTCTTACGGATGATCATGTGCTGCAGTGCCTCGCGCGGGCCAGCCATGTGCATGGAGTAGGGCAGGTAGGCCCAACGGATGCGGGGGTTGTTCACCTCGGCGGCCAGGCGCTCGTAGGTCTGGAAGCGCACCTCACCGGAAATGTCGTCGTCCTGGGTGGGACCGCAGGTGGGGTGCACCAGCACCACGCCCTGATCGCTCACGTTGCTGGCGTCAAGGGCGCGGGTGAACAGCTCGTAGTGGGCGCGGTGAATGGGGTTGCGGCACTGGAAGGCCACCACGTCCTGCCCCTCGGGCAGGGTGGCGCGCACCTCAGCCGGGGTCTTGCAGGGGAAAACCCGGTTGGGCAGCTCCAGACCCTGAATGGAGCCGCCGAGGTAGAAGCGACCGCGCTCGGTGGCGATCATCTTCACGGCGGGGTGCTCGAGCGAAGAGGTGCCGTAGCAACCCACAGCCTCGCGGGCCTTATCGGGCTCCCACTTGCTCTCCACGGTCATCACCGCCAGCTCCTGGCCGCGGTAGGTGAGCAGCAGCTTGTGGCCCACCGCGATGTCATCGCGCTGGGTGTCCATCACGATCGGCAGGCCGAACAGCAGGCCGCTGGTGGTGCGGTTGCTCTCCACCACCGACTGGTAGTCCTCCTGGTGCATGAAGCCGCGAAGGGGGGAGAAGCCACCCACCATCAGCAGCTCCACATCGCAGGCGTTGCGATCGGAGCACTCCACCACGTGATCCACACCGGCCTTTACCGCTTCGCGCTGCTCCGCCGGCACCCGCAGATCCACCAGGCTGCCGCCATGGGGTGCAATCAGGCCTTTGGAGGAGGCGACGGTGCTCGTCATGGCGGCGGGAGATTCAGCGTTGCGGGCGATTCTCCCAGAGCGCGCCGGAGGCGAAACTCCAGCCGAGGGCAGGCACAAAAAAAGGGGCCCTGAGGCCCCTTGAGATCAGACGGTGCTCAAGGCGCGAATCAGGCCTTCTCCAGGCGGCCGTAGAGCTGGCCGGTGATCTTCACGTCCACGGGGTCATGGCTGCCCATGTCGGTGTCGGAGGGCTGCACAGCGGTGAACACGCCGGCGAATTCACCGGTGGAGGCATCCACCTTGGTGATGGAGAGGTTCATCTCACCAGTGCCATCGATGTAGCGCTTGGCGTTCTCACGGGCCAGTTCGTCGTCCTGGCCGTTGAGAGCCACCAGACCCTGGGCGTACTGCACACCAGTGGTGAGAGCGCGGCCTTTGGGATCGAGGAAGTTGGAGGTGCGGTAGCTGGGCACGCGGTAGGTGCCGTTCAGATCGGTGCTGGTGGTGATGGCGGCGCCATCAGCGGTGGCATTCAGCTCCTTGCTGGAGAAGGTGAAGGGCACTTCTTCGCCTCCAGGCAGCAGCACGGTCACGATCTGGAAGTCGATCCCGCCCTGCTCCTGGAAGTTGATGCCGTTGCCGGTCACCGCCAGATCGCCATACACCTGATCAAGGCTGGTGGTGAAACGGGTGAGGATCTTCGACTCCACAAACTGCGCTTCTTGGCGCTTGTTGGCGGGCTCGCCCTTCACATACACCTCAGAGGGGTGCATGCAGATCTCACGCAGCTGGTACTTCGTACCCGCATCCAGGCTGATCGAACCACGGGCCGAATCCGGCAGGGTCGGGCAGTCGTTGGCCAGACCGGTGTTGTGGATGTCGTCGTAGGTGAGGTTGGCCCGATCAACAGCCTTAGCGCCGCCACTGCAGGCGGTCACGAGGGTGAGACAGAGCGCCAGCACAAGGGCCAGCAGAGGACGGAAACGCATGGGGAGAAGCCGGTCTGACAGGGGAAAACCTCTGGATGGGGTGCGCCCGCTGCGGATACTACCGGTGCAAAAAGCCCATTCCGCGTACCATGTCGCGGCTCTCAACAACCTGTATGCGAGAGCCGCGGATCCAGACCGAATGAACGACGGCAGCACCACTGATTCCACCCGCAGCCTTGCGGCAGGCGACTGGGAAGCGCGGCTCAGCGCCGAGCTGATGAGCCTCCAGGCCCTGGCGGATGAGGTGGATGGCGAGCCTGAGGCGCTGCTGTTGCTGCTACGCCGCCTCGAGGAACTGCACCGCTCCATTCAGGACGGCCCCTTCCGCGCCAGCCTGCCGGCCGACCGCGGTGCCCTGTTCAATCTCCTGCAGGGCATGGAAAAGAGCGGCGGCTGGCCCTACATCCCCAGGCTGCAGCTGCGCACATTTATGGATCTGCTGCAGAACGGTGAAGCCGGCTCAGCTCTGGCCGCCTAGATCGAACCGCCAAGAGCTGTGAGGAGACGGTGGGCGAGAGGCAACTTGCCCATCGGCTCCAACCGTTCCACCGCCTCACCGGGCCCGAGCAACCAACCCTGATTGGTGGCGCTGGCAAAGCCGGCATCGGCCTGATCGATCGGATTGGCAAAGAGGAGATCGCAACCCTTGCGCGCGAGTTTCGCCTGCGCCTGTGACAACACATCGCCGCTTTGGGCGGCGAAACCAAGGATGCGCTGGCCGGCAGGCCGGCGGCTCACCAACTCCATCAACAGATCGGGCACCGGCTCCCAAGCTGCCGCCATGGAGGCCGACTTCTCGGGTTTGTGGCTGAGGGTGACGGACGGCCGATGATCCGCCACGGCCGCAGCCATGGCGATGGCATCCATCTGCGGCTGCAGCTTCTGCAACAGCTGCTGCAGCTCAGCGCCAGTGTCGATCGGGTGTTGGTTGAGTCCCTCCAGCCAGGCGGGATCGAGCTGCAGCGGCCCATGCACCAGATCCACCTGCGCGCCACGCAAGCGGGCCGCCTGAGCCAGCAGCACCCCCATCCGGCCCGTACTGGGATTGGTGATGCAGCGGGCTGGATCGAGCCATTCGCGGGTCGGGCCCGCACTCACCAGCAAACGGCGGCCCTGCCAATCGCGCCGCCACCCCCAGCTGGCGAGGCTTTCCAGCGCCAACAGCAACAGCTCCGGCTCCGCCATCCGCCCTGAGCCCTGGCGATCACAGGCCAGCAACCCCTCCGCCGGGCCCAAGGGCAACACACGCTCAAACGCCTGCAACTGCTCCCAATTGGCCCGCACACCGGGTGCACCCCACATCGCCGTGTTCATCGCGGCGGCGGCCAGCACCGGCGCCTCGGTGGCCAGCAACGTGGAGGCCAGGAGTGTGTCGCCAAGGCCATGCACCCAGCGCCCCAGGGTGGTGGCACTCAGCGGCGCCAGGAGCACCAGTTCCGCCCATTCCGCCAACTCCACGTGCAGCGGCCGCGGAGCGGTGTGGCTCCATTGGTCGGCGTCGAGATAGCAACGCTCACGGCTGAGGCTGGCCAGCGCCACCGGGCTCACCAGTTGGGCCGCACTGGGTGTGAGCACGCAGCGCACGTGAGCGCCGCGTTTCGCCAGGGCGCTCACCAGCAGCGGCAGCTTCACCGCCGCGATGCTGCCGCTGATGCCCACCAGGATGCGGCTGCCCGCCAGTGGATCCAAGGCAGCAGCCGGCGCCGGCTGCTCAGTCTTCATCGAAGGGTTCCTGATCCACCAGATGCACGTAGGGCCGGGCCAGCTCAGGGCGATGGATCGCCACGGCGCGCAGTAGGTGCCAGTCCTGCAGCCCCGCAAAGGGGCTGGGGTAGTCGTCCTCCTCGAGACGCCGAGCCAGCTCAGCAACCGACGCCTCAGTTAGCCCAGCCAAAAGTGCAGGCGTGATCGCTTCAGGCTGACTCATCGTTTGGCAGGCAGGAAAGGGTCGGCTGCAGCAGCACCAGAAAAGGCTGATAAGTTCTCGTCAGGTTCTCGTTGAACGAGTCCAGAGGGGAATTAGCTCAGCTGGTAGAGCGCTGCGATCGCACCGCAGAGGTCAGGGGTTCGAGTCCCCTATTCTCCATCACAGCAAACGGACTACATGGCTGCGACAGCGTTAGCTACCGCCTTGGCAGTCGCTAAGTTCGCCCTCCACGGAACGTGTTCCGGGCACTTCCGCACCGAGCGCTCCATCATCAAGACCGCTTCTTGAGGTCTGCCGAGATCTAGCAAGGCGACACCTCGGAAGTGCTCGGCTGCAGCATGATTGGGGTAATGGGATAAGAGCGCAGAGAAGTGCCGTTCAGCGCGAGCAGGCTGCCCCTTACGCAGACATCTCATCCCAGCGTGAAAGCTTCCTGGCGGAGGCAGGGGAAGGGAGCCATCACCTGGCATCTCAGGCAACGGGGACTCCAGCATCGCCGCGAGCGGCTGCAATTGATCTTCATAGCGTCTCCAACGCCCCTTCGATGTGGAATAGATGGGTTGGCGCACCTGCCATACAGACGCTGTCTTCACAGGCCGATTCAACTCCTGAAACGCCATAATGGACTCATCCCATTCGAGATCTAGGTAATCGAGAAGCCGCCGAACCTCACGAGCAGGATGAGCAATCAAGTCTTCATAGTTGACATCAAGAATGTCAACAGGAAACACAGATTGCCAATGATCACGAAGGCGACGCTCGTCCTGAAGCTGCTCACCTATCCACTGCAAGTCGTAGGCGAAACCCATGCCGCCTTGCTTGGCGGCATAGTCAGTGAAAAAGTTAGACGTAGCCACATCTAGCGGATGACGCCGCACATGAATAATCTTACAACGAGGGAAAAGCAAACGCACTAACCCAATATTTTCAAAATTATGAGGCAGCTTGTCAGTGATATATGTTGAACCATCTGGAGCCAACGCCCGAAGAGATTCAAGCAATTGCTCAGCATAGAGTTGGGTGCTTGCGCGATCCAGTTCATTAACGCAAAGGGGGTAGCGCAATGGGCTACCAAGCTTGCGCTCCCATTGCTCCATGCGAGCAATAAGTTCAGGAATTTGCCCTAGCTCTCCAGCACCAAACACTTTGGGGTGGCTGGCCAGGATCTGCTCCGTCAGGGTAGTGCCAGAACGAGGCATACCCACGATGAATACCGGCACCTGGGAGCTAGAACCCCAGCCCGAACGCTGTTCAAAAAAGGCGGGAGTGAATTGCCGGATAACCGCCTCCACCTGCCGGCGATGGTTGACCGGGCTATAGACGATTGCTGCCTTGCTGGCCTCATTGGCCTGAAGGGCGGCCGCGAAAGCTTTCTGGGCCTCACGCGACTTGTCGTAGTGAGCCGCAAGACAGAAGAGCAAGCCGCTGTTGATCGGGCCCTCAAGGCTGGGACGTTGGGCAGCCAGCTCCAACAGCTCCACCACTTCAGGATTCTGGAGCGTCTGATGCGCCTGAATCATGTGGGTCCAGCCGCAAAGTGGTGCGATCGTGCAGATCGCCTCAAACTTCTTAATTGCCTCCTCGATCCGACCGAGTTGCAGATAGAGGTTGCCCAAACCGCTGAGAGCGTTCAGCAGTAAGGGGTTCATGGTCAGAGCGTTCTGATAAAAAGATTCGGCTTCAGCGAGGCAGCCGCGCATACTGGCCACGTGCGCCTCTGCGGCGAGGGCTGTTGCCCGCACGGCCGCCGACCGGCCTTCCACAAGGGCTTTGACCTCTGCCAGAGCTACTTCTGCCTCTGATTCGAGGCGACTCGTGCAACACGAATGCACGAGTCGAATCCAGAATTCAAGCCTCTCCGGTTCAGCCTTCACAGCCGCTTGCAGGGCAGCTGTGCTCACCTGGGTACGCCCAAGCGCTTCGGCCAGATCAGCTGTCGCCACAAGAAGCTCGAGCTGATGCGGACAATCCCGCAGACCCAGCCTGAGCTCTTCAAAGGCCTGATCATGGCGGCCGAGGTAGGCAAGCACGCGAGCCCGGATGGCGCATGCTTGAGGGGCATCAAGGTTTGCGGGAAGCAGCGCCAAAGCCTTCTCGGCCTGTCCAGCAGCAATCAGAGCCTCAACCAGACACAGCAACCATTGATCAGCGCGCTCGGGGGTCATGCTCGAGGTATCGAGCTGTTCGAGCAAATCAGCAGCAGCGTGCGCCTGATCGAGGTGAATCAGACACCGACCAAGATTGATCCAATGACTTGAATCCACCTGATGAGCGGTACAGGCCTGACGCAACAAAGGCTCCGACCATTGAGGCATCCCCAGCGCCAGACCCATCGCTCCAGCGAGTCCTGCAGCAAAGGGCTCGGCAGCTCGCCAGTCGCGATCCAGATAGACCCAGGCCGATGCGACTTCGCCTGCACGAATCAGGATAACTGCGATCTTGGCAGCCTCCAGATCAGTGCACCTATGCTCTTGAGGCAGATTACCTTCGAGGCTAAGCAGAGCCTGTTGCTCCTGATTAGCAACACAGAGCTCCCAAGCCTGATCAATGGCATTTACTGATGGCGCTTCCATGATCATCAACCGGGAAAGAGAACTCAGCCTGGGCGTAATTAGCCAGCCAGAAGATTGCCGGGCGAATCAAACAAAAGTGGGCAGGATGTAACTAATGCTTGGGTTGGCTCCAAGCACAGCCATCACGCCAGAAGACCCCCGACCTGTGACGCCATTGCGCACCACGCGGCGGGTACTGGCCGCAAGACCAGCCGAAAACACAAGGTCTCCATTAGTGGTGTTATGGCCAACTTTTCCAATAAACAAGCGATTGGCATGACCGGGGGCCGTCGCGAGTGAGGTGGCGGGGCGTTGCCACAGCTCAAGGCCCACAGACTTTCCGGATGCCGTGGCAGAGCTAAAGCGATTCCAACCCGTTGGCCTAGCCGCCGTAACGGTTGCAGTAACGGTGATGGCCGCCAGCCCCAACGGGGTATGAGGCATTACCCGAAGCACCTGAGGCTCAGAAAGGACGTTGACACCTGCCCAAGGCTTACGGCTCATGTCAACAACAATGCGGTCGTCAACATCAAAGCCAGTGAGATCAACTGAGAAGGCCGGCACTCCCGTGAAGCGCACCTCGCTGGCCTGCGCAGAAAAGCTGGCACCGATACTGGTGAGCCAATTAGTGAAACTGGTTGGATCAGCAAGGGTGACGCTGTCCTCCCCGTTATCCAGAAGTCCATTCTTATTGGCATCTCGGAATGCGACCTCGCCATCGATCAAAATAACAAGTTCAGGGGCTGGAGCCCCAAAGGAGCGATCGGCGGAAGCCGTATTAAAAATTCCGCTCAGATCGCGAAAGGCTCCTGAGCCCACAGCGATGCTGGCCAGGCCGGTTCCATCGGACGTGAACGTGGCCTTGTAGCTACTGCCTGAACCCGTAAAATTGGAAAGTGTTCCACCTGCCACGGTCACACTGGCTGCAGTGAAGCTAGTAGAAGGCTCAGAAAGCTCAAACCCCACCAGGGTTGTTTCACCCAGCCCCAGGGAGGGAGTATCGGTGAGGATCTGAACAGTGGGTGCCGCTGTATCAATGCTCACGGAATAAGCCCGACCAGGCTCGGAGAGCTCACCGTTTGCTCCCATCACACGAGCTGTGTAACTCACGATCTGGCCATGCAGCAAAACCCGCGGGTCATCAAAGACCCATTGGCTTTGACCACCCGGAACCACCGTCACGGTGGCGACTCCAAGATCAGTGGCACCGTCGTAAATATGAACAGATTCGCCAACACCTAGGGCGGCACCCTCCAGCAGACCACCCAAACCACCTACGACGCGGAGAGATGTGTCATCGGTGACACCAAGCGATGGCACCCGACCGGTGATGACACCAGCGTCATCGAGAACACTGGCAACAGCAGCGGTGGTTGTAGGACCCGAGCGAACGGCGACGGTGCCGCCACCAGGAGCAAGAGATGATGCCGGAGCTTGAGCAGGGGCGGAATCGACTACCAACTTCGCGGCTGGCGCGGGGGCGACTAGCACGGCTTGGGGCACCGTGAAGTTGGCCTGCACCCGCCTAGACACACGAGCAGCTTGGCTCAGATCGCTCAACAGGTCGACGCTAAAACCTTGAGAGTCTTTGTAATTAAAAGCCTCACCATTGGCGTCTATCAGGCGAATGCTCAAATCCCCCTTATAGGCCCTGTATTTCTTGTCAACCTTCAGCTGGTAGCGACCATTCTCATCGACTTCCACACTACCAATACGCTTACTTTTGCCACCGATGATGGCAAAAACTTCAAGTCCCAGGCCCTCAAAGGAGCCGCCTCCACGGATCAAGCCCTCAACAAGCCTAAATGTCTGCTTCGATGATTGCTCCATTCTGAACCCCTACGAGGAAAGTTGGACGACTCTCCAGCAGAGAGACATCTGCCAGGAAGCCAGATTGGGATACTTGTCTCGCCAACCTTTCCTTTCTAGACAGGCTCAGTGGATCTAAGGGTCTCCAAGCACAACAGCGTCAATGAGCATCCATATGTCCAAGCATTGCCGCAAGACCAGCTTCATCAAGGGGACAACCCATAGTCCTGACATGGACTAGCCTTTCCTCTTATGTTCAATCACACAAAAGCGGACCATGAACTGGAGCGCAGAAGCAGAGGCGAAACTGAAAGAGATCCCCTTCTTTGTGCGACCAGCGGTGCGCAAACGCATCGAGGCTCTGGCTGCAGAAGCCGGCTGCAGCACCATCGAGCTTCCATTTTACGAACAGGCCAAGGCTCAATTCGGCCAGAAATAGGTCCCCGGCGATCGATCTGTAACGGCTGTGGGGTTCGCCAGGCTGACCACGGCCCGGTCTCTGCTACAGGGCGATGCGGTAAAAGGGACACACACGTCCATCCCCAGTCGAACGCATGTCGCAGTCGAAGCGCGAGCAGGTGGTGAGTCACCTGCGCTACATCCGCCAGGAACTGCGCGAGATGCACCAGGGTGTGATGGACGACGGCCTGCTGCCGGAAGCCGGTGAGGTGCGCGGTGTGATGGCCCAGATGGAAGCCTTGCTCGAACTGCTGGAGGGCAAAGGCTCCCGCAAGAAGGATTCCGACGGCTGAGCGCTGATTGAGCAGCTCCCGCCCACTGCAGCGCACCCGGCTTCAGCAGAGCCTTGGTGGAGCCTGGCCCAGGCTGGAGCAGTGGGCCCGCAACCCTTGGCGGCGGCTTTCCTTGCTGCTGATCGTGCTGCTGAGCACGTTTTTTCTCGGCAACGCGGTGAGCACGATCATTGGCGCGCGGGCGTTCCTCGATCCCCCGGCAGCACTGATCTGCGTGGTGCTGATCGAAATCGCCATCCGCGCCCGCAAACCGCTATTGCGCCTCCCGGGCGACCGGTTGGGCCTACAACTGCTCGATATGACGCGCATCGGTTTTTGCTACGGGCTACTGCTCGAGGGCTTCAAGCTGCTCTGAAGGCCAGAGCCTGCCTCAGCTAGCCGCCATCAGATACAGCAAGGCCATGCGCACGGCGATGCCGTTGGTCACCTGCTGTTCCACCAGCGAGCGCTGCAAATCGTCGAGCAGCGCACCGCTCATCTCCACACCTCGGTTCACCGGGCCTGGATGCAGCACGGGCACGCCAGGAGCGCACCTCTGCAAGCGCTCATGGGTGATGCCATAGGCCCGGTGGTAGCTCTCCAGGCTGGTGAGCAGGTTCTGGTTCATGCGCTCCTGCTGCAGCCGCAGGGTCATCACCGCATCGGCACCATCGAGCGCGCGATTCAGATCGCGCTCCACGCGGATGGCCGAACGGTTGCTCACTGGGTCCACCGCCTGGCCGGGGGGTGGCGCTGCCGCGAACTGCTCAAAGGCCTCAGGCAACAGCGTGGGCGGCCCGCAGAGCACCACCTCCGCTCCGCAGGCCGTGAGCGCCCAGAGGTTGGAGCGTGCAACGCGGGAATGAAGAACGTCGCCAACGATCGCGATGCGCCGGCCGCGCAGGGCCTCCGGCGTGGGGGCCTCGGGAGCGAAATGGCGCGCCAGGGTGAACAGATCGAGCAGCCCCTGGCTTGGGTGGCTGTGCAGACCATCGCCGCCGTTTAGCACAGCCACCCGATCACCGCTGGTATCGAGATCGCGAGCCAGAGCAGCGGGCACGCCGGTGCAGCGGTGACGCACCACCAGCAGATCGGCACCCATGGCCACATAAGTGCGCACCGTGTCGAGCAAGCTTTCGCCTTTGCTCAGCGAGCTCGACGACGGCGAAAAGCTCTGCACATCCGCCGACAACCGCTTGGCCGCCAGTTCAAAGCTGCTGCGGGTACGGGTGCTGGGCTCAAAAAACAGGGTGGTAACCAGGCGGCCCTGCAGCGCCGGCAGCTTGCGGGCACCGGAACTCGGCATCACGCGAAAGCGCTGGGCCAACTCCAGAACCGTGGCGTAATCATCGAGCGAGAAGGCCGCCAGATCCAACACATGGCGGTGGGTCCAGTCGCTCAAGGTGGGATGCGAGAGGCAATATCAGGCTAGAAGCCGATCGGCAGCGCGGCCACGTTGAACGCCCCCGCTGCCGCAGGCGTTCGATCGCCTCGAGCCCGCCGGCTGACACAACGACTAGCGCGCAGATACCAACGCCAGGGGAGCTGCTGTGCCTGGGAAATCCCGATACGGGTTGTCTGCACGAGAGTAGCCATTGGCGAGCTAGCCAAGGCAGTGGGTCTGGGTTCCAGCCACAAGCCTGCGCTGGGACAAACGAGTAGCCCGTCATGGCAGCGTTCCAAACCGAAACGTCGAGCCAACAACGCAGGTCCAGCCGCTACGCGCTCGGGCTGATCAGGGAGGGCCACGGATCGCAGCAACACACCGCTGGCCCAATCAGCTTGATGAGTCGTGACATTCACACAGTGGTGAATGCCATAGCTCAAAGACACATAGAAATGCCCAGGTGGTCCGAAGAGCGTTTCATTGCTTGGGGAGCGGTGGCGATAGCCATGACAAGCGGGCTCCTCCTGTGAATACGCCTCCGTTTCGACAATGACTCCCCAGAGCAGCACTCCTGATGATTGGCGTTTCACCAGAAGGCAGCCAACGAGCTCAGGGGCCACGACATTGGCTGGGCGAGCAAAGAAGGTACGTGTTAAGGGCACACAACTATTGGCCAAATAAGAGCGGCAAATAAGTAGCAGTACTACCAACAACAAACGCCACGCATGAAAGCAGGTAGAGCCAGCGGGCTTGACGTATTCGGCGGCGGCAGCGTTGAGCCGAGCGAGGATCTGTTGAACATGGCAAACTAGAACTTCGAATCAGAGACCAACCAGCGGCGATCAATGCGAAAACCGCGAGCAAGAAAACCACGTCTTTATGTTCAGAGAGCAGCACTACTCCAGGGGCCCAGCTAAGCAATGTTGCCAGCACAGAACCTGCACCTAAGAGCACAAGCAGAGCGGGCAAAGCACAACAAATAAGGGTTCCTGAACAAAACACAAGGCTCAAGGCCGCCGTGCGACGAGGGCCCACCAGAGCACGAAAGAAGAAGCCCATAACTCAGGGATACATGCTGATGCGCTCAATTCGGCGGACGTCATAACCGGCGTCACGAATCAATGTACGCAAGCGTTCGTCGCTGACGACAGTACCGGACTTGATCTGCAGTGTCACAAGACGATTCTGGAGGTCGACATGAATGGCTGCGGCTCCTGGCAAAGTTTTCAGTCGATTCTCAATGCCCTGGGCACAGAACGAGCACACCATGCCATTGATTGCAATCTCGATCCTTGTGGCGCTATTGCCGCTCCAAGCGGGAGAGCTCGCCAAAACAGCCGAAAGACCAACGCTGGTCGCCACGCACACCATGCTTCGCAGCAGGCGATGCAGCCCAGAGCAAACCTGGGTTGCGAAGAACGAAGACTGGGATTCCATCGTCCAGAAAGCCATTCTGAAGACCTGGCACTCAGCTTGGGCGACCGAGAAGGACTGACACCCCGCACCACAAATGCGCATCGTCGCCAAGCAGCCAACACACACATGCTCATCCGACCATTTGTGGAATCGCGCCCAAGTCAACTGACCTACGCGTACATATGGATTAAGTCAAGTCTCAAAAGCCCGTGACGCCCGCTGATTCCCAAGAGACTCACGATCTGTATGAGGGTGCTCTTAGCGAGCTCGAGAGTCTCTCACTGCGACGGAATGCCGGCAAACGTCTTGGCAACAAGCGTAAGAATAAACGTGAAAAAACAAATACGAAGCCTAGAAACCATCATCTGCACCATAACCACACCTCGGTCGTTGCACCACAGCCCCCAAGCCTGCAAATACCGGAAACCCTCCCACCAGAGAGCGTTAGGCCAAGCGCAACAAGCGGCGGTCCTTTAAGTTCTGGCTCAGGTTCGCAAGGGGGAAACCCTGGGACAAGCAACCCGGGCGTGAATCCGCAACCAAGCACAACCCCCAAATCGTTGCCAGTCGGCGCTGGGCCCGGGGCAACGACAGCAATAGCCGTTCCAGTCACAACAGAAATCTTCCAACCTCAGATCAGCCCATTTCCAGTAGAAAAATGGAAATCGCCGCTTCCAGTACCCAGGCTGATCCTGCCGGAAAAGATCGGGATCGACGACCCCTGGGGTCCCAACGGTGAAGTGGCACCCCAGCCAAGCAAACCCGGCGGCAAGATTAGACGCGGCAAGCTTGAAGACCCTAACCAGATTAAATACCACGGTACAGCCAAGGAATTCTGGAAGCGTGATATTGCCGGAACGAATACGCCGTATTTCCAAGTGACCAATCCGGAGACAGGCCTAGCTGAAACCTGGTGGTACTCCATGAATGCAACGGCTGCGACGCAAAAACTGGTGGATTCACCAGATCCCAACGTAGGAGCAGCCGAAATCTTTGGATACAACGGCACCTATCCCGGCAGCACCTTTAAAACAAAGGTCGGACAGTCTGTTGTCGTAAGGCATTGGAACGAGCTCCCCCACGAGCCTTGGATGGATTTGGTCAACTTAAACAACCGTGAGTCGGTCCATCTCCACGGAAACCACGGCACAGCACACGCCGATGGCTATCCAAGCTGGGTCATCAACCCCGGTAATTACCGAGATTATTACTATGCCAACACCATTCCCATGGGGAATGACGGCAAACCAGACTTCGGCGAATCTCCTTCCACAATGTGGTACCACGACCACGGGATGGATCTCACCGATTGGCACGTGGCGAAAGGGATGGCTGGCTTCTGGCTGTCCTTTGACGACATAGAACTCGATCTGATTCGCCGCAAGATTCTGCCGGGATGGTGGCGCAGCACGAATGAGTGGAATGAGGACGAGTTCCTTTCGTTCAATTCTCCCTACGATATTCCGCTAGCCCTATCGGATCGCCGCTTTAATGCGGACGGATCCATCGCCTATGACGGCTGGCCCATTGGATTAAGTACAGACGGCTATTTAGGCGATATAAATCTAGTGAACGGGCAAAGCTATCCATTCATGGCCGTTCAGCCAACACAATACAGACTGCGCCTTTTAGATGGGGCCCAGTCTCGCTTTTATCACCTCAGCATTCAAGACGAAGCCGGCATCAAACAAACTCATTTCAGGATCGGCAACGACACCTGGCTCCTGCCTCAGCCGCTGCTGATGAATGAATTCACCTTAGGCCCCGCGCAACGTGCAGACCTGGTGATGGACTTCAGCAACTATGCCCCAGGCACGGTGCTCTACCTCGTGAATACCGCACTGCAGCTCACTGGTCGCGGACCGGAAGGAACCAACAACACGATCGGCACCGCTGCCGCCGTACCGCCTGGACTAGCCCCATTCTCAGAGCGGATCCTGAAGATTGTGGTGGGCGAGCCAACGCCCCAGATGCCGATCTACAACCTTCAACCGTCCGACTCGCTACGACCACATACACCGATCCTACCGAGTGAAATCACGAATACTCGCAACTTTCACTTCAATCGCGTTGGAGGGTTATGGGTCATTAACCAACAAACCTTTGACCACCATCGATCCGACAACCCGATCAAGTTTGGGGCAGCCGAGGAATGGAATCTCATTAACGACGGCGGAGGCTGGTGGCACCCAATCCACATTCACCTGGAATCCCATCAACTGCAAGATATCAACGGCATAGCCCCAAGTGCCAGTTTTCTTCCAGAAAAACAGTGGAACAGCGATACAACACTGCTAGCAGGCAAAGACACGGCAAGGATATACATGAAGTTCCGCACATTCGAAGGGCCATTCGTCTTCCACTGCCATATCTTGCAGCACGAAGACCAAATGATGATGTACAACTTTGATCCAAATTTAGACGGCCCTACCTACACGGCTGGAAGCCCAATTCCGGCGGCCCGCGAGGAAACTCCGCTCCTATTTCCGCACTATCAAGCTCCCGCTGTTGCACCGGTAGCCGCACCAGTGGGCGCCGCGGTGGCCACTATTGGCGCAGCCGCAAATGCTGGAGAAGCAGCACCTGCCGATCCCGTGCCACTGCCTGCAGCCCTGCTACGGGCCTACAAAGGACTGAAGTGGGGCACGGAAGAGAACAACAAAATGGACGCCAAACACCACGGCGCCTTCCTGAATGGCCTAGGCGGACGCGACAGGCTCAATGGCAGCGAAGGCGGCGACATGCTGATCGGCGGGGATAGCGACGACCTGATCAAGGGCCACGGCGGCAACGACATCCTGGTCGGCGGACTCGGCAGCGATCGCATGCACGGCGGACTCGGCAGCGACATCTTCCGCTATCTCACGGCTGACCCCAAGAGTATTGACACGATAAACGACTTTGACCCCTTAATCGACAAACTTTGCTTCAGCTTTGCGATGGTCGAGACCAATGGCAACAATGACACAAAGTTTAGGATCATCAATGAGGGCCGTTTCTCCAGGGAAGCAGGAGAAATAAGGCTTGAAAACAACCTGCTCCAAGTCGACCTTGATGGCGACGGCCGGTCCGACATCAACATCCGCCTCCCAAACATTAACAGCTTTACAGAAAGAATGCTGGATTGCCTTCAATAAAGACTAAACCCGCTATTCAGACGCAAACCGAACATAAAAACATAGAACCACCTTCCCCAACTACCGTCATTACACCTTGACCGATAGAGCAGAACACTATCCACCAGAGAAGACAGAGGGCATTAGACCCAGACAAAGCGCATGGCCTAGAATGAAATTAGCTCATACACGTACATTCAAAGGGTGAGCCCTGAATCAGACAGCATTCAAGACTGGTGATGCCTATGCCTTGCGGAAGCACGCCCTTTCTTCACCTTTCCAACGCTTTTCAAACCCCTCTGATTGGCTATACGCTTCTTCACCTCCACTGCTGCATGCGTATGTCCATCATGGGCATATACAGGGCAAGATTGCAGAAGTTCAAAACAAACAACAACGACCGCAGCAAGCGATGGTATCAAGCGGCACGCGGAAATCATCAGACTTGAATTGATTCAGTTGCCTTCTTTATACAGACGTTGCAGGCCACCAGTCACACCATGAGGACCAGATTGTTTTTTGACCAGCCTTAAACCCTGCAGATGACACCCCTTAAAACTGGGCAAATCCGCTCTGGCCCAGGGCGGTGCCTTTCAGGAAAGGTGTCACTCCTGGCCTGCCGTTCAGGCGGCCTGCATCAACGGTAGCTGCTCTGGTTCATTGAGTTCATCTGGCGGCTGATTGATCCAAACCACCTCCGGTTGACGCCAGCACCTGGTTGATCGTGACCATCTCCTTGGATTGAGCTGTCTGGCTCGTTCGTAGACGACACTGCGATGGCGGCTGATCTCTACAGCCTGGCCATTGTGACGTTGCTGGGGCGTCACGAATTTGATGCCGCTGTGGCGGTGTTGGTGGTTGTACCAATCGACGAACGCGGCCACCCACTGACAAGCCTGCTCTTTGGAGGCAAATGGCTTGCGGGGGTAATCAGGCCGATACTTCACCGTTCTGAACAGCGATTCCGAGTACGGGTTGTCATTCGACACCCGTGGCCTGGAGAAGGATCTGAGGACGCCCAGTTCCTCCAGCCGGCTTTCCAGCGTGGCCGCACGCATGGCGTTGCCGTTGTCAGCATGGAGAACCAGGGGTTGCTTCCTGCCTTTGCTGATCCGTTCTCTCAGGCAAGCCCTACTCACCAGATCCGCTGCAATGGCTGGATCCTCACTCTCATCTACATCCCAGGCCACGACCTTTCGGCTCCAGACGTCGATCACCAGGTAGAGGTAAAGCCAGATCCCGCGCACGGTGGTGGGCAGATAGGTGATGTCCCAACTCCACACCTGGTTTGCTGCTGAGGCCCTGAGCCGTGGAACGGGACGCGGTTCCTGTGGTGGCCGTGCACGACCGCGACGGTGAACCTGGCCATGGGCATGGAGTACTCGGTAAAAGCTGCTCTCCGAGCCGTAGACGCAGTCTTCTCCGGAGGAGTTGTACAGACCCTGATCGGCCAGTGCTGGCACGATCTGCCCTGGCGGCAGTGAGGCGTACTCCGCCTGGTTGCAGGTGAGCAGGATGCGTTGGCGCTCCTCATCGCTCAGCTTGTGCGAGACAAGACGTGGGCTGCCTTTGCGGCGATCGTGACCATCGCCATCACCGAGCAAGGCCTTCCGCCAGCGCTTGAGAGTGCGTAGGCAGATGCCGATCTCGCTGCAAGCGCTGCCCAAGCCTGCACCAGCGGTATGGGCTTCGCTGATCAGCTCGATCGCCTTGCGCCGGTGAGCGGCGCTGGTCAGCCTTCCGCGTCCTCCGAGCAGAAGGCTTCCCACTTTTTTCGCAGCACCAGCAAGGCCGCCATCTCCGCCATGGCTTTCTCCTTGCGCTGCAGCTCTTTCTTGAGGGCCTTGATCTCCCGCTGGTCCTGGGCACGGAGCTTTTCCAGCTCCTTCTGCTCTTTCAAGGTCAGCACTGGCTTTTCGTTGGCATCCTGGGCGGCTTGACACCAGCGTTCCACCTGCTCCGGATAGAGCCCCCGCTCACGGCAGTAGGCACTGAGTTCAGTGGCGTTCAGCCCAGCGGTCTCGAGCACAACGGTGAACTTGTCCGCAGCACTCCAGCCATCAGGGTCTTTCTCTGATGCCGGCACCACCTCTCCCTGCAACCGCCAGGCCTTCCTCCAGTTGTAGAGGGTGACGATGTGAATGCCCAGCTCTGCTGAGATCTGAGCCACGCTCTGCCTGTGCGGAGGACTCATCCGCCTCCTCACATCAGCTTTAACGGCCTCGCTGTAACGACGCATTGCTCATGTCCTCAAGCCCCCGGGTGTACTGATCACAGGGGTGACAACTTTCCTGAAACCGGGGGGGGCACATGAACACGAGCCACAACCGACAGCACCACCTTGCTCCCCCAGACCAAGAAGCCATGGGAAGCCAGGTCATCAACGACAGGACCTATAGGACCTGTATTGCATGCGCGGCAACAGAAGCACTAAGGAATCAAAAGCAATTCGTCGAATAGCTGTCAACAACGAGAATTCTCAGGCGAACGCTAACAGACCAAGACCACACCCAGTGGGCGACTAAAAGGTATAAGTAATACCACCCATCATGCTCCCAAGATTGCTATAGCCAAGATCCAAAACGATACGCTTGTGGAGCAACCGCAACTTTGGTATCAGCTCAAGAGTATCAACCACATTAGGCATATCACGCACCTGAAATTCCAGCCAAGGCTGGACGCCATCGTAGCGAGCTGGCGTCAGAGCAACACCTGCTGTAGCACTGAGCTGCGGCTGCTGCACCCCCTCGGCAAGATAGAGCAATCCGCGTCCCTCCAGGCGCAACCGGGTCGTCTCCAGATCCACCTGAATACCAGGTCGAGCGGCGAAACGCAGGGCTGCGGCCTCGGCTGCGGCCTTGAAGCCATGGTGGTAGCTCCCACCATTTGAACCACTCGCGCTGTAAGCGCCCAAACCGCCAAACAACCAAACGTTGGCCTGGGCCTGTGGCATATTCCAACGCTTCAATAACTTCGTGTAGTCGAGCAGCAGAAAGACTTCATTACCCTGCTCAGCATGTACTCCATTTTGAGCAGGCAAAAGGTTGGCAGAAAAGCCCAACCCTTGGCGTCTATCCATCGCATGGCTGAACCAGAAGGTCGACCAATGAGGATCAAATTCGGCCCCAACAGTGGTACTACCTGCGTAGCTCATCGGCACTGCTATCGCTTTAGGGGCCAACAGTGTGGCGATCAGCAGCCACATCACTGCAGCGATCGATCTCTGAATAGATTGGGCCACGGATACTTGGTTGAACAAGCCAGGCGCACAGGCTAGACAAGGCTATGAAACCTGTCCCGCAATCAGTGGCCACAGGGAAAAAGGACAGTCATTGCAAGGCAAGCAGTAAATCAGTGCCATCTGAGCAGGCCGAAGTGAGCCAAACCCGCAGGATGAAGAACATTCAATCTCCGCTGCTTTCAGCTGCCACCTGGGAATAGACATAGGTATCAACAGCTACACACCAGGTCTAATCTCATAAGGCTGAGCATTTGACCAGCGAGCTGCAGACCAGGACAACGCCAAAAGAAGCTGTTTGAGAAGGTTGAATGGCTGCGACGATGCGCTGCGACATGGCAAGACAGCCACCAACGATGCCTCCGATCCAACGGCATATCCAATGGCATGCCAAGGCCACGAGAACACTCTTCCGCTCGATACAGCCACAGGCATCGTCAACAAGCATCAAGCATCAACAATCACAACAATAAGACAGCACCCGTCGCAACAGCGAAGGAAAACCTTTATCAAGACGCAAATCAGGAACCAGTGCTGATGGCTCGCCTCAAATGGGTCTGGCAATACACAAGCACCAACGGAGACACTCCCTCTGGCCATGGAAAGTTAGTAACAGGCGCAAACGCCAATAAGAACGGCTTCTATCGCGTACGATCCATCAAGGGCCAAGTTGACGGTGTTCAGATCGACAAACTGCTGCCAGCGGGTACAGGCATTCCTGGAAACGTCGACCCCATAACCGGCACGCCCTACCTGGGAGACAATCGCTTACGCGCCAAAAACCTCGACATAAATCAGGCCCAACTCACCAGTAGTGGATTAATATTTAAGCTCAAGGATGCTAGTTACTCAAATTTATTTTACGGAACTTATCCTCCCCAGCCGAGCTACTACGAATTTCACACTGTGCCTCCCTATCCCGATGGGCTAGTGCCGCCAAATACTGAGTCGTTCATTAACTTCTCGGCCCGGATCAGTAAAATTGACTGAGCAGCACCTGCCAGAAGCAGGCTTCTGTGCCCAGAATGTGAGCATCAGCCATCAACACCATGTTTTCAAACGGATTCACTCTCGCCAGTGTGCTGATCGGTGGCAGTGGCTTGTTCGTGCTTGCCACGCTGTTCTTCGGCACGAAGGGCGGCTACTACGACACCGACCAATACGACGGCAACGGCACCGCGCACTGATCCCTGACCGTGCTGTCCACACATCTCTCCCTGCTACAGGGGCGTACTTGTTCTGGCGGGTCTGAGGTTCAGCACGGTTCTTCCCTGGCTCACTGACCCACCGGCAACACCGGTGCTGCTGGGACTTTCGCTGCTCAGCGGCGTGGTGCTGCTGCTCGTAACCCGCATCGCCCATCACGCCGATGAACTGGCGCTCAAACTGGGCGAGCCCTACGGCACCTTGATCCTCACGGCCTCGCCCATCGAGGTGGAACTGGCCTTGATTGCCAGCACGATAACCACCGGCGAGCAGCAGCCCACGCTGGCACGGGATTCCATGTTCGCGGTGCTGATGATTGCCCTCACCGCTGTGAAGGGGATCTCGATCCTGCTGGCGGCACAGGACAGAACGCTAGCTGGATGCGCCCCTGAGCTCCGTGAAGGAGCTGACGAACATGAATCTGAGTGGCTCCTCCACCTAGCTGAGCCTGATCTCCGCCATCAGCGTGATGGCGGAGATCACCCCCAACTTCGCCCACCTCACCAACGAGGCGAACTTCACCATGCCAGTGAATGTGGTGTGGAGCGTGGCGGCACTTGGGCTCTATGCCGTACCTCTCACCTACCAAACAGGCACCTACCGCACCCTGTTCACTGAAAGCGCCGAACAGGCCCAGTAGCGGGACAACAGCGCCACTGAAGCCGATCGCGGTCTCAGCCCACTCTCATCCATGAGCCTCCTGGCCGGTGGGCTGTTGTTGCTTGTGCTGATCAGGGAGTCGATTGGTCAGCTGATCGAAACGAGCATCACGGATCTAGGGCTACCCAGTTCGATGGGCGGGGTTCTGGTGGGCTTGCTGTTGCTGGCGCCTGAAGCCCTCAATGCCTTGCAGGCCGCCTCACTCGGGGAGGTTTAGCGCTCGCTCAACGCCCTCTATGGCTCGGCGCTGTCGACGCTCTGCATCGCGGTGCAGGCGGCGTTGCTCATCGGAACGTTGATCCACACCAATGTGATCCTTGGCCTCGACCCCCTGGAGATGGTGTGCTGGGGCTCATCCTGTTTCTGGTCAGACCCACCAGCGGCCGGCTAACCCGGCTTGATGGACTGGTGGTGTTGGTGGTTTTTGTTCTGGATTGCCTTACAGCTGGGCTGAAGCCACCTTCAACTTTCAGCCCTGACTCGGTAGCTGTTCAGACTCAGGGCAATCGCCTGTGACTTCAATGTCTTCCGGCAGAGCGGAGCGGCTGAAGTAGGCCAGCCGCGTGCTCACCGCTCCGATCGAATCGAGGCGCACGCACTCCTCCCAGCTGTGGAGTTCGTCGTCGTCTTCCGCGTCATAGCGGAGGGTGACGAGATCGCCCTCCAGCTCAACAACCAGCGCTTCTTCGATCCAGCGCTGCTGATCGCGCAGAAACACCCAAATGGGCCGTTGCTCGCACTGGAAGCGGTAAAGCTTGCGCTGCAGCATGGGGTGCCCTCAGGAACCACCTGAGCTCGATCCTAGGGATACTGAGCCGATCTGAGCTGATCTGCCGTCGTGGTTGCCACCAGTGCTGAAGAGATCCGGCTGCAGCTGCGCAGCTGGCCGGAGGTGGAGGCCTATCTGCAGCGCTGCAAGGGCGTGATCGTGCCGCTCGGGTCCACCGAGCAGCATGGCCCCACCGGCGCCATCGGTACCGATGCCCTCACCGCGGAAGCCGTGGCCCTGGAAGTGGGCCGCCGCAGCGGTGTGCTCGTCACCCCCGCCCAGGCCTTCGGCATGGCCGAACACCACCTGGGCTTTGCCGGAACGATGAGCCTCCAGCCCTCCACGCTGCTGGCGGTGATGCACGACCTGGTGCTCTCCCTGGCCCGCCATGGCTTCGAGCGCATCTATGTGATCAATGGCCACGGCGGCAACATCGCCACCACCAAGGCCGCCTTCGCCCAGGCCTATGGCACCGCCGCCAGCCGCGGCCTGGCCAGCGCCGCCAACCTGCGCTGCAAGCTGGCCAACTGGTTTATGGCGCCGGAAGCGATGGGGCTGGCGCGGGAGCTCTACGGCGACAAGGAAGGACATCACGCCACACCGAGCGAGATCGCGATCACCCTGGCGCTGGAGCCAACCCTGCAGAGCAAGCAGCGGCCTCTGCCGGAGCCAGCACCGGCCGGTCCGATCCACGGCCCCGATGATTTCCGGCGCCGCCACCCCGATGGCCGCATGGGTTCTGACCCATCGCTCGCCACCGCCGACCACGGCCATCGCTTCTTGGATGTGGCGGCTACAGCCCTCACGGCCGATCTGCAACGCTTCCTCGAGGAGCCCTCCAGCTAGGTTCTGCCCATGAGCAACATCAGCGCCGACGACGTCCGCAAGGTGGCCAAGCTGGCCCGCCTCGAGCTGCCCGACGACAAGATCGCCACCTACACCACCCAGCTGGAGCGGATCCTCGACTACGTGGATCACCTCCAGGCCGTAGACACCGAAGGGGTTCCCCCCACCACCCGTGCCGTGGAAGTGGTGAACGTGACCCGCGACGACGTGGTGGTGCCGACCGAGGTGCGCGAACAGCTCTTGGATGAAGCACCCCAGCGCGAGGGTGACTTCTTCCGCGTGCCGAAGATCCTGGCCGACTGAGCCATCAAAAAAGCCGGGCTTGGGCCCGGCTACGCATCAGCGCTTCGGTGAAACAGCGGTGCGGTGCAGCAGCGCCACCACATGACGCCGCGCTTTGAAGCTGGGCAGCAGCCCAGCAATCGGCCTCAGCTTGCTGCGGCGGCGCTTGTGGCTGCGCACGCCCAGAAGAATGTCGTAGATGAAGTTGGTGAAATCGCCCTTGCTCTCAAACAAGCCAAGCCGCTGCGGCGAACCTTTCGCATCCAGGATCGGTTTGGTGGCCTCATAAGCGGGTTTGTATTCAAACCAGGGAATCGACGGCCAGAGGTGATGAACCAAGTGATAGTTCTGCCCCATGATCAACCAATTCATCAACCGCCCGGGGTAGATGCGGGCGTTGTGCCAGCGATTGCGTGACAGAAAGGGCCGGTGGGGCAAGTAATCAAAGAACAGGCCGAGGGTCACGCCCACCATCAGCGCTGGCGCGAACCAACAGTTGAAGATGAAGTCGATGAAGCCATATTTGATCCCCGCAGCCACAATCGCGAAGAAGATGCCGCGGCCCAGACCCCACTCCAGCAACTCGTAGCGGCGCCAGAGGCGGCGCTGGAAGAAGAAATATTCGTGATAGAAGAAGCGTGGAGCAATCAGCCACAGCGGGCCGAAGGTGCTCACGATGTGATCCGGATCGTTCTTCGGATCGTTCACATGAGCGTGGTGCTGCAAGTGCACCCGCGTGAACACGGGAAAGCTGAAGCCCAGGAGCAGGGCAGCGCCATGCCCCATGAAGGCATTCCAGAAGCGATTGGGATGCGCTGCGTTATGGCAAGCGTCATGAATCACCGTGCCCTCGAGGTGGAGGGCCAGAAAACCGGTGGCCAGCAGCGGCAGCAGCGGCCACTGCCAGGCAAACCAGCCCGCAATCGTGATCCCGGCCAACACATAGCCGCCCAGGAACAGAGCCACCGTGGGATTCCAGGCCGAAGGCGGGTCAAGGAACTCCCGCGGCACAGCACTCACCGAGGCGCGTAGCTCCCGAGGGGCCCCCTCCATCTCCGGTGACTGAACCAGAGCTTGCGTCATTCCCTGGGCTGCACCGGCCAACGTTCAGGCCACCTTAGGAAGTTGAGGCCTTCACCCCGATGCCCACCGGGGGACTTGAACCCCCACAGCCGAAGCCACTGGAACCTAAACCCAGCGCGTCTACCAATTCCGCCAGGTGGGCATGGCGCGACTGTACGGATGCACCGAGAATGCGGTCAATCTCGATCCGGTCATGGTTGCCAGCCTCAGCGGAACGCTTGCCCTGGTGGTGGGCTTGGCCGTCCTGCTGCTGCCCCTGCTGGCGAGCGAGCTCTCGCGTCCCCGCGATGCCATGTGGGGCGCTGTGGTGCTGCTGCTGGGGCTCACCCTGGTCACCAGCGCCGACCGGCTCACGGGTTCGCCAATGCTCGCCGTGCTCTGCGGCGGCCTGCTGATTGGCCGTCTGGGCCTTGAGGTGCTGCAGCTGCGCTGGCGGGCACTCACCAGCGAAGAGCAGCAACGCCTGCTCTCGCTGGAGCGCTGGCAAACCAGCCTGAGTGAGCTGATGGTGAGCGTGGCCCGGGGCGTCGCTGTGGTGAGCGCTGCTTCAGGCACGGTGCTGGCCGCCCTGCAACGCGGTGGCGGCAGCAAGGGCAGCAGCGGCAAACGCTGGGTGCGTTCCGACGCTGCCGAATCCAGAGATCCCCAGGCCAGCGGGGAGCCTGCCCCCAAGCCCAGCGAGCCCACGCCCGTGGTGCACTCATTCGCTGAAATCGATCAGCTGCTCCAGAGCGCCGTCAGCCAAGCGGGATAATCGGCCCTTGCTGCCCCCGGCGCCGTGACCGCCAGCTCTGCGCCCGCGACCTCTTACAAGGACACGCTCAACCTGCTGCAAACGCCCTTCTCGATGCGGGCGAATGCCAAGGTGCGCGAACCGGAGATCCAGGCCTTCTGGGCAGAGCTGCAGCTCTATGAACGCTTAAGCCAGCAGAACCCCGGCGAGAGCTTCACCCTGCACGACGGCCCCCCCTACGCCAACGGGGCCCTGCACGTGGGACACGCCCTCAACAAGATCCTCAAGGACATCATCAATAAAACGGCCCTGTTGCAGGGCAAGAAGGCTCGCTTCATTCCCGGTTGGGACTGCCATGGCCTGCCGATCGAGCTGAAGGTGCTCCAGGGCCTCAAGAGCAGTGAGCGGGCCGAGCTCACGCCAGTGAGCCTGCGCCAGAAGGCCCATGCCTATGCGCTCGAGCAGGTGGAAGGCCAGAAAGCCGGCTTCCGGCGCTGGGGCATCTGGGCCGATTGGGATCAGCCCTACCTCACCCTGCAGAAGAGCTACGAGGCCGCCCAGATCGGCGTGTTCGGAGCGATGGTGCTGGCCGGCCACATCTACCGGGGCCTCAAACCGGTGCACTGGAGCCCCAGCTCCCGCACCGCCCTGGCGGAGGCTGAACTCGAATACCCAGACGGCCACACCTCCCCGAGCGTCTTCGTGGCCTTCCCGGCAGTGCAGCTGCCCGAGGGGCTGGCCACGCAGCTCAGCGCTGCTGGCCTCAAGCCTGAAGCCGCGATCGCCGAAGGCGGGCTCGCCGTAGCGATCTGGACGACGACCCCCTGGACCCTGCCCGCCAACCTGGCGGTGTCGGTGAATGAGCGGCTCGACTACGCCATCTGCGCCGTGAGCCCCCGGGGCGAGAGCCCTGCACCCGACGCCAGCCATCTGGTGGTGGCAGCAGAGCTGCGCGAGAGCCTCGAAGCCAGCCTGGGCCTGGAGCTCCAGCCCCTACTCAGCGTGAAGGGCGCCGATCTCGAAGGGATCGTCTACCGCCACCCGCTGCTGGAGCGCACCAGCGCCGTGGTGATCGGCGGCGACTACATCACCACCGAAGCCGGCACCGGCCTGGTCCACACCGCGCCCGGCCACGGTGTGGACGACTTCAACACCGGCAAGAAATACGGCCTGCCGGTGCTCTGCCCGGTGGATGAAGCCGGCAACCTCACGGCCGAAGCCGGCCCCTTCGCCGGCACCAACGTGCTCAAAGACGCCAACCCCACGATCATCGAGGCGTTGGAGGGCACCGGCCTGCTGCTGAAGCAGGAGCGCTACGAGCACCGCTATCCCTACGACTGGCGCACCAAAAAACCCACGATCTTCCGCGCCACCGAACAGTGGTTTGCCTCGGTGGAAGGCTTCCGCGCCGCAGCCCTGGAGGCGATCGCGCAGGTGGAGTGGCTGCCGGCCAGCGGCCGCAACCGCATTGAGGCGATGGTGAGCGAGCGGGGCGACTGGTGCATCAGCCGCCAGCGCACCTGGGGTGTGCCGATCCCTGTTTTCTATCACCGCGAAACCGGTGAGGTGCTGCTCAACCAGGCCACGCTCGATCACATCCAGGCCCTGATCGCCGAGCACGGCGCCGATGTGTGGTGGGAGCGCGATGAAGCCGGCCTACTGCCCGCGGACTACGCCGCCGAGGCGGCGCAATGGCGCAAGGGCACCGACACGATGGACGTGTGGTTCGACTCCGGCTCCTCCTGGGCCGGAGTGCTGGGCGGCATCGCTGGTGGCGAGAGCCGTGCCCCCGAACTCCACTACCCCGCGGACCTCTATCTCGAGGGCAGCGACCAGCACCGGGGGTGGTTCCAAAGCAGCCTGCTCACCTCCGTGGCCGTGAACGGCCATGCGCCTTACAAACGGGTGCTGACCCACGGCTTCACCCTCGATGAGAAGGGCCGCAAGATGAGCAAATCCCTTGGCAACGTGGTGGATCCCGCGGTGCTGGTGGAGGGCGGCAAAAACGAGAAGCAGGAACCGGCCTACGGCGCTGATGTGCTGCGTCTCTGGGTGAGCTCCGTCGACTACTCCGCCGATGTGCCCCTGGGCCCGGGGATCGTGAAGCAGCTGGCGGATGTGTACCGGAAGGTGCGCAACACCGCCCGCTACCTGCTGGGCAACCTGCACGACTTCGATCCCGCTCGCGATTCCGTGCCCTATGCCGAGCTGCCGCTGCTCGATCAGTGGATGCTGCAGCGCACCGCCGCCCTGATCGACAGCGTGAGCGGAGACTTCGAGCGCTTCGAGTTCTACCGCTTCTTCCAGGCGCTGCAGAACTTCTGCGTGGTGGATCTTTCCAACGTCTACCTCGACATCGCCAAGGACCGCCTCTACGTGAGCGGTGCCCAGGAGTTCCGCCGCCGCAGCTGTCAAACGGTGCTGGCCCTGGTGGTGGAGCGTCTAGCGGGGCTGATCGCGCCGGTGCTGTGCCACATGGCGGAAGACATCTGGCAGAACCTGCCCTACGCGGTGAGCGAGCGCTCGGTGTTCGAGCGGGGCTGGCCCACGGCACCGGCCGAATGGCGCCAGCCGGAACTCGAAACGCCGATGGCTCAGATCCTCGAACTGCGGGCCCTGGTGAACCGCCAGCTGGAGAGCTGCAGATCCGGCGGCCAGCTGGGCGCTTCCCTCGAAGCCCAGGTGCAGCTGGAGCTGGGCGATGGTGCCGAAGCCACCCGCGCAGCTTTGAGCTGGCTGGAATCAACCACGCATCCCAACGTCGACAACCTGGCCGACTGGCTGCTGGTGTCGGCCCTGCAACAGGGCGGCAGCGCACCGGCCGACGTGCTGGCCGAAGCCAACGAAGCCGGCATCACGGTGCGCATCGCCAAGGCCGCTGGTGAGAAGTGCGAGCGCTGCTGGCACTACGAAACCGACATCGGCCAGCACAGCGCTCACCCGAGCCTCTGCGGCCGCTGTGTGGCGGTGCTCAGCTGATCACGGCGTGCACCTGATCAAGCAACTGCAGCTCTCCCCGCATCCGGAGGGCGGTCATTTCCGGGAAACCTATCGGGCCAGCCAAACGGTGCCCACACCGCGCGGCCCCCGGCCGGCCTGCACAGCCATCTTGTTTCTGCTGCAAGCCGGTGAGCGCTCCCACTGGCATCGCCTCGAGTCGGATGAGGCCTGGCATTTCCATGCCGGTGGCGGGCTGCTGGTGCACGAGCTCAGCCCCAGCGGTGCGGCCCTGACCACACGCCTGGGAATGGACCTGAGCTGCGGCGAACACCCCCAACACGTGGTGCCAGCCGGCCACTGGTTTGCGGCCGAACCGACCAGCGGCGGCGCCTGGAGCCTGGTGAGCTGCACGGTGGCTCCCGGCTTCGATTTCGCCGATTTCGAGCTGGCTGCTCCCGATCAGCTGGCTGCGCACGGCGCCGCGCTCACTGAGCTCTGCGGCGACTGGCGGCGGTTTTGCAGCCAGAGCTGAAGGCTCAATCCCAGCGAGCGGGCTCCAGCAACATCTCTGGATCCATCGGGCCAGCCACACGCTGTTCAGCAGCCGGATTCAGCGGGCCCTGCAACAGCTCCGCGCTCATCAGGCGGGCCGATTCCGGCAGAGCGGGCTGATCGGGATCAAAGGCCGTGGGATGGCTGACGCTGCTGGAGAACCCCCGGAAGATCAGCAGCTCAAAGGGTTCCATCCCACCGTCATCCCCGGGCAGCTCACCGGTGAGCCGCAGCACGCGATCCGGGCGGCTGCGGCTGAGTTCTTCCAGCTGAGCCAGCAACTCAGAAACCACCGGCCACCCGCCCCTGCTTCGGCAACCTCACCAGCAACCACTGCAAGGCACCCACCGCGTAGGCCACCAGGGCCACGTAGCCCACAAAGGCGGCGATGGTGCCGGTCCAGCTGCCACCAAACACGAAGTTGAAGAAGCTGGCCGCACCGCCGTGCAGATCATCGGGGGCCTCCAGCCACACCCGGCACACCGGGCGGGTCACGCCGCCGCGCACGCAGTCCAGGGCTCGTGCACTGAGCAGAGCACCCAGCCCCCCAAACACCGTTAAACCCCAGCGCCAGGCACGCACCGCAAACGGCAACGGCCGCCAGGGGGGCAGATCGTCGAGCTCCTCGTTGAGATCCACCCAGAACCACACGCTCACCACCACGAGCAGCTGAGCCAAGAACGCCAGCAGGTAGCCGAGGGGCCTGTTGTCGGTGAGCAGCAGCACCGTGATCAACAGCAGGCTCGCCACCTTCCAATAGATGCCCATCAAGCGCACCAAGGCCTGCTCGCGCTTCCAGGCCGCCCACACCAACAGCACCAGCGGCAGCCCCACGGCAAACACCGCAGCCAGGCGATAGTCGAGCCAGACAAGAGTGCGATAGAGCAGCAGGTCTGGCACGCAGAGGGGGGCGGCAAGCCGTCATTATCCCGGGCCTAACGCTGCAGCCAGCAGCAGTAGGGTCCAGCCATGGCTCGGACGTTTCGCCTCCCCCATTCGCTGCAGTCCAGGATCGGCCCGCTGCTGCGGCGCCGCAACCGCCGGCAAGCCCGCTGCTGCACGGCCCTGAGCAATCAACCCGCCCTGGAAGCGGCGGTGGCGGATCTGAGCAAGCAACTCCGCGCCAGTGGCCTGAGCGGCACCGCCGATCTCGCCCTGGTGTTCTGCTCCACCGCCTACGCCACCGATTTGCAGCGCCTGCTGCCGCTGCTGCGCGAAGCGATTCCCAGCCGCCATTGGATCGGCTGCGCCGGCGGCGGGGTGGTGGGCACCGACGCCCAGGGCCAACCCCATGAACTGGAGCATCAGCCCGGCATCAGCGTGAGCCTGCTGCAGCTGCCCGGATCCGAGCTGCAGCTGTTTCATCTGGAGGCCGGGGGCCTGCCGGATCTCGATGGCCCCAGCCAGCAATGGGTGGACTGGGTGGGCGCCCAACCGGAAGGAGCCCACTCGATGTTGCTGTTCATCGATCCGGGCTGCCCAGCGATCAACGACCTGATCAGCGGCCTCGATTACGCCTATCCCGAGGCGGCCAAGGTGGGCGGCATTGCTGGGCAGCACAACGCCAGCCACGGCTCCCTACTGCTCGACGATCAAGTAGTGGAGGGTGCCGTGGGCTGCCTGATCAGCGGTGCCTGGCGGATCGATCCGGTGGTGGCCCAGGGCTGCCGCCCGATCGGCCCGGTATTTGAGGTGGAGAAGGCCGAGCGCAATGTGGTGCAGCGGCTCAGCGATGGCGATCACCAGGGCACTCCTGTGGCCTGCCTGCAGGCGATCCTCGAGCAGCTCAATCCTGAGGAGCGGGAGCTGGTGCGCCATTCCCTCTTCCTTGGCGTGGCCAAGAGCAGCTTTCAGCTGAGCAGCAACGACACCCCCGATGACGCCGCCTTCCTGGTGCGCAATCTGATCGGCGTTGATCCCCGCACCGGCTCCGTGGCCGTGGGCGAACGGCTGCGCGTGGGCCAACGGGTGCAGTTCCAGCTGCGAGATGCCAACGCCTCCCGCCAGGAGCAGCGGCAACTGCTCAGCCGCCAACGCCGCCAACAGCCGGAGCCGCTCGCTGCTCTGCTGTTTGCCTGCCTCGGGCGCGGCGAGGGGCTCTACGGCCAACCCGATGGCGATGTGAGCGCCTGCCGCGAGCAGTTTGAGCATGTGCCGGTGGCCGGTGCCTTCTGCAATGGCGAGATCGGACCGGTGGCTGGCGCCACCCATCTGCACGGCTACACCGCGAGCTGGGGCTTCCTGGTGCCCAACCATCCCCCCGCAGACAGCCCTGCCTCCTGAGCCGCATGGTGCGCCAGCACGTCAACCCCCTCAGCCGCTTCTTCCAGCTGCCGCTGGAGCTACCCGCGCCGGCCGAGCTTTTTGCCGATCCGCAACAGCCGATCCACCTCGACATCGGCTGTGCCCGCGGCCGTTTCCTGCTGGCCCTGGCGCAGCAGCAACCGGCCGTGAATCACCTCGGCGTGGAGATCCGGCGGGCGCTGGTTCAGGCCGCTGAAGCCGACCGCAAAGCCCTCGCCCTGGGCAACCTCCACTATCTGTTCTGCAACGCCAATGTGAGCCTGCAGGCCTGGATGGCGGCGCTGCCGGCGGGCCAGCTCGATCTGGTGTCGATCCAATTCCCCGACCCGTGGTTCAAAAAAAAGCACCACAAACGGCGGGTGCTGCAGCCGGAACTGCTGCTGGCGATCGCATCGGCCCTGGCACCGGGCAAATGCCTGTTTATGCAGAGCGATGTGCTGGCCGTGATCGAGCCGATGGTGGGCCTCACCGAAGCGAGTGGGTGCTTCAGCCGGCCGGCAGCCGATGCGCGCCCCTGGCGAGCCGACAACCCCCTGCCGGTGCCCACCGAGCGGGAAACCTATGTGCTGGGGCAACAACTGCCGGTGTATCGCGTGCTCTACGAACGCAACGAAGCACCGCTACCGGAGCTGGCGGTGCTGGAGCAATGGCTGGAAGCCACCCCCGAACCCACCGATAATCCGCTCGAATCCGCAGTCTCCCCGGCATGAGCCTGGCCCCGGCGCCAACCACCCCCTGGCTACTGCGCTGGCGAGGCCTGCTGGCCGGGGCCGCCTCCGGCCCAATCAGTTCACGCTTCAGTCTGCTGGCGGGGACTGTGCTCTGCGCGCTGATGGCCGGGCTGCCGCTTGTGACCCGCGGCGGTTTGAGCCTGCTGATCCTGGCGGCGGGGCTGCTCTGGTTGCTGTGGGCGCTCTGCACCCCGGCAGGTCGCATCGGTGGCATCAGTGGCTGGCTGCTGCTGATGCTCGGCATTGCCGTGTTGGCCACGGGCTTCTCGCCGGTACCGATGGCGGCGTTTAAAGGGCTGCTGAAACTGATCAGCTACCTCGGGGTTTACGCCTTGCTGCGCGAACTGCTCGCGCAAGCGCCGCAGTGGTGGAACCGGATCGTGGCAGCCCTGCTGGCCGGTGAACTGGTGAGCGCTGTGATGGCGATTCGACAGCTTTATGGCGACACCACCGAGCTGGCTCGCTGGGCCGACCCCAACTCCGTGGCCGACGGCACGATCCGCGTGTATGGCCCACTGGAAAACCCCAACCTGCTGGCGGGATATCTGATCCCGATCCTGCCGATCGCCCTGGTGGCGCTGCTGCGCTGGCGCTCGTGGCCGCAGCGGCTGTTTGCCGCGGCCTCGCTGCTCACCGGCAGTGCGGCGCTGTTTCTGAGCTACAGCCGCGGCGGCTGGCTGGGGATGCTCGCAGCACTGGGCGCGGTTGTGCTGCTACTGGTGCTGCGGCAAACCCGCCACTGGCCCACGCTCTGGCGCCGGCTGTTTCCGCTGCTGCTGACCAGCGCGGCCGTGGCGGTGCTGGTGGTCGCCGTCACCCAGATCGAACCGCTGCGCATCCGGGTGATGAGCCTGGTGGCCGGCCGGCAAGACAGCTCCAACAACTTCCGGATCAACGTGTGGCTGGCGGCGATCGAGATGTTCCAAGACCGGCCTTGGCTGGGCATCGGCCCCGGCAACAGCGCCTTCAACCTGATCTATCCGCTGTATCAACAGCCCAAGTTCAACGCGCTGAGCGCCTATTCGGTTCCGCTGGAGCTGCTGGTGGAGGGCGGCATCCCCAACCTGCTGGCTGGCCTTGGCCTGCTGGCGGCGAGCATCCGCGCCGGCTGGGCGCAGCTCAAAGGCGAATCGGCCTGGGCGCTGCCGGCCCTGGCGGCCCTGGCGGCGATCGCCGGGTTGTGCATGCAAGGCATCACCGACACGATCTTTTTCCGCCCCGAAGTGCAGCTCACCGGCTGGTTCTGCCTGGCCACCCTCAGCGTGAGCCGCAGCGCCCAGGCCAGCAGCGATGCCTGAGGCCCAGCCACCCCTGATCGCCGGCTTCGATGCCGGCCAGACCCACACCACCTGCCGGCTGGCGACCCTGCGCAGCGATGGCTCGTGGCAGACCCTCGCTGAGGGCCAGGGCAGCGGTGTGACCCACCTGGCAGCAGCCGGTGGCGCCGAGCGCTTTCAACAGGCGCTGCTCAGCAGCCTGACGGCCGCCCTGACTGCGGCACAACTCCACCCAGAAACGAGCGTGAAGGCTGCCGGCATCGGCGCCAGCGGCATCGAAGCGGGCAGCCTGGTGCAACGCGAGGCCACGGCCCTGGTTGCCCAAGTGCTCCAGCTTGCCAGCGAGCACGCCGTGGTGGTGGGCGATGAGCGCACTGCGCTGGCCGGTGCCTTTGGCGGTGGCGCCGGCATCCTGGTGATCAGCGGCACCGGCTGCATCGCTGTGGGCAGCAACGGCCAGGGGCAGATGCACCGCTGCGGCGGCTGGGGCTGGCTGCTGGATGGAGCCGGCTCCGCTATGGACATCGGCCGCGATGGCCTGGCCGTGAGTGTGCAAATGGCCGATGGACGCCTGGCGGATAGCGCGCTGAGGCCCGCGCTCTGGCAGGCGCTGGGCGCTGATTCAGCGCAGGCGGTGAAGGCGGCCGTGGTGGCATCAGGCTTCGGTGCTGCGGGCTTTGCCCGCCTCGCCCCGGTGGTGGATGAGCTAGCCCAGGCCGGCGACAGCCACGCCCAGGCGGTGATAGCGCGGTCTGCCGAGGCCCTGGCGCTGATGGTGCACGGCGTGGCCGAGCACCTGCACCTGGCGCAGCCAGTGGTTTGCGGCGTTGGCGGTGCCCTGCGCCACCTGCAGCAGCTCCAGCAGGGTTTCCAGGCCGCGCTGCAGCAGCATCTCACGGCGGCCACGCTGCAAGAGCCTGCCGGCGATGCCTGCAGCGGAGCGCTGAGCCTGGCCGCTCAGGCGGCGATCAAGCCGCGTTGAGGTACTGGTCCGCCAGCGCGGCCAGATGCTCGCTCCAGTGGTCCACATCCCCCTGCTCGGCCGCTTCCACCATCACGCGCAGCAGGGGCTCGGTGCCGCTGGCACGCACCAGCACGCGACCGGATCCGTGCATGGCCTCCTCGGCCTGCTGCACTGCCTCACTGAGCGGAGCGCAGCTCTGCCAACCGGTGCGGCGCCCTTTGTCGGGCACGGTCACATTCACCAGGCGTTGGGGATAGGGGTGGAAGCTGCTGTCCATCCAATCGGCGAGAGAACCACCCCGCGCCTGAATCAAGGTGGCCACCTGCAGAGCGGTGAGTAGGCCGTCGCCGCTCATGCCATGGCGGGCCGAAAGGATGTGGCCCGACTGCTCACCCCCCAGCGCCGCTCCCAGCTCTTCCATGGCGGCATGCACGTATTGATCGCCTACAGCGGTGCGTTCCAGCAACCCGCCTGAGGCCTGCCACGCCCGTTCGAAACCGAGGTTGCTCATCACCGTGGCCACGATCCGGTTCTCGGGCAGAGCGCCCTCGGCCATCAGGGACTGGCCCCACAGGTACAAGATCTGATCGCCATCCACCACCCGGCCGCGGCCATCCACCGCGAGCATCCGATCGGCGTCGCCATCAAAGGCAAATCCCATCGCGGCGCCCCGCTCCAACACGGCGCCCCGCAGCGGCTCGAGATGGGTGCTGCCGCAGTTCTGGTTGATGCGGCTGCCATCGGGCTCACCGTGCAGCACGGTGAGATCAGCCCCGAGGGCACGGAATAGCGCTTCACCGCAGCTGCTGGCTGAACCCCAGCAGAGGTCGAGCACGATGCGGCAGCCATCCAACCGCGCCCCGGCCACGCTCTCCAGCAGCCGCTGCTGATAGGCCTCCAGCAGGTCGGGGCGCTGCTGCAGCCGGCCGTTGCCGCAAAAACCATTGCCGCTAGAGCCACCAGCGGCGCCATGCAGGCCGGCTTCGATCGCCGCCTGCTGCTCCTTGCCGAGCTTGGCGCCGCAGGCACCGAACACCTTGATGCCGTTGTCGTGGGGGGGGTTGTGGCTAGCACTCACCATCAAGCCGCCGCTGCCGCCCAGCTGGCGGATCGCCCCCGGTACGGCTGGTGTGGGGCACAGCCCAAGATCGAGCACCTCGCGTCCCGCCGCGGTGAGGCCGGCAGCCAATGCCGCCACCAGCATCGGCCCACTGCTGCGCGAATCGCTGCCCAGCAGAATCGGCCCACCCTGCGGCAGCACCTGTCCGCACCAATAACCCAGCTGCAACGCCAGCGCCGGGGTGATCTGATGGCCCACTCGGCCGCGGATGCCATCGGTGCCGAAGGCGGCTGTGCCCTGGGGCAAGGGGATTCCCAGCGGGAACGAAGCCAGGGAAAACGCAGCCGACTCGGCCATCACACCAACGCACCTGAGGCGGCCTGCAGGCTAGGCCGAGGCCTCAGCGCCACCTCCGGGGCCACCAGGCCCAGAGCACCAGCTCCGCCACTGCCCAAAGCAGCACGCCGCCCACGAGCCAGCCCGGCAGCAGCTGTAGCGGCCACAGCGGGCGCAGCAGCATCAGCACGCCCGCCAGGGCCCACACCTGCAACACCCGCCGCCGTTGCCGCCACCCCGGCAGCACCGTGAGGCTCGGCGGAAGCGAAGGCAGACGCAGCCGGCCCATGGCCTGGGGAGGGGATCTCCCCAAGAATGCCAACACCTGTTGCACCGCGTTGCCCCAGCTGCGCCCCTCCGCCGTTCTGCTGATCGGTGCCACCTGCCTGGGCAGCGGGATCGCATTGGCCGCGGCGCGCCAGGCTCTCGTGCGGCTGGCGCCTCCGCTCAACCCCGCCAGCAGCACCGCCGCCCTGCAGGCTGCCCGCTGGCGCAGTCTCGATCCGGAGCGCCGGCGCGATGCAGCGCTGCTGCTCAGCGCCCAGCCCGGGCTCACGGCCAAAGAGCGCCAACAGCTGCTCCAGGGCCAGGGCTGGGGCCACGGGCCCCTGGCCGCTGTGGCGTTGAAGCAATCCGCCCAGAACGCAGCAGCCCTGGGCCAGCAGCCTCGGGCTCAGGGCCTGTGGCAAACATTGCTGCGCCGCTTCCCGCGGGAACCCGCCAGCGCGGATGCGCTTTACGCCCTAGGGCAGCACGAGCTGCTGCTGCGCCGCTTCCCTGCCCATCCCGCCGCCCTAGCCGCTGCGTTGGAAGCCGAAAACAGCCTGCATCTGGCCCGCTGGGGGGCGCGCTGGCCCGGCGCTGAAGCGCTGCTGCTGCGCTCCTGCCAAAAGCCCAAACCACCACTCACCCCCGCGCAACGACAGCAGCTGGCGAGCGGGCTGCTGCAGCTGGGACAGGGGGAGACCGCCGAGCGCTGCCTGGCGGGGCAGCCGCCGTCGCCGGAGCTGGCCCTGAGCCTCGGGCGCAGCCTGCTGCGGGGCAGCAGCGCCGATCAGGCGCGAGGCCAGCAGCTGCTGCTGAAGCTCGCCCTGCAGCAGCCCAGTAGCCCCGTGGGCACAGAAGCCACCGCCCTGTTGGCCGAAGAGCCCGGCGCTGAGGCGCTTGCGCTGCTGGAGAAACTGCCGGCCAGCCTGCGCAACGGGCCAGCTGTGCAGGCACGCCTGGCGCTGGAGCAGCGCATCCCCTGGCGAGCGGTGTTGCAGCGCTGGCCGGAAGAGCCAAGCAGCTGGGAGCTGCAGTGGCAATTAGCGCGCAAGGCCCTGCTCCAACGGCGCTGGGCGGAGGCCGATCAGATCCTGGGGGCCATCTCCAGCAGCAAGCTGCCGGCCGTGTTGGCGGCGCGGCAACTGTTCTGGCAGGGCTACATCGCCCAGAAACAAGGCCAGAGCTCCCGGGCCAAGGAGCTCTGGCAGACGCTGCTGCGCATCCAACCCGTGGGCTACTACAGCTGGCGGGCGATGGTGCGGCTCGAGCAGCCGCTGCCCGCCGCCGCGCCGCTAGCAACCGGCAGCCTTCAACCCGAACTCACTTGGCAGCCTCTGGGCAGCAGCAACCCGCGCCTCGATGAGCTGTGGCGCACAGGGCAGGCCCTGGAAGCCTGGGAGAGCTGGCGGCATCAGCGTGGTGGCCGCCCGCCCCAGGGGCCGACCCAACTGCTGCTCGAGGGGCGCCTGCGCACCGGCATCGGCGACGACTGGACCGGCCTGGGCCAACTGGAGTTCGCCAACCTGCGCCTGCCCCAAACCGATTGCCGCCAGCAGTGGCAGCGGGCCCAGCAGCAGCACCCGCGGCGCTTCCAGGCGGAGCTGAGCCAGGCCTCCCGCGAGGAGGGTGTGGATCAGGAGCTGCTCTGGGCCGTGGCGCGGCAGGAATCACGCTTCAGCCCAGGCGTGAGTTCGCCGGTGGGTGCCGTGGGGCTGCTGCAACTGATGCCCGAGACCGCCGCCGAACTGGCTGGCCGCAAGGTGAGCAGCGAGGACTTGCAGAACCCAGCGCTCAACGCGAGCTTGGGTGCCCGCTACCTGCAGCGCCTGCAGCAGCTCTGGCCCAACCAACCCTTCCTCACCGTGGCCAGCTACAACGCTGGGCCTGGCGCCGTAGCGAGCTGGCTGACTCCAGCCCTGCCGGATCCCAAGCAGGAGCCAGAGCTGTGGAGCGAAGCCATTCCCTACCCCGAAACCCGCTTGTACGTGAAAAAAGTGCTGGGGAACCGATGGAGCTACCAGCTGCTGCAGGGGGATCCAGCTCAGATCTGCCCGGCGAACTAAGCCAGCAGAGGGGCGAGGCGATCGTGCGCCACAGCCCCAAGGCTGATCCCCACCAGCACCCACACACTGAGGCCGAGGGCTCCCATCAGCGGAGCGGGCGCGAAGCGCAGGCGGCTCAGATCCAGGCGGGCCAGCAGCACCGACGACGCCAACACCAGCACCTCGGCCAACACCGCCAGGTGCAGCAGGTAAAGGCCACCCGTGATCACGATCAGCAACGTCACCACCAGGGTGAGGGCCTTGCTGGCAGCCATCAGTTGCGACAGCTCCCGCAGCAGCAGATCGGGCATGGCGCAGAACACCACCACCACCAGAGCCTGCAGACATTGCAGGGGCCAGAACAGGGGCCCGGCCAGCTCCAGCTGCAGGGGGGTTTCAGCCCGGGTGAGCAGCAGGGGAGCCACCTCCGCCCAATGCAGCCCCATGTAGCCGCTCACCAGCAGGAGCACCAGCAACATCGGTGCCCGCAGCGGCAGCAGCAGCAGACCAAACACAGCTTTCACGGGGATGGCTCCAGCACCAGGGCGATGGCCTCGAACGGGCACGTGGGAATGCATTGTTCGCACACCAGGCAGCGTTGCGCGTCGAACTGCAACTGCCAAGAGGGAGCGCTGCTGCTCAAGGCGCCGCTGGGGCAAACGCTGGTGCAGATGCCGCAATCCACGCAGCGCTCCGCGTCCACCCGAATCTGGCCCGAGGCGCGGTTGATGCCGAGCCCCTGGCTTTCCAGCCAGTGCTCCGCGGCAGCGAGATCATCGATGTCGCCGGAGAGCTCCACCACCATGGTGCCGCTCTGATTCGGCGCGATCTGGGCCCGCAGAATCTTGGCGGCGATGTCGAATTCCACCGCCAACCGATAGGCAATCGGCTGGTGCACCGCCTCGCGGGGGAAATGGAGGGTGATGCGGCGCTTCACGCAGTCTGGCCCACCGGCGCACAGGCTAACCAGAGCCAGAAAACTGGCAGATTGTGGGTCCGCCATCAGGCTCCACCCCCCGCCACCTCGCCGTGAGCGCACCCACGCCCGACTCCCCGGCCCAACCCCTGCTGGGACGCCGCGCCCGCATGCTGCTGGCCGCCCTAGGCGCCGTGCTGGCGCTGGCCCTCTTTGCCCTGCGGGGCGGCCTGCAACCGGCCGCACCCCTGGAGAAACTGGCGCGCCAATCCCTCGATCTCTCCGTGGCTCTGGGAGACGGGCGCCCCACCTTGGTGGAGTTCTACGCCGACTGGTGTGAGGCCTGCCAGGCCATGGCACCAGCGATGGAAACGATCGAACAGCAACACCACGGACAACTCGACGTGGTGCTTCTCAATGTCGACAACCCGCGTTGGCAACCGGAAATCGATCGCTATGAGGTGAACGGCATTCCGCAGCTGGAACTGTTCAACGCCTCCGGCACTGCGATCGGCCGAGCCCTCGGCGCCCGGAGCAAACCCGAGCTCGAAGCCCTCACCACGGCCCTGATCGCCGAAACCCCACTGCCGCAACTGGCGGGCCTGGCCACCCAGAGCACCCTCCAGCCCACCCTGGCGGCAACGCCGATGGCTGGTCCACGCAGCCACGGCTGATCCCTGCAACCCCGCCTACCCTGCAAGCGCCGGCACCGTCCCCATGAACCGCTTCCGGGTTGAGCTGATCGCCGCTACCCCGAACCCGCAGCAGTGCATCTACGCGGCGATGCACCAGGACTACAGCGAGGGGTTCGTGGCCGCCGATCGCGCCGAATGGCCCGACGAAACCAAAGCCGGCGAGATCTGCGTGAAGCGGCTGCTGGCCGGAGAGCGCGGCCACTACGGCCCTCTGGAGCACGCGCAGATCGTGCTCAACGTGGGCTGGTTCCCCCACTCCGTGATGCAGCAGGCCCGCACCCACCGCGTGGGGGTGAGCTTCGATGTGCAGTCGATGCGTTACACGGGCGATCGCATCTGCCGTGCCGCCAATGGCGAGCTCGAGCTGGAGGAGGTGTTCTACCTGCGCCCCGAAGGCAACTACAGCGATCGCCAGGGCAAGAAATACGCCTACACAGCCGAGGAGCGCGGCAAAGATCTTGAGCTCTGCCGGCTCGCCGCTGAGCGCTACCGCGACATGCTCGCCGCCGGCTTCGCCGAGGAGCACGCCCGCGGCATCCTCCCCTTCGACTACCGGCAGCACTTTGTGGTGAGCTTCTCGCTGCGGGCCTTCCTGCATTTCATGGACCTGCGGGCCAAGCTCGACGCCCAGGAGGAGATCCGGGTGCTGTGCGATCTGATGTGGCCTCACATGCAGGCCTGGGCTCCGGAAATTGCCACCTGGTACGAGAAGAGCCGGCTGCACAAGGCACGGCTCGCGCCCTGAGCGTTACACCTTGGCGAGAGTGACCCGCTCAGGCTGATGCTGGTATTTGCCAGCACGGTCTTTGTAGGTGGTTTCGCAGGGATCGCCTTCAAAGAAGAGCAGCTGGCAGATGCCTTCGTTGGCGTAGATACGGCAATCGGCTCCGGAGGAGTTGCTGAACTCCAGGGTGAGGTGTCCTTCCCAGCTCGCTTCCGCCGGGGTGGTATTCACAATGATCCCCAGGCGCGCATAGGTGCTCTTGCCGAGGCAAATCACGGTGATGTTGGCCGGCACCTTCATCTTCTCCAGAGCCACACCGAGCCCGTAGGAATGGGCCGGGAGGATGAAGTAGTCACCGTCGTCGTCGCGGTGCAGGGGTGCGGGCTCGAGGTTGGCCGGATTGAACCGCTTCGGGTTCATCACCGTGCCCGGCACGTGCTTGAAGATCAGAAATTCCTGAGGCGACAGGCGCAGGTCGTAGCCGTAGGAGGAGCAACCGAAGCTGAGCACCGGTTGAGCACCGGTCTCGGGATCGAGGTGGCGCACCAGCTTGGGCTGGAAAGGCTCGAGCATGCCGGCTGCGGCTTGCTCATTGATCCAGAGGTCGTTTTTGAGCATCAGAAACCTCGGCGCAGCTGGGTGACCTGATCCGCCATCGCCAGCAGGGAGCTGGGCATGGAGGGTCCCGTCAGGATCACATCCAGATGGGAGGGCCGCTGCTCGAGGGCCGCCAGCACTTCAGCTTCCTCGAGATATCCCAGCTCCACCGCCAGGCCCAGCTCATCGAGCACCAGTTGATCCAGCTGGCCAGCCAGCATCTGCTCACGGGTGAAGGTCCACACCGCCCGCACGGCTTCGCAGGCCTCCACACCGGCTTGATCCGCCGCCGCGGGCTCCGCCAGGCAGCTGGCCACGGCAGGACGCAGCCACTGCAGCCGGCCGCACAACCACACGCTGCGCTCCAGCCCTTGGTCGACACCGCCTTTAAGGAACTGACTGATCAACACGCGGCTGCCCAGACCGGCACTGCGCAGGGCCTGGCTGAACACCCCGCTGAAGCTGCCGCGAAACGGAGCCGTGTGCACCTGCAGCAGGCCTTCCTGCTGGGCCACCAGGCGCAGGCTGCGGCCAGCCGCCGATGGCGCCGAGCCGAGGGCCCGGCCACCGGAAGCCCGATGGCCAGGGCGAAACGGGCCGCTGGAACCACTCCCGGGAAGGGCTGCAATGCTCGCCGTCATCTCCGCTGGTGCCGCCGCGCTGGTACCTGAATGTAGCGGCGTCAGAGCGGTCAGCAAGCATCTGCCACTACCGGTAGTGCAAACACCCGTACCATCGAGATCACGCAGACCCAGGCCCAGCCCATGCCCGCAGACCCCTCCCGCAGCGACGGCCGGCGCGCCAACGAGCTCCGGCCCACGCGCTTCAGCTGGGATCCGATGGGCTTCGCTCTGAGCTCCGTCACCGTGCACACCGGCCGCACCGCCGTGATCTGCAGTGTGTGCCTGGAGGAAGGCGTGCCGAAATGGCGCAAGGGCTCTGGCAAAGGCTGGCTAAGCGCCGATTACCGGCTGCTGCCCGCCAGCACGCCCAGCCGGCAGCCGCGCGAGCTGATGAAAATCTCAGGCCGCACCCAGGAGATCCAGCGCCTGATCGCCCGCAGCCTGCGGGCCTGCCTCGACCTCGAAGCCCTGGGCGAACGCAGCCTCCACGTCGACTGCGACGTGCTGCAGGCCGACGCCGGCACCCGCACCGCCTCGATCACCGGCGCCTGGGCGGCCCTGGCTCTGGGGCTGCGGCGCCTGGAAGCACGCGGCGTTCTCAGCCGCTCACCCCTGCTGGAGCAGGTGGCCGCCGTGTCGGTGGGGCTGGTGGATGGAGCTGGCCTGCTCGATCTCGACTACAGCGAGGACAGCCGCGCCGAGGTGGATCTCAACGTGGTGATGAATAGCCAGGGGCAGCTGCTGGAGGTACAAGGCACCGCCGAAGGCGCTCCCTTCTCGCGCCAACAGCTCAATGCGCTGCTCGATCTGGCGGATGAGGGATTGCAGCAGCTTCGGCACAGTCAGCGGGAGGCGCTGGAGCAAGCCCCGAAATAGTGTCAATCACTACAAGAGCCCGCAGGGGTGATCCGTAGGGTCCGCCTCACCTTGCCCCGCCGTTATGGTCGGCGCCCAACCAGGCTTCAGCCGCTACTCCCCAAGCCCCACGACCGGCGCCGCAGGGCTCTCTCCGGTGGCGGGTTCGCCTGCGGCATCCAACGCCACCCTGCTGGATGTGATCCGCGGCCTCAACGGCAGCACCACTGAAACGGTGGAGCGCGGCAAAACGATCTTTTTCCCGGGCGATCCAGCCGAGAAGGTGTATCTGCTGCGCCGAGGCGCCGTGCGGCTCTCTCGGGTCTACGAATCCGGCGAGGAAATCACCGTGGCGCTGCTGCGGGAAAACAGCCTGTTCGGGGTGCTGTCGCTGCTCACCGGCCAGCGCAGCGATCGTTTCTATCACGCCGTGGCGTTCACGCGGGTGGAGATGGTCACCGCTCCGGCGGCCTCGGTGCGCAAAGCGATCGAGCTCGATGCCAGCGTGGGGCTGCTGATGCTGCAGGGCCTCTCGTCTCGGATCCTGCAGACCGAAACGATGATCGAAACACTCACCCACCGCGATATGTCTTCGCGGCTGGTGAGCTTCCTGCTGGTGCTCTGCCGCGATTTCGGCGTGCCCACCAGCGAGGGGATCACGATTGATCTACGCCTGTCGCATCAGGCGATCGCTGAAGCGATTGGCTCCACCCGCGTGACGATCACCCGGCTGTTGGGCGATTTGCGCAATGCGGGCCTCGTGCAGATTGATCGCAAAAAAATCACCGTGTTTGATCCGCTAGCGCTGGCCAAGCGGTTCAGCTGAACGCTTCCCACCGATACTGAGCGTCGTCGCGCAAGGTTGTGTCGGGCTGGCTGCTGATCCTGGCGCTGCTGCTGCTGGGTGGAGTGCTCTCCACCCTCGGCGATCGGCTCGGTTCCAAGGTGGGCAAGGCCCGCCTCAGCCTGCTGGGGATGCGGCCGCGCCGCACAGCGGTGGTGATCACGGTGCTCACCGGCAGCCTGATCAGCGCCATCTCGCTCGGCTTGATGCTGCTGGTGAGCGATCGGCTGCGCACCGGCCTGTTTGAGCTCGACCAGCTCGAGCGGCGCCTGCGTGAGGGGCGCGAAGCTCTGCAACGCAGCCAGAGCGAACTCACCGCAGCCGAACAGGGGCGCCAGCAGGCCCGCAGCCAGCTGAGCATGGTGGAAGCCCAGGCCGCCTCACTGCGCAAGGAGCTGGCACCGCTGCTGCAACAGCGCCGATTGCTCGAGCAGGAACGCGATCAGCTCAGCCGCGAGATCGGCGCCAAGGATGCCGACATCCAGCGCAACCGCCAGGAACTGGCACGGCTGAACAACCGAATCGGCACCTCTGCCAAGGAGCTGCAGCAGCTGGAAACCAACCTGATTGCCCTGCGCCGCGGCGATGTGGTGATCAGCAGCGGCCAGCCGCTGGAGATCGCGAAGGTGCGCATCGAAAAACCCGAGCAGGCCAAGGTGGTGATCGAAGCACTGCTGCGCCAGACCAACATCAACGTGTTTCAGCGGGTGCTGCCCGGACAAACACCCAACCGCCAGATCCTGCTGGTGCCCCGCAGCGACATCACCAAGCTGGAGGGCATCCTCAGCAAACGCGGCGATTGGGTGGTGAGCCTGATCTCAGCCGCCAACGTGCTCAAGGGCGAACGCCAGGTGGTGGCCTTCCCCGATGTGCGCCGCAACCGGCAGGTGGTGAAGGCCGGCGAACAACTGGCCACCACCGTGCTGGAGGGCGATGAGCGCAGCGCCGAGCAGGTGCGCAGCCGCCTGAATGTGCTGCTGGCCTCGGCTTACAACACCGTGCAGCGGGCAGGCAGCCTGGCCAGCGGCCTGCAGTTCGATGCTGCCAGCGTGAATCAGCTCAGCAACGCCCTCACCAACCGGCCCGCGGGGCAGGTGGTGCAACTGCAAGCGGTGTCGTTGCGCAACGGCGATCTGGTGGATCCGGTGGCGGTGGAACTGCGGGCGGTGCCGCGTTGAGCCAGCTGGCAGCGATCGACCCCGGGCGCAGCAAATGTGGCCTAGTGCTTGTAGATAGCAGCCGCCGTGAGGTGCTGGCGGCGGGGGTGCTGCCGCCGCAGCGCTGCCAGGAGCTGCTGCTGGAGTGGGCCCGCAACCCTGGTTGCAGCGCGGTGTTGCTGGGCGATGGCACCGGCAGTCAGCCGTGGCGGCAGTGGCTCAGCGCCCAGCAATTGCCTGCTCTGCTCATCCCGGAAGCGGGCACCACCCTCGCCGCCCGTGAGCGCTATTGGCAGCTGGAGCCCGCCCGTGGCTGGCGGCGCTGGTTGCCGCGCGGTTTGCGCCTTCCTCCCCGCGATGTGGACGATGTGGTGGCGCAACTCCTCTTGGAACGCCACCTGGGCACGCTGTTGCAGCGCCCAGAGACCCTGCGCCTGCTCAGCCGCTGAGCCTTAAAACTTGGCCCGCACCGTGAAGGCGTAATCACCACCGGGTTCGAGCTGGTAATCGGCCTTGAGCAGAAACCGCAGCAGTGCGTCTTGAATCAGGGCTCGGCCAAGGGAAGGCTCCACCTGCAGCTCACCGCGATCGAAGAACCAGCTGAAGGTCCACTGGAAGCCTCCAGCGCTCACCTCCCCTTCCAGCAGGCGCTGGCTGAAGCTCTGGTGCAGCACTCGGAGCTGGGCCGTGGTGGTGGGTAGACGACTCACGGCGGCGCTCCTCAACCAAGCGGGGCTTCCGCCAGCTTGACCGCAGCCGGCGCCACAAACCCGTTCAATCGGTTACCGGCACGCTCAAAACCCAGCCGCTGAATCAGGTCGACGCCCTGGAGCACCTCCTCGAGCACCTCCTCAAGCACCGGCTGATCAGCGGGAGCAAACCGGCCCAACACGTGCCCCACCGTGCGCTGCTTGCGCTCCACGGGATTGAGCGCCGGCGCACCGATGCCGATGCGCAGGCGCGGAAACTCCTGTCCGCCCAGATGGGCAATGGTGCTGCGCAAACCGTTGTGGCCGCCGGCACCGCCACTGAGGCGCAACCGCAAACGGCCCAGGGGCAGATCCATGTCGTCGACCAGCACCAGCATCTGGGCGGGTTCGAGATCAAACCAATCGAGGGCAGCGCGGATCGAGCGGCCGCTGTCGTTCATGAAGGTCTGCGGCATGAGCAACCGCAGACGCTTGGCACCAACGCCCACTTCAGCGAGCAAGCCATGCAGCTTGCTTTGTTGCTTAAAGGTGCCACCGGCCTGGGCTGCGAGGCGCTCCAGAGCCATGAAGCCCACGTTGTGGCGTGTACCGGCGTATTTATCGCCAGGGTTACCAAGGCCCACCAGCAGCTGCAGGGGAGCGGTGCCTTCAGGGCCTGCCATCAGTCCTCAGCGGCTCAGCTCAAGCCTCTGGGGAATGCTCTGGTGCAGCGCTGGAAGCTTGCGGCTGTGCCGAAGGTTCTGGGGCAGCAGCTTGAGCCTGCTCAGCAGGAAGCACGCTGGTGGCGGTGACTTCAGCCTCCACCGTGTCGACCGCCTTGCGGAATTCTTTCTCGAACTCGCTGGACGCACTCTGAAAACCCTTCAAGGTGCGTCCAAGGGTTTTGCCCAGCTCGGGCAAGCGCTTCGGGCCGAACACCAGAAGTCCGATGGCCGCGATGACCGCCAGCTCCGGCAGTCCGACTCCGAAGACGTTCATTCGATCAGCCGACGCCGTTCCAGTTGACGGTGATGCCGTCGAGCAGCAGCGACTTGTTGTACAGCTGCAGGATCACCAGCAGGAACACCAGAAACAGGGCCATGAACACGCCCATCACCGGGGTGGTGCCCCAACCGGGAACAACCTTGCCGTACTCGGAGTTGAGGGGACGCAGCAGATCTCCCAGGCGGGTGCGTTGAGCCATGACGGGCTGTGCTCTCTGGCAAGGGTCAGTCTCGTTACTGTAAGGGCCGCGGCAGCCGCCGCGGCTGTGCCTGTCGAGAGTTGTGATGGAAACGTCGTCCCCAGCCATGTCGGTGGCACTGGCCATGTTGGCCGTGCTGCTGGGCCTCACCGGCTTTGGGATCTACACCGCCTTCGGTCCGCCGTCGAAGGGCCTCACCGATCCCTTCGACGATCACGACGACTGACTAACAGGGCTCCCGCTGCTGCACACCAGCCAACTGCCGAGCTGCCAAGGCAGCAGCAGATCGCCCGTTCCCCCCGAAGCGCGGGAGGCCTCCATCCCGGCCGTGACCTCACGGCGAGCACTCCAGCCCTCAGGCCAGCGCAGCTGCTGGCGCTGAGGGCTGAGGTTTTGCAGCGTCAGCCGCGCTGTGCCGGGTTGCTCGAGCGCTTGCAGTCCCACGATCTGCAGCGCCTCTGACCCCAAATCCAAGGCTGGCCACCCTCGGGCCGCGTCCCCACCTGCAGCAGGACGCAACCAGAGGGGCTCCCGGAAACGCTGGGCCTGCTGGGGCACGGCCTGCTGGCGCCAGCCCTGGGCGCAGGGCGAGAGGGCGAGACGTAGTCGCTGCAGGCCCTGATCTGCGGAAGGGTCAGGCCAGGTGGGGGCGCGCAGCAGCGAAACCCCCAGGCGCTCAGACTCCGCCGAAACCCCCTGGGGCCCATCCAGCAGCACGGCCAGGCCGCCACCGGCCTGCGCCTGCGAGGCGATCCAGCTGATCGCGGGCACTTCCCAGCGGGCCTGCTCACGGCCGTTGACGGCCGCAGCCGGGCGCTCAATCACGCCGCCGGGCGTATCAGCCGCATAGCGGCAAGCGGCCTGCGCGAGGGGCAACTCCAAGCGGAGCAGCTCATGGCGCTGACGCCAATCCACCAGCAACACGAGCTCCAGCCACGGCGAGGCCGCGCGCAACTGCACATCGAGGCGCAACGAGCTACTGCCGCAACGGCCGCGCCAGACCAGCCGCGAACACAGCGGCCCCTGCTCCGCCAGTGCAGGGCCGCTCTGCCACTGCAGCGGCAGGGGGTGCTGGCGGTAATCCGCGGCGAGATCCCAGGCATCCCAAAACTCACCGTGATCCTTCCAGCGGCACCAGGCCAGGGGCTCCGCCAGCTGCGGCACACCGTCCACTCCCCAGAGCTGCTCCAGGCCGATAGGGCCGAACTGCGCCCGCACGAGCCCATTGCTGAGCTGCCAACCCTGCGCGCTGGCTTCAAGGGCCACCGGATGCGGCAGCTCAGCTGGCTCGAGCGCCGGCACCGCCTCGCTGGGGCCGCGCTCCAAGGGCACCGCCGCCACACCCGCCGGCAGAGCGAGCTGAACCCAGGTGCCGCCACCTGGGGCCGGCTGCTGCGGCAGAGCCGCCTCGGCTCCGCTCAGGCGCCAGGCCCCCGCCGGCAAGCGCAGGGTGCAAGGCCCGGCAGCCTGCAGCTGCAATTGGGCCAACCACCAGCCGTTGTGGCGCGGCAACAGAGCTTGCAGCGCTTGATCGCGGCTGCGTCGCGCCTGCCGACGGGCGGCACGCCACTGGGGTTCGGCCTGTTCGAACACCTCCGGGATCGAGGTGCCGGGAAGGATGTCGTGAAACTGCTGAAACAGCAGCGGCCGCCAATCGGCGGGTTCCGCCGGTGCCCCCTGCGCAGCGAACAGGTGCTGCAGGGCCAAAGCCAGATCCGCCTCCCGCAGCAATCGCTCGAGGCTGCGGTTGTGGCGCTTCTGATCGGGCCGGCTGGTGGCACAGCCGCGGTGCAACTCCAGATAGAGCTCATCGCGCCACACCGGCAGCTGCGGTGCCAGCGGCTCCAAGCCCGCCAGGTATTGGCGCAGGCTGCCGTGGGTCTGAGGGCAAGCCAGGGGTTGCTGCTGCCAAAGCTGCAGCTGCTCGAGCATCTCGGCGGTGGGCCCGCCGCCGTGATCCCCCACGCCCGGCAACCACAGGGCCTGCTCCACCCCTGTGGCGGCCTGCCAGGCGCGGCTATAGCTGTCGATCGCCAGGGGATCGCCGTCGGTGCCGATCGGTGCGGTGGCAAAAGCCAACAGCTCGCTGCCGCAGCGACTGCGCCAGCGGAACAGCCGGTGGGGGAAGGGCTGACCGCTATTCCAGGCGAGCTTGTGGGTGCAGAACCACTCCACCCCGGTGCTGCGGGCCACCGCCGGCAGGCCGGCGCTGAAGCCAAAGCTGTCGGGCAGCCAACAGAGGTTGTGCTGCCACTCAGGGAAGCGGGAGCGGCTGTAGGCCTGGCCCAGGGCGAATTGCTGCAGCAGCGAGGCCGTGCCGATCAGCACGCAATCGCTCTCCACCCAGGGGCCATTGATCGGCTCAAAGCGCCCGGCCTGCATGGCCGCCCGTAGCCGAGCGAAGAGCCCTGGCCGGTGCTGCTCGATCCAGGCGTAGAGCGCGGGGGTGGAGTGGGCGAAATGGAGTTGGGGAAAGCGCTCCATCAGCGCCAACGCCGATTCAAAGGTGCGCACCGCCGCCTGCCAGGTATCCGCCACCGGCCAGAGCCAGGCCAGATCGAGGTGGGCATGACCCAGCACCTGCACCGGAGCGGGCGGGTGCAGCACCACCTGCTCCTGCAGCCAGGGCTCGAGTGCGGGAGCGACAGAGGGATCGGCCGGATCCCAAACCTGGAGCTGCTCCAGCAGTGCCGGCTGCGCTTCAGCCGGCAAGCGCTGGGCTGCGAGAGCCAAGCGCGGGGCCACCAGCACACCTTTGGGGTCTGCCGGATCGAGGGGTTCCTGCTCAACCGCACTGGCGATCAGAGCGCCGTCGTCATGGAGGGGGGAACGCAAGCGCAAGTCCAGCTGCAGGGGCTGACCGCTCCACCAGGCCGCCGGCAGAGGCCAACGGCAGGCGGTGTCGAACAGATCGCCCTGATGAACCAGCTGCCCATCCACCCGCAGCTCCACCGCATCGGCCCACCAGCGCAGCACCAGACGCGCCAGGCGATCGCCCTGCTGGCGCTGCTGCCAGGCCGGTGGGCACACCAGCTCCAATCCCAGCTGCAGCCACCGCCCACCGCGGGGCCAGATCACCAGACCGCGGGCGTGCCAGTCGGGGCGGCAACGGGCTCCCCAGGGATCCAACAGCGCGAGATCGCCCGCGCCCGATGGGGTTGCGCGCCGCCAGAGCGGCCTGAGATCCAGCCTGGATTGGGCCTGAAACGTTTCAATCCAGGAGCGAACAGCGCTGTCTGGGCCCTCCGGCATCGGTCAACGCGATCACGACCCATAGGATGATGCCGCTGCCGCAGGGTCATTCAGGGCCCACTTGGCGCCCGTCACTCCCTGTCACCGCCGGACAGAACCAATGCTCGCCCTCAAGATCTCGGTTTACTCCGTCGTCTTTTTCTTTATCGGGATCTTCGTGTTCGGCTTCCTGGCCAGCGATCCCAGCCGTACCCCCAGCCGCAAAGACCTCGAGGAGTGATTCGGCGCTAAGCCCTGAGGCGTGTCAGGATCACGCCCTCTTCATTCCCCTCGGTGCCTGTCCCGCAACGCGTCCGCCGTTTGATTGCGGTGCTGGGATCGGCATCGGTTCTGATCGGTGGCCACGCAGTTGCGGCAGAGCAGCCGTCAAACTCTGCTGCGCCCGCGGCCTCCGGCCAGCCAGTGCCCCTTGGAGCTTCTCCGGCTGCCGGCCTGATCGAGGCCACTCCGGCACAGACGCCCCCCATCGACATCGAGCTCAGCGCCGACGACCAAGGTTTCGACCTCTTGGCCAATCGGTTTGTCGCCTTAGGCAACGTGAAGGTGATCCTTGCCGGCGGACGCTTGCTGGCGGATCGAATCGAATACGAAAGCGCCACCCGCACGATCTATGCCAGCGGCCGGGTTCGCTTCCAACGCGGCAATCAATACCTGCAGGCCAGCAAGCTCCGCTACAGCCTGATCGAAAACAGCGGAGAGATCGATGAGGTGTATGGCGTTCTCGATCTCGACAGCGCCGCCCTCGATCTCAATCCCAGCGAGACCCCCGCGGCCCCGCTCCTGCCGCTGAGCTACTGGTCGGCGGCGCTGCCACCGTTCGATGCCGATGTGAGCCTCGACGTTGAGCCGCTGCCGGATCTGGATGCCCAGGCCGCGGACGAGCTGAGTGCAGCACCTCTCAACACGGAAGCGGCAGCGCTCAACCTCCCCTCCGGCCTGCCGGAAGCCATTCCGGCTGATGCCTGGCAGATGCCTCCGGTGGCGCTGTCCCCCGCGGCGCAGACCATGGCCTGCCCGCCGCCGCTGCCGCCCGTGCCCGACTGGCGCCCCTACCCCTGGGCCGCCACGGTGTGGGGCGGCCAGATGATTGATGCCAACTTCGGCGACACCTTTCTGTTCAATGGCCGCCTGCGGCCGGAATACCTCTGGGGCGTCGGCCTGAACAAGCGCTTGCTGCGCGCCGGCCCCTTGGCCCTGGAATTTGATTCCAATGCCCTGTTGCACCACGCCTACGAACAACAGGGCGGCGAATTCAACCAAACGGTTCCCTACGCCAACACACCAGCCCAAACCTTCGGCGAATTCACCTGGAGCTTCGGTGTGCGGGCCTGGCTGCAGCCCTGGCTGAGCCTGGCGTTCTTTGAAGGCGTGAGCCTCAACACCAACGTCAGCAACTACGAGAAGACGTTCCGAGAGGACTACACCACCTTTCTCAACTACCTCGGCTTCGAGGTGGAGGCGCTGATCAAACCGGAATGGTCGCTGGTGGGGCGCATCCACCACCGCTCCGGCGCCTACGGCACCTACAGCGGTGTGAGTGAAGGCAGCAACGCCTACTTGGTGGGCATGCGCTACCGCTTCGGCAGCAGTCCAGCGCCGAACTTCCGTGTGGCTATGGGTCCGCCGGATGGTTGCCCGGGTGGCGGACAGCCACGACCGAAGCCGCTGAGCGAACAGCTCAATCAGGTGGCGCTTGGCTCAGCCCAGCAGGCAACAGGCACACCAGCTGCTGTTGCCGGGAATCCCAGTGCCCCTGGCAGCGGGCTGAGCCTGGGCCAGCAGGAGGCGCTGCGGCGCAAGGCGATTGCAGCGGCGGTGGATCAGCGGGTGAGCAACCTGCAGTTCCAGCAAAGCCTGAAGGTGCAACGTCAGGCGGGTAACACCAACGAAGACGTGGACATCTCGGGTCGGGAGGTGACGTACGGCACCGTGCGGCCCTGGCAGCTCAACCCCCTCACCACTAAACAAAACCGCAAGTTCGTGAGCGGCACCATCAGCCGTTGGCGGATGCAGGCCAACCGATTGACAGTCACACCCAAAGGCTGGCAAGCGGATCGCGCCGCTTTCACCAACGATCCCTACACCCCGGCGCAATCGTGGGTGGATGCCAGCGGCGTAATGGCCAACCAGGAAGCCAATGGCGATCTGGTGATTCAGGCCAAGAGCAATCAACTGATCTTGGAAGATCGCCTGCCGATACCTCTGCAACGCAACCAGCGCTTCGAGAAAGACCGCGAAGTGGAAAACCGCTGGGTGATGGCGGTGGATTCCGAAGATCGCGATGGTTTCTACCTCGGCTACAACCTCAAACCCCTGGAGATTGGCAAGCGCGGCACCCTCAATCTGCAGCCCCAGTTCATGGTGCGCCGGGCCCTCGATGGCACCACCAGCAGCTATGTGTTGCCGGGCAAACCGATCGGCAGCTCCCCCAAGAGCCAACCCACCCGCATCGGCGATCTATTCGGCCTGTTGGCGCGCTTCGACACGCGCGTACTCGGGCTGAACATCGACGTGGTGGGTGATTTCTCCACCCTTGACCCCAGCAACTTCGCCAACGGCACCCGCAGCTGGGGCGACATCAGCCGCTCCTTCCAGATGCCGCTGATCGGGCGCACCACGGCCCGCGGTTTCGCCGCTTATCGCTATCGGGTGTGGAACGGCTCCCTCGGCGAGCAGGACGTGTATTCCGCCCTCGGCGCCTCGCTGGAGCAAACCCGTGATCTACCCAACCTGGGCAAGATCACCAACCGCATGTTCTGGCGCGCCGGCTTTGGCAATTTCCAGGGCACGGACTTCGAGAGCGTGAACCTCGCAGAGCTGTGGCGAGCCACTGTCTATGGCTCAATCAACAGCCGCCTGCCGCTGTGGACCGGCAAAGCGCTCAATCCCGGCACGGAGCAGGCCACCCGTTTCAGCCCCACGCCGATCGTGCCCGGCCTCGCCCTCAACACCAACCTCAACCTGAACCTCGCCTACTACGGCGATGGCACCAGTCAGCAGGCCTTCAGCATCAGCGGCGGCCCCACCCTCACGCTGGGGCACCTGCAGAAAAACTTCTTCGACTACACCCAGTTCACCGTGACCGGTGGCGGCACGCTTCGCCAAGGAGTGAGCCCCTTCAGCTTTGATCGGATCGTGGACCTCAGCACCATCGGCCTGGGCCTCACGCAGCAACTGGTGGGGCCGCTGATGTTGAGCGGCGGCATCGGCGTCAACACCGACCCCAACTCCGAGTTCTTCGGCGACGTGGTTGATTCCTACGTGGAACTGCGCTGGCAGCGCCGTGCCTATGAGCTGGCGGTGTACTACAGCCCGTATCAAGGCATCGGTGGTGTGCGGGTGAAGCTGAACGACTTCAACTTCCGCGGCACCGGTGTGCCCTTCGTGCCGTACACACCGCCTGGCCTGGCGCAGGATCAGGCCATCCAACGCCGGGGCTTCTAGGGGCGCAGCGGGGGAAGCGGATCGGGGCCCGGCTCTTCACCGCCAATCATCAGATCGCTGCCGGTGAAGTCGGCACCGATCAACACAGCTCCCTCCACTTGCACCCCAGGCGTGAGGGCCTGAATCAACACGGCGTCGTGCAGGTTGGCCTGGCGCAGATCCACATCGCTGAGATCGGCGTTACTCAGCCAGCTCTGCTGCAGCAGCGCGCCGCGCAGATCTGCTCCACTGAGATCCGCCCCCTCCAGATTGCTGCCGCGCAAATCGGCACCGCGCAGATCCGCCTCCCGCAGATCGATGCCATTGAGCAGCAAGCCGCTCAGGTTGGCGCCGCGCAGGTCGCAGCCTCGGCACTGCGGCCAGGGTGGCGAGGCCTGCGCTGCCGGGGGGCGGTAGGGCTCAACGGGTAGGGGCTGAGCCGCGGAGACTGCCGCCGGTGCGATCAGAAGCAGAGCCGCCAAGGCCGGCTTGAGAGAAGAGAGGAAGCGCATCGGCCAAGAACCGTCCTCTCTCCTTGATAGACACTTGCGCGAGTGGCCGCCACGCCTTGTGACGCCCCCAAGCTCAAGCGGCGCTGAAACCGTTCAGATACGGCAAGCGCGCAGCTGTGGCCTGCAGCGCATCGCCATGGGCCAGCAGCTGACCGGTGGCATCCCACTGACCCGTGGCCAGCATCTGGCGCGGGCCAGCCGCCAGGTCGAGCTGCCAGCTCTGGGCGCCGCAGCTCAGCCGCGCCTCCGCCACATCCACCTCAAAGCGCGCAGCCGAATCGGCCTCCGCCGCGGCCTGGATCGCGAGCATCGTGTCGTGGTCGGCCACCAGGCAGGGGATGCCCAACGCCAGGCAGTTGCCGTAGAAGATCTCGGCAAAGCTCTCGCCCACCACCGCGCGGATGCCCCAGCGCATCAGCGCCTGCGGCGCATGCTCGCGGCTGGAACCACAACCGAAGTTGCGGTTCACCAGCAGGATCGAGGCACCCTGGTGCTCAGGCCGATCAAACGGGTGGGGGCCAGCCGGGTGATTCGCCAGCTCAGCCCGGTCATCGGCGAAAGCGGCCGGGCCCAGCGCCTCGAAGGTCACGCACTTGAGGAAGCGGGCCGGGATGATCCGATCGGTGTCGATGTCATCGCCGCGCACCACCACGGTGGTGCCGCTGACGCTGCGGATCGAACCAGAGGGGAAGGGTGTGGCGGTGGTCATGGGATGGGCCAGCTGCGTTCGACGGGTTGACGGAGAAAGACGACGGATCAGGCGTTGAGCAGCTCGCGCACATCGCTCACCCGACCGGCGATGGCCGCCGCGGCCACCATCGCCGGGCTCATCAGCAGGGTGCGGCCGCTGGCGGAACCCTGACGGCCCTTGAAGTTGCGGTTGCTGGAGCTGGCGCTGATCTGGCGGCCCTCCAGGCGATCGGGGTTCATCGCCAGGCACATCGAGCAACCGGGCTCGCGCCACTCAAAGCCGGCCTCCACAAACACCTTGTCGAGGCCTTCCGCTTCGGCGGCGGCAGCCACCTGCTCGCTGCCGGGCACCACAAAGGCCTTGATGCCAGGCGCCACCTTGCGCCCTTTGGCCACAGCGGCCGCCGCCTGCAGATCGCTCAGGCGCCCGTTGGTGCAGCTGCCGATGAAACACACATCCACGGGGGTGCCGGCGATCGGGGTGCCGGGCTGCAGATCCATGTAGCGGTAGGCCTCCTCCGCCAGGGGCCGCTCGTCGGGCTCGGTTTGCTCGAGGGTGGGCACGGTTTCATCCACACCGATGCCCTGGCCTGGCGTGATGCCCCAGGTGATGGTGGGGGCGATCGAAGCGGCATCGAAGCGCACCTCGTCGTCGAACACGGCATCGGCGCCGCTGGCCAGCCCGCTCCACCAGGCCACCGCCTGATCCCAGGCGTCGCCACTGGGGGCAAAGGGCCGGCCCTTCAGGTAGTCGAAGGTGACCTGATCGGGATTCACGTAACCGCAACGGGCACCGCCCTCGATCGCCATGTTGCAGAGGGTCATGCGCTCCTCCATCGAGAGCGCATCAATGGCCGGGCCGGCGAATTCGTAGGCGTAGCCCACACCGCCTTTCACACCGAGGGTGCGAATCACATGCAGCACCAGATCCTTGGCGTACACGCCGCTCTGCAGCTGGCCGTCCACCCAGATGCGGCGCACCTTGAGCTTGCCCATCGCCAGGCTCTGGCTGGCGAGCACATCGCGCACCTGGCTGGTGCCGATGCCGAAGGCAATGGCGCCGAAGGCGCCGTGGGTGGAGGTGTGGGAGTCGCCGCAGGCCACGGTCATGCCTGGCTGGGTGAGGCCCAGCTCGGGGGCGATCACGTGCACGATCCCCTGGCGGCCGCTGCCGATGCCATGCAGGGTGATGCCGTGCTCAGCGCAGTTGGCCTCGAGCGTGGCGAGCATCTCCTCAGCCAGCGGATCGGCCAAGGGGCGCGCCTGGCTGGTGGTGGGCACGATGTGATCCACCGTGGCCACGGTGCGCTCGGGATGGCGCACGCTCAGGCCCAGATCCCGCAGGGCCGCAAACGCCTGGGGGCTGGTCACCTCATGGATGAGGTGCAGACCAATGAACAGCTGGGTGGAGCCGCCGGGCAGCTGGGCTACCTGATGCAGATCCCAGACCTTGTCGTAAAGGGTGCCGGAGCTCACGGCGGCGCTAGCAGCGGAACGGTCGAGCCTAAGGCGGCGATCGCCGTGATCACTCCAGCAACGCCAGTCGCAACCGGTTGAGGGTTTCGCCAGCGGCGAGGGTCTGAATCCAGCTACGGCCGCGGCTAGCGCCGAAGCGCACACCCTCACTGCTGCAGCCAGCCGGCCCCGCCACGGCGATGTGCACCAACCCCACAGGCTTCTCGGCGCTGCCGCCGCCGGGGCCGGCCACACCGGTGATCGCCAGAGCCCAATCGGCGCCGGTGGCGCGACGGGCTCCTTCGGCCATGGCGCGCGCCACAGGATCACTCACAGCGCCATGGGCCTCCAGCAGCGCGGCGGGCACCCCCAACAGCCCTTGCTTCACGCTGTTGGCGTAGGCGATCACACCGCCCAGCAACACATCGGAAGCTCCGGGCACCGCCGCCAGGGCAGCCCCAAGGCCACCGCCGGTGCAGCTTTCGGCCACCGCCAGGGTCTGGCCGCGACTGCGCAGCTGCTCAAGAACCACCGACGCCAACGAAGCCTCATCCACCCCGAAGCAGAGCGCACCGGTGCGGGCGCGGATCTCGGCCTCCACTGGTTCGAGCAGCTGCACAGCCGCCTCGGCTGTGGCAGCGCGCGCCGTGATCCGCAGCTTCACCTCACCGGAGCCGGCATAGGGCGCCACGGTGGGATTGGTGCCTTCCAGCAGATCAGCCATCTGCTCAGCCAGGTTGGATTCGCCCACACCCCAGAAATGCAGCATCCGGCTGGCGAACACCCCTTCTGCCAAGCCGGCCGCCCGCAGCCAGGGAGCAGCCGTGGCCTCCCACATCGCCCGCATCTCGCTGGGCACCCCCGGGAAGGTGAGGATCGTGAAATCCGGGCGCGGGCTCCAGATCATGCCGGGAGCGGTGCCGGTGGGATTGGGCAGCAGCGCGGCCCCCTCCGGCAGGAAGGCCTGGCGGCGGTTGCTGGCGGCGCAAGGGCGGCCGCGGGCGGCCAGGCGGGCCTGAATCTCGGCCCACACCTGGGGATGCTCCACCAGGGGAGCCCCGAAGGCGGCGGAAATCGCCTCGGTGGTGAGGTCGTCGGGCGTAGGGCCTAGGCCGCCGGTGGTGATCAGCACGCGGCAGCGCTCAGCCGCGGCCTGCAGCTCAGCGATCAGGCGCTCACGGTTATCGCCCACCACGAGCTGGCGGTGGTGGGGAATGCCCAGAGCGGCGAGCTGCTCAGCAATCCAGCGGGCGTTGCCGTTGGTGATGTTGCCCAGCAGCAGCTCGGTGCCGATGCAGAGAATTTCAGCGCTCATCCCCGGCCAGCTCGCGGTTGAGGCTGCGGCGAGCGGCGATCACCACAACAATCAGCACCGCAGTAGCCAGCCCCAGCCAGAGAAAACGCAGTTCCGCGTTGGCGAGCACCAGCGCCAGAGCGGCCAGCCACTGGGTGAAGGCATAGATCAGCACCACGGTGCGGCGATGGCTGAAACCAGCGCGCAGCAGGCGGTGATGCAGATGGCGCCGGTCTGGATAGAAGGGCGAGTGGCCCTGGCTGAGGCGCCCCATGATCACGGCCGACATGTCGGCCAGGGGCAGCGACAGGATCAGCAGCGGCAGCAGCAGGCTCACGCTGGTGAGCCCTTTGGCCGGGCCCACGATGCTGATCGCCGCCAGGGCAAAACCGAGGAAGTAGGAACCGCCATCCCCCATGAAGATGCGGGCGGGGTTGAAGTTGTGGCGCAGGAAGCCGAGGCAGCTGCCCGCAAGCGCCGCAGCCAACAGCCCCGGTGCCGGCTGATTGAGGCTGTAACTCACCGACAGCAAACCCACGGCGGCGATACCGCTCACGCCGGCGGCCAGGCCATCCAAACCATCCAGCCAGTTGATCGCATTGGTGATGCCCACCAGCCAGATCACCGTGGCAATCAGGCTGAGACCATCCGGCAGCGGGATCGCGCCGGGTGGCCCACCAAACAGATGAAAGGGGAGATCGATCGCCCCGATCTGCACGCCCTGGCTCCACACCGCCATCGCCACCAGCACCTGGCCCCCAAGGCGGGGCAGCGGGGGCAAGGCGAAGAGGTCGTCGGCGAGGCCGATCGCAAAGAAGCAGAGGGCGCCGGCGATGGTGGTCCAGATCTGGCTATCGCGCTGGGGCGGCAGCTCCACGAACCCCCCCATCAGCCAGATCAAGGCCAGCGCGATCACAAAACCGCCCACGATGCCCACACCGCCCAGGCGCACCATCGGCGTGGTGTGTTGCTTGCGCGAATCGGGCTGATCAATCAGGCCCCAGCGCAAACCAGCGCGGCGGACGATCGGCACTAGCAGCGCCGTGCACAGGGCCGCGATGCCGAACGCCAGAACAGCGGCGAGATCCGGCCGGCTGGAGATCATCGGGGGCGGTGCGCGGTCGGAATCGAGGCCCAGATGGGCCCTGCCGGCCGCAGCTTAAGCAGGGCCCAGCCCCGCGGCGATCACAGGAGGACCGCTGCGGGCCAGTCGCTCAAGCGGGCTGCAGTTCGCGGGCCTCGGCGTACAGCGGGAAGCGCTCACACAGGGCGGCCACGCGCTCACGGCAGCGCTGCTCGATCGCAGCGTCTTCCGGGTTGAGCAGGCGATCCGCGATCACATCGGCCACCTCGCGGAAGGCGGCTTCATCGAAGCCACGGGTGGTGCAGGCGGCGGTGCCCAGGCGCAGGCCGCTGGTCACAAACGGCGACTGGGGATCGAAGGGCACGGTGTTCTTGTTGGCGGTGATGTGCACATCACTCACCAGCAGATCGGCCACCTTGCCGGTCATGCCGATGCCGCGCAGATCGAGCAGCACGATGTGGTTGTCGGTGCCGCCGCTCACCACGTCGATACCGCGCTCCTGGATCCGGGCCGCGAGGGCCTGGGCGTTGGCCACCACCTGCTGGGCGTAGGCCTTGAAGCTCGGCTGGAGCGCCTCACCGAAGGCCACGGCCTTAGCGGCGATCACGTGCTCCAGCGGGCCGCCCTGGCTTCCGGGGAACACGGCTTTGTCGAACTGCTTGGCGAACTCGGCATCGCGGCAGAGGATCAGGCCGCCGCGGGGGCCGCGCAGAGTCTTGTGGGTGGTGGTGGTCACCACGTCGCACACGGGCACCGGGTTGGGGTGCACACCGGCGGCCACCAGGCCAGCGATGTGGGCCATGTCGGCCAGCAGGTAGGCACCCACCTCATCGGCGATGGCCCGGAAGGCTTCGAAGTTGATGGTGCGGGGGTAGGCGGAGTAGCCGCACACGATCAGTTTCGGCTTGTGCTCCAGCGCCAGCTGGCGGATCGTGTCGAAATTGAGCTGCTGGGTGGCTTCATCCACCCCGTAGTGGACAGCCTTGAACCACTTGCCGCTCACGTTCACAGGCGAGCCGTGAGTGAGGTGGCCGCCATGGCTGAGATCCATACCCATGATCGTGTCGCCGGGCTGCAGCAACGCCAGGAACACGGCGAAGTTGGCCTGAGCGCCGCTGTGGGGCTGCACATTCGCCCAGGCAGCACCGAAGAGCTCCTTGGCGCGCTCGATCGCCAACTCCTCGATCGCATCCACGTGCTCACAACCGCCGTAGTAGCGCTTCGAGGGCAAGCCCTCGGCGTACTTGTTGGTGAGCACCGAGCCCTGGGCCTCCATCACGGCGCGGGAGGCGAAGTTCTCCGAAGCGATCAGCTCGAGGTGCGTCTGCTGACGGTTCAGCTCCTTGCCGATCAGGGCAGCGATTGCGGGATCACCGGCCGCCAGCGACTGGTTCACGGCTGCTCCGGTGGACTCCGCCATGGCAGATCAAGGTGTTGATGTGGCTTTGATCGTAAGAAACCGCAGCACTCAGCGCCTCTCCCATCGAACCCTGCCATCCCGATCTGGGCACAAAAAAACCGCTCCCGAAGAAGCGGTTGTTCTTGAAAGGCGCGCCTGGAGAGATTCGAACTCCCGACCCTCTGATCCGTAGTCAGATGCTCTAATCCGCTGAGCTACAAGCGCCTTCGCCTGCCCTGACATTGTGCCCATACCGAGGGCCCACCCGTCAACAGACCCCCTCCTTTCATCCCCGATGCCGATCCGCTGGTACGGACCCGCCAATCCCGAAGACCCCACCTACCGGCACTTCAACCGGATCGTGAATCTGGTGCTGCACACGATGGTGTTCGCCGCCCTGAACAGCGGCCTTTGGTTCGTGCAGAACATGCGCCACCCCTTCAATCACTTGGCCTGGCTCACCGAAGCCTGGGCGCTTGTGCTGGTGGTGCAGCTGATCAGCGTGGTCGCCCAGCGGCCGGAAACGCCATCCTGAGAGCACACCCGCCAGCGCCGCGATGACCCTCTCCGCCAGCGAGATCCGCGATCTGCAACTGGAGATCGCCGACCGGCTCTACATCCAAATCGGCGGCTGGCACCTGTATCTGGGCGATGCAGGCGTGGCCGAAGCACTGGCGATTGAATGCGCCGCCCGGCTGGATCAGGGCGCCGGCGTGTGCGCGCGCCAAGCCCTCGAGGCGGTGCAGGTGCCCATTGGTGGCGGCAGCAGCAAGCTGCCCCTGGCACGGCTCGTGCCGGCCGGCCAGCTGCAGGATCTCGAGGATCTGCTCGCCAACCACGGCTAGGGTTGCGCATCCCGCTGCGGCCCTGTGCTGGTCATCGAGGTCACCAACGCCCGTGAGGTTGTTCGCCAGCGCATCGGTCCCCTGGGCAGCCGCCTGATCGGCAAGGTGGTGGACGCTGAAGCGCAGGTGGAAAAGGCGCTGATGCAGGAGATGGAAACCGCCTTCCGCGACTTCGGCATCGAAGCGCGCATCTATTCGGTGGATGGGCCCGCCATGGTGGGCCGCAGCCACCTGGAAGTGCCGATCCACGTGCGCGAGGAGCGCGTGGTGGAAGGCTGAGGCCGCCGCTTCAGCGTTTGAAGGGCAGGCACCGCGTGATCTGACCGCCGAATTGCCGGGTGATCTGCGTGGCTTCCGGCACACCGGCCCAGCTGGCCACAAGGCCGTATAGAAGCAAACCAGCGGCCGCGCAGATCCCGCACTGCAGCAGCAGGCCCACCAGGTGAGCAGGCCAGGCGATCAGCACCGAGAGAGCGAAGCTCAGCCCACCAGCCAGCACCGCAGCCACCAGCAACAGCAGGCTGTCGCGCACCCAGGCGGCCAGGGGCAACCCGCCCAAGCGGCGCTGCAGCGCCAGCAACAGCCCCAAGCAGGTGAGCAGATTCACCCCCACGGTGGCCAAGACCAGGCCGGGTGCACCGAAATTCAGCGCCGGCAGCTGCAAGCCCCAGGGCGTTGGGCCACCCACCAACAGCCAATCGAACACGGCGTTCAGGCCGATGCCCGCCATCGAGAAGCGAAAGGGGGTGGTGCCATCGCCCAGGGCATAAAACACGCGCACCAACACATCCCGGCCGAGGTAGGCGGGCATGCCCACGCCGTAGGCCATCAGCAAGCCGCCCACCAGCGCTGCGGCACTGGCATTGAAAGCACCCCGCTCGTAGATCAAGGCCACGATCGGCCCCGCCAAAGCCACCATCAGCGCCCCCAGCGGCAGCATCGAGGCGTTGGAGAGCATCAGCCCCTGGCGGATGCGATTGATCAGCTCCGGCCGATCACCCGGAGCGGTGAGCCGGGCATACACCGGCAGCAGCGGCACCAGCAGGGCGTTGGAGAGCAGGCCCAGGGGCGTTTGCACCAGCAGGTTGGCGTAACCCAATCCAGCCGCCGCCCCCACGATTCCCGAGGCGAAGAAGAGATCGGTGAACACATTGATCTGCAACATGCCCGAGGAGAGGGTGGCCGGGCCCATCACCCGCAGCACCTCCTGCACGCCGGGGTGCTTCCAATCCCACACCAGCTGGAACTTGTGCAAGCCCTGGCGGGCCAGGGCCGGCAGCTGAATCAGCCACTGGAACACCGCCCCCAGCAATGTGGTGCCCGCCAGCACGGCACCGCCCAGGAAGGCGTACTGGGGCAGGGCAATGTCGGAGCCCAGGTGCAGCCAGAGGAGGCCCAGGCCGGCGATCACCGCCACGCTGGAGAGCAGCGGGCTCACCGAAGGCAGCCAGAACTCATCAGCGGCATTGAGCGCTCCAAAGCCCAGGCCGATCAGGCCAGCGAACAAGGCCATCGGCGCCATCCAGCGCAGCTCCAGCACCGCGATCGCGTGGCGCTCGGCATCCAGCCCCGGACCCACCAAATCGATCAGGGGATCCGCCGCCACAAACAACAGCAGCGTCACCCCGATCAGGGCGGCGCCCACGAGGGTGTTGATGGCGGCGAGCACATGGGCACCTTCCTCACGGGGCCGGCGCGAGAGCGCGCTCACCATGGCGCTGTGGAAGGGGCCATTGATCCCGCCGAGCAGGATCAGCAGAAAGCCCGGCAACACATAGGCGTAGTTGTAGGCGTCGTAGGCGGCACCCACCCCGAAGGCCGCCGCGATCGCCTGCTGGCGCACCAGGCCAGCCAACTTGCTCAAGGCGGTGGCCACCGCCACGATCAGAGCGATGCGGCGCAGTGAGCGAGCGGGCGTCGTGGCGGGCCCGGTCGTTCCGGATTGGATCGGGGGTTCGCTCATCCGGTGCGGCCTTAGCCCCAACTCGGGCGATTCTTGCCTGCAGAAGCCTCGCCGTCATGCCGGTTGCCGCCGCACCCGAAGCCCAGCCTGTGTTGACGCTGGAGCCCTTGCAGGAGGGGGTGCTGCTCAAGCGCTACAAACGCTTCCTCGCCGATGTGCAGCTCGATTCCGGCGAGGTGGTGACGGCCCACTGCGCCAACACCGGGCCGATGACCGGAGTTCTGCACGTGGGCGGGCGCGTGCGGCTGCGCTTTGCCCCCTCCCCCACCCGCAAGCTGGCCTGGACCTGGGAGCAGGCGCAGGTGCCCGGTGCGAATGGCGAGCCGGTGTGGGTGGGCATCAACACGGCACTACCCAACCGCCTGGTGCGCGCCACGATCGAGGCCGGCTCCCTGGAGCCCTGGCTCGGCCCGATTGCCGCGATCCGCGCCGAGGTGGCCTACGGCGCCAACCGCCGCAGCCGCATTGATCTGCTGCTCACCCCCGCCGAAGGGGCCGCCGATCCGCGGCCGATCTACGTGGAGGTGAAGAACACCACCTGGACCGACGGCGATCTGGCGCTCTTCCCTGACACCGTGACCGAGCGAGGCCAGAAGCACCTCGACGAACTGATGGGCGTGCTGCCAGATGCCCGCGCTGTGCTGGTGCCCTGCCTGAGCCGCGCCGATGTGGCGCGCTTCGCACCCGGCGACAGCGCCGATCCCCGCTACGGCGAACTGTTCCGCCAGGCGCTCGATGCCGGCGTGGAGGTGCTGCCCTGCCGCTACGACTTCAGCCCTGAGGCCGTGCGCTGGCTGGGGGTGGTGCCGGTGCAGCGCCACAGCAGCCCAGCCACTGAGGGTGCCCCATAGAGTTGGCTTCCCCCGTGCCCGCTGCCGTGGATACCCGCGCGTTCAAGCGATCCCTGCACCATTCGGATCGCTACAACCGCCGCGGCTTCGGCCTGGGCGAAGAGGTGGCGGGCAGCCTCGAGCAGGCGTACCAGAGCAACCTGATCGCCAGCCTGCGGGAGAACGGCTATCAGCTGCAGCACGGACGGCTGAGCGTGAAGCTCGCTGAAGCCTTCGGCTTCTGCTGGGGCGTGGAGCGCGCGGTGGCCATGGCCTACGAAACCCGGCGCCACTACCCCACCGAGCGGATCTGGATCACCAACGAGATCATCCACAACCCCTCTGTGAATGATCACCTTCGGGAGATGGACGTGCTGTTCATCCCCGTGGATGGCGGCGTGAAGGACTTCTCGAATGTCGCCAGCGGCGATGTGGTGATCTTGCCGGCCTTCGGCGCCACGGTGCAGGAAATGCAGCTGCTCAACGAGCGGGGCTGCCACATCGTGGACACCACCTGTCCGTGGGTGTCCAAGGTGTGGAACACCGTGGAGAAGCACAAGAAGCACGCGATCACCTCGATCATTCACGGCAAGGTGAAGCACGAGGAAACGCTCGCCACCAGCTCATTCGCCGGCACCTATTTGGTGGTGCTCGATCTGGCTGAGGCGCAGCTGGTGTGCGACTACATCCTGGGCAACGGCGATCGCGAGGCCTTCATGGCCCGCTTCGCCAAGGCCTGCTCCCCCGGCTTCGATCCCGACCGCGACCTGATGCGGGTGGGCGTGGCCAACCAGACCACGATGCTCAAGAGCGAAACCGAAGAAATCGGCAGGATGTTCGAGCGCACGATGCTGCAGCGCTTCGGCCCCACCGAACTGAACGACCACTTCGTGGCCTTCAACACCATCTGCGATGCCACCCAGGAGCGGCAGGACGCCATGTTTGCCCTGGTGGATGAACCGCTCGATCTGATGGTGGTGATCGGTGGTTACAACTCCTCCAACACCACCCACCTGCAGGAGATCGCGGTGAGCCGCGGCATCCGCTCTTTTCATATCGATACCCCCGAACGGATCGGCCCGGGCAACCGCATCGAGCACAAACCGCTCGACGGCGAACTGGAGGTGGTAGAGCCCTTCCTGCCAGAGGGCACGCTGCGGGTGGGGATCACCTCCGGCGCGTCCACGCCGGATCGGGTGGTGGAGGATGTGATCAGTCGGCTGATTGATCTGGCCGACGCCTGATCGGGCTGTCACAGCGACTGCAATCCAGGCCGCAGCCGGGCTTTACATTGTTTCAACAATCACTGGTTCAGGCCTGGGGAGAACCGACCGCGTTGATCTCATCGGTGACCAACCCCCTGCCTGAGTTGAGCGAAACGCTGCGGCCATCCCTGCGCCACAGCGAGGATGCTCGGGTGCGCTGCTACAGCAGCCAGTTCGCCGACCTGATGGAGATGCGGGCCCCGGCCCACATCGTGGGGGCCTACCTGGATCGCCACGAGGGCTGGTTCCGCCGCTGCGCCGCACCGATGCAGGTGGATGCGCTTGGCCGGAATGGCTATGTGCTCACCCTGGGCCGCTTTGGCAACTTCGGCTTTGAGGTGGAGCCCACGATCGGCCTGGAGCTGCTGCCGCAGAGCGCCGGCGTGTACCGGATCTGCACAGTGCCGCCCGAGCAGTTCCAGCCCGGTCTGCGCGACCTCTACGACGTCGAATTCAACGCGGCACTGCGGCTGGAGGAGCAATCTGCCGATGCGCCGCTCACGGAAGTGCGCTGGGAGCTCGATCTCAGTGTGTGGATCAAGCTGCCGTCGGTGATCGGCCTGCTGCCGGAATCCCTGGTGCAGAGCAGTGGTGATCACCTTCTTCGCCAGATCGTGCGCCAAATCTCCCGCAAGCTCACCTGGAAGGTGCAGGAAGACTTTCACGCCACGCACAACCTGGATTGCCCGCCGCGCCGGCGGGCCCAGTTCTGAGCGCTGCGCCGATCAGGCGGGTCGGTTTTCCCAGATCTTGTTCACGATCTGCATGCCGGTCACAGCCTGCCAGAGGAAGAGCGTGAACACGCCCATGTTCAGACCCACGTGGATCTTGCGGGCGATCAGATTGCCCTGCTGCATCAGGGGGGAGAGCGCGGCGGCCACCACGAGCATGCTGCTCATGGCGATGCCCACCAGCAGGTGAGGGCCCACAAACAACTTGCCGTTGTTGAGGTAGGTGACGGCCATGCCGCCGAAGGTGCCGAGCACCATCACCGCGAGCACCGCGCTGCCAAAGAGGTAATGGCGCTTGGCGAACTGCCCCTTGATCAGGGTTTTGCGGGTTTCGGCGTCAGCGGTGCGGGTTTTCTTGGCCTTGATGCCCAGAAACATCGCGTAGCCGCTCAGGGCCAGCAGCGCCCACATCGCCAGGGGATGCAGGAAGTTGAGGTTGAAAGCGAGGCTCTCGGGCATGGGAGCGAGCTGGGATCAGCGCAGTGGGGCGAAGCTAGAGCAGAGGCGTCAGCCTCAGTGCAGGAAGTGGCGGCGGCCGGTGGTCACCATTGCCAGGCCGAGCTCATTGCAGGCGGCGATGGAATCGGCATCGCGCACGCTGCCGCCGGGCTGAATCACGGCCGTGATGCCGTACTCAGCGGCCAACCGCACGGTGTCGTCGAAGGGGAAGAAGCCATCGCTGGCGAGCACTGCGCCCTTGGCCTTGTCGCCGGCGGTTTCCAGGGCAATGCGGGCTGAACCCACGCGGTTCATCTGGCCGGCACCGATGCCGAGGCTCTGACCGCCCTTGGCCACGGTGATCGCGTTAGAGCGCACATGGCGCACCAAACGCCAGGCAAAGCGCAGATCCTCCAGCTCCTGAGCCGTGGGCTGACGCTGGCTCACCACCTGCCACACGCTTTCATCCACGGGCTGATCGTCGAGCTCCTGCACCAAAACACCACCGAGCACGCTGCGCAGCTGCTGGCGGCTGGCGCGCGCAATCGCCGCCGGCTCCAGCTCCAGCAGGCGCAGATTGGCCTTGGCCGAGAGCAGCTCCCGCGCCGCCGGCTCAAACACCGGTGCCACCACACACTCCAGGAACAGGCTGGTGAGGTGGCCGGCGGTGGCGGCATCCACCGGGCCATTGATCGCCACGATGCCGCCGAAGGCCGACACGCGATCGGCATCAAGGGCCCGCTCCAGGGCGTTGGCACTGCTGCTGCCGGTGGCCACACCGCAGGGATTGGTGTGCTTCACCACCACCGCTGCCGGCTGGAAGGGGTTGCCGCCGGCGGGTTGGCCGCCGTAGCCGAACTCCCGCACCGTGGCGAGGGCGGCCTCGAGATCCAGGATGTTGTTGTAGCTGAGCTCCTTGCCCTGCAGCTGCTCACCGGCGCCGAGGCCAGCGCCGGGCTGGGCGTACCAGGTGGCGCTCTGGTGCGGATTTTCGCCATAACGCAGGCTCTGGCGCGCGGGCAGGTTGAGCGTGAGCTGCTCGGCCGTGGCCTCCTCCTGGCTGAGCTGGCTGGCGAGCCAGGCGCTGATGGCGGTGTCGTATTCGGCGGTGTGGCTGTAGGCCTCCAGCGCCAGCTGGCGGCGCAGCGCCTCACTCAGGGCACCGGCTGCCAGGGCCTCCAGGAACGTGGGGTATTGGCTGGGGCTGGTGAGCACCGCCACATCAGCGTGGTTTTTGGCAGCGGCGCGCACCATGGCGGGGCCGCCGATATCGATGTTTTCGATCGCCAGATCCCAGCTCACATCGGGGCGAGCGATGGTTTCGCGGAAGGGATAAAGGTTCACCACCACCACATCGATGGTGGCGATGCCCTGGGCCTCCAGATCCGCCTGGTGGGAGGGCTCAGAGCGCTTGGCCAGGATGCCGCCGTGGATGCGCGGATGCAGCGTTTTCACCCGGCCGCCCAGGATTTCCGGAGCACCGGTGTGTTCGGCCACCTTGGTCACGGGCAGCCCGGCTGCCGCCAGCGCCGCAGCCGTGCCACCACTGGAGATCAGCTGGTAGCCGGCGGCCAGCAGTCCTTCAGCCAGGGGCACCAGGCCGTCCTTGTTCGACACGCTGAGCAGGGCCGTGGGCGCCATGGCTGTTGAGTGGAGGGCAGGCGTTCCAACCTACGCAGCAGCTGCGCTTCGCTCCGATGGCCGGTTCCCTCTCAGATCAGCTCCATCTCGGCCCCGCTGAGGCCTCCCATCGCCTGGTGCTCTTGCACGGTTGGGGCGCCGATGCCGACGACCTGTTGGATCTGGGCCCGCTGTTGGTGGGGCCTGAGGTGAGTGTGGTGGCGCTGCGGGCACCGGAACCCCACCCCTACGGCACCGGCCGGCAGTGGTACAGCCTGCAGCCGATCGACTGGAGCCAGCTCCCCGGCGCTCGGGCCGCTCTGAAGCTGCGGCTGGAGGAGCTAGCCGGCAGCGTGCCCCTGGCGCGCACGGTGCTGCTCGGCTTCTCCCAGGGAGGCGCCATGGCCCTGGATGTGGGCAGCAGCCTGCCGTTGGCCGGCATCGTGGCCTGCAGCGGCTATCCCCATGAGGGCTGGCAGCCAGGCGCCGCGGTGGCGCCGGTGCTGCTCAGCCACGGCCGGGAGGATCCGGTGGTGCCGTTCGCCGCCAGCGAAGCCGTGCAGGAGCAGCTGTTGGCCGCCGGCCACAGCGCCGAACTGCTCGCCTTCAACGGCGGCCACACCATTGACGGGGCAGTGCTGCCGCAGATCAGCGCCTTTGTGCGCCAGCAGCTGAACACGCAGCCATGAAAAAAGCCGGTCCCGAGGGACCGGCTGCAAGCGCAAACGCGTCTTCGCTCAAACGAAGGCGTATTCGTATTCCTCCATCTCTTCCCAATCGTCTGCAGCCATCGCTTCCAGACCGGCAAACAGGGTGTCCTCACCGATGCGATCCACGATCTCGCGCAGGGAGGGGAAGAGGAAGTGGTTCTCTTCGGCGTACTGGGCGCTGAACAGACCCTTCTCGCCCCAGAAGAAGCGGTCGGTGGTGTGCTCGTTGCGACGCACGTTCAGGATCGCGGGGGGCACGATGCCGCCTTCAGCGATGTAACGGCGTGCCGCGGTGACGGGCTTGTATTCGCCGGTTTCAAGGTTGTGGGTGGCCACATGGGCCAGAACCCGCTGACCCGCCAAACGGCGGCGACTGATGCGCTTGCGCTTCTTGGACATGGAGCTAAGCCCGTGAGGGCAGGGTGGATGGAGTCGGACGATGAGGACCAGCCACAAGGACCGGAAGCCTCGGAAACGCCCATACACCTGCAAGCCGGGTGAGCGCCACAACGGCACCGCTCCGATCAGCAGAGGACGCAACTTCCACTGCTGTAGCCTTGATTGCACGGAGATGCAACAAAAGCCGGATGGGCCGATCGCTGCGCCGCCCGAACCCGGACCGCGAGGTATTGGTCGATACCGAGAATCTTAAGACTTTTTCCCAGATTTCGAACACGACCGGGAAAATTTCTGCTGGGCTAGCGCGCTGAGCGGCCCCGGTCCCACACCAGTTCCCGCTCAGATGCAGGTCTCCAAGCGGTTTCTGGCGCTGCTCGAGCAGCAGCTGGCCCAATTCACGGATCGGCCTGATCTCCTGGCCCTGGTGGTGTACGTGGCCGTGCCGGAACCGAACGGTCAACCCTCGCTGGTGGCGATCGGCCGCTGGCCCCATTCCCTGGCCCTCACGGAAGGCACCACGGCGGGAAACGACGCCAGCGTGGAAAGCGGCCGCCGCTGGCTGGCCCTGCGGGACGACACGATGCTGCTCGGCGCCCTGCGGGTGGATGTGGATCGCTGGCCCTGGCCCGGCAGCCTGAGCGAGCGACTGGAAGCCACAGCCCGCTGCCTCACCGAAGCGCTGCGGCTGGATCTAGACCAGCAGCGGCTGGGCCGCGAGCTGAGCCAGCGCGACGACGAACTGCGGCTGCTGGTGCATCAACTGCGCAATCCCCTGGCGGCGCTGCGCACCTTTGGCCAACTGTTGCGCCGGCGCCTCGATGGCGACGCCCGCAACCTCTCCCTGGTGGACAGCCTGCTGGGGGAGCAGCGCCAGATCAGCCGCTATGTGGAAGCGATCGATCACCTCACCGAAGCACCGGCTCTGGTGAGCAGCGACACCGGTACGCCCCTGCTGCTGCCGCCAGCGCTGAGCCAGAGCGAGCCGATGAGCCTTGAGCAGATCCTGCGGCCGCTGCTGGAGCGGGCTGCCGCCACCGCCAACCTGCAAGGGCGCCCCTGGCAGGAACCCACGGCTCTGCCCGACTGGCAGGGCGATGGCAGCGCCATTGGTGAAATCGTGGCCAACCTGCTGGAAAACGCATTCCGCTACAGCCGCAGCGGCGGCGCCATCGGCCTGCACTGCCACTGCAGCGAGCGCCTGGAGCTGAGCGTTTGGGACAGCGGCCCAGCCGTGCCCATGGAGGAGCGGGAGCAGATCTTTGCCAAGGGGGTGCGCGGCAGCAGCGGTGCAGCCCTACCGGGCAGCGGCTTGGGTTTGGCCCTGGCCCGCGATCTGGCCCGCAACCTGGGCGGCGAGCTGGAGCTGGTGGTGCCCGCCAGCGCGCTCGATCCGCAGCTGCCCGCCGCCGGCAACGCCTTCCGCCTCAGCCTGCCGCGTTCAGCCGCCAGCTGAGCAAGCCCATCAGCAGCAGGCTCCAACTCACCGTCCATTCCACGCAGGCGCCGTAGCTATCGCCGCTGTGGCCGCCGAGGCGCCGTCCCAGCTCCAGCGGCACGAGCACCGCCGGCAGCAGCCCCAACCAACCCAGCCACCACCAAGGCCCCGCCGCCAGGCCGAAGGCAAGGGCGGTGAGTGCCCCCAGCAGCAGCAGCGCAGGCGCCAGCTCAGCCCACCACCCCTGCCAATGGCGGCGGTGGAAAGCTGCCGTGCCGGTACCGGGTTCGCGCAGGTAGGGAAACAGCTGCATCGCCACTAGCGGCGCGATCCGCCCCCACACCGCAGCCCACACCAACGCCCATGGCGCCGCCGCGGCCAACAACGCCAACCCGCCGATCCGCACCAACACCAGCTGCAGCAGAGCCTGCACACCACTGGCCCCCACGCGGCTGTCGTCCATGGCCTCCAGGCGGCGCTGCGGCCCTGCCGCCAAGCCATCGGCCGTATCCATGGCGCCATCGAGGTGCAGACCGCCGCTCAGAGCACTGCCCAGCGCGAGCACCAACGCCAACTGAGCCACGAGCCCAGCGCCGGCCAATCCCTGCCAAAGCGCAGCCTCGAGCCCACCGATCACCAGCGCCACCCAGGGGGCAAAACGGGCAATGCGCTCAAACCGCGGTGTGACCCCGGGCGGCAGCGGCAGCACGCTGTAGAAGATCCAGGCGCCGGCCAGATCCGCCAGCCAGGCGACCTGACGCGGGGCCTTGGCCACGGCCAGCAACGATGGGATCAGCCAATCCTGCTGCCTCGCTGGTGTTCGCGTTCGAGATCACGGCCCACTGCCCGAACACCCGCGCCCGCTGCGGCTGCTTCCACACGCCCCACGGCGTGGTGCACACACCGCGGTTCATGCCGGTGGGCACCCTGGCCACGGTGAAGGGGGTGACGCCGGCGCAGCTCAAGGCCACCGGCGCCGAGATGGTGCTCTCCAACACCTTTCACCTGCACCTGCAGCCCGGTGAGCAAATCGTGGCCGACGGCGGCGGTCTGCACCGCTTCATGGCCTGGGACAGCCCAATGCTCACCGATTCCGGCGGCTTCCAGGTGTTCAGCCTGGGCGAGATCAACACGATCAACGACCGGGGCGTGGTGTTTCGCTCCCCCCGCGATGGCGCCCGGATCGACCTCACCCCCGAGCGCTCGATGGCGATCCAGATGACCCTGGGCGCCGATGTGGCGATGGCCTTCGACCAATGCCCGCCCTATCCGGCCACGGAAGCCGATGTGGCCGCCGCCTGCCGGCGCACCCACGCCTGGCTGGAGCGCTGCATCACCAGCCACACCAAAGCCGATCAGGCCCTGTTCGGCATCGTTCAGGGGGGCTGCTTCCCGCACCTGCGCGAGGAGTCGGCGCGGGTGGTGAGCTCCATGGGGCTACCCGGGATCGCCGTGGGCGGGGTGAGCGTGGGCGAGCCCGCTGAAGAGATGCACCGGATCGTGCGCCAGGTGGGGCCACTGCTCCCCGACGACAAACCTCACTACCTGATGGGGGTGGGCACGCTGCCGGAGATGGCGATCGCCGTGGCCAACGGCTTCGACCTCTTCGATTGCGTGCTGCCCACCCGACTAGGCCGTCATGGCGCAGCGCTGGTGGGCGGCGAACGCTGGAACCTCAAGAACGCTCGCTTCCGCCACGACCACACGCCCCTTGATCCCAGCTGCTCCTGCCCGGCCTGCACGGTGCACAGCCGCGCCTACCTGCACCACCTGATCAAGACCGATGAACTGCTGGGCAAGATCCTGCTGAGCCTGCACAACATCACCCAGCTGGTGCGCTTCAGCAGCGCCATGGCCCAAGCCATCCGCGACGGTTGTTTTGCAGAGGATTTCGCTCCCTGGGAACCCGACTCCCCAGCCGCACACACGTGGTAGCGTCCGCCTCTAGCCAACGAAGATTCCGGGATGGCCGCCTACGCCCTGCAGACCCTGGCCCAGCTGCCCGAGGCCTATCAGGCCTTCGCGCCCCTGGTGGACATCCTGCCGATCATTCCTCTCTTCTTCCTGCTGCTCGCCTTTGTGTGGCAAGCCTCGGTGGGCTTCCGCTGAAGCACAGGTTCTGAGCGGGCGGCGCGACCGCCCACGCAACAGACTTGGCGGCAGGGGCATGGCTTCTGCCGCTTTTTTGCGAAATGGCGTAGCAAGCCCGCGCTCAGCCCCGGCGCAGCACCTCCCAGGCGAAGGCCGGCAACGCCAACATGCGCCGCCAGCGGCTGGGCTCCTGGATCAGGCGATAAAGCCATTCGATCTGTAGCCGCCCCATCCACTCGGGGGCGCGCTGCTTGGTGCCCGACCACACGTCAAAACTGCCGCCCACACCCATCCACAGGCCTGGCTGGCCGGGATGCAAGCGCTGAATCCAGGTTTCCTGGCGCGGCACCCCCAGGGCCGCCAACACGAGATCAGGCTGGGCCTCCAGCAACTGCTGCTCGATGCCCGGCCATTGCTCCGGATCCTGATAGCCATGGATGGCGAAGGCCAGATCCAGCGCAGGGATCTCGGCCTGGAGCCGCTCCACCAGGCGCTCCATCACGGCGGGGCTGGCACCCACGAGCGCCACGCGCCAGCGATGGGCGGCCGCGTACACCAGCAGCTGACGGGCCAGCTCAATCCCAGGGCTGCGGCGCACCCGAAAGCCCTGGCGGCCCAAAGCCCACACCACACCGGCCCCATCGGGTATCACCAGATCGGCCTGAGCGATGGCATCGCCGAGCTCGGGGTTCTCCCGGGCCGCCATGGTCATCTCGGCGTTGAGCGTGACGATCTGGCCGCCGCCGCGTTGCTTGAGCTCGAGCGCCGCGGCAAACACGTTGCTGCTCACGGCCACCTGCACGCCGAGCACGGAGGTCACTGTCCAGGAGGGCGGCTCAGCGGAACCCCGAAAGCCAGTGCGGGACGCATCCGTCGCCATTGATGCCATCGAGCGCAGGGGCCACACGAGAGAATCTATGGCTGCAGCCCGGTTCCGCCGCGCCCACGATGCTCAGCAGCGCACCCACGGCCAGCCCGGCGACACCGTTGCAGCTCAGCGCCGCCGAAGCCTGGCAGCGGCTGCAGGACCTTGACGCGCAGATCGATCGTGTGGTGCTGCGGCGTCAGCACCCGATCACCGGCCTGTTGCCCGCCAGCACCGCCAACACGGTGCACGGCAACTACGGCGATGCCTGGGTGCGCGACTGCGTGTATTCGATCCAGTGCGTGTGGGGCCTAGCCCTGGCGCACCGCCGGCTGAGCGGCGCCACCACACGGGTGTTCGAGCTCGAGCAACGGGTGCTGCAGCTGATGCGCGGCCTGCTCAACGCCATGCTGCGCCAGGCCCACAAGGTGGAGCGCTTCAAGCACAGCCTCGAACCGCTGGATGCGCTGCACGCCAAATACGACACCGGCAGCGGCGAGCCGGTGGTGCCCGATGACGGCTGGGGCCACCTGCAGCTCGATGCCACGGCCCTATTCCTGCTGCAGCTCGCCCAGCTCACCCGCTCCGGCTTGGTGGTGGTGCAAACCAGCCACGAGCGCGATTTCATTCAAAACCTGGTGTATTACGTGGCCCGCGCCTACCGGGTGCGCGACTACGGCATCTGGGAGCGGGGCGATAAGGGCAACCACGGCCTGCCAGAGCGCAACGCCAGCTCGATCGGTCTGGTGAAGGCGGCGCTGGAGGCCCTGGAAGGCCTGGATCTCTACGGCCCCCATGGCAACGGCCAGTGCAGCCTGCACATCCCCCACGACGCGATCGTGCGCCTGCGCCGCGCCCTCACCGGCCTGCTGCCGCGCGAATCCGCCAGCAAGGAAGTGGATGCAGCCTGCCTCTCGGTGATCGGCTACCCCGCCTGGGCCGTAGAGGATCCAGCGCTGGTGGAGCGCACCCGCAGCAAGATCCGCACTGAGCTGGGCGGGCCTTATGGCTACAAGCGCTTCCGCCGCGACGGCCACCAAACCGTGGTGGAAGACCACAACCGCCTGCACTACGAGCGCGAAGAGCTGGCCCAGTTCGAGCACATCGAATGTGAATGGCCGCTGTTTCTGGCCTATGAGCTGATCACCGCCTGCTGCGAAGAGCGCTGGAGCGAGGCCTGGCAGTGGCGCGAGCAGCTCAAGCGCGTGGCGGTGCAGGTGGACGGCGTGGAGCTGCTACCCGAGCTCTATGTGGTGCCCAATGAGGCCGTGGAGGCCGAACGGCTCAACCCCGGCAGCCAGCAACGCCTGCCGAACGAAAACGTGCCGCTGCTCTGGACTCAGAGCCTCACGTGGCTCGGGGATCTGCTGCTGCTTGGCCTGCTCAAACCCGACGATCTCGACCCGAGCGGCCGCCGCCTGAGCTGCCCGCTGGGCGCTGATCAGGTGCTGGTGAGCTTCGTGCCGGCGCGGGAGCACATCGCCGCGGCCTTGGAGCAGGCCGGCCTGGCGGTGACCCGCCCCGGCCAGGTGGCCATCGCCAGCTCAGCGGAACTAGGCGAACGCATGGGCGTTGTAGGTGCCAACGCCCGCCTCGGCCTCAGCGGCCACCCGCCTCTGCGCATGGAAACAATGGTGACGGCCCGGCTCTACCGCCAGGGCGGCCAGCCGCTCGCCTTCCTACCTGCCGTACTTGAAGAAAGCACTTACTACCTCTCCGACGATCCCGAGCTGCTGGTGGATGCGGTGGAGAGCGAGATCAGCCAATTGCAACGCCACTGGCGCGGCGCCGGTGCCCCGGTGCTGCTGATTCCGGTGGAGGAGGGCCCCTTCCAGCGCAGCCCGGATTCGTTCCTGCGGCTGGGGGAGCGGCTGCGCAGCGGCCTGGTGAACGGGGTGGCGGTGCAGCTGGCGCCCCTGCAGGAGCTGATGGATCAGGCAAGCTGGGCCGAACTGCCCGAGCACGCCCAACCTCTGGAGCAGCCGCGCAGCCAACCGGCCCCCACCCTGCTGCGAGCCAGCACCAAACAACAACCGCTCACCGCACAGGAGGAGCAGGAGCTGGAGGAGTCGGGCCTCGACGCCCTCACCGAGCGCCTTTGGCAGAGCCAATCGCTGCCGGAGCAGGCCGAACTGCTCGAGCAGCTCGTGCATCGCCTCGGCCTGGCGGCTGAGCTGAGCGGCCCCGGCGGGAGCGCCACCCCCCAGGCCTTGCTGGAGGAGATCTACCGGCGAGCCCTGGCCGATGCCAATTGGAACGTGGTGCGCCGCTGCGCCGGCTCCCTGGGCCTGGTGCACCCACAGCTTGAAGATGCGCTCACCGACCTGCTCGTGCGCCAAAAGCAGGTGGTGGTGGGCCGCAACTACACCACCGAATCGCTGCTCAGCCAGCCCACCGGCAGCCTGGCGATCGCAGCGATGATCCAGCGCTTCAGCGGCGAAGACGGCCGCGAATGGATGCTGCAGCAGGAGCTGCTCCTGGCCCTTGATGGCGTAGCCCGGCAGGAGCCGGCCCTGCTCAGCGGCAGCCTCACCCTGCAACTGGGGCAACTGCTGCTGCTGCTCACCAGCGAACTGGCTGGCGAGCGCGACCTCAGCCCGATCGAAGCGTTTGAAGCCCTCTGCGATGAGCCTCCCCACGCGATTCGCCGCCGCCTGCAGCAGGTGCTGCGCGATGTGGAGCACGCCAAGGCGGCGCTGCAGCGCAAGGAGCAACTGCATGTGAGCGGCCGGGTGCGCTGGGAAGCCCCCGATCCACTGGAGGAGCTGCCCAAGAGCGGTTGCTGGCTCAAGCACCGCGAGCGCATGGGCGCACTGCAGATCGTGCCGCGCAACTTCCACCCGGGCATCTGGGAACTGCTGCACCACTGCCGCGGCCTCGTGATCGGCGACAAGCTCGAGCGCCGCAACCGGCTGGCAAGCGCCCTGCTCAAGGAGAAGACGCCTGGGGAGCGCAACTTCGCCACCCACGTGGAGCACCTGCTCAGCAAGATCGAGGCGCCCGAATACCGCCGGCTCTGCATCGAAACGCTGATCACCCTGATTGCGTTCGTGGATGCCAACCCCCAGGTGCGCTTCGACGACGACCTGGCCCTCGATGTGGTGATCGGCCACGCCGTAAGGGTGGGCTGGCAGCAGCAGCACCCCGAGCAGCCGGCCGAGGATTACTCCTCCCACAAAGCCGAAGCCTGGGATGGCTTCTACCGCTCCTCACCGGCCCAGTGCCGCCGCTGGCAGCTACTGGCGCTCAAGGAGCTGGCGGAACTCCAGCCGGCCTAGATCGGCTCGGCGAGGGTCATGCAGAGCGTGGGCTGCTCCACGCACTGCTCGATCAAGTCGGCCAGCAGCAGGGCGCGGGAGGCCTGAGGGCCATCCACCGCCGGCTGCTCCAGACCGCGCACGCACTGGAGGAAGTGCTCCAACTCGGCCACGAGCGGATCCACGGGCGAGGTGCTCACCTCTTCGATAAAACCGTCGTTGCGATAGAGCAGCTCGCCGTGATCGGCCGAGAACGAGAGCTGGGTGCGGCGGTGGATCTGCAGGCTGCGGTTGAGGAAATCGGTTTCCACCAGCGCGCTGCGGCAGTGAGCCGAGAGGCTGCGGATCTTGCGGTGCGCCATCTTGCTGGCCGTGAGGCTGGCCACCACGCCGTTGGCAAAGCCGAGGGTGGCGTTCACGTAATCGATCGGGCCTTCGGCGCTGCGGCCACCAGCTGCCGCGAGACGCACCACCTTCGAGCCAGCCAGCTCCAGCACCAGATCGATGTCGTGGATCATCAGATCGAGCACCACCGACACATCGTTGGCGCGGTCGGGATTGGGGCTGTGGCGGCGCGCTTCCAGCACCACCACCTCCTCATTGGCCACCACCTTCACAAGCTCGCGGAAGGCAGGGTTGAAGCGCTCGATATGGCCCACCTGCAGCAAGCGGCCGGCCTGCTCAGCAGCGGCGCTGAGCTCGGTGGCCTCCTCCTGGGTGGCCGCGATCGGCTTCTCGATCAACACGTGCACACCGGCCTTGAAGCAGGCCATGCCCACGCGGTGGTGCAGCAGGGTGGGCACGGCGATGCAGACCGCCTCCACCTCACTCAGCATCTCCTCGTAGCTGGAGAACCAGCGGCAGCCGAATTGCTCCACCGCCAGCTGTCCGCGGGCGGGATCAGGATCCGCCACCCCCACCAGCTCGGCATCGCGCAGCAAGCTGAGCACCCGGGCGTGGTGCCAGCCCATATTTCCGATTCCGATCACTCCAACGCGAACCGGCTGCATGGCGCTGGCGATCTGACGCAGAGATTATCGACGATGAACGGACGCCACCACGGGCCTCAGCCGATCAACTCTCCTCAGCCTCCAGGCCCACCGCCCGGCGGGTGATCTCCACCCGCTCGATGCGCGGCCCATCCATGGCCATGATCAAAAATTGATGGCCCTTCCAGCGCAGGCTCTCGCCCGGAGCGGGGATGTGCTGCAGGCGCTCCAGCAAAAACCCGGCCAGGGTGTGGTGCTCATCAGATTCCGGCAGCTGCAGGCCCAGCTCGCGGTTGAGCTCGTAAATCTCCAGATCACCGGCCACCAGCCAGCTGTGCTCTTGCAGTTGCTGGAGATCGTCTTCTGGGTTTTCGGGGTCTTCCTCGTCGCCCACGATTTCGCTGGTGAGGTCGGAGATGGTGACAAGGCCCTCGGTGCCGCCGTGCTCATCCACCACCACCAGCAGCGGCTCGCCGCTGCGGATCACCGGCAGCAGCTCCGCCAGGGGAGTGGTTTCCTGCACCTTGGTCACCGGGGTGACGTAGGGCGCCAGAGGTGACTCGCTGCGCAACAGCCCCTTGGCGATCGGTTCGGCCAGGCGGCGCAGATCGAGCAAGCCGCGCACATCGTCGAGGGAGCTGCCGATCACCGGGAAGCGGGCGTGGTGGGTGCTGTGCACCGCCTCCATCAACTCAGCAAAGCGCACCTCCAGCGGCAGGGTGACCATGCCGGAGCGGGGCACCATCACCTCACGCACCTGGGTGTCGCGTAGGGAGAAGAGGCCCTCGAGCATGTCGCGCTCATCGGGCATCAACCCGATCACGCTGTTGGATTCAATCAGGGTTTCCAGCTCGCCAGCCGAGAGCGCCGGCACCAGCTCATCCCAGTTGCGCGGCAACCCAAGCAAGCGCAGCAAGCCATTACCCAGCCGCTCCATCACCACCAGCAACGGGCCGAGGCTGCGCATCACTGCCTCAAGCACAGGCGCCAGGCGCAGAGCGGACGCCTCCGGGCGGTGCAGCACCCAGGCCTTGGGCACCAGGCCACCGAGCAGCGTGGCCAACACCACCAGCAGCAAAAACAGAAGCCCATCCAGCCAGGCCTGGCCCAGCCAGGCGCCGGCAGGCCCCGAGCCCCAGCGCTCCGCCAGGCCACGGCCGGTCCAGCCCAGGGCCAGCAACGCCAGGGTCATGCCCAGTTGTGTTGTGACCAAGGCCCGCCGCAGGCGGCGCTGCAGGCGCGCCACCGCCGTGGCACCGCGCTCACCATCCGCCTCGAGCAGCCGCACCCGGGTGGGCCGCAGCCGGATCAACGCAAATTCCGAGGCAGCGAAGAAGGCCAGCAGGAGCAGCAGGGCCGCCGGTGCCAGGAATCGCATCGGGTTCAGATGGTGCCTAGTTGATCTCTAGGCCAGCTTCAGGCGAGCGCTGACTCAAAGCAACAGTCTGGTGCCGCTGAGCCGGTTGACTCCTGGCAGGAGGATTTCTAAATCGGCACGACCATTCCCGTCGACATCGAGCTGGAGAGAACCGCCGGCGAAACGCACCTCTCCAGCCTCGCGCGTAAACGCTTTCTTGCCGATGTAGGTGAGGGAATCAGCCAAAGCCGAAAGATCGATCACATCACCAGCGCGTTGAAAGCCAAGAATCTGATCCTGCCTGCCGCGCTTGGCGGGCGAATCACTCACATCGGCATACACAAATCGATTGCTGCCGGGGCCGCCGATCAACACATCCGCATTTGCGCCACCCTGGAGCAGATCTTGGCCACCAAGGCCGATCAGCAGATCTTTGGCTGCCCCTCCAGTGAGGGTGTCGTCTTGATCAGTCCCCATTTTGCTGCCACTGAACTTCAGCTTGAGCGCATCGAGCTGAGCGGCGAGCTTCTTGCTCACTCCCAACTCGGCGATGGACGGGAAGATCGGCTTCGAGGTTCCCGCCGGAATGGCTCCCACCAACTCCACACGAAAGCGCAGAGGCGAATCAGGAGGAATCGAAGGAGGAGCGCCGGCACTGCCGTAAGCCAAGTCGGCTGGAATGGTGAGATCGAGCACCTCGCCTAACCGGCGACCAACCAGAGCTTGGTCCCAGCCTTGGATCACCTGGCCACTGCCGAGGGTGAAGTCGAAGAGCCTCCTCCCGGGGATCACAGAAAACGACGCAAAGTCGTAATTGCCATCGAACGGAGCGCCATTCCCATTCACGAGTGAACCGGAATACAACACGCCGAGCACATCACCCGAACGCACCACGGCCCCCTTGGCAGCGCGGAGAACGCTGATCTCAACTCCACCGGCCATCACACCAACAGGCCAACGACCTGAACCACCAACCGGGCCACCCTAAAAGCCAAAAACAGGTTGATTGCAATGGGGGTCGCGAGGATCGAACTCGCCTAAGGCGGATTATGAGTCCGCTGCATTCACCAGATTGCTAGACCCCCGGGTGCGGTCAAGCCGTGGCGTGATCTAACCACAACCAGCGGGATCACCACAGGCCCCGGACCACCCGCGAGCCCGGTTGCGGCCAGCTGGGCGGCGCGCTTTGGGCATTGCAGCTGCCTTGGGGCAAGCCCTGGCAGAAGCCGTTGTTCACGTCGGCGGTGCTCCAGGGCATGGGGTTGCTCTGCTGTTCGAGCAGCACTTGATAGGTGTTTTCCAGAGCCGAGCCGTCCCACACGATCGTTTGATCGGGGAAGCCGAAGCCCATCACCTTGGTGCCATCACCGCCGCCCATGGCGATACCAAGGATGTCGGTGATCTGGTGGGTGATGTCGATGCCGCGGGCGTAGGGCGAGGTGTAGCTGTAGAAGCGGCGCTCCACCAGCTGCGGGGTGGTGACCACCGGACCGCAGCGCGTGACCTCCACCGGGCCGGACGCGTTCATCCCGCCAGGGCCTGAGCCAGCCAGCGGCGCTTCCAGGGTGGTGGTGCACACCACGGGGCCTGCAGCGGCGGAGCCTGCAGCGGGGCCAAATGCCAGCAGGGCTGGGGCTAGCAGCAGCCCGGGTGCCAGCGCCCTACGCACCGAACAACGCCAGTCCATCGATCGCCCGCGACACACGCTGGGCGCAAACTAGACAGCTCAACCGCCTGACGCCAGAGGCATGACCCAGCTGCCAACCCTTCCCCAGGCCAGCGCTGAGCAACGCCAGCAGCTGTTGCATCTTCTGGCGGAGCGGGCATATCGGCACGGCAGCTTCACGCTGGCGTCGGGGCGCACCAGCGATCACTACGTGAACTGCAAGCCGGTGAGCCTCAGCGGCGAAGGGCTGGCCCTGCTCTCGGCCCAGATGCTTCAGCTGGTGGAACCCGAGGCCGTCGCGGTGGCCGGCCTAACCCTCGGGGCGGATCCCCTGGTGAGCGGCGTGGCGGTGGCCGCAGCCCTGAGTGGCCGCGCCCTCGACGCGCTGATCGTACGCAAGGAAGCGAAAGGCCATGGCACCGGCGCCTGGCTGGAGGGCCCCCTGCCCGAAGCCGGCAGCTGCATCACCGTTCTGGAAGACGTGGTCACCACCGGTGGCTCCTCCCTCAAGGCGGTGAACCAACTGCGCGAGGCGGGTTACACGGTGAATCGGGTGGTGACGATCGTGGATCGCCAGGAAGGCGGACTGGAAGCCATGACCGCTGCCGGGCTTGAGCTGAAGAGCCTGTTCCTCTTGGAAGAGGTGGCCGCCGTATCCGCCGCGAGCCGCTCATGAGCCTCACCGGCCCAGCCCGCTGGAGCACCGCTATCAGCCGCATCCGGCTGGAGGGAGCGGATTCGCGCCGCTTCCTGCATGGGCAGAGCAGTCAGGCGATCGAGCTGGCCGCCAGCTGCTCCTGCCTGCCCACCTGCCTGATCAGCCCCACCGGCCGCATGCGCGCCCTGGCGCTGGTGCGGCCCGATGACAGCGGAGCAGACCTGCTGGTGATCGCCGGGGATGGTGCAGCGGTGCATCAGGCCCTCGATCGCGTGCTGTTCCCAGCCGATCGGGTGAAACTCGGGCCCGTGGAAACGGTCACGCTGGTGCGCTGGATCGGGGCTGTTGCCAGCGAAAACGCGCCCGAGCTGCTCAGCCCTGGTGTGGATCTGGGAGCGGGCGCCACACAACCCGCCTGGCTGCAGCTGCCCGGCGAGCCCTTGCCGGCCTGGCTGGAAGCCCTGCCTGAACTGAGCACCGAGGCAGTGGAGCTGCTGCGGGTGCGCCAGGGCTTCCCCGCCGCACCCGGCGAACTCAACGACAACACCAATCCCTTCGAGCTCGGTCTCGCTCCTTGGGTGAGCCTCAACAAGGGCTGCTACGTGGGCCAGGAAACCCTGGCCAAGCTGGCCACCTACGACGGCGTGAAACAGCAGTTGCGCCATTGGCGCGGCGGAGCAGCCATCTCGTGTCCCCCCGGAACCACCTTGTTCACTGCCTCCGGTGAGCGGGCTGGAGTGATCACCTCAGCCTTGGCCGGACCTGAAGAGATAGAAGGTCTGGCCCTGGTGCGCCGAGGCGCACTGGAGGCCGAGGAGCTTTTTACCGCCGGCACCGATGGCACGGCCAACTCAGGCGTGGCTCTGCGGATCAGCGTGCCTGCAGGATTCGTGGCGCCTCCCGTAGGTGCGGGTGGGCTGAGCTGACGTTTAGGGCGGCGCCGGAGCGTCGTCCTGCTCCAACAGCCAATAGGCCACGGCCCAAGTGGCCAGGGCGTCGTCGTGGTTGTAGTGGAAGATCCGGCGCAGGTTCTGGCGTGAGCCACGGCCCTCGGGCCCATCCCCGCCCAAGCGCCAACGCCGCCACCACAGCAAGGCCCGCGCCCCATCCACCCCCTGCTGCCGCCAGCGAAAGCCCAGCCAGCTGGCCGTGGCCTTGAGGCCATAGCTGTTGGTGGGCATCCACCAATGGCGCCGCAGCCGCAGGTGCACATCAACCATCCGGCTGCGCAGCTGGGCGATCTGGCGCTCCTTGGCCCCTTGGCGCTGGGCCAGCCGCACCAAGGCCAGCAGCTCGGTTTCGCCGTAGTGGAGCACCGGCCAATCGGGATAGGCAGCCAGCAGACGCTGCAGCCGCTGCCAGAGCCGGGCCTCCCCGTGCTCCTGCAAAGCCAGGAGTGGATGATATGGCGCCTCGGCCGCCATCACCGGAGTGGGCCAGCGCCCTTCGGCATCCCGCGGCAAGCGCACAAAACCGTGCAGGAAATCGTCGCGGGCGTCGGGGTCGGATTCGATGTCGTAGATCAGCACCCCCGCTGCCGCGGCCAGCTCCGGCAGGGATGCGCTGGGATCACGCCGCAGCGGCACGCCGTCTCGCTGCACCCGCGCCTGGGTCACCAGTTGCCCAGCCACCTCCGCGTGCTGCTCGCCGTGCACCAGTAAGGCCTCGGCCAATTGCTCCGGCTCAGCTGCCGCCAGATGCTCGAGGCGATCCACACCGAGCTCTAGCAACATCTCGCGCCGCTTAGCGCCGATGCCACTCACCTCGCTCAGATGCCCCTCGGCGGCAGCCACCTGATCACAGGCGCCGCGCCAGCTGCAGAGCACACATTTCTTGCGGTCAGCCACCAGCGGCGGCGGCGCAGAGCGGGCCAGATCAGCAGCCAAGCGCTCGAGCGCCTCATCGAGCTGGCGGGGCAGGCTGCCCGTGAGGCTGAGGGTTTCCTTCTCGAGGCCGCGGCCCGCACCGCTGAGCACCAAGCCATTGGCCACCGGCGCCTGTTGCTCCTCCGCCAGTAAGCGGCCCCACAGCGCCAGCACCACCCGGTGCTCGCGGGTGGTGCGGCGCCCCTGGCGGAACATCACCGGCCGGTAAGCATGACCGCCCCAGCGGCTGCTGCCTTGAACCCGCTGCAGCAAAGGGGGGTGCGCCTCTACGGCCCGCCCGCCCGCCTGACCCCGCAGCCGCAAACCCACCACAGCGGGTGCTCCGGCGGAAGCGGCCGCTTCGCCGCGCTGGGGCTTCTGCGGAAACAGGGTGGAGAAGCTGCGGCGCTGCTCATCGAGCTGCAGCTCGCGATGGGCCGTCCACAGCCGTTGATCCGGGTTGCCGAACTGATCCAGCCAGGCGCGGCGCTTGCAGCGCAGCCAGCTGCGCAACAGCCGGTCGTTGAGCGGGATCTCAGTGAGCACGGCCTTCACGCTAGGTGGCCGTCTGGCCTGCCGGCACCCGCGCACCCGCAGGGGGGCAGGCCGGCTGCTAGCACCACCAGTACGCCCTGTGCCTCTGCCCCGATGGCTGCATCCGCGCCCCTGCCCTTGGAGGCCAGCCAGATCGCCTTCGGCACCGATGGCTGGCGCGGCATCCTCGGGGTGGACATCACGGTGGAGCGCTTGCTGCCCGTGGCGGCAGCCGCAGCACGGGAGCTGGAGTTTTCGGCACCGGACGGGCTGACCAGCCGCGAGATCGTGATCGGCTACGACCGCCGCTTCCTGGCACCGGAACTGGCTCAAGCGATCTGCAGCGCCGTGCGCGGCGCTGATCTGGTGCCGGTGCTAGCCGAAGCACCGATCCCCACCCCCGCCGCCAGCTGGGCAGTGGTGGAGCGCCAGGCCCTGGGGGCGCTGGTGATCACCGCCAGCCACAACCCGCCGGAATGGCTCGGCCTCAAGATCAAAGGCCCCTTCGGCGGCTCGGTGGAGGGCGACTTCACCAAGCGCGTCGAAACCAGGCTGGAGGCCGGCGGCATCACGGTGCCAATCCCCGGCGAGACCCTGCGCTTCGATGCCATGGGCACCTACCTGGCCGGATTGAAAGCCAAGGTGAACACCGCTGCCCTGAGTGAAGGGCTGCAGCGGCTGGGCCTGCAGGTGATCGTGGATCCAATGCACGGCTCCGCCGCCGGTGGCCTCAGCCGCCTATTGGAGGGGGCCGCCGCCAGCGACCACCTGCGCGAGATCCGCTCCAACCGCGATCCCCTGTTCGGCGGCAACCCACCCGAACCGTTGGCGCCCTACCTCCAGGAGTTGATCGCCGAGGTGCGGGCCTCCACCCTCGCCGGCCGGCCAGCGGTGGGGATCGTGTTCGACGGTGACGGCGACCGCATCGCCGCAGTGGATGAGCACGGCCGCTTCTGCAGCACCCAGCTGTTGATGCCCCTGTTCATCGACCACCTGGCCCGCGCCAAGGGGATGAGCGGTTCGGTGGTGAAAACCGTGAGCGGCTCGGATCTGATGCAGCTGGTGGCCGAGAACCTGGGCCGCCCGGTGCTGGAGAAAGCCGTGGGCTTCAAGTACATCGCCGCCGAAATGCTCGCGAGCGACGTGCTGGTGGGCGGCGAGGAGTCGGGCGGCGTGGGGTTCGGCAACCACCTGCCCGAACGCGATGCGCTCTACGCGGCGCTGCTGCTGATTGAGGCGTTGGTGGAGGGCGGCAAGCCCCTGGGCGAGCGCGTGAGCGAACTTCAGGAGCGTTGCGGCGGTGCGGCCGCCTACGACCGCCTCGATCTGCGCCTACGCGACATGGCCACCCGCCAGCGCCTCGAGCAGTTCCTGGCATCTACCCCGCCTCAGGAGGTGGCCGGTGCAGCCGTGCAGGAGGTGATCACCACCGATGGGGTGAAGCTGCGCCTCGGCCCCAGCCACTGGCTGATGCTGCGCTTCTCCGGCACCGAACCGCTGCTGCGTCTCTACTGCGAGGCCCCAAGCGACGCCCGCGTGGCTGAGGTGTTGGCCTGGGCGCGCCAACTGGCGGAGAGCATTTGATGACCACCCTGGTGATCGCCAGCGGCAACGCCGGCAAAGTGCGTGAGTTCGGGCAACTGCTGGCGGATCTGGACCTGGAAACCCGCCCCCAACCCGACGGCCTCGACGTGGAGGAGACCGGCAACACCTTCGCCGCGAACGCCCGCCTCAAAGCAAGCGCGGTGGCCCGCGCCACCGGCTGCTGGGCCCTGGCCGACGACTCCGGACTCAGCGTGGACGCCCTCGGCGGTGCTCCCGGGGTGCACTCCGCCCGCTACGCCGAGAGCGACAGTGCCCGCATTGAGCGGCTGCTGCGGGAGCTGGGTGAAGCAGGCGCCCATGACCCGGCCAGCCGAGGCGCCTGCTTCACCGCCGCCCTGGCTCTGGCGAACCCCACGGGCGATGTGGTGCTGGAAGTAGAAGGGATCTGCCCTGGCCAGATCCTCGCGGCGCCTCAAGGCGAGGGCGGCTTCGGCTACGACCCGGTGTTTTTTGTGCCGGAAGCAGGCCTCACCTTCGCCGAAATGCCTCACAGCCAGAAGGCCAACCTGGGGCATCGAGGGCGGGCGTTTGCGGCGCTGAAGCCACGGCTTTGTGAATTCTTGAATCAGGACAAGCAGTAATCCAGATCCAAGCTCACCGAACCTTCTGGCTGCCGCGCCTCATCGGGATTAAAGCCGTTGCGGGCCGCCATCGCGTAAGGCATCGGCCGGATCGGGCCACCACCGCGCTGATCGATGCGCAACAGCTGCACACGCCGCAGGCCAAGGGCATCGGCCGTGGTCTGGGCCTGGCGTTGTCCCTCAGCCAGGGCCTCACGCAGCAGGCGCGTCTGCAGCTGGGCTGCGCTGCCACTGGCCGCCTCCGCCGTGAACCCGCGCAGCGTCACCCCCGGCAGGCGTCCCGCCGCCTGGATCAGGGCGTTGTAGTTGGCCTTGCTCACCTCACCCGACACCGACGTGCTCACCTGCTCACGCACCGGCCCAGCGCTGCCGCCGCCGCTGCGGTAGGTGGAGGGGGCAGGGATCGTGAGCTTGCCCAGGGCCAGGGGCGTCACAGCCTTGCGCGCGGCTGCCAGCCGGGCATTGAGCTGATCGAGGGCCGCGGCCTTGGTGGGGGCCTCTGCCTCTAGGCCGAGGTTGAAGCGGAAGCGATCCACGCTGGTGGTGCCCTGTTGCTGCGCTTGCAGTTGCAGCAACGTGCCATTGCAAGGCAACGGCTGCGCCCGTGATGCAGCTGGAGCCACCAAGGCCAAAGCCGGACCCATGCCCAACGGCAGCAGGCTGATCGCAACGGCAGCGGAACGCAGGGTGGGCATGGCGGGCTGAATCACTCCCCTGGGTCTAACGGCGCTCCCGCAGGCAACTACAAACCAACCTCAACCGGTGTGCGACTAGATGCAACCGAGCCGCTCCAGATCACCGCACCTCAGCGCACGCCGAGATCACCAACGGCCGGCCGCCACTGCCCCAGCCGCCAGTCCACTCCACCGCTGAGCACCATCGGATCGCGCTGCATAAGCGCCTCCGCCTCGGCGTAACCCGAAGCTTCCAGCAGCAGCAACCCGCCACCCCCGGGCTGACCCGCGCCATCCACCAGGTAGCCGCTGCTGATCACCACACCCTCCCGCCGCAGCTGCTCCACCCAGAGCCGATGGGCTTCAAGGTGAGGCTTCATCGCGGCGTAGGGGCGCAGGAAGGTTTCCTGCTTCACAAACCAGGGCACCGCAAGCGAGCGGGGGCAGCACCCATGCTGTTCAGGCCGGAGCGAAGCTGCCGTGGAGGCCATGGGGCACCGCCAGGGGCAGCTCCAGCACCGCCACCTCCGCCAGCGACGCCGCATCGAGGATCACCAGATCACTGGCGCAGCGCGCACCGTTCCACACCAGGCAGAGAACCCAGCCGTCGTCTTCGGCGGTGGCCCCGGGGCGGGGCACCATCAGCGGCTCGCTCACAAAGCCCCGCGGTGCAGCGCTCCAGACGCAACGCTCACCGCTCTGCAGATCAAGCTTTTTGATGGCCTGAAGAGGGTCGTTGCCGGTTTCACGTTCAGCCACCGCCATCCAAGCGAAGCGGCAGGGAAGCCCTTCACGTTTGGGGTTCACCATGGCGAACTCACAGCAACGCTCGCTCAAGCGGGTGGTCACCACGGTGCTGTCGCTGAGGTTGATGCGGCATTGCTCAAGCAAACCCTCGGGAAGCAGCTCGAAATCAATCGAGCGGAAATCCTCATCAGGGCCGATCGAAGGGAAATCGGCGTAGTAAATGCTCTCCACCACAACGGATTCACCCTCTTCCCAGGCGTTGAGGTGATGGAACACAAAGCCGTCAGGAGCGTTAACGATGCGCGGCTTCTGGCCTGCAAAGGCACCGCTATCGCGGGGAATCAACCAAAACTTGGCCTGTCCGCCAGGCTGAGACTGCAGACATTGCGCAGCTCCCTTGCGCCCCGCCACATAGGGCAACGGGTTGAACGCGATAGCGTTCTGGAGGAACACCGCCCAGTTCGGCGTGATGGCGAAGTCGTGCAGAAAGGCAAAGCCGCCGAAGCTATCGCTGCGATCGCTCAGCAACTGACCGGCTTTCACGCCGGAAGCCGCGTCATCCTCCACAGCGAACTCCATCAGGCGGATCGTGCTGCGCGGGCCGGCCTTCACCCCAAAGGTCACCATGCGCGGAGCACCGTGATGGCCGGGATCGAAGCGGGGGTGAGCGCTGAAAGCCTCGCCCTTCTTGAGCACGCCATCGAGCAGGCTCAGGCCGCGGGTTTCAAGGGTGTCGGGGTCGAGGGCATGGGGCTCTGCCGCCTCCCAAAGGGCCAGCAGCTGATCACCCAGACGCACCACATGGGTGTTGGCGATGTTCTTGAGGCGTAGGTCGAAGGCGTTGGCAACGGCACCGCCGGGCTTCTGGGTGCCGAACACGCCGCGATACAGAAACTTGTCGGCCAGCTCTTCGGCCTGCCAGCCCTCGGTGCGCACGAAGCGGTTGCGCAGCTCCGCCTTGCCGCCGGCAAAGCGCAGGGCGGTGATCATGCCGTCGCCATCAAACGGGTGATGCACCCACTGGCCGCCGCGCTCTAAGCGGCCGGGCCCATTGCGATAGAGCGTGCCCACCAGCTCCGGCGGGATGGCACCACGGGCAGCGGTGAGCTCCACCCCGTCCAGCTCCACGCCCACGTTGCGAAACGCGCTCGCCCAATCAGCGCGGTCGTAGGCCGGGGCAGCAGCGGGAGCAACGGTCATCGGGGCAGCGGCAGGCGCGAACCCCGATCATCGCGTAACGGAGTGTTAAGGCGGCGGGCGGCTCCCCGGCGGGCTCAGGCTCCCGCCCGCTCCAGCACTCCCTTGCTGCTCGGCACCGCACCGGCCCGGCGCGGATCGATCTCGGTGGCGAGGCGCAGCGCCCGGGCGAAGGCCTTGAAGCAGGCCTCCACGATGTGGTGCGAATTCACCCCATCCAGCTGGCGGATGTGCAGGGTGAGGCCGGAGTTGTTCACCACCGCCACGAAAAACTCCTTCACCAGCTCGGTGTCGTAGCTGCCGATCTTCTGGGCGGGGATCTGGAGACCAAAGCTCAGGTGCGGCCGGCCGCTGCAATCGAGCGCCACCTGCACTAGGGCCTCATCGAGTGGTGCCACGAAGTGGCCGAAGCGGTGGATGCCGCGGCGGTCGCCCAGGGCCTGAGCCAGGGCCTGGCCGATGGCGATGCCCACGTCTTCATTGGTGTGGTGATCGTCGATGTGGGTGTCGCCCACCGCATTCACCTCCAGATCGATCAGCCCGTGGCTGCTGATCTGGTGAAGCATGTGATCGAGAAACGGCACGCCGGTGCTGGCTTGGCAGCGACCCGTGCCATCAAGGTTGAGCTGCACGCGCACATCGGTTTCACCGGTGACGCGGTGGATCTCGCCGCTACGCATGTCGGTCACCGGAAAAGGAGCGCTGGATCGAAGATTTCGATCATGCCCGGGCGCAACACGCCAAGGCGACCTAGGGTTCAAGTGAACTTATCGGCCAGATCGATGTCAAAAGCTCAACTTATGGCTTTTCTGGCCAAGGCCGAAACCAACCCCGCCATCCAGCAGCGCATCGATGCCGCCGCCGATGTGAGCGCCGTAGTGGCGATTGCCCGCGAGGAGGGCTTCCTCTTCTCGGCCGCCAGCCTGTCGCGCCACCAGCGGGGCTAAGCCCCTGGCTCACATGCCGGTGATGCAGTAGCCGGCATCCACGTAGATCACCTGGCCGGTGATGCCGGACGCCAGCGGACTGGCCAGGAACGCAGCGGTGCCGCCCACTTCCTCCTGGGTCACGGTCCGGTGCAGCGGGGCCTTCTCTTCCACGTTGTGGATCATGTCGAGGATGCCGCCGATGGCCGAGCTGGCCAGGGTGCGGATCGGGCCGGCGCTGATGGCGTTCACGCGCACCTGCTTCTCAGCCCCCAGCTCAGCCGCCAAATAGCGCACGGAGGCTTCTAGAGCCGCCTTGGCCACGCCCATCACGTTGTAGTTGGGGATGGCCCGCTCAGCGCCCAGGTAGCTGAGAGTGATCACACTGGCGCCCTCGTTGAACAGGGGCTTGGCGTGGCGGCACAGCGGTGCCAGGGAATAGGCGCTCACCTCGAGAGCCCGGGCGAAGCCCTCTGGCGAGATGTTGGAGTAATCACCCACCAGCTCGTCCTTGCCGGCATAGGCGAGGCAATGCACGAGCACATCGATCGAGCCCCACTGCTCCTTCACCCGGGCAAACACCACCTCGATCTGAGCCGGATCCTGCACATTCAGGGGCTCAAACAGAGTGGGCGCCAGCGGAGCGGTGAGGTCGCGCACCTTGCCCTCAAAGCGGCCCTTTTCATCGGGGAGGTAGGTCACACCCAGCTCGGCGCCGGCGGCGTGCAGCTGCTGGGCGATGCCCCAGGCGATCGACTTGTTGTTGGCGATGCCCGTCACCAGGGCCTTCTTGCCGCGCAGATCGAGGAGCATGGGGAGAAACGACGCCGGGGCGCTTGCGATCGGGGGATTCTCCCCCAGCCACGGCCACCGGCCCCAGGCGGCAGGATCGGCACTCGGATTGCTCCACCCTGTGGCCCCTGATTCCCTTGCCGGCGTGGCACTCGCCTGGGCTGATCAGCCGGGCGACTTGCCCCGCCACTTCGAGAGCCGCCAAGCCCTGGAAGCGGAGCTGCGCCGCTTGTTTCCAGCCGCGGAAGGCCACCTCAGCCCGATCCGAGGCGGCCGCCACCAGGGCGAAGCGCTGCTCGGCCGCGTCCAGCCGGCGCGCTACGCCAAGGGGCGCAACTTCCTCGATGGGCCCGTCACCCGCCTATCGCCCTACATCCGCCACGGGGCACTCAGCCTGGCGGAGGTGCGTGATGCCGTGTTCGCCCGCCTGCAGGCCCCGGGCGGCGGAGGCAGGCAAGCCGGCGAAAAGCTGATCAATGAGCTGGGCTGGCGCGACTACTGGCAGCGCCTCTGGCAGCAGCTGGGCGATGGCATCTGGCGCGATCAAGAGGAGCTCAAAACCGGCCTTCACCCCGGGGCCTACAGCCCCGACCTCCCGGCCGACGTGGCCGAGGGCCGCACGGGCCTGGCCTGCATGGATGGATTCATCGCCGAGCTCCACGAAACGGGCTGGCTGCACAACCACGCCCGCATGTGGATGGCGGCCTACTTGGTGCACTGGCGCCGGGTGCGCTGGCAGGCCGGCGCCCAGTGGTTCCTGCGCCACCTGCTCGATGGCGATCCGGCCAGCAACAACCTCAGCTGGCAGTGGGTGGCCAGCAGCTTCAGCCACAAGCCCTACTTCTTCAATCGGGGCAACCTGGAGCGCTACAGCAACGGCAACTTCTGCCGCAGCTGCGCCTTGCGGGAGCAGGGATGCCCGTTCGATGCCAGCTACGAGCAGCTGGAGGCCGAACTCTTCAAGCCCCTGCCCAGCGTGCGCAGCGTGGAGTCGGGCCGCCGCGAACGCTCCGCCCCGCGGTCATCCGGCCCATCCGCCGCCCTGAGCCGTCCCGCCCGCCGCCGCTGATCCCATGCAACGCCCCATCCTCTGGATCCACGGCGAGGCGCTCGGCCCTGCCAATCCCGCCCTGCAGGCCTATCCCGACCAGCCCGCAGTATTCGTGTTCGATGCCGAGCTACTGGCGGGCCGCAGCCCCACCACCGGCGATCCCGCTGGCGCCGCGCCCCAGGCGGTGAGCCTGAAGCGCATCGGCTTCCTCTACGAATGCTTGCTGGAGCTGCCCGTGAGCCTGCGCCACGGGGATGTGGTGGCTGAGGTGCTCGCCTTCGCCCGCGCCCATGGCGCCGATGGCATCGTCACCAGCGCCGGCACCGACCCGCGGGTGGAGGCGATCTGCGAGGCCCTCGAGCAGGAGCTGCCAGTGGAGGTGCTGGAGCCTGAGCCGTTCGTTGAACTGGATGGACGGGTGGATCTGGGGCGCTTCAGCCGCTACTGGCGCCGCGCCGAACGGGAAGTCTGGGCCGCGGCCAGCCCAGAGCAGTAGGCCTGCCGCCGCTCAGGAAGCCGGTGGAGCCCCATTCATCAGCTCCTCCTCTTGCTGGCGCACCTCATAGGGAGAGGGCAGCAGGTCCTGCTCTTCCACCAGGGGGAAGGTCTGCACCTTCACATCGGCGGCCTTGCGCGGTGGCTCGCTCCACTGCCACTGGGCCCGCGGGGCTCGCGTTTTGCACAGCGCTTCCAACTCGCGCTTCAACGCCCGCTGCACATCCTTGCGGGCGACGGCCTCAAAGAATTCCGCCCGGGTAGCCAGGCCGGAGCTGAAGGGAGCGCTGCCGTTGCCGTTGAACAGCCGAGCCGGATCCACGAGCCAGCGGGGCTTGCACACCCCCTGCTGGCTGGTGTCGGTTTCCAACCAGATGTGCAGGCCATAGCCGTCGGGCTGGCTCACTACGGCCAGGCCGTCATGGGGTTGATTGCGCTGCAGAGGATAGAGGCTCCAGCTGGCGCTGCGGTGCGCCGGCACACACCCCACCAGAGCTGCGGCGAACAGCAGGCCGCTCCAGCAGCGAGGGGAACGCAGCGCAGATCGAAGCAAGGCCAGCTGAGACACAATCGCCGCATCCTGCCCCACCTGAGCCGGAGCCGCTGCCATGGTGCTCACACCGTCCACGATGCTGCCGCTCGGCACACCCCTGCCTGCCTTTGAGCTTGCGCAGGTGTGGGGTGCCAACGGCGCCGTTGGGGCCGGCGAGCACGGCGCGGCCTGGAGCAGCACCAGCCTGAGCGCACAACCGGTGCTGGTGCTCTTTCTCTGCGCCCACTGCCCGTTCGTAAAGCACATCGAACCGGAGCTCAGCCGGCTGGAGGCCGACTTTGGCAGCCAGGTGCAGATCGTGGCCATCTCCAGCAACAGCACGATCACCCATCCGCAGGATGGGCCTGAGGGCTTGCGGGAGCAGGCCGCGCGCAACAGCTGGCGCTTTCCCTATCTGTTTGATGCGAGCCAAGCCGTGGCGCGCACCTTTCACGCGGCTTGCACGCCGGATCTCTATCTCTTTGATGCGGCCCACCAGCTCGCATACCGGGGCCAACTCGATGGCAGTCGCCCCGGCAACGACCAACCGCTCGACGGCCGTGATCTGCGTGCAGCGATGGCAGCGCTCCTGAGCGGTCAGCCCATCAGCGCCGACCAGCACCCCTCCATTGGTTGCAACATCAAGTGGCATCCCGAGGGGGCCTGAGGATCGGAGAACCGAACACGGGCCTTAAGGTTGCCTTTATGCAGGTGCCCCCTTTCAGCCTCACCGAGCAGCTCGATGCGCTGGGCGAGCAGCTTGATGCCGCCGTTCTGCAGGTGTTACGCAGCGGCCAATACATCGGTGGTGGCGTGATCGCCGCCTTTGAACAAGCCTTCGCCAAAGCGGTGGGCACCCCGCACGCGGTGGGCTGCAACAGCGGCACCGATGCCTTGATCCTGGCCCTGCGCGGCCTGGGCATCGGGCCGGGCGATGAGGTGATCACCTGCTCGTTCAGCTTCTTCGCCACCGCCGAAGCCATCAGCGCCGTGGGCGCCACGCCGGTGTTCGTGGATGTGGAGGAGAGCTCCTATCTGATCAATCTCGAGCAGCTGGAGGCGGCGATTACGCCGGCCACCAAGGTGCTGCTACCGGTGCACCTGTTCGGCCGCCCGGTGGATATGGAGCGGGTCTGCGCCATCGCCGAACGCCATGGCCTCAAGGTGGTGGAAGACTGCGCCCAGGCCAGCGGCGCCAGCTGGGCCGGCCGGCCCGTGGGCAGCTGGGGCGATGTGGGCTGCTTCAGCTTCTTCCCCACCAAAAACCTCGGCGGCGCCGGTGATGGTGGCGCTGTCACCTGCCGCGACGACGCCCTGGCCCAGCGCATGCGCGAGCTCGCCGTGCACGGCATGCCGCGCCGCTACCTGCACACCGAGCTCGGCTACAACAGTCGCCTCGATGCGATCCAGGCCGCGGTGCTCAACGTGAAGCTGCCGCACCTGGAGCGCTGGATTGAGCTGCGCCGCAGCATCGCCGCCCGCTACCGCAACCAACTCGACGCCGCCAACACGATCCACCTGCCCGAAGCCGGCCCAGACGGCCACAGCTGGAATCAGTTCGTGGTGCGCGTGCCCGCCTGCAGCCCAACTCCGGCCTGCAACCAGAGCTGCACCCCGTCGTCTGATAGCGCCAGCTTCGGCCTACCGGAAGCCTGCTGCCGCGACTGGCTCAAGCAGCAGCTCCAGGAAGCCGGTGTGACCACGATCATCTACTACCCGATCCCCATCCATCGCCAGCCCGCCTATGCCCACTTGGGCTACGCGCCGGGATCACTGCCGGTCACCGAGCGGCTCTGCGCCGAAGTGCTCAGCCTGCCAATCTTCCCGGAGCTGAGCAGCTTGCAACAGCAGCAGGTGATCGAGGTGCTGCAGAACCTCTGCGGAGCCGCAGCCAGCCGCGACGCCACAGCAGCCATCGCCGCCTGATCAGCGAGCGGCGGCTGATCAGCCAGCTCCTGGTTTCGGCAAGGCGGCGTAAAGAGCCTTGAAGCGCGCCTGCTGCTTCTTGTGGCTCACCACCGGCGCTGGATAGCCGCGACGCTCCATCGGCGCGATCTCGCCGCTGAGCAGATCCTTGGTGTTCACATGGCGCAGCTCTGGCAGCCAATGGCGGATGTACTCGCCCTTGGGATCGAACTTGCTGGCCTGGGTGGCGGGGTTGAAAATGCGCAGCGGCTTGGGATCCATGCCACTGCTGGCACTCCACTGCCAGCCGCCGTTGTTAGCCGCCAGATCTCCATCCACGAGGCGCTGCATGAAGGCGGTTTCGCCCCAGCGCCAGTCGCAGATCAGATCCTTCACCAGATAGGAGGCCACGATCATGCGGCAGCGGTTGTGCATCCAGCCGCTTTCGTTGAGCTGACGCATCGCGGCATCGATGATCGGCATGCCTGTGAGCCCTTCGCACCAGGCCTCGTAGTGGCCTTGGTGGTTGTCCCACGGAAAGAGCTTCCAATGCGGCCGGTAGGGCCCCTCCGCCAGTTCGGGGAAATGGAATAGCGCCTGTTGATAAAACTCGCGCCAGGCCAGCTCCTGCTCCCACACCCCGATTGAGGTGAGCGCCTCCTCAGCCCCACCGAGGGCCACGGCCACCTGGCGCGCTTGTTGGGCGGCCGCCCAGGCCTGGCGCGGGCTGAGGGTGCCGAATTTCAGCGCCGCACTCAGGCCCGAGGTGCCGGCCTCGCCTGGCATGTTGCGCCCCGGTTCGTAGCCGAGCAGCGGAATGCCGCGCCCAGCGCCGGGCTCGCCATCACAGAACCGTTGCAGCTGCACCAACGCCGCGGCCTCCCCAGGCCGGCAGGGGCAGACCTCGGCGCCCTCAAACGCCTGCCCCAGTTCCTCGAGGCTGGGCAGGTTGGCTAGCAGCGGCAGGGTTGCCCACAGGTTCGCCCGCGGCTCCGGCAATTCAGCCGGATCGAAATCCACCAAGCCCGCGGGGGCCGCCACCGGCTCCAGGCCGCCGCTGAGGGCAGAGCCGGCTGCAGCTTTGCGCTCCACCTGGCCGCGCCAGTTGCGCAGAAACGGGCCGTACACCCGGTAGGGATCGCCGCCACCGGTTTTGAGGGCTTCTGGTGCCACCAGCACCTGATCCCAATCCACGAGCACCTTGCGCCCCGCCGCCTGCAACGCCGCCGCGACGCGCCGGTCGCGGGATCGGCCATAGGGCTCCACATCCCGATTCCAGGCCACCACCGGTGCGGCCAGGGCTTCCGCCAGATGCGGCAGCAGCAGCTCTGGATCTCCCTGGAGCACGAGCAGGCGGCTACCCGCTTCACGCCAGCGCTGCTGCAGCTCCCGCAGGCTTTCGAGCAGGAACCACACCCGAGCCGGCGCCATATCGGCTGCGCCAAGGATGGCGGGATCGAGCACGAACACCCCCGTTACCGCCGGGGTGGCTACCACGGCCGTGGCCAGGCCCAGGTTGTCGGCCAGGCGCAGGTCGCGCCGATGCCAGAAGATCCAGCGTTCCGCCGCCATCAGAGCCCCAGCAGCTGCTTGGCGCGGAACCAAGCGGTGATGCTTTTGCCATCGAGGTATTCGTTGCCACTGGCGATGGCGGCATCGAGCTCGGCGGCGGTCATCAGCACCACCTCCAGGTCTTCGTCGTCATCGCCGGCGGGGCGCTCGCTGAGCTCGGTGAGATCCCGGGCCAAAAAGAGGTGAATCACCTCATCGGAATAACCCGGGCAAGGCAGCATCGCTCCGAGCTCGTCCCATCGAGTGGCGCTGTAGCCGGATTCTTCTTGGAGCTCGCGCTGCATCGTGGACAGCGGCGTTTCACCCGGATCGAGCGTGCCGGCGGGGAACTCCAGCAGGCGCGTGGCCACGGCAAAGCGGTACTGACGCAGCACCACCACGCGGCCATCGGCGAGCACCGGCACCGCCAGGGAGGCGCCGGGGTGCTTGATCAGCCCGAAGCTGCCCTCCACCCCCATTGGGAGCTCGACCCGGTTGATCTCGAAGCGCAGCTTGCGGGCATCCAGGCTGGCGGTGGTTTCCAGATGGCGCGCAGGTTCTGGGGCGGGCAATGGCGCCATGGCAGCAGCAGAAGCGAGGCGTAGTTACGCGCCAGCTTCGCAGGGGCGGCCGTGCGCCGCGAATCTATCCCAGTCAATCGGAGTGGGCTTTAAGGGCTGAGGGGCGCCATCAGGGCTAAACGCCAACAGATCTGCCAAGCCAAGCGAGCCACTCGGTAATGGCAGGGGCTGCTCGAGCGCTTGCTCGATCGCGGCCAACGGCGCGAGCACAAACCCCCGCTGCTGCCAGCGAGGGTGCGGCAGTTGCAACACTGTGCTGTCGCAGCGCAGCCCCCCCCACCAGAGCAGATCGAGATCGAGCGTGCGCGGTCCCCAGTGCTCGAGCCGCTGCCGGCCGAAGGCGAGCTCCAGCCGCTGCAGCTGATCGAGCAGCTCAAGGGCGGCCGCGCGCTGCGGCTCCATTGCCAGCTGCACCACCAGAGCAGCATTCACGTAATCCGGCTGGCCCGGTGGGCCACCCACCGGAGCCGTGCGAAACAGCGGCGACCACACCAGTTCGCAGCTCACGCCAGCCCAAGCCCGCAGCAGGGCATCCAGCTGAGGCCGCACAGCCACCAGCGTTTCGATCGGCCCGCCGCTGGCACTAGGCAGGTTGGCCCCCAGGCCAATGGCCAACACGGGCGCATCGAGGCGCGCAGAGGAGGTCACGTTGGGGATCCCGGCAGCCACAGCCACCAAGGCGACCGCAGCGCGGCGCGATGCCATCCCGGCGGACCGGACTGGCCCTCGCGCGTCACCACAGCCTCCACGCCGTAGCGGCGCGCCAGGGTGGCCAGGGCCTGAGGCTGGAGCTGGCCATAGGCCTGAATCAGGCGGCGTTCGGCCGCACCGCCACCGGGGCCGTCGTGCAAAACGCGTTCGCCGCCGGCGAGATCAGCCAAGCGTTGAGCCCACGCGCCGAGCAGCCCCATCGAGCCGGGGACCTGCCGGAACTGCACCACCTGCGCTCGAGCAGTGCGCAGAGACAGATCCGAAAAGCCGCCGGGTGGTGTGAGCACGCGCGCGCCGCGCGAGGTGCTGCGTTTCAAGGCCTGATAAAGCGCTGCTTTCTCCGCAGGCAGGGCATAGGCCCGCCAGGGGCGCAGCACCGCACCACGGCTGCTAAGCACTGCGGATGTCCCCAGAAGCAGCGCTAAGCCCACCATGGCCAGGCGCTTGTGCGGCGCCATCCCGCTGGATTGCTGGTGAGCGATGGCCTGCAGGGCACGGGCTCCCAGCAACACCAAACAGAGCGGCACCAGAGTGTCGGCGAAGCGAAAGGGGTAGAGCTGAATGAACAGCCCCTGGGGATCGATCAGGCTCCACACCACGCCCATGCCAAACGGCACCAACGCCAGTGCCGACCACAACCAGAGGTCACGGCACGCCTGGACCTGATCCGCGGGAAGCCGAAGATCAGCGCCGCGGGCCAGCCAGACCCCTAGCCAACCCCAGCCCAACACAACCACCACCACCCAACACCAGCTCGATCCCCAACTGGATGGCACCAGATGGTGCGGATGGCGAAACAGCACGTAGAGCCAGGCGGTGTTCAGGCCAGGACTGAGCGTTGGAGTCGGCGCAGCCAACTCCGCCACGCGCCCCAGCACCGGCCGATACAGCGCAAAGGCTCCGGCCAAACCCGCCGGCACGGCCACCCACCAACGCCAACAGCGCCCCGCGCGGCGGAGTGCCGCCAACGCAGCCAGCGTCAGCACTCCATAGCCACCCACAAGCACATGAGCGGAGCAGGCCAGGCCCGCCTGCAAACCACCCAAGCCGGAGCTCCCCCGCCGCCAGCTCACGAACGCGAGCAACACCAGCGCGTAGGCGAAGGTTTTGGGTTCCGCTGAGCCCAGCATCCACTCCCCGGCCACCATTCCCTGGCGCGGCAGCCACAGGGCTAACGCCGCCAACAACCAGGGCAAACCCAAACCCAGCTCCGCCGCCAAAACGAGCACCCCCCAACACCAGAGGGCGTAGCCCGAGAGGCGGATCACGAGCGAACCCGCCACAAAACCCAGCTGGCTGAGCACCCGCCCCGCCAGATCCAGAAACAACCACTGATGGGGCTGGGCCTGATTGAGATACCAATCCCCCGGCAACCAGTTGGGCTGAAGGCGCTGCAACGCCAGCGGGAGCTTGTCGGCTTCGTTGGTGTCGAAACAGTCGGCAAACAGCACCACCAGCGACACGACCGCCAGCAGCAACAGCCCCTGGCGAATTCGGGGATGGCGACACGCGCGGCCGACCTGATCAGAGAGACTTGTCGCCACCAACCGGTGCAGTGCGCCCGCCCATGCTTGCAAGCGCCCGTCCTGAGGCTGCCAACGACGCTGCTCAACGGGCCTTCCCGCTGGCTGCGATCACCGGCCACGGCACGCTGAAGCTGGCGCTGCTGTTGGCCGCTGTGGATCCAGGCCTGGGCGGCGTGGTGATCGCCGGCGGCCGCGGCACCGGTAAATCCGTATTGGCCAGGGGCCTGCACGCCCTGCTCCCACCGATCGACGTGCTCGATCTGGGCACGGCCCCTGCCGGGCAGCCCGCACCGGCGGCCCTCAACATCGACCCCCAGCGCCCCGACGACTGGGACGAGCCCACCCGCCGCCGCCTCACCGAACTCGGCGCCGATCCGAGTGGCAACGATGCTGCTGCGCTGCTGCCCACGAAGGTGATCCCGGCGCCGTTCGTGCAGGTGCCCCTAGGGATCACCGAAGACCGCTTGGTCGGCTCGGTGGACGTGACTGCGTCGCTAGCCAGCGGCCAGGCCGTGTTCCAGCCGGGCCTGCTAGCGGAAGCGCACCGGGGTGTGCTCTATGTGGATGAGCTCAACCTGCTCGACGACAACATCACCAACCTGCTGCTGGCGGCGGTCAGCAGTGGCGAGAACCGGATCGAGCGCGAAGGCCTGAGCCTCAGCCACCCCTGCCGCTGCCTGCTGATCGCCACCTACAACCCCGAAGAGGGGGCTGTGCGCGACCACCTTCTCGATCGCTTTGCGATCGCCCTTTCGGCCAACCAGGTGCTGGAGCTGGATCAACGGGTGGAGATCGCCCGCAGCGCCATCGGCCACGCCGAATCCACCCAGGCCTTCGCTGCCCGCTTCCAGGAAGACACCGACGCCCTCGCCACCCAGCTGCTGCTGGCGCGCCAGTGGCTGCCGGATGTGCAGATCAGCCGCGAGCAGATCGCCTACCTGGTGAACGAAGCCCTGCGCGGCGGCGTGGAAGGCCATCGCAGTGAGCTCTATGCCGTACGCGTTGCCCGCGCCCACGCGGCCTTGAGCGGCCGCGACCGCGTGGAAGCAGAAGACCTGCAGGTGGCAGTGCGGCTGGTGATCGCCCCCCGCGCCCTGCAGCTGCCGCCACCGGATCCCGATCAACCGATGGAGCCCCCGCCGCCGCCCCCACCGCAGGGCGAGCAGCCTCCGGAGGAACCCGAGCAACCTGAGAACGAGCAGGAGCCCGACGAGCCCGAAGACGACAACAACGAGGAAGACGAGGACGACACCCCCGAAGATCAGGCTCCGCCCTCGATCCCGGAGGAATTCCTGCTGGATCCCGAGGCCACGGCCATCGATCCCGATCTCCTGCTGTTCAACGCCGGCAAGGCCAAGAGCGGGGGCAGCGGCAGCCGTGCCGTGGTGTTCAGCGACTCGCGCGGCCGCTACGTGAAGCCGATGCTCCCCCGCGGCCCGGTGAAGCGCATCGCCGTGGACGCCACCCTGCGTGCCGCCGCGCCGTATCAGAAAACCCGCCGCGAACGGGAACCCCACCGCAAGGTGGTGGTGGAAGACGGCGATCTGCGGGCCAAGCAGCTGCAGCGCAAGGCCGGCGCCCTGGTGATCTTCCTGGTGGATGCCAGCGGCTCAATGGCGCTCAACCGCATGCAGAGCGCCAAGGGCGCCGTGATCCGTCTGCTCACCGAGGCCTACGAAAACCGCGATGAAGTGGCCCTGATCCCCTTCCGCGGTGAACAGGCCGAGGTGCTGTTGCCGCCGACTCGCTCGATCACGGCTGCACGCCGTCGCCTCGAATCGATGCCCTGCGGCGGCGGTTCACCCCTGGCCCATGGCCTCTCCCAGGCCGCCCGCGTGGGCGCCAATGCCCTGGCCACTGGCGATCTCGGCCAGGTGGTGGTGGTGGCGATCACCGACGGCCGCGGCAACGTGCCCCTCGGCCGCTCCCTCGGCCAGCCCGAGCTGGAAGGTGAAGAACCCGTGGACCTCAAGGAGGAGGTGAAGCAGGTGGCCAGCCGCTACCGCGCCCTCGGGATCAAGCTGCTGGTGATCGACACCGAGCGCAAATTCATCGGCAGCGGCATGGGCAAAGACCTCGCCGATGCCGCCGGCGGAAAATACGTGCAGCTGCCGAAAGCCAGCGATCAGGCGATCGCGGCGATTGCGATGGAGGCGATCAGCGGGGTTTAGAAGCGGGCGGGCTTAGTAGGGATTGCTGCCGCGACCGGTCTGAGCCGGGTAGAGCTCATCAAAGAACTTGCCGAGGCCAATCCCCACGCTGCGCAGGCCGTCCATGAAGCGCTTGTCGGCGGTGAGTTTTTCCACATCGCCGCCTACCTCGTTCCAGCGGGCGGTGAGCTTCTCGGCATTGGTCACCGTGCCCTTGAGCTCCGACACGGTTTTCGGGTTGTCCAGCGCGCGGGTGATGTTGCGCACATTGGCCGTGGCGGCGTTGAGGTTGTTGATCGTGGGCTGAGCGCTCTTGACCGCCGCCTCCAGATCCTTAATCAGCTGCTGGCCGTCCTCCATGAACTTGGTGGCTTCCTTCGCCGTCATGTCGAAGCTGCGGGTGGTCTTCACCAATTCCGGCACCAGGTTCTCGCGATCCACCTGCTCCAGCAGTTTCTGCATGGTCACGGTGAGGCTGGAGATGCTCGCCGCATTCACGCCGTTGAGGGTGGCGCCTTCACACACCACGAGGCTGCGGTTGCAGTTAGCCGCTGTGGGGCCTGGTGTGCCAACCGGCAGCTGACGGCTGGGGGCAATCAACGCCACCACCGCATCACCCCCCAGAAGGGAGGCTTCCTGCACCTGCGCCACCAGCGGCATGGGCAGCTGCAGCGATGGATCGTCGATTTCCAGTTCCGCCACCACAGCGGCAGAGGTCGTGGTGAGCTTGTTCACGTTGCCCACCAACACACCCCGGTAGGTGACGGCCGAGCGCTCCGCCAGACCGGAGGCGTCGGCGAAATTCACCTGAAAACTCCAGGTGCGGCTCGCCAGCGACACCCCTCGTAACCACAACCAGAACAAACCCGTTCCGGCAAAAGCCGCGATCAGGGTGAAGCCCACCATGGCTTCTCGCACACTGCGGCGCATGGATCTCAGAGCTCCGCCGGCTGCATCGGTCCGCTGAGACTAGCGGTGCGGAACTGCAGCACATAGGGATTGGTTGTGGTCTGAAAGTCGGCCACAGATCCCTCCCAGCGAAATAAGCCGTCGTAGAGGAGCACCACACGATCCGCCGAGCGCAAAATCGTGCTCATCACATGGCTCACCACCACCGAGGTGCCGCGGGCCAGGTTGGTGGTCTGCACGATCAGATCCTCGATGCGGGTGCAGGCCACCGGATCCAAACCCGCCGTGGGTTCATCGAAGAGCAGCAACGGCACCGTGCCATCGGGTTGGCTGGGGTCATCGATCACCGCCCGGGCAAAGCTCACCCGCTTCTGCATCCCGCCGCTCAATTCACCGGGGTAGAGGTCTTCGGTGCCGGCAAGGCCCACCGCATCAAGGGCGATACCCACCCGCTCGCGGATCTCCGGCTCGCTCATGCGGCTGAAGCGATCCAGCAAAAAGCCCACGTTTTGACGCACGGTGAGCGAAGCCAGCAGGGCTGGGTTCTGAAACACCAGCCGCACATCCGGTGGATGGCGCTGATCCAAGCGGAGGTAGGTCTGCGGAATGCCGTGGATGCAGAGCTCACCACTGCTGGGCAGGAGCAAGCCAGCCAACAAGCGCAGGATCGTGGATTTACCTGCACCGGAGGGGCCCACCACAGCCAGGCGCTCACCCGGATGCAGCTGCAGATCCACATCACTGAGCACGCTCTTGCTGCCCCAGCGCACGCTCACGTCGCGCATCTCCACCACGGGTGCAGGCACCGGACACTCACGCAGGCAACCGGGCCATCTTGGCGGTTTCTCCGTACAGTTCCAACACTCTCCTGGGGTGATGCGCGCTCGAATGCCACGCAGCAGCCAGCGCAGCAAACCCAGACCCAGCTGGGTTGGCCGCGGCGACCTGCGCCAGCAGGATCTGGTGAGCCGCTCGCGGCGGGCGGCCCGCTGGCTGCAGCCAGGCCTGGTGGTGAAGCGTTGGATGCTCACCTCAGGCATCGGCCTGTTGCTGGCGCTGCTCGGCGCGGCCGTTTGGGCTGATCTGCAACCGATCTATTGGTTGCTGCAGTCGATCCGCTGGTCGCTGCAGAACGTCACCCAGGTGTTGCCGCGGGAGATCACCGGCCCCTTGGTGCTGCTCGTGGGCGGCGGCCTGATCTGGCTGGGCCAGAGCCGCAGTTTCGGCACCATCCAAAAAGCGCTCGCCCCTGAAAAAGACACACTCCTGGTGGACGCCCTGGCCGCCAAGCGGCGGCTGAACCGCGGCCCGGCGATCGTGGCCATCGGCGGCGGCACCGGCCTGTCCACCCTGCTCAGCGGCTTAAAGCGCTACAGCAGCAACCTCACGGCCATCGTCACCGTGGCCGATGACGGCGGCAGCTCGGGGGTGCTGCGCCGCGAGCTCGGCGTGCTGCCCCCCGGCGACATCCGCAATTGCCTGGCGGCACTGGCCACCGAGGAGCCGCTGCTCACCCGCCTCTTCCAATACCGCTTCCGCGCCGGCACGGGCCTGGAGGGTCACAGTTTCGGCAATCTGTTTCTCTCAGCTCTCACCGCGATCACGGGCAGCCTCGAATCGGCGATCACCGCCAGCAGCCGTGTGCTCGCTGTGCAGGGCACCGTGGTGCCGGCCACCAATGCCGATGTGCGCCTCTGGGCAGAACTGGAAGACGGCCGCCGCATCGAGGGCGAGTCGCAAATCGGCCACGCCTCCAGCCCGATCGTGCGCCTGGGCTGCACACCGGAGCGCCCCCCGGCCCTGCCGCGCGCCCTCGAGGCGATCGCCAACGCCGATCTAATCGTGCTCGGCCCAGGGAGCCTCTACACCTCGTTGTTGCCCAACCTGTTAGTGCCCGAGCTGGTGAGCGCCATCAGCCGCAGCAAGGCGCCCCGGCTCTACATCTGCAACCTGATGACCCAGCCCGGTGAAACCGACGGGCTGGATGTGGAGGGGCACTTGCGGGCGATCGAGGCCCAACTGGCCAGCCTCGGCATTCAGCAACGGCTGTTCAATGCCGTTCTCGCGCAGGAAGACCTGGGCGACTCACCCCTGGTGCATCACTACCGTCAGCGCGGCGCTGAACCGGTGCGCTGCAACGTGCGGCGGCTGCGCAACCAGGGCTACGACGTGATGCTGGCGCCGATGCAGGGGGCCAGGCCTTCGTCCACGCTCCGCCACGACCCGCGCAGTGTGGGAGTGGCAGTGATGCGCTTTTTCAAACGCCAGAAACAAAACGCTCAGTAAGCGTCCTGCATCTCGTAGAAGTCAGGCTGCACGTAGTCCTTCCGCAGCGGGAAGCCCTGCCAGTCTTCGGGCATCAGCAGGCGCTTCGGGTGGGGATGCCCCTCGAAGCTGATGCCGAACATGTCGAACGTTTCGCGCTCCTGCCAATCCGCGCCGCGGAAGAGGCCATAGAGGCTTGGGATCGACAGTGCGCCGTCGCGGGGCAGGAACACTTTCAGGCGTACCTCCTCGGGCTTGAGGTCCGAGGGAAGCGACTGGCCGGGGCTGCATTGATCCGCAAGGGCGCCCAATTTCACCAGGTGATAGAAGCTCACCAGGCGGCCACCCGGGCCTTCGTCGTAGCCGCCCTGGCACTGGAGGTAATCGAACCCGGAAGCCTTGAGAGCGGTGGCGATCAAGGGCAGGAAGGGCGCCTCCACACCCAGCACTTCCACGCCGAGGTGATCCGGCTCGAGCAGCTCATGCTCGAAACCCTGGCTGCTGAGCCAGCGGCTCACGGGGCCGGGCTCGGGTGCCGTGATCGCAGGTTGAGCGGTGTCCTCAGGCATGGCTCAGGCAGGGTTGATGGCGGGGTTGGCGGCGGCCACGGGCAGGCCTTCCGCAGCAGACACAGGCAGACCTTCGGCAGCGGCCAAGGCCGCTTTCTGGGTTTCGGCGCGGAGATAGCGGCCATCCACGATCGGCTCCACAGCCTTCATCTGGTGGGCCACCGTGCAGTAGCGATGGGTGGGGAGCAGATTGCCGCGCTCTGAGAGGGCCTCATTGCCCACCTTCTTGCGCAGCTTGATCACCGCGTCAAAGATCGCTTCGGGGCGGGGCGGGCAGCCCGGCAGGTAGAGATCCACAGGGATCAGCTTGTCCACACCGCGCACGGCGGTGGTGGAGTCCGCCGAGAACATGCCACCGGTGATCGTGCAGGCGCCCATGGCGATCACGTATTTGGGCTCCGGCATCTGCTCGTAGAGGCGAACCAGAGCGGGAGCCATCTTCATCGTCACCGTGCCGGCCACGATCAGCAGGTCGGCTTGGCGCGGGCTGGAGCGGGGCACCAGGCCGAAACGGTCAAAGTCGAAACGGGAGCCGATCAGCGCCGCAAACTCGATGAAGCAGCAGGCGGTGCCGTAGAGCAGCGGCCAGAGGCTGCTGAGGCGCGCCCAGTTGTGCAGGTCATCGAGGGTGGTGAGGATCACGTTCTCGGAGAGATCCGAGGTAACCGCAGGAGCTCCCACCGGGTTACAGCTGGCGTCGCGCTGATCGCGCAGCGCTGCAATGGAGAGGGCCTCGGCCATGGCGGAGGTTGCAGAGGAGGGGGTCATCTCAGATCAGCTCCACTCGAGGGCGCCCTTGCGCCAGGCATAGGCCAGGGCCACCACCAGGATGGCGATGAACACCAGGGCCTCAATGAAGGCCAGCAGGCCGAGGCGATGGAACGCCACGGCCCAGGGATAGAGGAACACGGTCTCCACGTCGAAGATCACGAAGACCAGCGCAAACATGTAGTAGCGGATGTTGAACTGAATCCAGGCACCGCCGATGGGCTCCATGCCCGATTCGTAGGTGAGATCCCGTTCACCCGTGCGCGACTTGGGCGACACGATCTTGTTGGTGACGAGCGCCAACACAGGCACCGCTGCTGCGATCAGCAGGAAGCCCAGAAAGGCGTCGTAGCCGGAGAGAACGAACACGGGCGCTATCTGCCCAACCGTCGGGCCAGTTTGGCATCCATGGCCCGGGCCTGGGTCAGATCGCCGGGCGGAAGCCACTTCCTAGAGTTCCCACCACCATCACCGCTATGCCGTGAGCGAGGACCCAGTTCAGGAGCAGGCCCCCGCCAGCGACGTCCCGCAGAACGCGGATACCGTCGACGCGCCGGAAGCTCCAGAAGCCCCCGAAGCTCCGTTCGACGATCCGGACACGCACCGTTTCGAATGCCGTAGCTGCGGCTTCGTGTTCGACCCGGCTGAAGGCATCAAAAAGCTGGCGATCGAACCCGGCACACCCTTCAGCGCCCTTGATCCGCTCAGCTTCCGCTGCCCGGTCTGCCGCAGCCAGACCAAAGCGTTCAAGGACATCGGCCCTCGCAACAAACCGAGCGGCTTCGAGGAAAACCTCGGCTACGGCCTGGGGGTGAACCAGCTCACCCCTGGCCAGAAGAATGTGCTGATCTTTGGTGGCTTCGCGCTGGCCATCGCCTTCTTCCTTTCTCTGTATTCCCTGCGCTGAGCACGGCATGTCGCGTTTTCTCTCCTCCCTCAGCGCCCTGGCACTCGCCCTGGTGCTCTCCCTCGGCCTGAGCGGCTGCGTCAGCACCGGCCTACCCGCCGCCAGCGCCAGCCCTTGGCAGCCGGTCGACATCCACACCAAATCCAACCCCCTGGATTTGGCCTTCACCGACAGCCGCCATGGCTTCCTGGTGGGCAGCAACCGGCTGATCCTGGAAACCAACGACGGCGGGGCCTCCTGGCAGGAGCGCGCGCTTGATCTGCCGGAAGAGGAAAACTTCCGCCTGATCAGCGTGGATTTCTCCGGCGATGAGGGCTGGATCGTGGGCCAGCCCGGCCTGCTGCTCCACAGCACCGATGGCGGCCAGAACTGGAGCCGCCTCTTCCTCGACACCAAGCTCCCCGGCGAGCCCTACTTGGTCACAGCCCAGGGCCGCAGCCGCGCTGAGCTGGCCACCAACGTGGGCGCCGTGTATCGCACGGGGGACGGGGGCAACTCCTGGCAAGCCGAGGTGGAAGACGCCGCCGGCGCCGTGCGCGACCTGCGCCGCAGCCCTGATGGTCGCTACGTGAGCGTGAGTGGCCTCGGCAACTTCTTCGCCACCTGGAACCCCGGCGATTCGGTGTGGACACCGCACCAGCGCGTCAGCAGCCAGCGCCTGCAATCGATGGGCTTCCAGCCCGATGGGGCGCTGTGGATGCTGGCCCGTGGCGCCCAGATGCGCTTCAGCCCCGATGCCGACAGCCCCGATGAATGGAGCAAGCCGGTGGTGCCGATCGTGAACGGCTACGGCTATCTCGATATGGCCTGGGATCCCAATGGTTCGATCTGGACGGGCGGCGGCAGCGGCACCCTGCTGGTGAGCAACGACGGCGGCAAAACCTGGCAGAAAGACCCCGTGGGCAGCCAGCAACCCACCAACTTCACCCGCATCGCCTTCTTCGACGACGGCAAGGGTTTCGTGATGGGCGAACGCGGCTCGCTGCTGCGCTGGGTGGGCTAACAACGCTCTGTAACCAAGGCGGCAGCGCAATCCCGGCAGCCGCCTCCTCAGGCCTAGGATCACCCAGCTGAATGCTCGCTGCTCATGGCCGCCGGCTCAACGGGTGAACGCCCGTTTTTCGAAATCATCACGAGCATCCGTTACTGGGTGATCCACGCCGTGACCCTGCCGGCGATTTTCCTGGCGGGCTTCTTGTTCGTGTCCACCGGCCTGGCCTACGACGCCTTCGGTACGCCCCGTCCGGATGCTTATTTCCAGACGCAGGACGTGAAGGCTCCCGTGGTGAACCAGCGCTACGACGCCAAGGCCTCCCTCGACCAGCGCCTGAAATAAGCCATGACCCAAGTTCCCGCCAGCACCACTCCCCGCAACTACCCGATCTTCACGGTCCGGTGGCTCGCGGTGCACGCCCTCGGCATTCCCACGGTGTTCTTCCTGGGTGCCCTGGCTGCCATGCAGTTCATCCGTCGCTGAGGTCAGACGTCATGCAACGCAATCCCAACCCGAACAACCTCCCGGTTGAACTAAACCGCACCAGCCTGTACTTGGGCCTGCTGTTCGTGTTCACCTGCGGGATCCTGTTCTCCAGCTACTTCTTCAACTGATCAGGAGGATCTGAGATGAGCGGCAAGAAATCCGGTCTTCCTGACGGAAGAATTCCTGATCGTCTGCCTGATGGCCGCCCGGCCGTGGCCTGGCGCTCCCGCTGGACCGAAGGCACCCTGCCCCTGTGGCTGGTCGCCACAGCCGGTGGCATGGCCGTGATCTTCGTGGTGGGCCTGTTCTTCTATGGCTCATACACCGGCGTCGGTTCCGCCTGATCGGCTCCAAACCAACCGTGGGGTGGAAATCCATTCATCCCTTAGGGACCTTCAAAGGTCCCTTTTTTGTTGGGGACGAAGGGTCTGCCCCTGCCCGACTGACCCGGGCTCAGGCCACCATCGGCACGTAGACATCGCGATACCAGCGGGCAAAGGCCTCAACGCCCTGCTCGATCGACGTGGATGGGCAGAAGCCCACCCAAGCTTCCAGCGCTGAGGTATCCGCGGCGGTGGCAACCACATCACCAGGTTGCATCGGCTGCAGGTCCTGGATCGCCTCACGCCCGAGTGCTTGCTCCAGCACGCTGATAAACCGCAGGAGCTCGGTGGGCTGGGCATTGCCGATGTTGAACAGTCTGTGCGGGACCGCCGCAGTGGCGAGATTGGGCTGCAGGGGATCAAAGGCTGGATCGGCTGTCGCCGGCTTGTCCAAGCAACGGACCACACCCTGCACGATGTCGTCGATGTAGGTGAAATCACGCTGCATCCGGCCGTGGTTGAACACCCGGATCGGCTCACCCGCCAGGATCGCCCGGGCAAACAGCATCGGCGCCATATCGGGCCGACCCCAAGGGCCATACACCGTGAAAAAGCGGAGGCCCGTGGCCGGCAGGCCGTAGAGATGGCTGTAGGTGTGCGCCATCAGCTCATTGGCCTTCTTGGTGGCCGCATACAGGCTCACCGGATGGTTCACCGGCTGCTGCTCGGAGAAGGGCATCGCACGGTTGCCGCCATACACCGAGCTACTCGAGGCATACACCAGATGCTCGACGCCGTGATGACGGCAGCCCTCAAGGATGTGGCCAAAGCCCACCAGGTTGCTCTGGATGTAGGCAGCCGGGTTCTCGATCGAATAACGCACGCCCGCCTGGGCCGCCAAGTGCACCACACGGCTCGGACGCTCCTGGGCAAATAACTCAGCCAGCGCAGCGCCGTTCTCCACATCGAGCGGCACAAAGCGAAACCGTTCTGCTGCCCCGGGGATCTGTTCAATGCGCTTTAGGCGCGCATGCTTCAGCGCAGGGTTGTAGTAGCTGTTCAGGTTGTCGACACCCACCACGCTGTCGCCACGCTGGAGCAGCAACCGCGTCACCGCAGCGCCAATGAAGCCGGCAGCGCCGGTAACCAGAACAGGGCGCTTCATCCTCATCAGTCCGCCAGGCGCTCGCGGAAGTAGGCAATGGTGGGCTCCAACCCCTGCTGCAGAGGGACCGTCGGCTGCCAGCCCAGCTGCTGCTCGGCCAAAGCGATCACCGGCTGGCGCTGCAGCGGATCGTCCTGGGGCAGGGGCTCACACACCAGATCAAGCCCAGGGTTGATGCGCTCACGCACCAATTCGGCCAGCTGGCGAATCGTGAACTCACCTGGATTTCCAAGGTTGATGGGCCCGGTGTGCTCACCATTCATCAGGCGGATCAGACCTTCCACCAGATCATCCACGTAGCAAAAAGATCGCGTCTGAGAGCCATCGCCGTAGAGGGTGAGGGGCTGAGCTCGCAACGCCTGCACGATGAAGTTGCTCACCACGCGCCCGTCATCAGGCAACATCCGCGGCCCGTAAGTATTGAAGATGCGGGCGATGCGAATCTCGGTGCCGTGCATGCGCTGGTAATCGAAGCAGAGCGTTTCGGCTACACGCTTGCCTTCGTCGTAGCAGGCCCGGATCCCGTGCGTATTCACATTGCCCCGATAGCTTTCCGGTTGCGGGTGCACCTCGGGATCGCCGTACACCTCACTGGTGGAAGCCAGCAGCAGGCGAGCACCCACGCGGCGGGCCAGGCCCAGCATGTTGTAAGTGCCTAGAAAGCTGGTTTTCGCCGTTTTGATCGGATTGTGCTGGTAGTGCACCGGTGAAGCAGGGCAAGCCAGATGCCAGATCCGATCCACCTCCAGCAGGATCGGATCGGTCACATCGTGGCGGATCAGTTCAAAGCGGGGATGACCGATCCAGCGGGCCACATTGGCCTTCCGGCCTGTGAAGTAGTTGTCGAGGCAAATCACCTCTTCGCCGGCCTCCATCAACCGGTCCACCAGATGGGAACCCACAAAGCCGGCGCCGCCGGTGATCAGGTTGCGTGTCAACGATGCAGGCATGGTGCGGGGCGCTCCGATCAACCGATCCTGCCGTCGCCCACGCGCCAGAGGCGCAGACCAGCGGAACGCACCACCTCGGGATCCACCACGGCGCGCGCATCAAACACCCAGGCGGGTTGCCGCATCTGTGCAGCCAAGTCAGCCCAGGGCAGCTCGCGGAACACCTGCCACTCCGTGAGGATCAACGCAGCATCGGCGCCACGCACCGCCTCCTCCACGGACGCCGCCACCTGCCAGGATCCCTCGCCCGTGAGACCGGATCCAGAAGCGCTGGGGGCACTGCCGAGGTCGCGGCTGATCTGCTCAGGCGCCACCTTGGGATCGTGAATCGCCAATTCAGCTCCTTCCTCCAACAGATCTCGGCAGATCCGAATCGCCGGGGCTTCGCGGGTGTCGTTGGTGTCGGCCTTGAAGGCAAATCCGAGCACAGCCAAGCGCTTGCCGGTCACGGTGCCAAACAGGTTGTTCACCACAAGGCGGGCAATGCGGTGCTGCTGCCAGGTGTTGAGATCCACCACGCTCTGCCAGTAGGCCGCCACCTCGTGCAGGCCGTAATGGCCGCAGAGATACACCAAGTTGAGGATGTCCTTCTGGAAGCAACTGCCGCCAAAACCGGGGCCCGCCTGCAGAAATTTCGGACCAATGCGTGAATCGGTGCCAATTGCCCGCGCCACCTCACCCACCTCGGCCCCTGTCGATTCACAGAACGCCGCGATGCTGTTGATCGAGCTGATCCGCTGAGCCAGAAAGGCGTTGGCGGTGAGCTTGGAGAGCTCACTACTCCAGAGATTGGTGCGCAGAATGCGCTCCTGAGGCACCCAGTGGGCATACACCGAAGCGAGCGCTTCGATTGCTTGGGGATCGTCACCGCCGATCAGCACACGATCCGGCTGTTCGAGATCGGCAATGGCCGTTCCTTCCGCCAGGAACTCGGGATTGGAGAGCACCGAAAAGGTGGCTTGGTCGTGCGTTGCAGTGGCATCCCCCTGCGCTGCTTGCAAAATCGCCTGAACGGTGGCCGCGGTGCGAACGGGCAGGGTGCTCTTTTCCACCACGATGGTGTGGCCCCGGGCGTGGGCCGCCACCGAGCGGGCCGAAGCCTCCACCCAGCGCAAATCACTGGCCTGCCCGGCACCCAGACCTTTGGTTTTGGTGGGGGTGTTCACCGACAGGAAGACCATGTCGGCGGCAGCGATGGCCGCCTCCACCTCGGTGCTGAAAAACAGATTGCGCCCGCGGCAGCGGCCGACCACCGCATCCAATCCGGGCTCGTACACCGGCAAGCGGCTCAGATCGGGATCATTCCAAGCGGCGATGCGCTCGGCATTGAGGTCCACCACCGTCACCTGGATTCCGGGGCAGCGATCGGCGATCACGGCCATGGTGGGCCCACCCACATAGCCCGCACCGATGCAGCAAATCGTGCGGATGGCTGGGACGCTGCCGGTCACGCAATCACGCAAAAAGGTGCCTGCAAACTAAGCGAAGCGCTGTAAAAGCTCCTTCACGCTCAAGCGTTGTTCCGGATCAGCGGCCTCATCGCCTGCCGCCCGCAGATCCTTGAGCACAACAGCCCCCTCCTCCGCTTCGCTATCGCCGATCACCACCGCCCAACGCGCCCCTGCCCGATCGGCTCGTTTGAACTGTTTACCGAAGGCGGCTCCGGTGAGATCCAGATCCACAGCACGGCCCGCCAACCGCAGCTGCCGAGCGAGCTGCAGTGCCATCGGCTCCGCCCTCTCACCACGACTCACCACATAGAACTCGGGTGCAGGCGGCGTCACGGGTTCGGCCTGGGCCAGCAGGATCGCCAGCCGCTCCATCCCCAGGGCCCAACCGATGGCAGGCGTGGCAGCTCCTCCCAGCTCTTCCACCAAACCGTCGTAGCGACCACCACCACACACGGTGGCCTGGGCTCCGAGCTGGTTGGAGGTGATCTCGAAGGCGGTATGGCTGTAGTAGTCGAGGCCCCGCACCAGGCGCGGGTTGAGCTGGAAGGGGATACCGAGCAACGTGAGACCGTCGGTCACACGGGCAAAGCGCTCACGGCTCTCCGCGCTCAGGGATGAGGCGAGCGTGGGAGCCTCGGCCAGCAGAGCCTGGGTTTGCGGATTCTTGGAATCAAGGATGCGCAGCGGATTGCGCTGCAAACGATCTTGGGAGTCTGGGTCGAGCTGATCGCTGCGCTCGCTCAACCAGGCCACCAGCTGCTCGCGGTAGCGGGCGCGGTCCTCGCTGCTACCCAGGGAGTTGAGCTCTAGCGCAAGCCCCTGCACCCCCAGATCGGCGAGCAGATCCCAGGCCACCGCAATCGCCTCCACATCGCTGCGGGGATCGGCGAAGCCGAGCATCTCCAGCCCGATCTGGTGAAACTGGCGCTGCCGGCCAGCCTGGGGCCGTTCGTAGCGCAACATCGGCCCGCAGTACCAGAGCCGCTGCGGCCCCTGGCTCAGGAGGCCATGTTGAATCGCGGCGCGCACCACCGAGGCCGTGCCCTCCGGCCGCAGGGTGCAGCTGCGCTCACCGCGATCAAGGAAGGTGTACATCTCCTTGCCCACCACATCGGTGGCTTCACCGATGCCGCGGGCGAACAGCTCGGTGGCCTCCAGCACCGGTGTGCGGATCTCGGCGATCGCCGCCCGGGCGAAGTGCGCGCGGGCCGTGGCTTCAATCCGCTGCCAGAGCGGCGTGGTCTGGGGGAGAAGGTCCACCATCCCCCGCAGGCTCTGCAGTTTCTCCACACCCGCTCTAGCGCTGGAGCCATCTTGCGGGATCGCCGTCAGCTGCCCTTAACCTCAAAGGCCAAGCGGTAGCAAAACGGACTTGGCGCGTCTTCTGATCACAGGTGGCGCGGGCTTCATTGGCAGTCACACCTGCTTAGTGCTGCTAGAAGCCGGGCATGAGCTGGTGGTGCTCGATAACTACGCCAACAGCTCACCCGAAGCGCTGCGGCGCGTTGCCGAGCTGGCCGGGCCGGGCGCAGCCAACCGCCTGCACGTGATCGAGGGCGACATCCGCCAGCCAGGCGATCTGGAGCGAGCCTTCACGGCGGGCCGTGCGATCACCGCGTCCGCCCAATCCGCCAACGCCGCCGGCATCGATGCCGTGGTTCACTTCGCCGGCCTCAAGGCCGTGGGCGAATCGGTAGCCGAACCACTCCGCTACTGGGACGTGAACGTGACCGGCAGCCGCCAACTGCTCGCGGCCATGGCTGCCCATGGCTGCCGCACCCTGGTGTTCAGCAGCAGCGCCACCCTCTACGGCTACCCCGACACCGTGCCGATCCCGGAAAGCGCTTCGGTCTGCCCGATCAATCCCTACGGCCACAGCAAGGCCGCCGTGGAGCAGATGCTCATGGATGTCGCTGCCAGTGAGCCGGGTTGGCGCATCGCCAGCCTGCGCTACTTCAATCCGGTAGGCGCCCACCCAAGCGGCCGCATCGGGGAAGACCCCAACGGCATTCCCAACAACCTGTTTCCCTTCATCAGCCAGGTGGCGGTAGGCCGGCGCGAGCAGGTGCAGGTCTTCGGGGGGGACTGGCCCACCGCCGATGGCAGCGGGGTCCGCGATTACATCCACGTGATGGACTTGGCCGAAGGGCACCTCGCCGCGCTGAACGCTCTGCTGGCCGGTGGCGACCAACAACTCACGCTGAATCTCGGGAGTGGACAGGGCCACTCCGTACTGGAGGTGATCCATGCCTTCGCTGCCGCCTGCGGCCATCCGATCCCCTATGTGATCACCGGCCGCCGCAGCGGCGATGCCGCGATCACCGTTGCCGATCCCTCTGAAGCGCAACGACAACTGGGCTGGCAAACACGACGTACCCTGCACGACATCTGCCGTGATGGTTGGCTTTGGCAAAGCACCAACCCCACGGGGTATTCAGCGTGAACACGGCCCAGCAGCTGATGCAGCGAGGGCTCAGCGCGCTCGACCTCTGGCTCGATGCCGTCTTCCCCATCGCCACCGCGCTGATCTGCGCCAGGCAGCGCCTAGCTGGCTACAGCCTGCTGGTGATCTATCTCCTGCTGCGCTTGCTGCAACGCAGCGATCGCGAGCCCTGGCGCTGGATCCTGATCAGCCTGCTGATTGTGAACGCGGGGCTGATCATTGAAGACCGCGACCTGAGACCCGGTGGCCCCTCGGATTATCTGATCGTGGCTCTGAGCTTCGCGGCAGGATTCCAGCGCACCAAGGAGCAGTGGATCCGAGGACTGATCTGGATGTGCAGCTGCATTCTTCCTCTTCTGGTGCTGTCGCTAGCCGCGGGAGACAAGCTGATCGAAGGCACATCTTCCTTCAGCGGCTTCAACATCAACAAGCTGGGCTTTCTCGCAGGCTTGCTCACCGTGCTCGCCTACGGATGGCTGAGGCAAGCCAAATCAATCGCCAACAAGTGCGTAGCTATTGCAGCAATGGGATCCGGAATCACCGAAGCGATGCTCACCCAATCGCGCGCTTCGCTGGCTGTCCCCGTAGTAGCCATCATTGTGGATCTGGCGACCAGCCGGCGGTGGACGCTGAAGCAACTGCTGATCACAGGTGCTCTTGGTGTGGCCTTAGCGTCAGGCGCGATTTACAACTGGTACTTCCACACCGGCACCACCTACAACCTGGCCACCGACTACAGGCTGGGAGAACTGAACCGCGCCGAAACGATTCAATGCTGGTTTCAGACCACAGCCCGCTCCAGCCGTGGGACATGGCTTGGGCTTGGCTACGGCAAACCTGCGCAAGACCAATGCGGCCCTGAACGCATCCCCAGTCTCCGAACAATGGAGAAAAGCCAGGGACTTCAGCATGCACACAACTTCTATGCCCAGATCTTCACCGAAACAGGCATCGGCGGCCTGATCCTGGCGGCAGGGATCACCTTGGCCGGCTTTCATCAAGCCTGGAAGCAACACAACCGCGCAACGCTTGCCTTCACGCTGCCCCTGATGATTTACCTCACGTTGATGGCGCTGGGCATCACCTATTGGCAAGTGATGATGATCAATCAGGTACTCGTGGGCTACAGCCTCGCCGCCCTCACCGCAACGGATCGCGACCCTTCCGCTGCAGACGCAGCCACTCCAGCAACACCGCCAGGCGCAAGCGCACCACAAGGCTGAGCAACAAGCAACGGCGCCGCCAATCCAGGGGCTCAAACCGCCAAACGCGCACACATTCAGAGACCAACGGCCGCATCGAGAGCCCCAGCACCTGCAGGCGCTTCAGCGGCTGATCACCGGCGATCGAAAGGCGGCCGCCCACAATGCGGCGCTGCTTGCGCACCAGTTCAGGCCAGTCGCGTGCGGGATGGCGCACGACGGCCTGGGCCTCGAACAGCAGTAAGGCCCCAGCCACCACAGCGCGATGGCAAAACTCGCGATCGCCACCGGAGTGGGTGCGGCGGTGAAAGCCACCCAGCTCTTGGAAGCAGGCCTGCGCCACGAACAGATTCGCCGTCACACCGAAGCCAGCGCGCCGCACCGTGCGCGCCTGATCGAAGCCCAGGATCTGATCGAGCTGCTCCCCGCCCGAGGGTTGCCCTGGCGTTTGAGGCTCCAGAACTATCCGCCCCGCCACCACTCGGCGATTCCGGTCTGTCCACTGCAACGCCTTCACGCCAGCCTGGATCCAGTCAGGATCCGGCTCGCAATCGGCGTCGGTGAACGCCAGCACATCCACAGCCCAGCCCAACGCAGCCCGATTGCGCGCTCCGTAGGAGCCGGGGTGGCGATGCACGATCACCTCCAACGGCAGCGGAAAGCTGGGCTGAGAGGGCCAGTCGTTCGAGCCGTTGTCCACCACCCGCACCTGCAGCCGTTCTCGCGGATAGCTCTGGCAGGCCAGGGCTTCCAGGCACCGCTGCAGCCGCTGCCAGTCGTTGTAGACAGGAATCACAACGCCAACGGAAGGGAATAGCTCGCGGGCAGGCATCAGCGGCACTCCAGCTCCCGCAAGCGTTCAGCCCTCAACTCCCGCAGACGCGCCCCAACGGCAGGGCCTGGTCGCATACCGGAGGCCAACAGCTCCCGGGCGGTCGTTCCGGCCTGAACATGGCGCCAGCGCAACCACCAGCGCAGCAGTGGCCGGCGCAACGGATCCCCACAGGCCAGCGCCATCGGAACCACGTGCTCAGGATCAGGCTGACGCTCGATCCACTCGGTCCACCCAGCGGGAGTGCGCCCTTGGCACTGTTCAAACGTCAGCTGGGCCGCCTGCTGGCGTAACTGCACCAAAGACTTGAGCCAGCGCTGCTGACGATGGGGCAATTGAAGACGCGCTGCCAACCCCAGCGGATCATCGGCGCAGGCGATCAACACCGGCAACAAGGGCAATTGCCAGCGCGTGGCGCGTTGCAAGGCCAGCCACCAATGGCGGTTGCGCTGCAGACCTGGATCCAACAGGGCCAGCCCACCCCACTGCTGCAAGCGTTGCAAAGCCTTGTCCCAGGGCTCGCGCTCAAGCAGCAGCTCAAGCTCCATCCGCAGCCTGGTCCCCAGGGCCGGGGGAGCTTGTTGCGGGAGGTCGCCCAGCTTCCAGGCCCAGGGCCAGCGCAGCAACACAGCCTCCACCTGCTCACGCGACGCCGCATCCAGTTCAAAGCCGAGCCGGGCTGCGTAACGCGCCGCCCGCAACAACCGAGTCGGATCCTCCAGAAGGCTGTTCCCATGCAGAAAACGCAGGCAACGGGCCGCCAGATCCGTTTGACCATGGTGGGGGTCGAGCAGCTGGACTCCGCCCCCGCCTGAATCCAACAACAACGCGATGGCATTCACGCTGAAATCTCGCCGGGCCAGGTCGTCGTCAAGGCTGCCGAGCGATACGCATGGGTTCTCGGCAGGAATGGGATAGGTCTCCTGGCGGGCCGAGGCCACATCGAGCAACCAGGTCTCAGCCTGCGGCAGCTCAACCTCCACAGCCACCGTGCCAAAGCTGCCGTGTTCACGAAACGCGCAGCGCGTACCTGGGGGCAAGAGGCCCGGCAAGCGTTCAACGAGGTCCCCTGCACGTCCCTCGAACACGAGATCCAGATCTGGCAAACCTCGCCAGGGATCCCGGTGATGGTGATGCAACAGCAGATCCCTGACAGCACCACCGACCAAGGCGAGACGACGGCCATTGGCTGCTGCCGCCAGGGTCGTCATCAACTCAGCGGGTACGTCGGGAATCTCCATGACACCGTCACTCTCGGGGCAGGGAGCGGCGGGCCAACTCAGCGCGCAAAGACTCCAGCCAGGGCTCGTCGAGGTGGAGATCGAGCAGATCTTCAAGCGCGATGGGCTCAGGCCACCGATCCAGCGGGGGACGTTCAGCAGGTTCGGACTGGACCGAATTAGAGCCCTCTAAGTGCACCGCAAAACTGGATGCCAGCCAATCCAGATCAGCTTGATGGCGCGCCTGGATCACTTGCTCAACCGCTGGATCCAGGTTCACTGGAGTTCCACGACCATCGCCGCGGCAGCGCTTCAGGCGCTGCCACTGACGCCAAAGCGCCTTGCTACGACGCAAGCTTCCATCCGCAGAGTGAGCTGGAAAGCGCAGCATCCACTCCTGCATCGCCAAGAGTTCTTCCGCGCTGAACGATTCATTAACAGCCGCTTGCACAGGCGCAGCCGGAAGGGGGGAGTGATCGGGCAGTGCACGCTGAACTGTCTCCTGTAGATCCCGAACCACACAGCCCCGATGCAACTGCGTGCGTTCGAATGGGCGCACGACGAGGGCATCGCCAAACACCTGCTGCCAAGCCTCCAAGCGTTGACGGATGCGATACCGCCAACGATGCGGCCGAAACCGCCGAAAGCTGGTCGACAACCTGGCGTGTTGCTGCAGAGCTGAGCGAAAGAACGACGCTGGCGAGCGCACGTAGGCGATCACCTGAAAACGGTCGATGCCAAAGGCACTCCAGTCGCGACGAAGCTGCTCGATCAGCTCAACACGGAACGTCCAGAGATATTCGCTGGACAAAAACAGAGCATCCGGCCTGGGGCCCCACCGAGGTTGCAGGCGCCGTTGCAGCAACGCCCGATAACGGGCCACATCGCGGGCGAAACGCCGGGGATCAGCCCGGTGCAGTTGCGACCAAACGCGAGGTAGCTCCTCGGGAGGCTCGTAAAGCGCGGCAATGCAACCGGCGGGTTCGGGTTTGCGGTAGGGGTTGGTGGGCAGCACACACCAATCGCTAGATCGAACGCGCAGTCGTGTTGGCTTGATCGCAGCCTGAATCGCCGAAGAGCCCGTCTTCGGAGAACCGATATGCAGCACCAGTGTGGTCATAGGGGCTGAATCGGTGCCAAGCGTGGGTCAAGAATCTTGGGACCCATGCCCTCGAATTTCACAGCGATGGAGATCTTTTCGCCACTCCCAAACAGGTGGGTGACGTGACCCTCGCCGAAAGAGCTATGGAGCAGCCGATCACCAACGGCCCAGACCTTTCCGGATCCAGTGGCACTACGGCGCCGCACCGCGTTCGCAGGCTGCGCGGCTTCACCGCCGGAGCGGACGCGATCACTGTCAGGCCGATCAATGCGAGTGAGCCGGTCCAAGCGGTTCTCCCGCCGAAGCGCTGCTCCACCACTACGGGGCAGATCGCCCTGCACCAGGTCTTCGGGGAGTTCCGATAGGAACACTGAAGGAATCGCCGGTTCGCGCATCCCGCCCCAGAGACGCCGCTCACTGGCGTGAGACAGAAACAGGCGCTCCTTGGCTCTGGTGATGCCCACATAACAGAGTCGGCGCTCCTCTTCCATGGCCGCGGGATCTTCCAGAGAGCGGTAGCTGGGGAAAAGCCCTTGTTCCAAGCCGACCAAGAACACCACAGGGAACTCCAGACCTTTGCTGGCATGAAGCGTCATCAGCGTGACGCGATCTTGCTCGGTGTCTTTGCTGTCGGCGTCACTGGCGAGAGCGGCTGATGCAAGGAAGTCGTCCAAAGAGCCTTCCTCATTTTCTTCCTGATACTGCAAGGCTGCGTTCACCAACTCATTGAGATTGCGGCGGCGATCTTCAGCCTCATCCGTACCTGCTGCAATCAGCTCGGCAAGATAACCGCTCTGCTCCATCACCAACTGAACCAATTCCGAAGGAGGTGCCGATTCAGCTCGAGCCTGCAGGGTTCGAATCAATTCGCTGAACTGAAGCAATCCTTTGGCTGATCGCCCTCCAAGAGAACGCACAGCTTCTGGATCACTCACCACATCCCAGAGCGGAATGCCGAGCTGATTGGCCGCATCGCTTAACCGCTCAATCGTGGTCTTGCCGATACCACGTTTGGGGGTATTCAAAACCCGCAGCAGACTCACCGTGTCAGCCGGATTGACCAACAATTTGAGATATCCCAACACATCCTTGATCTCACGGCGGTCGTAGAAGCGCAAACCGCCAACCACCACATAAGGAATGCCCCAACGCACCAGCGATTCCTCCATCGCACGGCTTTGTGCATTGGTGCGATAGAGCACAGCCATATCACGCCAACCGAGATCGGGATTCGCCGCCTCGAGCATGCGCATCCGGTGCACCACAGCCTCGGCCTCTGCGATCTCATCGTCACAACGGGTGAGCGCAATCAGCTCTCCCTCACCGCGCGTCGGCCGCAACACCTTGTCGATCCGCTCGGTGTTGTTAGCAATCAACGCATTGGCAGCTTCAAGAATCGTGGCTGTTGATCGATAGTTTTCTTCCAGCTTCACCATGGTGCGGGTGACGTCGTCAGTCGCTCCGTCGCCAAAATCGTCCTGAAAACCCATCAGGATCGTGAAGTCGGCAGCCCGGAAGCTGTAAATGCTTTGATCAGCATCACCCACCACAAAAACCGAGCGCCCCTGCCAATCATCAAAACTGGCTGGATCGCGCCCATCCGTCACCAGAAGCTTGATCAGCTCATACTGGGTGCGGTTGGTGTCCTGATATTCATCAACCAACACATGCTTAAAGCGGCGGTGCCAGTAGTTGCGCACCTGCTCGTTCTGGCGCAAAAGCTGCACCGGCAAAAGCAGCAGGTCGTCAAAGTCAAGCGCATTATTGGCGGCAAGAGCGCGTCGATAACGCCGATAGGTCTCTGCCATCAACTTGCCTCGCTGTCCGCCTGCATCCGCTTCGAGCTGCTCCGGCATCCAGCCCTGATTCTTGGCGTTGCTGATCGCCCATCGAACCTTTTTGGGCTCAAAACGCTTGGGATCAAGCCCCAGCTCCTGAGTCACAATTTCTTTAACCAGGCTTTGGGTATCACCTTCGTCGTAGATCGAGAACTGGCGCGTCCAGCTCAGCCCTTCGGGATCACGGAATTTGTCGATATCGAAGCGGAGCAGGCGAGCAAAAAGGGCATGAAAGGTGCCAATCCAAAGATCCTTGATCACCTCGCGATAAATCCTGGATCGCAGCTGTCGCTGCTCTACAGCAGGCAGCGTGCTCCACGGCTGACCGAACTGGCTCTGAGCCAACTTCTGGGCCAGCAACAGCTCAAGCCGCTCCTTCATCTCGCGAGCCGCCTTGTTGGTGAAGGTCACTGCCAACAATTCAGCCGGATCCACACCGTGCTGCCCGATCAAATGGGCGATGCGATGGGTCAGGGCACGCGTCTTACCACTACCGGCGCCTGCCACAACGAGCAGAGGGCCAACGTGATGATCAACAGCGCGCCGCTGAGCATCGTTTAATCCAGCCAGGAACCCCTGTGCCACTCAGAAACAGTCCCCGCCGAAACGCAACCGATCACCTGGCAACCAAGCTACCAACGCCATGACGACGCGCCTTGGGTTGCGGGATCATGACGGAGATCGTTGTAGATCGGCGCCAAGCGCTGACGCAGGCACGACAACTGACGCTCTGACAGGGACTCACCAACGCCGGGATTCAGACGCTTGTCCAACACGGCTTCATGGCGATCCATACCCAGCCAGTCACAGAGTGAGTCCACACTGGCCTGCGAGAACAAATCCTCATAAATCAGGAACCTAGACCGCTCTTCCAAGCCAAGAGCTCGGAGCGTGTTGAGCGTGTAGCGGTAGTCGGAGCGGATAAAGACTGCACTGGTTTCGTCCACACGCTCAAGCAACTGGTCAAGCTCGATGTCTTTCTCAACACGCCGCCTGGCGTGACGCAAATGGGAAGCTGCACGATCGGTCGGATCACGCATCAAAAACAAGAAACGGACATCGCTCGACAGCGCAGCCATGCAGGCATACGCCTCAGCAGGAAGATGGGCATACGAAGGCGAAATTTCGCCAAAGTGCTTCTGGTCGCCGATGCGCTCGTGGAAAAATCCCAGGTAATCGTCAGTCGAAGCGATCCTTCCAAGCTGCGCCAAGGCGCGCAAGCGATCAAAGCGTTCGATCTCTGCATCCGATCGATCAAGGCGTGGAGGCTGTTGGCCAAACGACAACACAATCCGCTCCATGCGCCAGAGGCGATAAGCCTCACCAGGCTTATAGATGTATCCGGGGTAGCAAGAATTCTCAGGAAACAGAGCAGCAAAAGCATTCATCTCCTTGATCGGAGAATGAAAGAATGCAGGATGACTACCCAAGTAATCAGAGAGCCAGGTTGTACCTGACTTCATCGCGCCAAGGCCAATAACCAACTGACGTTGTGCGAGTGGAAGCGCAGGCGGTGGTTCCTTGCGGAACAACCGTTTCAGTCGCTTGCGGATTGCACCAGACGAAATCACGACAACGTGTCCTCAACGGATGGATCAACAGAGAAACCCGCGATGGCAACAAGATCCGCGGCATCCGGCGCGGAACACTGCTGATCCATCGCCTGAAGCGTGGAGAAGATGGCCGTAACCCGTGAGCGGTAACGCTTCATCTGTGCGGAAGGAAGCTCAAGCGAACCGTTCGCCACCCCGGAAGTCAGACGCAGCACAGATTCAGGGGCGAACTTGTAGCGGCACCGATCCGGAGAACGGGTTGCCTCCTCAGGATGCCATGCCAACGGCGCCCACGCACACCAAGGACCCGGCACACCAAGACGATTCAACAAGCTGGTCTTATCACGAACCCCATAGGGATAAGCCTCATCAAACTGCTCAAGAGCATCAGAGCGGAAGGCAATTTGCGGCTCCTCCTTTGTGATGGGAGTCACGTCAGCCGCTGCCAGGTCTACACCTGCAGGCAAACGCCGCATCGGAATGATCAGATAAGGAACATACGGAGTGCTGGTGATCTCCTGATGAAGAGACTGAAATACCCGGTCAGGCACAATGCAGCTTCCATCAAGAACCATCGTCCAGTCGGAACTCATACGCCCAAGCGCCAGAGCTCTATTACGAGCACCATTGATATTCATTAAGTAGCGAATCTTTTCACCGCATGCCCAGATTCGCTCTCGATCTTGACAGAACGGATCTTTGGCGAGAAATTGCTGAGACGAAAAATAGGCTTTACCCCCAAAAGCATCGGGGCGGTAGCGCAGGGATTGATACGTTTCGGCATCGAAAGGAATCACCTCGACAGAATGACCTGCTTCAAGGATCAGCTCGACAGCCTGCTCAACCACGCTCGGGTCAACAATACGATTGAGAACAAAAAGCTTGCTCCAACCGAAAGGATTTGACTCGGTCTCAAGAATCGTACGAAGATTAGCGAGTGCCTGCCCGCGCTGATGACGCGGAAACAGGTCGTTGCCAATGATGCGACAAAGCGTCACGGTAGGCAAACGACCTAAAAACGTTGAATCTACAGATCTCTGAGATGCAACAATCCAACGTCGTCTCAGCTCACGCTGACCACGAAAAACAAAGGATGCAAACCAGGCTTTCCTGAGGCGCGACCGCGTTGGCAAAAGCTTGGTCAGACGGTAGGGCAACCAAACCATTAGCGCGCACCATCCTGTGCAACGTCGTTAGGGTGAAGGGAATAGGCGCTGGTTCTATCCCGACCGAAGCGGAACGAATCTCCGAGAGAAACTTTCATCCGTTTCAGCCGATATCTAAGCAAGGAAGGCAAAGGCTCAACATCGGGAAGCCGCTCCGCCTGACGTTGATAGAAGGACAAACGTTCAGCAACCTGACCTGGAAGACCAGAGTAATCGACAGATTCGGGATAAGCACTGAAGTCGTCAGAGAAACATTGCCCTGAGTGGCCATAGCGAGAAGAAATACGACGATTGATGTCTGCATAGCGATGAAGAAAGCTCTCGGCACATTGGCGCGAGACAGCACGCGGAGGGCCAACCATTTCAGATTCAACAGAGCGCTGTAGCTTTCTGTAAGCACTATTTCGCATTCCAGACGGAAACTGGACGGTCTTGAGCGAATTCAACCGAGAAAGAATATATTGCGCCTCGGCACTAAGCGCCGAATTATGACGCTCCAGTGCATTTACTTTCGCAGAAGAGGGTAATTCAAGCAAGTCGGCGAAGACCTGGATTGGATTGCAAGCACCATAGAAATAGGCGTGAGTTGATGTTGATGGCAGACTTTCAAAACGTCCGAGAATCTCCTCAAAGTCATAGAAGAAGAGATCGTCGCTCACCAAACGCCCATCAGGCAACTGGCGAAAATTAGAAGGAGAGTAATCAATAAAGAGGTCATCGAAACCTGAATGACCGGAGCGAAGGATGGAACTGAACCGGCTCACTGCGAGTTGATCTTGACGACGCAGAAAAACGACAACCCGAACGCGATCAACATGCGGCCGGACTTGATCAAGCAGTCGCTGAATCTCTGATGCCGTTGACAACCGGCTAGAAATTAACTCCGAGGTAATCAGCAGCGTGTGCCAGTCGGTGCGGTCGGAAAGGATCTCATGCTGCAGCGCGCCAAACACGTGCCGCCGGAAGGCCTTCTCTGTATAGCCTGTCGCAAAGAGCTGGTAACTCTTAATGTTGTCAATGGCGCCATCATCAAGACATGCCGCCACGAGTTTGGTGTGGTTGGGAAAGCCAATGCTCGACGGCATCAAGATGCCATTCTCCCGCAAAAGAACTCGATTGGCCGAAAGCCACCTCTGAATAGCCGTAGAGCCCGTCTTCTCGAGGCCGATATGAACAATTGCAGTGCGCTGCATCAGCTAACTCACAATCGGCGAGGTTGAATCGGCCGAGGCCTTAATTCATGACTTGAATATTCAAATCCTAGCAGTCAGCGCAACACATCACAAAAAGTCGGCGGTCTCAGGAGCAATCCGTATGCACGCAGCGGCCGTGTAGCTCAAGCAGCATGGCGCGGGTCCTGGCTTGATAACTACAGCATTCCGGCAGTTGATCCAAGGAAACGCACGGAGAAGAAGGTCCTCCGCGCTCCCTGGCCAGTAGCACTGCATCAACAGCCGCAAGAAAATCGTGCGCTGTGCCACAGAGACGCGCCAAGTGCTGATACTCGTGCAATGCGGGGAGGTCAGTGGCAACCACTGGCACACCAGCAGCCAGATACTCAAAGAACTTCATCGGAAACATCGAGCGCGTATAAGCGTTTAACGGACAAGGCAACAAAGCAACATCCATTCCTCTCAAATAATCCGGAAGCTGGCTGTAGGGCTTTGAACCTAGGTGGTGCACATTGGCACAATGCAACAGCGGCGCAAGTACCGTTCCTGGATCCCCTTCACCCACACGCCCAATCAAAACAATCTGGCAATCCGGGCGATGATCAGCCAGCGCGGCGAGCAAGTCGAGATCGAGCTTGTAGCCACTGATAGCTCCAATGAATCCAAGCCGAGGTCCGCTGGGCAACCGTGCCAAATCCTGAGGGATGGGCCCGATATGGTTACGGGCTAAAGAAAAGTGGCTCACATCAGCCACATTTGAATAATAAGAAACCGAAGAATTATAGGCCGATCGGGTACGCAGAAGCTCAGGCGATGTCACAAAGATCTGATCGCTCAGCCTACAGAGCTTTTCTTCTTCAGCAGCAATCAGAGCCGACGGCATGCAAGGCTGTGCCGTCAGGTCATCAACACAATGATAAACAGTCTGACGATAGTTCTTCAGGGGAAGTTTCAGCAAAAGACCTGTCAGAGGGTTATATGTCCAGAACAAATCCGCCCTCAATCCAAGCCAGCACCTCCAGAAAGAAAGGCCACTGGAGAACAAAATCTGATTCAGCTTCCGCTTCCAACCCGCGTGAGCTGCGGGAATCAGCAGAGGAGACCACACCCAAAGACGTGGAGCGACCCGCCTTGGTGGCCGAAATCCACGGCGCAGCCTGCGCCAGATCCGAAGCACATCCTGTCCCTCCAAACGAGGAGCACGCAGTCCCACAGATTCGACATACAACACACGATTACCCAGCTCGGCCAGGCTGCGAGCAACATGCTGCTTATTCGTCCAGAAGGGATGATCCCAATCGGCCGTAGCTAACAGCACAACATCTCGAGTGTTGAGAGCAGCGAAGACGGGTTCAATCGGGCCGGATGGCATAACGACCCTCCAGTTGAGTGAGGTCTTTAAAACTCTCTGAGCGTTCACGCAGCTCCATGAAGGTGCCTGAGGCTTTAAGGCGACCCGCTTCAAACTCAAACACCCGATCACAGCGCTCAATCGTGGACAGGCGATGAGCAATGACAACCGTGGTGCATCGCCGAGCAACGATCTCTAAAGCTGCAATGACTTCTGATTCGGTGCGATTATCGAGAGCACTGGTGGCCTCATCCAAGAGCAGAAATTCAGCTTTGCGGTAAAAAGCCCTGGCCAGAGCAAGGCGCTGACGCTGTCCACCAGAGAGATGCAAACCATCTCTGCCTATGGGGGTATAAAGGCCATAGGGGAGAGAGGCCACCACGTCCTGCAGCTGCGCAGCTTCCAGCGCCTCCCACACGCGATCTTGATCAACCCTCAGAGGGTCTTCAGCAAAGGCAATATTTTCCAGAACACTGCCCCTCAAAAAGGAGACGATCTGAGGTACATAGGCACAGCACGATTGCCAGGAGCGCATATCCTCCTCTTCAACAACCAAGCCATCAATTTCAAGAGCACCCTGCTGAGGCTTGAGCAAACCGAGAAGCAGGTGAGCCGTGGTGCTCTTGCCGCTACCGGTGGATCCAACCAGAGCGATTCGTGATCCCACGGGGATCGTGAGATTCAAACCTGCGATCACAGGCTGATCACGACCTGGATACGAATAAGTGACGTCATGAAGACGGATCGAGCGCCGTGGGCGCATACCTTCAGGACTGATCCCACCAGCAACAAGACCAAGAGCTGGCCCCTGAGATTGCGGCAAATTGAGATACTCCAGAACGCTGGTGAGATTGGGAAGAGAAGCTCGTAGACGCGTTAATGCCTTGAACAAGTCGTTCATGGCGGGAGTGATCCGCTGAGACGCCAACGCCAAAGTGGCGAGGAAGGGAATGATCTGCTTGAGATCTGAGACGTTGCCATTCCCGAGCAGAGCCGGCAACGCACCAAAGGAAAAAATCAGCGTGATGCCAACAGGTTCAATAATTTGCTTGGGGATATTTGGAAGAAAATTATTCAGCGCTTCTACCCGCTTAGCCTTGCGAGAATCCTGGCGGAAACTGCGCCGAAAGAAAGGCTCTGCAGATGAAAGTCGTATCTCCCGAATCACATTCATCGACTCAAAGAAGCCCTGCTTCATCGCCGATGCCAATCGCAGCTTATGGGCTGAAGCCTTCCGCAGATGCGGAGTCAATACGAGGGAAAAACCACCATACGCAATCACAAGACATATAAACAGCGCCAGGGCATACCAACGACCCACATACAGCAAGCCTGCAAAGAGGAAAAACACCGAAAACAACGACGCCTGGAGTTGCAGCAAGGGAGCAAAGACACCTTTCACCACATGGGTGACATTGGTCAGCAGTTGAGTAGCCAGCTTCTTCTCATTTTTACCGATGTGAAACTCATATGATTGCGACAGAATTCGCTCATAGATATTCTCTGTCAGCCACAGCCACAACTGCCCAGTGATTCGCTCCTGGAGGGCGAGAACAGCCAGCTTCGAGAGTGAACGCAGCCAAGAGAACGCAATAAACAGACCAATCAGCCATAAGGCCTGATCCAGCCGGTCACCTTTGAGGAACGGAAGCGCAGGAATGCCTTGCCTGAGCTTGGTTCCCAACAAGGTCGACATCATCCAGGCCACAACCGCAATGGATGCGGCATCGAGCAGCCCTGGAATCACCGAAATGGGCAGCAGCACCAAAATGCGGCGGCGCAAGTGAGGCGGAAGCCGACTAGCTAAATCGCCAACCTGCTGAAAGGTCCTGCTCCTCAACTGCACCATCCAGCAAGGTCAGGCCATCGCTCCCCACAAGGTATGTGGCAACGAAGAGTGCAGGAGAGGCTGCGGGGCCAGCCAGCCAACCGATTGCCCCTAGGCCTGGCTGAGCGCCTCCCCTTCCAGTCGAGCCATGGCATCGAAGGCCAGCGACTCATGCTGGAGCTCCTCGAAACTGCCGTAGGCCTTCACGACGCCGTTTTCCAGCTCCACGATCCGATCACAACGGCGCACGGTGCTCAAACGATGGGCTACCACCAAGGTGGTGCAACGGCGACCGACCAGCTCCAGGGCATCGATCACCTCAGACTCCGTACGGTTGTCCAGGGCACTGGTGGCCTCATCGAGCACCAGGAAACCCGAGCGCCGGTAGAAAGCCCTGGCCAGCGCCAGACGCTGGCGCTGGCCTCCCGACAACCGCAGACCGTTCTCGCCCACCTGGGCCTGCAGACCGTCCGGCAGCTGGGCGATCAACTCATCCAGCTGGGCGGCTTCCAGGGCCTCCCACACCTGGTGCTCATCCACCTGCTCGGGCGGTTCCCCAAAGGCCACGTTGGCCAGCACAGTCCCGTTGAGGAGATGAATGGCCTGAGGCACATGAGCACAATTGGCCTGCCAGGCCGGTAGTTCGAGCGCATCCACAGCGATGCCGTCGAGCTCAAGGGCACCGGCGCCCGGTGTGAGCAGCCCCAGCAGCAGATTGGCGATCGTGCTCTTGCCGCTGCCTGTGATGCCCACCAGGGCAACGCGTGAGCCCACGGGGATCGTGAGATTCACGCCGTTGAGCACCCAATCGTGGGAACTGGGGTAGCGATACCAAACATCGCGCAGCCGAATGAAATGCCGCGGAGTCACCCCGGCAGGGGATGGCACGCCAGGAGATTGCAGCGTGGGGCGATCGCTGGGAAGTTGCAGCAAGGCCACCGAATCCGCCAGCAGCGGTAGGGAGCCGCGGATCCGGGTGACAGCCCTGAAAGCATCCTGGAGCGGCGGCGTCAGCCGGAGAGCCGCAACCGAGATGGTGGCCAGAAACGGCAAGATCGCCTGAATCCGCGTGGGATCGCTGCTGAGGAGTGCCGGCAGTGCGCCTACCGCAAAGATCATCGTGATCCCCAGGGGCTCGATCAAGCCGCGGGGCAGCTCGGGCAACCACTCCGCGATCCAGATGCTCTGGCGGGATTGTTCGGTGGCACGGCCGAACTGCGCGGAGAAATAGGGCTCACTGCTGGTGAGCTGAATGTCGCGGACGGCATGGATCGATTCGAGCAGCTGCTGCGATGAGCGAGCTTCCATGGCCAGGCGCGTGTTGCTCGCCGCACGCAGGCGAGGCGTCACCGACACAGACACGATCAGGTAGGCGATCACCAGGCCAATCACCAGGGCCACCGACAACCAGCGGCCGATCCAAACAATCCCCAGTGAGAGCAACAGAATCGATGCCACACCACTGATCAGCTGCAACAGCGGCGTAATCACATTGGCGGCCAGATGATTGAGGTTGGCGAGCACTCGCGAACTCAGCTCAGCTGAACTCTCACTGAGATGAAATGCCCAGGGCTGCTGCAGGAGGCGGGCATAGATCAGATCCGAAAGATCTCGCCAAATCCGCGCCGAAAGCCTCTGCTGGCGAAACCGCAGGCCAAGCTTCGCCGCCGAAGCCAACCAGCAGAACAACACAAACAGAGCAATCATCGTGATGCTCTGCTGATAGGGCTCCTGCCCGGCCCAACCGCCACCCGGCATCACAGCACCCAAGCCGTTGCTCACCAGGGATCCAGTAAGCCTGGCGATCAACCAGACGCACGCCAAATCCAGCGCACCCGGCAGCAACGACAGGGGCATCAGCACCCGCAAAGCCCTGAGGCGCTGCGGCGGCAGCAAGCGGAACAGCTGCCGCAGCTGATGCAGGGTCTGACTACGCATGCAAGGAAATTATCGGTGTGCGCTTCACTGCCGTAGCTGCCAATCCAAGGCGAGGCCAGCAATCCGATTGGCGAGGCCCTGGCGCAAACGCTGCCGAACGAATCCTGCGCGAGGCCAGTCGGTCAACGCAGGTTCACCTGCAGCGATGTGGTCCCAGTGCTGATTCACCTGCTCCAGGGTTGAACGCCAACGCTGGGCGAGCGCCTGCTCTGAGGTGTTGCCCAGCAACTGCTCTAACGCCTCGGGCTGGGGCCGCCAGGCCTGAGGGTTCTGCACGGCTGCGCTGATTCGATCGAGATCCGCTGCCAAGGTGCCAGCGCCTAGTTGATGGCCGAGCACGCCTGGATCGAGGTTGTCGGCGAGAGCATGGTTGAGGCTGCTGAACACCACGCAGCCGCAGGCCAGGGCTTCGATCGGGGGCAAGCCAAAACCCTCACTCACGCCGCGACCACGCCAGTAGGGAGCGGAGTCGTAGAGGTAAACAGCCGAACGATTGAACAGGTCAACGAGGTCATCCACCCAACCGCTCTGCACTTCCACCCGCAGGCCGCGGGCCCGAAGAGCCGGCACCAGCCTCTCCAACACATAGCGGCTGCTCTTGCGCTGCTGCACCAACACATCAATGGGGCGAGAGCCTGAGGAGCCCCGTGCACCGCGCTGCAGCCACATCGGCTCGAGCGCGTTAGGCACCAAAAACAGGGGATTACGCGGCGCACGATCACCCCAGTACCCGAGCGTGTTGCGGCTCACCGCCAACACAGGCACACCAGCCGGCAGATCAAAGCCATAGCCGCTGCTATGGGCGTGGTAGGCGGTAGCTCTTCCCCGCAAACGCCTGAGCAGCTGGGGCACATCAAACCCCCAGCTCACCAACCAGAGGGATTCGCCAGGCCCACATCCCGGTTGTTCAAGCCGGAGCAGATCAGCGAGAAATGGATGTTCAGGCTCCCGCTGCCGGTAAGTCACCAGCTGCACACGGGCGAACTGCTCCAGCAAACGAGCGGTCTGCAGCTCCACCAGCAGCCCGCCACAGCGGAACCGGCCGGTGGTGCCGGGCACAAGAACGCGGATGCAGCGCAAAGGGAGCTGGCCTGAACGCCAACTCTGGCTCAAGCTGCCACAGGCTCCGTGCTGCCGGCGCGCTGACGGCGGGTGAGGAAGCCAAACAGCACCTTGCCGATGGCGGCAACGAGGTTTCCTTCCAGCTCCTTGAACATGTTCATGTTCAGGTGGAAGGCTTCATTGGCCTCCTCCACGATGCGATCGGCCGTGGCCTGATCGATCGGCAGGGTGTCCATGGCGGCGCGGTAGGTGCCTTTGAAGGCCTTCTCGTCGTCGATGGAGGCGAACTCGTAGAAATGCAGGCCGTCGCTATCGCCCAGGTTCATCGCCTTCTGGGCGATGTTTTTGAGGATCTGGCCCCCGGAGAGATCGCCGAGGTAGCGGGTGTAGTGGTGACCCACCAGCAGCTCGGGCGATTCCTGAGCCACCTGGTGAATGCGGGCCACGTAGGCAGCCGCGGACGGTGAGGGCTGGATCTGGTTCTTCCAGTCGGCCCCGAAATAAAAGGCGAGATCCTGCTCGAGGGCCTCGCGGCGGTTCAGCTGTGGGAACGCGATCGGTGCCAGCACCGGGTGATCCTTGAGCCGGGTGATCTCCTCTTCCATCGCGCCGTACACGAAGTAGAGATCTGCCACGAGCTTGCGATAGCTGGCCTTGTCGACCACGCCCTTGAGGAAGCAGCTCACGAAGCCGGTGTTCTCGGCCATGGTGTGGGACTTTTTGGTCCCTTCACGCAGTTGGGCAGCAAGGGCGACAGACATAACGGCGGTCCGCGTTGAGCTCACGGGCAGATCGCCAAACGTAATGGCCCTCTCCACGGCAGTGCCGGCAAGGTTGCGAAGGGTTACGCGCCGGCTGAGCCGAACCCCAATGGCTCAAGCGGCGCGGGCCGAAGCGTCTGCCCCGAACAGTGCAAACACCTCGCGCACAAACCCCTGCAGGGCCTCCACCACAGCCGGCTGGGGCAGATGGCTGCCGGTGGGTTGCCAGTCGCCCACGCTCGCCAGCCGCCAACGCTCCGATTCATAGGTGAGGCCGCGGATCGTCACGCCCAGCAGCCGCGGCCGGGCGGCCCCGCCAGCGGGTGACTGCTCGAGCCGCAGCTGCACCAGAAAGGAGCGACACTGGCTGCGGGGGCTCCAGCCCGGCAAATGAAAGGAGAGATCGAGGCTTTCCTGCTCGGCGTGAGCGCGGGTCTGGGGGTCGTCGCGCCAGGGGGTGAGGTTGGCGCGGGCATCCGGGAAGTGCTGGCGGAACAAGACGGCCACGGAAGCCACGCGCTGCGCCAGTTCCACAGATCGGACCTGGTCGGACGCATTCATGCCGTTGTCCCTGCAGCAGAACCGCGAATCCCCAAAACCTAGGCTCGATCCACTGTTCACGCCGCCCTCGGTCAGCAAGCACCCATGGCCACTTACGAGAAGCTCACCGCCCCAGCCCAGGGCACGGCCATCCGCTTCGAGAACGGCCAGCCGGTGGTGCCCAACGACCCAATCATTCCCTTCATCCGCGGCGATGGCACCGGCGTGGATATCTGGCCGGCCACCCAAAAGGTGCTGGACGCCGCCGTGGCCAAGGCCTACGGCGGTGAGCGCCGCATCGAGTGGTTCAAGGTGTACGCCGGCGATGAAGCCTGCGACCTCTACGGCACCTATCAATACCTGCCCGAGGACACCCTCGAGGCGATCCGCACCTACGGCGTGGCGATCAAGGGCCCGCTCACCACACCGATCGGTGGTGGCATCCGCTCACTCAACGTGGCGCTGCGCCAGATCTTTGATCTGTATTGCTGCGTGCGTCCCTGCCGCTACTACGAGGGCACCCCCAGCCCCCACAAGCGCCCCCAAGACCTCGACGTGATCGTGTATCGCGAGAACACCGAGGACATCTATATGGGAATTGAGTGGGAAGCCAACGATCCGGTGTGCCTCGAGCTGATCAAGCACCTCAATGAGGTGGTGATCCCGGCCAACGGCAAGCTCGGCAAGCGCCAGATCCCGGCGGGCTCAGGCATCGGCATCAAGCCCGTGAGCAAGCACGGCAGCCAGCGCCACATCCGCAAAGCGATCCAACACGCCCTGCGCCTCGAGGGCGATAAGCGCCACGTGACCCTCGTGCACAAGGGCAACATCATGAAATTCACGGAAGGCTCCTTCCGCGACTGGGGCTATGAGCTAGCCACCACCGAGTTCCGCGACGTGTGCGTGACCGAACGCGAGAGCTGGATCCTCGACAACGCCGATAGCAATCCCGGCCTGAGCATCGAAGCCAACGCCCGCATGGTGGATCCCGGCTACGACGCCCTCACTCCAGAGAAGAAGGAGGCAATCTGCGCCGAAGTGAAGGGTGTGCTCGATGCCATCGGTGCCAGCCACGGCAACGGCCAGTGGAAGCAGATGGTGATGGTGGATGACCGCATCGCCGACAGCATCTTCCAGCAGATTCAGACCCGCCCAGCCGACTACTCGATCCTCGCCACCCTCAACCTCAACGGCGACTACATCTCGGATGCAGCGGCCGCTGTGGTGGGCGGCTTGGGCATGGCCCCCGGCGCCAACATCGGCGACAATGCCGCCATCTTTGAAGCCACCCATGGCACCGCGCCGAAACACGCCGGCCTGGATCGGATCAACCCCGGCTCGGTGATCCTCAGCGGCGTGATGATGCTCGAATACATGGGCTGGCAGGAAGCCGCCGATCTGATCACCGCTGGCCTCAGCGCCGCCATCGCCAACAAAGAGGTCACCTACGACCTGGCGCGCCTGATGGAGCCGCGGGTGGAGCCGGTGAGCTGCAGCGGCTTCGCTGAGGCCGTGATCAAGCACTTCGGAGGCTGATCAGGCGACACTGGCCTCCATGAGCACCGCCGCAGCCGCCGCCAACGCCACAGACCCCTGCGTGCACTGCGGCTTCTGCCTGCCCACGTGTGCCAGTTACCGGGTGCTGGGAACAGAAATGGATTCGCCCCGGGGGCGGATCCATGCGCTCAAGGCGATCGAAGCCGGCGAGCTGGAGCTCGACGCCACCACCGCCAGCCATTTCGACAGCTGCCTGGGCTGCTTCGCCTGCGTCAGCGCCTGCCCCTCGGGCGTGCGCTACGACGAACTGATCGAGGCCACGCGCCCGAAGCTCAATGCCCCTGAGCTGCGCAGCCCAGCGCAACGAGCGTTTCGCAAGTTGTTGTTCGCGCTGCTGCCCTATCCACAACGGCTCAGGGCCACCCTCACACCCCTGCGCGCTTACGCGGGAACGCCACTGCAACGTCTAGCGCGCTGGAGTGGGCTGACCCGACTGCTGGGGCCGCAGCTCGAGGCGATGGAGCAGCTGCTGCCGCCCCTGCAACCAGAAGCTTTCCGCGATGGTCTGCCGCTGGTGGTTCCGGCCCAGGGGGAGCGCCGCGCCCGGGTAGGGCTGGTGCTGGGCTGCGTGCAACGGCTGTTTGATCCGGATGTGAACGCCGCCACGCTGGAGGTGCTCACGGCCAACGGCGTGGAGGTGGTGATTCCGCCGAGCCAGGGGTGCTGCGGCGCCGTGACCCATCACCAGGGCGAACTGGAGCAGACCCGAGAGCTGGCCAACGCCCTGATCGAGAGCTTCCGTGCCGTGGTGGGTCCCGGCAAAGCCGCGGGACCGGAACCGTTGGACGCAGTGGTGGTGGCCGCTTCCGGCTGCGGCCATACCCTCAAGCACTACGACCGGCTGCTGGAGAGCGAGCAGGGCGCGGCCTTTGCGTCCCAAGTGCGGGACGTTCATCAGTTTCTGGCGGAGCTTGGGCTGAGCGAGGCCTTCCAGGCTCGGCTCCAGCCACTGAGCCACAGCGATGGCCAGCCCGCTAGCGCCGACAACCCAGTGGTGGTGGCGTATCACGATGCCTGCCACATGCTCCACGGCCAGGGCATCAGTGCGGAACCGCGCCAACTGTTGCGCGCCATTCCGCACCTGCAGCTGCGGGAGGCCACCGAAGCCGGAGTGTGCTGTGGGAGCGCTGGTATCTACAACTTGGTGCAACCGGAGGAAGCGGCCGCGCTGGGCGAGATCAAGGCCGCCGATCTCCGTGGCACCGGCGCTGAGGTGGTGGCCAGCGCCAACATCGGCTGCACGATGCAGCTGCGCCGGCATCTGGGCGATGGCCCGCGCGTGGCCCACCCGTTGCAGCTGCTGGCAGCGGCGCAGCGCTCTTGAGCAGCCCGCCGGCGCCAGAGGAGCGGAGCAGCGGCGGCTTGCTCTCGGTGCTGGGCGTGGCCTTCGGCCTGGCCGGCTCCGTGGGAGGAACGATCGGAGCGGGCATCCTGCGCACACCAGGGCTGGTGGCGGCTCAGCTGGCCACGGCACCGCTCGTGCTAGCTGCCTGGTTGGTCGGGGGGCTTTACGCACTACTCGGTGCGATCTGCATCGCCGAACTAGCGGCCAGCCTGCCGCGGGCGGGGGGTTGGTATGTCTACGCCGAGCAGGCCTTCGGACGCCGGGCCGGCTGGCTGGTGGGCTGGACCGACTGGCTGGCCCACTGCATCGGCCTGGCCTGGGTCGCCACCACCGTGGGCGAACTGCTGGTGGAGTGGATCCCTGCGGAAGCAGCAGCACCATGGGAGGGGCAGGTGATCGCCCTGGCGGTGCTGGTTCTGTTTAGTGCCATCCAATGGCTGGGGGTGCGCGCTGGGGGTGCCAGCCAGGAGTTACTCAGCCTGATCAAGGCGGTGGCCTTCCTGGGCCTGGCGGCCGCCAGCTTTCTGCTGCCCAGCGCTGCTCCAGAGGCGGCCACCAGCGATCCAGCCGTGGTGCTCCCACAGGGATCAACGCTCTGGATCGGGGCCGTACTGGCCCTGCAGGCCGTGATCACCACCTTTGATGGCTGGGCCTCACCGGTGTATTTCGCCGAAGAATTCAGCGAACCGGCCCGTGATCTGCCCCGTTCGCTGATCGGCGGTGTGCTGGCTGTGCTGGCCCTTTATCTGCTGATCAATGGGGCGCTGTTGCACGTGTTGCCGATGCAAACCCTGAGCCAAGCCACCCTGCCGGCGGCCGATGCGGCCCGCCGCCTGATGGGCAGCCATGGGGCCCAGCTGATTGCGGCCGTGGCCCTGGTGTCGCTGCTGGGACTGATCAACACGGTGGTGATGGCAGCGCCCCGGATCCTGTTTGGCCTGAGCCGGGATCAGCTGATGCCAGCTTTCCTCAGCCAGGTGAACCAGGGCGGCACACCGGTGGCCGCGTTGCTGCTCACCAGTGGCAGCGCCGCCGTGCTGGTGCTTGTGGGCTCGTTTGATCACCTGCTGGGGATGGGAGCTTTCCTGTATGTGGGGCTACCTCTGAGCGGAATCGCCGCGCAGATCTGGCTACGCCGCCATCAACCGGAGTTGCCCAGACCCTTCCGGAGCTGGGGCTATCCCGTAACACCCTGGGTGGTGGGCGCGGGCTCCCTGGCCTTTCTGGCGGGAGCCATGGTTAGCGACACGAGCGACAGCTTTCTGGCCATAGCCCTGGTTGGCTTCGGTGGCATCGCGGGTGAGCTGTGGCAGAGGCAGCACACCGAAACAGCTCAGTGAATGAGCCGTATCCTGAGCCGCAGCGACACCACCGAAGCCGCATGCCTCGCCTGCTTCTGCACATCGGGCATCCGAAGACAGGCACAACGGCTCTGCAAACAGTCCTGTCAGCGAATGCAGAAACGCTACTCAATAAAGCCTCAGTCCTTTATCCAACCCAAACAGAACCCGCTGAATTTAAGCACCATTTTGTGATCCCCTGGCTTTTCCAGACCGACAACGAATCAATCCGAAGACGTTCAAAAGCTAGCGGCGACGAGCTCAAAGAAATATCCGAACAATACTGGCACTCCTTAGCTGCGGAAATTCAACGAACCAACCATCACACGTCGATTTTGAGCGCAGAAGGCTTCTGGAGCGTCGCCAGGCGCGTACCCAAAGAGCAATCAGCTTTTTTTCGTGGAAAGCTGTACGAGATCTCCAATCACGTCAAGGTGATCGCCTATCTCAAGAGCCCGGCACCATACTTCCTATCAAAGATCAATCAGAAGCTTCGCAACTTCCGAGCCGTCACATTGCCCAAGCCCAACTACCTGAGCGGGGCTATCCAAGACTGGGAGAATATCGGGTTCGACGACTACTCATGGCGCATTTTTGATCGCACATTGCTGACCAACCAGGACATCGTCGACGACTTCTGCACTCACTATCTCCCCGCTTCACTCAACACCACTGCCCTCACTCGTGAAGGAGTTGAGCAGGCCAACTCGAGCGTTTCCAATGAAGCCCTCGTGATCCTTGAAGAACTCACGGTCACCCATCCTGTTCTCTTGGAGGATGTTTACGACCATCGCCGCTACAAAATCATCGAGATTCTGAAGCAATCCGATGCATCGATCGGCGGCACATCGAGGCCTTCACTGAAAGAATCAGCAGCAGCTGGCATTGTGAATCGTTGCAGTGATCTCGGCTGGCTGCAGGAACGGGGCCTCTCCTTCCCAGACATCGATCCCGCATGGATCCATCAGACGGCAACCACAGACCTAACGGAAACCTTCACCTGCGTCTCCGACTTCTGCCCGATTGATCCCAATCGCCTGGCCGATCTGCGCGGGGTTGCTGGCGAAGCCATTGAGGCTCTGTTTCGGCCAAAACCCAAACGCTTCTTCTGGCGCTTTCCACGCCTCAACAAACGCTGAGGCTTCTAATTCGAAAGCATCAACTGGCAGGCCTGGTGTAGGCCGCTTGCATCGCCGAGATTGCCCGGAAACGTGATCACCGGGAGGCCAGGCACCGTCGCATCAGCCGGAGTGAGCACCACAGATAGCCCCGGCAGGAGCTGGCCCTGCAGCTCCACCCAATCGAGGCCCAACCCATCGGCCAACAGGGTGTGGGTGGTAATGCCGCCCTTGCTGATGATCAGCCCTAACTGCGGGGCCAAGGCTGCGGCCAGTCGCGCCATGAGGGCCGCCAGTGCCAGCCCGAAGCGTCGCCGCTCCTCAGCTGAAGCAAACACCAGTTCGCCGCGGCTGCTGAACAACACCGGGGTGCGGCCTTGATCCAGCGCAGCCTGCAGCTGCGCCAGCCAGCTCCGCTCCAGCGATCGAATCAGCTCCGGCGCCGCGGGACCCTCCAGCGCCCGGGCCAACTTGGTTACCAAGATCTCAACCCCCTCACAGGCGGGGTCCTTGAGCAACTGCTCCAGCTGCTGATCCGCCAGGGGCACATGAGATCCCACCACCACTAACACCGGCAACCGGTCTCCACTGGCATCGCAGCGGCGCAACGCCGCCAAGCCGGAGCGATCAAGCGGTTGAGGCGGCAGCGGCACCAAGCCATTGATCAGGCTGGCGGCTGATTGGAACAGCAGGCGCCGCTCGCTGCGCCACACCGCCTCCCCGAGTATTTCCAACTGCTCAGGCCGCTCCGCATCCACCGCCACGACGCGTTGTGCGCTGAAGCTGTCCACGCGAGCCTGCAGATCTGCAGCAGTGCCATCGAGCTCAGCGAGATCCAGGCGCTTTACAGCCTCGGCAGGGATCACTCCTCCTGTTTTCTCCGACACCCACTCAGGCAGGAAGCTGTTGCTGAAACCAAACAGCCGATCCCGGGCAAAGTCCGTGGTGTGAACGGGCTCGCCGTGCAGGTAGTGCACGCCACCCCGGGTGGTCCGCCCTCCCGGCAAGAAAGCCGGCACCAACAACGTGGCGTCGAAGGGGCCCAGCTCCTCAGTAATCACTTCCACCTCGAGGGGGAAATGCCCCCGAAGGGTGGAATCGCCCCGGCTCACCACCAGCCAACGATCCAGCTCACCCGCCGCCTCCAGGTCCGCCAGCACCAGCCGCAGCCCCCGGCAGATCTCCCGCACCCGCTCCCGGGCCGCCTCGGGCTCCAGGGCGCGGGTGTTGGCCAACACAAACAGCAGCGGTGAGGGATGGCGCAACCCCCGCCGCAGGCTGTCTGGATCCCAGCGCAACAGCAGCGGTGCGCTGTGCACCGTCTGCGACCCGGTGGGGTCGTCATCGATCACGATGACCTTGCGCCGCTCTGCCATGGCACCATCGTGCCGTGATCTGTCCTGAGCCCAGCGAGCTGCAGGAGCTGGTGCGGCAGTGGCATCGGCAGGCTTTGCCCTGGCTACCGGCTGGCAGCGGCAGCCGGCTGCACTGGGGTGCGCCGGTACAGCCCGGCAGCGGCGAGAGCTCACCACGAGTTCTCAGCGCCAGCAAGCTCAACCAACTGGTTGAGCACTGCACCGGTGATTTCACGGTGACGGTGCAAGCGGGCATGCCCCTACAAACCCTGCAACACGAATTGGCCGCAGCAGGTCAATGGCTGGCGGTCGACTGGCCCTGGGGCAGCGGACCCGGCGGTGAACACAGCGGCACTGTGGGGGGTTTGGTGGCCCGGGGCCTGGCCGGCGGTCTGCGCCAGCGTTATTTGGGGGTTCGCGATCAGCTGATCGGCCTCAGCTTGCTGCGGGCCGACGGCACGGCTGCCAAGGCAGGCGGAAAGGTGGTGAAGAACGTGGCCGGCTACGACTTGATGCGCCTGTTCTGCGGCAGCTGGGGCAGCCTCGGCCTGATCACCGAACTCACCCTGCGCACCTACCCATTGCCGCGGCATCGCCGCGGCCTGCTCGTGCACGGTCCTCTGGCAGACCTTGAGCAGCTGCGGCGCCGTTGCCTTCAGGCTCCGCTGATGCCCCAGCGGCTCGACTGGTGGAGCCTTGCACTCAGTGGCAGCGGGCAACCGGCCCTGCTGCTGGCCCTGGCCAGTGTGAGCAGCGCCGCCATCGCGGATCAGCTGGATCAACACACTCAGGCCGCATCAGCCCTCGGACTGGAAGCGGAAGCGCTGGATTCCGATCGCTTGCTCGAGCTCGAGAGCCACAGCCGCCAGGGCAACAGCGACTGGCTGCTGCACCTGGGCGTGAAGCCCGCTCTCGCCGCGGAGCTCCTGGCAGATCCTGCTCTAGGCGGTGTGGCCTGCAGCCTGGCTGCGGGGGTGGGCCTGGGCATGGCCTGGGCTGATGCCGGCAGCCTGCCCAGCTACCGAGTGGAGCAGCTGCGGCAGCGCTGCCGTGCCCTGGGTGGTCAGCTGAGTGTGCTCGTGCAGCCGGCGAGCGAGAACCCACTGCCCTGCTGGGAGGCCAGCCCCGCTGCTGCCGTGATCGAAGCGCTGAAGCGGGAATTCGATCCCCTCCAACAACTGGCCCGCGGCCGCCTACCAGGGGTAGCTCAGGCTGCGGTGATCCGATAGCGACAGCGGAGTTCGCAGCGTTCACCAGGCTGAAGCTGAAGGCCCAGCTCGCCACGAGGGGCACTCCAAGGCTCGAGGCAGAGCATCGGCCGTGGTGGATCGCTCCACAACACCGCATGGGCAAACGGGGGCTGCATCTGCAGCTCCACAGCGGCCCCCGCTCCCGTACACACCCGAGGCCCTGAGCCAACACCATCCAGCCCTTCCACCCGCAGATCCACGCCCTGCTCCAGCCGCGCCAGCTGGTCGGCAGTGGCGGCCTCGGCAGCTGTGAGGTGATCCCAACACCGCTCGGGCAACCCATCCACCCGGGCCTGAGCGAGTCTCGCCACCTGCAGGTAGGGATGCAGGCCTAGGGAAAATGGCATCGGCCCCATTTCTGCCGCACCAGCCCGGTGCTCCACCACCGCTCGAATCGCCAGCGCATCGGGCTCGAGCTGATAGTCGAGGCTCAGCTGAAACCGGAAGGGATAAGCGCTGTGGGTGACGAGGCTATCGCTGAGGGTGAGGCGAATCCCGTCGCCGCTGTCCAGCGCCGCGAGATCCCAGGGCAGATCCCGCGCAAAGCCGTGCTGAGCCATCGAGAAACGGCCCTGGGGCAACACCAGAGCACCATCTGGCAAGTTCCCGCACACGGGAAACAGCACGGGAATGCCGCCGCGCACGCTTTTGCTGGGATCAGCGAACCGCTCAGCATCGAAATAGAGCCGCTCCTCGCCGCCGCAGCGCCAACCCACCAGCAAACCACCCCGTTCCGGCACCACCCGCAGCTGATCGCCGGTGGTCGCCGTGAACTGCCAGTGGGGAAAAGGAGCGCCTTGGCGGGTGAGGGTCATTGGAGCGTGGCCAGCCACTCCACCATGGCCCGGTTCACCTGATCCGGCACCTCGTCGTGGGGACAGTGGCCGGCCTGCAGCACCACTTCGGTGGTGTTGGCGGGGGCATGGCGCTGGAAGGCGCCGCGACGGCCGGCGGCATTGATCCATGGGTCGCGGATCCCCCAAAGCAGCAGCAGCGGCGCCTGCAGCTGGGCGAACAGCTCATCGAGGGGTTGGCCGCGGGGAATGTCGAACACGGTGCGGAACACCCCGAAGGCGCCGGGGTCGCGGCTCGGCCGCAGGATCGACTCCACCAGTTCGTCGTCCACGTTGGTGGGGTCGATGTACACCTGCTTGAGGGTGCGGCGCACATTGCCGGGGCGGCGCATGTTCTCGAACAGCAGCCGCTGCAGGATCGGGCTCTTCAGCAAAGCGCTGCCGATGGTGCGGCGGGCGATGGCACCCCAGCCCTTCGGTTCACCCTGCTCATCGGAGAAGGGGCCGGCCGCATTCAGCAGCACCACGCCAGCACATTGATCGCCCAGGGCCGCACCGGCCGACAGGGCCGCATAGCCACCGAGCGAGTTGCCCACGAGCACCGTCGGCCGGCCGATGCGCTCGCGCACGTAGGCCACCAGCTGATCGCTCCACAACGCACCGCCATAGCGAGGCCCCTCGGGCTTGGCACTGCGCCCGAAACCGAGTAGGTCGAGCGCATGCACCTCGTAATGCTCGGCGAGCACGGGGATGTTGAAGCGCCAGTGGTCGGTGGAAGCACCGAAACCGTGCACCAGCAGGATCGCCGGGCCCTTGGCCGCACCCTCGGGCTCACGGCTGAGGCTGTGGATCGGATGGCCCTCAAAGGTCCACGCCGCTGCAACGGTCACCGGCAACACCAGGCTGGGTGGTGGATGCTAGGGACAACACACCTGCCCCCTGCCCTCGTGCCCGACTGGATTCCCGAGAGCTGGGCACTGTTGCTGCCTGGCAGCGCGCTGTGGGCCCTGGCCCTCTACCTGCCCCTGAGCGCTCCGCTCTCCCGCCTCGAGGAAGCCCTCGCCGCAGGACCACTCGATGAAGGCAGCCAACTCGTTGCCCTGGTGGTGAGCAGCCTGCTGCTGGCCCTGGGTGCTGGCGTGGTGGTCAATCTGGTGCTGGGCTTGGCCTTGGGCCCGGGCTGGGGCACCAGCCTTGGTCTGGTCGCCGCGCTCTACGGCCTGTTTTGGGGCCTGGCTGCGGCCAGCCGCAACGAGTAGGGCACCTTCGCGCCTCCAGGCAAGTCGATCAGGCCCGCATCTCAAACCAGCTGCCGCTTTTCACCACACACCGGAAGCAGCCCTGGATTCTGTACAGACTGCACGAAATTGTGGGCGCTCGGGCATGAGTGCCCCAGGGGCTGACAACCCAGCGCCTAAGCACCAGCGGAGCCGCAGCCTCAGCCCCGCCAGTCGAGCCACGGCAAGCCTGGAATGATCGCGGGGGTCGCGGCGCGGTAGCTGGCGTAATCCGGGTGCACCCTCAGCAGCATCCGCTCCTCGCGCCGGGCTTTACCCCCAAGCACCGCACACAGCCCCAACAGCAGCGCCAGGTGCAACAGGCTGCCCAAGGCCAACACCACCCCCAGCGAGCAGAGCAGCACCGCCTGATACAGCGGATGTCGGCAACGGGCGTAGGCGCCGCTGGTCACCAGTTCCGCCCCAGGCTTGGGATCTGGCAGGGGCGTCAAGCTGGGGCCCAACCGCCAGAAGGCCTGAGCCGCCAACAGCAGCCCCACCACAAACAACACTGCGCCAGCCAAAGCGATCGGCAACGGCCAGGCATAGCCCCAGCTGCCCGGAGCCGGCCAGGGCGGCAGCAGGTGCGCTGCAATCAGCAGCAGCTGGGCCAGCAGCCACCACTCGCCGTGGCGATTGTCGAGCCAGCCGGCCCAGCTGAACTGCCAACCCTCAAGTGGGGATTTCGGCGAGGGGGTCGAGGTCGGGTCCATCGCTCTTGCCAGCCAGCACCAGTCTGAGCAGCACCGGCGCCAGGAAGGTGGTGCCGATCACCATCAACAGGATGGCCGCCTCGAGGGCCGGGCTGAGCAGCTTGGCCTGGGTGCCCAGGCCCAGGAAGATCAGGCCCACCTCACCGCGGGGCATCATCCCCAGGCCCACCACCAGGCGCTTGGTGGGCTGGTTGGAGAGGAAACACCAACCCGCCGCCACCTTGCCGGCGATCGCCACCACCAGCAGGAACGCCGCCACCACCAAGCCGGGGCGGTTAGCCGGATCGAGCGGATTGAGCACCGAAAGATCCATGCCGGTGCCGATCAGCACGAAAAAGATCGTGGCGAAGAGAGCCACCACCGGCTTCACGGCGGCTTCGATCGCGTGGCTGTGGTTCGACTTGCTCAGGATCAGGCCGGCGGCAAAGGCGCCCAGCGCCGCCTCCAGGCCGATGGCCGTGGCAGCAAAACAGCAGAGAGTGAGCACCACAAACGAGGCCACGGCCACATCGCCAGGGGCCTTGAGCCGATCGATCACCCAATCGAAGCCTGGGGCTGCGCTGCGGCTGAGGCCGATGGCCGCCACCACGAACACCAGCGCCGCGGCCACCAACTTGACGATCGGACCGATCTCCAGGCTGCCGCCGCCGGCGATGCTCACCACCACCGCCAGGATCACGATGCCGAGGATGTCGTCGAGCACGGCGGCGCCGATCACGATCTGCCCCTCGCGCGAGCGCAGCATCTTCAGCTCGCCGAACACGCTGGCGGTGATGCCGATGCTCGTGGCCGTCATCGAGGCGCCGGCAAACACAGCCGGGATCACATCCACGTGGAAGAAGGCCATCAGGCCCGCGGTGCCAAGGGCGAAGGGCAGCGCCACACCGGCCACCGCCACCGTGGTGGCCTGTCCGCCCACGGCCACCAGCTCATCGAGATCGCTCTCCAGGCCAGTGAGGAAGAGCAAAGCAAACAGGCCCAGGGTGGCCACCGCCTGCAGGGAGGGGAAGCTCTCGGCGTAGAGGTGGCTCACCACATCCGGCGGCACATCAGCGAGCGAGCCCACCAGCTGCACCAGTCCCTGGCTGAGGGCAGCCTGGGTTTCCGGCGGCACGATCAAATGCAAGCCGCTGGCGCCGATGATCACGCCGGCGATCAGCTCACCCAGGATCGTGGGCAGCTGCCAGCGCACCAGCAGCTCCGCCAGCAGACGGGCGGCCACAAAAATCACCAGAAAGCGGCCCACCCCGATCAGGGTTTCGGCCACCTCGAGCTGGTGGGCTCCGATCTCGGGCATCAACGACGTGGGCAATTCCGCACGAGAGTCTCGCCCTGGCAGGTCATCCCCTGTGACAACGGCTACGTTCCGCCCAGAGCCTGAGGGTGCGTCCCCATGACCCTGAGCCAAACCAACCCTGCCCCGCAGCTCGCCGGTACGGCGCTGGAGCAGATCGATGGCTGGTGGCGCGCCGCCAACTACCTGGCGGTGGGGATGATTTACCTGCAAGACAACCCGCTGCTCAGCGAGCCGCTGCTGCCCGAGCACATCAAGAACCGTCTGCTGGGCCACTGGGGTTCAAGCCCGGGCCAGGCCTTCATCTGGGCCCACGCCAACCGGGTGATCCGCGAGCAGAACCTCGACATGATCTACCTGTCGGGACCAGGCCATGGGGCACCCGGTGTGCTCGGCCCCACGTACCTCGACGGCTCCTATTCGGAGATCTATCCCGACAAATCGCAGGACGCTGCGGGGATGCAGCGCTTCTTCAAGCAGTTCTCCTTCCCCGGCCACATCGGCAGCCACTGCACTCCGGAAACCCCCGGCTCGATCCATGAAGGCGGCGAGCTCGGCTACGTGCTTTCCCACGCCTGCGGGGCGGTGTTCGACAACCCCGATCTGATCGCCCTGGCCTGCGTGGGCGATGGGGAAGCGGAAACCGGCCCGCTCGCCACCAGCTGGCACATCAACAAGTTCCTCAACCCGATCTCGGATGGCGCCGTGCTGCCGGTGCTGCATCTGAACGGCTACAAGATCGCCAACCCCACCCTGCTGGCCCGCATCCCCCGAGAAGAGCTGGCAAGCCTGATGCGGGGTTACGGCTGGGAACCGCTGTTCGTGGAGGGCAGCGAGCCGATGGCCATGCACCAGGCGATGGCCGCCGCGATGGATGAGGCCACCGGCCGCATCCGGGCGATCCAGGCGGAAGCGCGCCGCAGCGGCGAAGCGCAGCGGCCCTATTGGCCGATGATCGTGCTGCGCTCCCCCAAAGGCTGGACCGGGCCTAAAGCCTTAGGCGACAAGAAGCTCGAAGGCTTCTGGCGGGCCCACCAGGTGCCCTTGCCCGATCCCCGCCACGACACCGCGCAACTGCAACAGCTGGAGAGCTGGCTGAAGAGCTACCGCCCCTGGGAGCTGTTCGACGAGCACGGCCGCCTGAAGCCCGAGCTTCAGGCCCTCTGCCCCCAGGGGAACCGCCGCATGGGCTCCAATCCCCATGCCAACGGCGGCCTGCTGCGCCACAAGCTGCAGCTCCCAGCGATCGCCAACTACGCCGTCGCCGTGCCGCAACCGGGGCGCGTGCAGCACGAAAACACGGCGGTGCTCGGGGAACTGCTGCGCGATGCGATTGCGCTCAACCCCGATTCACTGCGGGTGTTCGGCCCCGATGAAACCGCTTCCAACCGCCTGCAAGCGATCTACGAGCAGAGCAAGAAGGTATGGATGGAAGAGCTGCTGCCGGAAGACCTCAACGGCAGCGAGCTTTCCCGCAGCGGCCGCGTGGTGGAGATGCTCAGCGAGCACACGCTGGTGGGAATGATGGAGGGCTATCTGCTCACCGGCCGCTACGGCCTGTTCCACACCTACGAGGCCTTCGCCCATGTGATCGCCTCGATGTTCAACCAGCACGCCAAGTGGCTAGAGAGCTGCCTCCACCACGCTCCCTGGCGCGCGCCGATCGGCCCCTGGACCTGCCTGATCTCCTCCACGGTGTGGCGGCAGGACCACAACGGCTTCACCCATCAAGACCCCGGCTTCATCGACCTGGCCGGCAACAAGAGTGGTGAGGTGGTGCGCGTTTACCTCCCCGCCGATGCCAATTCGCTGCTGGCGGTGGCGGAGCAGGCGCTGGTGGAGCCAAATGTGTGCAACATCATCGTGAGCGACAAGCAGAAGCACCTGCAATACCTCTCGCTCGAGCAGGCCCGCGCCCATGTGGCCAAAGGCATCGGCCTGTGGAGTTGGGCCAGCAACGATCACATCGGCCATGAGCCGGATGAACCGGATGTGGTGATGGCCTGCGCCGGCGATATCCCCACCAAGGAAACCCTGGCAGCCGTGCAGATCCTGCGCCGCGAGATCCCCAGCCTCAAGATCCGCGTGCTGAATGTGGTGAAGCTGTTCGCCCTCACTCAACCGAGCGAACACCCGCATGGCCTCAGCGATCGCGATTTCGACAGCCTGTTCACCACCGACCGCCCCGTGATCTTCAACTTCCACGGCTACCCCTGGCTCATCCACCGCCTCACCTATCGCCGCACCAACCACGTCAACTTCCATGTGCGTGGCTACAAGGAGCAAGGCAACATCAACACCCCACTGGAACTGGCAATGAACAACCAGATCGATCGCTTCAACCTGGTGATCGATGTGATCGACCGGGTTCCGGGGTTAGGGTCGCGCGCCGCTCACGTGAAGGAGCAGATGAAGGAGGCGATCCTGGCCAACCGCGCCTATGCCCATGAACACGGCATGGACGCCCCCGCCATCACCGACTGGCAGTGGACAGCGACTACCAGCAGCGAGGTGAACTGATGCACGAACAAGCCCCCAGCCGCCTTCAACTGCCCACGCCCGGTTGCTACGCCGACCCCGACCGCAGCGGCCTGACGGCCGATGACGTGTTCGACGGCATGGCCGAGCACCTCTTTTACACCCTTGGCAAACTCGCCCCCACCGCCAGCCGCCACGACCTCTACCTGGCCTTGAGCCACGCCGTGCGCGACCGGCTGATGACCCGCTATCTGGCGGGCATCGAAGCGATCAACGCCACCCCCACCCGCGTGGTGGCCTACCTCTCGGCCGAATTCCTGATCGGCCCGCAGCTGGGCAACAACCTGCTGATGCTCGGCATCCAGGACGCCGCGGAAGAAGCCCTGCGGCGCTTTGGCATCGAACGCCTCGACGAGATCCTCGAAGTGGAAGAGGAGCCCGGCCTGGGCAATGGCGGCCTCGGGCGCCTGGCGGCTTGCTTCATGGAATCGCTGGCCAGCCTCGAGATCCCGGCAACCGGCTACGGCATCCGCTACGAGTTCGGGATCTTCGATCAGCTAATCCGCGACGGCTGGCAGGTGGAAATCACCGATAAGTGGCTGAAGGGCGGCTGGCCCTGGGAGATCCCCCATCCCGATCAGGCCTGCTTCGTGGGCTTTGGCGGCCGCACCGAGAGCTACAAAGATGAGCGCGGCCACTACCTTGTGCGCTGGATCCCGGAGGAGCACGCCATCGGGGTGCCCCACGATGTGCCGGTGCTCGGCTATCGGGTGAACACCTGCGATCGGCTGCGGCTGTGGCGCGCCGACGCCAGCGAGAGCTTCGATTTCTACGCCTTCAACATCGGCGACTACTACGGCGCTGTGGAAGAGAAGGTGGGCAGTGAAACCCTCTCCAAGGTGCTGTATCCCAACGACGGCACCGACGAGGGCCGCCGCCTGCGCCTGAAGCAGCAGCACTTCTTTGTGAGCTGTTCGTTGCAGGACATGCTGCGCAGCCTGGATCAGCGCGGCATCCCAGTTCAGGAGTTCCCGGACCACTGGGCGGTGCAACTCAACGACACCCACCCGGCGATCGCCGTGGCCGAACTGATGCGGCTGCTGATCGACGACAAACACCTGGAGTGGGATCAGGCCTGGGACATCACCTGCCGCTCGCTGGCATACACCAACCACACCCTGTTGCCGGAGGCCCTGGAAAAGTGGGGCCTACCGCTATTCGGCTCGCTGCTGCCCCGCCATCTGGAGCTGATCTACGAGATCAACCGCCGCTTCCTGCAAACCGTGCGCCTGAAGTATCCGGGCAACGAAGCGCTGCTGCGCAAGGTGTCGATCATTGATGAGGAGGGCAGCAAGGCCGTGCGCATGGCCAACCTCGCCACCGTGGCCTCCCATCACGTGAACGGTGTGGCCGCACTGCACAGCGAACTGGTGCGCACCAAGCTGTTGCCTGAATTCGCGGCCCTCTGGCCCGAGAAGTTCACCAACGTCACCAATGGCGTCACCCCCCGGCGGTGGGTGGCCCTCGCCAACCCGGCCCTGCGCCAGCTGCTGGCCGAAAGCATCGGCGAAGGCTGGGTGGCCGATCTCGATCAACTGCGGCAGCTAGAGCGCTTTGTGGATGATGCCGGCTTCCTGGAGCGCTGGGAGCAAACCAAGCTCGCGAGCAAGCGCCATCTGGCCAACTACATCCACCGCCAGAGCGGGTTGCTGGTCGATCCCTCGTCGCTGTTCGACGTGCAGGTGAAGCGGATCCATGAATACAAGCGCCAACACCTCAACGCCCTGCAAGTGATCGCGCAGTACCTGCGCATCAAAAACGGCCAGGCCGATGGCCTGGCGCCGCGCACGGTGATCTTTGGCGGCAAGGCCGCTCCTGGCTACTACCTGGCCAAGCTGATCATCCGCTTCCTCAACGGCATCGCCGAAACGGTGAACGCCGATCCGGATATGGATGGCCGCCTGCGGGTGGTGTTCCTGCCGGATTACAACGTGAAACTGGGCGAACGGGTGTATCCGGCCTCGGATCTCTCCGAGCAGATCTCCACCGCCGGCCTGGAGGCCTCGGGCACCGGCAACATGAAGTTCGCCATGAATGGTGCGCTCACCATCGGCACCCTCGATGGCGCCAACGTGGAGATCCGCGAGCAGGTAGGCGCCGACAACTTCTTCCTGTTCGGTATGACCGAAACCGAGGTGGCCGACCTCCATGCCGAGGGCTATCGCCCCTGGGAGCTGATTGCCGAGCAACCGGAGCTGGGCGAGGTTCTCAAGTTGGTGGAGCAGGGCCACTTCAGCAACGGCGATGGGGATCTGTTCCGGCCGCTGCTGGAGAACCTGACTGGCCGCGATCCCTTCTTCGTGTTGGCTGATTTCGCTGACTACCTGCGGGTGCAGCAGCAGGTGAGCCAGGCCTGGAGCGATCGCACCGCCTGGAACCGGATGTCGCTGCTCAACAGCGCTCGCACCGGCTTCTTCTCTTCGGATCGCTCGATCCGGGAGTACGCCCAGCGCATCTGGAAAGCCGAGAGCTTCCCGGTGACGATCACCTGCAACCTCGACGCCTAACGCCCCATGTTGCTGGTGCTGAACGTGGGCAGCTCCAGCCTTAAGGCTGCGGTGCTGCAAGCCACGGCAACCAGCTCCACAGAGCTCTGGCGCTCGGAAACCCAGCGCCAGGGCGCCCTGCAGGATCAACTCAGCCACTGGGTGGCACCTCAGCTGGAACGGTGGTGGCCCGAGCTCAAGGCCGCCGGCCACCGCGTGGTGCATGGGGGCGAGCACTTCACCGCCCCCACGCGAATCAGCGCAACGGTGCTGGAGGAGCTCAACGCTGTGTCGGTCCTGGCACCGTTGCACAACCCGCCGGCCCTCGAGGCGATCCGCTGGCTCCAGCAGCTCCGGCCCACCCTGCCCCAGTGGGCCTGTTTCGACACGGCCTTTCACGCCAGCCTGCCGCCCGAGGCGAGCACCTATGCCCTACCAGCCAGCTGGCGGCAGCTGGGTTGTCGCCGCTATGGCTTCCATGGGCTCAACCACCAGCACGTGGCGGAAGCCGTGCCCTGCCATCGGCTGATCAGTGCCCACCTCGGGGCGGGCTGTTCCCTGGCGGCGGTGCGGGATGGCCGCAGCATCGACACCACCATGGGGTTCACGCCCCTGGAGGGGCTGGTGATGGCCAGCCGCAGCGGCAGCGTGGATCCCGGCCTACTGCTGCATCTGCAGCGCCAGGGCCTGAGCCTCGATGCGCTCGAGCAAGGGCTCAACCGCCACAGCGGCCTATTAGGACTCTCCGGCCTCAGCAGTGACTGGCGCGACCTGCGCTCTGCAGCAACCGAAGGGCACGGAGGTGCCCAACTGGCGCTAGGCGTGTTCCTACACCAACTGCAGCGTGAGATCGGAGCGATGGCCGCAAGCTTGGGTGGCGTGGATCAGATCGCCCTCAGCGGCGGGATCGGCACCAACGATCCCTCACTCCTTGAAGAGCTCAAAACCGCAATGGCTTGGCTGGGCCCCGTCCAGTGGCAACGGGTCGCGGCGGATGAGGAAGGAATGATCGCCCGCCTGATCAGCCGGGCAGATCCGGCGTCTGGTGCAGGAGGCGGTTCAGCCGCAGCCGATCGGCATTGAGGGGATCGGGAGCCAATTCGCCGGCCAGTTCGCGGAATTTCTGCTCCACGGCATCGGGCACGCGCACATCGAAGATGCGCTCCATCAGGGCCTCGATCGAGAACAGGTGGGCGTTGATGTTCTCCAGATCGGCAATGGCCTGTTGCATCGCATCGTTCTCACCGGCATCCGCCGGAGCACCAGCGGCAGCAGGAGCCAGGGCTGAATCGGTGTCGCCGTGGGTTTTCTGCAGTTCCTCGAGGGCGCGCCCCGCCAGAGTGCGGAACGATTGCAACGCGGCCCAGCTCAGCTCCTGTTGCTGACGCAGGGTGGGGTTCTCTCGAATGAGACGGTCGTGCTCCCGGTAGAAGCGCTGGCAGTCAGGGCATTGGCAGGGCTCTTCCGGCACCGCAGTCCCCTTGGCGTTTCACAGCCCATCATGGCATCAAGCAGCGCGCAGATCGTCGCTGCTGAGATCGGGATCCTCGCTGGCACCTGGAATCGGGATCTCGATCGAACTCACCACCTGAATCACATCCCTCAGGCGCATCGAATCGGCAAACCAGGCCATGGCCTGATCGGTATCGCCATCCGCCACCGCTTCATTGGCGCTGTCTTCATGGGCTTCGGCCAAGAGCGCTAGCCAACACAGGCAGCGGGCCTGAATCACAGACAGATCGAGGCCATCGGGCAGGTTTTGAACAATCTGCTCACTCTCTTGTTGCACCAACAGCCTCAGCCGAAGATCATGCAGCTGTGCCATGGCCCCGTGGCGACTGGCACCACGCTAGCGGCAGTGGCCGAATCCGCCATCCCACCACCCCTAGCGGCGGATACCGAGGTCATGAATTCGGGACAAAGTCCCGACCATTCACAGGGCTTGCTCGATCTGACGAACGCTGATGGAACCGGTGGAATCCGAGAAGTTCTAGAGAATTCCCGGCAAGTCTGGCAGCAAAGACAACAGTACAAAAACAGCCAACAACGCCACAAAGCATGCCGGAACAGCAGCATGTTTTTACTGCATTTGATCAATAAAGTAGACCGTCAAAACCTAGATACGCTTCGGCACAAAACAAGAAAAGCGGCACAACTTGGAAGAAATACGGTACTTCGAATAGGGGCCGATGTGAACATGCGCATAGCTTGAGTCAGGCCTATGGGACCACCATGTCGATATTTGACACAGGCGAGCTCCGCCGCAGCCTTGGGGCAATCCACCCGAAGAAAGACAAGAAAACCCTGCGAGGAGACGCCGCTCGCCGGAAGCGCACTGGTCGCAACAACCTCCTGGAAGCGACAACGTACGAAGAACTGGATCACATCACGCTTAAGTCCAACTATACAAACCCCTACGAAGACGGCAAAATAAGGGATAAGAAATCAGAGCTTTCCAAAGACCGTGACGACAGCCATGGCAAAGATGATGATTATAAAGATCCTCATCCGCCACCGCCACCACCACCACCGCCACCATCACCATCACCATCACCACCGGACGATCGGATCACCGAAGCCGAAATCCGTGCACGGCTTTCCGGCCTGTTCCGTCGGCAATTTGCCTTTGCCGACAGCTACAGCGACTACGGTTCTCGTGCCGCCTCCCCCTCTGCCAGCAAAGTTGACGCCTCTCCATGTCGACCATTTTTTCCACCAGGGGGCTTGATGGAGCAGAGCAATGCGTCGCTACAGCGAGGCCGTCAAGGCTGATGTGAGAAGGCGGATGAGTCCGCCTATGCGGCAGAGCGTGGC
>CALRQW020000007.1:0-152014 GCA_943370455.1 Asaia bogorensis
CGGTCAGCCAGCCACCCAGCGCCAGGTAGGCGGTGGGGAACAGGAGCAGACCCGACCACCCGACAAAAACGAAGCGGTCGCGCTTGAGCCAGTCATCGAGGACGTCAAACCATCCCCGCTGCGGCGCGCGCCCTACAGCGATCGTCATGGGTGGGAAAAACCGCGGGCTGTGGGTTACCGGGGGATCGTAACAACGTTGATCCGCACTGCGAGGCGGGTTTTGACGGCCTGACACGGCCCGTCACCATTGCGTTTTGGGTATTTGTGCTCAGGCCTGGGCCAGGCCGGTTGGCGGGCGCGCCAAGATGGCAGGCCCCCGGTTGTTCCGCCCATATGGCCTCGGCATCCGCAGCAAAGGCTGCCTCGTCTTCCGCGTTGCTGGAGCAGGACGTGCTGGGCTCCCGCCGCCTCTCCAATGTGTTGGTGGCGGCTGTGGTGAGCACCGGCGGTCTTGGCTTTCTGCTCACCAGCGCCTCGAGCTACCTCGGCACCGATCTGCTGCCCATCGGTCACCCCGCTGCCCTGAGCTGGGTGCCGCAGGGCTTGGTGATGGGCCTCTACGGCATCGCCGCTGCGCTGCTCTCTACCTATCTATGGACCGTGATCGCCCTCGATGTGGGCTCCGGCGCCAACCGTTTCGATAAAACCGCGGGCACCCTCACCGTGACCCGGCGCGGTTTCCGCCAGCTGATCAGCGTCACCACCCCCCTGAAAGACATCCAGGCCGTGAAGGTGGATGTGCGCGACGGCCTCAACCCCCGCCGCCGCCTGGCTCTGCGCGTGCAGGGGCGCCGCGATCTGCCCCTCACCCGTGTGGGTGAGCCGATGCCTCTGGCCGATCTTGAGCGCGGTGGCGCCGAACTGGCCCGCTTCCTCGGTGTTCCCCTCGAGGGCGTTTGAGCATGACCGCACTCCGCATGACGTCGTTGCGCTCGAGTTCGCTGCGCAGCCTGCTGCTGGCCCTCCTGCTCGTGCTCAGCCCGCTCGGGCCCGTGGCCTGCGCCGCGCCTGGGCCTTCCACCAGCTTTGGTTGCGGCACCTCGGGTGTTCCCTGCCTCAAGGGCACGGCCCTGGTGGAGCTCACCACCAGCAAAGGCACTGTGGAGCTCAGCCTGGATGGCAGCGCCGCGCCGCTCACCGCTGGCAACTTTGTGGATCTGGTGCGCCGCGGCACCTACAACGGCACCCTCTTCCACCGTGTGGTGAAAGAGCCCATTCCGTTTGTGGTGCAGGGGGGTGATCCCCAGAGCTCCAACCCCAACACGCCGGTGGATTTGCTCGGTACCGGCAGTTTTGTGGATCCTTCAACCGGACAGCCGCGCCTGATTCCGCTTGAGCTCTTCCTCGAGGGAGACAGCAGCCCCCGCTACGGCGAGATCACCGTTGGTCCCGGTCAGGCGGAGAAGCTGAAGCTGCAGCACCAGCGCGGAGCCCTGGCGATGGCTCGCTCCAACGACCCCAACTCCGCCAGCGCGCAGTTCTACATCGCTCTGCGGGCCCTGCCTGAGCTGGATGGGCGTTATGCCGTGTTTGGCCGGGTGACCAAAGGCATGGATGTGGTGGATCGGATCAGCCAGGGCGACAAGCTGATCAGCGCCAAGGTGCTGCAAGGCGGCACCCTGGTGCAGGACGCCAAGTAGAGCCCTCTTCGGTAAGCGATGCGTGTCGGCTCAGGCCGGCACGCGCTTATCGAGGCTGGTGACCTTCAAATACGGGGTGCTCACGCCGGAGGCACGCTCCAGGGAGATCCGGCCGGTGCGGGCAATCTCGAGGATCCCGTAGGGCTCGAGCACGTTTTCAAGCGCCACGAGTTTGCCGGGATCGCCCACCACCTCCACGGTGAGAGCTTCGCTGCCCAGATCCACCACACGGGCGCGGAACACCTGCACCAGATCAAGGATGGCGGCCCGCTGGCTTTCGGGTGCCGACACCTTCACCAGCATCAGCTCCCGCTCCACGGCGGGAATCCGGGTGAGGTCGGTGACCTCGAGCACGTTGATCAGCTTGTCGAGCTGCTTGCTCATCTGAGCCAGGGTGCGCTCATCCCCCTCCACCACCATCGTGAGCCGTGACACGCCGCTGCGCTCAGCCGGCCCGACGGCCAAGCTCTCGATGTTGAAACCACGGCGGGCGAACAGGCCGGAGATGCGGCTCAGCACGCCCGATTCGTCTTCCACCAGCACCGACAGGGTGTGCTTCATGCCCAGGGCTGTTCGTGTGGCTGACGTGTGCCCAAATTACGCGCCAGCCAACCCAGCACGTGGTGGTTGAACAGTTCGGGCCGCTCATCGTGGGGGCAATGGCCGAGCCTGGGCAGCAGTTGCAGCTCCAGATCGCCTTTGTGGCGGTGCAGGCGCTCGCTGATCTGGGGCGGCACCAGCCGGTCGTGGCTGCCCCAGAGCACCAGCAGCGGCTGGCGCATCTGCTCCAGCAGCACCGCCGCTGTGGCGCCATGGGGCCGCAAAGCCATACCGATGCTCATGGCCCGCAGCGCCCGCGCCGCCCGCGGCCGCAGCGCTGGGCGGGCGATCAGGCGGCGCAGTTCGCGGTCCACCGCCCGCTGGTCGCTGTAGGCGCTGCGCAGGCCCAGATCCAAGAGCGGCGTGCGGGCGATTAGGGGCACCAGCAGCTCCAGGGGCAGCAGGCGGCAGAGCACCACCACCAGCTGGCGTTTGGCCTGCCGGCGCCAGGGGCGCCGCCGCCGCCGAAGCGGCATCAGCAGGGTGGGATCCGGCAGAGGCGCTGCCACCACGCCGTGCACCCACACCGGGAAGAACACGGCGCAGGTGATCGCCACAAGGCTGCCGAGGGAATTGCCCACCAACACCGCCGGGCCCTGCACCACCTGCTCGAGAAACCCCTGCAGCTGCCGTGCCCAGAGCCGGTTATCGAGCGGGCGATCGGGCCGGTGGCCGGGCTGGCTTGAGGCTCCGAAGCCCACCAGATCAATGGCGTACACGCACCAGCCGGCCGCCGCCAGCTCTCCGGCGTTGTGGCGCCAGTGGCCGCTGGCCGCGCCGAAGCCATGGATCAGCACCAGGGCGGGATGGTTTCGGTCGCCCAGCACCCGCCAATGGCAGGTGTGCTCTTGCCACTGCCAGTTGCCGTGCTCTCCCCACTGTGCCCCTGCGGGGGCAGGCTGGGGGGCTGACACAGAGGCTTGGGAAGCGGTGGTGGCCGACACGGCGAAGCTCTCTGGGCAGGCGGATGGCGGCGCTGCTGCGGCAGCGGGCTCACTTCACTATTGCGAAGGTGCCGCGGCGCTGCAGCTCGGCGCCGGCTTCTTTCGGCCGGAATCCCGCCCATCGCGCGATCTGGGCGTGCTGCTGGCTGCGTTGCTCGCCCAAGGCGAACTGGAGCTTGCGCAGCCCCTGGCGGTGCTCGATCTGATGGCGGGCTGCGGCATCCGCGCCCTGCGCTACGGCCTCGAAGCCGGCGCCAGCGCCGTGTGGGCCAACGATGCCGATGCCGATCGGCTGCCTGTGCTCCAGCGCAACCTTGCGCCGCTTGAAGCCGCCGCAACACCCCTGGAGATCACGGCCCACACGGCGCAGAAGCTGCTGGCGGGCTGCCTGCTGGAGGAGCGCCGCTTCGGCTTGATTGATCTCGATGCCTTCGGCTGCCCCACGGCTCTGGTGCCCGCCGCCCTGGAGGCGCTGCAGTTTGAAGGGGTGCTCTATTTGGCCAGCACCGATGGCCGCTCCCCCACCGGCCACGATCGCTCCGCTGCGATTCGCTCCCTCGGGGCGGCTGCCCGGGCCCATCCCGCCAGCTGGGAGTTGGCGCTGCGCCTGCAGATCGCCGTGGTGGCCCGCGCGGCCTGGGCCATGGGCCGGGGCATCCGGCCGCTGTTCAGCTTCAGCGAGGGGCGCACCTTTCGCACCGCGATTCAACTGCAGCGCCGCGCGGATGCCCGCCAAGAACGGCAATTGGGCCTGCTGGCCCACTGCCATGCCTGCGGCGAGCAGCTCGAGCAGAGCCTGCTGCAGCTGCGCCAGTGGCCCGCCTGCGCCTGCGCCGGTGAACCGCCGCCGTTGGCCATCTCGGGGCCGCTGTGGCTGGGGCCGTTGCAGCACGCCCCCACGCTGGCGGCGATGCAGCGGCTGGCGTTGCAGCTGCCGGCCGGTCGTGTGGCCCGCAGCAGTGAACGCTTGCTGGCGCGCTTACTCGCCGATCCCGGCTTACCGGCGCGCTGCTGGTCCAGCGCTGAGGTGGGGCGGCGCCTGGGCGGGGGGCCTCCTGCCACGCAGGCGTTGCTGCAGGCCCTGGAGGCCGAGGGCTACACGGCCCTGCGTTCCGGCGTGATGGATGGAATGTTTCGCTGCAATGCCCCCTGGCCTCGGCTGTTGGAGCTGGCGGCTGCGCTAAACAGGTAGCCGTTACGCCACCTGGCTATGGCCTCGGAGATCTTCGGCACTGCAGCGCTGTTCTGGGTTCTGATCCCCATTGGCCTGGCAGGCGGTGCGCTGCTGCTCAAGCTCCAGGGCGATAACTGAGCCCGAGCGAATGCTCTGAGCGCGACCCTGCAGGCACGCCTCTAGGCTCGTGCCTCGCTGAACAAGCCTCATGCAGGTGCTGGTGATCGGTGCTACGGGCACGCTGGGCAGGCAGATCGCCCGTCAGGCCCTTGATGCCGGCCACCAGGTGCGCTGCATGGTGCGCTCACCCCGCAAAGCTTCCTTTCTGCAGGAGTGGGGCTGCGAGCTCACCCGCGGTGATCTCCTCGAGCCCGACAGCCTCGATTACGCCCTGGAAGGCCAAGAGGCCGTGATCGATGCCGCCACGGCGCGGGCCAACGATCCGGGCAGCAGCTACGACACCGACTGGACCGGCAAGCTCAACCTGCTCAACGCCTGTGAGCGCTCCGGCGTGAAGCGTTTTGTGTTCGTGTCGCTTCTCGGCGCAGAGAAGCATCGCGATGTGCCGTTGATGGATATCAAGTACTGCACCGAGCAGGCGCTGATCCAGTCGGACTTCGATTACACGATCCTGCGCTGCGTGGCCTTCATGCAGGGCCTGATCAGCCAGATCGCGATCCCGGTTCTGGAAAACCAAACGGTGTGGGTGAGCGGAACGCCCACGCCCATCGCCTACATGAACACCCAGGACGTGGCCCGTTTTGCGGTGGCGGCCCTCAGCCGCAGCGAAACGATCCGCAAGGCCCTGCCGGTGGTGGGTCCTCGCGCCTGGAGCACCGGCGAGATCACTCAGCTGTGCGAGAAGTTCTGCAGCAAGAGCGCCCGCGTGTTCCGGGTGCGGCCCTTCCTGCTGCGCCTGATGCAGGGCGTGGCTTCGTTCTTTGAGCCGGCCGTGAACGTGGCCGAGCGCCTCTCCTTCGACAAGGTGATCGGTGGCGGTACCCCCCTCGATGCACCGATGGAGGAGAGCTACGCCGCTTTTGGCCTCGATCCGGCCGACACCACGAGCCTCGAGAGCTACCTGCGCGAGTACTACGACACCATCCTCAAGCGCCTGCGCGAGATGGAGGCCGATCTCGACAAAGACGCCAAGAAGAAGCTGCCCTTCTGAGGGATTTCACGGATGGCACCCGCTGTGGTGCGCCTGTACTATTGAATGGAGTGATGGCGCCGGCGGCGCAGTGGATATGGGCATTGCGCAGACCAAAAACCTGCAACGTCGCCTCGGCGTGCTGGAGCAAGAAGCGGTGGAGGAAATCACCCGCGCTTGCGGTAATGAGCTCTGGCAGAGCGTGGGCTTCGATGCGCTCGACAGCCTCACCGATTCCGATCGCCGCGCCAGGGCCAACTACTACTACGGGCAGTTGCAGGTGGTGCGTGAACTCAAGGACGCGCTCGGCTGAAGCCAAGCCGCCTTACCCGCCGCCCCCGCCCTGGCCGGATTTCCCGCCGCCCGCTCGGCCTCCCCGTCCGGGGGAGCGTCGCAGCAGTCCTTGAAGGCGGCGTTCTTCGTCTGGCGACACCGAGCGCCATTGGCCAGGCTCCAAGCCCTCGAGGCTCAGGGGGGCTTCGCCATCCATCAGATCGATGGCCACCCGCAGCAATCTCAGGGTGGGCAGCCCCACGGCGGCTGTCATCCGCCGCACCTGGCGGTTGCGGCCTTCCCGCAGCTCGATCGCCAGCCAGCTGGTGGGGATCGAGTTGCGTTCGCGGATGGGGGGATTGCGAGGCGGTAAGCCCGGGTCGGCGATGGAGCTGGCCCGCGCCGGCAGGGTGCGCTGCCCCTGAATCACCAAGCCCTGCTCGAGCTGCTGCAACTGCTCGGGGGTGGCGATGCCTTCCACCTGCACCCAGTAGCGGCGCCAGTGGCCCCAAGCTGGATCGGTGAGCCGCTGCTGCAGGCGCCCGTTGGCGGTGAGCAACAGCAGCCCTTCGCTGTCGGCATCAAGCCGGCCAGCGGCGTACACATCGGGAACGGAGATGTGCTCTGCCAGGCACCCCCAGCGGCTGCCCGGCTCGGGGGTGAATTGGCTCAGTACCCCGTAGGGCTTGTGGAACAGCAGCGTGCTCAGGAGGCCTGGCGAGCGCGCCACAGGTTCACCACTCCAATCGAAATCAGCAGCAGGCCCAGATCCATCGTCACAGGAGGCAGGACCATCGAAAACCTTGGCTCGGTTGGGGTTTGTGAGCGCTGACCCTAGCGGTTTAAGGGCGCGAACTAGACTGATCCAAGCAGTACGACTTTTCAGCGGCAGCGACGCATGATCGAGACCTCCGGCGTGATCGAGAAGGAGCAGGGCAACGGGTTCTACCTGGTCACCCTCGAGCAGCCCGCAGGCCACCAATGCCTCTGCCGGGCTGCTGGAAAGCTCACCAAGTTCCGCATCAAGCTGCTCGCCGGTGACAAGGTGCTGGTGGAGATCAGCCCCTACGACCTCAGCCGCGGCCGCATCACCTACCGCGAGCGCAACGCCGCAGCCGGCGGCCCTCGCCCCGGCGGTAACCGCCCCGGCGGTCCCCGTCGCCGCTGATTGTCAGCTGTTCGGGCTTCCCTTCAACCAACGCACCTTGAAAAGCCCCGGGAGCGAATCCCGGGGCTTTTTTGTTGGGGCGCTTACTGAGTCTTGTCTGCCCCTCAGGCCACGGCGGCGCCGAGGAGCTGCTCGATGGCGGCCTTGAACTCGCTGCGTTGTTTCACGCCACGGAACTGCTGCTTCAGTTCCTTTTGGAAGAACAGCTGCACGGTGGGGGTGCCGCTCACGCCCGCCTGCTGGGCAATCTCCTGATCGGCTTCGATGTCGATCTCCACGCCTTGGGCACGGCCGCCGAGCTCATCGAGCACGCGTTTGAGCTGCGGCTTGAGCACGTGGCAGGGGCCGCAGGTGGGGGAGGTGTACACCACCAGCAGGGGCTTTTCGCTGTCGTGATACAGCTTGCGCAGGGCATAGCCGCCCTTCTGCCACAGGGCGTTGGGGTCGAAGTTGGCTTCATCGCTCACGGCGGTGCGCTGCACCTCACCCACCTCGGCCGGATCCACGGGGTCTTGGCTCACGGTCACGGCCAGTTCGTGATGGGTGAGCCAGCGCTCAGCCGCCAGGGCTGCCTGGCAGCCGCTGCCGGCGGCAGTGATGCCCTGCCGCCATTCCGCATCCGCCACGTCGCCAGCGGCGAACACACCCTCCAGGCTGGTTTCGGGCCGGCCGGGCTTGGTCACCAGGTAGCCGTGGTGATCCACCTCCAGCTGGCCGCGCACCAGGCGGGTGTTGGGGGTGTGGCCAATGGCGTAGAAGAGGCCGCGCACGGGCACCTGCTCGGAGCCGCCGCTGCCATCGGTGGCCACCAGCTCGATGGCCTCTAGCCACTCGGCGCCGCTGCAATCGCGGATCTGGCGGTTCCAGTGCACGGTGATGTTCGGGTTGGCCAGCACCCGATCGGCCATGGCCTTGCTGGCCCGCAGCTGGCCGGAGCGCACCACCAGGTGCACGCGGCTGCCGTATTTCGTGAGATACACCGCCTCCTCGCAGGCGGAGTCGCCGCCACCCACCACCGCCAGCTCTTCGTTGCGGAATTGCGGTGTGGCGCCATCGCAGATGGCGCAGGCGCTGATGCCCGCATTCCAGAAGCGCTCTTCGCTGGGCAGGCCGAGCCGGTTGGCGCTGGCGCCCGTGGCCAGGATCACCGACTGGGCCTCGATGGTTTGGCCGTCGGCCTGGATGCGGAAGGGGCGCTGCGAGAGGTCGATGCTGTTGGCATCGGCCTCCACCAGGCGGGTGCCCCACCGCACGGCCTGGGCCTTGAGCCGATCCATCAGATCCGGGCCGAGGATGCCGTCGGGGAAGCCGGGGAAGTTCTCCACGTGGGTGGTGGTCATCAGCTGACCACCGGGAATGCCGCCGTCCTGGAAGCCTGTGATCACCACCGGCCGCAGGTTGGCGCGGGCGGCATAGATGGCCGCGGTGTAGCCGGCCGGGCCCGAGCCCACGATCACCACGTTTTCAACAGAAGCGCCCGTCGCGGCGCTGGCAGTGGCTTCAGTCACGGCTTAAGCGGATCGACTTCGCTTAAGAGCGTAGCGCCGCTCCTCCGGCGTTGGCGGTGCGCGGAAACCGTCTTGGATTGGCGCTCAAAAAGGCTTGACGCCCGGTGTGTTTGACGCCCCAGGAAAAACGCTTTAGGTTTTCTTCAGATTTCCAGTAGTCCGTCGCTCTCGCTGTTGTCGCTTGATTTCTTCAGTTCGTCGAAATTAGGAACCATTAGCACCTGCTCGGCCATCAGCTCAGGGTGTTGGTCCACGCAGAGGATCCATTCCCTGAATTCTTCGGTGAGCGCATAGCTGTCTTCATAGCGCTCACGGTCGTCGAGGCTTGCGATGCGGGCGGCCGACCAGTTGATGGCAACGGTGAGACGACGCTGGATGGAGCCTTTCATGGGTGTCCCGCGATCGCACCACGCTGGTCGGCCGGAGGCCTCATTTGGGTGCGCTTTCGCACAACGTCGCACTTTTTGCCGCAATCGAATGTATTTATCGCTGCACTCGGAAGTTGGGTAGCTGCGGGCCGCGCATCCGGATCACAGCGCCAGCGCCATCTTCCAGGGCCTGCAGGGGTAAAACAGGCGCTCGCCCGGCGCCGCTGGCTTCCGGCTCCGCCTCCACGCTTTTGGGCCTGAGTACGTAGGGCTCGCTCAGCGACCAGGTGCGCGCGTACTGCATCAGCAGGGGATCCGCCGGTGCGAACACGTAGGAGGGGTGCCGGGGCACCGTCTCCAGGGCTGAACGCTCGGTATCCATGCGCACTGCTCGAGTAATGCCCTGCACGAAGCGGGTGCGCGTCACCACCGTGGTGAGGTAGGCCACCACCCGCAGCCGCGGTGCATCGAAGCCTTCAGCGCACATATCGATGCTCACCAGCCAATCGGCCTCGCCGGCCTTGAAGGCCTCCATGCGCTGGGCCGCCTCCGGATCCTGTGAGTGCACGAGGTGCACCCGATCACCCTCCTCCTCCAGCAGGCCGCAGATGCGGCGGGCATGGGCGATGTCGCGGGCGATCACCAGGCCGCCGGCGCCGCTGTGCTCGCGCCGCACCACTTCCAGGCGGCGGCGGGCGTTGAGCAGCAGGCGCAGGGCAATGCTGCTGCTGTCGCCCAGGCGGATGGCGCGGCGCAGGTTGCGGGCGCGCCAGCTCTCGCGCTGCTCCTGCGATAGCGGCGAGCGCTCGCTATCGCCCAGTTCCCCCTGGCGGCCGTGATCCACCCAGCCGTCTTGAAAGCGGAATTCCAGCGGCCGCACATCCCCCGCGGCGATCAGTTCGCGCGGCTCCACGCTCAGATCTGGGGCGATCTGCTCCACCCACTCCTGGCCGTCGTGCACCTGGATGCGGCGGGCGGCGCAGAAGGCCAGGTTGTCGGCGCGAAAGGGGGTGCCGGTGAGGCCTAGCCGTAGGCGGGCGCCGGCGCTGAGGCGGCTGAAGGCGTGGCCCCAGGCGGTGGCCTCCGGTTCCTCGGGATCCAGTCCCAGGTGGTGCACTTCATCGGCGATGGCCAGCCAGGGGCCCCAGGCGGCGTCCTGCAGTTGCTGCTCCAGCGCGGCGAGGTTGCGCCCGGCGGCTTGATAGGTGAGCAGCAGGCCATGGGGGGAAGGCTGGCCGGGGTGATCACTCAGCTCCAGCCCGGGCTGCCATTCCTGAAGATCCAGCCCCAGCCGCGCCGCCGAGGCCAGCCACTGGCTGGCGATCGAGCTGCGGTGGCAAAACACCAGTAGGCGCTGCAGGCGGCCTTCCCGCTCAAGCCGCTCAAAGCTGAGCAGCGCGCCGAGGGTTTTGCCGGCGCCAGGCCCGGCGTTGATCAATACATCGTTATGGCTGTTGCGCTCGAGCCGCCGGCGCAGCAGCTGCAGCAGTTGCACTTGCCATTGGCGCGGCTGCACCGCTGGCTGCGGGCGCAGGGTGGCGGCACGGGGCTCATGCGTAGGGGCCTCGGTGCCAACCGCCTGCAGCGGGCGCCGGGGCAGGCGCAGATCGAACGACAGCGAAGCCATCCCGCCATTTTGTTGGCAGGCAGCGAAAAAAGATGAGGGTTTCTACCTATTCGTTTTGGCGCTGGAGTCCTTAACTTCCGGCCATCACCCCCGCTCCCGGGCCTCAACCCGCCAGCCCATGAACGAGCGTTCCCCCTTCTCCCTCAGCCCCGACGAACTGCGCCAGCGCTTTGAGCGCGCCCTGGATCTCGAGTGCGACCTCGACCCGATGATCCTGCGGGCTCGCCAGCTGCGTCAGCAGGGCTCCACCCCCCAGGCTCGCTGCCTGGAGCAGGAGCTGTTGCCGCTGTTCTGAGCCCAGCTTTGCCAGGCGTGTGCGGATGTGATCACACGCCTGAGAAAAGCGTTGCCGCTAGCTGCGAACCCGTCGAACACTGGGCTGTTGTGACGTGAAGGCGGCAAGTTTTTGATTCGTGTGTTGGTGCCGCGGGAGTGCCGCCCCGGTGAAACGCGCGTGGCAGCCACCCCCGAAACCGTGCGGCGCCTCAGTGCCCGCGGTTGCCTGCTGCACGTGGAGCAAGGGGCCGGCGTGGCCAGCGGGTTTGACGACGCCGCCTACGGCGAGGCCGGAGCTCAGCTGATCGATCCGGCCGCTGCGGCCGCCGAGCACTGGAGCCAGGCAGATGTGGTGCTCGCGGTGCAAGCGGGCTCGATCGCTCAGCAACGCCGCGAGCTCGAGGCCCTGCGGCCCGGCTCGCTGTTGCTGGGTCTGCTGGAGCCCCACGGCAACGACAGCCTCAAGCAACAGCTGGAGCAGCAGCGCCTCACGGCGATGGCCCTCGAGCTGCTGCCGCGCATCAGCCGCGCCCAGACCATGGACGTGCTCTCGTCCCAGGCCAACATCGCCGGCTACAAGGCGGTGCTGCTGGCGTCAGCCGCCCTCGATCGCTACGTGCCGATGCTGATGACAGCCGCGGGCACGATCCAGCCGGCTCGCGCTTTGATCCTCGGGGCCGGGGTGGCGGGGCTGCAGGCCCTGGCCACGGCCCGGCGGCTCGGGGCGGTGGCCTACGTGAGTGATGTGCGTGCGGCCGCCAAAGAACAGGTGGAATCGCTGGGGGGCCGCTTCATCGATCCGCCCGAGCTGGAGCAGAAGCCCGGTGAAACCGGTGGCTACGCCCAGCAGGCCACGGAGGATTTCCTGGCCGCTCAGCGCCGCCAGCTCACCGAGCAATTAGCCCTGGCCGACATGGTGATCTGCACCGCCCAGGTGCCCGGCCGGCCGGCGCCGCGCCTGATCGACGACGCCATGCTTCAGCACATGCGCCCCGGCAGCGTGGTGGTGGATCTGGCGGTGGCCCAGGGCGGCAACTGCGAAGGCAGCCAGCCCGGCACCACCGTGCTGCGCCACGGCGTGCAGCTGATCGGGGCGGATCAACTGCCCTGCAGCGTGGCCAACCACGCCAGCGCCCTCTACGCCCGCAACGTGGCTGCCCTGCTGGAGCACCTGCTCGAAGCCTCCGGCAGCGAACCCACGGCACTTCAACTCGACCTGGAGGACCCCATCGTGAGCGGTTGCCTGTTCACCCACCACGCCATGGCCGGAGGTGCGGCATGACCACCCTCTCCCAGGCCCTGTGGGTGCTGCTGCTCGGCAGCCTCCTGGGGCTCGAGCTGATCGGCAAGGTGCCGCCCACCCTTCACACGCCGCTGATGAGTGGCGCTAACGCCATCAGTGGCATCACGGTGCTCGCTTCCATCACCCTGATCGCCAACGCCCAGGACAATCCGGCGCTGCTGATCCTCGGTTCGGTGTCGTTGGGCTTCGCCCTGTTCAACGTGATCGGTGGCTTTCTGGTCACCGACCGGATGCTCGCCATGTTCAGCCGCAAGAAGAGCGGAGGCGCGCGATGAACGTGCTTGATCTCTTCGGTTATTCGATCGATCTGCTGGCAGTGCTGCTGCTGGCGCTGGGCCTCAAGGGGCTCTCCACCGTGCGCTCCGCCCGCTCCGCCAATGGTTTGGCGGCGCTGGCCATGGGCCTGGCAGTGCTCGGACTATTGCTGCAGCTGCAACCCGATCCCATCGCCTGGCTGTGGATCGCGATCGGCACCGCCATCGGTGGCTTGCTCGGGCTGGTCACAGCCCGGCGCGTGCCGATGACGGCCATGCCCGAAACCGTGGCCCTCTTCAACGGTTGCGGTGGCATGGCCTCGCTGCTGGTGGCCATGGCCGTGGCCCTCTACGACAGCGACGGCGCTGATCTGGTGGAGCTGATCTCGATCGTGATCTCGGTGTTCGTGGGGGCGATCACCTTCACCGGCTCGATCGCCGCCATGGGCAAGCTCCAGGGCTGGCTCGGCACCCCGGGCTGGACCCAGAGCAGCGTGCGCCACGGCGTGAACATCACCTTGGCCATCGCCGCCCTTGTGGGTGGCTTCACCATGCCCGGCGATCCCACCGGTGCACCCCTGTGGATCCTGCTTGGGGCCTCCAGCCTGCTGGGCATCGGCGTAACGCTTCCCATCGGCGGCGCCGACATGCCGGTGGTGATCTCGCTGCTCAACTCCTATTCCGGTGTGGCCGCGGCGGCCGCCGGCTTCGTGGTGGGCAGCCAGCTGCTGATCGTGGCCGGCGCCATGGTGGGCGCCGCGGGCCTGATCCTCACCCAGGTGATGTGCACCGGCATGAACCGCTCGCTGGTGAGCGTGCTCTTCGGCGGGGCCCTCGGCGGCAGTGCACCGGTGGGTGGCGGCGGCGATGAGGCCGGCTACACCCGCATCGTGAGCTGCAGCGCTGAGGAGTGCGCCATGGCCCTCGAGAACGCCGAGCGAGTGGTGTTCGTGCCCGGCTACGGCCTGGCGGTGGCCCAGGCCCAGCACGCCCTGCGCGAGCTGGCCAAGCTGCTGGAAGCGAATGGTTCCGAGGTGAGCTACGCGATCCACCCGGTGGCGGGCCGCATGCCCGGCCACATGAACGTGCTGCTGGCCGAGGCCGATGTGCCCTACGAGCAGCTGCTGGAGATGGACACGATCAACCCGGAGTTCCCCCGCACCGATGTGGTGATCGTGCTCGGCGCCAACGATGTGGTGAATCCCGACGCCAAGAACGACGCCCAGAGCCCCCTCTACGGCATGCCCGTGCTGGAGGTGGACCAGGCCCGCCAGGTGTTTGTGGTGAAGCGCAGCCTCGGGGCTGGCTACGCCGGCATTAAGAATGCGCTGTTCGAGCTGCCTCAGACGGCCATGGTGTTTGGCGATGCCAAGGCGGTGCTGCAGCAGCTCTGCACGGAACTGCGCAGCCAGGGTGTCGGAAAAGCCGCTTGATTCCAACCTCCCCGCGGCCCTGGGCCTTGAGCCCTTCCGGCCGCGGCTGCCCTGGCTGAACGGCGACCTGCAGACCCTGCGGGACACCCTCCGCCCGGTGGATCTGCCGCCTGAGGCCGGCCAGCCAATCACGATCCCCGTGGGCGGCGGCGATCAGCTGCTGGCGCTGCTGGATCCGCCCCTTGGCGGGGCCGAGACCCGGGCGCTGGTGCTGTTGATGCACGGCCTGGGGGGAAGCAGCTGCCGCAGTGGCCTGCGGCGGATGGGCCTCACGCTGCAGCACGCCGGCTTTGCGGTGCTGCGGCTGAACATGCGCGGCGCCGGCCCCGGGCGGGAGCTGGCCCGCGGCACCTATGCCGCCAGCTGCAACAGCGATCTACTGCCCGCCCTGGCCCGCGCCCGCGAGCTGGCGGATGGCCGGCCGCTCTTGGGTATGGGCATCTCCCTGGGGGGCACCAAGCTGCTCAACGCGCTGCACACCGGGCCCGGCCTGCTCGATGGCCTCGTGACGATCAGCTCACCGCTCGATCTGGCTGCCTGCTCCGCTCAGATCGAGCGCCCCCGCAACCGTATCTACAAGCGTTGGCTGCTGCAGCGCCTTGTGGCCCAGACCCTGGCCGATCCCTTCGGGGTGAGCGAGCAGGAGCGCGAAGCCCTGGCCGGCCGCGGCCCCGTGGGCCCGATGGACAGCATCGTGGCCTTCGATGCAGCGATCACGGCGCCACGCTGGGGCTACCGCTCGGTGGAGCACTACTACGAAGCGGCAAGTCCACTGCAGCAGCTGCAAGCCCAGGCGGCTGCGTTGCCACCCACCCTGGTGCTGCATGCGATCGATGACCCCTGGGTGCCGGTGGCGGCGGCCCGCGAGCTGGCGGGGTTGCAGCTGCCGGGGGTGGAGGTGTTGCTCACCGCTGGGGGCGGGCACAACGGCTTTCATGCCCGCTGCGATGGCCCAAGCAGCGGGCCTGGCAACTGGGGGGACCGGCTCACGGCCCGCTGGTTCCAGCGTTTGCTGGCGTAGCGCGGAACGGCATCCGTTTCACGATCCACTCGTTGATCGGCGTGCCGCCGATCACGTGCTCCCGCAGGATTCGCTCGATCCGCTCCGACGTGACGCCGCTGTAGACGATCCCTTCCGGCCAGATCAGCAGCACCGGCCCCTCAGCGCAGATGCGCAGGCAGTCGGCTTTGGTGCGCAGCACAATGCCCTCTGGCCGCGACGGATCTTCGAGCCCCCACTCGCGCACCAGGCGCTTAAGCGTGTCCCAGCTGGCGGCACCCACGGTGGGATCGGGGCAGCAGAGCGCTTTGGCGGGGGTGGCGCAGAGCAGCAGGTGGTGGGAGATCACGGTGAGATCAGGGGCGGGCTCCGCTTGGGCGCGATCAGGCCGGAAGCGCAGCCGGAGTTTTGGTGTTCAGCCGGGCTGCAGCTTCACGCACCGCCGTACGGCTCCAGGCGTCCACGGCCAGCACGTCGTCCAGAGAGGGATCGGCGGTGAGGTCGGCCTTGTGGCGATCACACACCACGTCGATCAAACGCGGGATATCGAGGAAGTGGATCTGCTCCTCGAGGAAGAGCGCCACAGCCTGTTCGTTCGCCGCGTTCATCACAGCCGGCATCGTGCCGCCGGCGCGGCCCGCGGCGTAGGCCAGCTCCATGCAGGGGTATTTGGCCGGGTCGGGCTTGCGGAACGTGAGTGAGCCCACTTCGGTGAGATCGAGGCGGCGCCAGGGGGTTTCCAGGCGCTCGGGCCAGCTGAGGCAGTAGAGGATCGGCAGCTTCATATCGGGCCAGCCGAGCTGCGCCAGCACCGAGGAATCGGCCAGCTCCACCATCGAATGGATGATCGATTGGGGGTGGATCACGATCTCGATGTGGTCGTAATCCAGGCCGAAGAGGTAGTGGGCCTCGATCACCTCCAGGCCCTTGTTCATCAGGGAGGCGGAATCCACCGTGATCTTGCGGCCCATGCTCCAGTTGGGATGGCTGGTGGCATCGGCCACGGTGGCCTTGTGCAGATCAGCGGCATCCCAGTCGCGGAAGGCACCGCCGCTGGCCGTGAGCTGAATGCGGCGCAGGCCCGGGGTGGGAACGCCGGTGCTCAGGCGGGCGGTGTCGGCCCAGGGGGTGCCCTGCAGGCACTGGAAGATGGCGGAGTGCTCGGAATCGGCCGGCAGCAGGCGCGAGCCGCTCTTCGCCAGTTCCGGCAGCACCACCGGGCCGGCGGCGATCAGGGTTTCCTTGTTGGCCAGGGCCAGATCTTTGCCGGCCCGGATCGCGGCCAGAGTGGGCAGCAGGCCGGCGCAGCCCACGATGCCGGTCACCACCAGATCGGCAGTGGGCCAGGCAGCAGCGGTGCAGAGCCCATCGGGGCCGCCCACCAGCTCGGGCAGCTTCGCGGGCCGTGCGGCGGGCTCCAAAGCTTCGAGGCGGGTGCGCAACTCGGCCACGCGCTCGGTATCAGCCAGAGCCACCACTTCCGGGGCGTGGCGCTGGATCTGGCTGATCAGTAGATCGAGGTTGTTGCCGGCGGTGAGCGCCACCACCCGGAAGCGATCGGGGAATTCCTCCACGATCTCGAGCGTTTGCGTGCCGATTGAGCCGGTGGAGCCGAGCACGGAGAGGGCTTTCACGGCGGGATCGGCGAACGGCGCGGCCAGTCTCCCACTGTTGCGGCTGCGCAGCCGCAGCCGGGAAACTGGGGCGACGTTGGCCAGCGGCCCTATGGCGGATCAGATCGGTGCGGAGCGCGGACGGCCGCCGGAGCAATGGGGCTCGTCGTTGGGGTTCGTGTTGGCCGCGGCGGGGAGTGCCGTGGGGCTCGGCAATCTCTGGGGCTTTGCTTACCGGGCTTCCCAGGGGGGCGGGGCGGCGTTTGTGCTGCTCTACGTGCTGATCGTGGCGGTGGTGTGTCTGCCGGTGCTGGTGGCGGAGATGGTGCTGGGGCGCAGCACTGGCCATGCGCCGCTGGTGGCGCCGATCACCGCCGGTGGTCGCCGCTGGGCGCCCCTGGGTTGGCTCTACATCGCCGCTTCCGTTGGGATCCTCAGCTACTACGCAGTGCTGATGGGCTGGACGGGCCGCAGCCTGCTGCATGCCCTCACGTCGCCGTTGCCGGCGGATATGGCTGCCGCTGAGACGTTTTTTGCCGGCATCAGCAGCGGTGGCGATGCGGTGCTCGGCCATCTGCTGAGCCTGGCGCTCACGGGTTTGGTGGTGGCGGCCGGCATTCGTTCGGGCATCGAGCGCTTGTCGCGCTGGGGCATGCCGCTGTTGTTTGTGGTGCTGCTGGCACTGCTGCTCTGGGCTGCCGCGCTGCCCGCTGCCCAAGAGGGCTACGCCGGCTTCCTGTTGCGCTGGGATGCCAGCAAGCTCACCGATCTCACCACGATCCGCAACGCCTTCACCCAGGCCTTCTTTTCGATCGGGGCGGGCATCGGCTGCATCCTGGCTTACGCCGCTTATCTCGATCGCCGCAGCGGCATCCCCGGTGAAGCCGTTGCGGTGGTGGGGATGGACACGGCCGTGGGGCTGATGGCCGGCTGCGTCACCTTTCCGATCGTGGCCAGCTTCGGTCTGGCCGACGTGGTGAGCGGCAGCACGGTGGGAACGCTGTTTATTGCGCTGCCCACGGGCCTCGGCTCCCTGGGCCTGGCCGGGCGAGTGGTGGCGGCGGCTTTCTTTGCCTTGGCCTACGTGGCGGCGATCACCTCCTCGGTGTCGCTGCTGGAGGTGCCGGTGAGCTCGCTGATGGATCGGATGGGCTGGAGCCGCCCGCGGGCTGTGTGGCTGATGGTGGCCGTGATCGCTGTGATCGGCCTGCCCTCGGCCCTGGATGTGGCCGTGCTGGAAAAGATGGATGCCGTGTTTGGTGGCGTGTGCTTGATCGCCGGTGGTCTGCTGATGGCTCTGTTGATGGGTTGGCGGGCTCCGGAGCGATTCAGCAGCGATCTGCGCGGCTCCGGCACCTCGCCCCGACTGCTGCGGCTGCTGCTCTGGAGCCTGCGCTGGGTGTCGGTGCCGGTGATCAGCCTGGGGCTGATCGTTTCGGTGGTGGATCTGGCGAAGAGCTGGTCGGGCGGCGCTTAACTGGCCGCAGCAGACAGGCTCATTTCATGGCGCTCGGACCGCAGTGGTTGCAGCGTTTCAACTTCATCGAGCGCGCCAGGATCGAGCGCGAGCTCTGGGATGCGTTCGAGCGGGGCGAGCCGATCGAGCAGCTGGTGGAGCAGTGCCAGCCCGGGTTCCGCAAGGAGGTGTGGAGCACCACCGCTCTGCGGATCCGCAAGATCGAGACGATGATGCGCGATCAGCAGCGGCCGGGCAGCTGAGGCTTAAGACGTATCGCGGCCCTGGCCGCAGAGTCACTCGATCGCGGTGGCTTGCCGGATCGCCATGGGTGGCCCGTTGCGATCACTCCCCGGTGCCCAATGCTTCAGCTGGAGGCGCGTTTCCGCGGCCAGGCTCATCGTTGTGCGCCAGCCACTGATCCAATCGACTACCACCGTGGTGCCGTTGAGACGCCACACCCCACCGGCGTTGGCATCGATGTCGTTGAAGGCCAGGCCGTTGGAAAGCAGCGTGGCGGTGTAGGGCTTTAGATCAGCCTGGGCTGGTGGGAAGCGGTAGACCCCCACCGCATCAGCGGCGGCGCCCCTCAGCTTCACCGCGGTGCCGAAGTTGGTGGGGATGCTGTCGCGCGTCTGGCCTGGTTTCCAGGAGGCATGGCTCAGGCCGCTGGGCCCCACATAGATCCAGTCGCTCCAGCCGTTGGTGTAATCGATGCGGATGCCATTGCCCCAGAGCTGCCAGCGGCCGAGTTCGCGGAACTGGGCCTTGCTCAGCCGTTGAGCTCCTGCCATCGGCACACCGGCGGTGCCGATCGTGCTCACCGCCTTGCCACCGGCGTTCACGCGCACGTTGAACAGGTTGTTGTTGCTATCGGTAAGCGCCCACACGCCCAGATAAGTCGCGCTGGCAGGCGCGATGGTGGTGGTGTTCTGGCTCGGCCGCGCTTCTGCGGCTGCGGGAGGACAGGCACCAATCGCGCCCGTGAACCCGATCAGGCCGCTGATCAACAGTGGGGCAACGGAGCGGTGCATCGGCAGCGGGTGCGGGCTGCACCCATCCTGGGCGGGGTTCAGCCGCGCAGCCACTCGGTGAGGCCACCGGGTTTGTCGATCAATTCGATGCCCTGGGCCTTGAGGGCCTCGCGGATGCCGTCGGCGGTGGCGAAATCCTTCGCGGCTTTGGCGGCTTTGCGAGCTTCGATCTGGGCTTCGATCTCGGGGTCGCTGGGGCCGCTTGCGCCGGCCGTGTCGCCGCTTTGCTGCTGCGCCTGAGCTGCTTCGTGCTGCAACCCGAGCACCCCCGCCAGCTCCTGCAGCAGGGCGGCCTGGGCGGCTAGCTCAGTCGTTGTGGCTTCAGAGCGGGCTGCGTCGTCGCCCCGTTCGATTCGGTTGGCGAGGGCCCGGAGTGGTTTGGCCAGCTCGAACAGCACCGCCAGGGCGGCGGAGGTGTTGAGGTCGTCGTCCATGGCGGCGGCGAAGCGCTCGCGGGCGGCAGCGAGGCCAGGGAGCCGCTCAGCCGAGGGGGCGGCGGTTTCACCGGCCAGGCCGAGGGCGGCGTTGAGGCCCTTCCAACCGGTGGCCGCGGCGTCGAGCGCTTCGGCGGTGAAGTCGAGCGGTTTGCGGTAGTGGGCCTGGAGGGTGAACAGCCGCAGGGTCATCGGCGACACGCCGGAATCCAGCAGGGCTCGGATCGTGGTGAAGTTCCCGAGCGATTTGCTCATCTTCTGGCCGCCCACATTCACCATGCCGTTGTGCAGCCAGTAGTGGGCCAGCTCTTTGCCGGTGGCCGCTTCCGACTGGGCGATCTCGTTCTCGTGGTGCGGGAACACCAGATCAGCGCCACCCAGGTGAATGTCTATCGTGTCGCCCAGCTCCTCGCGCACCATCGCTGAGCACTCGATGTGCCAACCGGGGCGGCCCTGGCCCCAGGGGGAGGGGAAGCTGGGTTCGCCGGGTTTGGCTCCTTTCCAGAGGGCGAAATCGAAGGGGTGTTGCTTGCGCGCTTCTTCCTCAGACGCCACGCGGCCAGCGGCGTTGTCTTGTTGCTGCTCCAGATCGCGGCCGCTGAGCTTGCCGTAGCCGGCGTGCTTCATCACGGCGAAATACACATCGCCATCGGCGGAATAGGCGGCACCTTTGGCCTCCAGTTCGCTGATCAGGGCCCGGATCGCATCGAGGCTGCAGGTGGCCCGCGGCATGCGGTCGGCCGGAAGGATGTTGAGGCGCGTCATGTCGGCCACGAAGGCGTCGATATTGCGTTCGCTCACCGCCTCCATCGAGCTGCCTTCTTCAGCGGCGCGATTGAGGATCTTGTCGTCGATGTCGGTGTAGTTCTGCACGAACGTCACCGCGTAGCCGCTCCAGCTCAGGTAGCGGCGGAGCACATCCCAGGCGATGTAGCTGCGGGCATGGCCCAGGTGGCAGAGGTCATACACCGTGACCCCGCAGCAGTAAATGCTCACCTTGCCGGGCTCGATCGGCTGGAACGCCTCAACGCGGCGCGTGAGGGTGTTGGTGAGCTTGAGGGTCATCGAGCTGGGGCTTACTTGGCTTCCATCCAGTTGGGGCCGACGCCCGTTTCCACCAGCAGGGGAACGGACAGCTCAACCGCGCGCTCCATGGTTTCACGCGTGAGGCTCAGCACCTGATCGAGGGCCTCGGGCGCCGCTTCCAGCACCAGTTCGTCGTGCACCTGCAGCAGCAGCCGTGCCGGCAGGCCGCTGACCGCGAGCTTGTGGTGCAGCTGCACCATCGCCAGCTTGATGATGTCGGCGCTGGAGCCCTGGATCGGGGCATTGGCCGCGGCGCGCAGCTGCTGGGCCTCCATGCCGCCGCGGCGGGCCACCTCCAGATCGATCTCAAGCGGGTCTTTGCCCAGTAGGCGGCCAAGGCCGGAGGGGTCGAAGGCGAACGGCCGCCGGCGCCCCAGGATTGTTTCCACGTAGCCCCGGCTGAGGGCAAGGCGCTCCTGCAGCTCTAGGAAGGCGAACACCTTCGGGTAGCGCTTTTTGTATTTGCTCAGAAACTCCTTGGCTTGCGTCTGGCTCACGCCGGTTTCGCGGGCGAAGCGCTGGGCGCCCATGCCATAGATCACGCCGAAGTTGATCGTTTTGCCGAGGCGGCGTTCATCGGGGGTGACTTCGTCTTTCTCGAGCAGGAGGCGGGCGGTGAGGGCGTGCACGTCGTCGCCGTTGCGGTAGGCCTCCACCAGCACCTCTTCGCCAGAGAGGTGGGTGAGGATGCGCAGCTCGATCTGGGAGTAGTCGGCGCTGATCAGCTGCCAGCCGGCTTCCGGCAGGAAGGCTTTGCGGATGCGGCGCGAAAACTCCGTGCGGATGGGGATGTTCTGAAGGTTGGGGTTGCTGCTGGAGAGGCGGCCCGTGGCCGTCACGGCCTGGTTGAAATCGGTGTGCACCCGGCCGGTTTCCGGCTCCATCAGCGCCGGCAGCGCATCCACATAGGTGCTCTTCAGCTTGCTGAGGGTGCGGTGCTCCAGCACCAGCGGCACCACCGGGTGGGCGTCTTCCAGCTTTTCGAGCACGGTGGCATCGGTGCTCCAGCCGGTTTTGGTTTTGCGCGATTTCTTGCGATCAAGCCCGAGGGTGTCGAACAGCAGCTCCCCCAATTGTTTGGGGGAGGCGAGGTTGAACTCGGTGCCGGCGGCGGCCTTGGCTTCGCTCTCCAGGCGCTCCAGGGTTTGGGCCAGCTCCTGGCTCAGCTCGCCAAGATAACCGGTGTCGATGCGGATGCCGGTGGCTTCCATCAGCGCGAGCACCGGCTCGAGGGGCAGTTCCACCTGATCAAGCAGCGCCGGCAGCTGCGGGCCGAGCTCCTCGAGTTGCGCGCGCAGGAGCGGCGTCAGCCGCCTGGTCACGTGCACGTCCATGCCGCAGTACAGCGCGGCCTGTTCGATGGGCACCGCCGAGAAATCGGCCCCCTTCGGCACCAGTTCGCTGTAGCTGGTGGGGAGGAAGCCGAAGTTGCGCTGGGCCAGCAGCTCCAGGCCGTGCTTGGCGTTGGCATCGCGCAGGTAATCGGCTAGCAGCGTGTCCATCACCACGCCCTCGAGGGGCAGGCCGTGGCGCAGCAGGATCAGCCGGTCGTACTTGGCGTTCTGCAGGGTCTTGGGGTGCTGGCTGCTGCTCAGCCAGGGGGCCAGGGCGGTGAGCACCTGATCGAGGGGCAGCTGCGCTGGCGGTGGGTTGAGCAGATCGGGGGTGTCGCCACTGCCGGCGGCCGATTGATGTCCGATCGGGATGTAGGCCAGATCCGTTGGTCCCTCTCCCCAGGCCACCCCTACGCCCACCAGCTCGGCGCGGAAGGGATTGAGGCTGGTGGTCTCCGTGTCGAGCGCCACGGGAGCGGCGGGATCGGTGCAGACCATCAGGCGCTGCATGAGTGCCGTGAGGGTTTCAGGGCTCGTGATCAGCTGGGGCTGGAGTGCAGGGGCTGCGGCTTCGGTGCGGGCCTCTGTTGCGGCCTGGCCGGAGGTTGGCGCTGTTGCTGCCGTGTCCGCATCCGGATATCCAGGGAACTCCGCCTTGCGAGAGGAGCTTGAAAGCTTCTCCCCACCTGCATCAGCCGACTCGGGCGGTTCTGCCGAGAACACCTCAGCGAACTGGTTCACCTGGCGGCGCAGGCTGAACAGCTCCAGCTCTTCGAGGCTCTCGGCCAGGGCTTCGGCGTTCACTGCGCCCAGCTCCAGCCGCGGGTCCTGGGGTAGGGGGATGTCCACCAGGATTTCGGCGAGCATGCGCGAGCGGTAGGCGCTGTCGCGGTCGGCTTCGAGCTTGCCCAGCAGGGCGCCCTTCAGCACGCCCTTGGGATCTTTGGCCTTGGGGCCGGCGGCCTGCAGCTCCGCCAGAGCCCCGTAGATGCCATCGAGATTGGTGTAGGCCTGGAGCAGGTTGATAGCGGTTTTCGGCCCCACCCCTTTCACGCCGGGGATGTTGTCACTGCTGTCGCCGGTGAGGGCCTTGAGGTCCACCACCTCTTCTGGGGTCACGCCGAGCTTGGTGACCACCCCCTCGCGGCGGATCTCCACCGGCCCACTGCTTTTCGCGTAGGGCCCGCCGCCCATGTAGAGCACGGCGATGTCGCGCTGGTCGTCCACCAGCTGGAACAGGTCGCGATCACCGGAGAGGATCCGCACCCGCCAGCCGGCATTGGCGGCGCGGTTGGCCAGGGTGCCGAGCACGTCGTCGGCTTCGTAGCCGGGCGCCATGCAGAGGGGGATGTCGAGCGCCTGCTGCAGGATCTGCTGGAGGTTGCCCAGATCCTGGAAGAAGTGCTCCGGTGCTTCGTCGCGGTGGGCTTTGTAGGCCTCATCGGCCTCATGGCGGAAGGTGGGTTCGGCCGTGTCGAAGGCGATCACCACCCCCTGCGGTACCAAGCCTTTGCAGTTATCGAGGAGGGCCTTGAGGAAGCCGTAGGTCACCGAGGTGGGCACGCCTTCCTTGGTGCTCAGCCCTCCCTCGCCGCCTTTGCTGAAGGCATAGAAGCTGCGGAAGGCCAGCGAGTGGCCGTCCACCAGCAGCAGCAGGGGTTTGCCGTTCGCTGAAACCCCGCTTGCTGCGCCCGCCACCCGTTGCTCCTGATCCGGTGGGGCCCAGCCTGGCAGAGCCCGCAAATGGTCTGTCAGGGTTGTGGGATGGCCCTTTCGCATCAGGCCGCCTTCAGCGCCGATCGCTGCTACCGCTGGTGGCTGCAGCGCGCTTGGAATCCCGAGCAGCCGCAGCTGCTGTTCATCGGCCTCAACCCCTCCCGCGCCGACGCCGAACGCGACGACCCCACCCTGCGGCGGTTGCTCGGGTTCGCCCGCGCCTGGGGTTTCGGCGGCTTGGAGGTGGTGAATCTGTTTGCCCGCTGTTCTCCCAGCCCGGCTGTGCTGCGGCGCTGCAGCGATCCGGTGGGAGCGGAGAACAACCAGTGGCTGCAGCGCAGCGTGGCTGCGGCGGCTGCTCTTTGGTTGGGCTGGGGCAATGGCGGTGTTTGGCGCCAGCGCGATCAGCAGGTGCTGGATCTGTTGATGCCGCAGCTGCATGCCGACACCCCGCTACTGGCCGTGGGGCTCACCGCCAGCGGCCAACCCCGCCATCCCCTCTATGCCCCGGCGGCTGCGCAGCCCTTGCGCCTGCAGCATCCTGGGGCTGTGCGCCCGCTCGCTGCCTGCCGCTGATGGCTCGAACCCCCAGTCGCTACGCGATTCATCTGCTCCTGGCCGGTGGCCACACCCAGGTGGTGCACTTCCCCAGCCTTGACGCCTTTCAGCAGTGGTACGGCACGGTGCTCAACGCCGGACCCGCTGACGCCTTCATCAACGTGCCGATCACCGAGTTGCCCGGCGAATACCTGGTGGTGCGCCCCAGCGCTGTGCAGGGCATCCGTGTGGAGCCCATCTACGGTTCGCTGGATGATGAATTCTGAACTGGTCTGGGGAGCCTCGTTCTTCTCAGGCTCCCTGGCCCAGCTGGTGGCCAAGCTCAGCGGCCTGCCTGCGGTGGTGCTGTTGCTGGTGCTTGGCCTGGTGGTTGGGCAGGCGGGTTTGCATCTGGTGCAGCCGGAAACCCTTGGAGCTGGTTTGGAGCCGCTGGTGGGTTTGCTGGTGAGCCTGGTGCTCTTCGATGGCGGCCTCAATTTGCGGCTGGCGGGCAAGCAGCTGCAGCGCACGGTGATTCAGCTGGTGCTGGTGCGGCTGGTGCTCGGCCTGGGTGGCGGAGCACTGCTGGCCCATGAGCTGGCTGGCCTGAGTTGGCCCCTGGCCTGGGTGTTTGGGGCGATCGCCCTGGCCACCGGTCCCACGGTGATCACGCCGATGGTGCGGCAGATGCGCCTGCAGGGCGATCTGGCTCAGGCGCTGGAGGCGGAAGGTCTGATCCTGGAGCCCACGGCTGCAGTGCTGGCTTTGCTGCTGTTGCAGCTGGCTCTGGGTGATCTGCCCAGCTGGCAGAACGTGGCCAGCCTGCTGCTGCTGCGTCTGGGCGGTGGCGCCCTGCTGGGGGCCCTGGCGGGTTGGCTGTTGGTGCTGGTGCTCGAGCGGTTGCCGAAGGAAGCCGCAGGCCTGCAGTTGCAGGTGTCGCTCGGGATGCTGTTTCTGGTGGTGGCCGGCACGCAGACGCTGCTGCCGGAAGCGGGATTCCCCGCGGCGGTGATGGTGGGCGTGGTGGTGGGTCTGCGGCTCGATGAGCAGGCCAGTCAGCTCGATGAGCTGATCGCCCAGTTGGCGCAGCTGGCGATCACGGTGCTGTTTCCGTTGCTTGCTGCGGATCTCTCTTGGGCAGAGCTGAGCCCACTCGGCTGGGGGGGAGTGGCCTGTGTGATCTGCTTGATGCTGTACCGCTGGGTGGTGGTGCAGTGCGCCGGCATCGGGCTGAGCTATCTGCGCTGGCGCGACAAGTTGATGCTCAGCTGGGTGGCACCCCGCGGCATCGTCACGGCCGCCGTGGCCAGCCTGTTTGCGCTGGAACTGGAGGCGGCCGGGGTGCCGGGAGCCGGGGCGCTGAAGGGCCTGGTGTTTCTCACGATCCTGCTCACCGTTGTGGTGCAGGGCTTCAGTGCGCCGCTACTCGCTCAGAAACTCGGCCTGGTGGAGCCAGAGGCTCCCTCAGAGGCTGCGCTCGATGCGGCCGCGAGCCTCACCGCTGGGTTGCAGCAGCAGCCAGGTGGTGAGCAGATCGGGACCCTGAAGGCTGCCGAGTAGGGCCGCCCGCAGGGTTTTCATCAACACCCCTTTCTTCACTCCGGCAGCGGCCACGGCTTCACCCAGCAAGGCCTGAGCGGCATCAGCCGTGAGGGCGCCCTCGGGCAGCCGCTCCAGCAACGCTTGCAGCGCCGGGCGAGCGCCCTCGCTCTCCAGCTGCTTCACAGCGTCGCTGTTGAGCTCAGGCCGCTCAAAGAAGGGGCGTGCCTGCTCGATGCCGTCTTGCAGGGTGACCAGCGAAGGACCAAGGAGTGCTGAAAGCGCCTGCAGCCAGCTCGGTTCGGCGTTGTCGACCGCCCAGCCCTGGGCTCTCCATAGGGGGAGCAGATCAGCCAGCAATTGCTCAGGGCCCTGCTCATGCAGCACCTGGCTGTTGAGCCAGTTGAGCTTGTCCCAGTCGAAGCGGGCACCGGCTTTGTTGACCCGATCGAAATCAAACGCTGCTGCGGCCTGCTCCAGGGTGAAGCGCTCGCCCATGCCTTCCGGCGGCGACCAGCCGAGCAGGGTCATGTAGTTGGCGAGGGCCTCGGCTGTGTAGCCCTGGGAGCGGAAGTCGCTCACCGAGGTGACGCCATCGCGCTTGGAGAGCTTCTTGCCTTCTTTGTTGAGGATCAGGGGGGTGTGGGCAAACACCGGTGCCGGAGCGCCGAGGGCCTCGTAGAGCAGCAGCTGCTTGGCGGTGTTGGCGATGTGGTCTTCGCCGCGGATCACGTGGGTGATGGCCATGGCGGCGTCATCCACCACCACCACCAGGTTGTAGAGGGGATCACCGATCTGATCGGCGGGGGCGCGGCGGGCGATCACCATGTCGCCACCCAGGTCGGCACCGGCCCAGCGCATCTCCCCGCGCACCAGGTCGGTCCAGGTGATTACGGCATCGTCATCGATGCGGAAGCGGATCGTGGCTTCGCGCCCTTCGGCGATGTAGGCCTGCTCCTGCTCGGGGCTGAGGTTGCGGTGGCGGTTGTCGTAGCGGGGGGCGCGGTTTTCAGCGGCCTGCCGCTCGCGCATCTCGGTGAGCTCGGCCTCGCTGGCGTAGCAGCGGTAGGCATGGCCGCTCTCCAGCAGCTGCTGGATGGCGGCGCGGTGCTCGGCGATGCGCTCGCTCTGCACCACCGGTTCGCCGTCCCAGTTGAGCCCCAGCCACTGCAACCCTTCCAGGATGTTGGCGGTGTACTCGGGCTTGCTGCGCTCCTTATCGGTGTCTTCGATGCGGAGCAGGAACTGGCCTCCCTGGCGACGCGCAAACAGCCAGTTGAAAACGGCTGTGCGAGCCGTGCCGATGTGGAGGGTACCGGTGGGACTGGGGGCGAGACGCACACGCACCGCCGCTCCAGTTGTCACCACTGGTCTTGTCCTCAGATGGGTGGAACGGGACTGACGGGGCTCGAACCCGCAACTTCCGCCGTGACAGGGCGGTGCTCTAACCGATTGAACTACAGTCCCTCGAGAGCTCTAAGAGCGCTCCCAGACTGGGCTTTTGGGCCTCGTCTGTGCCGCGTCGGCGACCTCAAAAGTATCCGTTGTCGACCTGCCCTCCGTCAACTGGGCATCCAGCGAAGAACGCGGTGGAGCGGCGTCGATGGGGCATCACGCGTGGCATGAGCTGTGCGCCACACAGTGCTGCCGATGCTCTGAACTGGCCAACAAAAAAGCCCGCCAAGTGGCGGGCCTGAAGGTGCACAACGCTGATGGCCCTCAGGGCCGGAAGCCAGCGGGCTCAATCAGACGAACTTGATTGCCGCGGGCCGTGAATTCACGACCTTGATCGCTTTGAACGACCACGCGACCACCCGATTTCACACGGATCACCCGGGCACGAACCCAACCCAAAGCGGCGGATTCGAGAACCTTGACGACATCACCGGGCTGTAGATCCAACTCCATGTCCGGAACGTAGAAACTGCAGGGAGGGAACACCGAACGCGCCGTGGAGGACTTGAACCCCCGACATCAGGTTTTGGAGACCTGCGTTCTACCAACTGAACTAACGGCGCAGGGCCGATGTTCCCTCTGCCGGATGATCCAGGTAGGAACCGAATCATCCGACGGGCCAATCAACGAAGGCTGGCCGTGAGCTGAAGGCGAATGCCGATCAGCGATCGAAGCGCTGCTTGACGCGGGTGGCTTTGCCCACTCGGTCGCGCAGATAGAAGAGCTTCGCTCGACGCACCTTACCCCGGCGCTCCACCTTGATGGAAGCCACCTGAGGGCTGTGAATCAGAAAAACACGCTCAACACCCACACCCTGGAAGATGCGGCGCACGGTGATGGTCTCGTTGAGGCCGCCGTGACGCTTGGCGATCACCACACCCTCATAGGGCTGGATGCGCTCTTTGTTGCCCTCAGTGATACGCACGCCCACGCGCACGGTGTCACCCACGTAGATCTCAGGGTGATCCTTGGCCTGCTTGGCGATCTGCTCTTCTTCGAAAGCGCGGATCAGTTGGCTGGCGCTCAGCTTGCCAACGCTCACCTTGGCAGCAGGCTTTTCAGCAACGGCAGTGGCCTCGGTGCTGGTGGTGTCGCTGGTGGTTTCTTTGATGTCGTCAGTCATGTCCTTGGGTTCCGCTGCCATCCAGCTCCGAAAAACGCCTGGCCAAACAACCAGTGTACTGGCTCAGGGTGCAGGGGTCCCTCCGGGCTGCTTGCGGCGCCAGCGCTGAATCAGCATCCCGCCGCCAGTGCCCAGCATCCAGAGCAAGCCCACTCCATTGAGCAGCACATAAAGAGGTTCGGCCCAAGGGCCCAGCCATTCACCTTCGTGCACCACCATCAGCCAGTGCACCTGATCTCGGCCCAGGCCAGCCCAGTCTTTGAGCAGCCGGTAGCTCATGCCGCTGAGCACGGTGATCAGCAACGGCGCCAGCACCACAGGAGCCAGAGCCGCATGCCAGCGGCGCAGTTGAACCAGCAGCGTGCTCATGGCGGGGATCTGCCGAGCTGAGGTTTCAGGTTCTAACTTGCAGTGAAGGGGTCTGTAACGCCGAGATGAACCTGTTCGCCGAACTGCTCGCCGCCACGCAGAAATCCCAAGGTGGCGCCGCCACCGCAACCCCTTCTGTGATCACCCAGACGGGGCCTCGCATTCAGAAGAGTCGCCGCGGCGTTGAGGTGAAGAGCGCCCGCGAGATCGACACGATGCGCCAGGCCAGCCGGATCGTGGCCACCGTGCTGCGCGAAATCATCGAGATGGCGGCCCCGGGTATGACCACCGGCGACCTCGATGCCCACGCCGAGAAGCGCATCCGTGAGATGGGTGCGGTGCCCAGCTTCAAGGGCTATCACGGCTTTCCCGCCAGCATCTGCGCCTCGATCAACAACGAGGTGGTGCACGGCATCCCCAGCAACAAGCGGGTGATCAAGGCCGGCGACCTGATGAAGATCGACACCGGCGCCTATTTCGACGGCTATCACGGCGACAGCTGCGTGACCATCTGTGTGGGCGAGGGTGTGCCTGAGCACGCCCGCACCCTTTCGCGTGTGGCCCAGGAATCTCTGATGAAGGGTTTGGCCACCGTGAAAGCCGGCAGCACCCTGTACGACCTGGCTGGAGCGGTGCAGGATCACGTGGAGGCCCACGGCTTCGCTGTGGTGGAGGACTACACCGGCCACGGCGTGGGCCGGAACCTGCACGAGGAGCCCTCGGTGTTCAACTACCGCACCCGCGAGCTGCCCAACATGAAGCTCCGCCCCGGCATGACCCTGGCGGTGGAGCCGATCCTCAATGCGGGCAGCAAGGCCTGCCGCACCCTCAAAGATCGTTGGACGGTGGTGACCGTGGACGGCAGCCTTTCTGCTCAGTGGGAGCACACCATCGCCGTGACCAGCGACGGCTGCGAAATCCTCACCGACCGCGATTTCTGAACGGCCTCAGCTGGCTGATCGCTTGCTGGTGGCCTGGAAATACAGCCAACGGCTGAGGCACGCCAATGGCATGAGCAGATAAGTGAGTGGGTTGGGGGTGACGATCACCAGCCCCCAGTTCCAGCGCACTTGCCGCAGGATTTCCCGCGCCACAAAGCCCGCGCTCATCACCCCAATCGGGTTGAGGGCTGAGCGGAAGGGCCCCAGCACCAGGCGCCGCAGCCGCAGCTGTGGCCCCGCCAGATCCAGGCTGCGCAGGCTCAGCAGCTGGCCCTGCAACCGCTTGCTGATCTCGTACAGGGGGCTCACGGCGGCCTGGATTTCGGCTTCGGAGGTGTTCATCCACAGCTCCCGGGCCATCGGGCGGGCGGGATCGGCGTTGGCGATGCCGGCAAACAGCTCCAGCAGGCGCCAGCTGCTCAGGGCATTCACCTCCAGGGAGCGCAGCACGGCTTCGGCACTGCGGTCGGCGTGGCTGTTGAAGCCGTGGTTGACCACCAGCACATCGCAGCGCTCCAGCACAGGTTGCAGTTCCTGCTCCAGGCCGCACTCCCAACGCACCTGCTCAAGCGGCACGGCTTGGCCGTCGGCACTAGTGAGGGAGAGCTGCGCATCAGTGCTGGTGAGTGCCACCAGAGCGGCGCCCTGGCGATGCAGTTCCAGCAGCAGCGCCCTGCCCAGGCTGCCGCTGGCTCCGGTTACGGCCACGGTGCGGCCGGCAAAAGGCAGCTCAGACATCAGCAATGGGCGTTGGCGTCAGCTTGCGGCATCCTCAAAGCAGTTGGAGTGGCGTGGATGTCGGCGGCGCTGGTGGCCCTGTTTGCCCCCTACTGCCAGGGCGCTGCCGATCCCGTTGCCCTGGAGCGGGGGCTGCAGCTGCTGGCGCAGGGCTGCCTGCAGGGCCAGCGGCCGCTCCGGCCCGCCGGCGAGCGGCCGTTCGTGCTGCAGTGGCAGCCGGGCGTGGCGCCGCTTGAGCCGGCTCAAGTGCAGCTCTCGGTGGAGGGTGTGGGCCTGGAGCAACCGGTGCTCTACAGCTTTGAACTGCCCACCCATCGGCTGCTCCAGTGGCTGATGGCCTGGCAGGCGGCGGGTGGGGCGTCGGGTCAGCCTGCGGATCTGCCAGAGGCGTTCTGGCAGTGGTTGATTCTTGGGCTCGATGCCCAGGCGTTACAGGCCTAGATTCGCCGCACCAGCGTTCGCCTCATGGGTCACGACAGCGCGAGCTCCCACGCCCGTTCGTCGGCCCTGCTGATCGGCTCCTGTGAACCGTTCAGTGGCAAATCGGCTGTGGTGTTGGGGCTCGCTCGCCAGTGGCTGCAGCGGGGCCTAACGGTGCGGATTGGTAAACCCCTGGCGGATAGCGCTGAGCTGGGGGCCGGCGGCACGGGCCCGCTGATCGACGACGACGTGCGCTTCGTGGGCCAGATCCTGGGCTTGAGCGAAGCGCAGCTGGTGCCTTCGGTGCATCTGCAGGGTGCCGATGCCTCGCGGGAGCGCCTGCTGGCCGGCACGCTCACGGCGGGTGAAGGATTCGCGGCCCTGCAGGAGCAGCTGAGCGCAGGTGGTGAAGGCATCACCTTGCTGGAGGGTGCCGGCGGCCTCAGCGATGGCCTCCTCTACGGACTGGATCTGGTGCAGGTGGCCCGGGGGCTGCAGGCGCCTGTGGTGTTGGTGCACAGCTGGAGCGGCTGCCACAGCGCCGAACCCCTGCTAGCGGCTCGCGAGCAGCTGGGCGATCTGCTCTGTGGTGTGGTGCTGAATGGTTTGCCGCCTGAGCAAGTGGATGCCGTGCGCTCTGAAGTGGCGCCGGCCCTGGAGCGGCTTGGCGTTCCGGTGCTTGGGGTGATGCCCCGATCGCCCCTGCTGCGCAGCGTCACGGTGGAGGAGCTCAGCCGGCGGCTGGATGCCGAAGTGCTGTGCTGCCGCGATCGCTTGGATCTGCTGGTGGAAACGCTTTCGATCGGTGCGATGAATGTGAACTCCGCCATGGAGTTTTTCCGCCGCCGCCGCAACATGGCCGTGGTGACAGGCGCCGATCGCACCGATATTCAATTGGCGGCCCTGGAAGCTTCCACCCAGTGCCTGATCCTCACCGGTGCCGGTGAACCGCTGCCGCAGTTGATTTCTCGCGCTGAAGAACTGGAAGTGCCGTTGCTCAAGGTGGAGCACGACACCCTCACCACGGTTGAAGTGATTGAAAGCGCCTTTGGGCATGTGCGCCTGCACGAATCCGTGAAAGCCACCTACGCCTTCCGCCTGGTGGAGGAGCACTGTGATTTTGAGCCGCTGCTGAAGCGTTTGCGACTGCCGGTGCCAGCGTGAACACTGCTAGTTTCGAGGCGTCAGCAGGTGGTGTGCGTTGACCCGGTCTCTTGATATACCGGCCTTAGACCGGATCGACACCCTGGCCCAGGAGCTGGCCATGCTGCAGGACCGCAGCAAGCGTCGGATCGCCATCCTTGGTAGCCGCCATGTCCCTGTGGTGTCGGTGCATCTGGTGGAGCTGGTGTCGCGCTCGCTCGCCCAGGAAGGCCACAGCCTGATTACATCTGGTGCCCAGGGCGTGAACTCAGCTGTGATTCGCAGCGTGCTGGAGATCGATGCTTCACGCCTCACGGTGCTGCTTCCCCAGAGCCTGGAACGCCAGCCCCGTGAATCGCGTGAGCAGCTGGAGCAGGTGCTGCACCTGGTGGAAAAACCAGAAAATGATGAGCTGCCCCTGCCGATGGCCAGCAGCCTCTGCAATCAGGAAATCATTCGCCGCTGCGATCAGTTGATCTGTTTCGCCTTCCACGACAGCGAAACCTTGCTGGCCAGTTGCCGCACGGCTGAGGACATGGGCAAGGTGGTGAGTTTGATGTTCTTTGACTGATCACTCCAACAAAGAGTGATCAGCTCAGCTCAATCCTTGGCCTGAAAAAAAACCCTTCCTCAGATGGCTTTGAGGCCTTCCAGGTAGAGCAAACCTGCGCAGGTCATCGCCCCAGCCCAACAGAGCGAACGCACCGGCGGCAGATTGGCCACGTAGGCCGCGATGTAAGCCAAACGCAGCGCCGGATAGGCCCAGGCGGCTGTGATCGCGATGCTGCTGTGCACGTCGGCAATCAGGCAGAGCAGGGCTGCCGGTGCAAACAGTACGAAGGCTTCAAAGCTGTTGAGGTGAGCCCAGTTGGCGCGTTTGCCCCACTCCGGCAGCCGATCGAACATCGCCCGCGGCGCTGCCAGATCCGCCACGGTGAAATCGGCCTTGGAACGCGCGGCCCCCAGGGGCACCAGGCTGAAGACCACCACCCCTGCGGCGAGGCAGAGCGACCAGGCAAAAGCGGATTCCATGGTGGTGGGTAGTTTCAGCCTCCTTTTCTAGGCTGGGGCCTGATCCCGCCGACCCATCCGCCCTGCCCATGGCCGACACCTATTCCTTCGACGTGGTTTCCGACTTCGACCGTCAGGAGCTGGTGAACGCCCTCGATCAGGTGCGCCGAGACGTGTCGACCCGCTACGACCTCAAGGACTCCAACACCGAGATCGACCTCGAGGAGACCAGCTTCACGATCACCACCGCCAGCGACATGACGCTGCAGGCTGTGGAAGATGTGCTCCGCCAGAAGGCCACCAAGCGCAATCTCTCGCTCAAGATCTTCGACTTCCAGACGCCTGAGCCCGTGGGCGGCAACCGGGTGAAGCAGGAGGTGAAGTTGCGCAAGGGGCTCACCCAGGAGCTGGCCAAAAAGCTGAGCAAAACCGTGCGCGATGAGCTCAAGAAGGTCACCGTGGCCATTCAGGGCGACACCCTGCGGGTGACCGGCAAGAGCAAAGACGATCTGCAGGCGGCGATCAACCTGCTCAAGGCTCAGGAGGTGGAGGTGCCTCTGCAGTTCCAGAACTACCGCTGAAGTTCAGCGGCAACACCTCAACCTCAGGCAGGCCCGCAGCCAGCTGGCTGAGGCGAGCGTGCAGAGTGCGGGCCAACTGTTGGAACGCGGGGGTGTCGGCGAACTCCCGCCGCACCACCAGCGCCTCGCCCGATTGGATCGGGAGTTGTAAGGGCAGGCGTTGCATCGCTGGCCCAGGCAGTTGCAGGCTCAGCGCCGTGCCGTAGCCGATAGTCAGTTCCTGCTCGGTTTTGCCCTCCCATAGCTGCCACTGATAGCGCTTCATCCGCACCGGTGAGCTCCAGAGGCCCAGCTGGCGCAGGACCCTCTCAACCTTGGGGTAGGCATCGGCCGGCAGCGCCAGGCTTGGAAAAGCGGCGAGATCGGCGAAGCACAGCGAGGGCCGATCCAGCAGGGGGTGGCCCACCCCCACCAGGCAGTGCACCGGCATCCGCGAGAGGGTGACGCTGGTGAGATCGGGATCGTCGGCTTCGGGCAGATCGGGCAGGCCCGAAAGCCACACATCCACAATCCGCTCTCGCAGCAGCTCCCAGTTGCGCTGCACGCCCACAATGTTGCACTCCCCCAAGATCCAGCCCGGCGGCACAGGCGTGCACAGCAGGGGCCCCGACCAATAGGTGGCTTCTAGCCGCAGCGGGCGGTGGCCCATCCAGCGGGCGATCTGATGAACCCGCCGCTCGGCCGCCAGCAGGGGCTCATCGCCGATCAGATCCCACTCGCCATCGAGCTTGTGGCCCTTGATGCCGAACAGGCGCAGACAACGGCCCGCCACCCGCGACACGCTCGATTGGCTGATCCCCAGACGCTCCGCCACGGCATCTCCCGTGCGCAGCCAGAGCAGCCCGTCGAGCGCGGCCAGCACGTCCTGCTCGACCAAGGCGGATCTGGATCGCAACCACCCATCATCGAGCAGAGGGAGGAGCCACCAGCCTTCGTAAAGTTCAGCCAGTGCCTCGCAGCTGCAGATGGCCAAGGGCAGCTGGCGCTTTTGGATTGATCGCGGCGGCACCTTCACCGATGTGGTGGCCCGCTCGCCCCAGGGCGAGCTGCTGGTGGAGAAGGTTCTTTCGGTGCAGCCCGATCAGCCGGGTGATCCGGCGGTGCGTGCTATCCGCCGTTTGCTGGGTCTCGATGCTGCCGATGCCCGCCTCCCCGAGGGCTGGATTGAGGAGGTGCGGCTCGGCACCACGGTGGCCACCAACGCCTTCCTGGAGCAGAACGGTGCGCCTGTGCTGCTGCTGGTGAATCAAGGCTTCACCGATCTGTTGCGCATCGGCGACCAGCACCGCCCCGATCTGTTTGCGTTGGCGATTGAGCGTCCCGCTCCGCTCTATCAACGGGTGCTCGAGGTTCCGGGCCGCATCGCCGCCAACGGCGACGAGCTGGAGCCGTTGCAGCTTTCAGAGGAGCTGCAACAGCTGGTGGAGCACGCCTGGACTGATGGCGTCCGCAGCGTTGCGGTGGCGCTGCTGCACAGCGTGGTCAACCCGAGCCATGAGCAGGCGATTGGCGCCTGGTTGGCGTCGTTGGGGTTCGACCAGATCGCCTTGTCGCATCAGGTGAGCCCGTTGCCGCGCCTGGTGCCCCGAGGGCACACCACCGTGCTCGAGGCGGCGGTGGCGCCGGGACTTAACGCCTATCTCCAACAGCTGCAGGCGGATCTCGGCCCTCATGTGCCGCTGCAGGTGATGCAATCCAGCGGGCTGCTCACCGCTCCGGAGGCGCTTCATGCCAAGGACACGATCCTGTCCGGCCCGGCAGGTGGGTTGGTGGGTGCGGCCCGCACCGCTGCTGCAGCTGGTTTCCAGAGGATCGTTGGCTTCGACATGGGCGGCACGTCCACCGATGTTTGCTACGTGGAGGGCGCCTGGCCCCGCCAGCAGCAGGTGGAGCTGGGCGGTGTTCCGATCCAGGCGCCGATGCTGGCGATCCACACCGTGGCAGCCGGTGGCGGCTCCTGTGTGAGCTTCGATGGTCTGCGGCTGGCGGTGGGTCCGGATTCAGCTGGCGCCGATCCAGGGCCGGCTTGCTACCGGCGGGGTGGCCCGCTCACGATCACCGATGCCAACTTGCTCTTGGGCCGGCTGCAGAACCAGCACTTCCCGGCGGTGTTTGGGCCTCAGGGCGATCAACCCCTGGATCTCGAGGTGGTGCAGCGGCAGTTCGAGGCTTTGGCCGCTGCCATGGGCTGCAGCCCTGAGCAGGCGGCGGAAGGCGCTTTGGCGGTGGCCCTGGAGCGCATGGCGGAAGCGATCCGCCGCATTTCGATTCAGCAGGGCCACGATCTGAGCGAGGCGGTGCTGTGCAGCTTTGGCGGTGCGGGCGGCCAGCACGCCTGCGCTTTGGCGGAGCTGCTCGGCATGCGCCAGGTGTTGCTGCACCCCCTGGCGGGTGTGTTGTCGGCCTATGGCATCGGCCTAGCGGATCAGGGCCAAGTGCTGGAGCAGAGCGTGGCGGAGCGGCTGAGTGATGCGCTGTTGCCGCAGCTGGAGCAGCGGGTTCAGTGGATGCTCGAGTCCGACTTGCCGCAGGGGGTTGGTGGTGCCGTTCGGCTGGAGCGGCATCTGCATCTGCGCTGGCCTGGTTCTGATCAGGCGTTGCCGGTGCCCTGGCTCGAGGAGGCGAGCGCGGCGGCGCTGGCGCAAGCGTTTCAGCAGACCTACCGCGCGCGGTATGGCTATCTCCCCTCAAGGCCGTCAGGCCCTGCCGGCTGGCCGGAGGTGGAGCGGTTCTCGCTGGAGCTCACCTGGCCTGGTGCGCCGTTGCACGCCAAGCCCCTGGCCGAGGCATCGATGCACGAGGCCCCGGATGGCTTCGTGGAGCTGCACATTGATGGGGCATGGCAGCGCGCGCCTCTGTGGCGGCGTGAGCACCTGTCTCTAGAGCAGCAGGTAACAGGTCCGGCGTTGATTGCTGAGGCCACGGGCACGATCCTGCTGTTGCCGGGTTGGCGTGCTCGCGTGCTGCCGGCGGGTGAGCTGCTGCTGGAGCAGCACGCCGTGGCGGCGCGGCCGCCGCTGGCCACCAGCGAGAGCCCCTTGGATCCGATCCAGCTGGAGTTGTTCAGCCATCGCTTCATGGCCATCGCCGAGCAGATGGGCACGCGGCTGCAGCAGACCAGCGCTTCGGTGAACATCCGCGAGCGGCTCGATTTTTCCTGTGCGCTCTTTGATGCGGCAGGTCGTCTGGTGGCCAATGCTCCCCATATCCCTGTGCACCTGGGTTCGATGGGGGAGAGCGTGCTGGCGCTGCTGAGGGATGTGCAGCGCGGCGCCTTGGAGCCTCTCGCTCCGGGTGATGCGGTTGTCTCCAACAACCCGTTCAACGGCGGCACCCATCTGCCGGATCTCACGGTGATCAGTCCGGTTTTTGCTGGCGAGCAACTGGTGGCGTTTGTGGCCAGCCGAGGGCATCACGCCGATGTGGGCGGCATCACGCCGGGCTCGATGCCACCCCACAGCACCACGATCGAGCAGGAAGGTCTGCTGCTCGACAACGTTCCATTGGTGCGTCATGGCTCCTTGCTGGAGGCGGATTGGCGCGAACGGCTCAGCGCAGGAGCCTTTCCGGTGCGCAACCCCGATCAACTGATGGCTGATCTGCAGGCTCAGGTGGCGGCTAATCACCTGGGGGTGGAGCGGCTGCTGCAGTTGATGGAGGGCCAGGGCGTTGATCCGGTGTGCAGCGCCATGGGCCAGGTGCAAAGCCATGCCGCCGAAGCGGTGCGCCGGGTGATTGATCAGCTCGCCGATGGCACCGCGCGGGTGCGGATGGACTGCGCCGCCGAGATCGTGGTGGCGGTGAGGGTGGATCACTCCCGTCGCCGCGCCCGGATTGATTTCAGCGGCTCCTCGCCTCAACAGGCCAGCAACCTCAACGCTCCCCTGGCGATCACCAAAGCGGTGGTGCTCTACGTGTTCCGCTGCCTGGTGCAGGAGCCTATTCCGCTGAATGCCGGTTGCTTCGAGCCGCTTGAGCTCGTGGTGCCGGAGGGGTCACTGCTCAACCCGCTGCCCCCGGCGGCGGTGGTGGCGGGCAACGTGGAAACCTCTCAGGCGGTGGCCAATGCCTTGTTCGCGGCGCTGGGCGTGCAGGCGGCGGCCCAGGGCACGATGAACAACCTCAGCTTCGGCAACGCGCGCTGCCAGTACTACGAAACGATCTGCGGAGGCACGGGCGCTGGCGAGGGCTATGCGGGCGCTTCAGCGGTGCAGTCGCACATGACCAACTCTCGCCTCACCGATCCCGAGATCCTTGAGCAGCGCCTGCCTGTACGGCTGGAGCGGTTCACGATCCGCCAGGGCAGTGGCGGAGCCGGCCGCTGGCGCGGTGGCGATGGGGTGGTGCGCGAGCTGCGGGCCCTGGAGCCGATCACCCTCTCGCTGCTCACCGGCAGCCGAGAGGTGGCTCCCTTTGGCTTGGCTGGTGGAGATGCCGGTGCCTGCGGCACTAATGCCTTGCTGCGTGCCGATGGTGAGCTGTTGCCGTTGCCGGGATGTGCCGCCGTGGAGCTGGCGGTTGGCGATCGGGTGATCGTGGCAACGCCAGGTGGTGGCGGATATGGAGCGGCCCAGCGGACCCCTTGAGCGTTTTGGCTTGAGCGCTGTGGGCGGCTCGCAACGCTCTGTCCGTAGGCGGATATCCATGGATATCCAGACTTGGACACTTCCCCTCGCCAATCCCCCCGTGCTGCTTCACCGCCTGTGCATCGGCAGCGCTGCAGTCCTGGCCCTCGCTCCCGCCCACGCCAACCTGCTGCAAGAGCAGGCCCAGCGCTTCCATCCGGTGGAATCCAGTGGCGGCATGGTGGCGGCGCAGGAGGCGCAGGCCGCGGCGGTGGGTGCTCAGATCCTGCGCCAGGGCGGTAACGCGGTGGATGCGGCAGTGGCCACGTCGTTTGCGTTGGCGGTCACGCTGCCGCAGGCCGGCAACCTTGGTGGTGGTGGATTTCTGGTGCTGTGGCTGCCGCGCAGCGGGCCGATCAGCACCTGCAGAGCCGTGGCCCGCGATACGTCTCCCCCCCAGGCGCTGAGTGTGGGCCGAGGCGAGGCGGTTGCCCTCAACTTCCGCGAAACAGCGCCCCAGGCTGCTGGCCCTGATCTGTTCCTCAACCCCGACGGCAGCGTGAACCGTGAGTGGGCCCTGCGCAGCCTGTTCAGCACGGGCGTGCCCGGCACGGTGGCGGGGCTCACCCGGGTGCAGGCGCGCTATGGCTGCTTGCCCCTGGCGGTGGTGATGCAGCCCGCCATCCAGCTCGCGGAGCAGGGTTTTCCAGTGGGGGCGGAACTCAGTGCCTCCCTCGAGGCTGCGGCGCCGCTGCTCAAGGCCCATCCCGCCAGTGCCCGGCAGTTCTTCAAAGCCGGTGGCCAGCCCTATCGGCCCGGTGAACGGTTCCGCCAGCCGGAGTTGGCCGCCAGCTTGCGCTGCATTGCTGAGCAAGGCTCCAGCTGCTTCTACCGCGGGCGATTGGCTCAGCAGCTCACGGCCCTGATGCAGGCTGGCGGCGGCCTAATCACCGCTGCTGATCTGGCGGCTTATCAAGCCCCCTGGGCCACGCCGCTGCAGGCCACATTTCAGGGCCATCGGGTGCTCACCATGCCGCCCCCCAGCGGTGGTGGCGCCACGCTGCTGCAGCTGCTCAACGTGCTCGAGCCGCTGCAGCTTGCCAAGAGCGGCCTCAACAGTGCCGCCTCGATCCACACGATGGTGGAGGCGATGAACCTGGCCTATCGCGACCGCAACCGCCTGCTGGGTGATCCCGATCAGGTGGCGATGCCGCTGGATCGTCTCCTCAGCACTCGCTATGCGGCGGAGCAACGTCAACGCATCCGCGCCGATCGCCATCGGCCGGCGGCCGAGCTGGAGGCTGAACCCAGCCCAGCGCTTGGGGGCACCAACACCACCCATCTCTCCGTGGTGGATCGTGATGGCGGACTAGTAGCCACCACCACCACCCTGAACACGGCCTACGGCAATGGCATCACGGTGCCGCGAGCCGGTTTCCTGCTCAACAACGAGATGGACGACTTCACCGCCAAGCCCGGTGCCCCGAATGCCTACGGCCTGCGGCAGGGCAGCCAGAACGCCATCGCACCAGGCCGCCGCCCGCTGAGTTCCATGACCCCCACCCTGGTGTTTCGCCCCGACGGCACACCCCTGCTGGCCACCGGCAGCCCCGGCGGCAGCCGCATCATCACCACGGTGCTGCAGGTGGTGCTCAATCGCTTGGTGCATGGCCTCAACCTGGCTTCGGCCGTGGCGGAACCTCGCATCCACAGCCAGTTGTGGCCCGATCAGATCAGCATCGAGCAGGGCATCAGCCCTGACACGCTGACTCTGCTTGAGCAGCGCGGGCACGTGGTGAAGCTGGTGCCGGCCATGGGATCAGCCAACTCCGTGGAGGTGCGTTACGGAGCAGGGCCCCGTGCCGGGGTGATTGTGGGCAGCCTGGGAACCGCGGATCCACGCCGCTTGGATGCTGCGGCTGTGGCCGAGCGGCCCTGAGGCGCCCTGCCATCCAGCGCGCCTCAGGCTCCCAGCAGCAAGCTGCCGCTTGCCATCACGGCGTAGAGCGTGAGCAACAACGACCCCTCGTACCAACTCAGCTGGCGGTTCTCGGTGATCCAGTGCACGGCGAGCACCGTGGCCCCCAGGCAAAACAGGGCATCTCCGGGGATCGCCATGTGCAGGTAGCGGCCCATCGGGATGCCGCAGAGAACCAGCAGCGGCAGCACAAACAGCAGCAGCTGAACACTCGACTCCACCGTGCTCGTCATCGCCAGGTCCATGCGATTGCTCAGGGCGGCTTTCACCGCGATCAGCCCTTCGGAGAAAGATCCAAAGAGCGGCAGTAGGAACAGACCCACAAACAGCGGATTGAGGTGGGCCCCATCCACCAGCAGTTCCAGCGATTCCACGAGGTGCTCGGATACACCCACCAGCAGCAGGCTCACCAGCAGCAGCGCGCCGATCAGCACCGCCAGCGGACGTTCTTCACCGGTGGGTGGCAGCACCTTCTCCGATTGCTGCCGTACAAAGAGATTGCGACCGGTGCCGAGTTGATAGACAAACGACAGCAGATAGAAGACCAGCACCAGGCCCGCCACCACCGTGGAGTAGATGGCGAAGCCATCAAATCGGTCGCTGCCATCGCTCATCGCCTGGTGCAGGCGCACAAAAAAGATCGAGGGCACCGCCAGAAAAATCGTGCTTACCAGCAGTTGCTGGCTCTGCAACACGGTGCTGTGGGGATGGATTCGAATCCTGGCCGTGTTGCGGGCGCTCAGGCAGGTGCTGATCCCGAGGATCAGCAGGCAATTGGTTATCACAGCGCCGGCAATCGAGATCACCACCAGCTCGTAGAGGCCGCTGGCTAGGGCGGTGAAAGACACCACTAGCTCCACCAGATTGCCGAGGGCCACGCTCACCAGTCCGCCGATGCGATCGCCGAGGCGATCGGCAAGGGCTTCCACCATCTCGGCGATCATCCGGGCCAGTGGCACCAGACCCAGCCCGCACACCACAAACCAGCCGATCAATTGACTGATCGGCATCGCTGCATCCAGCTGGGCCATCAAGGCCGCAGCGGTGAAGAGCAGCAGCAGGCTCCAGCGGCTGGCGAGCAGTTCGCGGCCGAGGCCAATCCATGCGTTTCCCATGGCCGTTGATCAGCTCCCCAGATACGCCGCCTTCAGTTCGGGATTCTTGAGCAGATCCGCGGCGTTGTCTTGCAGTTGGATGCACCCGGCTTCGAGCACATAGCCCCGATCGGCGATCTCCAAAGCGGCTTGGGCGTTCTGCTCCACCAGCAGGATCGTTTGGCCGTTGCCATGCAGCTCCGCCAACACAGCCATCACCTCCGTCACCAGCTTCGGGGCTAAGCCCAGGCTGGGTTCATCGAGCATCAACAGCTCCGGCCGCCCCATCAACGCCCGGGCGATCGCCAACATCTGCTGCTCACCGCCGGAGAGGGCTCCCGCCTGCTGCTGGCGACGTTCCGCCAGGCGCGGGAAGAGTGCGTAACACTGCTCTAGGTCGGCGGCGATGCCATCGCGATCGCGGCGTAGGTAGGCGCCGAGTTCGAGGTTGAAGGCCACGCTCTGGCGGTTCAGCAGCCGCCGACCCTCCGGGCAGTGGCCGATGCCGAGCTTGAGGGTGCGATGGGCCGGCACGGCTGCGAGATCAGCGCCATGCCACAGGATCCGTCCGCCGCTGGCAGGTTCCAGCCGTGAAATGGCCCGAAGGGTGGTGCTCTTGCCGGCGCCATTGGAGCCAAGCAGTGTTACCAGTTCACCGCGCTGCACCTGCAGCGACACCCCGGCCAGGGCCTGAACGCTGCCGTAGTGCACCTGCAGCTGTTCGATCTGCAGCAAGGGCTGGGCCAAGGGCGGTGGCTGGATGCTGCTGCTCATCGGCTGCCTCCCAGGTAGGCCTCGATCACCCGCGGATCCCGTTGGATCTGCTCGGGGGTGCCGAGGGCGATCAACCGCCCGAAATCCAGCACCGCCAACCGCTGGCACAGCTGCATCAATAGACGCACATGGTGTTCGATCACCACCAGCGTCAGCTGATGGCGTTGGCGCAGCTGCGCCAACAGCTCGCAGAGCTGTTCTTTCTCACGGGGGTTCATGCCCGCAGCCGGCTCATCCAGCAGCAGCAGTGCTGGTGCGGTGGCCAGGGCGCGGGCAATTTCGAGCCGGCGGCGATCGCCGTAGGCCAGGCCTGAGGCCTGGCGATGGGCTTGATCGGCCAGGCCTAATTCCTCCAGCAATTGCAGGGCGCGTTCGCGCAGCTCGCTTTGGCGGCGGCGGAAGCGCTGGGTGTTGAGCAGGGCATCGAGCCCGCCGCCCTGGGGCTGGCGATGCAGGGCCACCAGCACGTTTTCGAGCACGCTCAGCCCGGTGAACAGCCGCAGGTTCTGAAAGGTGCGGGCGATGCCGAGGCGGTTGTGGCGATCCGGGCTGAGCCCCTGCATCGCCTGGCCGCGCCAGTGGATCGTGCCGCTGGAGGCTGGGGTGACCCCTGAGAGCAGGTTGAACAGGGTGGTTTTGCCGGCGCCATTTGGGCCGATCAGGCCGAAGATCTCGCCTTGCTCCACCTGGAAGCTCACCTCGCTCAGGGCTTGCAAGCCACCGAACTGCCGGCTGATCTGCCGCAGCTCCAGCAACGGCACTGCGCTGGATCGGCCGCTCATGGCTTCCACCTCCCCAGCCGCTCCAGCAGAGCCGGCGTGATCAGCCCCTGGGGGAAGAACACCGGGCCTAGCAGAATCACCAAACCAAACAGCACCAGCCGTAGATCGCCAACCGGCCTGAGCAGTTCCGGCAGGGCGGTGAGCAGCAGTCCGCCGATCACGGGTCCGAGCCAGCTGCGGGAGCCCCCCAGGATCACGAAGGCGAGCGTGGTGATCGCCACATCGAAGCTGCCCTGGCGGGCGTTCCAGGTGTTGAGGTAGTGGGCGGCGATCACGCCCGTGATGCCCGCCAGCACTGCGCTGGCCACAAAGGCAGTGAGTTTCACCCGGGTGGTGTGGATGCCCATGCAGCGACTGGCGAGCTCGTCATCGCGGATTGCAGCCATCGAGCGCCCCAGGCGACTCGCCTCCAGGCGCTGGAACAGCCAGCCGCACACCGCCAGCAAAGCGCCGCTGAACAGCACATACCCAAAGGGTTGTTGAAACGGTTGGGGGATGCCGAAGATGCCAGCGGCCCCTCCTGTGAAGGGGAGATTGAGGATGGCCACCCGCACGATCTCCACCAGGGCGATGGTGGCGATGGCGAGATAGATGCCCCGCAGCCGTAGCACCGGCAGCCCCACCAGCAGTGCCAGGCTTGCTGTGAGGGCTGCTGCCAGCAGCATTTCTCCCAGCACGCTCCAGAGGCTGATCGCGCTCTGGGCGTTGCTCTGGGTAGAGAGCAGTGCCGCCAGGGTGCCGCCCACGGCATAGAAGGCCGGTGTGGCCAGCGAGAGCTGCCCTGCCGCCATCGGCAGATACACCGACAGCCCCAGCAGGGCCCCGAGGATCATCTGCACCAGCAGGCCGTTATCGATCACAGCGCCTCTCCCATCACTTCAAACCTTCTCCAGCTGGCGGCGGCCCAACAGCCCACTGGGGCGCAGCACCAGCACGGCAAACAGGATGGCGAAGGCCAGCGCATCGCGCCAACCGGAGGCCTCCGAAGGAATCAGCGCTTCGGCAAGGCCCATCACCAGCCCCCCCACGATTGCGCCCGGCACGCTGCCGAGGCCCCCGAGCACCAGCACCGCCAGGCCCTTGAGGCCATAGCTGATGCCGAAGTAGGGGCCCGCCAGGCTCACGCTCATGCCGATCAGGCCGCCGCCGAGCCCCGCGAGCATGCCGCTCAGCAAAAAAGCCAGGCGCACTACCGCCAAGCTGTTGATGCCCAGCAGGGTGGCGGTAGTGGGATCTTCCGCCACGGCGCGCATCGCTTTGCCGCTGCGGCTTCGCTCCAGCCAGAGGCTGAGGCTGGCCACCGCCAGCGCCGAGATTGCCAGCAGTAACACCTGGATGGTGCGGATGCGGCCGCCGCCGAGCAGCAGGGATTCCGGCAGCTGGGCCAGGCCGTCCGCGGCTTGGGGGAAGGCGTAGCCCTCGGCGCCCATCAGCAGTTGCAGCAGGTTCACCAGCACCACGCCGGCCCCCAGGCTGGTGATCAGCGAGAGCAGCGGTTCGGCGCCACGGCGGCGCAGGGGCGCAAAGGCGACGCGCTCCACCAGAAGGCCCACAGCTCCCGAACCCAGCGCCGCCAGCAGCAGGGCCAGCCAGAACGGCAGTCCGATCGGCAGACCCCAGCCCGGCAGGGCACCGTTCACGCCGATCTTGCCCCCGAGCAGCAGGTAGGTGAGATACCCGCCGAGGCTGAACAGAGCGCCCTGGGCGAAGTTGATCACCCCCAGCACCGAGAAGATCAGCGTGTAGCCCAGGGCCACCAGGGCATACACCCCGCCACTGGCGGCGCCGTTCAAGAGGGTTTGCAGCAACGCGTCGATCACGGTGTGCCCTCCGGCAGCTCCTGCTCGCGCACCAGGGTGAAGCGGCCGTTGCGCCCGGTGGCATCCATGCGCACCTCGGCCACATAAAACCGCCCCTGCACCACTTCACCGTCAGGGCGGAAGCGGATCGGTCCCAGGGGGGTGTCGTAGCTGCCGCTGAGGAGTTCCTTCATCAGTTGCTGCCGCGCTTCGCCCAGGGTGAGGCCCTCAAACCCGCCACGCTTCTGCACCCGCTGGATCGCTTCAAACACCACCTGGTAGGCGGTCCAGGCCTGGGCCGCTATCTGGCCCGGGGTGCGGCCCTGATTGGTCTCTGCGAACAGGCGCCGGAAGGCGAGGTTCACCGGGGTGTTGAGCTCCGGGCTGTAGGCCTGGGCGATCAGCACGCCGTCGCACCAGCGCTGGCAGATCGGATAGATGTTGGGCGTGTTGAGGCCGTTCCCCACCACGATCTGGCCCCGGTAACCCAGCTCCCGCAGCTGCCGGATCAAGTTGCCGCCATCCACCGCCTGCGCTGAGATCACCACCAGCTGCGGCCGTTGCTGGAGAGCGGCGGTGATTGGGTTCTGGAAGTCGTTGTCGGCGAGCTGGGTGCGCTGGATGCTCACCGGCTTGAGGCCTCGGGCCGCCAGCACCTTCTGGAAGATCGCGGTTTCAGCGGTGCTGTAGGCGTCGTCTTGGGCGAAGAACACCGCCACGCGGCGGGTGTTGGGTTCGCGCCGCAGTGCTTCATCAATGGAGAGCGGCGCGATCACCGAGCTCTGCGCCGACACGCGGCTGATGAATGAACCGATCTGGGGAATGCCCTTGGCCGTGTTGGAGGGGGCGACCACCGGCACGCCCTGGCGCTGGGCGATCGGATCGGCTGCAAAGGCTTGCTGCGAGAGGGTGGGGCCGATTAGAGCGATCACCCCTCGGCGGATCAGCAGGTTGAAGGCGGCGATGGCGCTGGGCTCATCGGAGGCGCCATCTTCCAGTTGCAGCGCTACCCGGCGGGGGTGCGGCTGCGCCTGCAGCCAGCCCTGCGCCAGGCCGATGCCCATACGCTGGTCTTGGCCGTAGAGGTTTGCGTTGCCCGTGAGGGCCAAAGCGGCGCCGAGCGTGAGCGGAGCCTCTGGGTTCAGGCGCTGAGCGGCGGGATCACTGCTGCGGCCTAAAGACGCCAACAGGGCAAGAGCACCCGCCACGGCTGCAGCCAGACGGGCGCTGCCGCGCCGCCTGGCAACAAGCGGATCGCTGGGGCTCAGGCCACCGCTGCGAAGCATTCGCGGAAGGCGGCGATGGTGGCGTCGATGTCCTCGTCGCTGTGGGCCAGGGAGGTGAAGCCAGCCTCGAAGGCGCTGGGCGCCAGATAGATACCCCGCTCGAGCATGGCGCGGTGCAGCTTGCCGAAACGCACGGTGTCGGCTGCTTTGGCCTCTTCAAAGTTGCGCACCGGGCCTTCGCAGAGGAAGAAGCCGAACATGGCGCTGATCGAGCCGCCGGTGATCGGCAGGCCGGCGCTGCGGGCGCCATCCATGATTCCGTCGACCAGGCGCTTGGTGATCGCCTCGAGGCGCTCGTAGCTGCCGGGCTGCTTCAGCAGCTCCAGGGTTTTGATGCCGGCGGTCATGGCCAGCGGGTTACCGCTGAGGGTGCCGGCCTGATACATCGGGCCGGCAGGGGCCACCATGCCCATGATGTCGGCGCGGCCGCCGTAGGCGCCCACGGGCAGACCGCCGCCGATCACTTTGCCCATGGTGGTGAGGTCGGGGGTGATGCCGAACTTGGCCTGGGCACCGCCGTAGCTGATGCGGAAGCCGGTCATCACTTCGTCGAACACCAGCAGCGCACCGTTCTCCTTGGTGAGCTCGCGGATGCCTTCGAGGAAACCGGGCTCAGGGGTGATGAAACCGGCGTTGCCCACCACGGGCTCGAGGATCACACCAGCGATTTCACCGGGGTTCTCGGCGAAGAGCTGCTTCACCGCTTCCAGATCGTTGTAGGGAGCGGTGAGGGTGCTGGCTGCGGTGGTGCGCGGCACACCAGGGGAGTCGGGCAGGCCGAGGGTGGCCACACCGGAGCCGGCCTTCACCAGGAACATGTCTGCGTGGCCGTGGTAGCAGCCCTCGAACTTGATGATCTTTTCGCGGCCGGTGAAGGCGCGCATCAGGCGCAGCACCGACATGCAGGCCTCGGTGCCGCTGTTCACGAAGCGCACCATCTCCACCGAAGGCACGGCATCGATCACCATCTCGGCCAGCTTGTTTTCCAGGGCGCAGGGAGCGCCGAAGCTGGTGCCCTTCTCCAGCGCCTCGTGCAGGGCGCCGATCACCTCAGGGTGGGCATGGCCGCAGATCGCAGGGCCCCAGCTGCCGATGTAATCGATGTAGCGGTTGCCGTCCACGTCCCAGGCGTAGGCGCCCTTGACGCGGTCGAACACGATCGGCTGCCCGCCCACGGAGCGGAAGGCGCGCACCGGTGAGCTCACGCCACCGGGCATCAGCGTCTGCGCGGCACTGAACAGTTCCTGGGACCGGGTGGTGTTGTGCACGGGAGCCGAAACAGGTGCCGAGGTCAAAACGGAATCCGCAGACGGGAGCTTGAGCGCACCATCCTTACGCAATTGCAGGCCCGAGAGTCCAGCGGCGGAACTCTCGTTAAGGTCTTGCCACCACCGCCCGACCCTGTGACGCCTGACTGGGGCTTGCTTGAACGCCGCCTGCGGCCCTTGCTGCCGCCGCGGGCTGTGGTGTCCAAGCGTCAGGAGTTGCTGGCCTACGACTGCGACGGCCTCACACTCAACCGCCATCAGCCTCCTTTGGTGGTGCTGCCGGAAACCACCGAGCAGGTGGCGGCTGTGGTGAAGCTCTGCGCCGAGCTGGAGGTGCCGTTCATCGCCCGCGGCAGCGGCACGGGCCTCTCCGGTGGGGCGCTGGCGGAGCAGCCCGCTCTCGTGATCGCCACCAGCCGCATGCGCAAGGTGCTGGAGGTGGATCTGGCCAATGAACGGATCACCGTGCAGCCGGGAGTGATCAACAGTTGGGTCACCCGGGCCGTTGCCGGCGACGGCTTCTATTACGCCCCGGATCCCTCCAGCCAGGTGGCCTGCAGCATCGGCGGCAACGTGGCCGAGAACTCCGGCGGCGTGCACTGCCTCAAATACGGCGTCACCAGCAATCACGTGCTGGCGATGGAGGTGGTGCTGCCTGATGGCTCGATCACCACCCTGGGTGGCGGCTTGCCGGAGATGCCGGGCCTGGATCTGCGCGGTGTGTTTATCGGCAGTGAGGGCACGCTTGGGATCGCCACGGCGATCACGCTGCGGCTGCTGCGCACCCCCGAAACTGTGGCGGTGCTGCTGGCGGATTTCGCTTCGATGGAGGCGGCCGGTGAAGCGGTGCGCCTGATCACCGGAGCCGGCGTGCTGCCGGCCGGCATGGAAATGATGGACAACCCCTGCATCCAGGCTGTGGATGATTTCTTCGGGGTGGATGAATACCCGCGCGAGGCCGCGGCGGTGCTGTTGATCGAGCTCGATGGCCACCCGCTCGAGGTGAAGGAATCGGTGGAGATCGCCAGCCGCCTGTGCCTGGAGGCTGGCGCCGGCGCGGTGCGCGAGGCCTGGAGCGAGGAGGCGCGGGCGCGGCTGTGGAAAGGCCGCAAGAGTGCGATCTCAGCTCTGGGCCGCCAGTTCCCCAGCTACTACCTGCAAGACGGGGTGGTTCCGCGCACGGCCCTTCCTGGCGTGTTGGCGGCGATCGATCGGCTCAGCGCCGAACATGGCCTCGCTGTGGCCAACGTGTTTCATGCCGGCGACGGCAATCTCCACCCTCTCATCCTTTACCGCGCTGGTGAGGAGGGGGTGAACGAACGGGTGAAGGCCCTCGGCGCGGACATCCTGCGCCTCTGCATCGACGCTGGCGGCAGCATCAGCGGCGAGCATGGTGTCGGCAGCGACAAACGTTGCTACATGGATTGGATGTTCAGCGCCGACGATCAGGCCACGATGCAGCTGGTGCGCAGCGCGATTGACCCTGATGGCCTGGCCAATCCGGGCAAGTTGTTCCCAACGCCAAAAACCTGCGGCGAATCGCTGCGGCGTCAGGTGGAACTTCGTGCCGAAGGAGTGGAGTTGCCTTCAGAAGTTGTCGTGGTTTGAGCGCAGCAGCGTTTCACTCCCAGTCGTCTGAGCTCTCCTCGCTCTCCTCCCAAGCCAGGTTCACCACCACAGGTGCGTGATCGCTCGGTTGGATGTTGCCCCGGGGGTTCTTGTCGATGATGCAGCCAGTGGCGCAATCGAGAAGGTCTTCCGAGAGGTAGATGTGGTCGATGCGCCAGCCCTGGTCACGATCCCAAGCGCCACTGCGGTAATCCCACCAGCTCCAGTGGCCGCTGCTGGGCTCAAATACGCGAAAAACGTCGGTGAGGCGGCCTGCCAGGGCGTCGCTGAGGGCTTGGCGCTCCGCCTCGCTGGCCATGATTCCGCCGCTCAGGCGCTCCGGATCGTGTAAGTCGCGCGCTTCAGGGCCGATGTTGAAGTCGCCCACCATGCACAGGGGATCGCCCTGCTGTTCTTGCTGCGCGAGGTAGCGCTTCAGGCAAGCAAGCCACACTAGTTTGTAGGTGTATTTCTCGCTGGTGAGTGAGCTGCCGTTGGGCACATAGAGGTTGAGCACCCGCACCCCATCGATCAGGGCGCTGATCACCCGTTTCTGTTCACTGAGGCCGGGGGCGTCGGCGTCGTGCGGCAGGAGAGCGGTGAAGCCGATCTGAACGTCGTCCATCGGTAGACGGCTGATCAGGGCGACGCCGTTGTACGCCTTCTGCCCACTGATCGCACAGCTGTAGCCCAGTTGCTCGAAGGCGCTGTGGGGAAAGAGCTCATCCGCCACCTTGGTTTCCTGCAGGCAGAGCACCTCCGGTTGCTGCTGCTCCAGCCAGGCCAGCACCTGATCAAGCCGCGTGCGCACAGAGTTCACGTTCCAGCTGGCGATGCGCATAGGTGGATTGCCGCGGGGTGTACCGATGGGATGCGCTCCAGGTTGGGATATCCAGGGCTATTCGGTGTTAGGCCCCGGTTCGCAGTCAGCAGCCCCAGCGTCCCCCACAGCTGGATAGCCCTCCTACGATTCGCACCATGCGATCGCACAGGACGGTGATGGGACGCCCTTCCCCCCTTCGGTATAGCGCTGCAGCCTGCGCCGGGCTCTTCGCGCTCACGCTGATCGGCGCCACCAGCGCTCAGGTGGCCAGAGCGGACCTCAGCTCCTGGGGTATGTCGACTCAGGAGAAACAGATCTACGACTACGGCCCGGGCGGCAGCAACGGCACGTCGAAACAGGGTTCGATCCTCGACAGCACCAACCCCATTGACCTGATGAACAAGATCCGTCGCGGCACGGCGATGGATGACGCCACGCCTCCGGGTGATGCGGTCGATGCTGCTCTTAAGGAGCTGAACGCGGCTCAGACCCCCGGTCCGTCGTCTCAGGTGAAAGCTCCGTAGTGCCCTGGGGGATCGGATCGCGCTGATTCGGCGTGGCTCCAGTGGTGGGTTTGGTCTGTCGCAGGCTGCTGATGCCCCAGCTGGCGGCGACCCGATCGAGGCGGCTGTCCTTGCTCCCTGGCTGGCGGATGCGGGCTTGGGCCAAGGCCTCCTGGGCGGCCTTCGTGTCGCCCTGTTCCTGGCGCAGTAGAGCTAGGGCCAGAAGTGGTCTCGGATCGCGCGGGAAGTCGGCCGAGAGCTTGGTGTAGGTGGCGCCTGCCGCAGCGGTTTGCCCCATCCGTTGCTGCAAATCGCCGAGCAGCAAGCCCAGGGGCAGCACTTGGGGCTGGATGGCCGGTTTGCTCGCCTTCTCGATCTGAGCCTTGAGCTGAGCCTGCGTTTCATTGCCACGCCCCTGCTCGAATTGCAGCAGCGTCATCAGCTGCAGGGCTTCAATCCGGTCGGGGCTGAGGTTGAGCAGCTGCCGCAGTTCCCGCTCAGCCGCGCTGCGCTTGTTGTTGTTGCGATGCAGTTCCGCCAGCAGCAGCCGCAACTGCCAGCGTTTCGGTTGCTGGTCGGCGAGTTGTTCCAGCAGAGCGGTGGCTTCCTCCTGTTGGTTCAACACCAGCAGCAGTTGCACCAGCCGCTGCTGCTCGGCCTCGCTGGCTGTGCCCTCGGCCAGGCGCTGGCGCAATTGATCCGCCTGCCGTTCAACAGCCGCCTGAGAACTGCTGGTGTTGGCTCCCCGGCTGTGTTGCCCTAGCCACCAGCCACCAGCCAGTGAACCGCCAACCACCGCGATCGCACCAAGGCTGAGCAGCAGTCCTCGGGCATTGATGCTGGCGCGAGGCGGCATGGTGCGGCGCGTGGATGGCCCTCAGTCTGGGGCCATGGCAAGGGCTGGTTACATTGGCGGCCGGGCCATGGACACCACGAGCGCCCAGAGGGTTTCAGCCACGATGCGTCAGCACCCCATTTCACCGGTCACCGAACCGATGCAGTACCGGGCCATCGGTGTGGTGCGGGGGACTTATGTGCCCGAAGACCCTGAGCAGCTCACCCGCGGCACCCTGCAAGCCGAAGACGGCACCGAGATCGAAGCCGTGGTGCTCGGCCGCGTGCTCACCTTGATGCGCCGCCATCTCGACCTGAGCAAGCCCCACCTGTGGGTGGCGTATCCCCGTTTCCGCGATCCCGAAAAGCTGCACCTGCAGCTGGTGGGCGTGTGGGAGCCCAGCACCTTGGCGGCCACCGAGATCGCCACCCAAAGCGCGGCCGATGCGGATGCCGGTGTAGCCCCCACCGACGACCTGCCCGAGGGCGATGGCTACTTCTCGGTGCGTGGTGAGCTGATTTACACCCGACCGGAGGATGGCGATTTGGTGGTGAAGATCCGCCAGCAGCCGCGCGCCGATGGCTCCCGCCCAACGCCGTTCAAATTGCAGTTGCGCGGTGAGATCGCTCCCGAGCACCTGCGCCATTTCGTCTCCCTCGATCTGCGCCGCCAAGGCCAACAGCTGCAGCTCGAGCAGCACGAAGTGATCGCGCCTGTGCCCCAACGGGCTGGCAAGGGGCGCGGCGGCGGGCGCCCTGGTGGTCGCCCCGACGGGCGCCGTTGACCATGGCTGCTCCGGAGCGCTTCCCGGGCTCCGATCAGGGCTCCACGGCGGCCGTCTCCGCTGGTGCGGCCGTTGCGGCTGTCACGGTGCTGGCAGTGGTGGGACCACCGCTGGGTTTGTCGCCCTGGTTGATTGCCCTGGCCGCTGGTGGCGGCATGGTGGCGCTCACAGTGGACGCCGCACGCTTTGGTGGCCTGGGCGGCCATCTGCTGGCTGAAGCCCTGCCGGCGGGGATTGGTGCGGCCCGCCTGCGCCGCATCGCCATTCATGAGGCCGGCCATGTGTTGGTGGCGGCCGACAACAACCTGCCGGTGAAGCAGGTGTTGGTGGGCAGCCGGGCTTGTTTGCGGGAGGGGCTCAGTGCCAATGGCAGCACCCAGTTGGAACCTCCGGCCCACGCCAAGCTGGCCCTCGAAGACCTGCGGCGCTGGAGCCGCGTGCTCCAGGCCGGGATGATCGCTGAGCAACTGGTGTATGGGGGCTCGCGCGGCGGTGCCGACGACCGTGCCCTGCTGGGCCGGCTTTGGGGCCTTTCCGGTCATGACGTGGCCACTGCCCAGCAGGAGCAGCGCCGTGCCCGCCGCGAGGTGGAGCAGTGGTTGCGCCAACGCCGCAGCGAACTCGATCAGCAGGCCGACGTCCTGCTGAGCCAGGTGTGATGCCCTCCCAGCCGCGGCTGGCTCTGGTGGATTGCCCGACGGGCCTCGCCGGCAACATGCTGCTTGGGGCATTGCTGGATCTGGGCCTGCCGCCATCGGCGGTTCACGAACCGATGGCGGCACTGGGGTTGGCCGATGCCTACCACCTCAACATCCAGACCACGCGCAGCTCCGGCTTCCGCGGCCTGCAGCTGCAGGTGGAGCTCACCGAACCTTCACCGCCCCACCGCCACTGGGGTGATCTGCGTGTGCAGCTGTCTGAAGCCCCTCTGGCGCCTCAGCTGAAGCAACGGGTGCTGGCGGTGTTCAGCCTGCTGGCGGAGGCGGAGGCGGCGGTGCATGGCACAGGTCCTGATCAGGTGCACTTCCACGAAGTGGGTGCCGTGGATGCTCTGGTGGATGTGGTGGGTGTGTGCGCTGGTCTGCTGCATTTCGGTGTGTCTGAGCTGATCTGCACTCCGCCTCCCGCCGGCCATGGCCGCGTGTCCACTGCCCACGGGCAACTACCGCTGCCGGCTCCGGCGGTGCTTGAGCTGGCGCGGGTGCGGCAGCTGCCGCTGGCCAGCAGCGAAGGATTTCCGCCTGCGGAGCTCACCACGCCAACTGGCATGGCCTTGATGGCAGCCCTGGCGGATCGCTTTGCTCAGGCGCCCGCGCTGGTGCCGGAAGCGGTGGGGGTGGGCCTGGGAACGCGCCAGCTTGATTGCGCCAACCTGTTGCGGCTGGTGCTGGCCCAGCCCCAGACCCCTGCTTCTGGGGAGCGCCAGGAAACGCTGCTGCAGCAACAGGCCCAGATCGACGATGCCAGCGGAGAAGACCTCGCCTTCTTGATGGAGGCGTTACGGCAGGCCGGGGCTCTGGAGGTGTTCGCCCAGGCGCTGCAGATGAAAAAGGGGCGGCCGGCCAGCTTGATCACGGTGCTCGCACGGCCTGAACAATCGTTGGCGCTGCGCCAGGTGTGGTGGCGCCATGGCAGCAGCTTGGGGGTGCGGGAGCAGTTGCTGCAGCGCTGGTCGCTGCCGCGCGAGCACGGCGTGGTGGAGACCCCCTGGGGGCCAGTCCGGATCAAGCGCTCGCGTCGCCCGGATGGCAGCTGGATCTGCAAGCCCGAAGCCGACGATCTCGCGGAGCTGGCCGAGCGCCACGCCATCTCGATGGCCCGGCTGCGCCGGGCCGTTCTTGCGCTGGTCGACGACGATCACCAGGACGGGCCAGCGATGGCCCCGCGTGTTGCGTCACCCCAGCTCCGCCCATGATCAACAGCCTCCGTTGGCGTGAGCTGTCGCTGCCTGGTGGTGCACGCCTGTGGATCACGCTGGCCAGCGCGGGTTTTCTGCTAGCGGCCTTGGTGAGTCACGGCCGTCAGTTGCTGCAGCTGAGCCTGGATGCCCAGGGCTGGTGTTGGTTGCTGCTGGGTGTGGGCTTCAGCCTGTTGAGCCTGCTGGCGAATGCGGCTGCCTGGGGCGTGGTGCTGCGCTGGCTGGGGCATCAGCCCCGCTGGAGTGCGGTTGTGGTGCTCTTCCTGGTGTCAAATCTGCGCAAATACCTGCCCGGAGGTGTGTGGCATCTGCTGGCGCGGGTGCGGGCTCTGCAGGCGCCAGCCGGCCCCGAGTCGCCAGTGCAGGAGCCGCCGCTGCGCACACCCCAAGCCTTGGTGGCCGTGTTGCTGGATCCGCTGCTGGCGGCCGTGGCTGCCTTGGCGTTGGTGCCGTTTGGTGGCTGGCAGGCTGGTTTGGGCCTGCTGTGCCTGCTGCCGCTGCTGGTGCTGCTGCCCCGCTGGCTCAATCCGCTGATGCTGCGGCTGGAGCAGCAGCGGGCCCGGCAGCTGGCGGCGCGCGGCCTGCTCGAGGTTGCCCCTGAAGACTTGCCCGCGGCCTTGCCGGGCTATCCCTGGCCGCCCCTGCTGGCGGAGCTGGTGTTCGTGTTGCTGCGTTTTGCAGGGTTTGCCTGCTGCGTGCAGGCGTTTGATCTCTCGTTTGCGATCGGCTGGGGAGGCTGGCTGGCCGGCTTCGCCCTGGCCTGGACGGCCGGCCTGGTGGTGCCGGGTGCTCCTGGCGGCTTGGGGGTGTTTGAAGCGGTGCTGCTGATCCGCCTGGCGGTGGTGGTGCCGGAAGCGCCGTTGCTGGCGGTGGTGATCAGCTACCGGTTGGTGAGCACCCTGGCGGATCTACTGGCGGCGCTCACGGCCCGGGCTGATCTGGCGGGGGTTCGCAACAGGCGTTACTGTTGAGAACAGCGCCGACCGTTCGCTGATGCCTGCCGTCCCGGCGCCCGATCTTCCCGCTGAGGCGCTGCGCAGCAGCCTGCATGGCCGTGGCCAGAGGCTCACGCCGCAGAGGCAGCGCGTGTTGTCTCTGTTTGAGCGCCTGGGCGAAGGCACCCACCTCAGCGCTGAGGAGGTGCACCAACGGCTGCTGCGGGCCGAGGAGCGTGTCTCCCTGGCCACGGTGTATCGCACCCTGCGCTTGCTCAGTTCGATGGAGCTGCTGCGGGAGCTGGAGCTGCCCGAGGGCGGGCGCCGCTTCGAGCTGGCCAGTGATGACGACCACCGCGACCATCACCACCTGGTGTGTGTCCGCTGCGGCCACACCGAGGAATTCGAGAGCGAAGCGGTGCTCTCAGCTGGTGAGCAGGCGGCGGGTTTGCATGGATTCCGTCTGCTGGAGTGCGTGCTCAATGTGCGAGCGCTATGCCCACGTTGCTCGGCTGCCGAATCAACCCCGGTAACGGTTTGAGCGCACGGGAACCAGCACGGGCTGCATCAGGCCGCCGCCACCGTTGTCGTCGTCGGAGCCAGCAGCCAGCCAGGCAATCACCCCGGCCAGGGTGATCACTGCAGTGAGAAGGAGCAGATCGGCCAAGGCGCTGGACGCGATTCACCGCACGCTAGCGGCATCGTCCAGCGCTGGTGTTGCAATTGCTGCTGTTACAGCGGTGCGAGGGCGAGAACACCACCGAGCAGCACCAGAAGGCCAGCCGCTAGTTGGTTCTGGCGCAGGCTGAGCTGGCGTCCTGCAGCAAAGCTCAAGCCGATGCAAAGGGCCGAGGCCATCAGGGCACCCAGCCACCAGCTGGCGGTGCCGCTGGCCTCTTGGCCGTGAAGCATGGCGTGCACCGCCACGGCGCTCCCCAGCACGCTGGCCAGCGCCGGCAGGGGTTTCTGCAGTTTGTTGCTCAGCAGCAGCGCTGCGCCCACGGCACTCACGGCCAGGGCTGCCAGCACTTCCGCGGCCGGAAGCTGACCACCGAAGCTGCCGAACACACTGCCCAGCACGGCTCCACCAAGGGCAAAGCCCAGCAGCAGGGGGCCGAAGCGAGCGGCCGTCAGGCCCACACCCACCAGCAGCAGCAGGTGATCGAGCCCCAGCAGCGGGTGCAGGGCCCCGGCCATCACGCCGGCATCAGCGCTGCCATGGGCGCCGGCGGGCAGGGCTGAGAGCAGGCTGAGGCCGAAGCCGGCGGCGCTGCTGATCAGTAGAGAGCGGGAAAGCTTGTTGGGCATGGGCAGGGCCGGTCCGCGCCGGTGCTGAGGGGGTGAATGGATCGAGGAGCGGCGAGCGTTCTGACTGAGAAGCGAGCTGAAGCCGGCTTCATCACAGCTGCGGGACAGTGCCGGAGTGGGGCATAGGCCCTGCACCGGTCTTTCCTCGTTGCCTCCCCGGGCTGAATCCGGGAAACCGCTATTTGCAGTATCGCTTCAGGCGAAGCCTTTGCCTGCATCCTTGGCCACACAGGCCTGGAGCTGCTTGCGCAGCTGGGGATGGTCGAGGTTTTTGCCGATCAGCACCAGCTGGTTTTTGCGCTCGGCGGCTGAACCCCACTCGCTGTCGTCGATGGAGAAGCGCTTGCCGGCCAGGTGGAACACGTGGCGCTTGTCGCTTTCGTTGAACCAGAGGATGCCTTTGGCGCGGAACACGCCGGCAGGCAGCTGGTTGTCGAGGAAGTTCTGGAACTTGCGCAGGGCGAAGGGGCCTTCGCTGCTGAACGAGAGCGAGGTGAAGCCTTCCATCGCCAGATGATCCGGATTGCCGTGGCTGTGGTCATGGCCATGGCTGTGGTCGTGGCTGTGACCGTGCTGGTGACCCTCCGCGTGGTCGTGTTCGCAATGGCCGTGGTCGTGATCGCAGCTGCTGTGGTCGTGATGATCGTGGGCGTGGTCATGCCCGTGGTCATGCACGCAGTGGCCGTGGTCGTGGTCGCAGTCGTCGTGGTTCTGCTCCGCGGCCACCTTGTCGCTTTCAAACAGCCCCACGCTCAGCAGCAGCGGCAGGCTCACATCGCCTTTCACCGAGCGCAGGATGCGGGCGTCGGTTTTGATCTCTCGTAGCCGGCCTTCCACTTCTGTGAGCCGCTCCTCGCTCACCAGGTCGCACTTATTCAGTAAAAGGATGTCGCCGTACACCACCTGGGCGCGGGCCACTTCGCCATCGAGAATCTCATCGCTGAAGTTCTCCGCATCGATCAGCGTGATGATCGAATCGAGGCGGGTGTCATCGCGCAGATCGCTGCCCAGGAACGTCATCGCCACGGGCAGTGGGTCTGCCAGGCCGGTGGTCTCGACCACCAGATAATCCACTGGATCGGGGCGATCGAGGATCCGATACACCGCATCGAGCAGCTCGCCATTGATGGAGCAGCAGATGCAGCCGTTGCTCAGCTCCACCATGTCTTCGCCGGTGGCGATGATCAGATCGTTGTCGATCCCGATCTCACCGAATTCGTTCACCAGCACGGCCGTTTTCACACCCTGCTGGTTGCTGAGGATGTGGTTGAGCAGCGTGGTTTTGCCGGCCCCCAGGAAGCCGGTGAGGATGGTCACCGGCAGTGGGCTGGCCTGGGCAGAAGGTGTGGGTGCGAGGTCGGTCGCGCTGGCGGTCACGTGGATCCGTGGATCAGGGCTGCGTCCAGTCTGATCCGCGAGCTCGCCGGATGGTTGCGGCTGACACCCCGTGCCAACCCCCCTAGAACGGAAACAGCCCTAGACCCAGCACCCCATGGCGGTCGCACCCCCCATCGACATCGGCATCCCCGCTGATCAGCGCGCCCAGATTGCTGAGGGCCTGGGGCGGGTACTGGCCGACAGCACCGTGCTCTACGCCAAGACCCACGGCTTCCATTGGAACGTGACGGGCCCGATGTTCAACACGCTCCATCTGATGTTTATGGAGCAGTACACCGAGCTGTGGACAGCGCTCGACGAGATCGCCGAGCGGATCCGGGCTCTGGGCCACAAGGCGCCGTTTGGAGGCAGGATCTACGGCAGCTTGTCGTCGATTCCCGAGAGTGAGGGAGTGCCGACGGCTATGGAGATGGTGCGCGAGCTGGTGGAGGGTCATGAGGCCGTGGCCCGCACGATTCGTGGTGTGTTCGCCACCGCGGATGAAGCCAATGATCAGCCCACCGCCGATCTGTTGACGCAACGTCTACAGATTCACGAGAAGACAGCCTGGATGCTGCGCAGCCTGCTGGAAAGCTGACCAGCGATTGCACCATTCGCTACCGCCCGTTGTGCCGCAGCTGCGGAGGAGCGTTCGGCTCGCGCTAGAACACGCCCATCCACTCACGCTTTGAGGATGAAGGAGCTCACCCGGGCCATCAACAACCACCTCGCTGCGGAGTTTCAGGCCAGCCATACCTATCTGGCGATGTCGATCTGGTTGCGGGAAAAAGACCTGGTGGGCTTCTCCTCTTACATGCTCACCAAGAGCAATGAAGAGCGGGGGCATGCTTCCCGGATGATCGCTTATCTGGTGGATAGTGATCAGGATGTGGAGCTCCCCACGATCGAGGCTCCGCAGCGTGATTGGAGCTCCGTTCAGGCGTTATTTGACGACGTCTATGACCTGGAGAAGGGCGTAACCGCCTCCATTCATCACCTCTACACCCTGGCGGAGGGCTTGGGCGAACGCAGTGCAACAGCGATGCTCGATTGGTTCGTGTCTGAGCAGTTGCAGGAAGAGGCGGAAGCGCGATTCGTGTGCAAGCGTTTGCGTTTGGCTGGTGACAACAGCGCGGCTCTGTTGCTCTTGGATCAGCAGTTTCTCGAGGGAACGGCCCTCGCCCATGTGAAAGGAGGCATGGGAGGAGGGCCGCAAGCCGGCGAGGCGGGCTGAGCTCGCGTCAGTCGCGGCCGCAGCGGCACTGGCCGCCCTTCCAGTGGGAGCACTTTTTCTTCTTGCAGCCCTTTTTCTTGCTGTGCTCCGTGGCGGCGCGGGTCTTGGGAGCCTCATCGCTGTGACAGCCGATCTGCTGAGCCATGGTGCGGCGATGCGTTGCTGTTGAGAATCAATCGCATCGTAGGTGCTCTGTGTGCTGTCGCTCCGTCGTGGGCGGGGTCGGCACCTGCTGATGTCCTTTTTGCTACCGCTGCTGGTCCGGAGGCTCAGCGGATGGCGTTCCAGCTCGCCACGAGTGCAACGGCGCTGGCTTCGTTGCAGCGTCCCCCCAGGGCGTTCACGATCAGGCAGGTGTTGGTGGTGAGAGTCGCTATCAAGTTGTCTCCGGCGGAGTCGGCCCGCAGGGGTTGGCTGGCGAGCGGCACACCGCTGAGGCTGCTGATCCGCAGCAGTGCCTTGCTGGCCGGCGTTTGTTCGGCGAACAGGCTGCGCGCGCCCTGGTTGCGCAACGCGGCCACCACGTTGGCCAAGGCCTGAGGCCGTAGCGCTTCGCTCGTGCTGGTGGCATCAATCACCGGCAGTTCCTTGAGTTGATAGGCCCTGGCCAGGCTTGCGAAGGCCCGGTGTCCGCTGGCAAGAACGCGCGGCGGCGGGACCGTGCTGAATTGCTCCCGGTTCCAGCGATCGAGGGCGTTCAGGCTGCGTTGCATCGCTTCGGATCGTGCCTGGATCTGCGCAGCGGCCTGCGGGTTGAGCTGTTCGAGCTTTTGGCTCAGCAGCTTCACCATCGCTGCGGCCTGGCGTGGGTCGTGCCACACGTGGGGATCCTGGTCGCCATGCAAGTGAGTCGCTTCGCCGTCGTCTTCGTGGGCGTGGTTGTGCTCGTGTTCGGCCTGGCTGTGCTTGTCGCCATGGCCGCCATCGTTGAGATTGGGGCTGTTTGGAACCGCGATTTCCGCCACCTTCACGGCCCGGCTGAGCTTGTCGAGGGCTGGGGTGAGTCCATAGCCGTTGATCAGCAGCAGCTTGGCCTGGTTGATCTGGCGGGTCTGGGCGGGCGTGAGCTGCAGCTGATGGGGGTCGTCGCTTGGGCCCAGCAGGCAGTCCACCTTCAGGCTGCTCGCCGCGAGTCGCCGGGTGATGTCACACAGGGCGCCATCGGCGGCGATCACATCCACCTGGGAGCTTGGGCTGCAGGCCTGAACCGCCGCCAGAGCTAGTGGTGCCAGTAACACCGCTGCGGTTCGCCGCATGCTTAAGCCCATTTCGAATGGAAACGATAATGGCTCTCAGAAGCGCAGGGTTGTTTTGAGCAGGGCGCCGAGTTGCCGAAAGCTTTCGCCCGCCTTGGTGTCTGCGCCCAACGGCCGGCTGAGCAGAAACAGCGCTGGGGTCACAGCGATGTTGTCGCTCAGCTGAAATTTGTACCACCACTCCCAGGCGGTGTTGCCATCACGAGGGGTGTCGCCCCCATACAGCGAAGTGGCAAAGATCGGCTGCCCCACAGCCATGCCCAAGGCGTTGCCTGGGGCAAACGCGTCTTTCCATTGCAGGCCCACGCTCCACGACTGGCTATTGGCCACCAGCCCTTGTCGCTCCACTTCTGAGGCGTAATCGGTGCGGTTGAAGCCCCAGCCAGCGCTGATCGAAGGCACCCAGCTGGATTGCCGCGGCTGCCAGTAGCCGCTCAGGCCAAATGCCGTGGTTTGGCCGGGATTGCTGAGGCTGTTCAAGGTGAAGTTGGTGGCGTAGGTGATCCCTCCTCCCTGGTTCTGCACGGAGCTCACCACGGCTGCAACGGCCCATTGCGGCTGTCTGTAGGCGAGTTGCACACTGCCAGTACTGCCCGAATGTGCGGTGCCGATGCCTCCCTCGCTGGGATTGCCATCGCGTCCGTTGCCGGCCACATAGTTGGCGCTCACACTGAACCCGCCCGGGGATTGCCACCACAACCCGGCACCGGTGCCCAGCTTGAAGTTGTAGGCCGCTGGTGCTCCCTTGAGGGTGAACACATCGAGGATGGTTTCGGCCGGGTAGATGCTGGGCCTGAGAGCGAACAGATCCAGTTGGCCGATCCGCGGCCCAACGGTAGCGGTGAATCCCTTGCCCAACGGGAATTGGTAGTAGAGCCGGTTCACCGAGACGATGTCGGGCCCCGATTGCTCCTGGAAGGCTGTTTCCAGGATCGATAACTTGCTGGGGCCAGCCCCGTAGAAGCTGTTGCTCACCCGATCGAAATTGCCGCTGCGCAAACGAGCGCGCAGCAGGTCTTGTCCGGTGAAGCTGGTGTCGAGGTAGAGCTTGAGGTCGTAGTTGAAGGTGGTGGCGCCGAAGTTGGAGCGACTGCTGCTCACCGCGGCGCTGTCGCTGCCTTCAAAGCGGTTGCCTCCCAGTACCAAGCTGGCCAGGCCTTTGAGCTTGGTGGTGGGCGAAAACTGCGTGGCCTCCAGGGTCTCCACCTGTTGATCGAGTTGCTGGAGCTCCTGCCCGAGCTGCCGCAGCAACAGCGCGCGTTCGCTGGTGTTGCCGCTGAGGTGCGGCAGGCAGGCCTGAAGCAGTGCGGCAGCGCTGAAACGGGAGATGGCGAACCCCTGATTCAGCTGTTCTTCTGAAGCGGCTGTGGAGCAGCCGTGCTGGATGCGTAGGGCGATTAGCCGTTGGTAAGCCCAGTCATTCGGTTGCAGCAGTTGGCCCTCTGCTTGCGCCCAAGCGGAACCCGCCGATGCCCCGAGCATGGCGGCGCCTCCCATCAGGGCAACGATGGGGCGCAACATCAACCGGGTTCTTGCTGCGCGTCGATTCAAGCGCGCCTGCTTATTAGCTTGGAGTGAGTGAAGCCTGAAGCGGTGCTCAGCGTTGATCAGCTGTGTGTGCGCCGCGGGCCGGAGCTGGTGCTTGATCAGCTCTCCTTCACCTTGCAGCCCGGCAGCCTCACCGCTCTCGTGGGGCCCAATGGGGCTGGCAAGAGCACCCTGCTTCAGGCCCTGGAGGGGCAACTGAGCCCTGCGGCTGGCTCCATCACCTGGGAGGGCCTTCCCCTCACCCCCGCCCTGGCGCGTCAGCAGCTCGCTTTGATGCCCCAGCGCGGTGAGATCGCCTGGGGGTTTCCGATCACGGTGCGGGCCTTGGTGGCACTGGGCCGCTTAGCCGGCCAGCGCCCGGGTTGCTGCGATGTGGAGGCAGCGCTGCAGCGGGTCGGACTGATGGGGCTCGCCGGGCGCCGTCTCGATCAGTTGTCGGGCGGTCAGCAGCAGCGGGCCTTGCTGGCGCGCACCCTGGTGCAACCGGCGCGGCTGCTGCTGCTGGATGAACCCTGCGCTGCCATCGATCCGCCCTCGCGCACAGAGTTGCTGCGGGTGATGCGTCAGCTCAGTGATGCCGGGCTCACCCTGCTGGTGAGCAGCCACGACTGGGGACGCGACCTCGACGCCTACGACCGGGTGCTCGTGCTCGATCGCCGGCTGTTGGCTGACGGCACGCCCCAACAGGTGCGCCAGGCCCTGGGCGATCTGCGGGTGGGCAACCACTGCTGCGGTTAGGCGCTCTGGCGCTCCTGGCAGTTGCGGCACAACCCGAAGAATTCCAGGGTGTGAAAAAGCAGCTGAAACCCCTCCGCCTGATCGCCGTGCAGCTGCACGTTGTGCATCGGGCAGTGCTCCAGCACCAAGGTGGTGCCGCAATCCACGCAGGTGAGGTGGTGTTCATCGCGCTCCACCGGCGCGAACAAGGCCTCGCCACTGGGGAGATGGCGGCAGCGGATCAAGCCCCGCTGCTGCAGCTGGCGCAGGTGCCGGTACACCGTGGCCAGTCCCATGGCCTGGGGGCTCTGGCGCAGCAGGGCGTGCAGGTCTTGGCCGGAGAGTTCCCGATCGGCCAGCTTCAGTTGCTCCAGCAGCAGCTGCTGGCGATCGCCTGAGGCGGCAACCTGGGAGGGCATGGCCGAACCAGCGGGGCGGGAGGCCCTGATCCTATGGAGCATGTGTGGTGGCTGCTGCCGCTTGCGGTGGCGTTGGTGGTGGGTGGGCTCTGCCCGCTCACGGGCACCGTGCTGCTGGTGCAGCGGCGCTTGTTTCTGGTGAACCTGGTGTCGCATGCCGTGCTGCCCGGGCTGGCCCTGGCGGTGGCGCTCAGCATCGATCCGGGGGTCGGGGGTGCGATCAGTGGCCTGGCGGGGGCACTGCTGGCGGAGCGCTTCAGCGGTGCCTCACGCCCAGGACAACCCGGTGATGAAGCCGTGCTGAACACCGTGCTGGCGGGCTTTTTAGGGCTGGGGGTGCTGCTGATTCCCCTGCTGGGCATCCGCGTCGATCTCGAAGCCGTGCTGTTTGGGGATCTGCTGGCAGCGGCACCGGCCGATCTGGTGCGCAGCCTGCTGGCGCTGCTGGCCATGCTGCTGCTGCTGCTCTGGCGGTATCACCACTATGTGTATCTGGGGGTTGATCCCCTCGGGGCCACCAGTGCCGGGTTGCCGGTGCGGCGCCTGCGGCTGCTGCTCACCCTGGTTACGGCGTTCACGGTGGTGTGTGCAATGACGGCCGTTGGGGTGGTGCTGGTGATCGGCTTGATGGGCGCACCGGCTTTGCTCGCTCTTCCTGGTGCCACGAGCCTGCGCCAGGCCCTGTGGCGATCAGCCTTGCTGGGCATGCTGCTGAGCGGGGGCGGCTTTTTGCTGGCGATTCAGCCTTGGATCAACCTGCCGCCAGGCCCGCTGATCGGGGTACTGTGCCTGCTGCTGTTGCCGTTGCAGCTAGCCCGGAAGTAGCCAGAGGGCCTGCCGCACCGGTTTTGCCAGCGGTTGCAGAGCCAAATCCCGCACTGGGATCAACACCGGTTGCGCGTCGGGGCGCCCCTGTTGCCGCAGGGTTAGCAGCAGCTGCTGACGGGTGGGGTCGTAGGCCATCGGCACACCGGGCTCAACCTCCCAGCCGTTGAGATCCCGTGTTCGCACGATCCGCCCCTGGCGGTTGATCTCCAGCAGCCGGCTGCGCTGGGCATCGCGCCAATGGCTCACCAGCAGCCACACCCGTTCACCACCGCGATCGCAGGCCGTGCTCAGCACCGCATCACCGCCCAGCCACAGCTGGCGTGGCGGCTGACCGGGTTCCACCAGCTCCAGAGAGCGCCGGAAATCAGGCCAGTGCCGCACCAGCAGCGCCCGCCCGCTCACCGGGCAGAAGCTGCTCAGATCCCGGCTGCCCGGCAGCAGCTGTCGTCGCTCGGGCCTGCCGGGCAGGTTGCGCAAGCTCAGCCCCTCCAGCTCGGGCATCACTAGTGCGCCACCGTCGGGCAGCAGCTGCATCGGGCCGGAGGCCTCCAGCTCTAGTTGTTGGCGGTTGCCCTGGCGGGGCCAGAAGCTGGTGATCGAGCGGCCCAGGGCCTGGGCGCTCCACTGCACCAGCAGATCGCCGCGCTGGTTGCTGCTCAGGTGGGTGAAGATCAACGGCTCCGGCAGCAGCGCCCGTAGGGGGCCAGCTTTCACAGCGCTGCTACCCAGTTGGCTGCCGCGCTGCAGGGCGCTCTGCTGCAGCGGCAGCAGCCACAGCCGCTCACCTTGATCGTTGCGGCTGGCCAGGGCGATGCCCGATCCATCCCCCAGCGGGGTTACCGCGGTGATCCGCTCGAATTCCGGGGTGAGTGGCTGCCAGCGTCCATCACGTTGGAGCAGTTGCAGTTGTTCACCGCTGCCCTTGGGCACCACCGCCAGCAGCCGCGGTCTGGGGTCCCAGCTCCAGCGCTGTGGCCGCAGCGCCAGGCCCCGTTGATCCACACCGCTGATGAGCACCTGGATCGCTCCGGTGATCGGCTGATTGGCGGCGAGCAGCAGTCGTAGAGGGTTGGTCGCCCCCAGCCATTGATGGGGCAGGGCTGGCTGCAGCTGGCTGCGCGCCGCCAGGCTGGCGCGATCCATCGGGCGGCTGAAGCGCAGCGACAGGGCTGCCGGCCCTGAGCTGGCGGTGCTCGAGTGCAGCTCCAGCAGCCTGGGTGGGCGTTGCAGCAACAACTGCTGCTGCACGAGGGCTAAGAGTCCGCCAGCGGCTAGAAGCATGGCTGGTTTATTCATGGCTCGAGCGGTCTGGCGGGCCGCGGAATCGTGCGGATGCGCTCCGGCAGCACCACGCTGCGCTGCTGCCCCGCCTCGTTCTCCACGCCCATGCGGCCCTCGATCGCCAGCCATTGGTCGGCCTTTGGGTTGAAGCCCTTTGGCCAGCGCACAGGCAGCCCGATCGGTGTGGCATCGGCCAGGCAGCAGCGCACCAGCAAGCGCCCAAGCTGGGGCGGACCATCGGGCTGCGTGAGCACAAAACCGCTGATGCGCACGGGGTCGCCTTCGTAAAGCTGTGGATCGGGCTGGCTGCGCAGCAGGCGCACCCAGTCGGTGAGGCTGCGCTGGCCCGGCGGCAGCAGGAAATCCAGCTCCACCTCGCTGCCGAGATCGCTGTTGCGGTTGGAGGCCAGATCGCTGAAGGAGGGGTTGGGCGGCACCAGCAGCACAGCGATCGCGAGCAGGCCGCTCAAGGCCCAGCTGCGGTTCCAGCGCCGCTCGCGCCGGCCCTGCAGCGTTTGTTGCAGGGCGATCGCCAGCAGCACCACGCCGCTGAGCCCCACCAGCGGATGAAACACCCCGCGCAGCAGCAGTTCCAGCCGACCTGTGAGGGTGCTCACCAGCAGCACGGCACCCCAGAGAGCCAGGGCCAGCGGGCGGATCAAAGCAGCCAGAGATTCACCCATTGCCCAATTAGCAGCACCACCACAGAGGCGCCAGCCGCCGTGAGCGCAATGGCTCGCGGCTTCAGCACCACACCAAACAGACCCAGCAGCTTCAGATCCACCACGGGCCCCAGCACCAGAAAGGCCAAGAGGGCACCGGGGGTGATCTGAGCGGCAAACCCCAACGCGAGGAAGGCATCCACGCTGGAGCACACCGACACCACCACAGCCATCAGCATCAGGCTGAGCACGGAGATGGTGGGAGCACCGCCCACCGCCAGCAACCAGGTGCGCGGCAGCAGGGTTTGCACCACCGCAGCCAGGGCGCTGCCCAGCACCAGCAGGCCGGCTAGATCGAGAAATTCCCGGCTGCTGTGCTCCAGCACCGTGGTCAGGCTTGGCCGCTCCGGCGGCGGCGGCGGTGCGGCTGGAGCGGCCCCCACCAGGCCGCTGCGACGTTCCAGCAGCCCGACCTCCACCAGGGGTTGGCTCAGGCGCCGTTCCTCCAGCAGTGCCTGCTCGAGCAGTTGCCCTTCAGGCCATTGCTGTAACAGGGCAGACAGGGCCAGGGCCAGAAGCAGAGCCGCCAGCGGCCGCGCCGCCAGCAGCCAGGGCTGATCCGGAAAGGCGGCCCAGGTGCTGGCCAGCACGATCGGATTGAGCACCGGCGCCGCGAAGAGGAAGCCCAAGGCGGAGCCCAGTGGAGCGCCGCCGGCCAACAACCGCCGCGCCACCGGCACATTCCCGCACTCACAGGCCGGCAGCGCAAAGCCCAGGGCGGCGCCGGTGAGCGGAGCCAGCAGTGGCTGGCTCGGTAAACGCTGCAGCCAGCGGCCTCCCGGGGCGATCCAGCGGGCAAGCCCTGCGATCAGCACGCCGATCAGCAGAAACGGAAGCGCCTCAAGCAGCAGCCCTTGAAAAATGGCCCAGATGGTGGCCAGCCTGCTCAATCGGGTTCAGCCACGCCGGGTAGCCGCGGATCAGGCGCGCATCATGGCCGTGTCTTCAGGGCATCTGGCGAGCCGCCGATGGCGTACGGCAGCTGGCGTTGAGCGATCGGCAGCGTGGTGGGGGCCTCTTCCACGAGTAGGGAGCTCAGCAGTTCGGGGCGGTTGCTTTCGAAGTGGAGGTGAGGCCCGCTGCTCCAGATGCCGGTGTTGCCGCAGGTGCCGATCTGATCGCCCCGTTGGTAGTGGCCGGCGGGCATCACCGTGTGCAGATGGCTGTAGCTGGTTTCCAGCCCATCGGCTCCCCGCAGCTCAAAGGTGGTGCCGTGGGTGCGGCTGCGCCGCACGGAGCCGTGGCCGTCATGGGCGGCGCGCACTGGCGTGCCCGTGATGCAGGCGATGTCGACGGCGGGATGGCCCTCTCGCACTCCTTGGGTGATCACCCCGGGCATGGGGTGGAGCAGCTGCAGAGCAGGCAGAAGAAGGGCGATGGGCAACAGGCTTCCGCGGGATGAACGTCCGCGATGCAAATTGGAAGCAAATCTTAAGTTGCGACGCGCTGGACCTGTCTGTTGTCTATGCGACGGCTCTACGGATTGCTCGGATGTTCTGAGCAAGGCATCCACAGCGCCCCCATGGCGTGAGCTCCGCTGCACCCCATGGCCTTGGCCTTCTCAAGGGCCACGGCTTTGCTGGGGTAGGCCATCGGTGTTTCCAGGGCGGGGCGGCTGCTGCGGTGCAAGTGCTGGCCGCTGGGGCTGAAGCTCCACACGCCCATGGCATTCACGCCAGCCACGAGCACTCCCATGCCCACCACGCAGGCGTTGATCACGCCCATGCCCACCACACCCAGGCTGAAAACCCCCATCGGCACCACGCCGATGCTCACCACACCCATCGGCACCACGCCAATCGAAATGATGCCCAGTGGGGCAATACCGATGGCCAGGCGTTTGGGTGGATTGCCGCAGCTGCCCATCGTGTTCAGTGCTGCGAGCTGGAGTGGTGGGCGGGGCTGGGATGGCTGCTGCAGGGCATCCACTGATGGCCCATCGGATGTGCTCCGCTGCATTGGAAGTGCTCCTTGGCGGCGCGCTCGGCCAGTGCCTTGCTCGGATACAGCGCAGGCACCCCGGACGCGGGGGTGGTGGAGGCGTTCGCTGGTTGTGCCACGGCCTCGGCGCTAATCAGTTGCAGGGCAGTGATTGCAGCAACGGCTGGGTGGAGACGAAGCGCCATCGGAGGCGACTTCCGCCAGGAACGACGCCGGACCTTAGGTCAACTTTCCAGTGCCGATCACGAACTGGACAGTTGTGTGGGCTCTCCGCCACAGGGCTGTCACACGAACCACCGCGGCACCGCTTCAAAACAGGCGGCGTTCTTCTCGTTTTCGCGCGCTTCCACCTTCCAGCAGCAGCTGCGGCCGTCTTCGCGCTGCTCCAACAGTTGATTGGCCCAGTGCCACACCAGCTCGGCGCTCGCTTCCATTCCCACGTTGTCCATCACCCGCAGGTCGAGCGCGCCTTGCTCGTGTAAGGACTGCCACTGCTCGAGCAGCGGGTCGTCGGCGTTCACCAAAAAGGTGTGATCAAACTGCTCGGCCAGCTGCCGCTGCAGGGCCTCGAGGCTGGAGAAATCCACCACGAAGCCATGCACATCCAGTTCCCTGGCTTTGAACCAGAGGGTGAAGCTGCGGCTGTAGCCGTGCACGAAGCGGCAGTGGCCGGGATGGCGCCACTGGCGATGGCAACAGGGATAGCCGCTGAAGGTCTTCGTGCAGGTGAAGGCGGCGCTCATTCCCGGGCCTGATTTCGGAGTTGGTCGGTGTTGCGGGAGGATCGGTGGAGATGGATCGGCAGCCCTTGCAGGCATCATTTCAGCTCCCGGATCCCGCCCTGATCGACGCGCTTCGGTTTAACGACGCCGGCCTGATCCCCGCGGTGGCGCAGGACTGGCTCGATGGCGCCGTGCTGATGGTGGCCTGGATGAATCGCGAGGCGATCGAGCGCACCCTTGCCACCGGTGAGGTGCACTACTGGAGCCGTTCACGCCAGGAGCTCTGGCACAAGGGTGCCACCAGCGGCCACACCCAGAGCCTGCGAGGCCTGCGATACGACTGCGATGCCGACGTACTCCTGCTCACGATCGAGCAGAGCGGTGATGTGGCTTGCCACACCGGCGCCCGTAGTTGCTTCTACGACGACGGCCCCGCCCCCAGCGCTGGAGGTGCCGCCGCCGCCGCGCCGCCGGCCGATGTGTGCACGGAACTGATGCGGGTGATCGAGGGCCGCCGTGACCATCCCGAGCCCGGTAGTTACACCAACAAGCTGCTCGACGGTGGCGACAACCGCATCCTCAAGAAGATCGGTGAGGAGAGCGCCGAATTCGTGATGGCCTGCAAAGACAACAACGCCGCTGAGATCGCCGGTGAAGCGGCCGACATCGTGTTTCACCTGCAGGTGGCCCTAGCCCACCACGGCGTGAGCTGGCGTGAGGTGCAGCAGGTGCTCGCCCAGCGGCGCGGTGCCCCGAGGCGTGAGTGAGCCGTCGCCCTCAGGGTTTCAGCTTCACCGGGCTGCCATGGCGAAGCCCCAGGCTGCCACTGAGGATCACCCGATCGTTGGCGCTCAGACCGGAGAGCACTGGGTAGAGATCCCCTTGCAGCGGGCCGAGAGTCACGGGTTTCTGGAGGGCCAGCAGGGTTCCTTTCGGCAGGCGGCGTAGGGCGGAGAGATCGGCCTTGCCGGGATCCCGCTCCAGATCCTGGAGGGTGCCCACCACGAACACAAAGTTCTGGCCGAAGCTGCGGGTCACCGCCGCAAAGGGCACGGCCCATTGGCGTTCGGCCCCGAGGATCACGCGGGTGCGCAGGCGTTGGCCATTGCGCAGCAGGCCGCGCGGGTTGGCGATGGTCGCCTTGGCGAGCAAGGTCTGGCTGGCGTTGTTCACGCCCGGATCGATCAGATTGATCCGCCCTTCGGCCACGGGGCGTGGGTTGATGCCATCGAGCAGCTGCACCCGCTGACCCTTGGCCACCGCATTGGCCTGGTTGGCGGGGATGTCGATGCGGGCCTGCAGCTGGTTGTTGCGAATGATGCGGCTGAAGGGCGTTCCGGCCTGCACCACATCGCCGGGCTTGATCGTCACATCGCCCATCACCCCGTTGATCGGCGCGCGCACGTCTTTGTAGGCCAGATCGGCCTGCTTGGCCCGCAGGGCCTGCTGGGAGCCGATCGCCTTGGCCCGCACCTCATCGCGTTGCAGCGCGGTGGCGGCCCCCTGGCTCACAAGCCCCGCGTAGCGCTGGTAAGCGAGGGCATCGGTTTCGGCGGTAGCCCGCAGGGCCGCTACATCAGCCCTGAGCTGGGTTTGATCCAACACCACCAGTAGCTGCCCGGCACTCACGCTGTCGCCGCCTTGCACCAGCACCTGCTGCACCCGCCCGCCGGCTTGAGCTGCCAGCTCGATCTCCTTCGTGGCTTCGAGGGTGCTCACCGTGTCGAGGCTGCGCACGAAGGCTTCCTGGCGCGGGCGCTCCGCCTGCACCGTCATCGGCGGCCTGGCTCCCGGCTGGCTGCAACCGGCCACCAGGCTGGCCAGTGCGGCAGTGCTGATGACCACTTTCAGGCCGCTTGGCATCGCGAGGCACTGGGGTTCAGCCATGCTGCCCTCCATGCAGGCGGCGCTGGGGCCGTGCCAGCTCCCAGCCCTTGATCAGGCGGTAGACCCCCGGCACCACAAACAGGCTCAGCACCGTGGCTACCAGCAGCCCGAAGAACACCACCGTGCCGATGCTGATCCGGCTGCTGGCGCTGGCACCACTGGCCAGCAGCAGCGGCAGGAAGCCCGCCAATGAGGAGATGGCGGTGAGCAGGATCGGCCGCAGACGGCTGATCGAGGCTTCTCGGATGGCGGCATCCAGCGCCAGGCCTTCCCGCAGCCGTTGATTGGCAAATTCCACGATCAAGATGCCGTTCTTGGCGGCCAGGGCCACGAGCACCAGCAGCCCCATCTGGCCGTACACATCGAGCGGCAGGCCCCGCAGGATCAGACCCACCACGGCGCCCAAAAGAGCGAGCGGCACCGTGATCAGGATGATCAGCGGATCGAGCAGGTTTTCGTAGAGGGCGCCGAGCAGCAGGCCCATCACCAGCACCGCCAGGGCAAAGGCCCGGATGCTGCCGCCGCCGGCCTGCCGCTCCTCGCGGGCGAGGCCAGCCCACTCCAGCTCCACATTGCTGCTGCCCTGCTGGCGCTGGATCTGCTCCAGCGCGGTCATGGCCTGACCGGTGGTCACGCCCGGGGCTGGCAGGGCCTGAATCGTGATCGAGCGCACCAGGCGGCTGTGGTTGATCACGCTGGGCCCGGTGGAGGGCACCACCTGCACCACCTGGCCGATGGGGATCAGCTGGCCGTTGCGGTTGCGCACTTGCAGGGCGAGCACATCGTTCACATCGCGGCGCCCCTGGCCTTCCAACTGCACGATCACGCGCCGCACCTGATCGCCTTCAAAGCTGTCGTTCACATAGTTGCTGCCGAAGCTGGCCTGCAGGGTGGCCACCAGCTCATCGAGATCCACGCCCAAGGAGGCGAGCTGCAGGCGATCCGGTTCGAGCCGCAACACCGGTGAATCGGCATTGAAACGGGTGGAGACCCGCGTGAAGCGTCCGCTGGCATTCGCGGCCTGGATGAAGCGCTGGGCTTGCTGGGCGAACTGCTGAATGTTGAGCTGGCCATTGCTGGTGTCGAGCAGTTCCAGCTCCAGCCCCCCTTCGCTGCTGAAGCCGCGCACGGTGGGGGCTTCGCTCAGCATCACCACCGCTCCTTTCACCCGCTGCATCAGCTGGCGGTTGAGCCGATGGGCCACCGCGGCCGTCGTGGGCTGCCCTTCGCCGCGCTGGCCGACCGGCTGGAGCCGCACGAAGAAAATGCCCTTGTTGGCGCTGCTGTCGCCGAAGGAGCGGCCGGCGTAGAAGTTGGCGCTGCGCAGCGCCGGCTCTGCCGCCAGGGTGCTGCGCACCTGCTCCATCACCACCTGGGTGCGCTGCAGCGCAGAGCCCTCGGGCAGCACCACCACGCCGCGCAGCTGGCCGTTGTCTTCCTGGGGGATGAAGGCGCTGGGCCGCAGGCTGAGCCCCACGGCGGTGAGCAGCAGGCCAAGGGCCAGGGCGATCAGCAGGCGGCCCCGGTGCTGCAGGCTCCGGTCGAGCCATCGGCCATAGGGCTTCTCCAGCGATTCCAGCCAGCGGCGCGGTGGATCAATCCAGCGCAGCAGCCAGGCGGGTTCACGCTGCTCCGCATGCAGGATCCGGCTCGCCGCCACCGGCGTGAAGCTGATCGCATTGAACGTCGACACCACAATCGTGGCGCCGATGGTGATCGCAATGGGGGCGTAGAGCCGGCCCACGCTGCCCTGCATGCCGAGCACGGGGATGAACACCACCAGCAGCACCAGAGAGGTGGCCACCACGGCGCCACCCAGCTCGGCCATCGCCTCGCGCGCTGCCTTCAGCGGCGAGGCTCCCTGCTCCAGCCGGCGGCCGATGTCTTCACTCACCACGATGGCGTCGTCCACCACCAGGCCGGAGGCGAGCACCATGCCGAACAGGCTGAGGGTGTTGATCGAGGTGCCGCTGAGGTTGATCAGGGTGATCGAACCCAGCAGCGACACCGGCACCGCCAGGGCGCTGATCAGAGCCAGGCGGCTATTGCCCAGCCCTAGCAGCAGGGCCAGGAACACCAGCAGCACCGCATCCCGCAGGCTGCCCGCCGCTTCACCGATGCTCTGGCGCACGGTGTCGGCTTCATTCACGATCAGCTGCAGATCCACCCCGGGCGGGAAACGCGGTTCCAGCTCCGCCAGGGCGCGCTCCACCGCTTCACTCACCTTCAGAGCGTTGCTTCCATCGCGCTGGAACACCCCCAGGGCCACGGTGGGATCACCCTTGAGGTTGGTGGCCACGTTGCCGTAGTTCTCGCTGCCCAGGCTCACGCGGCCGATATCGCTCAGCAGCACCACACCGCCCTCGGGGCCGCGGCCCACCACCAGTTGCTCGAGTTCTTCAGGGCTGCGCAGCCGGCCTTCCATCTGCAGCGGCAGCGAGGTGGCCTGCCCCGGCGGAACCGGTTCCTCACCCACCTGGCCTAAGGCGGCCAGTACGTTCTGCGCTTCCAGGGCCTGGCGTACATCACTGATGGTGAGTTGCCGCTCCAGCAGCGCTGCCGGGTTGAGCCAGAGGCGGAAGGCCAGGGGGCTGCCGCCAAAGAGCGTCACGTTGCCCACACCATCCACGCGCTGCAGGCGATCCTTCACCACCTGGTTCACCCAGCCGCTGAGGAACAGATCGCTGTAGCGGCCGTTTTCGGCGCTGAAGCTGAGCACCATCAGCAGATCGTCGGAGCTGCGGCGCACCTGCACCCCCAGCCGCGCCACCTGGGCGGGCAGCTGGCGTAGCACCTGGCTCACCTCGTTCTGGGCGTTCACCTGATTGAGCTCAGGAGCACCGCCGCGGAAGCTGAGGTTGATGCTGCTGCTGCCTGAGGTGCTGGTGGAGCGGATGGTGTCGAGCCGCTCCAGGCCATTGAGCTGCCGCTCCAGCAGTGCTGTGACGCCCTGCTCCACCACCTCAGGGCTGCCGCCGGGATAGGTGCTGCTCACGCTCACGCGCCCCGGTGCGATCGGCGGCAGGTTCTCCACCTGCAGTTGCACCAGGCTCAGGGCCCCCAGCAGCAGCAGCAGGGCGGTGAGCACCAGGCTCAGCACCGGCCGCCGCAGGAACAGATCCGAGATCGTGCGCTTGGGAGGGCTCATGGATTGGGAGATGGGCTCAGCCCGGGCTGCTGCTGCAGCCAGCGCAGGGTGCGCTGGTCGCGCTCACTCAGCTCAAGGATGGGGGTGGGTCCTGGTTTGGCGGTCATCGCGTCGCCGGGTTGATCGCTGTGGCCCCAGAGCCCGAAGGCATGGCCCAGTTCATGCAACGCCGTGGCCTGGATCGCGGGCTGGGCCTGACCCGGGCTGATCAGCACGGTCACCCGGGGCTCGAGCTGCCAGGTTTGCTGGCGCCGCACCTCCAGCAGCTGCAGCACGGCACGGCCATGGCTGGCGCGGTTGTTGAGCCGTGGCGGCCGCCGGCGTTCCACCAGCACCTGGGCGCGCTCGGGTTGTTCCACCAGCGTGATCGGTAGATGCCGTTGCCAGGTGGCCAGCGCAGCCATCACGGCTTGGTGCCAGCGCTGCTCCCAGATGCCCGTTGGCCCGCCGTCGCGGACCGGCTCTACCCACACACACCAGTGGGAGCGGATTGGCCAGCCGGCGGGGGTGGGCTTGAGCTGATGGCGGTAATCGCTGGCTGCTGCTTGCGAGGTGTGGAGTTCGGGGTTGTGCGCCGTGGAGATGGCCCCTTGGGTGCGTTCCTGAGGCGCGGTCCAAGGGCGGATCTCCGTGGCACTCCCGCAGGAGACCGTTGCTGGAGGCGGTAACTCCACAACGCAACCGCCGATCAGGCGCCCAAGGTGCCGGGCAGGCCCACGCCACGGGCCATCAAGGTCGCCAGCAGGGGGATCAAGGCAAAGCCCACCAGCTCAATGTTGAGGATCCAGGCCAGGCGGTTGGCCAGGGCTTCACTCACCTGAGGCAGCTCACCTTTGCGGAGCGGAATCGCCCACAGGATGTAGGTGATCGTGGGATACAGCGACAGGCCGCCCACGCTCAAATAGAGGCCCACCTTCCACCAGAAGAGCGGGTTTTCGGTGTAGAAGCTGCCGCCCTGGCCGAAGTACATCACCCGCAGGATGCCGCTCACCAGCAGGGCCAGAGCCGCTAAGCCGTACACCACATCGGTGATCACCATCAAGGTGGCGTCCTGCTTGCTGGGGTTGGGGCGAATCAAACGCCGCTCCAGCACCAGGGCCCCAAAGCAGAGCATGAAGCTCAGGTAGTGGACGTAGGCCACCCCAGCGCGAGGCAGCACATCGCTGGGAAGGTCGGCGAGCAGGGCCGCAAAAGCGGGCATGGCGCAGGGCAGGCACGAAGGCACGACCGTAGCGGGCTCGTCCGCGCCCAGGGGGTGTCCGTTGTGGCGCTCATGGTGACCTTGAACACAGCGAGAGGCGTTGTTTGCACCAGAAAGCTTCCAGTTCTGATGTGGATCTGTGTCGAGCGAGGGTGAATAATTGGGAAGCAAAGTTGAAACCTGGAAGCCTTTTGGTTGCTTTCCTCGTTGAGCGAAAAAGCTTCTAGGTTCAATTCAGTGGATGGACTCCTGCATGGCCAGCTCTCTGAGTGCCTTTTTGGGCGAAATCGGCCGCCATCAGTTACTTACTCCTGAGCAGGAGTTGATGCTGGGTCGCAAGGTGCAAGCCATGGTGGCGCTGCACGATCGCTGCAACAGCGCTGGTGGTGTGGGTGAAGCCTGCGCCTACAACGACATTGAGAAACGCACCCTGCGCGTGGGAGAGCGAGCCAAAGATCAGATGATCACCGCCAATTTGCGCCTGGTGGTCAACCTCGCCAAGCGCTACCAGGGCAAGGGGCTTGATCTTCTCGATCTGATCCAGGAGGGCACCCTCGGGTTGACCCGAGCGGTGGAGAAATACGACCCCACCCGGGGGCATCGCTTCAGTACCTATGCCTACTGGTGGATTCGCCAGGGTCTGAATCGGGCGCTCTCCACGCAGAGCCGCACCATTCGCATTCCCGTGAATGTGAATGAGAAGCTCACCCGTCTGCGGGCGGCCAAGGCGCGGCTGCTGCAGCGCCATGGCATGCAACCGTCCGCCGAGCAGCTATCGGCGGCGATGGATCTTCCCCTCGCTGAAGTGGAAGACCTGCTGGGCTGCGAGCTGCGCAGCGTCACGGTGAGCCTGCAGGGGGTGGTGAAGTCGAAGTCAGATCCCACCGAATTGGTGGATGTGCTGCCCAGTGAGGATCTGCCGCCGATGGAGCGCTGCGAATTGGCTGAGCGCAACGCAGCGGTGTGGAAGTTGTTGGATCAGTCCAACCTCACCCCCAAGGAACGCACCGTGGTGATGCTGCGTTTCGGTCTGGATGGCAGCCATGAATGGCGCACCCTGGCCGAGGTGGCTCGCCTGCTGGGCTGCAGCCGCGAGTATTGCCGCCAGGTGGTGCAACGGGCCCTGCGTAAATTGCGCAAGGCCGGTATTCAGGCTGGTCTGGTGGAGGTGGGCTGCTGATCGCTCAGCCGCTGGCCTGCCGGTTCATGATGGATTCAACGACTGAGTGAGGCTTCGCCCGTGGCCAACACCGGCTACACCGAAACCGTCGATGCCGATGTTCTGGGCAGCACTGAAGTGGATGAGGGTGCGCTGCGGCGTTTGCTGCGGCGCGCGGGTCGCACCTTGGCTCGCCCAGCGCTCGAATGCCTCGAGCTGCTGCTGGATGCCAAAACCCCACCTCAGGTGAGGCTCACCATGCTGGCGGCCCTCACGTATCTGTTGGTGCCGATGGATTTGATTCCGGATTTCATTCCGGCGGCCGGCTTCAGCGACGATCTGGTGGCCCTCACCGCACTCCTCGGTCTCTGCACCACCCACATGAACGACGAGATTCGCTTGCGGGCGCAGCGCAAACTGGATCGCTGGTTTCCCCTGGGGCGCTGATGGCCACGCTCACCGCCGAGCAGCTGGATGATCTTCAGGCGTTCCTGAAGGACTGGTTGCGCCACTGCGGGCGCACCCAAGCTGATCTGCGCCGGGCCCTGCGGGCCAGCTCGATTCGCATGCCCGTGCTGCTCGAAGAACTAGCGCGGGTGCACAGCCGTGACGGGCTCACAGGTTTGGCTCAACGCCTCTGCGAGATTGAATCGCTCTGGCAGGGAGAAGATCAGGGGATCGATGGCGACGATCAGGCTCCGATCTCCCTCGACGACTCGCTCGGTCAGCTGGATCTGCTGCTCCAGGAAATCCGGCTCGACGTCGGCGAGGCCTGACGGGGCAACGCGGACACGTCAAAGTGGGGGCACGCTCCGCCGCCGCCATGCCGTTGCATCGCCTGTTTGTTTCCCCGGCCGCCTTTGGCCTCAAGTTGTGTGCCGGGATGGTGGTGGCTGGTCTGGAGCTGCCGGCTCTGGCTCAGGTGGAGAGCTTCCTCTGGGGGCCGGGCAGCAACGTGGGCCCGGAAACCAAGATTGAGCCTCAAAACTGCGTGACAGCTGCCGACGGCAGCATCACCTGCGACACCAAGGTGGTGAATCCTCCTGGTGATACGCCGGCCAAGCCGCAGTACAGGCCCTTCAGCTACTGAGCTCCGCTCTGATGCGTTTGTTTGACGATCGATCCTTCCTTCGGGCGATCACAGCCTTTGAGCGCGCCCTCGCCAAAGTGCTCTCCGTGGTGCTCACCGGCGTGCTGGTGGTGGCCACCCTGCAGCTCCTTCTCTTCCTCGGTAGCGATCTGCTGGATCTCAACGTCAACTGGACCGGTGAGGGATTAATCCGCTTGCTGGATCAGGTGCTTGTGATCCTGATCGCCTTGGAGGTGCTCCAGAACCTCACCGCTTACATGCGGGAGCATGTGGTGCAGATCGAGTTGGTGCTGGTGACGGCGCTCACAGCCGTCGCCCGGAAGGTGATCGTGATGCCACCTGGGGTTCAGAAGAATCCTGCCGATCTCATCGGTCTGGGTTTTGCGGTGCTCTCTTTGGCGGGCGCCTATTGGCTGGTGCGCCAGTCGCATATCAAGCGTCTGCCGACCAGAAGAGAGCAAGCCACAGGGTTCCAGGATCCGGATCTGTCGTAACCACCCGATGCCGCTGGTGAGGTGTGATCAGCAGGCTGTCGCCAACGCAGAGATCGCGCGGCTGCGGTTCATGTTCAAACTGCAGTTGCGCGCTGCCGCGCAGCACCATCACCCACTCGGTTTCAGCCTGGTCGTACCAGAAGCCTTCCGGGCTGCTGGCTAGGCAAGAGTGAATGCGCTCCAATCGCCAGCCCGATCCCTCGATTAAGCGATCCACCCGTTCTTCTCCTGCCGCCGGGCACGAACTCGACAACAGATTGCTCTGGTTGCTGAGTCGCTCCCTGGGTTGAGCTGGTGCTGCCTGGCTGTCGCCCCAGCGACGCCCGATGTCAAAGCCATGCTGCGCGGCCAGGGCCACCACTTCATGGTGTTGATCGCAGGCCCGTAGGGCATTCAGCAGGGCGGGTTGGCTTTCGCTCAAGGCCACAAAGGCATTGAGTTGGCGCACCTTCTCGAGGAATTGCTGCAGCTGGGCTTCGGCCATGGGGTCAGTATCTCCGGCCCAGCTGCTTGTGCATACGAAAGCGCTGGAAGGGCACACCGCCGATGCGCAGCTCTTCCCGCCAGCTCACCTGCCAGCCAAGCCGCTCGAACAGGGGCTTGGAGATCAAACTCGCCTCTGTGCGCAGAGCTGTCACCGCGTCCGCTTCGGCGGCTTGTTCGATGGCGTTGATCAAGAGCCTTCCGCAGCCCTGGCGCTGGGCGCCTGGATGGCAATAGAGCAGGGCAAGGCGATCGGTTGGGTAGCGCAGGCTGAAGGCGATCGGCTCATCGCGTTGATTGCTGATCACCCATCCTTCGCCCGCTGGCAAGAGCGATCGCAGCGCGTTGCTCTGCTCGGCCCAGGCCCATTGCTGGGCTTCGCTGTAAAGCTGCGCGGTGGAGCCCAGCACCGCTTGGCGATAGATCTCTACCAGTGCATCGTGATCGTTGCAGTTCAGGCGTCGAACCTGATGGGGCATGTCTGGAGCAGGGCCGAATCACATCTTCATTGTGGTTCGCTGCTCGCTGGGATGTTGGTTGTTGAACGCATGGCAACGCAGGTCTCGATGTTGTAGGTTATTAATGTCTTCTTCAGCACATCTCCTTACAATGCTCACCGGATCGGACCTGCTGGCCAAAGTCAAGGAGCTCGGCGATGTGGGTAAGTCTGAGATCGTCCGCGCCTGCGGTTATGTCTCCACCAAGAAAGATGGTGGTGAGCGGCTGAATTTCACTGCCTTCTACGAGGCTCTGCTCGAGGCCAAGGGTGTCGAACTCGGCGGCGCCAGCAAGGTCGGCAAGGGCGGCCGCAAACTGAGCTATGTGGCCACCGTTCAGGGCAACGGCAACCTGCTGATCGGTAAGGCCTACACCGCCATGCTCGATCTTCAGCCCGGCGATGAGTTTGAAATCAAGCTGGGCCGTAAGCAGATCCGCCTGATTCCCGTTGGCGGCACCGACGAAGACGAGGAGTGATTGAGAGTAGAACGATCTGAGCTGATCGAGACCGCTGGGTTCAATCCAGCTTCACGATCACCCGATCTTCACTCCACTCCCGTCTCTCTGCGGTCCCCCCGATGCCCTCGGGGGGATTTTTTTGTTCGTGCTGTTGCGCAGGTTCGCTCGAGGCGTTGTTGGGCAGCAGTGCGGTGTAGTCGTCGGCGTGGCAAGTGAGCAGCACGATTTGGATCCCCTGCTGGATGCCGCGCTCGAGCATCCTGCGCAGGCCAACCAAGCGTTCACGATCGCTGTTGGTGAAGGCATCGTCGAACACCAGCGGCAAAGCATCGGCGTAGGCCGGCTTGAGCACTTCGGCCATCGCCAGGCGCACGGTGGCCCCCAATTGTTCGCGCATGCCTCCGCTCAAGCGCTCGAAGGCGAAGGCTTCTTCGCCTTGCCGCAATTGAAGATCGTGGAAGCCCTGCTGCGGATCAAAGGCCAGCAGTGGTTGATGCGGTTGGCTCGCCAGTTCGGCCAGATAGGGAGTGATCGCGGCGCGCAGAGGTTCGCTGTAGCGGGTGGCCAGAGTGCTCTGGGCCTGGTGAAAGCGCTCCAGCAACAGCCGCAGAGCCATGCCGCGTTGCTCCAGGGCTGCTCGCTCTGCCTCAGCTTCCTCCCAGGCCACCTGCCGCTGCTCCAGCTCGGCCAGGGGGTTGGCGGCCCCCAGGCTCTGGGTGCGCTGCTGGGCCTGCCCCAGCTGGCTGAGTAGGCGATCCTTCTCCTGCTCAAGTGCCTCCAGCTGTTCAGCGGCATCGCCGGCCGGGTTGGCCGAGCCGCTGTGCCTCCGGGCTCTCTGCAGGTGTTGGAGTTCGGCGCGCAGGGCCCTGAGCTGTTGCTGTTGCGCGTCCAGCGCATCAGCGGCTGTTGCGGCGCTGTTCAGGTGCTGCAGCCGTTCGCCCAGCACCTGCAAGGAACCTTCCAGCTGGCCGCAGCGGCCCCGTAGTTGCTCCTGGGCTGCTTGGCGGCTGCGTTGGTTGTGCTCCAGCTCCCGCAGCTGTTGGTTGCTGCGCTCCTGGTTGCGGCTGAGTTCGCCGCTGCGCTGGCGCAGGCTCTGTTGCTCGCTGCGCAGCTCTTCAGGATCAGGAGGGGCAACCTCGCTGCCACCCAGTGCAGCGGCCAGCTGCTGGCGCCTGGGTTCGAGCTGCTCCAGCCGTTGTTGCAGGCCCGACCAGGGAATCGCCTTGGCGGCTTGGCGCAGGTTGTTGAGTTCGCGCTCTAGGGCGGTGCGCTGCCGCTCGATCGTTTCCGCCTGATCGCTGCTGTTGAGCTTGAGCTGCTGCTGCAGCTGCTCGAGCTGCTGGCAACACTGCCGCTGCTGCTCGAGGGCTTGCGGTAAAGCCTGGCCGCCGCCCGGGCTGATCTGCAGGCGCACGCCGCTGCCCACCGTGAGTTCGGCTGCGGCTTCGATGCGGCGCCGGTCGCCGCTGACCAGCGCTTCTCCATTCAGCTGGATGGGTTGATCGGCAGCCAGCACCTCGAGCCCTGCTGCCATCGCTTCGCAACGGGCGGTGGCTTGGGCTAGGGCCTGTTCGGCCTGCCGGAGCTGCCGCACCTGCTCGGCGGTGATCTCCGGCAGCTCAGCTAGTTGCTGTTTCAGGCCCTCGGCCTGCTCCTGCAGCCGCTGCAGTTGCTGTTGGTGCTCGCGCAACTGCCTCACTTCCTCATCCAGCTGCTGCAGATCCAGCAGCCGTTGCACCTGCTCCTGGCGCTGCGTCAGCTGCTGGAGGTCGGCACTCGCCTGGTTGATCTGCTCCTGGAGCTGTTGCCGTTGCGTTTGCTCCTGTTGCTGTTGCTTGAGCGCTGTGTCCAGTTGCTGTTGCGCCAGCAGCAGCTCCTGTTGCTCTTGGCGCTGCTGCTTCAGCAGCTGCTGCTGTTCGTGTTGCCGCTGCAGCAGCGGCTCTAGCTGGGCCTGCAGCAGCTGGGTTTGTTGCTGGAGCTGCAGCTCCCGTTGCAGGGCGGGTCGCTGTTGCTGCTCGATCGTCTCCAACCGTTCGTTGATGCTGCGCCATTGCTCCATGGCGGCTTCGAGATCCGCCACCTGCTGCTCGGCCAGGGCGAGGGCGGTGGCGGCTTCTTGGCTGCGTTGCTGCGCTCCAGCCAGGGGGGAGCCGGCCTTCACCTTGCCGGTGGCGGTGTAGAGCGTGCTCACCTGCTGCTGGATCTGCTCCATCACCAGCCTGTCGGTGCTGGATTGCAGGGGGCTCTGGCTGCTCTGCTGTTGCAGCTGCACCACCAGGCGCTGGTGGTCGTAGCACTCCTGGTTGCCGCTGAAGGGGTTGAGGCCTGCGTCGCCCTGGCGCACCCAGAGGTGGGCCCAGCGCTCGGGGAGTTGGGCGATGCGGCGCCCTTCCACCGGCGCCTCGTAGCCCAGCAACCGAGCCAGCTGCTCTTCGGCTTGGGGGCCGTTGAGTGCCACGCCGCTGCTATTGCTGAGCTGGCAGGTGCCGCTGGCGCCAGCAAAGCGTTTGCGCAGGCGCCATGTTTCGGCGTCGGCTTCAAAGCGGATCTCCACGTCCGGCAGTCCGGGGTGCAGGCGCGAGCGCAGCTCCTCCACGCCGCGGCCCGTGGCGGTGGCGCGCAGGAAGAGGGTCTTGTGCAACGCCTCCACCAGGGTGCTTTTGCCGGTTTCATTGGCTCCGGCGATCAGGGTGAGCTCCCGGCCGAAGCGCAGCTCCAGGTCGCGGTGGCGCCGCACGTTCTGCAGCCTGCAGGCGATCAGGCGCATCCAGCTGCTCCTGCTGCGCGGTGCAGCTCCGCCAGCGCCAGCTGCAGCAGCTGGCGCTGGGCGTCGTCGCCGGTGAGCGTGGCCTGGGCCAGTTCCGCCTGGATGCCGCCGGCCACGTTGGCAATCAGGGGGTCTTCGGCCCGTTGCAGCAACACCTCCAGTTCCTCAGCATCGGCTTGCTGCTCGATGCGTCCCCGTCGCTTCAACCGCAGCAGCTGGGCCTCCAGGCGCTCCAGCAGCTGCTCGTAGCGCTGGTGCGCTTCGAGGCCAAGACTGCCGCTCTGCTCGAGCAGCAGTAGCTGCTGGCCGGGTTCGCCCTCCAGCAGGGGCTCCAGCTGCCGCTCCAGCCGTTGCAGATCATCGGGCGAGGTGAGATGGGCCCTTAGCTGCAGCCACTCCAAAGCAGCGGTGGATGCTGCTTCCACCGCGGGTTTGGCGCCGCGCTGCGCCTGCACCACCAGCACCTGCCCGCCCTGGTAGTCGTCGCTGCGGGGAAAGCGATCCGGCTCCGGCGTTCCGCTGTACCAGGTGCGGGCATTGATCTGTTTGAGGCCGTGCCAGTCCCCCAGCGCGACGTAGTCGAGCTGATCCAGCAACGCAGCATCGAGATGGAGGCGGTTGTTGGCGCTGGTGGGGTTGTCGTCGTCGGCATCGAGATCGGCTGCTGCGAAGCCATGCACCGAGCCGTGGGCCAGCAGGATGCGCGGCTTGTGGGCCGGCAGCTCGTGCCAGGCCAGCTGCCGCACCCAGTCGGTGGGGTCGCTGTTGTCGCTGCGGCGTAGCAGGGGGCAGGGCAGCACCACCGCACCCTCCAGCTCCAGCGGTTGGCGCTCGAGCAGCACCTGCAGATTCGGCGCCCGCCGCTGTTGTTCGCTCACGAAGAAGGGCGACTGCCACACGCTGCCCGGCGCACCGTGGTCGTGGTTGCCGGGGATCACCAACACAGGAATCGCCAGCTTGCCGATCGCCTGACACACGGCGGCGACGTCGCTGCTGGTGGGCGTGGGTGCGTCAAATAGATCACCGGCCACCACCAAAAACGCCGGCTGATAGCGGGGGATCAAGGCACCGATCCGGCCGATGGCATCGATGCGGGCCTGCCGCAGGCGGGCCCGTTTGTCGGGATCGTGCACGCGGGCGTAGGGCTTGCCGATCTGCCAGTCGGCGCTGTGCAGAAAGGTGAGCATGCACGGAGGCTGCGCTGCCACCATTTCAGCGTGTCCGTCTGGTCTGCAGACTGATTTCACTCTCACCAAGCCCTGCGTGCCGTTCTTGATTGCCTGTTGGCGCCGGCTGGGCGCCGCGCTGCTGGCTGGTTTGGTTGCCCTGATGATCTGGCCTGGGGCGGCCCTGGCCGATGGCGCTCAGTTGTTTGAGCAGCATTGCGCCGGCTGCCATGTGAACGGCGGCAACATCATTCGCCGCGGCAAAACGCTCAAGCTGGCTGCCCTCGAGCGTGAGAACCGGGCCTCGGAGGAGGCCATTGCCGCCATTGCTGCTGCAGGCGTTGGCCAGATGAGTGGTTACGGCACGGTGCTGGGTGAGCAGGGCACCGCTGAGGTGGCGGCCTGGGTGTGGCAGCAGGCGCTGGCCGGCTGGCCCAAAGCCTGAGCTCAGAACGCCTGAATCCAGGGGTACACCTTCAGCTCGGTCCAGATGCCGTTGCGCCAGTAGACGTCGTTATGAAGCAGGCCTTCCACCTGCTCCTGGCTCTGGGCCTCATAGATGCCAAACACATGGGTGCTGCCCTCGGTGGGACCGAGGGTGATCAACACACCGGAGTCTTTCTGCTGCTGCAGCCCGGCCAAGTGCTCTTCGCGATACGGAGCACGCTTCTCGAGGGCGTTCTCGCAGTAGGTGCCCCAGAGCACGAAACGCATGGTTGCATCAGGCTTCTGGGCGGCAACTTACAGCCAGCCCGCCGCGAAGATCGGTTGACGGATGCGGGAGGGGAACAGGATCGGCCGATCGGTGGGCTGTGCGGAGGCCTTGTCGCTCCAGAGCACGCTGCAGATGAAGCTGTTGCCGTTCTTGGTGCTGTTCACGCGGTAGCGGAACTCCTGCACAACCGCCTTCTCCGGCATCAGGTATTGAGCCTGGTTGCAGGCATCCACTTCGGAGATGGAGGAGGTGTAGTTGCTCCAACCGGCTTGCGCTGCCGTGGGTGCCAGAGCGAGGCCACCCAGCAGCAGGCCGGCGGTGAGCAGGGAGCGGTGAGCCATCGCGGCAGCCAGAAACAAATCGCGTGCGTTGATTCTGACGGCTCCCGCAAGGTTCAGGCGTTGATCATGCCCCAGCGGCCCATAAACGGCCAGCGAACCTGCAGCACCTCTGCGCCATCACCAGGCCAGTCGCGCTGCAGTTCCGCTGCCAACGCTTGGAGTGGATCGACCCCGCTGCGCCGCGCATTCGACACGGCCTACCAACTGGCCAGATACCCCAGCAGTTCGCTGAGGCTCCAATGGCGCTCGATCCACTGATCGGTGGGGAAGGGCCACTCCTCGCCCGGGAACGGCAGACCGGCGTAGCCTTGATCCACCCAGCACCGTTGGGGCGGCCACCAGGGCTCGAGCGTGGTTCCGTAAAAGCGATCGAGCTGCCGTTGCAAATCAGGCTGCTGGAGCTGCAGGGGCAAATACCCGATCCAGGCCATCACAGCGCCCGGCCGCGCCACGCGCTGCACTTCAGCGTTGAAGGCCTCGCCGGCGAACCAGTGCACCGCTGCCGCCACCAGCACGCCATCCACGCTCGCCGGCTCCAGTGGCACAGAGTCGGCATGGGCCTGTAACCAGCGGATGCGGGGATGTTGGGGTGCGAGCTGCAGCTGCTCGCTGCTGGCGTCGCTGGCCACCACCTGCTCAAAGTGCTCAGCGAGCGCCAACGAGGCCTGGCCGCTGCCGCAGCCGCAGTCCCACACCCGCTGATGGCCGGGGCAGCGCGCTACAAAGTCGGCGAAGAAGCGCTCCGGGTAAGTGGGGCGATGGGCGGCGTAGGCCTGAGACACGGCGCCGAACAGCGCGGCCGCCTGATCGCTGGGCTGATCGCTCATCCAGCGGGCTTAGGCATCCAGGGCCGTTCGCAGCTGGCCGCAGAACCTGCCGGCGGCGGCGGCCACATCCCCCTGTTGGCAATGGGCTTCCGCCATCACCTTCACCAGGGCGCTGCCCACGATCGCGCCATCGGCGCCCCAGTCCCGCACCTGGCGGGCTTGTTCGGGCCCGGAGATCCCGAAGCCCACGGCCACAGGGGTAGGGCCCATGCCTTTGAGCTGCTGCACCAGACCCGCCACCCGGCTTTCGAGGTTGGTGCGCACGCCCGTCACTCCAGTGACGCTCACTAAGTACGTAAAGCCCCGGCTGGCCGCGGCGATGCGCTGCATGCGGTCGCTCGGTGTGGTGGGGGCCACCAGAAGCACGAGATCGAGAGCTTGTTCAGCGGCGATGGCGGAGAGCTTCTCGGCTTCCTCCAGGGGTAGATCAGGCACCACGAGGCCGGCGGCACCGGCGGCAGCCGCATCGCGGCAGAACGCCTCCATGCCGCGGTTGAGCAGAGGGTTGCTGTAGGTGAACAGGATCACCGGGATCTGCAGCTCCCCTTTGAGGCTCGTGAGCATCTCCAGCACACGGCCGGGGGTGGTGGCTGAACCGAGCGCACGGCTGGCGGCAGCCTGAATCACAGGGCCATCGGCCAGCGGATCGCTGTAGGGGATGCCCAGCTCGATCATGTCGGCGCCGGCGGCCTGCAGCGCCAGCAGGGATGAGCGGGTGCTGGAGAGATCTGGATCCCCGGCCATCAAAAACGGCATCAGGGCACAACGACCCTGCTGCTGGAGCTGGCTGAAACGCTGCTGGATCGGGGTGGTGGTGGTCACGGCAGCGCAGGATCTGCCCGTGAGCCTATGGGGTCGGAGGGGCTGGCTCTTCGCTGGTGCTGCTCTCGTCGAGCTGCCCCAGTTCCCGCAGCAGCTTCTCCTGCTCTTCCGGGCTCAGGGCGTCGAAGCGTTGTTGCAGCTCTTCGTCGGTGGCGGCTTCATAGGCCGAGCGATAGCGGCGTCGCTGCTCCATATAGGTCATGTTTCCGGTCACCACCCGAAACAGGTAGGAGCCGGTCCACACCAGCACCACAGCCACCAACACGCCCTGAGCGGCGATACCAGCAGAGAACCCTTCGAAGCCAGCCGCTTGGAAGCCCCAGTAGCCCAGGCCCCCGAGCGCAAAAATCACAAAGCCCGCCAGCAGAGCCTTGCCGCGGGTGATGCCAGAACCCATCAAACCTGCCCTTGACCCTGCAAGCGCAGATTCACGAAGGGAGCCAACACGATCAAGCCAGGGAAGAACAGAAACACCAGCCCGTAGACGGCTGTGCGCTCGATCTTGCCCATCACGGTCCAGCGCTTGGTCATCCAGGCCATCAGTGCCGCTGGAACCACAAGCAGATAGGCGCCGCCGAGAGCCAAGTAGGCCCCGATCACCAGCAGCGTTTCGCTCGACAGTGAGCTGAGAAACCCAGGCAGGGGCACGGCAGCAAGGCGGTTGCAGCACAAATCTAGGATGGAAGCCTGGCCGCAGGGTTTGCACCCGGCGCCCGGGAGCATGGCGGAATTGGTAGACGCAGCGGACTTAAAATCCGCAGACGGCAACGTTGTGGGGGTTCAAGTCCCCCTGCTCCCACTATCTAGATCGCTTCAACTGGGGCCCAGGGCTACCCAGTAGTTGGCGAACCGCAACAATCCAGTGCGCTGTCCAGGTGTCTTCGCCAACGTAGCGGGAGCCATTGGCATCCCATGCTTGAGCTGCTGCCGCCGCTCAACGATCACAACCTGCCCTGGATGGACACGATCCATCCAATCGTCGTTCACTTCGTGATCGCGATGGCATTGATCGCCTACGTCTTTGATGTCATCGGCGTCGTCTGGCGTAAGCCCGCCCTGTTCGAGGTGAGCTTCTGGAATTTGCTCTTCGCAACAGGAGCTATTTTCGTCGCCATCATTTTTGGTCAGGTCGAGGCCGGCCTCGCTGCTCCTTACGGGGCAGCGCGTCAGATCCTCGACATCCACACCACCATCGGCTGGTCCCTGGCTGGTGTCTTGTCCTTGCTGGCGGGCTGGCGATACGTGCTTCGCAGCCGCGACCCCCAGATCTTGCCTGTGTCCTTCATTGGCGCTGGAACGGTGGTTAGCGCCCTGATCTGCGTTCAGGTCGTTCTCGGCGACAAGCTGATCTGGACCTACGGCCTGCACACCGTGAAGGTTGTTGCCGCCATGCGCGAGGGGTTGATCTGATGCTCTTCGCTCTTGCCTACAGCCCTGAGCAGCCGTCGATCGATCAGATCGCCTCTGAACTCGGAGCCAATGGGCTGCCTTACAGCCTTCCCATTCATCCCAACCTGGTGCACCTCACCATTGGGTTGTTCGTGATCGCGATCGCCTTCGACGTGGTGGGGGCTCTTTATACGCTGGAGAAGCGGGTGTTCCGCTTCCTGGCCCTGCCGATCACGCGCGGTGGGTTTCACGATGTGGGTTGGTACAACCTGCTTGTTTGCTGCGTGGTGAGCTTTTTCACTGTCGCGGCAGGCTTTTACGAGATGCTCACGGCCGTGCCTCTGCCAGGTGTGAAAAGCACCTTCGGCCTCGGTGGCATGACCACCATGCTCTGGCATGGCGTGGGGGGTGTGCTGGTGCTCGCCGCGATCGTCGGCATGACGGTGTGGCGTGGTTTCCAGCGTTTTGCCTGGCGCCGCGACATGGGCCGTCAGGTGCAGTGGCTTTATCTGGCTGTTGGCGTCTTGATGTTCGCCGTGATCGGGTTGCACGGCACCCTTGGCGCCCAGTTGGCTGCTGAGTTCGGCGTTCACATCGCTGCCGATCAGCTCCTGCAGGCAGGGGCTGATCTTCACACCGCTCTGCCTTGAGGACAGATCTTCCATGACAAGTTCCTCAACGCGCTCGATCAACACCACGGCTGTCGCCGGTCTCAGCCTCTGGGTTGGGGTGATGGTGCTGATCAGTCACTGGATGGGTGAGCAAGCCCATCGCTGGCTCCCGGTTCAGGCCTCCACCGCTGCTCCGCTGGTCGACGACCTGTTCAGTTTCGAAACCGCCATCGGCACCTTTGTATTTCTCGGGGTGGTTTCTGTGATGGCGTGGGTGATGCTGTTCAACCGCGCCGAGAAATACGACGACACCGATGCCTTCCCGATCGAGGGCAACACGCGTCTAGAGGTGATCTGGACAGCGATTCCTTTCGTGTTGGTGATGGGGATTGCCTTTTGGACGATCCGCGCCACCGAGCAGCTTGGAACCCTCGGGCCGATGGAACACATCCATGTCCGCAACTCCGCTGAAGAGGTCGGCGGCTATCCCGGTGATCGTTTGCCTGCTGAGCAGGTGGAGGTGATTGCACGTCAGTGGTCGTGGGAGTTCCGTTATCCCGGCTCCAATGTCTCCTCCACAGAGCTTCATCTGGCGGTGAATGAACCGGTCACCTTCCGTCTGGTTTCCGAGGATGTGTTGCACGGCTTCTACATCCCTGCGTTCCGGGTTAAGCAGGATGTGATCCCTGGTCGGGCGATCGATTTCAACGTCACTCCCACCCGCGAAGGCGTATACCGCCTGCGCGACTCGCAATTCAGTGGCACCTGGTTTGCTGCCAATCAATCCGATGTGGTGGTGGAAAGCGCTGAGGAGCACAAGGCCTGGTTTGAGCAGGCCGCCCGCTCACCTCTGCAGCCTGGCCTGAGCCTCGCGATCTCTGAATACGCCACGCGCCAGGCCCGCTCCAATCCTGGTTGGGCGACGGTGCCGCCTGCACCCCCACCACAGGTGAACGTTCCCGGATCTTCCTCGCAGCCCCACCAAGCCTGATGACCATCGCCACCTTTCCGCCAGAGCCCAAGCCTGAACAGGGGTGGGGCCGTTATTTCGGCTTCTGCACCGACGCCAAGGTGATTGGCATTCAGTACATCGTTACGGCGTTCTTCTTTTTCCTGATCGGTGGCCTGCTGGCGATGGTGATCCGCGGTGAGCTGATCACCCCCCAGAGCGATCTTGTGGATCGGGCCGTGTACAACGGCATCTACACGATGCACGGAACCATCATGTTGTTCCTGTTCATCTTTCCGGTGCTGAATGGTCTGAACAACCTCTTGATTCCAACCATGATCGGCGCGCCTGATATGGCGTTCCCCAGGTTGAACGCGGTTGCTTTCTGGTTGGTGCCCATCTTCGGCTTTTTGCTGATGGCCAGCTTCTTTGTGCCTGGTGGGCCGGCTTACTCGGGTTGGTGGAGTTATCCGCCTGTGAGTATTCAGAACCCTGTCGGCAACTTGATCAATGGCCAGGGGATGTGGATCACGGCGGTGGCCCTCTCTGGGGTGTCATCAATCATGGGGGCGATCAATTTCGTCACCACCATCCTGCGGATGCGCGCTCCGGGGATGACCCTGTTCCGGATGCCTGTCTATTGCTGGACGGCATTCGCTGCTCAGACCCTTCAGTTGATCGGCCTTCCGGCTCTCACCGGTGGAGCCATCATGCTGTTGATGGATCTCACCTTCGGCACAAGTTTCTATCGCCCTGAAGGGGGTGGCGATCCGGTGCTCTACCAGCACTTTTTCTGGTTCTATTCCCACCCGGCGGTGTACGTGATCATCCTGCCGGTGTTTGGCGTGTTCTCAGAGCTCTTCCCGGTTTACGCCCGTAAGCCTCTGTTTGGATATCTCTACGTCTCCCTGGCTTCGTTCATCATTGTTGGCCTTGGTCTGATTGTGTGGGTGCACCACATGTTCCCGAGTGGTGTGGCCCAGTGGATGCGCAACCTCTTCATGGTGACCACCATGTTGATCGCGGTGCCAACCGGTGTGAAGGTGTTCGCCTGGCTCGGAACCCTCTGGGGCGGCAAATTGCGCCTCACAACCCCGATGCTGTTTTGTCTGGGAGGACTGTTCAACTTTGTGTTTGCCGGCATTACCGGCGTGATGCTGGCCACGGTTCCGGTTGATATCCACGTTTCCAACACCTATTTCGTGGTGGGTCACTTCCACTACGTGATCTACGGCGCTGCGGTGATGGGAATCTTTGCGGCCATCTACCACTGGTTCCCCAAGTTCATCGGCCGGATGCCCTACGAGGGGCTTGGCAAACTTCATTTCCTGCTCACCTTTATCGGCGCCAACCTCAACTTCCTGCCGATGCACCCTCTGGGATTGATGGGGATGCCCAGGCGTGTGTCGAGCTACGACCCTGAATTCACCTTCTGGAATGTGGTGGCCAGTCTTGGAGCCTTCTTGCTGGGGGTGTCGATCATTCCTTTCCTGCTCAACATGTTGAGTGCCTGGATTCGCGGCCCCAAGGCCACCCATAACCCTTGGAATGCCATCGGTCTGGAATGGCTCTTGCCTTCCCCGCCCCCGGAAGACAACTTCGGCGAGGACGTGCCCACTGTGATCAGCCGCCCCTACGGCTACGGGTTGGGCAAGCCTCTGGTGGAACACCAAGACGAGATTGAACGCAAGCTCGAACTGCAGGAGGCATCCGCATGACCACCACCACACTGCAACAGCCAGGGGCTCCCGCCGAGCACGAGGAGCACCCCAAGCACAACCTCACCGGCTTCATCATCTTTCTGTGCTCAGAAAGTGTGATTTTCCTTGCCTTCTTCAGCGGTTATGCCCTGTTGAAGACATCAGCCCTCAACTGGTTACCCCAGGGCGTGGATGGGTTGGAGTGGAAGACGCCACTGGTCAACACGATTGTGCTGGTGTCCAGCTCTGGCACCATTGCGTTGGCTGAGCATTTCAAGAACCGCCAAAACATGCTGCTCTTCCGCGGTTTCTGGCTGATGAGCATGGCGATGGGGGCTTACTTCCTCTATGGCCAAGCGGTGGAGTGGAGTGGTCTGCAGTTCGGCTTCACCTCGGGAACCTTCGGAGGCACGTTTTATCTGCTCACGGGATTCCATGGTCTGCACGTGGCCACGGGAATTCTTTTGATGGGCCTGATGTTGATCAAATCTTTCATCCCGGGTAACTACAGCGGTGGTGAACAGGGTGTGCAGGCCACGTCGCTGTTCTGGCACTTCGTGGATGTGATTTGGATCATCCTTTTCCTACTGATCTACGTGTGGCAATAGGAGGTTCATCATGATCATCGACGACACCCATTACGACGTCATCGTGATCGGCAGCGGCGCCGCTGGAGGCACCCTTGCTGGTCAGCTCTCCCAATCCGGTAAGCGTGTGCTTGTTCTGGAACGCGGTGGTGCGATGCCACTGGCTGATCAGAACGTGGCGGACGTCGATCTGTTCCGCAAAGATCGCTACCACCCTGGTGAGCAGTGGTTCGGAACCGACGGAGATCCCTTTTCACCGCAAACCATCTACGCCCTTGGCGGCAACACCAAGATCTGGGGCGGTGTGCTCGAGCGGATGCGGGAGAAGGAGTTTGCAGGGATCCAGCTGCAGGAGGGAGCTTCCCCGTCCTGGGAGCTGAGCTACAGCAACTTCGCTCCGTTCTACGACCGTGCCGAGCAGCTCTACCGCGTGCACGGTGAGCAGGGTGTTGATCCCAGTGAGCCTCCGCGTCAATCCGGTTTCCCGTTTGAGCCGAAACCGATTGAACCGTTCATGCAGGAACTGCGTCTGTCCCTGGAACGGCAAGGCGTTCACCCTTATCACCTGCCCCAAAGCTGGTCGGAGTCAGCCCAGGATCCCACCGGTGATGCCGAATTGTTTGGTGTGGATCCAGCCCGGGCTCAGGCCTCGGTGCAGGTGCGTGAACGTGCTCGGGTGCGGCGCTTGCATGTCAACCCCTCGGGTACTGAGGTGCGCGGGGTTGAGGCTGAGATTGATGGCCAAGCCTGGTTGTTCACGGCTCATGTGGTGGTGTTGGCGGCCGGCGCCATCAACAGCGCCGAGATCCTGTTGCGCTCGGCTACCGAGCATCACAGCCGTGGCTTAGCCAATGGCTCCGATCAGGTTGGCCGCAACCTGATGAAGCCACAGCTCACCTCGATCATTCAGCTTGCTGCCGAACCCAACTCCGGCCGCTATGGCCGCAGTTTGGGCGTCAACGATTACTACTGGGGCGATCAGAACGTCAGCTTCCCGCTCGGCTCCATTGCCACTGGTGGTGGCGTTCTGCAAGACGCCTTGTTTGCTGAATCTCCACCGGTCCTATCGCTGGTGACCAAGCTGATGCCCAATTTCGGGCTTGAGCAATTGGCGGCTCGCTCGGTGGTGTGGTGGGCCACAAGTGGTGTTCTCCCCGATCCCCATAACCGCTTAACGCTGCGCGGGAATCACATCCAGATCCACTATCTCCCTAATAATCGCGAGGCCCATGACCGCCTCGTGTATCGCTGGATCGACACCCTCAAGCTGGTGGAAAGTGATCCCGAGTGCCATGTGGTGAAGCCCGCTCCCACCCATCCGCGCGGTGAGGCTCCGCTCACCGTGATGGGCAGCGTTTGTGGTACGTGCCGCATGGGCTCCAATCCAGCTACGTCCGTGGTGGATCTCAATGGCCGCGCCCACGAACTCACCAACCTCTACATCGCTGATGCCAGCGTGTTCCCCAGCTGTCCTGGCATTGGCATCGGCCTCACGGTGATTGCCAATGCGCTGCGCGTTGGCGACCAGGTGTTGCAAGCCCTATGACATCTCCCACCGGGGCATCGCCCGAAGGATCTGAACTGCGCCGGATGGCCGAGCGCGACCGTGAAGGTGTGCGTTGGGATCTCTGGGGCAGCTATCTGCCAGAGCGTCAGTGGGGAACAGTCCGTGAGGACTACTCCGCTGATGGCAACGCCTGGAATTCATTTCCTCACGATCATGCCCGCTCACGGGTTTACCGCTGGGGTGAAGACGGCCTCCTGGGTATCTGCGACAACCAGTGCCGGCTCTGTTTTTCCGTTGCACTGTGGAACGGGGTGGATCCGATCCTCAAAGAGCGACCTTTTGGTCTCGCCAATGAAGAAGGCAACCACGGCGAGGACATCAAGGACTACTACTTCCACATTGCCAACACCCCCACCCACAGCTTCATGCGTGGGCTCTACAAATACCCGCAACAGCGTTTTCCCTACGAGCAGCTGCTGCAGGAGAACCGTCGCCGCGGCCGCGATCAGCCCGAATACGAGCTGGTCGACACCGGCATTTTTGATGAGAGCCGCTACTTCGATGTGTTCATCGAATACGCCAAGGCGTCACCCGATGACATCGCCATTCGGATCCGCGCCATCAACCGCGGCCCAGATCCGGCACCGCTCACCCTGCTGCCCACGCTGTGGTTGCGCAACACGTGGAGCTGGGGCTACCCCGATGAGCACGAGCACCCGATGCAGCTCGACGGCGATGCCGTTCAGGCCACGGTCGGTGGTGGTGTTGGTGCCTACCGGCTCACCTGTCATGAACAGGGCTCCTGGCTGTTCACCGACAACGAGACCAATACGGAGCGCCTCTTCCAGCAGCCCAACGCCCGCCCGTTCCAGAAAGATGGTTTTCACCGTTACCTGGTCGACGGCGAGCAGGATGCGATCAATCCGGCTCAGCGTGGTACCAAGGTGGCTCGCCATCTGCAGCGCACGCTCCAACCCGGTGAGGAGTGGCAGGTGGACCTGCGGCTCAGCGGTCCTGCCAGTTCTTCTGATCCTCAGTCTTCGAATACTGATGCTGACCTGCTGTTCCGGGCACGAGAGAAGGAATGGCGTGAGTTTTTCGACAGCCGAGTTCCGCACCTCAGCGATGAAGATCGCTTGATCCATAGCAGCGCGGCTGCTGGTTTGTTGTGGTGCAAAAAGTATTACGGCTGGAGTGTGCAGCGTTGGCTCGATGGTGACCCCACGTCACCGGAGCCTCCGCCTCAGCGTTGGCACACCCAAAACGCATCGTGGCAGCGGCTGCATGCTCACGATGTGATCTCCATGCCCGATGCATGGGAATACCCCTATTTCTGCCAATGGGATCTGATGTTCCACGCGGTGGCCTTCACCGTGTTCGACCCCGCTACCGCCAAGCAGCAGTGCATGTTGCTGCGCTCGCCGCACTACACGGCTCCCAATGCTCAGACCCCGGCCTACGAGTGGGCGCTCTCCGATCCCAATCCCCCGATCGGCGCCTGGGCCGCGATGCGGGTTTTCCAGATTGATCGTAAGAGCACCGAAGAGCCTGATTTCAGCTTTCTTCGCGCGGCGTTGCGCAAGTTGATTCTTGAATACGGCTGGTGGGCTAACCGCAACGATCATTCTGGTGACAATGTGTTTGAAGGTGGTTTTCTTGGCCTCGACAACATTGCCGTTTTTGATCGCCGCTATCCCCTCGCTGATGGCAGCCGTATTGAGCAGTGTGATGGCACCGCCTGGATGGCTTCGCTCAGTCTCAATCTGCTCAATATCAGTGTTGAGCTCAGCCGCGAGGAGCCGGAATACGCCGATATGTGTGAGCGCTTTGTTTACGACTATCTCTCCCTGGCTCTCACCCTCAATACGCCTGGCAGTCGGGGCTATGTGAACTGGGATGAAGAGGATGGCTTCTACTACGACGTGATCAAGCGTACGGACGGCAGCAGTACGTTCCTGCGAACTCGATCGGTGTCAGGGCTTGTTCCGCTGCTTGCGGTGACCAGTTTTGATGTGGACACCGTGAAGCGGCTTCCGGTGCTGGATGTGGCCAGCAGCATGAAGTGGATGTTGCACGAACGTGCCCGGCCCCAGTGGTTTGTTAACAACTTCACCGAGTGGCGGAACGACCGCTTGCTGTTTTCCCTCGTGCCGGAGGAGCGTCTGCGCCGGATCTGTGAGCGCCTCTTTGATGAGGACGAGTTCCTGTCTCCCTATGGCATTCGCGCCCTCTCCAAGGTGTATGGAGACCATCCTTACACCTTCACCGAGGGTAGTGACTCCCAGACCCTCGCCTACAGCCCAGCCGATAGCCCTGTCGCCATGTTTGGTGGCAACTCCAACTGGCGTGGGCCCGTTTGGATGCCGATCAATTTCTTGCTGATTGAGGCCCTGCAGAAGTTTGGCCACTATTACGGCGATTCCTTCCAGGTGGAGTTCCCCACCCGTTCAGGCAACTGGATCAGTCTGTGGGATGCCTCCCTGCTGCTGGAGCATCGCCTGGTGAATCTGTTCCGGCGGGGTTTGGATGGCCGGCGGCCGTTCAATGGAGACGTTGACCTCTTCCAGAACGATCCCCACTGGCGGGATTTGATTCTGTTCAACGAGTATTTCCACGGTGATCACGGCAGTGGTGTGGGTGCCAGCCATCAAACGGGTTGGACGGCCATGGTTTGCAAAATGATCAATCAGCTCAATCGTTACCCCAGCCCTGCCAAAGGCTCGTGACAAAGCGGAGACAGAGCCATCACCAGCTTCTACCTTGCAGGTAGTGATCATGGTTCCGTGGATCTACTTCAGTCGCTCGGTCAGCTGCAGAAGCCCGAGGTCAGTCACTTCGATCTGATCATCATCGGCAGTGGTGCGGGTGGCGGAACCCTGGCCCGTGTCTTGGCGCCCACCGGCCTTCGCATCCTGATCCTCGAGCGTGGCGACTGGTTGCCACAGGAGGCGCAGAACTGGGATGCCGAGGAGGTGTTCCAGAAGGGGCGTTATCTCAGCAAAGACATCTGGTACGACGGTAAGGGCAATCCCTTTCAGCCTGGTAGCCATTACTTCGTGGGTGGTGCCACGAAGATGTACGGGGCCCACCATTTCCGGTTGCGTCAGCGCGACTTTGAGGCTCTGGAGCATCACGACGGCATCTCGCCGGCCTGGCCTCTGCGCTACAGCGATTTCGAGCCCTGGTATCAACAGGCCGAGGCGATGTATCACGTGCACGGCCTGCGCGGTGAAGACCCCACCGATCCGCCCAGTTCAGCGCCCTATCCCCATCCGCCGATCTCCCACGAGCCGAGGATCAAGAAACTTGCGGATGATTTGCGCAGCGCCGGTCTGCATCCCTTCCACGCGCCCAGCGGTGTGATGCTCGATGAGAGCAACATGCCCTATAGCCGTTGCCGGCGTTGCAACAATTGCGATGGTTTCCCCTGTTTGGTGCATGCCAAAGGGGATGCCGAGGTGTGTGGCGTGCGCCCTGCTCTTGCTGCTAGCGGCAATGTGTCACTGCTCACCCGCTCCGAGGTGAAGCGCTTGGTGACCGATGAAGCCGGCACCACGGTGACGGGGGTGGAGTTGGTGCGCGATGGCGAAAAGCTGTGCTACTCGGCAGATCTTGTGGTGGTGAGCTGTGGTGCGGCCAACACGGCTCGCCTGCTGTTGATGTCGGCGAACGACAAGCATCCGCGCGGTTTGGCCAATGGTTCTGACCAGGTGGGCCGCAACTACATGTTCCACAACAGCAAGGCGGCTGTCGCTCTTTCCCATGAGCCCAATCCCACCATCTTCCAGAAGACGATTTCGATCAACGACTGGTATTTCGGCGACGCCGATTACGACTACCCCATGGGCAACATCCAGATGACGGGTAAAACCCGTGGGGCGATCATGAAGGGCTACGCGCCGCTGGAAACCTTTTTGATGCCTAACTGGTCGATGGACCAGATCGCGGAGCACGCCCTCGACTTCTGGCTCACCACGGAAGATCTGCCTGATCCGAACAACCGCGTCACAATTGACTCAGCTGGTCACATTCACCTCAACTACACGGTGAACAACCAAACCTCAGCCAACCGGCTCTGGGGGCGGCTGCAGGGGATGCTCGACAAGCTCTACCTGAAGAAGCATCTGATTGAGCGCCAGATTTACGTCAAGAACCCGATGGGCATCGCCGCCGTGGGCCACCAGGCAGGCACCTGCCGTTTCGGCACTGATCCAGCCACCTCGGTGCTCGATGTGAACTGCAAGGCCCATGAGCTCGACAACCTCTACGTGGTGGATACGAGCTTCTTCCCCAGCATTGGAGCGGTGAACCCTTCACTCACCGCTATCGCCAATGCCATCCGCGTGGGCCATCACCTCAAGGAACGTCTGGCGGTCTCCTGACCAGCTGATGGTGTGTGGGGGATCGATCAGATCCCCAGCCAAATCCTCAGCAGGTCGTCAATCAGCAGGGTGTCGAGCGAGAGCATGCCGCCGCCGCAGAAGATCAGCACCAAGCACATCACCACATACATGGCGGCTTTCTCCCAGCTGGGCGGTTCACCCACGCCCATCGGACCGGCGTAGTCGCCCTCTGGGATCAGATAGGGGTCAGCGGCGATGAAGGGGAAACCACCTTTGATTTCCAGCACCATCGCGTAGGCCATCGACACCAGAATCGCGAAGGAAGCCAGTGGGGTGAGGAAGCCCACGATGAGTGCAATGCCACCCGCCCACATGGAGCCGGCGGAGACGAAACAGAGCCAGGCAGGTGTTTTCAGCATCTGAGCCCAGGTCTGCAGATTGCGCAGCTTCGGCCAACCGTGGCGGATGAAGCAAATGCCCATGAAAACCCGCAGCAGCAGTAAAGCCGCTTGAGAGAAGGGGGAGGGTGCCGCCGGCACCAGCAACTCCATCACTGTGATGTCCATTGGGATTGATCTGTTCACAGCAACTTAGATGGGTTGCCCAAACATTGCATCCAGTGAGTGGTCACCCAGAGACCAACTGCAACTGGTGGCCATCGGGGTCGCGGATTTGCAGGGCTTTTGAGAAACCCAGCGCCCCGGCTTCACCTGCTGTCAGATCAACCACCTGTGGGTTGACAAAGCTGCCGCAGTAGCTCTCGAGTCGAGAGGCGATGGCACCTAGATCATTTACGGCTAGGCGGACTTGCCAGTGCGCCAGATCGGCTGCAGATTGATCAGGCGGTAGTGGTCGTCCGCCGCTTGGTTGCAAGTAGTTCAGGCATTCAATACCAGCACCCTGCACGCAGCGGTGGCTGGTGATATGCACCTGCGTGTCGCTGAGTCCATCGAGATGGTCTTGTTCTAGGCCGCTGTTCATCCCATCACCACCTAGTTGCAGGCCCAGCAGTTCCTCATAGAAACGGCAGCTGAGGGTGGTATTGGCATTAGCGATGGCGCTGTGATCGATACCCAGAACGGGTGAATTAGTGGCCGAGCTATGCCAACGGGCATCGCCTTTGTCGGCGGGGAATTGCAGTAGCTCAAGGCAATGCCTCTCTGGGTCGTGAAACTTGAAGGCCTGAATGTCTGCAGCGGCAGTGTTCCAGCTCGGCAGGGTCTGGGGAGCCGAGGAGATCGGCTGCAGTTGGCCCGCGGCGATTAGCGAGCAGATCGGTGCTGACACTGCTGTCATGTCATTCACCACAATGCAGATGTGCTGGAACCAAAGATCGTTGCTTTGCGAATCCAGCGGGATGCTGCGCCCAGAGCGGAGACCAGGACCAAGTTTCTCCACTTGCATCAGCTCAAGTCGCTCGGAGCCCAGTCCGAGCCGGATCAGTTTCAGTTGGCTACCATTGAGTCCAATGAGTCCCGAATAGGCCCCTCCGTCGATGCTGATCTCCTCAAGCCGTTGACAACCCAGATGGCTTTCAAAGAAGTTTGCGATGGCATCGGCATGTCGGCAAGTGAAGCCAATACTTAGGATCTGAGGGCTGATCATGGCTTAGGTCGCTCCGCGGGTGTTGGTGAACAGCGAGTAGAGGGATGTGGAGGCGCAGATGAATAGGCGACTGTTGAACCGATCGCCGAAACAGAGGTTTGAGACCTTTTGGGGCACGCGCACCTTGCCGAGCAGGCTTCCATCGGGTGCGATGACATGCACACCGTCATCGGCGCTGCACCAGAGATTGCCTCGCTCATCCACCCGGAAGCCATCGGCCCAGCCTGAATTGATTTTGTGAAAGAGCTCCCCGCCACTCAGGGATCTACCATCGGAGCTGACGCGGAAACGGCGGATGTATTGGCGCGCTTCGCCGCTTCCGGCAGATCCGGTCTCTGATATGTAGAGGATCTGTTCGTCAGCAGAGAAGGCAAGCCCATTGGGTCCATCGAAATCCCTTGCCATCGTGGCCAGTACCCCCTTGTCAGGATCGAAGCGATAGACCGCAGGGTCTTGCTCGGAAGCCTGCCGCCCCCCCTCGTAGTCCGTCATGAGTCCATAGAGGGGGTCGCTGAACCAGATCGATCCGTCACGTTTCACCACCACATCGTTGGGGGCATTGAGCCGTTTTCCATTCGCCTGATCCACGAGGGTGGTGATGCTTCCATCGTGGTTGAGACGGGTGAGGCATCGGCTGCTGTGGTGGCACTGGATTAGTCGCCCTTGCTGATCGCGTGCCTGTCCATTGGCATAGGCCGATGGCTCCATGAAGGTGCTGACCCCGTGCACTTCGCTCCAGCGCAGGGTCCGGTTATTGGGAATGTCGTTGAATAGCAGGCAGCGGTGATCGCCAAACCACACCGGACCTTCCAGCCAGCGGAAGCCATCGGCGAGTAACTCCAACTCTGCGTTGAAGAGAACTAGCTCCTCAAAGCGCCGATCCATGCTTTCCGTGCAGGTTGAGGGATGGTTCATCGACCGCTCAGTCGGCTTGACTCAGCCCACCGGGCTTGAGGTTTAGCCAACGCCCATCCCTGGGTTGGATCGCTAGCTGGATGCAGGGTTCATCCCCCAGTTGTTCCGAGAGATGCCCGCTACGGCCCTCAGCATCGGTGCTGCAGTTCTGGTCTCCTCCAAACGAGAATTCCCCTGCTCCCACTTCGATTCGCTGTCCATCCATGCTCGTGATAGCCCAGCTTCCCTTGAGCACGTAGATCAATTTGGGTGCCGGATTTTCGTGCCATCCCGCCTTCCACCCCACCGGTAACACCACGGCCGTGGCGGTGAGGTTGTTGTCGATCACCCGATTAAACAGAGGAGTGTTGCGTGGCCCGAGGTTGACGAATTCAAAGCCGCTTAGCTCGCAGTAGGTCTGCCGGCTGATGCCGTTGTCGTCGCACCACAGGTGCCAGTAGCCAAGTGCTACAGAAGGGTCGCTATTCCCCACGATGGTGCTCAACGATCAGTCCCCCTCAGCTTGGCCACAGGGTCGTGGCTTGTCAGTGATGGCGGCTTGGTCGTGCCGTGGATAGCCTGTGGTGATGTGATCAGACCCCATGACCAGCAATCCCTACGCCCTCGAGACCCTCTCCAACTTGCTGAAGGGCAAGGTGATCGTCGTCACCGGGGGCAATAGCGGGATTGGCAAATCAATTGTGGAGGTGGTGGCCCGCCTCGGCGCCCGCGTGGTGATCGACTACCGCTCCCACCCTGAGGCAACCCAAGCGATCGAGCAGGAAATTGGTGAACTGGGCGGCACCTGTTTCGGCGTTCAAGCCGATGTGGGCAAGCTCGATGATCTGCAGCGCCTGGTGCAGGAAGCGGTGAATCGCTACGGCCGGCTCGATGTGATGGTGAACAACGCCGGGATCGAAACCCGCACCTCCATCCTCGACACCACCCCCGAGGATTTCGACAAGGTGCTGAACGTGAATCTGCGCGGTGTGTTCTTCGCCACGCAGTACGCCGCCAAACAGATGATTGCTCAGGGCAGCGGCGGCCGCATCATCAACATCTCCTCGGTGCACGAGGACTGGCCGATGCCCAACAACACCCCCTACTGCGTTGCTAAGGGCGGCGTGCGCATGCTCACCCGAACCGCTGGTGTGGAGCTGGCCTCCAAAGGCGTGTCGATCGTGAACGTGGGCCCCGGTGCCGTGGCCACACCGATCAACGATTCCACGATGAACAACCCGGAGCTGCTGGCCAAGCTCAACGCCGCCATCCCGATGGGGCGCATGGCCCAGCCCGATGAGATCGCGAAGGTGGTGGCGTTCCTGGCCAGCGACGCTGCCAGCTACATCACCGCCACCAGCATTTTTGCCGACGGCGGCATCATGCAGAGCAGCCCCGGCCTGTGAGGCTTCGTTGAGGATCAGTCGCGAACAGCTGCAGCGGATCCGGCGCCGCCATTTCGGTTACCGGATCACGCTCGTTTACGAGTTGGTGCTGTTGCTGCTGTTGCCGGTGGCTCAGCAGATCACGTTGCTGCTGTCGTTGCTGCTGATCGGTCAGGCCATGGTGTTCATGGTGTTCGTGAGCCGCTATTCCGCGCTCCGCCGCACCAAACCATTGATGTATGCGCTGGGCTGCACGGCCATCGCCATGGAGGTGGTCTGGCATTCGGCGCTCTTTTGGAGTCCGTCCCTTGGGCGGGTCCTGACCTTGCCGCACGTCGTGGTGTGGGTGCTCTTCCTGCTGCTGGCGGTGGTGCGGAAAGTGAAGTCGCTGATCCGTGAGCCTTTTGTCACCACATCGGTGGTGCTCGGTGCAGCCTCTGGCTATCTCACTGTGGGCATTGCCGGGGGTGTGCTGCTCACCGCCATGTGGGTGTTGCAGCCATCGGCGTTTGTGGCGTCGGCGCTGCCGGCGATCTCCGCCGGTTCAGCCACCAGCGTGCCTGTGGCTCCAGCGCTGATGGCGGCCTCTTTTGGGTTGCTCACCACGGTGGGAACGTCTGTGCTCACACCCAGCAACGTCAGCGTTCAGGTGATTGCCAACGTCATCACCATCGCTGGTCAGCTATACGTAGCCATCTTGATTGCGCTGATTCTTGGGCGCGTTCAAAAACGGCTCTCCTGACGGCAGCAACGATGAAGGCCTTGAACGAGCTGATCCGGCGGCTGGTCCAGCTCGGTTTGCTGGGATTGTTTGTGGGCTTGCTGTGCTGGCCGTTCAACCTGGTGGATCGTTGGGGCGATCAGCTCCTGGGCCTGTTGCCGGCCTTTAGTGGTTCCAGCTGGAGGCCCCTCACGGTGCTGCTGGCCTGTTCGCCGGTGGTGATCTTCCCGCTGTTGATGCTGTTGCAGAGCGGCATTTTCAGCCGCGGCAAGGGGTCAGGCATTCCTCAGACGATGACCAGCCTGGAGGAACCGGAGCAAGCGGGTGTGTTGCTCGGCCTCGTTCCCAGCCTGCAGCGTCTGCTCCTGTGGACCCTCGCCAGCCTGAGCTTGATGCCGCTGGGTCGTGAGGGTCCCGTGGTTCAGATCGGCGCCTCGGCGGCCTACTGGTTGCGCCGTCGGTTCCCCCGTTGGCTCGCGGATCTGAGCCAATCAGATCTGATGGCTGTGGCTGGGGGCGCGGGCCTGGCTGGTGGCTTCAACACGCCGTTGATGGGTGTGGTGTTTGTGGCCGAGGAGTTTCTGGGAACGTTCTCGATGCGGCTGATCTGGCCTGCGCTGGTGATCAGTGCCTTGGCTGCGGCAGTGAGCAGTGCGGTGGGTGAGCCGGAATTTGCGCTCGGCATGGTGGCTGTGGGTCCCGCCGAACTGATCCAGCTCGGCTGGGCCCTGCCGATCGGTGTGTTGGCGGGAGCTCTCGGTGCTGTGTTCGCACGCACCCTGTTGCAGGTCACGCGCCGTTTCCGCGTGCTGCTGCAGGGTCAACCGCTGCGGCTGGGACTGCTGCTGGGGGTGTGCCTGAGTGTGTTTCTGCTCCTCAGCGGCGGCGCCTCTGGCTGCGATGGCGAGTTGCTGATGCGCCACATGATTGAAGGAGGATCACCCACCAATGCCCTGCTGCCTGGCGTGCTCGGTGATCTGTTCACCCTGGTGCTGCGCGTGATTGGTCCTGTGCTCGCGCTGGGCGCTGGCATCCCCGGCGGTCTGATCGATCCGTCGTTTGCCTTCGGGGCTGTGCTCGGCCAGAGCCTGGGCGATGCCGGGATGGTGCCCCAGATGGGCTTGGCTTTTGGCATGGTGGCGGGCTTGGCTGGCGCCACGCAGCTGCCGGTGATGGCAGTGCTGTTCGCCGTGCGCATGGCCGGCGATCAGAAACTGCTCCCAGGTTTGCTGTTGGCCTCTGTGATCGCGGCCTATGTGAGCCGTTTGCTGGTCGACAAACCCGTCTATCACGCCCTCAAAGACATCGCCGACGAGCCGATGGCCCCGGCCTCATGAGGGCGCTTCGGTGATCACCAGGGCCGAGCGCTCGCGGGTCACGATCATCCAGAGCCATTTGGTGAGCAGGGTCAGGCGGTTTTCGTTGTCGGGGATGAAAGCCAGGTGAGCCAGCCCCCAGAGCAGCCAGCCAATGGCACCGCTCACCTTGAAGCCCCGTAGATCGGCAACAGCGAACAGCGGGCCCACCACCGCCATGCTTCCGAAATCGGTGAACACGAAGGGCGCATGGCTCTGGTTCTGCAGCTTGGCGAGGATGTCTTTGGCGACCCAGCCACCCATCTGCACAGCCGGGCCGGCCATGCCGGGTAGGGGTTTGCCGTTCTTGGTGTGGCTGTAGCTGCACAGATCGCCAACCACACGGATCTCGGGATGCCCGGGGATCGAGAAATCAGGCTCTACCGGGAGTCGGCCACCGCGATCCACACTGCAGCCGGTGCGCTCAGCCAACAGCTTGCCTAGAGGTGAAGCCGCTACTCCAGCGGTCCAGCAGATCGTGCCGGCCTCCAGGGTCACCTCACCATCGCTGGTGGTGACCACCAGCTTGTTTTCTTCAATCGTTTTCACCCGACCCCCCAGCAGCATCTCCACGCCGCAGCGCTTGAGGTGATCGCCAGCGGCCTTGGAGAGCTGGGGATCCATGGCCCGCAGCACGCGATCGCCGGGATCCACCAGCGTCACCTTGCAGAGGCTGGGATCGATTTGTTTGAAATCCCGCTCCAGGGTGTGGCGCATCAGGTCGTTGAGGGAGGCCGCCAGCTCGCAGCCGGTGGGGCCGCCGCCCACCACCACCACGGATTGCAGCAGGCGCCTTTTGGTGGGATCGGGCGTTTGCTCAGCCTCCTCGAGGGCGCCCAGCACCCGCTTGCGAATGCCGTAGGCATCTTCGAGCGACTTCATCGGCGTGGCGAACTGCGCCCATTCGTCGTGGCCGAAATAGCTGCTGGTGGCGCCGGCCGCCACGATCAGATGGTCGTAGTGCAGTCGACGATCGTTAAAGATCACCTCTTGAGCGGAGGTGTCGATGTCGTCCACCTCTCCCATCAGGATCTGCACATTGGGAGCCTGCCCCAACATGATCCGCAGCGGCGAGGCCACATCCGTTTGCGACACCAGCCCTGAGGCCACCTGATACAGCAGGGGTTGGAACAGGTTGAAATTGCGTTTGTCGATCAGGGTGACCCGCACGGTCTTGCCCGCCAGCGCGTGGGCTGCTTTGAGGCCCGCGAAGCCGCCACCCACGATCACCACATGGGCTGCGTTTCTGAGCAGTTCAGTGGGTGGCGTGAGTTCGAGGAAGAACCGCTCCGGAGCCATTCGTGCGTATAGCGCTGGCCGCACGCTAACGAGAGTTGGCTGGGTTCACAGTCCGATCTTCACCTTCACCGGTGCTTTGGGCTCCACATCCACTTGCATCGGTTGCTGTTCACCCATGTTGACCTGAATGGGATTGGGATTACTGACCTCAACCTGGATGGGTTTGGGGTTGTTCACGCTCAGCTTCACCGGTGCCTGCTCGGTGACCTGAACCTTCACACCACCGCCATGGCGCATCTCCACTGGGTCCGGCATGGAGAGCAGGCCTTCCACCTGTCCGGACAGCGTGAGCGGTTCGGCGAAGCTGAGCACCAGCCGCAGTTGGATCGGATGCTGGCTGCTGCGCATCAAAAGGCCCATCACCATGGCGCCGAGTGCCAACACGGTGATGGGCCAACGCAGTTGCAACCAACGAGGATCCATGGGACTGATCAACCAGTCGCCATTCAAGCGATTGGCTCTGTGGGCTGCAGGCGATCGGATTTAGCGCCGACCGAGCAACTCCTCCCAGGTGGTGGGTTGGTTGGGCGATGGGTGCTGGTGCTGCGGTTTGGGGCGATGGGCCGTGGGTTGAGGTTTGTGCGTGGGTGTGTGAATGGTCATGGTTCTGTTGCGCGTTGAGTTATCTGTCGCTTTGCCTCGATCACAACCGTGAACACGGCTGTCTTGAGAACGGATACCGTTCAAACTCCCTTGCCAGGGAGAGCGGATCAGGCGTGAAGGGATGCGGCGCGTTGGTGCTCGCCGATCGGTTCACTCCATCACCATAGACCCTGTCAACTGCCAGCGCCACACGTGTCTGCTCAACCCGTGCTGATCTTGGGGGGATTTCTGATCACCGAAGAGGCCTATCAGCCGATGTGCAGCTGGCTGAGGCAGCAGACGCAGCAACCGGTTGAGCTGGTGCCAGCCAACCGTTTTGATTGGTTGCTCACCTCCTGGGCTTGGGGTTGGCGGCGCCTGTTGGATCGGGCGGCAGCGCAGGCAGAAGCGCTGGCGGCCCGTTCAGCCACCGGCAAGGTGACGCTGATCGGCCATAGCTCCGGCGGCGTGATGCTGCGCCTCTTTCTTGCCGATGAGGCGTTCGCTGGCCGCACTTACAACGGCAAGCGCTGGGCCGATCGGCTCTACACCTTGGGCAGTCCCCACACCGCCGTGCGGGCCACGCCGCTGCGGCAGATGGTGGATCGCCGCTACCCCGGCGCCTACTTCGCCGATCAGGTGCACTACATCTCGGTGGCTGGGGCGCTGGCGGAAGCGGATGGCTCGGCCCTCAGTCAGCGCATGGCTACCGGCTCCTATCAGGCCATTGCTGGCCGCCGTGATCTGAAGGGGGACGGCTTGGTGCCGGTTCAGTCGGCCCTGTTGCGCGGTGCCGAGCCGATCACCCTGCCGGGCGTGGCTCATGGGGGTGCCTTTGGCGCCCGCTGGTATGGCACTCCTGAGGTGGTGCAGCAGTGGTGGCGGGGCTGAGGCCGAGCTGTTGGTCGGCCCAGTGAGCCATCAGGGCTGCCATCCAGGTTTGGCGGTCGCCATGCAGTCGCAACATCGCAATGGATTCGCTGCTGGCAGCTTCTCGCTGAACGCCAAGCTCTGCAGATCGATGGCTGCAGGCTGAAGCAGCAAAAGCGACAACCTGATGTTCAGCTGCGCTCCAGCCGCTCCAGGTTCGGGATCAGCGCGATGGCCGCCAGGATGCCCAGGGCCAGGATCAACAGGGCCGGCACCAGAGCTGCACCCACCCGTTCATCGCTGGCGTACTGATACACGCGCACAGCCAGGGTGTCGAAATCAAACGGCCTTAGCGAAAAGGTGAGCGGCAGCTCCTTCACCGTGTCCACGAACACCAGCAACCCGCCCACCAGCAGCGGGCCGCGCAACAGGGGTAGATGCACCCGCTGCAACACGCCGAGCCAACTGTTGCCCAGGGATGTGGCCGCTTCATCCACGCTGGGGGGAATCCGCTCGAGGGCGGCGTCGAGTCCGCCTTTGGATACGGCAAGGAACCGATCGCTGTAGCCCCACACCAGCAGCAGCAGCGGTGCCAGCGCCAGGGGGCCACCGATCAGCATCAGGGCCAGGGCCAGCACGGTGCCGGGGATGGCGTAGCCGAGGCCAGAGATAAAGGTGAGTCGCTGCAGCACGGCATTGGGAATCCAACGCTTGGCGATGGCAAGCAGCAGGCCGCCGCCCACGGTGAGGGCCGCAGCGAGAAGCGCTAGCCCGAAGCTGCGGCTTCCCAGAGCCAGCAACTCGGTGGTGTCTTCTGCGCGCATCTGATCCCAGCTGAGCCCAGCCCAGATCACCGGTAGCCCCAGGGTGATCAGCGGCGGCAGCAGGCACAGCGCCTGGCTGAGCCAGCGCCGTTGCCCCACAAGGCGCCATTGGGGGTCGGCATCGCCATCGTTGCCGAGATTCCAGCAGCGGCTGCGTTGGCGCAGGTTGCGCTCCGCGCCCACCAGCAGCGCCACGATCACCAGCGCCATCAGGGCCAGGGCTACGGCTCCTTGAGGGTCGCCATCTTGTTGCCAGCGGTTGAGGATGCCGGTGGAAAGCGTTGGCACACCGAGCAGCTGCACGGCACCGAGTTCGTTCACCACCTCCATGCCGCCTAAGGCCACCCCAGCGCCAATGGCCGGTAGGGCCATCGGCAGGGCCACACGCCAGAAGCTGCCCCAGGGGCCAACCCCAAGGCTGCGGCAGGCCTCTAGCTGGCGGCGCCCGCTCACCGAGAAGCTCTCGGTGGAGAGCAGGAACACATAGCTGTAGGTGCTCAGCACCATCACGATCAGCGTGGGGGTGAAGCCGTGCACCCGCATGCCGTAGCGGCTGCCGAGATCGATCCAGGTGGCGGCCAGTAGGTAACTGGGTGTGGCCAGCGGCAAGAGCTGGGCGATGCGCAGCCAGCGGCGGCCGGGAAAGGCGCAACGCGCCGTGAGCCAGCCGGTGGCCGTGCCCAAGACGGCGGTGAGCAGTCCCACCAGGGCCACCAAGGCCAGGGTGTTCAGCACCTGCTCGGTGCCGCCATAGCCGAGGTCGAAGCGGGAGCCTTCACCGGCATCGAAGGCAAACCATCCCAGGCTCAACACCGGTGCAAGGGCCAGGGCGCACAGCAGCAAAACGCCCACCGCCAGCAGGCTGCGCTGGGGGCTCCGTGATGTGGCCTTTGCGGAGGGAGGAACCATGGGCAAAAAGCCTACGGGGCCAAGGCTTTACACGCTTTGGTGTGACATTTGTCACACCCGCGGGTGGGCAATGATCGCTACCCCTCAGAAGGGCACTTTCTGCTGGCCATAGTGCTCGCAAGCACGATCTGCCCACCTTGAAATTCCCCTTGTTGCGATCCCTGCGCCAACCCGAATCCCTGGGTGCCCTTGCTCTGTTGGCGGTGAGTGCCACCGGTGCAGCCATTGCGGCACTCGGTGTGGAGACAGCCCAGGCTCAGAGCCAGGAGATCGGCGTGTACTCCGGGCGTCACTACAACACCGATAAAGAGCTCTACCGCCAGTTCACCGCCCGCACCGGCATCAAGGTGAAGCTGCTGGAGGGCAAAGACGACGCGTTGATTGAACGTGTGCGCACGGAAGGCAACAACAGCCCGGCCGATGTGCTGGTGCTCGTGGATGCAGCGCGGCTCGATAAGGCTTCCGACATGGGCCTGTTTCGCCCCAGCCCCTCCGCCATGCTGATGCGGGATGTGCCGCTGAATCTGCGCGACAGCAAGGGCCGTTGGTATGGCCTGACTCGCCGGGTGCGGGTGCCGGTGGTGAACCCCAAGCTGGTGAACCCAGCCAGCATCCGCACCTATGCCGATCTGGCCAATCCGGCTTTGAAGGGCAAGCTCTGCCTGCGCGACAGCAAGAGCGTGTACAACCAGTCGCTCGTGGCGGATCAGATGATCCTGCGGGGCGATGCCGCCACGGCGAAGTGGGTGAAGGGGATGACCGCCAATGTGACCAAGCCCTACTTCACCTCCGATACGCCCTTGATTCGTGCCGTGGCGAATGGCGAGTGTGGTGTGGGACTGGTGAATACCTATTACTTGGCTCGGATGCTCTCGGGTGAGAGCGGCGCTGCCGACAAAGCGATGGCGGGCAAGGTGAAGGTGGTGTTCACCAATCCAGCGCACGTGAATATCTCAGGGGCTGGGGTGGTGAAAACCTCCAAAAACCCCCAGGCGGCGCTGAAGCTGATTGAGTTCCTGGCTTCTCCCACCGGCGGCCGCGGCTACGCCGAGGCGAACAACGAATACCCGCTGAAGGGCTACGGCAACAACCCGATCCTCAAGCGCTTCGGCACGTTCAAGGCCGACAGCGTGTCGGCCGAGCAGATGGGTGCCAAGAACAAGGCCGCCGTGCAGTTGATGGCGCGCAACGGCTGGAAGTAATCCCCCGTGCTGTTGGCGGGCTTGCGCCCGCGCAGCAAGGCATACGCCGCCCGGGCCGCCCGCTCGAGGCGGCTTTTTTGTGCCCGCCGAGAGCCGCCCGCTTCGCAGTTGCTAGTTGTTATTGAGAATCGCTTGCAAAAAGCGCCGCGCTTCTCTACATTGCGACGCATTCGCAATTAGTCCCTGCTTTGGCTGGGTCCATGAGCTTCCGTTCCCTTCCCGAGTCCCCTGTCAACGCTGTGCGCATGCCGGTTGGGCAGACCGTGCTGCTCGATCCCGCCCTGCGCCCTGAGGGCAGCTGCATTGAAGTGTTGGAGGGGATGGCCCGTGTGTATTGCCCCTGCGAGGAAACCGAGGGGATGACCCTGGCGTTCCTCCAGCCCGGTGATCAGCTGCGCACCGATCGGCTTTGCAGTGAAGGGGTGTGCGTGGAGGCGCTCACGCCGCTGCTGTTCAGCACCGAAGCGGCGCCTGCGGCTGAGGGTGGCTTCGACCCCGTGAATGAGTGGACGCTGCAGCTGCTGCGCATCCGCCACCTCGGCAACGCCGAACAGCGCCTGCATGCCCTGCTCAGCCTGTTGGTGCGCCGCATGGGGCGCCGCTGCGGCGACTGGTGTGATCTGCCGTTCCGCCTCACCCACGAGCGCATCGGTGAGCTCATCGGCGCCACCCGGGTGACCACCACCCGGATGATCTCCAAAATCCGTCAGGCCAAGTTGATCGAGGTTCCCGCCGGCGACACCTGCCTGCGTCTGGCTCCGGCTCTGGTGGAATCCGCTCCGCTGGCGGCGGCCTGAGGGCTAATCGGCAGGGTCATCCGGGAACTCCCGGCGGTGCAAGGCCTTGAGCTGCTCGGCCTCGAAGCGCCTCCGCTCCTCCTCCTGCCGCTGCAGCGCCTTCGCCATCGGGCACCACTCTTCGAAGGGGGGCTCACTGAGGGCGTAGCTGCCAAACTCCGCCCGCATGCGCTCCATGCACTCCAGCGAGCAGTGCTCAGGGAAGCGCGGGCAATGCTCGATGGGCTGCGTGGTGGGTTCAGGCACGGGCTGATCAGCAGCGGATCACCTCAATTCTCGTTGGCTTCAGCCACTCCAGCCATCAAGACCGGTGGGAGTGGGTTCTGCTCACCAGCGTTGGGGCCTCGCGGTGGGCCTGTTCCTCGCGCAGCTCTTTGGGTTGCCGTTGCCACGCTTCCAAACCGCTCATCAGCGCTGAACCGATCAGCAGGATCGAAAAACCCTGACGCAGGCGGCGATCGCTGAGATGGGGAGCCAGCCGTTGCCCCACAACAGCACCCACGGCTCCGCCGGCGAGCAACGGCAGCATCAGCGGCAGGTTATGAGCAGGCCAATGGCCGAGGGCGCCGAAGGCCACCAGGGCGTTCACGGCGATCAGCAGCAGGCTGGTGCCGCTGGCCAGTTGCATGGGTAGGCCTGCCAGCAGCACCAGGGCCGGCACGATCGCGAAACCACCGCCCACGCCAGCGATGCCGGTGAGCAGACCCACCAAAATCCCCTGGAGCGCCAGCAGCACCGGACGTGACTTTGCGGCGCTCCCACGGCTTTCGCCGCGGGTGAGCAGCCAGGAGGCCACCAGCGCCGCTGCGCTGAACACCCCCAGCTGCACGGCTTCGGGAATCAGCCCGGCCTTCACCCAGCTGCCGCCAAGCCAGCTGCCAGCCAGGGCGGGAACGCCAAGAATCAGGGCGGGGCGCAGGGCGAACTGGCCGCGGCGGATGTAGGGCCCCAGGTTGGCCAGGGCCAGCAGCATCACCACCAACAGTGAGAGAGGCACCGCCTCACGGGTGGGCAGGGCCGCGCCGCTTACTAGCAAAGGAAGCAGCAGGATCGAGCCACCAGCACCCAGCACCGAGAGCAGAAAGCCGATCACGCCGCCGCCGAGGCCGAGCAGCAGCAGAGCGCTGAAAGCCATCAGATCGACACCCGGTTCCAGGGCATCACGGCCAGCAGCCGGGCCATGCCGCAGAAGCCGCTCACCCCGGCGAAGGTGAGACCGGCGCCCACGAACCAGGTGATGGCAATCCAGCCGGGGGCCACGGTGTTGCTGAGGATCAGTCCCAGCAGGATCAGGGAGCCGGCGGCGATCTGCACCTGGCGCATCAGGGGCAGCGGAGCGTTCTTGAGCTTGCGCATCGGGTAGCCCGCCTGTTGCCAGTTGGGCAGCCCGCCGGACAGATCAGCCAGGGGATGGGGATGGCCGCGATCGAGCAGGCGGTTGAGGCCCTGGGCACTGCGATTGCCGCTCTGGCACACCAGCACCAGGGGGCCTTGGGGGAGGTCGGCCTGATGCAATCGGCTGAGGGGCACGTTGAGGCTGCCGGCGATGTGGCCGCTGGCGTATTCCATCGGCTCGCGCACATCGATCACGGTGATCTGCTTGCTGGCCAGTTGATCGGCGAGGTCGTGGGCGGAAATGCTTTGGGTGGAGGTCATGGCTTCAGGGAGGTTGGAACTGGAGAGCTGCAGATCAGAGGGCTGTGGCGCCGGTGAGGGGGTAGCCCTCGGCGTTCCAGCGGCTGAGGCCGCCGCGCAGGTTGGCCACCTGGCTGAGGCCTGCTTTGAGCAGCTGTTGGGTGGCGAGGGCCGAGCGACTGCCGGAATGACACACCACCACCACCGGTTTGCCGGTGGGGATCTCCTGGTGGCGTTGGTCCAGTTCCGGCAGGGGGATGTTCAGGCTTCCGCTGATGTGGCCATCGGGGCCTTCCAGCTCTTCGGGCCCACGCACATCCAGGATCGTGAGCTCTTGCTGGTGGGCTGACACCCAGGCCGGGGCGAGCTCAGGCAGGCCGGCGTAGCTGCGTTGCACCGGCGCCCAGGCCGGGCGCGCCTGTGCCTCCCGCGGTTTGCCGGAGCGCATGTTGCCCGGTAGGGCCTCGGCGATTTTGTGGGGGTGGGGGAGCTTCATGTTCTCCATGTGGCCCACGAAGTCCCGTTCGGTGGCGGCGCCGCCGAGGCGCGCGTTGAAAGCCTTCTCTTCCACTACCGACGACACCGTGCGGCCGGTGTAGTCATGGCCGGGATAAAGGAGGCAGGAATCGGGAAGGCTGAAGATCTGCTCGGTGATCGAAGCCCAGAGGGTGTGGGCGTTGCCCTGCTGGAAGTCGCAGCGCCCGCAGCCGCGCACCAGCAGCGCATCGCCGGTGAAGGCCATGGTGTGGTCGTCGAGCACGAAGCTGATGCAGCCATCGGTGTGGCCGGGGGTGCTGCGAACCTCCAGGTAGCGCTGGCCAAAGCTCACCCGATCCCCGTGATGCAACGGCTGGGTCACGTTCTCGGCCCGAGCGACAGCGGCCAGTCCGATGGCACAACCCGTGGCTTCCTGCATCAGCCAGCTGCCGGTCACATGGTCGGCATGGGCGTGGGTGTCGATGGAGGCCACCAGCTCGATCCCCAGTTCGTGGATCAACGACAGATCACGACTGTGTTGCTCGAACACCGGATCGATCAGCACGCCCTGGCGGCTCGGTACATCCGCCAGCAGGTAGGTGAAGGTGCCGGTGGCTGCGTCAAACAGCTGGCGAAACAGCAGGTTTCCTCCACCGGCTGCCGCCGCCAGGGAGATGGATGGGGCGGTGGCTGTGGTCGCGCTCATGGGGTAACGATCACACACTGGTATGACGATACACGCATAACCCCATTCGCGCAATGGGTGGCTCTGGTTAGGGCTGGCTCAGGTGCGGCGCGGCAATCTCAGGCATAATGCTTCTATCGTCATACGTTGTTGTCATGGGTGCCTCTGGCTCCATGCCGTCTCCTCAATTGCTTGAGGAGTACAGCCAGTTTTTTCGGCTTTTGAGTGAGCCGGCCCGGCTGCAGTTGCTCTGTTATCTCAAGCAGGGGCCTACCGATGTGGCCACCTTGATTGATGCCACCGGTTTTTCCCAGTCGCACATCAGCCGCCAGCTCGGTCAGCTGCAGCGCGCTGGATTGGTGCGTTGTGACCGTGATGGTGCCCGCACTATTTGGCAGGCAGAAGGTGATCTGGTGGATGAGCTCTGCCACCTGGTGCAATCTCGCCTGAAGCAGCGCCTTGAAACCCAGCTGCAGCAGCTGAAGACCGCCTGATCAGGGATTCAGCAGCGGCCGAACAGGCGGTGGTCGGCTTCGAGGAAGAGTTGATACGTCGTGGCGTCGTCATCGCCAGCCACGGCAATCGAAACGGTTTGCCTGGGAGGGCACACCTCAACGGCTAGCGAGGTGCTGTTGTCGCGATGCAGGGCGTGAAACGTGGCGCTCTGGGCATCGCCGGAATAGAGGGTCTCTGCCTCGCGCTCGAAGCCCATTTCGCGTGAAATCAGCGTGATGCCTGCCAGTGAACGGGTTAGTCCCGCCGTTGAGTGAATCGCCGTCACATACACAAAGGGGCCGCCCGGGCTCGGGCCCTCCGCCAGGGGTGCAGCGAGGGTCTGAAGCAGTTGGCGCATGGATCCGCTGATGCCTCGGCAAAATTAGGTGGCAGACGCCAGATCTGCATGTATTCGATGATGCGGGCGCTATGGCTAGTGTTTGGCGGCCGCCTTTTTGGAGGGCGTTGCCTCGTGTTCTGAGGCCTGCCAGCCTTGGCTTCATGACCATTCCTGCCCCTGGCACCGGCTCCTGGTGGGATCAGCGCTACCGCGAAGGCAGTGATCGCTGGGAGCTCGGTGCGCCGGCCCCGCCGTTGCAGCAGTTCCTTTGGGAACATTGCCAGGTTCCGAAGCCTCCGGGCCGCGTGCTGGTGCCGGGCTGCGGCCGCGGCCACGAAGCAGCGCTCTTGGCCTCGTTGGGGTTTGAGGTGGTGGGCCTGGATTTCAGCGGCGAAGCCGTGCGGGAAGCCCGCCGCCTCCATGGCGAAGAGGCCGGGCGGCTCACCTGGCTGCAGGCGGATCTGTTGGATGCGGAAGCCCTGGAAGCGGCTGGTCTGGGCACCGCCAGTTGCGTTGGCGTGCTGGAGCACACCTGCTACTGCGCCATCGATCCAGCCTTGCGGCCCCGCTACCGGCAAGCCGTGGCCCGGCTGCTGCAGCCCGAAGGCTGGCTTCTCGGACTGTTCTGGTGCCACGGCCGTCCTGGTGGCCCCCCTTACGGCAGTGACGCGGAACAGCTGGTGCGGGATTTCAGTGCGGCCGGCTTTGTGAGGGAGCTGTGGGAGCCGGCCACCAACTCCGCTCCCGGACCCGACAACCAACCGCGTGACAACGAATGGCTCGGCCTCTGGCGCCGGGCTGCACACTGAAGGGCAGCGCGAACCATCGGCCCTGAACGCCCAGCAGCATCCGGATCTGATCGTTGTGGGCAGTGGCCTGGGGGGGCTCTGCTGCGGAGCCCTGGCTGCGCGCCATGGCCTGGACGTGCTGGTGCTCGAGGCCCACGATCGCCCGGGTGGGGCTGCCCACGGCTTTGAACGCCGCGGATTTCAGTTCGAATCTGGGCCCTCGCTCTGGAGCGGTCTGGGGCGCTGGCCCTCCGCCAATCCCCTGGCCCAGGTGCTGCGGGCGGTGGGGGAATCGGTGCCGGTGGTGTCTTACGAGGAGTGGGGGCTGCTGCTGCCGGAAGGGCAGTTGCGCATTGGCGTCGGGGCTGAACCGTTTCTCGAGGCGGTGCGCCAGCTGAGGGGGGCGGCGGCGGTTGAGGAGTGGCGCGCGTTCATGGCCTGGCTGGAGCCCTATTGCCGCGCTGCCGGATCGCTGCCGCTGCTGGCGATGCGGCCGGGGCTGGGCATGGCGGGAGTGCTTGGAGCGCGCGGTTCAGCCACATTGCTGCGCCAAGCCCCGCGGCTGGCGGCCCTGGGCGGAGCTTTCGGGCCGATGGCACGGCGGCATCTGCGCGATCCCTTCCTGCTCCATTGGGTGGAGATGCTCTGTTTTCTGATCTCCGGCCTGCCGATGGATCAGACCAGCGCCGCCGCCATGGCCACCCTGTTTGGCGAATGGTTTGAGCCGAACGCCAGCCTCGACTACCCGATCGGGGGCAGTGCCGCTGTGGCTGAGGCGCTGATGCGCGGTTTACGGCGCCATGGCGGTGAGCTGCGCTGCAAGGCCCCAGTGCGCCAGATCCGCCTCGATGGCAACCGCGCCATCGGCGTGGAGCTGGAGAACGGCGAGCAACTCGACGCACGGCTCGGGGTGGTGAGCAATGCCAGTCCCTGGGACACGCTCGATCTGCTGCCCGAGGACGGTCTGCCGCGGCGCTGGCGCCGGCAGACCGCCGCCACACCGCCCTGCGCCAGCTTTCTGCACTGGCATGTGGGCCTGCGCGGTGGTGAGGGCGTCGACGCCTTGCCGATCCATCACGTGTGGGTGGGCGATTGGGAGCGCGGCATCGGCGCTGAGCGCAACATGCTCATGTTCTCGATGCCATCGCGGCTCGATCCGCAGCTGGCGCCGGACGGCCATCAGGTGCTGCATGCCTACAGCCCGGCCAATGAGCCCTGGGAGCTCTGGCGGGATCTCGAGCCCGGCAGCGCGGCCTATGAGGCCTTGAAGGCGGAACGTTGCGCGATTTTTCGTGAGGTGTTCAGCCAGCTGGTGCCCGATCTGGCCGATCGCATCGTGCTGGAACTGCAGGGCACGCCCCACACGCACCGCCGCTATCTGCGGGTGCATCAGGGGAGCTATGGACCGGCCATCGGCGCCGACCGTTCGCCATTCCCCGGCGGCAGCACGCCGATCGAGGGTCTACAGCTCTGCGGTGCCGGTGTGTTCCCCGGGATCGGTGTGCCGCCGGTGGCCGTGAGCGGTGCCATGGCGGCCCACAGCTTTGTGCCGGCGGCGAAGCAAAAGGCCCTGCTGCAGGAGCTGGGGCTTTAGGCGGCCGCATCGAGGAGCGGCTCGAGCCGCTCCGCCAGAGCCTCGGCGCTACGCATCGCGCCTTCCACCCGCCCGAACCCGAGGCCTGCGATCGCGTCGCCGCAGAATCCGATACGGCTGTCCGGGCAGAGCATGAGCTCAGCGGCGAGGCCGGGGGGCTTGGGAAAGGCCGCACCCCAGCGCATCAGCTGACGCTCGCTGCCGGCAGTGCTCAGGTTGAGCGCATCCTGCAGGGCTCGATCCAGGGCTTCGATCACCTGCGCTTCGGCCTGGGGCTGCGGTGCTGCGCCCAGCACCTGAGCTGCTGAGGAGCGCGAGCCGTACACCTGCAGATGTCGCGCGGCGAAGGAGGCGCTGGATTCCACCACCACACCCCAGCGCCCGGCTGGCATCGCCTGCAGCGACACCCGCCGGATGCCCCAGCGTTCCTGGGCCTCAGGGGTGAACTGCAGCAGGCGCCAGGGTTGCAGCCTCCAGGCCGCGGCGCTGGCCTCGCTGAGGCTGAGCAGCAGGTTGCTACTGGCGGTGGATTCGATCTGGCTCAGGGCGGTCGCCGCCGCACACAGCTGCGGTGCTCTGAGCTGGGTAGCGGCCTGCTGCAGCGGAACGTCCGGCCAGCCGAACACCGTCTGGCAGCGGGGGTGGGCCAGCAGGGTGCCACTCAGCACCAGCCAGGAGCACTCCAGCAGCGGTTGCCCCTCGCTTCCGTGGAGCTTCCAGCCCTGGCCATCGGAGCGTGGTTCCAGCGCCCGCACCAACGTGCCGCTTTGCAGGTTTGTGGGCCCGTGCTGCTGCGCGAGGGCCAGCAGGCCGCGGCAGAGGCCATCCATCTGAGGCGCCCCTTGCCAGAGCGCGCCACTGCTGAGCGGATCTGGTTGGGCCGCGCCAATGCGCCCCTCACCATCCAGGCTGGCGAGCGCACCGTTGAAGGGTGCGATCCAGCCGCCCTGGCGCAGCGGTTTCAGCAGCCTTGGCTCGGGGAAGGCGCTGATGTTGAACAGCGGAGCGCCGTGGTTGAGGGCGAAGCTCGGATCGCTGCGGGATCGCCGCGTGGCGGTGCGCCCTCCTGGGCCCCGCCCGATCTCCAGCAGCGTGATCGAGCCACTCCAGCCCCTGAGCCGTAGGGCGGCAGCCAGGGCGCAGCCGGCGGTGCCGGCGCCGATCACGGCCAGATCAGTTGCCAAGCTTCTCCAGGAGCACGTCGGTGAGCTTGATCTCGCAGTTGGTCACGAAGATCCCGAAGCCGGTTCCTTGAAAGGCCAGGGAGTTCATAAACACGCAGGCCTTCAAGCGGGCTGCGCGGAACTGTTCGACTTGCACAGCTGGATCGGCGCTGCTGTTGAAGGTGCCGGTGAGCATGTCTCGCCAGAGGGGCAGGAAGGCTTCGCTGGGCACTGCTGCCGCCTCGCTGACGATGGCCTGCATGGCTTGTTTCAACGCTTTGTCTTTGGCCTCCAGGGCTGTTCGCACGCAGCGCGTCATGTCAACGGTGCTGCTGGCTTCACTGCAATCGGTGGGCTGGGCCAGGGCTGGCTGGATCAGCGCCAGAGGGAGTGCAGAGGCGGCAGCCAGGAGGGCCCAAGGGCGTGGCATATAGGTGCTGCGGCTACCCGCAGTGTGGGCGCTCAGGGCTGGATCGGCACCATTAGCGTCGCCACCGATTTGCAGGTGCATGGGTGGCGGTTCAGGTGCTTAGCGAGGCCCAGCGCCGCAAGTGGGATAGCAGCGACGACCAGCTGTTTTATGCCCAGCCGCGCTTTGTGCAGCATCTCGATGAGGCCTTCCGCGCCCGTCTTACCGCGCTGTATCGCGAGCGCATCCCAGCGAAGGCCGTGGTGCTCGATTTGATGTCGAGCTGGGTGTCGCATCTGCCCGATGACGTGATCTACGAGCGGGTGATCGGCCATGGCCTCAATGAGAAGGAATTGGCGGCCAACAAGCGGCTCGATAGCCATTGGCTGCAGAACCTCAACCTCAATCAGGAGATCCCGCTCAAAAGTGAGAGCGTGGATGCGGTGCTGATCGTGGCGGGCTGGCAGTACCTGCAATACCCCGAAGCGATTGCATCGGAACTGCTGCGCATCACCCGGCCCGGCGGCCAGCTGATCGTGTCGTTCTCCAATCGCATGTTTTTCACCAAGGCGCCGCAGGTGTGGGCCGATGGCAGCGATCGTGATCACCTCACCTACGTGGCAGAGGTGTTGATGGCTCAGGGCTGGCCCAAGCCCGAGATCGTGGCGGAGGAAACCCGCGCCGTGGGCTGGAAAGGGCTGGTGGGCGGCAAGGGTGATCCGTTCTTCTCCGTGATCGCCACCAAAGCGTCATGAGTGTTCAGACCATCGCCACGCCCAGCGCTGAGCAGCTGCTGGAACTGGAGCGCCAGGCGCGCGAGCAGGGCACTGGGCTGGATGCGGAGGCCCTTCAGGGCCGTTGGCAGCTGGAGCTGGTGTGGCCTAAGGGCAGCCGCAGACCATCGGCCTTCAGTGGCTGGCTGCTGCGAGGGCTGTCGGCTCGCCTAGAGATCAGCACCGATGCCGAGGGGTTGGCGCTGAGCAACGCTGTGAATCTGGGCCCGCTTGAACTGCGCTTCCGCGGCGTTGGCCAGCTGCTGGGCCGCAGGCCGCTGCTGCAGTTCAGCTTCCAGCAGTTGCAGGTGAGCCTGGACGGCCGGCTGTTGATCCAACGGGAGCTTCCGGCACCGGCACCAAAACGCATGCCGTTCTTTGCGCTGATCGCCCGTGATCCAAGTGGCTGGCTGGCGGCCCGTGGCCGCGGCGGTGGCCTTGCTGTGTGGACGCTGGCTCCAGCGGGGTGAGCAGGCCCAACTGGTTCATCGCCCTGCCGCTGCCGAGCCAGGCGGATTGGCACCAGGCTTCCCGTTCGGCGCCGCCTGCGCTGCGGCGCTTTCATCCCGCCGATCTGCATCTCACCGTGGCCTTTTTGGGGCCCTGCGGGGCCGCCCGAGCCGAGGCCGCCTGGCTTGCTCTGGCTCCACACGCCTGCGCTGCTCCCAGCGTGAGTGCCGGCTCCTGGCGCGCCTTGGGGCCTGCTCAGCAACCTTCCGCCTATGGCTTGCTGCTCGATCAGGGGCGGGTGGAACTGGAGCGGCTATTGGCGCACTGGGGCGCCGTTGCCCTGGAGGCTGCTGGATGCGCGGCCTCTCGCCGGCCGCCGTTGCCTCATGTCACTCTCCTGCGACCAAAACGCCGGGAGTCGGCGCCATGGATGGAGCCCATGCAGGCCTGGATGGCAACAGCGCCGCTTCCCTCCCAACCGCTACGGCTGGAGCATCTGGCGCTGTACACCTGGTCGCGCGATCGGAGCGAGCGTCTGTTTCGCATCGTCCATCAACGGCCCTTGGATTCGCCAACATGGACGCCATAGCTCGCCTCTGTAGCCATGGCCTGTCCGCGCTGCGGCAGCTGGTCCGTCCGGGCCGACCGCAGCTTGGGCGGACGGATGGTGTGCGGCCGCTGCGGCACACCCTTGCAGGGGGTCAAGCGTGGGGGAACGGGAAAGCGATTGCTGCCTGCCTTGCCAAGCCGTGGCCGTTGGCGTTGGTGGCTGCTGGCTTTGGTGGTGAGCGCTGCAGCCCTGGCGGCGGTTGATTCAGGATCACGGCAGCCCCTGATCCCCCATGGTTCCGGCGATCGCCCTCACGATCGGCGGCAGTGATTCCGGTGGTGGCGCCGGCATCCAGGCCGATCTGAAAACCTTCCTGGCCCTGCAGGTGCATGGATGCAGTGCCATCACCTGCGTGACAGCTCAAAACACCTGTGGCGTCAGCCGGGTGGATGCACTGCCCCCCGAGGCGCTCTCCGCTCAGATCGAGGCGGTGCTGAGCGACCTGCCCGTGGCGGCCCTGAAAACGGGGATGCTGTTGAACAGCGCTCTGATTGAGGCCACGGCTCAGGCCTTGGCGCCACTCACCCTCCCGTGCCTGATCGATCCGGTGATGGTGTCGCGCGCGGGCTCGGTGCTGCTGGAGCCGGAGGCGATCGAGGCCTACCGCCAGCGGCTGCTGCCCCTGGCGGCGCTGATCACGCCCAACATCCATGAAGCGCGCTTGCTCAGCGGTGAAGCGGTGGAGGGTGCCGCTGATGTGGAGCGCGCCGCTGAGCGTTTGCTGGAGCTGGGGCCGCAGGCGGTGCTGATCAAGGGCGGCGGTTTAGCGGAACTGCGCGGCCGCGATTACCTGCTGCAGCGCAGCGGCTCCGGCCAATGGCTCACGCACGCCCCGGTGGACACCCCCCACAGCCATGGCAGTGGCTGCACGCTCGGGGCCGGGATCACCGCTGAGCTCGCCAAGGGCCAAGCGTTGTTGGAAGCCGTGCAAACCGCCAAGGACTTTGTGCGCAACGGTTTGGCCAAAGGGCTAGCCATCGGGGCTGGGCAAGGCCCACTGTGTCACTGGCATTCGTTGCTCTAACTCCCATGGCCGACGCTCCTTATCTGATCGCTCTGGCCCTGCTGGAGCAGAACGGCGAGCGGGCCATGCCGCTGCAGGGCAAGTCGTTGCGGGAGCCGCTTCCGGCCGATGGCGATCCCGGCGAGGTGGGCCGCCAGCAGGCGCTGGAGCTGCTAGTGCGGGTGTGGCAGCGCAGCGATCAAGGGGCGCTGAGCCGTGCCGCTGGCGATCAAAGCCTGCTGGTGGTGGCGGTGCCGATCGAGGCGCTGCAGGAAGATCTGCCAGCCCTCAAGGCGCAGTGGCTCAACAGTGGAGACACGGCGGCTCTGATGCAGGGGCTCGTGGCACTGGGGGCCGGGGTGTGGAGCCTGAACATGGAGCCCCGTGAGCCGCTGGCGTATCGCCGCCTGGCGTAACCGCTTTAGCGATCAGTTGTATTCGCCCGGGATGTCGTTTTTGCGAACGGTGACCCGGTCGAACTTTTTGCCGGAGACCCGCAGCAGCTCATCGCCGGAGAACTCAAAGCCCAGCTTCAGAGCGATCTGGGCCACATCGTCGGCGGTGGCTGCAGCCAGCACGTCGCTCTTGAGGGCGGCATCGTCTTGCATGCGGGCCAGGAAGGCTTTCAGCTGATCAAGCGACATCACACCGATGCGGGTGGACCAGTTTCTCAGCCCGCCGTGGTGGTGAGGTAGGGCTCAAGGAAGCTGAGCGGCTGGTTCATCGTGGCCGAGAAACCCAGGATCCCCTGGTCGCGGTGGCTGTAGAGCAAGGTGCCATCGCCATCGATCAAGAAGGTGCCGCCCCGCTGGGTGATGAAGGCGTCGCTCGGCACATAGGTGCGCCAGTTGCTCAGCGCCTCAGTCATGTTGCGGAGCCGCATGGTGGCCAGCTCAAACGGCCGTTGGAATCCCTCGCCCCCTGCCAGGCGAAACAGCGGGCTATCGATGCGCTGGGGTGCGTTGCGGTCGCCCCGATAGCCGCGGAACACCTCTGCCAGGGTGCCGGGTGAACCGATGCCGGCACACATCAGCAGCAGTCCAGGCCAGGGGCCACCGGGTGTTTGCAGGCCCTCGTAGAGCCCCAGCTCCCGATGCAGATGGGGCTCAGCGTCCACCTCCAGGGCCTCGCGCGGAAAACCGGTGTAGCTGCAGAAGCGATCGGCACCGGCCGCGTCGCCGATGGCGATGGCCCGTAGGCGGATGCCGGCGGCCTCCAGCTGGGGCAGCACCGGCACCAGCGCTTGGGCGTACTCCATGGAGTCGAAGTCCCCCAGCTGGGTGAGCAGCAGCACCAGCCGGCGGCCCTGCTCCATGCCGGGGGAGTGCTGGAGGCGCTGCAGGAGCGGCTCGGGGGCTTGCATCAGCGCAGGGTGAGGTCGTGGCGCCCATTCTCAAGCGGCCGGGATGTCATCGCGCAGCCTGGGCTGTGCAGAATCGACCGATGGATCGTCGCCACTGGTTGCTGCTGGTTGCCGCCCTGGCCTGCATTGCCGGCCTGGTGCTCTGGATCGGTGAGATCGATCTGGGCATGGAGGAGTCGATTGCTCCCGGATCGGCCCCTGCTTCCGCACCTGCCCCCACAGCTCCCGCCCAGCCATGACCCACCTGCTGCTCACCCTCACCCTGGCGCTGTTCCATCTGGTGGGCCCTGTGCCTGCTGATCTGGGCGTGCACAACGGTGCGCTCTCGCCCTGTGCCAGCCCTGCCCATTGCGCCCGAGCCGATTGGTCGGTGACTGATCCCGCGGCAGCCCTGGCGGCGCTGGTGCCGGTGATCGAGGCCACGCCGCGCACGGAGGTGCTGGAGCAGAGCGATGGCTACTTGCATGCCACCGCCACAAGTGCTCTGTTCGGGTTTGTGGATGATCTAGAGCTCTACGCCGATTCTTCTCGTGGTGTGCTGCAGGCGCGCTCGGTGTCGCGGTTGGGGGATTCCGATCTCGGCGTGAATGCGCAGCGGCTGGCGGCACTACGTCAGCAGCTTCCCTGAACGCGTGGGCTTAGCGCTCAGGATTTCTGGCCGCCGCAGTCTTGCCAGTCGTTGAGTAAGTCCATCAGCTCAATGTGCATGGCCCGCAGTGCGCGGATCTTCTCTTCGATTTCTCCGGCCTTGCTGCGGATCGTGCTCTGCAACGACGTGCAGGTGCAGATCCCCGAGCGCCGCGACTCGAGAATTTTCAGGACGTCCGGTAGGGGGATCTCCAAGGCCCGCAGCGTGCGGATGAACGTGAGCTCTTCGAACACATCAGGGCTAAACAAGCGAAAACCGCCATCGCTGCGGCTGGCCGGATGGATCAGCCCCTCATCGCAGTAGAAGCGAACCGTTTTCACCGTGAGGCCGGATCGGGCCGCCACATCCCCGATTTTGAGGAGCCCTGCCGCTACCACTTGACTCTCCTGCAAGGGGAGAGGTCATCGTAGGGAGACGTCGTCTCTGTGTTCATGCGCCGCGCCCTGGCCTGCCTAGCGGTGATCAGCCTGCTCGCCCCGGCAGCTCGGGCTCAGCAGGCTGATCATCAGCACCACCACCACCACCATCACCCGATGCTGGAGGCGCCCACCACCAGCTCACCCCAGGCCGATCACAGCGCCCACAGCCACGACGTCGGTCCCGCTGGCAGCACCTACGACCTGCGTTGGCTCGATGGAATGGTGCAGCACCACACAGGTGCCCTGCGCATGAGCGAATTTGTGTTCGATATCGGTGTGCCGGGGGTGGGATCCCTGGGCAAGGAGATCTGGCGCGATCAGGCTCAGGAGATCAAGGCGATGGGGCAGTGGCGCAAAGCCTGGTATCCCGATGCCCCGGTGTATCCGGTGGTTCTCAAGTCGGGCGGTAATCCCGATGCGATGTCTGATCTCACGCGCATGAGCACCACTCAGATCCAGGCCATGCAGATGATGGGCTCCACGCCCACCCGTGAGAACCGGGTGACGTGGTTTTTGGAGGGGATGATTGCCCACCACGGCGGTGCCTTGGTGATGGCCCACGATGCTCTGAGCAAGAGCAGTAATCCCACAATCCGGCGCCTGGCCCGCCAGATCATCGTGGCGCAGCGCCGCGAAATCCTTGAGCTGCGCCGCATGCTCCAACACGACGGACTTAACAAACCGGAGTACTACCAGTTCGATGCTTTGTTCACGCTCTGATCAACGCCTGGCGTTGGCCGTTGTGGCGCTGTTCTGCGCGCTGCAGCTGCCCAGTCAGGCTCTGGCCCACGCCAAGGGCCTCTACAAAACGCAAGCCGAAGCGGAGAAGCGGGCGAAACAGCTCGGTTGCAAGGGAACGCATCAAAACAACGGGCTATGGATGCCCTGCGCCCACGAAGCGGCGTTGCACCAGGAACTGCGCCAGGAGTAACTGCTATGCCTCGTCCCCTCCGCACCCGATTACGGACGCTGCACCGTGTGGTGGTGCCTGTTGCCGCTGCACCACTGCTGCTCACCGCAGCCAGCGGTTCTTTTTACAGCTTGCTCTTGGAGCGCGGCATTGATGCCTTCTGGCTGATCAAGATCCACACCGGGCGATTCGGGCCGATCAATCTGCAGCCCTATTACTCAGTGCTCCTCGGTGTACTCACCCTGGTGGTGATCGCCTCTGGGGCCACGCTGCTCTTGCCCAGAGGCCGCGCCCCCGGCTAAGTGCGCCCTCAGCGGCCGGCGAGCATCACCACGCCCATCCCAGTCATCAACAGGTTTTCGGCGAAGCTCACCACGCCCAACGGCGTTTTGGAGTTGCCGCCCACGCAGGCGCAGTTCAGCGCCAGGTGATCCACAAACACCGCTTTCCCCACGGACACCATCCCCATCGCGCCGATCACCAGAGCCACCGCTCCCACCAGTTGGGCGGCACCGCTGGCTTCGGGTTGTTGCATCACGCCAAGCCCCACCAGGAGTTCGATGCCGGGATAGAGACGCGCCCAGCCCCGCCAGCGCTGGCTGAGCAGGTCGTATTTGCGAAAGCTGGTGGCGAATGCGGCCACATCCATCAGCTTGAGCATGGCCAAAAGGCTGATGGCGATCCCCATGAAGCCGCTGAGCCCCGCATCCAGCACGGCGGCCATCAAACCGGCGGTGACGAACACAGCCACCACCGGCGCATACGACACCTCGGCGGATTCCGCGCGCACCCCCAGCCGCGCGGCCAGATCGCTGTAGCCACCGATCCGCTCATCGCCGGCGAACACCTGGGGCGTGGTGGCCACGCCATGGGCTGCTTTGAAGGCCTCCACCTGCTCTGTGCTGGTGAGGCGATGGTCTTCAAAGGGGATGTGCTGCTGCTCGAGCAACCGCACTGCGCGCAAGCCCCATGGGCAGGGGTGCTCCGGAAGATCCATCCGGTAGAGCCGAACAGCACGAAGGGTGGGTGTGGCTTTCACAGCCCAGGCAGGCAGGGGATCTCTTCAGTGTGGCTACTCCAGTTACTGGAGAGTCAAGGCTGGATCTCTGGCGCTGCAGTTCAGGGGTTCAGTTGCTCCTCGGCCCAGTGTTGATCGGCGCGCCAGCGCCGCCGCTGGTGTGGATGGCCCTTGAGCTCCAGCAGCTCCACCGCCTGCACCTCGATGCGCACCAGCTCAAAGCTGCTGGGCAGGGCCGTGCCATCGGCGAGTTCCGAGGGGAAGGCGGCTTGCCGGTCCAAGGGAGCACCAGGCTCTGGCCAACCCCAGAGGGCGCGGGCCCCGGGGTTGAGTTGCTGCCAGTGCTGCTGGCGTGCTTCCAGATCGCGCTCCGGCGGAAGCGCTAGGCGCTGGCCGCGCAGCCGAAACTGCGAGCGGGCTTTCGGCAACAGCCAGCACAGCTCCACCCGCGGTTCCTGCTGCAGTTCGCCGGACTTACTGCTGCGGCGATCGGTGAGCAGATCCAGCAGCGCTGGTCCGCCCCAACCGCGGAACACGAGCGTGCGCACCCGCGGCGCGCCATCGCTCCCCAATGTGGCCAGCTGCAGCCAGCGCGCCTGGGGGGATCGCCCTTCCCGCTGGCGGGCGCCGCGCAGCAACGGCCGCCAGGGAGGAAGGTTCTCGTTCACGGCTGCGCCTCACACCTGTAGTTCTCCCAGTCGCCGCGCCGCTGGGCGAAATCAGGGTGCCCTGGATCGAGGACTTGCCACCACCAGCGCCCATCGCTGTAGCTGGGGATGCCGGCGTTGTTGGTGCGGGGCAGCTGCAGGCTCACGCCGCGCCACTGCAGCACGATGAACGCTCCGGGCACGGTGCCAGCTGCGGTGTTGGGAATGCCGGGAGCATCCACGGCGCCGATGTGCACCTCAGCGATCAGAGGTTCGCCCTCGCAGAGGAAGTGCGCTGGGGGCGGATCCTGGGCATTGGCCATGGCGGCCCACGTGGCAGCTGGGTGGATCAGCCACCCCAGCGGCAGCAGGGTGGTGATCACCAGAGTCAGATACCAGCTCAGCGAACGGCGGTTCACAACGGGGCAGCGTTGATCGCCAGGATGGCGCAATGTCGTTAGTGCTCGTGTACGACGGCGGCTGCCCGTTCTGCCGCCATTTCGCTCTACGCAGTGAGCTGGTGGGTGGTCTGCCGGATCTTGAGATCCGCGATGGACGCTCCGACCACCAGCTACGGGCCCAACTGAAGGCGAAGGGGTTGGATCTGGCGCGCGGTGCGGTGTTGCTGGAGGACGAACAGGCTTGGCATGGGGCTGCCGCGATCGCCGAGCTTTGCAGGCGCCTGAAGCCAAGCGACCCGCTGTTCGCCTTGTTGCGGCTGGTGTTTGCTGCGCCGCCAAGGGCCCGGCAGCTGTATCCCGTGCTGCTCTGGGCCCGGCGGACGGCGTTGCAATGGAAAGGCCTGCCGGAGGATCCCGATCAAACGGGACTCCGGCAGGCCTGAGGATGGATCAAACAGCTGCGTTGCCTCAGGCGACAGCAGCAGCAGCGCGATCGAAGTAGGTGCCGATCTCGCTCATTAGAGCGGAGCAATCGCCGGGGGTGATGCCGTTGCGGTCGTTGGCGATCGCGATGGCGGCGTCCTTCATCTTGCGCACGCCTTCAGCCACGGAAGCGCCGGGCACGCCGAGAGCCAGGTAGGTCTCACGCAGACCGTTCAGGCAGCGGTCCTCCAGCACGGAAGCGTCGCCGGTGAACACGGCGTAGGTCACATAGCGGAGGATGATCTCCATGTCGCGCAGGCAGGCAGCCATGCGGCGGTGGGTGTAGGCGTTACCACCGGGGGCGATCAGCGCAGGCTGCTGGTCGAACAGGTCGCGAGCAGCGCCCGTAACGATCTTGGAAGCGTTGGAGGTGATGCGGTTCACCGCGTCCATGCGCTTGTTGCTCTCGGCCACCATGGCGGAGAGAGCATCAATTTGACCAGCGTTCAGGAATTCGCCGCGGGCATCAGCCTGGGCAACGACCTTGGTGAAGGCGTCGAACATGAAGAACTGTGTTCACAGGGAGAGGAATCTAAGGAAGCCCACTCCAGCGCCGCGAGCGTGAGGGGATGAACGCTTCCCGCTTGCCGCTGCTGCCGGCTTTGAGCTCCCTTGCCCTCAGCTCGATCACGCTGGGCTGGGTAACGGCTGTGCGCGCTGAATTGCCCCCCTGGGTTTACGGCCAGGAGCAGCGCCAGGCTCCCTACGTGCTGGAGCTGCTGGTGCGCAGCGTTCACTCCACAGCGGCCGGCGCGGAACCCAAGCAGCTGCGCGTGCAGGCTCAAGTGCTCGAGGTGAAGCGCCAGCCGGCCGCTGCTCGCCTCCGGGCCGGTGATGCGATCACCCTGCGCTACCCCCTGCCCCCCAGTCGCCCCTCGGGCTGGGCAGGCCCGGCCCCGCTGCCGGTGCTGCAGGTGGGTGAGCGTTTACCGGCCTGGCTGGCGCCGGATCCGTCCCTGCAGCGTGTGTTCCAGCCGGCCGCTGGCGGACGCTCCTTTGGTCCTGCGATGGAAAGCGAGCGCGAGCCCGGCTGAGCCTCCGCGTCACCCCTGGGGCCCTTGCCTACGGTTCCTGCAGAGCAACTGAACGCCCCACAGATCGATGCAGGAGCTGGTGCAGGCCTACTACGGCCAGGAGTTGCAAAGCAGCGCCGACCTCAAGACCAGCGCCTGCTGTGATGCCGATGCGGTGCCGGCTTGGCTCAAACCGCTGCTGGCTCGGGTGCATCCGGAGGTGAGCAGTCGCTACTACGGCTGCGGCCTGGTTTGTCCGTCACTGCTGGAGGGATGCCGCATCCTCGATCTCGGCAGCGGCAGTGGCCGCGATGTGTATCTGCTGGCGCAGCTGGTGGGTGAGCGCGGTGAGGTGGTGGGCGTCGACATGACCGCCGAGCAATTGGCGGTGGCCCGTGAGCATCAGGCTTTTCATGCCGAGCAATTCGGATTCGCCAATGTGCGTTTCCTCGAGGGGCAGATCGAGCGGCTGGAGGAGCTGGATCTCGAGCCCGCCAGCTTCGATGTGATCGTGAGCAACTGCGTGCTCAACCTCTCCACCGATAAGCCGGCGGTGCTGCGGGGAGCGCAGCGGCTGCTGAAGCCCGGCGGGGAGTTCTATTTCTCCGATGTGTATGTGGATCGCCGCCTACCAGAGGCGGTGCAGAGCCATCCAGTGCTCTACGGCGAGTGCCTCGGCGGGGCTCTGTATTGGAACGACTTTCTGCGCATGGCCCGCGCTGCTGGTTTTGCCGATCCCCGCTTGGTGAGCGATCGCCCCCTCGAGATCACGGAGCCCGAACTGGCTGCGCTGGTGGGTGAGGCGCGCTTCTTCTCCGCCACCTATCGCCTGTTCAACATCGCCGAATTGGAAGACGCCTGCGAAGACCATGGCCAGGCGGTGATCTATCGCGGTTCGATCCCGGAGCTTCCAACCCGCTTGGAGTTCGACAAGCACCACAGCATCGAAGCTGGGAAAGTGTTCCCCGTGTGCGGCAATACCTTCCGCATGCTGCAGCAAACGCGCTTTGCGCCGCACTTCAGCTTCATCGGCGACTTTGATCGCCACTACGGCCTGTTTGAAGGCTGCGGCAGTGCGATTCCGTTCGATCGCACGCTCACAACATCAGCCTCAGCCGCTGCAAGTTGCTGCTGAGGCTGATGCCGTAGGGGGCTTCAGCCAAAGAAGCCTTTGCTATTGAGCCAGAGGCCCAGCGCCAACATCGGCACAAACACACCAGCGGCGATCTGCAGCTTGATGGTGAGCCCTTTGCGGATGGCGCCCATCGGCTGCGCCGCCTGCTTGGTTGGCTTGGGTTTGGTGGTTTTTGCCATCAGAGCTGTGCGATAGGGCGTTGGTGGGGTGATCAGCGGTGCTCGATCAAATCGTTCGCCGTGTAGCGCACCTTGGCGAGGCTGGCGTACTTGTCGTCTGTGCTGCGGTAGCCGCAGGCGCACACCACACAGCTCTGGTAGTCGCCTGATTCCAGGCCAAGGATGCGGTCGTAGTCAGCGGGGCTGAAGCCTTCGATGGCGCAGGTGTCGACCCCGAGCAGGGCGGCACTGGTGAGCAGGTTGCCCAGGGCGATGTACACCTGATTGGCGGCCCACTGACCAATGATCTGGCTGCGGGGGCCATCGATCAGATCCACCTGGATCATCTGGCGGTAACCATCCAACACGCTGGTTTCGATGCCGCGCGCTGTGGCGATGGTGTGGATCAAACGGTCGGCATCGGCGGCGGTGATCGTGCGCTTCTTCAGCAGCACCACCAGATGGGAGCAATCGGTGATCTGGCTCTGGTTCCAGGAGTGGGGCCGCAGTTCGGCGCGAATGGCCGCATCGGTGATCACCAGAAACTTCCAGGGCTGCAGGCCGTAGCTGGAGGCTGTGAGCACCAGGGCTTGCTCAAGGCTGGCCCAGGTGGCGGCATCGATCTGGCGCTCTGCATCAAAGGCCTTGGTGGCGTAGCGCCACTGCAGTGCATTCAGAAGGGTGTCGGAGCTGGCGAACATCCGGAATCAAGCCCAAGGCGGAGTTGAACGCATTCTCCGCTTTCACCGATGGCCCCATCGAAAAGCCCCGGCTTGCGCCGGGGCGGGGGGTGTGAGGAATGGTGCATCTCAGTGAGGTGCCCATTGCCGCCGGCTTGGAGCAGTGGAGCGCTGGTGGCCGCGCTGTCACCTCGGCGGTACTTCATCCCTAGCAACGGTGGCGCTACTGCGCCACCAGCAGCGTGTCAGCCCCACTGCGGCGCACCAGATCCGCCAGCAGGCGCATGTCGCTGGAGCGCACCAGGCCAATGCAGCCGGCCGTGCCGCTGTTCCAGTTGAGGCCAGCGCTGGGGTCGAGGTGGATGCCCAGCACGCGCCGGCCGGTGCTGAATTCCGGTTCGATGCCGATCCAGATCGGGCCGAGTTCTTTGGGGTCTTGGCGGCCCAGCGCCTCGATGGCGCCGATGCGATAGCGGCCCATGGGCAGCGGAGCTTCGCTGCCCATGCGATCGCGATTGGCGTTCTGCCGGTCGGCCCGGCCACTCACCGCTTCGAAGTGGCGGTCGGGTTCGCCGGGAATCTCCAAGCGGAGATCCCAGATGGGATCACCGGTGCGCGGCAGCCGGCGGGCGGTGCGCTCCAGGGTGAGCAGCGGTTTGGGCTGCAGCACAGCGGCCGGGGAAGCAAGGCCCACCTCAAGGGCGGTGGCTGCAAGCAGCATCGGCAGGGCCATTGAGCGTCACCAGCGCAGAGCTGACGACAACTAGGCGTGTTTGTTTTCCGCTGGTGAACCCAAATCCGGTTGCGCGGTTGGCACCTGCGCCGCTCGCCAGCTGTTTCCACTGATTGTGGCGCCGTTGCTGACATCGCGCTCGCCGATGGCCAGCTTGTGAGCAGCACATCCAGGCCCGTGGCTGATCACCAGCACCGCCTCAGCCATCACTACCGCATCCGCAGCGGCGAGGGCTTTCGGCTCAACACGATCGATCCCGGCAGCACCGCTCACGCCCCGATCAGCGATAAGCGAGCTGCTCAGGCAGCGCTGGCGGATGGGGTGGAGCGGATGGCCGCCTTGCAAGACAAGCTCTACGCCCAGGACCGCTGGGCCCTGCTGCTGGTGTTTCAGGCCATGGATGCCGCCGGCAAGGACGGCACGATCAAACACGTGATGAGTGGGGTGAATCCCCAGGGCTGCCAGGTGAGCTCTTTCAAGGCTCCCTCAGCGATCGATCTGGATCACGACTACCTCTGGCGTGCCAATCAGTGCCTGCCGGAGCGTGGGCGGATCGGCATCTTCAACCGCAGCTACTACGAGGAAACCCTGGTGGTGCGTGTACACCCGGAGCTACTGGCACGGCAAACCATCCCCGAAGAGCTGGTCGGGCACGACATCTGGCAGCACCGCTTCCGCGACATCCGTCATTACGAGGATTACCTCGGCCGCAATGGTGTAGTGGTGCGCAAGTTTTTCCTGCACGTGTCGAAGCAGGAGCAGAAGCGGCGTTTCTTGGAGCGGCTGGAGAACCCCGGGAAAAACTGGAAGTTCTCAGCGGCTGATATTCGCGAGCGCGCCCATTGGGATGCCTACATGGAGGCTTACGAGCAGATGATTGGCCATACCGCTACCGACAGCTCCCCCTGGTATGTGGTGCCGGCAGATCACAAGTGGTTCACCCGCTTGGTGGTGGCTGATGCTGTGATCGACACATTGGAATCGCTCAACTTGGCTTACCCAACGGTGAGCGAAGCATCGCGTCGTGAACTGGCCGAAGCCCACCGCCAGCTGCTGGAGGAGTGATCGCTGTTAACCGCCGCCGCAACCCAACAGCAGGAGGGTGAAACAGCCGGCGATCGTGGTGATTTGGTAGATCAGATCAACGCGATTGATGCGCTCCATCACCTGTATGTGCTCAGCATCGGGCGCACGGCTCATCAGATTCGTGCCCCACACAGACAGCCAGAACTCCGCGGTGGCAACTAGATAGCCGAAGAGGTAAAGCTTGTCGAGAAAGGTGAGGTAATCGAGTGCTGGAAGCTCTGCATGGGCTCTTTCCTGCAGAAACACAAGCGTGAGCAGGGCGGTGGATGGGATTGCCAGGCGTAGGTCGTTTAGGTTGCCTTCCAGGTTTGGCGCCAGCAGCAGGATCACCAGCACGGCCATCCAGGGCAACACATAGCGATAGAACGCCGCCCAGCCATTGGTGCGGTAGCTGATTTCAAACGTGGCCATGCTGTAGTCGCCGGCCTTGGCAACGCCTTCCTCGCCAAAGGCCATGGTGTAAGCGTGAATCGCGTTCGTACTGGTTGCTCCTGCAACGCTGTAGCCGTTGAGCGCGATGGAATCGCCCTGCAGTTCACCCGGGCGCAGCTTCGGCACCAACACCACCCCTTGAGAACCCATCGAGAATTGCGATGGGCGCACCTCAAGGTTGATCGGCAATTCCAGGGTTTCGAAGGGGAACTGCCTCAGGTTCTGATGAGCGTCGTAGAACTTGCTGGAGAAGCGGAATGTCTGCAGATAGCGCCCGCTCTCTAGGCGCTGGGGTTCTGTGCTGTCGGGTTCCAGCTGCGCGTCGTAGCCCTCCACCTGATTCACCAGCTCCACGAGCTCGGTGATCGGAATTTGATCGGCTTCGATCCGCTGTTGGATGCTCTGCGGCCATTTCAACCAAAACCAACCGTCAGCGGAGAAGGTTTTGTCCTTCAGCGAGACGTTGTAGAAGTTTTTGATGTGCATGCCCACCTCGATCTGGCGGGCGGCCGGCACTGTTGGAGGGGGCTTGAGCTGGGGGTTGGTGGCCTCGGGTCTTCCCAGGGTGGTGATGCTGAACAGGGCCACCACCACAAGGGCCGATGAATCCGGCCACCCATGACCGTTTCAGCTTCATTCCGCCGTTGGATCCCCTCACCAGGCTCAGGCTACGGGCGGTAGGGATGTGCTGACACGAGGCTCCCCGGCGGGTTCTGGCGGCGAACATGACCGCATGTAAAGGAGCTGACTAGATGACCGAGGCCAAGCGACCGCTGAGCTGGTTAAAGAAGCTGGTGCCATCTGCCCTGCGTTCGGGCACGGCTTCGAATGGGGGCTCGGCCAGTAAGCCCGCTGCTGCTCCCAGCTCTGCTGCTGCTTCCCAAGCTGTTCAGGCCGCTGCCTCGGTGAACACCCATGTGGTGTTCCTACCCCGTGATCCCCAGTGGGCGTACTGCTTCTGGTCGATCAGCGATCACGATCGCCAGAAAGCTCGCGAGGCTGGGGCCACCAGCTTGTGTTTGCGGGTGGCCGATGTGACCGGCCTGGGCGCCGATCAATCCCACCCCCACGCCCTGCAGGAACTGGTAGTGGATAACCACGCCAGCGAGTGGTTCCTGCCGGTGCCCGTGGATGGTCGCGACTACCGCGTCGAGCTCGGTTTCCGCCTGCGCAACGGCGGCTGGTACTCCCTGGCTTTCTCCGCCGTGGCGCAGGTTCCTGCCCTTGAGCCCAGCCAGCGGGTGGCGGATGCTTTTGTGCCCTTTAGCCTCGATCAGCCCCTGCAGCCCGCGGCCCCTGAGGTGAACTTCGGGGGTGGCGTGACCCACGAGCAGATCTACCAAATCGCCACAGCGGCTGGAACACGAACCCGCCGCATTGGCTCTGAGGTTCTGCACGAACTGGATGCAGGCCAGCAGGGGCTATTCAACGATTCCGGCGCCGGCGTGTGGGCCAGTGGCCGCAGCGAATCCGGCAGTGGCTTGGTGCGTCAGCGCTCGTTCTGGCTTGTGGCTGACGCCGAGCTGATCGTGTACGGAGCCACAGATCCCAGTGCCAGCTTGTTTATCGGTGATCGCCAGGTGCCCCTCTCCTCCGATGGCACCTTCCGGGTGCACGTTCCCTTCCGCGACGGGGAGCAGCTGTATCCGATTCGTGCCATTGCCGCCGATGGGGAACAGGAGCGCTCGATCCGGCTGGAATTCGAGCGCCGCACGCCTGAAGCCCACGTCAACACCCGTGAGGATGCGGTCGCGGAGTGGTTCTGAGGCCTTCAGGCCATCTTCACCGCCTGGGCGATGCGCTGGAACATGTAGCCCATGCCCCGGGCGGTGAGGATCAGCTCAGGGTTTTCCGGATCGTGCTCGAGCTTGGCGCGCAGACGCGAGATGTGCACATCCACAACCCGACTATCTGACGAGCGCTCGGGCTTGTAGCCCCACACCTTCTCGAGCATGTCGAGCCGGCTGATCGGTTCGCCGGAGCGGCTGATCAGCAGTTCCAGCAGGTTGAACTCCATGCCGGTGAGTCGAATGCGCTCCTCGGCGCGGAAGGCTTGGCGGCGGTTGAAGTCCACGCTCAGATCGCCCACTACCACAACGTTGGCGGCGGACCCGCCGGCGCTGCCGCTCGCGCCCTGGCCCGAGCTGGCGCGGCGCATCACGCAGCGGATGCGCGCTTCCAGCTCCTTCGGGCTGAAGGGCTTCACCATGTAGTCGTCGGCGCCCAGCTGCAGCCCGGTGATCCGATCAGCCACGTCGCCGAGGGCTGTGAGCAGGATGATCGGCACTTCCGACTGGGCCCGGATCCGCTCCACCACGGCGAAACCGTCCAGCTCCGGCATCATCACGTCGAGCACCACCAGGTCGGGCTCCGAGCCGCGGAACAGCTCCAGCGCTTCGGCGCCGTTGCAGGCCATCAGCACCTCATGACCCTGCATGGCCAGGCGGGTTTCGAGGATGCGGCGGATGTTCGCCTCATCGTCAGCCACCAGGATTTTCAGCCCCTCAGGACGGGTTCCCTCACCGCTCTGACTCATCGCGCTCAACTCTATTTCTGGCAGTTTCACTGCCAAGAGGGCCTGATCCACGCCCACACCCTCCGTTTTGGGGCGACTGTTACAAGGCCGCGTCGAACGGTTTCCCGTCATCTGCAGCACCACCCAATCCCTCAAAACCCACCCAGACTCCTCTCAGGACTGATGGGGATAGACATGCAGGATGTGGTGTTCGAGCTGATCAGCGATCAACCGGGGCGGCTGGTGGCCGCGGCCCGTCAGCACCGTCTCCAGATCAGCGCCACCAATCTTGAGGAGCTGCAGCACGAAGCCCGTGAGGCGCTGATCAGCCATTTCGGGCCGAGTCATGTGGCGTACCGGGTGCGGTTGCGCCGGCCGGTGCGCCATGGTTTGCAAGCTGGCGTGGCGCAGTTTGCGAGAGGTTGCGCGCCTGCTGCACGGCCGTTGAAGCGCTGCTAATCAACGCTTGCCTCTGATGCACAACTCATGAATGTGCTGCTGTTTGCTTCTGCGGTTGCTCCAAAAGGTCTGCCGGTGATTCTTCCTGCGCTCACCGGTGCCGGGATCCTCATCGCTCTATCGCAGCTGTTTGTTCCCAAGACCTGAGGTGGTCGTTTCCGGTTAGAGGTTGCCGGCAGGGCGGTCTTTTTCGGCTGATCAGGCCAAAATGACCGCACCTCACAACGCAGACCGCCCTGGGAATCAGCCGGGTCGATTTGCTGTTGCTGTTGCGCCGGCTCTGTAAGTAGTCCATCCGGCGTGTTGTGCTCTTCCACTCGGTGGTGAGCTTCCTGTTTTATTCCACGGTGATTTCGGCGGTGATCAACCTGTTCACCTCGGGCTGAGCGCTTCAGATGCCCAGGGAGCGCAGCCAGGCACCAATACCGCTGTGGGCCATCGGTGCCTCCATGTTGCGATCCAGGAACCAGAGGTAGCCCGCGGCGGCATTGAGGGCGATCACCAGGGCCCAGATCCGCCATCCCTCAGGCAGTTTCATCGCGGTTGGCTTCTCGCTCATCGGTGGCAACGTTACGAAATGCGTGCTTCGTGGTGGTGATGGCGCGCTTGGTATCAGCGCGAACGCCAGCCATGCTCTCGCGGGCGCAAAGTGTGTGGGTAGCAACCGCTACCAAAACGTTCACCTCGCGCCCGCGAGGCGCAGTTCGATCCAGGCCATGGAACGGGGACCTGGACTTGCCTGTGGACAATGACCATGACCCTCATCTATCGCGGCCAGAAGTACGAGCAGAACAAGCAAGCTGCTCCTCAGCAGCACCCTGCTCTCGCCTACCGCGGCATTCGTTACCAGAAGTGATCAGCTTCCAAAGCTGATGCTCAAGCCCCGCGCTGCGGGGCTTTTTTTGTGGCTTGTGCGGCCTCAGCTCACAAAGCGCTTGTAGAGCCAACGCACGAAGCTACCGATCACTGGCACCGGCTCAAAGGTGGGGCCCACAAAGTCGAAGTAGTCGCGGTGGTCCACGATCTTTCCGTCGTCGTTCAGCAGAAGCCGGGTGGCGCCGGGATAGACGAACTCAATGCCCTTGATTTTTAGGCCCATCTCCCACTCCACGAAGGCGGTGGTGCCGTCGCAGGCGATGGCGAGCGGTTTGAGCAACACATCGTCGCAGCGGCGCAACAGACCTTCCTGGGCGTCCAGGTAGGCCTTAAGCCCTTTCTTTTTCTGTGTCGGGTCTTCAAACACCACGTCTTCGCTGTAGGCCTCGCGCCATTGCTGTTCTGTGGGAGCAGGAGCGCCGTAAGGCTTGGTGAACAGGGCGCGGAGCTGTGAAATGTCCACTGGAATTGGCTGTGAAGGTCATTCTGGCGCCGCTGCCCCACGGCCGAGTGTGGCTCTGCCTACCTCTCGATCGGCCGCGACGGTTGAGCTCTACTCCGTAGCCTGTGGGGCCAAGCGTTTCGCGGGCAAGCCCGTGAAAAACGGCTGCTCCCGTTGATGATGCCGAAACAGGACTACCTCTACGAACCGCTCGAGGCCTTTGGTGAAGGCCTCACCACCCGTCGCCCTTGGAATACCCAGGCTTTGGCCGGGGTGGAGCGGCTCAATGGCCGGGTGGCGATGCTGGGTTTTGCGGCGGCCTTGATTGGTGAATGGCTCACGGGCTACGGCCCAGCGGGCCAGGTTTTGGCGCTGCTGCGTTGGTATCTCTCCTGAGCAAGCCAGCAAAAAAGCCCCAGGCTCGCGGCCTGGGGCTCACCCTCAGAGCGTCACGCTCTGTGCTTCAGAAGCAGAAGGGAAGGAACTGCGTACGGCAGGCGGCGTAGCCGTCAACCAGCGGACCAAGCCCGATCTGGTGGGCAATGCCAGCACCAGTGATCGCCTCAGTGAGGATGCCGATCACGATGCCAAGCATGGCGGCGCGGCCGTTGAACAGTTCAACGCGCTTCAGCTGCTCCATATGGATTTGCTGTGTGGCGCGATCCCAGTACCACTTGTCGTTGGCTGGGGTGTTGGTCATGGCTTCAGCCCAGGCCGATCTGGGAGAGGATGCCCTGGCCGGTGAGCAGCTCGGTGCCGAGGCCGATCACAAAGCCGAGCATGGCCAAGCGGCCGTTCCAGGTTTCGGCGAAGCCGACGAAACCGAAGCGGGAGGTGGAGTCGGACATGAGACGTTACGGAACGTTTCGAGAATCGTAAAGGATCGTGAACGGTTTTGGGCCTTGGGTTGCCAAATTCGCGTGAGCGGTTCAACACAGCTTTTGCCTCGCCGTTGGTGGCGGTTCTCTATGAACACCGCGGCGGCGGCAGGCTGGGTAGGAGGGGTTTTTGACGATGAGCCCGATCTTCCCCTGCAAGGGTTGCGGCACGTTCATCGAGCGCTCCACCCAGTACTACCGGCGGGTGAAAGGTCAGGTGCTCTGTTCCACCTGCTCCGATGCGCGCCTGGCCGCCGAAGCGCAGGTGCGTTCGGGGTTTTGGCAGCGCCTGCTCCGGCGCTTCAGCCGGCAGAGCGGAGGCGTGTGCTGATGCCGAGGCCTACTTCAACCGGCACGGTGCCGTCGGGGTGAAGCGCTTGGGGTGTGGTTTGCAGGGTGTGCAGCAGCAGTGCCCTCTGCTCAGGGCTGAGGCGCAGCAGCTCTGCCAAGGCGTGAGGGTCGATGCGGCCCAGGCGGGCGCGGGAGAGATCCGTCACTGGGGAGGCTCCACCACTGGTGATGCGCCGGACGCTAGTCGCCACATGTGGTGCTGTCAGCCCCTGTTGGCGTCTGCAGATCGTGGGCGGGGTGGGGTGATGGGGCGTTGGGGTCTGAGCCGCTCCCAGGCCAGGTCAAACACGTAGTAGAGGAGCGTCAGTCCGATGTGAATCTCGATCGATTGCTTCAGGCCGATGAAGAACGCCGTGAAGGCGATCGCAATCACTCGGTACGCCAGGGCCTTCCACAGCAAAGGCAGTCGCATGGCGTTACCGACGTCGTTGTTCAGTCTGGTGCCGTTGCGGCGTTGATCTCAAAGGCCTTCGCAGTGCTGCACCGCCTTGAGGTAAATAAGTTTCCCTGGGCCGTTTTGTCCCTGCAGTCCGCTGGATTGGCGCAGCTTGATCTGGGCATCCACGCAGCGGTTGTAGCGATGCGCTTTCACGGCCTGCGGGATTTGCAGCAGGGCGATGGCCAGCAGGCTGAGGGTGCTCACGGCGGCCAGCACGGGGTAGGCGTGGGCGCGCACCATTTCTCGGGGGGTGAGGCTTTGGTTGCTGTGATCGCTCATGGCAGATCGGATCCTGCGCTGATGATGCCCCGTTGACAGCGCTTGGCCACCTAGCTAGTACAGGTGTACTTCGCTTCGGGGTTGATGGCTGTCGCCTCTCCGTATGCCGTCTTTCGTGCCGTGGATGTGATCTGGCCGCCCGGGTCACCGCAGCCACTGCCGCTGGTGTCGCCACCGGTGGACCGTCCACGTAAGCGCCGCCGGACCATGGCCGTGCAGGGCGAGTTGTTCCCTGCGCTGCAGTCGGCGCCTTGAGCGCTTAGCGGCGCTGCAACAGCTGCGCGGCCCAGTGGCGCGGACCATCGTTATCGCGCACATGCAGCTGGGCCATCGAGGCGGCAAAGCGCAGCCCACCGCGACGCAGCACGGAGCCGACATGCCAGATCACGGCGCCTGTGATCAGCATCCAGGCCACGAGATGCAGGTGGTACGCCAGATGGTCGAGTTGGCCCGTGCGCAGCCAGTCCTCCTGCATCAACTTGCCGCTGCCCACTGCCAGCACCAGCCCAAGCAGCGCTGCCGCGTTCGCGGCCTGGCGCAGGCGGGCGCGACCCACGCGGATGGCGTACACCACAAACAGCAGCGCCACCGGCCAGAGCAGTGCGCCAGCCGTGCCGTGGATGTCGATCCACTCGCCTGGAACGGCAACAGGCAGGCGGAACCAGCGCCCGTCGTGGTTGGCGAGCACCACCAATCCGCTCAGCCAGGCGAGCGGCACCAGGATGGCGGTGATGCCGTGCAGCAACCGCAGCAGCGAGGGTTGATAAGGAATCGGGCGCGCCATGGTTCAGCTCAGGGCCTGCTGGAGCGACACAAGGGCAAAGGCAAGGAACAAGCCACCACTGAGGCGGTAGAGCAGTTTCTCGCTGATCCGCCCGCCGATCCATTTGCCAGCCCACACCGCCAGCCAGGTGACCAGGGCATGGCCAGCCAGGGTGCCTGCCAGCAAGCCTGCAAAGCCGAAGGCCGGTGCAGTCGCCAAGAAGATCGTGGTGAATTGGGTGCGATCGCCCAGCTCGGCGATAAACACCAGCGCAAAGGCTTCCCAGATCACCGCCCATGCCGTGGTGAACCGCGATCGACTCTCCACCTCCGCAACGGCTTTCTCCGCTTCCTGCTCTTCCACCTCGGCTTCGTTGGCCGCCATGCGTTGCGCATCGAACAGCAACTTGCCGCCGAAGCCAGCAAACAGCGCAGCCGCGAGCCACGGCACCACGCTGCTGGGTAGCAGTTCCTTGAGGCCGTAGCCCAGGCCCAGGGAGATCAGGGTGACAGCTGTCAGCGCCGCGAAAGCGCCGATGAACACATCGCGCGCGCGGTGTTTCGCGGCCAGGATCAAGGCCATGAAGAAGGTCTTGTCACCCAGTTCGGCGAGGGTGATGGCCGTGAGGCTGGCGCCGAAGGCCGCCACGCCGGAGTCAGGAGGAAGCGGAGTGCTCATGCCTCAAACCTGCTGCATCACCCATGAAGAAATCATGAGGAATGGCGCGCCATCGGCAGCAGAACTTCCATTACGCAGCGTCCGGGTTGGGCCGTCAGCACCCTGAGATCGCCGCCGTGGCTGCGGGCAATGCTGCGGGCGATCGCCAGGCCCAGGCCGCTGTGCCCGCCTTGATCGCTGCTGCGCCAGAACCGCTCAAACACCTGCTCATGGGCATCGCTCGGGATGCCAGGCCCCGCATCGATCACCTGCACCGTGAGCTGGCGGGCGTTGGCGTGAACCTCGATGGCCACATCCCCTCCCTCGGGGCTGTGGCGTAGGGCGTTGAGCAGCAGGTTGGAGAACAGCCGCAGGATCTGATCGCTGCGGCCCTCAATCGGTGCACGACAGCTGGCGGGATCGGGGCTGAGGCTCAGCTGAATCGCGCGTTCACTGGCTTGGGCGCTGTAGCAGCGGATCAAATCCTCGAGGAGCTCCATCAGATCGAAGCGCTGGAGCTTGCGCGCGGATGCGCCGGGGCTGGTGAGCTCCTGGCGCTCGCGGGCCAACAGCAGCAGGTCATCCACCAGTTCGCCCAGTTGGGCGGTGAGTTGGTTCAGTTCGCGCCAGGCCAGCTGCGGCTGTTGGCGCAACTCTTCGGGAACCGCCGCCAGCAGTGCCCGCAGGGCCGAGAGGGGATGGCGCAGTTCATGGGAGGCATCGGCGGTGAACCGCTCCAGGGCCCGAACCTGCTGCTGCAGCGGCCAGAACGCTGCGTCGAGCATGCGGCGGCCCACCAGCAGGGCCGCCACCACGGTGACGATGCCGCCCAGCAACAGGCCACTGCGCAGTCGCCGTAGATCAGCCTGGGCCGCTCGATCGGAGAGCGCCACCCGCACGGAGCCGAGGGTTTGCGGAGTCGCCCCAGGGCTGGTGCGCACCAACACCGGCTGCCAGAGGCTGATGCCACCCGGCCATTGCTGCCACTGCGGCTCCGCGCGTGTGGCTGATGGAGTGGTTGCGTCACTGGGCAGCTGCAGCTGCCCTTGTTCGAGGAGCAGTTGACCTGCCAAGCCAAACCACTGGATCCGTTGCTCCAGCAGGGCCGGCGCGGCAATCAGCTCGGCCTTGGGCTGAAATTTGCGCGCTCCGGCGGCTTCGTTGGTTTCGTGGGCAATCAATGGCAGTTGGCTGGCGGCAGCCGCCATCAGTTGCCGCAGCTCGGTGCGTTGGTCTTCCTGGCGTTGCTGCGCCACCTTCCAATAGAGCGACCCGGCAAAGGCGCTGAGCAGCAGCAGGGCAAAGCCCCCGCCCTGCCGCACGAGCCGGCGTTTGAGCCGCAGTGGGTCAGGGTGCAGCGAGCCGGTAGCCAAGGCCGTAGACCGTTTCAATCAGATTGGCGTGGCCCCCGGCGGCGCTGAGTTTGTGGCGGAGGTTGCGCATGTGGGCCCGCAGCGCGTCATCGCCCACCACGCGGCGTCCATCCTCAAAGCCATCGAGCAACTGCTCTTTGCTGCAGGCGCAGCCTTGGGCGCGAATCAGTTGTTCGAGGATCAGGGATTCCTTGGGGGTGAGCTCCACCACTTGATCAGCCAGCAGCGCTGTGGGATTTCCCGGTTGGAGCTCGAGATCGCCCCAGCTGATCGATGGCCGCAGTGGCCGGTGGGCCCGCCGCAGCAAGGCGCGGATGCGCGCTTGCAGCAGCTCGGGATCAAACGGTTTCACCACATAGTCATCGGCGCCCCCCTCCAAGCCGGCGAGCTTGTCGCTGCGGCTGTCCCGACCGGTGAGCATCAGCACCAGCGGTTGTGGCCGGCCTCGCCGCTGCCGCAGCACGTGGCAAACCTCGAGCCCATCACGGTCGGGTAGCCCCAGATCCAGCAGCACCAGATCAAACGCATCGAGCTCCAGCCAATCGAGCGCTTCGGCCGCGTTCGCGGCGGATTGCGCGGCATAGCCCCACTGGGCCACCAGCCGCAGCAGCGCCTGACGCAGGGTGGGTTCGTCTTCCACCACCAGCAGCTTCATGCCCTTCTGAGAGCGGTGCCACCCACCACTCTCACAGGGGAACACCGCTGCGCTTCAGGCCAGTGGATCGGGGGCAGCGATCAGGCTGAAGCGATCGGAGTCGTAGTCGTTGTCGTGGTGGTCGATGGAGGATCCACCCAGGGAATACTCCGATTCATCGTGGTAAGTCTCCCGGCCATAGCCGTGATGCTCGTCGTGGCCGTTGCTGTGATCACGGCCATCGTGCTCACGCTCATAGCGCCCTGATTCGCCGCCCGAAATGATCGGGTCGTCGCTGAAGGTGTCGGCTGATGGACTCAGCGACCGGCGGCGACCCTTGTGATCATCGTGGCGCTCGCGGCGATGATCACGCTCGCGGTGATTGCGTTGACGGTCGCGGGACATTGAACGTCTCCGGAGAACTCTTTCAACGTATGCAGCCCCCCGTGAGGAACTCGTGAGGCCATTACTTCGGCTTGCAGCGGTAGAGATCAGGCCCCTGTTGTGAGGTTTGTTTGGCCTGCTCGATCCGAGAGCAGCTGATCTGCGGTTTGCTGGGATCGCTGGTGCTGAGCACCAGGCGACCTTCGATGGACGTGCGCAGTTGGCGCCGCGCCTTGGAGCCGGTGGCGACGTCTTGGCCCAGATACCAGTTCAGGCTGGGGCGTTCGTTCTCCTGGAGCAGAAGCGGAGGAGGCCCCCCCGCGCTGGCGAGCGGCTGCAGCCAGGCCGCTGCGGATTGCACGCTCCATTGCTCGCCTAATTCCCAGAGCCAGATCGGGCTGGCAAACAGGTTGAACAAGGCGCCCCACAGCAGGGTGATCAGTGCTGCAGCACCGGTTTGCCGCCAGCGCAGCGTGGGCGACAGCAACAGGCCTCCCCCGAATGTGAGCGCGAGTGCGGCGGAGATCGTTACAGCTCCCGGCACGGTGATCTGTCCCTGCACAGCCAGCAGCCCCGCCCCAGCCAGGATCCAGAAGCAAGGCACGGCCAGCAGCAGGCGGTTGACGAGTTTCGAGCTGCCGCCGCTGCGTTGAATCAGCTGGGCCAGGAGTGGCCCCACGCTCAAGGCGAAGGAAGGCCAGAGCAGGTGGCTGTACCAGGGCAGTTGGGTGCGCAGCGGCAGCACGGCTGCTGCGGTGAGCAGGGTGAGCCCGAGGCACCAGAACCCCCAGCGGCTGCGGCGCTGCTGCAGCGCCGTGAGCATCGCCAATGGCCAGAGGGTCAGCCAGGGCCAGCCGCCTTCCAGCACCTCCAGCACCGGCATGATCCAGCCACTGCTGTGCCCTTCGATTGGGCTCACCATCCGTGCAAGCCCCTGCCGGCCCCACATGGTGAGGGCTTCCGGCCCGCGCTCCAGCAGATGCCACCCATGCCAGAGCAGTCCTGGCAGAAGGCCGATCCCAATCCAGACGACGAGAGGAAGCCATTGCCGCGGACTCCAGCGCCGTTCCCAGGCCAGCAGCAGGCAAGCGCCCACCAGCAACGGCAGGCTCGCCGGTGCCTTCAGCAGCAGGATTGCGGAGCCTGCCGCGCCAGCAAGCAAGCCCCAGATCCGTCGCTGTGTTGGCGATGGCGTAGCGGGAAGGCTCAGCAAAGCCCACCATTGCAGCGCCATCGCGCTGATCAAGCTGCCATCCAGCATGGCCAGCCGGCCATGGCGCATCAGCGGCAGCAGGGTGAGCGCCACTGCCGCTGTGCAGATCGCCGCCGTGCGATCGCGGGGGCGAAGGCGCGATTGCACCAAGGCCACCAGGGGCACGATCAAGCTGGAAGCCAGCGCTGGTATGGCGCGCACCAGCCACTCCGGTGGAACCTGCCGGAGCCCTTCGCTGCCAGCGGTGTGGCGCCAGACGCCGATGGCCCAGCCAATCAGCGCATGCAGTAGGGGTGGTTTGTTGAGGTAAGGCTGATCCCAGAGGGTGGGCAGCAGGTTGGTGGGAAAGGGCCGCAGGCTGATTTCTTCGGCCACCCGTGCCACCAGGGCCTCATCCCAGTCCCGCAGGGGGACGTTGCCGAGATGCTGGAGCAGCAGCACGATCGCTCCAGCCCAGAGCAGCACAATCCACCAACGCCAGGCCATGCGTGCGGCGCTGTGGACGCCAAAACGCAAACGCTTTCAGAGTTCGGTGAAGAACTCGTGAAGGGCCGGTGAAGACTGGTGTTTCAGCTGGCTGCTGGCAACAGCACAACCATGCGGCATCCGCCGCCATGGGCTCGCTGCGCCTCGATGGCTCCTCCATGCACTTGGCAGATGCTGCGGGCGATCGAGAGCCCTAGGCCTGCATTAGGGCCACTGCGGGCGGTATCTGCCTGCCAGAACCGCTCAAACACCAGCTGCCGTTGATCGGATGGGATTCCGGGCCCTTCGTCGTCGATCACAAGCCTGACCTGTTGGCCTTGCTGTTGCACCTGCAGGGTGACCGCGCCACCAGCCGGCGTGTACTGCATGGCATTCACCAGCACGTTGCTGATCAAGCGCCGCAGCTGATCGGGGTGCCCGTGAACCATGGCCGGACGCTGCAGTTCACAGCGCAGCTTGAGCTGCTGAGCGCTGGCACGATCCTGATAAAGAGCGGCCAGATCTTCAGCCAGATCACAGAGATCAAACTGCTGCCAATGCCGTTGATCCGGTGCTGCGCGATCCAGTCGCGTGAGCAGGAGCAGGTCTTCAACCAGGCGAGTCATTTCGGCAGTGGCCTGATCGATTCGATTCAGTTTCTGGCTCAGTTCCGGTTCGGCGCGATCGAGTTGTCCCCGTTCCCGCGCGGCGCCGATCACGGCGCGGATGGCGGTGAGGGGATGGCGCAGCTCGTGGGAGGCATCACTGGTGAAGCGCATCAATCGCTGCAGCTGATCGCGGATGGGTTTGAGCGAACTTGCCACCATCCACTGGCTGAGCACGGCTGCAGCCAAGGCCCCAACGGCGCCGCCCACCACCAGACCATTGCGCAGCCGCAGTAGCTCTCGATCTGTTGTGGCTGTGGAGAGGGCGCTGAACACATAGCCCTCCAATTCGCGATTCGCCTCAGTGGATTCTCGCAAATACACAGGGCGCCAATAAGCCACACCATTGGCAAGGGCAATGTATTGCCGCTCATTGGGATGTTTCAGCGCTTTCAGGGCCTTGAGATCCGCCGGTAGCTCACCAAATTGGCTGAGGATCTGCCTGTCTTTATCAAAAAGAATGATTTTCTTGCCGTCGAGTGTTGATGCTCTTGTTTCCAGAAGGGCAATATGCCCCGATTCTCCTTGTGGCTGTTGATTGGGAAGATGGCTGTATTCCTCCACCTCATGCAAAATCAGTGGCATTTGTGAGGCGGCGGCCGAAGCCAGTTGCTGCACTTGTTCGCGCAGCAGAGCGGAGCGGGCACGGCTGACCTCCAAAAACACGGCGATGCCAAACACCAGCAGCACAAAGGCTGAAATCAGCACGTAGCGGCCGGTGAGCTTCCAGCGAATGCGGCTGAGATCTGGCTCCATCGCGAGTTTTGTGTTCAAGCGTGGCTGGCGTTGAGGCGGAAGCCAACGCCATACACAGTTTCAATCAGATCAGGAGGCGCTCCAGCTTGATTGAGCTTGGCGCGGATGTTTTTCACATGTGTTTTCACGCTTTCATCCCCCGGAATATCGGCCCAAGCCCATGCTGATTCGATTAATTGCTCTTTGGAGCAGGTGCGCCCGCCAGCTTTCAGGAGCGCCTCCAACAGAGCATGTTCTTTGGGGGTGAGCCGCAGGTCTTGTGTGTTGAAGCTGGCCGTGCGGCCATCGAGGCTGAGTTGCAGCGCTCCCCAGCTCCAGGTGTCTCGCAGAGGCCGTGCGGCGCGGCGTAGCAGGGCCTGGATGCGTGCTTTGAGCAGTGCTGGCTCGAATGGCTTGACCAGGTAGTCATCGGCACCCTGCTCGAGGCCCAGCACGTTGTCATCCAGGCTGTCGCGGGCGGTCAGCATCAGCACCAGGGGCTGATTGATGGGTAAGCGCCGCAGTCTTCGGCACACCTCAAGCCCGTCGAGGCCAGGCAAGTTGAGATCGAGCAGCACCAGATCAAAGCTGCCGGCCTCGAGCAGGGTGAGGGCTTCAAGCCTTTCGGCGCACTCCTCCGTGACCAGGCCCCAGTGCTGCAGCAGTTCTTGGAGCGCGTCACGGATGACGGGATCGTCTTCCACGATCAGCACTTTCATGCCAAGGAGTGGCCCGCCCGGAGCCTCATGCTCTCTCGATCCTGCGCAACGCGAGGTGAAGAAGTCGTGAAGCTCTTCACGGGTTCTCCACGCCGCCGGGGTTAGGTGATGCGTGCTGAGCGCTGGGGTGACTGAGTCATGCGCAGGTTGATCGTGTCGGCCGCAGCTCTGTTGGCTGGGATTGGGTTGGGAGCCGTCCCTGGCTGGTCGTCCCCCCACTCAAAAGGCCCCTGTTCTGGGCGTTTGCAGCAGCTCGGCTACAGAGCTGTGGAGCTTGATGCCGAGGAGGCCCACAGTTCTCTCTATGAAGCGCGGCGTGGCCGTGATGAGGTGAAGCTGATGGTGAAAAACGGCAGCTGCCTCGTGGAGCGCGTGTGGCTGGATGAGTGAGGCCTGCCTACACGTAGCGACCGGGATATTCGCCGGGATGGTCGATGCGGGTCACCCTGACCCCAGCAGCGGTTCGGCCCGAGAAGCGCAAGAGATCGCTGCCGCTTACGGGATAGCCCAGTTCCTGGGCGAGCATGGCCACCGCGTCGGCGGTGATCGCTTCGCTCACCTGCTGGCGGAGAGCCGGATCGGCCTGCACCCGGGCCAGGAACTGCTCCAGAGGCGTTGTTGTCACGGCCGGCTGCTCACGCCCATGCCACCAGCGTCGCACCGATGGCCATGGTCACCACGCCGATCCACGCTTTCAAACCAAGGGGTTCCCCCAGCACCAGCCAGGCCAGCAGGGCCACCAGCACCACGCTGAGCTTGTCGAGTGCAGCCACTGCGGCCACCGGCCCGAGCTGTAGGGCGCGGTTGTAGCAAAACCACGACAACCCGGTCGCCAAGCCAGAGATGGCCAGGGCCAGCACGCCGTTGCCAGGTAGTTGCAGCAACGTTGACCAGGCCAGTTGTCCGCGGCTCACGAGCACGAGAGCCAGGGCGATGGCCACCACCAAGGTGCGCACCAGCGTGGCCATGCCGGCATCGATGCTTTGCACGCCGAGCTTGGTGAGCAAGGCGGTGATCGCGGCGAACAGCGCCGCGGCGGCGGCCCACAGCTGCCAGCTCTGCACGGCGGTGTTCTCCCGGGTTGCTGCCTTGAGGCTACGGGGCCTCTTCTCTGTCGCTGGTTGGGGTGAGGTGATCGTTGCTGTCCCAGTCCATGCGGATCAAGAGGTCCATGGTTTGGCGTTGGATCTCGATCTGTTGGAGCAGGAGGTGTGCTGCACGCTTCGCCTCCTCAAGGGTGGTGATGGCTTCGATTTCGCGCCGGACAACCTCGCTGTTGAAGGCGCGCCCCAGTTGCTGATCCATGGCGTTTCTTGTCGTGCCAGAGCATGGCGAGAGCGGCACAGCCGTGCCATCAATCTCAAGGGTTGATTTCGATTGTTGCCTTGGGATCGCCCACCTGGCTGGTACGGTTCGGGTGCAGGTTGCGATGGACCAGGTATCGCGTGAGCTGTGCGATGTTGTGATGAATCTTGTTCTTCTAAGCGACAAGGATTGGATCGATTCGGATCACGTTGTGTTGCGTGATCACCGTGCTGATCATCTGCGCAATCTGCTCAAGCTGCAGGTGGGTGATGCAGTGCGGGTGGGGCGCCTTGGCGGGCTTCGGGGTGAGGGCGTTGTGCTGGAGATGGATGCCGCCAGGGTGCAGCTTCAGGTTCAACTCCATCAAGCCCCCCCGCCGCGCCATCGCTTCGATGTGGTTCTCGCCCTGCCGCGCCCGAAGATGTTGCGCCGGATCCTGCGCACCGTGGCCGAATTCGGTGTGGCCAATTTGCACTTGATCAACACCGCGCGAGTGGAAAAAAGCTATTGGCAGAGCCCTTTGCTTCGGCCAGCCAAGCTGCAGGAGGCACTCGTGGCTGGCATGGAGCGCGCCAGCGACACGATCGCGCCGCAGTTGCATCTGCACAAGCGATTTCGGCCCTTTGTGGAAGATCAGCTGGTGGATCTCTGCGCTGGCCGGCACTGCTGGATGGCACACATGGATGCTCCGCGGTCATTGGCGGATGTGCCCCCTGAACCCGCTGTGGTGATGATCGGCCCTGAGGGTGGTTTTGTGCCGTTTGAGGTGGAGCTCGCAGAACGGGTGATCGCCCAGCGGGTGCACCTCGGTGCACGGGTGCTCAGTGTGGATACAGCGCTGCCTGCTGCTTTGGCCCAGGCTCTTTAGGCGTTTCAGGATCCTCGATCACGACTCAAGGTTGGCGTGATGACCATCGAGCTGTTGATCGCCCTCGGCCTCCCCATCGCCTACCTGGTGATCACCACCGCTGTGCTGAGTACGCGCCATCAACAGCTGCCCCGGGTGCTGCAGCGGCTCACCGCCCGCGATGCCCTGCTTTGGAACACCATGGTTGGCATCACCCTCGGAGCGGCAGCGCTGCGATGGGCCTTACATCGCTGAGAGCAGGAGAGCACCAACAGCGTGATGGAGCAGCTGAACTGGGGTTACGTGCAGCTGGGGTTGTTTGCCTTGGCCTTTGGTGGACTGCAGATCTGGTGGATCGGCAGCACCCTGCGCCGGCAACGCCTGCCCCGGCCGCTCAGCGAGGGTGAGTTCCGCCGCCGCTTGGAGCGCATCTGGCAGAAGCAGAACTGAGCGCCAAGTGCCACCTCCATCAGGAGCGGCTCACGCCCTTCCAGATCCACCAGAGCACAACGGCGAGGATCACCCAGGGCAGCAGAGCCCTCAGCAGCAGCAGTGCTCCAAACACCACCAACGCCGAGACGGCCACACGTTTGGTGAGCGCCTTGGCGTCGTCGGTCATGTAGCGCCAGCGCGGGATCAGGGCCATGGCGGGAAGCAGTGCAGGCGATCGCAGGTCCATCGATAGCGCAGAGACCTCCTGCTGAGGAGTGATCGTTGCGTTGATGCCTCGTTCACTCCAGCCACGGGCTGAGCCACGACTGAGCCATGTACCTGGGCTGCGCTGCACACCTCATACCGCGACCCATCGACGCCTCGTTGAGGCGCCTTGGATGCTGCATATCCCCATTTGGTGGTTTCACTGCAGTGGTTGATCGCAGATGATGCGGCGCTCTCGGGAGAAAGCCCGTGCGAGCTGCTTTGCGTGCAGCATCTCTTTTTGCCCTCACTGCTTTGCTGGGCTTGGTTTGTGTGAAGGTCGTGTTCGCACTCTTCGCCTTGCACTCTGGCGACCCTTCCCATTTGGGGACAATCGCCACACGAGTGTCGATGGTCACACTCTGACGGGCTTTGGCTCAGGCATGTTGGCTTTGTTGGCGAGCAAACTGCGGGTTTGCCTTGGTGAATGGAAACATGCTTTTTCCGCAACACGTCCGAGAGGATGGTGATCTTGCGTTGCGTAGGGCCTGACTCTTACTTTCGAGAAAAGGTGATGCTCCCCTTGGAGTAGTTCGTTTGGGATTGTCCTGCTGAGAGCCGGGTGGATTTATGGAGTCATGGCATCAGTGGGGCTGAGCTTTTGGATTCTCTGGACGCGGCTGAGCTTTCGAGTGCTGTTGATGCAGCTCAATGCGCATGAAGTCCCCATTTGGGGACTATTCAAGGGTTGAGATTGCGGAGCAGAGTTCAGAAAAGTCGATCTTTGCTCATGGCAACATACAAAGTGACGCTGATCAATGCCGGCGAAGGACTCAATCAAACAATTGAGTGCGGTGATGATCAGTTTGTGTTGGATGCCGCAGGTGATCAAGGGATCGACCTGCCTGTTTCCTGTCGTGCCGGTTCGTGTTCCTCCTGTGCCGGCAAGCTGATCAGCGGCAGCGTCAACCAGGACGACCAGGCGTTTCTGGATGAAGACCAGATTGCTGCAGGCTTTGTGCTCACCTGTGTCGCGATGCCGACATCAGACTGCACGATCGAGACCCACGCCGAAGAAGCGTTGTATTGATCGTGATGGCTGCTCTCGCGTCCTCTGGCAGTTGTTGCCTCTGACGCGAGGTCTCTGGCCACTGGTGGCTCGGTTCTAGGTGAGCCAGCGTCTGTCGCTTGTATGAATCCTTTGCGTGGATTGGTATGGTTGTTTCATCAACAAGTGCTCTCACGATTGGTGAGTTAGAGGCTAAGTTTCCTCTGTACTGCAAGGCATTGCGTATTCTCATCCGCGACGGCAAAGACGAGGCCCAAGTGCGCCGCACGCTCTGCTGGAGCAGGTTGGCAGCGCTGCATCATTCATTGCCACAAACCTACCGCGATCCTCAGTACCTCTATTTCATGTTGAGGCGGCAAGTGCATGCTCCTTGCGAGCCGTAGTCAGACGACGAGCAAAGCATCGTCGCTGTTGCAGCGTTCTGCTTGATTGCCCAATGTTCCCGAATGGGGGCATCGGATGCTCTTGGCTAATGGCAGATTGATCACACACCCCTGTGTGTTCAACACCATGCCGCTCATCCAACGCGAGTCCCCATATCCGCATTGGGAGTTCAGTCACCCTGAGACCGGCGATGTTCTGCGACTGGTCCCCGAGCGAGGCGGTCTGATCAGTGGCTGGCGCTGTGGTGATCGCGAGGTGGTGTACCTCGATGAGGCGCGGTTTCTGGATCCAGCCCAATCGGTCCGCGGGGGGTTCCCTGTGTTGTTCCCGATCACAGGTGGACTTCCGGGTAATCAACTCCCTCTGGCTCAGGGCACTTTCACACTGGGGCAGCACGGATTTGCGCGTCAGTTGCCTTGGAGCATGCAGGAGCTTGAGGATGGCGATGGGGTGTGTTTGCAGCTGAATGAGACAGCGGACACGCTCAAGGCCTATCCCTTCCGCTTCCTCCTCAGCATGGAGGTTAGGCTCGCCCCCCACGCCCTAGACATCAGCACCACCGTGACAAACCACAGTGATGCTGTGATGCCATTCAGCTTCGGGTTGCACCCCTATTTCAACCTTTCGAGTTTTGAGACTGTGCACATCGAGGGGTTGCCGGAGACGTGCCTGGATCACCTCACGATGGCAACCGCCTCCACAGCGGATCAAATGCAGCAGCTCGCCTCTGGCATCGATCTTCTGGTACGCCCCACCGGTCCGATTCGCCTTGTGGATGAAGCTGCCGGATCCACCTTGGAACTGCAGTTGAGCCATCCCTTCGATCTGGTGGTGCTGTGGACCGAGCCACCGCGGCCCATGATCTGCATCGAGCCTTGGAGTGGGCCTCGCCAGGCGCTGCTCACAGGTGATCGGAAGCTCGAGCTGGCTCCCGGCACAAGCACGCAGCTCAGCACCCGTTATGCACTGATGCGCGGCTGAATCACACCAAGCTGGAGATCACTACCACAGCCATCAACACTGCTGCCAGGAGCAGTTCGGTTGTGGTGGTGTTCATTCGCCCCAGGCTCCTAACGAGCGCTCTGTCACCACCCTGCCGTGGAAGGCGGCTGCCCTGAGGAGATGCATCCCATCAGCGTCCCATTGCTGGGTTTGAGCCAGCTGGTTGCGTCGATCGGCCTCACGGCTCAAACGCTGATCAGCGTCGAGGTGCTCGTCGGCGCTTGGCTGAATGCCGTAGCCCATGGCTGGCCTCTGAGCGGATGCGTCCACTCTCCGCTGAAGTTGTCCCCGAGCGATCCCCCCGGATGGGGACGATTAGCCGATCGAGGCACAGGGCAGCGGCTGCTGGGTCATCTGTGCCGTGCTGCTCATCTCTTGGTCCACCTGGGCCAGGCGTTCCAACACAAGGCTGAGATCCAGAGCCGTGAGCTCCCCGTCTTCCCCCCATTTCAGGCAGGTTCGGCCCAGGCAGTTGTCCGCAACTGGAGCCATCAGGGTGGTGCTGGTTTTGGTGGAGTCCGTCATGGCGGACCTCCGGGTTGAGATTGGGATCAGTCTCTTCTGTAGGGCGAGCTCAGCGATGCCCCCAAATAGGGGTTATTGCGCACGATCAAGCGGCTAGCTCTGGAAGCCGCTGAAATTGATAGCCCAGGCTGCGAGCGGTGAGGATCAACTCCGGATGTTTGGGATCCTGCTCGATCTTGTGCCGCAGCCGCGCCACATGAACGTCGACGACGCGCGTATCGGCATGCCGTTCAGGGACGTACCCCCAGATCGTTTCCATGATTTTCAGCCTGGGCACCGGCTGCCCTGCCTGACTGACCAGGAGCTCAAGCAGGCTGAACTCCATCGACGTGAGCTTGATGCGCTTGATGCCTCGAAACACCTGCCGCGTGCTGTAGTACAGCGTCAGTCCGCTGATCTGCGTTTCGGTTGGTTGGGTTGCTGATCCGGGGCAATTGGGATTGGGCGTGCCCAATCGAGCGCGGCGCAGCAGACAGCGGATTCGGGCTTCTAATTCCGCCAGTGAAAAGGGTTTCATGAGGTAGTCGTCGGCGCCCAGTTCAAGCCCGAGGATTCGGTCTTCCAGCCGGTCACAGGCTGAGAGCATCAGCACAGGCACATCGCTGCTGGAGCGCACTGCCTGCAGAACCCCAAAACCGTTGAGGCGAGGCAGCATCAAATCGAGCACAACGAGATCGATCGGTTCGCGCTGGAAGCTCGCAACAGCCTCTTCCCCATTGGTTGGGAGGGTCACGTTGTAACCGCGCCATTGCAGGCGAGTGGCAATCAAGTTGCGAATCAGCAGCTCGTCATCCACCACAAGGATCCGCTCTCGGACCCGGCGTTCAGCATCGTTGGAGAGCATCACGAGGAACGGTGTGCCAGCCGGGGCTGCAGATCCCGCCGGCGAAGGGCAGCGGATTTTTGCAGGCAGCTGGCCGATCCGACCAGCCTTTTGCGCTCTGCGTCGTTTGATCCGCTCACGAGGACAACCGCTTGATTGAGGGTGTGGGCTTCCCACGGTTTGATGGACACCGATCAGGGAACCGACTGAGTGAGTGTGTGAGTAGCAACGAACTGCTGCTAGTAATTAATCGGGCTGAGCTAGCTCAGCATTGAGTGGCAGCGTTCGCGGTTGTAGTACCCACTGATCCAGAAGGCCAGATCACGCTGCAGCTGTTTGGGTGAGATGCGGTCCTCGATGTCATTGTCGAGGTCTAGTTCGTGCAACTGCTTTGCAGAAGTCTGCGGCTAGAGGGTGGAGAACAGGCTTTCCGCCACGGCGTTTTCCCAGTAGCAGCCCTTGGCGGACATGCTGCATATGTGCAATGGGCCTCCAGCAATTCCCGGTAAGCGGCGGCTCTGTACTGGCTGCCCTGATCGGTGTGGATCAGCAGCTGCTCCGCTTCCACGTGGCGCTGGCCCAGAGCTCGATTGAAGGCCTCGAGCAACAGCGAGGCCTCCATTGATGCGCCCAAGCTCCATCCAACGACGCGACTGCTGAACAGATCCATCCAGTTTGCTGTGTACACCTCTCGGTGGGATACCACGAGATTGCGCCAGCCGTATGTGGTGCGGATGGTGGTGATGTTGCTGGCCCAGCAGCGCAACGTTTCGGCGCTGGTGGGGTGAAATTCTGTTCGAGCAGTTTTTTGCCACGCCCGGAGCGCCGCTGGTTTTGTTGCAAGGCCTGAGGGCCTGGCGGATTTTTGGCATGTATGCTTGCCCTGCGCATCAATCAGGCAATGCGATGGTGACCGATGGACTGGTCAGCCGCACGCAGTTGCTGCTGCCGCGGCGAGCCGTAGAAGCCACACTGCTCCTGGAACACCGCCAGGACTGCAGCGGTGATCGCAGCGTTGTTCGCCTCGCGCTGTCCCGGCGGCAGCATCTGCCTCCGCTTCCAGGCCTCGTAATCGCGCGGGTCACAGATAGCCGGCGACACAGCCAGGCGATGGGGTGCTGATCAGCTAGCGGATCGATCAGGTGACACCTCTTGACGGCAGCTGCTCCTTGCATCTACGAGGCGCAACCGAGTGGGCCGGAGGCCGTAGTGCTTTGCCGCCAGCCTGACAAAATACAGTCCCCTCCTGAGCTCGCGATTTTCGCGGCGGAGCTGGACGAGTTCGGTGCGCTCCTCGCTGGTCAACGGGCTATGGCCAGCGGTGGCGAGTTGCCGCGATCGATGCGGGCCTGACGAACCCACTTGGCCAGGCTTCTCACAGGAATCCTGAGGCGCTGGGTCACATCAGTGAAGGTCGGCTGCTCAGCCAGATAGAGGGCCACGGTTTCCTCCTTCTGCTGCGGCGTGAATCGCCGGCGGGCACGGTTTCGGTCGTTTATCAATCAACATTCTGGTTGTCTTGGCGCTTCTCCTATCGACCTGTTCACCAAACGGGGGGAAGCCCACCCTGAGCCAACGATGCGTAAGCTTCGCCACTCAGAGCAGTTCCTTACAAAGAAAAGATCGTCGCTGATGCCTGCTGCGGCATTGAAGTGTCAGAGCCTATCTATCTTCTCTCGCAGCAGCTGTAGGGTAGGATGAAAGCCACCATTGACAATTTGCTTAAGGATACTCTGGATAACCCAGATCTTCCGCGCGACAATGGAGCCCTGATCACAGGCCAGGCCTGAGGTGATGGGCGGTAAGCAGCTTGGCTTCTCGGATTACGAGCTCACCACCGCCAAGAAGCAGACCAAACGCGAGAAGTTTCTTGCTGAGATGGAGTCCG
>CALRQW020000008.1:0-142701 GCA_943370455.1 Asaia bogorensis
GCAGGTGGTCACGATCAACACGCTGCTGGCGTCAACCAGAGGTGGTCTGGATCAATCCACCACCAATAGAACCTGACCCCAGTCCAGCTACGTTGTGGATGGCTGCTTGAACAGCAGCAGGGGCGTCATCTTTGCTGGCAGTCACCGCCCATACCCACCAAAAACCCGCATCCATTCCTCTTATCCGTAGTCACACTGAGTACGAGAAGGTTCAAGCAGCTCCGGGCAACCGGGGCTTTTTCTTTGACTGGTTCTCGCCACACCGGTCCCAACTGCTTCCACGCCACTCAAGATCGTGTTGCGTGATCTCACCTTTGGGTCGGTGATGCCCCCATGGGCGTGATCGGACGTTGCGCGAGCTTCTGCCGGTATGCCAAGCCGAGACTCACAACAATCGCTAACGCAACCAGGCTCACAAGGAGTTGGTAGAGAGTGAAACCCTGTTCTTTTCTCCTCGTCCCCATGATTTGCGCTGCTCTTTCATAATACGTAGCAATTCACAGGCATCGAAGTCAAGTATTATTCGTCTATTGCATATCCGCAGTTCGCTCTGGGCATCCTTCTGTCCTATTCGCATGACAGCTATCCCCAGCAAGACAACGCCTCTTCGCTAAAGCTCCGCTGAGTCGTCACCTCAAGCGGTTTGTTCATGGCTCCTGGCAACAGATCAGGTGGTGTCTGGGAGGTGGAGAAGTTGGTGAAGTCTGGCTTTTGTTGAGTCGGCACCTGCTCTCCTCACTACGAAGGTCCCAACTGCTTCCACACCACTAATCCGCCGGTTCTCCGTCCTCGTTCACTGGCTGATGAGCGCGCCTTGCCTCCAGGTATTTCCGTACTGGGCCTGCAGCCACCTCTCCAACCAGCACCGCTGTGCCGAGCATCAGAAGAATCCGGGCTGCTGAACTGATCACAAGGATTGCTGCCTCCTGGACGTGGTGGTCGTGATGGTGCTGAGCGGTATGAGTCATGGTTGAGCAGGCGTCTAAGCCACGTCCTATTGGCGCATCCAGCATTCGCTAGCACCAGCGTCATATGTGGCGCAGTCCGGCCAGGCGTTCACCACAACGGCTCACACCGTTGCCAGCCGTTCCGGATCAGGTTTAGCTACAGCTTCTTGGCATTCACCCTGAGCGTCAGCCGTGGCTGCCCCACGAGCGGCCTTCCTGGTGGCCTTGGCTCGGCTTCGGTCACTTCGACCCATTCGGCCCAGGCAGACGCCTCAGAAGGCCGGAAGCGAGCGGCTGTTTAGTGCTGCGGCAACAGGAGCAAGCCTTCGCGGTGCTCGCGTCCCCTCCTTCGCTCTGCTTGCGTGCCCATTTGGGGCATGCATGTGGGGCATGCATGTGGGGCATGCATGTGGGTCATGCATGTGGGTCTAGGTGTGGGTCTAGCTCCTCCTTCTGGATTTCCGAAGCGCTGCGCCGCAGTTGATCTGGGGTGCAAATGACTACGGTGGGCGTAGTTGAAGTAGGTCTTGTTGGCTAGGGCTGGGCAGAGGGTGCGCATGCCTGCGGGTCAGATCACCTGCCCCACCATGACGGCTGCGACGGCGGAGAAGAGGGTGATGCTGAGGGCGGTGAGCGGGTTCTGCCCCTGGGCGACGGCGAAGCTGGTGATCACGCCGGCGCCGAGGCAGGCAACGGCCAGTTGGGTGGTGAGGGCTGGGCGCTGCTCCACGGGCTTGGGCTCGATTGCGGGCAGCTTGCTGGCGGGAACGGCTCCAGTCCTGGCTTCTTTACCTGGCGTTGGTCTTCGTTACGCGGCGCAATGTCAGCTGCGCACTCGGGTGGAGGCAGGCCTGGCGCGGCCGCTGCTGGCCCACTGCTGCAGCGCCTCCAGTTGTTCGCGCGCGGTGCGCGAGAGCGGCACCAACTGGGCGGCGGCGCTGATCAGATCGCTTTCCCCGAATTCCCGTTGCTCACTGAAGGCCTGGTGCATGGCCTCGACCACCACCTGCTCCAGCTCAGCGCCGGAGAAGCCCGCTGTGCGGTCCACCACCACCTCCAGCGGCAGGCTGTGATCCGGGCGGCGGCGCCTCAGCTGCAGATCGAGGATGGCGCTGCGCTCTGCGGCATCCGGTAGATCGAGCAGGAAGATTTCATCGAAGCGGCCCTTGCGCAGTAGCTCTGGGGGCAGTTTCTCCACGCCATTGGCCGTGGCCACCACGAACACAGCGCTGCTCTTTTCCGCCATCCAGGTGAGCAGGCTGGCCAGCACCCGCTGGCTGGTGCCGCCATCGCTCCTGCCATCGCCGGCGGCGCCGAAGCCCTTGTCGATCTCATCAATCCAGAGCACACAGGGGGCCATCGCCTCGGCCCGCTGGATCATGTCGCGGGTGCGCGCCTCGGAAGCGCCCACCAGCCCGGCGAACAGGCGGCCCACATCCAGGCGCAGCAACGGCATCGCCCAGCTGTGGGCGATCGCCTTGGCCGTGAGTGATTTGCCGGTGCCCTGCGGGCCCACCAGCAGCACGCCACGCGGCAGGGGCAGGCCGTAGCGGCGTGCGTCATCGCTGAAGGCCATGTGGCGCTGCTCCAGCCAGCGCTTCAGGGCATCCAGGCCGCCGATATCGGCGGGGGTGGCTTCGGTGGGGCAGTACTCGAGCAGTTCGCTGCGAGCGATGGCCTGGCGCTTTTCCTCGAGCACTTCATCGAGATCCGCCAGGCCCAGCTCGCCGCGGCTGGCCAGGCCCCGGGCCGCCACCTGGCGGATCCGCTGCTCGCTCAAGCCGCTGCAGCTGTGGCTGAGCTGCTCCAGCACTGAGATATCCAGGGTTTTGCCGCTGGCCTGAGCGATGTTGCGCAGCAGGGCCTCGATCTCCTGCTGATCCGGCAGGGGCAGATCCAGCAGGGTGATGCATTCATCGAGATCGCGGGGAGGCTGCCAGTCGGCGGCCGTGATCACCACGGTGTGGGGTTGTTGGCGCAGGCTGGTGGCGAGGTTGCGCAGCTTGCGGCAGATGCTCGCGTCCTCGCAGTAGCGGTGGAAGTCGTGGAGCACCAGCAGCGCGGGCTGCTCGGCCGGAAGGGCGGCCAGGCTTTCGAGGGCAGCCAGTGGATTGCGTGCAGCCTCGCCATCGCGGCCCGGCCAGCCCTTGAGGCCACTGATGAAATCCCAGCGGGCCAACGCACGGTTGCCGAGGCGCTTGGCTGCGGATGCCAGCAGGGCGGCGATGCGCTCCTCCTCCTGGCTGCGGATCCAGAGGATGGGGGTTCGCGCCCGGATCAGCAGATCGAGGTGGTCGGCCCAGGCCTTGCTCATGGCTGCAGTTTTTTCAGAGCCGCCCAGCGCGGATCAATCGGTTCGTCTTCGGCGGGAGCGCCCAGCAGCTCGGGGCCTGGGCAATCGCTGCCGCAGCGGTTCACCAGCGGCAGCTGCAGGCTGAGCTGCTCAAACACCCAATGCTCAGGGTCGAAGTTGCCAGTGGGATCGAGGCTTTCAGTGAGCGCGTCGGGGTCGAGCTCGAGCACTTCACTGCCGCCTTCAAGCACGGTGTCAGCAGCGATGCCCTCAAGCCGTGCCTGATCGCCCAGCCAGAGCACCTCGTGGTGCTCGAAGCTCAGGGGGTGGTTGTAGTGCTGCAGGCAGCGATCGCAGCGCAGGGTGATGATCGTGCTGGCATGGCCGTCCACCTCAAGGATGTTGCCGCGGTGAACGGCATGGAGTTCACCGCGCACGGGGGTGAGGCTCTCCAGCTCGCTGAGGGTTTGATCCACCTGCCAGCGGCGGCCTTCGGCCAGGGGCCGCAACTCCTGCAGCGGCACCGGCTGCAGGGGATCACCCACGGGCTGCGCTGCAGGTCGCGCTGCGCTCATCGGCTCACTTCTTGCCCTTGGGCTCAAAGGGCAAGCGCTCGCTGCCGCTCATGGTGGCGGTGACCGTTTTCGCTTCGGCTGCCAGCTGCTGATCGAGGATCGCCTGCAGGTTGTCGGGCAGGGCCTCGCGGGTGAGCAGGAAGGTTTGGGTGGCCTGGAAGATGTTGGCCACCACCATGTAGAGCAGCACACCCGCGGGCAGCGGGAAGAACAGGAACATGCCGGTGATCATCACGGGCGTGATCTTGTTGGCCGTGGCCTGCTGCGGGTTGGCGGGCATGCCCATCCCCGAGAGGATCTGGCTCACAAACAGGCTGGCGCCGAACGCGGCCACCAGGATCGCGATATCCCAGTTGATGGCGCCATCGGTGTAGAAGCCCACCTGGCCCAGAGCCTTGATGAACAGGAAGCCGCTGCGGGCTGCCAGGCCGGGGATCTTGGCTTCCACGGTCACATCGCCGGGGGCGATGGCGTGAATGGTGCCGTTCTGATCCACGCTCACCAGGCCTTCACCTTTGGTGACGCTCCAGGTGGGTGTGAAGGCGCTGCCGTTCTCAACGCCGCTGAGCACGGAAGCAAAGCTGGCGCCGTCTTTGGTGTGGAGGCTCACCGTTTCGGTGTCGCCCACGCCGAGCTTGGTGCCCTTCTCGAGGCTGGCCACCACCGGCACGTGATTGGTGGCGGTCACGAAGATCGAGTGGCTGGGGCTGTTGAACGGCTTGGGTTCAACGGCGGCGATCTGCTCGGCCGGCAGCACCTTCAGGTTGAGGGTGTAGGGCACATCGGCGAACGGTGATCCGCGCAGGGTGGCGAACAGCGCGAACAGGATCGGCATCTGCACCAGCAGGGGTAGACAACCCGAGAGGGGGCTGCCGAACTCCTTCATCAACGCCCCCAGCTCCTCCTGCTGCTTCTGGGGGTTGTTGGCGTACTTGGCCTTGATCTCAGCCTGGCGCTTCTGCATCACCGGCTGGGCGATGCGCATGCGACGGGCACTGCGGATGGAGCCGGCGCTGAGGGGAAACAGCGCCAGGCGGATCACCACGGTGAGGGCAATGATCGCCAGGCCGTAGCTCGGCACCAATCCGTAGAAGAAATCGAGGATCGGCAGCAGCAGATTGTCGGAGATGTAGCCGATCACGGCGTGTGCAGGTCCGGGGAGAAGGGAAGTGGAGTCAGTGTGTCAGGCGGATGGCTCAGGCCGCCGCGTTCTTGTTGAAGCCGGTTTTGTTGCTGGCCTTGGACGCCGAGCTGGCCGCCATCCGCTCTTCGATGTAGGCCTCAGCGTTCTTGTAGTGGGGCACGGCGCGCATCTCGAGCTTGGTGCCGTCGTTGAGCACCAGCACCATGTCGCCCCAGAAGCCGAGGCCGCGGGCCACTGAGCGCACCTCGCGGATCTGGCTGTACACCACCTGGCTGCGGTCGCGGCCGAGCCAGCCACCGCTCACTTCCACGCGCCGGCTGGTGATGCGGAAGCGCAGCCACAGGGCCCGCACGATCGCTCCCACAGCAAAGGGAATGCCGATCAGGGTGAGACCGAACAGCAGGTTGGTGATCAGGTCGCCCTTGGCGGGCCCGCCTGCGTAGAAGACGTCTTCGTTGATGCTGGCTCCGGGAGCCACCGGGGGCGTCTTGGGCGTGCCTGTCATGGCCGTAGACCTGCCTTGGCGAGGAGTTGAGAACATTCTCCCAGCAGAGCCTCGTCGCTGGCTTCGGCGCTGCCGGGTTTGAGGGAGATCAGCAGCCAGCGGCCGCTGGCTTGATCGGGGAGTGCGCGCACAGCCGCCGTGAGGTGGCTGTGGAACAAACGGCGCAGCTGGTTGCGGCGCACCGATCGTTTGCTCACCTTGCTGCTCACCACCACCGCGAGCCGGCAGCTGTTGGGGCTGTGGTCGCGGGGGTCGGGTTTGAGCAGTTCGGGTTGCGCGTTGAGGCAACGCAGCACCATCAGGCTGCCGTGATGGCGTTGGCCTTTCTGATAGAGGCGGTCAAACACAAACCGCCCCCGCAGCCTGTGTTCCCGGGATAAAACCATCGGAAACGGGCTGGCGGGGGCGGTGGTGTGAACGGCTGAGCCGGAAGCTCAGACCGCCAGGCGGGCGCGGCCGCGCTTACGGCGGGAGCGGATCACACGGCGGCCGGTGTGGCTGCGCATGCGAACGCGGAAGCCCGACACACGCTTGCGCTTACGGCTGGTTCCTTCAAGGGTGCGCTTGGTCATGGCTCCGGCTCGGCTGCGCCTTCAACGTCGATCGCCCAACCTACCAGCCCGCCTTGGCTCAATCGCCCTGGGGATCGATCTGGATCACCCAGCTGCCGAGATACCCCGAAACGGGCACATCGCCTGGGGCCTGGGCCAGGGCGTTGAACTGATACATCCCGATGTTGAAGGGATTGAACAGGTTGATGTACACGCCGATGGTCTTGCCCACGGGCACCGGTGTATCCGGGAAGATCTCGATGGCGGTGCCATCGGCGGCCACTTCCACGGTGGCGGGGATATCGGCTTCGCAGCGGGTGCGGGCGAGCATGCCGCCTTCCTTCATGTAGCAGAGCTTGACGAACTTGGGATCGATCTTGCTGTCAAAGCTCTTGGGGATCCCCACGGTGAGCTTGAGGATCGCCGTCTTGCGGTCCTTGGGCTTGAGGATCAGGTAATACTCCGAGCGCTTCAGGCGCTTCGTATCGGTGATGAAGTAGTAGAGCTTGCGGTAGTCCTTGCTGGAATCCCAGCGGAACTCCACAAGCCCAGGCGTGCCCTGGCTCTTCGCGGGGAGCATCGGTGCGAGAGCGGTGGCAGCGCTGGCGAGCCCCAGGGCTGCAGCCAGAGCGGTGCCAGCGGCACCCATGCGGAACCCAGCCATGGATTGGATCGGGCAAGTGGTTGTTAGCAACCATTCTTGGCAGCCGGAGCTGACCCCGGGGCTCCGCAGGGTGCCGGCCCGGGGGTTGGAAGCTGTGACCAAGTGCGACTCAGCCGGCCAGGTCGGGGCGCAGGCGGGCGGCGTCGCGCAAATAGGCATGCCGCACCGGCTGCTGCTGCTCCAGCCAGGCGTGGGCCAGGAGGCGGATGCAGCGGGGCAGATCGCCTGCCACGGCCATTTGCTGGCAATCGAGTAGGGCCACGCCGTCCCACCCTTCACGCCGCCGAGCGATCGCCGCCGGGAAGATGGCATCGAGATCGGCGGTCACCGAAAAGGTGACCGACAGGATCTGGCCTCCTTCAAGGTTGTTGCGCTCCACCAGGGCATCGATCAGCTCAGCTACGGCTTCGCTGATGGCTGCGCTGGTGTTGGCGGCGGCGGTGGTGGCGCCGCGCAGGGCCCGTAGTTGCGAGGTGCTCATGGGCGATGCAGCCAGAGGGGTTGGCCGCTCCAGGCCAGCTCAAGGTGGAGTGCATCGCTGAGGCGGGCAATCAGGTTGCTGCCCGGGATCAAGCCTGCGAAGCGTTTCTTGGGTTGGCCGAAGTTGATCGGCCGGGTTTTCTCTTCATCGAGATCCGCCAGCTGACAGGCCAGCCTGCGGGCGCTCTCTTCATCACCCAGCTGATCCACCAGGCCCAGCTCCAGGGCCTGGGCGCCGCTGAACACCCGGCCATCGGCGAAGCTGCGCACCACGCTCTCCTCCAGCCCGCGGCCCTCGGCCACGGCGGCCACGAACTGGCCGTAACTGGAGTCGATCAGCTCCTGCAGCAGCTGGCGTTCGCCGGCGGTGAGGGCGCGATCCGGCGAGAGGATGTCCTTATAAAGGCCGCTTTTCACGGTTTCAAACTGCACGCCGATCCGCTCGAGCAGCCGCGAAAGGTTGTTGCCGCGCAGGATCACGCCGATGGAGCCGGTGATCGAGCCGGCATTGGCCACGATCTTTTCGGCGGCGACGCCCACATACACCCCGCCGGAGGCGGAGATGTTGCCGAAGCTGGCCACCACTCGGCAGCCCTTCTCCCGCAGCCGCTGGATGGCGGCATGGATCTCCTGGCTGTCGCCCACGGTGCCGCCGGGGCTGTCGATGCGCAGCAGCAGGGCTGGGAATTCGCGCTGCTCCACCTCCCGCAGCGCTTTGAGCACCCGTTCACGGGTGCCGGAGGTAATCGCCCCTTCGATGGCGATGCGCGCCAGTTTGCGGCGGGACTTGCGGCGCCAGGGCCAGACCATCGAGGCGGTGTGCAGTGGCTGGATCTTAAAAAGGAGCCTGTAGCCCGCTGGTGCTGGTGAAGGTGCGCTGGCTGCTGATGCTGTTGCCGTTTGCCCTCTGGGGCACGGCAATGGCGGCCATGAAGCCGTTGCTGGTGGACGCCGGCCCCTTGACCCTGGCCTGGATGCGGCTGCTGCCGGCGGGTGTGGTGTTGCTACTGGCCGCCTGGCTCTGGCGCGGCAACTGGTGGGTGGATCGGCGCGATTGGCTGTGGCTGGTTCTGTTTGCCCTGGTGGATGCCACCGCCTTTCAGGCCCTGCTCGCCCGCGGCTTGGTGGGCACCGGCGCTGGCTTGGGTTCGGTGTTGATCGATTCGCAGCCGCTGCTGGTGGCTTTGCTGGCCCGCAGTCTGTTTGGTGATGCGATCAACCCTGTGGGCTGGCTGGGGCTGTTGGTGGGATTGCTCGGCATCCTCTGCCTCGGCTTGCCGGCGCCGCTGCTGCGCCACTGGTGGCTGATGGGGCCGGAGTTCCTGGGGGACCAGGCCTGGAGCCATGGCGAGCTCTGGATGCTCGCCGCTGCCCTGGCCATGGCCCTTGGCACGGTGATCAGCCGTTACGCCTGCCGCCATAGCGATGCGGTGGCGGTGACGGGTTGGCACATGCTGTTGGGTGCTCTGCCGCTGCTGGCTGGTTCGGCCCTGCTGCCGGCGTTCAGTGCGGAAGCCCCGCCCTTTTGGCCCGATTGGACCCTGTTGCAGTGGGGGTTAATGGCCTACGCCGCCTTACTGGGCAGTGCCGTGGCCTATGGCTTGTTCTTCTGGTTCGCCAACCACGGCGATCTCACCAGCTTCACCTCGCTCACCTTCCTCACGCCGGTGTTCGCCTTGCTCTGCGGTGTGGTGCTGCTGAAGGAGCAGCTGGAGCCGCTGCAGTGGCTGGGGGCGGCGTTTGCCCTGGTGAGTGTGGTGTTGATCAACCGCCGTGCCTTGCTCTGGCATCCCAAGGGCGCTGCGGCTGAGGTGGTGCCATGAAGCTGCTGGTGGTGGCTACAGCTCTGGGGCCTTTGGGCAGTGGCCGCGGCGGTGGTGTGGAGCTCACCCTCGCTGGCCTGGTGGCAGGGTTGCTGCAGCGGGGGCATCGGATCACCGTGCTGGCGGCGGAAGGTTCGCCGCTGCCGGGTGATTGCGCGGCCGCAGAGCTCTGGAGCTGCGCTGGCTCGCCGCAGCCCAGCGTGCAGCACCAGGGCCGCGAGGCGCTGATCACCATGCCGGCGGATGCGTTGCTGGCTCGCTTCTGGCGGCGTGTACTCGCTGAGGCGCCGGCGGCGGGGTTCGATGCAGTGCTCAACCTCGGCTACGACTGGTTGCCCTTCTGGCTCACGCCCACAGCGTCGCTGCCGATCTTCCACTTGGTGAGCATGGGGTCAGTGAACGCCGCGATGGATGCGGTGATCGCTGAGGTGGCCGCCTGGGATCAGCGCCGCCTTGCCTTTCACACCGCCGCTCAGGCTGCTGACTTTGCTCTGCCCCACCCCCCGCTGCTGGTGGGGAATGGCTTTGACCTGAGCGCTTATCAGTTCAAGGCTGCGCCGGAAGCCTTGCTCGGCTGGGTGGGTCGCGTGGCGCCGGAGAAGGGCCTGGAGGATGCAGCGGCTACTGCTGCTCGCTGCGGGATGCCCCTGGCGGTGTGGGGCCTTGTGGAAGACGAGGCCTATGCGGCTGCGGTGCAGGCTTCGGTGCCAGCGGGCACCCTGCAATGGCGGGGATTCCTGCCCACGGCGCAGCTGCAGGCGGAGCTGGGATGGTGCCGGGCTCTGCTGAATACGCCCAAGTGGAATGAGGCCTACGGCAACGTGGTGGTGGAGGCGATGGCCTGCGGTGTGCCTGTGCTGGCCTACCGCCGCGGTGGGCCGGGCGAGCTGGTGCAGCCGGGTGTGAACGGCTGGCTGGTGGAACCGGACGACGTCCCGGCCCTGGCGGAGGCGGTGGAGCGGGTGGAGCTGATCGATCGCAGCGCCTGCCGCCACTGGGTGGAGCGGCATGCCTCGCGGGAGGTGCTGGCCGAGCGCATCGAAGCCTGGCTGGAGCAGGGCCTGCAGCCGTAAGCGATAACGTCGTGCCTGACGCAGCTCGCCCTGGTGCCCCGCAGGTTCGTGTTGCCGTTGGTGCTGCTCTGCGGGCTTGCCCTGTTTGTTTGGGGGCTCGGCAGCACGGGGTTGGTGGATGAAACCCCACCGCTGTTTGCCGCCTCGGCCCGGGCCATGGCGCGCACGGGTCATTGGCTGATTCCCCGGGTGAATGGCTTGCCCCGCTACGACAAGCCGCCCCTTGTGTATTGGCTGATGGGGCTGATCTATGCCCTGCCCGGCCAGCCGCAGTGGGATCCCCTCGGCACCTGGGCCGCCCGGTTGCCGTCGGCGCTGAGCAGCGTGGGTTTGATGGTGGTGATGGCGGCCACGTTGCTGCGCTGGCCCCAGCCGATCGCTGCCGGCCGCTGGCCTGCGCCATCCCAGCAGGCGATCACTGCGGTGAGCGCTGCGCTGGCTTTTGCCCTCTCACCGCTGGTATTGCTCTGGAGCCGCATCGCCGTGAGCGATGCCTTGCTCACCGGCTTGCTTGGGGCCGTGCTGCTGCTGTTTTGGAGTTGTTATGCCGGTGGCGGCCGCGCCTGGCTGGCCTGGATCCTGCTTGGCCTGGCGGTGCTGGCTAAGGGGCCCGTGGCCGTGGTGCTGGCGGGGATCACCCTCAGCGCTTTTGGCCTGTGGCAGCGCGATCTGCGCGGGCTAGCCGACCAGCTGCGCCCCTGGCCGGGCCTTGCCATCACGGCTTTGGTGGCCCTGCCTTGGTATGGCCTGGCGGCGCTGGCGGAAGGGCGCCCGTTTATCGACAGCTTTTTCGGGTACCACAACTTGCAGCGCTTCACCGGTGTGGTGAACAACCACCTGCAGCCCTGGTGGTTTTTCCTGCCGGTGCTGGTGGTGGCGTCGCTGCCATTCACGCCTCTGCTGCTCGCCGGGTTGGCGGGAGGGTTTCGCAGCCGCACCATCAGCCTTCCGCCCGAGCAGTCTCTGCAGCGCTACGCCACCTGCTGGCTGCTGGCGGTGTTGCTGTTTTTCACCCTGGCGGCCACCAAACTCCCCAGCTACTGGCTCCCGGCTACCCCAGCTGCCGGCGTGTTGATCGCCCTGGCCGCGCAGCAGCGCCCGGGCCGCTGGGTGATGGCGAGCACTCTCGTTCTTCAAGCCGTGCTGGCTGCGGGTTTGGCCGCCTCAGGTCGCTGGGTGCCGCTGATTAACGAACCGGAATTGCCCACGCTCCCGGCTGAGTTGCTGGCGGGAGGCCTGCTCAGCCGCGCCGCCGTTTGTTTTGCCCTGGCCCTGGTGGCCGGTGTGCTGCTTTGGTGGGCGCAAACCCCTTGGCGGCGGGGCTGGTTGCTGGCCCAGCAGCTGGCTGTCGTGACCTTTGCCGTCACGGCACTGCAGCCCCTTGTGGCCTTCGGGGATCGCCTGCGGCAGGCTCCGCTGCGGCGCCTCGCAGCGGCTGTTTTGGATGAGAGGCGCAGCGGCGAGCCCCTGGCGATGGTGGGCATCCTGAAGCCCTCAATCCACTTCTATACGGATCAGGTGGTGATCTACGAAGGGGTGCAAGCCAATGGCCCGCTCAACCTCAACGACCGCCTGCTGAACGAACGCCGCGCCGGGCAGCAGCCATCCCCGCCGGCGGCCAACAACACCGTGTTGGTGGTGATCGATCAACGCACCGCGCAGCTGCCCCACTGGCGTGGGCTGGCCCACCAGCCCCTGGCACAGGAAGGCTTGTTCGCCCTTTGGCGGGTGCCGCGGCAGGCCCTGGATCAATGGGCCCAGCGGTTGCGGGCGGCGGGTCTGCCAGCGCCGGATTGGCAGCAGCCCAGGCCCGAGCGCTACTGAGCTCCCCGGGGTGTTGGTTCAGGCGTCGGCGGGTGTGCCCATGGCCACGCCGTTATCCATGCGTTCGCGCTGGCAGAAGCTGCAGTGCCCCCAGCGCTGCAGTTCACCGGCGGGGGCTGGTCGCTGGCAGCTGGGGCAGCTGGCCATGCCGAACACATCCACCCGGCTGGGGTGGTGCGCCCACACCTGCTCCTCTTCCTCGCTGCCGAAGGGAGGCAAGGGGGTGGCTTGATGTTGCTGCAGCACCAGATCCTTCACTGAAAACCCAGCTCCACGCAGGGCACCGAGCAAGCGGTGTTTGTTGAAGCGCAGCGCTTGCAGCCATTGGGGATGGCTGGCGCCCACCACCAAGCGTCCGCCCTGCAGCCGCAGCGGCCGGCAATGGGGGGCGAGTTGGGCGCCGGCGATCTTGGGCCAGGCCTGCCATAGGGCCGCCAGGTTTTCATCGCGCTGCCACTGCCGCTGCAGCTGCTCCAAGCAGCCCACCACGGTTTGCAGCGGCGGCCGCGGCGGCGGCACCAACAGGTTCACGCTGCCCTGGCGCCGGGTTTGGTTGCGTGGGGCGGCAGGCATGTCGCAACGCTACGGGAGATGCGGCAATCACGCTGTGCCGCTGCGGCGGGCACTGGTTAGCCTCGTCGCCTGCCCCGTATCCCAAGCCATGGGCTTTTTTGATCGCCTCAGCCGTCTGGTGCGCGCGAACGCCAATGCCGTGGTGGGGGCCATGGAGGATCCGGCCAAGATCCTCGATCAGTCGGTGGCCGACATGCAGGCCGACCTGGTGAAGCTGCGCCAGGCCGTGGCCACCGCCATCGCCAGCCAGAAGCGCATCCAAAACCAGGCCGAGCAAGCCGAAGCCCAGGCCAACACCTGGTACGAGCGCGCCGAGCTGGCGCTCAAGAAAGGCGAAGAAGACCTGGCCCGTGAAGCCCTCGGCCGCCGCAAAACCTGCCAGGACACAGCCACAGCCCTCAACACCCAGCTGCAGAGCCAGGCCGGCCAGGTGGAGCAGCTCAAGCAGAGCCTGGTGAAGCTCGAGAGCAAGATCGCTGAGGCCAAAACCAAAAAAGACATGCTCAAAGCCCGGGCCCAGGCGGCCCAGGCCCAGGAGCAACTGCAGAGCGCCGTGGGCAACCTCGGCACCAACAGCTCCATGGCCGCCTTCGAGCGGATGGAGGAGAAGGTGCAAAGCCTCGAAGCCCGCAGCCAGGCCGCTGCTGAGCTGGCTGGTGCCGATCTGGAGAGTCAGTTCGCGGCTCTGGAAGGTGCACCTGAGGTGGATGACGAACTGGCCGCCCTCAAGGGCAAGCTGGCCGGCACCGCTCCGGCTGCAGCCCTGCCCGAGGCTGGCGGTGCGGTGCAACCGGTGAAGGTGGAGGAGGTGGATGCGGAGCTCGAGGAGCTGAAGCGCTCGATCGACAAGCTCTGATCCATACAATCGCCGCAGCGTTGACTGCCGCCGTGTCTGTTCTGCACCTCACCGATGCCAACTTCCAGGCCGAGGTGCTCGACGCAGCCACCCCGGTGCTCGTGGACGTGTGGGCTGAGTGGTGTGGGCCCTGCCGGCTGATGGCCCCGATGATGGATTGGGCTGCCGGTGAATACGCCGGCAAGTTGGCTGTGGGCAAGCTCGAGGCGGATCCCAACCCCACCGCGCGCGATCAGATGGGGATTCAGGGCCTGCCCACCCTGGTGATTTTCAAGAACGGCCAGGAAGTGGCGCGCCATGAAGGCGCCATGGCCAAGCCCCAGCTCAAGGCCTTCTTGGATGCCCACCTCTGAGGCGCTGCCGGCTCTGCATCGCTCCGATCGTGTTGCTGCCCTTGGCAGTGGCGTGTTTGCGCGCAACGATCAGCGCAAACAGGCCTACCGGCTGACGGCTGCTGAATCCGGCAAGCCGCCGCTGCTGGATCTCTCGCTCGGGTCCACCGATCTGCAGCCTCCAGAAGCGGCGATCCAGGCGATCCGCGATCAGCTAGGCCGGCCTGAGAGCGCGGCCTACTGCCTGCATGGCGCCACCTTGCCGTTCCGCGAGGCTGTGGCCGCCTGGGCTCAGCGGCGCTTCGGGGTTGCGGTGGATCCGGAGCGTGAGGTTTTGCTGCTGGTGGGCTCCCAGGAGGGCACAGCCCACCTGCCCCTCGCCGTGCTCAATCCAGGCGATCCGGCGTTGTTGCTCGATCCCTACTACCCCTCCCATCTCGGCGGTCTGCGCCTCGCCTCAGCCGCACCGCAGTTCCTCAAGCTCGATCCGGCTCTGGGCTTTGCGCCCCGCTTCGATCAGATCAGCTCCAGCACGTGGGATGCCCTCAAGCTGATGGTGCTGGGCTTTCCCCACAACCCCACCGCCACCACGGGCCAGCAGGGCTGGGTGGATGAGGCCGCTGAGCGGGCCGTGCGCCACGGCGTGGTGTTTGCCCACGACAACCCCTACGTGGATCTGGCTCTCGAGGGTGAGGCCCCCGCGCTGCTGCGCTCGCCGCTCTGGCGCCAGTGCGGGATTGAGTTTTTCTCGTTTTCGAAGGGATGGTGCCTGGGGGGGTATCGCATCGCTTTCGCCATCGGGGCTGAGCCGTTGATCACGGCGCTGCGCCAGCTGAAGGGGGTGGTGGATTTCAACCAGAGCACGGCTCTGCAGGCCGGAGCCATCGCGGCCCTGGAGCAGGCCGGTGATTGGCCCGAGCGCATCAAGCCGATCTACCGCGAACGGCGCGATCGGATGGCCGCGGTGCTGCAGCAGGCCGGCTGGCCGGTGCGGATCCCCTCGATGGCGCTGTACCTGTGGCTGGAGCTGCCGGAGCGTGCTCGCGCTGCTGGTTTGGATTCCGAGCAGTTCTGTGCGCAGCTCTTGGAAGCCACGGGTGTGTGCCTCACGCCCGGCAATGGCTTTGGTGCTGGCGGTGAGGGGTTTGCCCGCTTAGCGCTGGTGCATCCGATTGAAGAGTTGGAGGCAGGCGCACAGCGGATGGCGGCTTGGCTGGCACAGCTCTGAAGGCTGCATCGATTGCCGCCGCCCTGCGGCGGCTGCCGGCGGATCAAACGCTGGCTTGGCGGCTGCGGGTGCTGCCGGTGTGCGCCAGCACCGAACTGGAGCTGGAGCGCTGGCTTGCGGCTGGTGCTCGGCCGCCGCTGGCATTGCTGGCGCAGCAGCAGCGCCATGGCCACGGGCAGCAGGGCCGGGTGTGGCAGTCGCCGCCAGGCGGTGTGTGGCTGAGTGCGGCCATTCCCTGGCCAGAGCAGCCTGCGGAAGCGGCTTCGCTGGCCCTGGCTGCGGCGGTGGGGATTGCGCTGCAACTGGAGGCCCTCGGGCTGAAGCCTCAGATCAAGTGGCCCAATGATCTGTTGATTGATGGGCGCAAGCTGGCGGGAATCCTGCCGCGGCTGCGCTGGCGCGGCGGCCGGGTGCGTTACGCCCAGCTGGGTGTGGGCCTCAATGGGGTGAACCGTGTGCCCGCCGGTGCCATCAACCTGTCGGAGGCCCTGGGCTTCCGACAACATCCCTTGGCGCAGTCGGCATGCCTGGCGGCGCGGCTGTTGCGGGGGCTGGAGTGGGCAGCGGCCGCCTGTGATCAGCCTGAATTGGTGCGGCGTCAGGCGGAGCAGCGCCTCGACCGGCCGGAGTGGCTGGAGCACGAGGGCGAACGCTGGACCGTGGCCGGGCTCGCTGCCGATGGCGGGCTGCGCCTTTGCCGCGGCAGCGCTTCGGCTGTGCTGCAGCGGGCTTTCTAGAGTTTGAGGCGCTTTGTTTGCGGCTGCTGTGCCTCGCCTCCAACCGCTCAGCCTTCTGGCGGTCCTTCCGGCTTTGCTGGGGGGAGGCCTGGCCTGGGCTCAGCTGGAGGCTGCTCAGCCTGAATCACCTCAAGCAGCGCCCATGGCACCGGTGGCGCCGCTGTTGCCGCCGCCGGGCAGCACGGCGGTTCCGCTACGACCGGATCCAAGCCGGCTGAGTGGTGCGGCCACGGCGCCCAAGCGCTTCGATCAATCCCTTGATGAATTGGTGCGCCAGGGGGTGGTGACGCCGAGCGAGCGCAACCTGGTGCGCGGTGGCGGTGGAGCGCTGGCTCCGCTGGATGTGGGGGCGTTCCAGCAGGCCTGCCGTGGGGGAGCCCTGTCTACGAGCGAGTGCCGCGGAGGCATCGCCCTGCGTTGGGGGCGCCGCAGCGGCAACTCGGGCAACACCGCCTGGGGCGGGCGCATCGGCGCCGATGGCATGCCGCTGCCGCCGCTCACGGTGCCGGTTTCGGCGCTGCTGTCAGGCAATGGCGGCAGCTTCAACTTGGCCAGCGTGTTTCGCGTGACGCCTCGGCCCGCGCCAGTGCTGGGCAATGGCAACCGCAGCCTGCTGCTGCCGATCATCGGCAGCGCGGTGAACACCAGCGGCTTTGGTTGGCGCCTGCATCCGCTGCTTGGTGCCTGGCGCCTGCATGCCGGTGAAGATCTGGCGGCGCCGGAGGGCACGCCGGTGGTGGCGGCCCTCAGCGGCCGGGTGGTGAGTAGTGGTTTGGCGGGCGGCTATGGCCTGGCGGTGGAGGTGGAGCACCAGCGGCCGCTGCGGCGCACGCTGTATGGCCACCTCTCCGAGCTGTATGTGAAGGCCGGCGATGTGGTGCGCCAGGGCGAAGTGATCGGCCGCGTGGGCAGCACGGGCCTCAGCACGGGGCCTCACCTGCACTTCGAGCTCCGGGAGCCGGCGGCCGGCGGTTGGGTGGCGATCGATCCGGGCGACTTTGATCCCGGCAGTGGCCTCAAGGGCACCGATGCCATCGCGCTGTTGATGGGCCAGCTGCTGCAGAGCCTGGAGCGACCTCAGGCGAAGGCCTAAGCCTGCGATCCGGCGCCGCTGTCCACCAGCCGCCCATCGTGGAAATGCACGATGCGCTCCGCGCGAGCAGCCACATCGTGTTCGTGGGTCACCAGCAGGATTGTCATCCCCTGCTCGCGGTGCAATTCATCGAACAGATCCAGCACTTCTTTGGTGGTGCGGGAATCAAGGGCGCCGGTGGGTTCATCGGCCAGCAGCAGATTCGGGTTATTGATGATGGCCCGGGCCACAGCCACCCGCTGCTGTTGGCCGCCGGAGAGCTGGTTGGGTTTGTTGTGCAGCCGCTCGCCTAAGCCCACCCGCTGCAGGGCGGCGATGCCGAGTTCGCGGCGCCGCTCAGCCGGCACGCCGGCATACACCATCGGCAGCATCACGTTCTCGAGGGCGGTGAGCTCTTGCAGCAGATGAAATTGCTGAAACACAAAGCCCAGTTCGCGGTTGCGGAGATCCGCGAGTTGGTCGTCACTGAGGTGCTCCACGGCGGTGCCGTTGAGCTTGTAGCTGCCGCTGCTCGGGCGATCCAGGCAGCCCAGGATGTTCATCGCCGTGCTCTTGCCGGAGCCGGAGGTGCCCATCACCGCCAGATATTCGCCGCGGCGCACGGTGAGGCAGAGATCATCCAGGGCGGCAACAGCGGTATCTCCGCTGCCGTACACCTTGCGGATGTGATCGAGCTCCGCCACCAGCGGAGCTGCAGCACTGGTCATCAGCCGATCGGCAGGCCAGAGGCTGCCAACGCTTTCTGCAGCATCGGGGTGCCGGCCACCGCGCCATTGGCCCAGCCGAATAGGGGATTGGAGAGGATGCCACCCACGGCGGTCACCACCACACAGGAGATCAGGGCGGCGCGGAGGGGCTGCAGGCCAGTCACATTCCAGCTGACTTCCGGATAGGCCTTCACCACTTCAGAAGCCTCTTGAGGCTCCTTCACCACCATCATCTTGATCACCGAGATGTAGTAGTAGATCGACACCACCGAGGTGAGTAGGCCGACCACCACCAGCAGGTATTGGCCATCGGCCCAGCCGGCGAAGAAGAGGTAGATCTTGCCGAAGAAGCCCAGCATCGGCGGGATGCCGCCGAGGGAGAGCAGGCAGAGGCTCAGGCCCAGGGTGATCAGCGGATCCTTCTGATACAGACCGGCGTAATCGCTGATGCGGTCGCTGCCGGTGCGCAGCGAGAACAGGATGATGCAGGCAAAGGCGCCCAGGTTCATGAACAGGTAGGCCGCCATGTAGAGCACCATCGCGGCGTAGCCGTCTTCGGTGCCGCACACCAGGCCGATCATCACGAAGCCGGCTTGGCCGATGGAGCTGTAGGCCAGCATCCGCTTCATCGAGGTTTGGGCCAGGGCCACCACGTTGCCCAGCACCATGCTCAGGATCGCCAGCACGGTGAAGAGGAGCTTCCACTGGGCCTCGAAGGGCTCGAAGCAGCCCACCAGGATGCGCAGCGCCAGCGCGAAACCGGCGGCTTTCGAACCCACGGAGAGGAAGGCCACCACCGGGGTGGGGGATCCTTCGTAGACATCGGGCGTCCACTGGTGGAAGGGCACTGCGGCGATCTTGAACGCCACCGTGGACAGCACGAACACCAGAGCCAGAGCGGCTACTGGTGAGGCGCTGGTCTGGAGAGCCAGGCCAACGGCTTCGAGGCTGGTACTGCCGCCAGTGAGGCCGTAGAGCAGAGAGGCGCCATAGAGGAACACAGCCGCTGCGGCCGAGCCCACCAGGAGATATTTCAGTGCCGCTTCAGAGCTGCGCGCATCGCGCTTCATGTAGCCCGAGAGCAGATAGCTGGCAACCGAGAGCGTTTCCAGCGACACGAACACGCTCACCAGGTCGGTGGAGCCGCAGAGCAGCATCGCCCCGAGGGTGGCGGCCAGCAGGATCGCGGCGTATTCACCCACAGGGGTGCCGGCGCGCTCCACGTAGCGCCAGCTGATCAACAGCGACAGCAGCGTGGACGCTGCCACCACGGCGCGGAAAGCAATGGCGAGGTTGTCGGCCAGGAACGAGCCCAGGAAGGAGGGCTCCAGTGGTGAAGCGTTCCACTGCAGAGCCAGCAGCCCCAGGGCGGTGCCCAGACCGATGTAAGAAAAGAGGGGAACCCAGCGGGAGGCAGCTTTCTCGCCGGCCAGATCCACCAGCAGACACGCCAGCATCGCGAGAAGCACCGCTCCCTCTGGAGCCACGGCACCGGCGTTGAGCTGCAGAGACGTGATCGCACTCACCGCAGGTGCGGCGCCTGAGTCGGCGGCGGCCAGAAGAGAGAGCACAGCTGGTTCAGGGTCGCCCGTCGGCGAGGACTGTAGCCGCGCTGACGGCGGGTTTTGTCGCCGCAGCCCCGGGCTTGACCGCCGGTGCGATAAAGAGGGAAGCGGTTTACCGCCTGCCTGTGGCGCACACCCTCGTCATCGTTGAGAGCCCCACGAAGGCCCGCACCATCCGCGGGTTCCTTCCCAAGGACTTCAAGGTGGAAGCCTCGATGGGGCACGTGCGCGACCTGCCCAACAACGCCAGCGAGATTCCGGCCGCCCATAAAGGGGAGAAGTGGGCCAATCTCGGCGTGAACACCGCCAACAACTTCGAGCCGCTCTACGTGGTGCCGAAGGACAAGAAGAAGGTGGTGAAAGAACTCAAAGACGCCCTCAAAGGCGCCGACCAGCTGCTGCTGGCGACGGATGAAGACCGGGAAGGTGAATCGATCAGCTGGCACCTGCTGCAGCTTCTGAATCCGAAGGTGCCCGTGAAGCGGATGGTGTTCCACGAGATCACCAAGGAGGCGATTGGTCGCGCCCTCGAGCAGACCCGCGAGCTCGATATGGAGTTGGTGCACGCCCAGGAAACCCGGCGGATCCTCGATCGCCTCGTGGGCTACACCCTCTCGCCGCTGCTCTGGAAAAAGGTGGCCTGGGGCCTCAGTGCCGGCCGGGTGCAGTCGGTGGCGGTGCGGCTGCTGGTGCAGCGCGAGCGGGCACGGCGCGCCTTCAAAAGCGGCAGCTATTGGGACCTCAAGGCCCAGCTGCAGCAGGGCACTGCTGCCTTTGAGGCCAAGCTCACCCACCTCAAAGGCGAGCGCATCGCCGGCGGCTCCGATTTCGATGAAGCCACCGGTGGCCTCAAGGCCGGCAGCAAGGTGCGCCTGCTGGCCGAAGCCGAGGCGCGCAGCCTGCGTGAAGCGGTGCTCGCCTCTCCCTGGCGCGTAGCGGCCGTGGAGGAGAAGCCCACCACCCGCAAGCCGGTGGCGCCCTTCACCACCAGCACCCTGCAGCAGGAGGCCAACCGCAAGCTGCGGCTGTCGGCCCGCGAAACGATGCGCACCGCCCAGGGCCTTTACGAGCGCGGCTTCATCACCTACATGCGCACCGACTCGGTGCACCTCAGCGATCAAGCAATTAATGCCGCTCGCAGCTGCGTGGCCGACAAATACGGCAAGGACTATCTGAGCCCTTCAGCCCGCCAGTTCTCCACCAAGGCCCGCAACGCCCAGGAAGCCCACGAAGCGATCCGCCCCGCCGGCGAAAGCTTCCGCGACCCCTCCGCCACAGGCCTCGATGGCCGTGATCTGGCCCTCTATGAGCTGATCTGGAAGCGCACGGTGGCGTCCCAGATGGCTGACGCCAAGCTCACGATGCTGAGCGTGGATCTGGAAGCTGATGGCGGCAGCCTTGGCACTGCTGCCTTCCGCGCCACCGGCAAGCGCATCGATTTCCCCGGCTTCTTCCGCGCCTACGTGGAAGGCAGCGACGACCCCGATGCCGCCCTCGAGGGCCAAGAGGTGTTGCTGCCATCCCTGAAAACCGGCGACAGCCCCGCCTGCAAGGGCGTGGAAGCCCTTGGCCACCAAACCCAGCCTCCCGCCCGCTACAGCGAAGCGGCCCTGGTGAAGATGCTGGAGAAGGAGGGCATCGGCCGCCCCTCCACCTACGCCTCGATCATCGGCACGATTGTGGATCGCGGCTACGCCACGCTGCAGAACAACGCCCTCACCCCCAGCTTCACGGCGTTTGCCGTGACGGCACTGCTGGAGGAGCACTTCCCCGATCTGGTCGACACGAGCTTCACCGCTCGCATGGAGAACACCCTCGATGAGATCTCCCACGGGCAGGTGCAATGGCTGCCCTACCTGGAGAGCTTCTACAAGGGCGACAAAGGCCTGGAAGCCCAGGTGCAGCAGCGCGAGGGCGACATCGACCCCACCGCTTCGCGCACGATCGAGCTGGAAGGGCTGCCCTGCGTGGTGCGCATCGGCCGCTTCGGTGCCTACCTGGAAACCAAGCGGGTAGCCGACGACGGCACCGAGGAGCTGCTCAAGGCCACCCTCCCCAACGAAATCACTCCGGCCGATCTCGATGCCGAGAAGGCCGAGCTGATCCTCAAGCAGAAGGCCGATGGCCCGGAATCCCTGGGTGAAGACCCAGAAACCGGCGATCTGGTGTATCTGCTCTTTGGCCAGTACGGGCCCTACGTGCAGCGCGGTCAGGTGAGCGATGAGAACCCCAAGCCTAAGCGCGCCTCCCTGCCGAAGGGCACCAAGCCCGAAGACCTCACCCTGGAAGACGCCCTCGGCCTGCTGCGCCTGCCGCGGCATCTGGGCGAGCACCCCGATGGCGGCAAGATCGAAGCTGGCCTCGGCCGCTTTGGCCCTTACGTGGTGCACCACAAGGGCAAAGGCGAGAAGGACTACCGCTCCCTCAAGGCCGAAGATGACGTGCTGATGGTGGGCCTGTCGCGGGCTGTGGAGCTGCTGGCCCAGCCCAAGCGCGGCCGCGGCGGTCGCACGGCCCTTAAAGACATCGGTACCCCTGAAGGGGCGGATGAAGCGATTCAGCTGTTCGATGGCCCCTACGGCCTCTACGTGAAGCAGGGCAAGGTGAATGCCTCCCTGCCGGAGGGCACCACGGCCGACACGATCACCCTCGAACAGGCTGTTGAGCTGCTGGCGGCCAAGGCTGCTGCGGGTAAGAGCAAGGGCCGCAAGGCCGCTGGCACTGCCGCCAAGAAGCCCGCTGCGGCCAAGAAACCTGCGGCCAAGAAGGCTCCTGCCACCACGAAAACCGGCCGCCTGCGGGCCAGTGCCGTGCGGGTGATCCGCGCCGCCGATAGCTGATGCAGCTGCGGCGGCCGCTGGTTGTTCTGCTGCTGGCTGCCGGTGTGAGCGGCTGCAGCGGCACGCCCTTCGGCGATCAGCTCTCGCGCAGCTTTTCGCAGCCACCGGCCACCCCGGCTGCGCCGGCTGCCAAACCCGCTGCTGCCATCCCTGCCGCCAAGCCCGCTGCCCAGGCGGAAACGCCCAAGAGCGAACCCACCAAGCCCGCGGCCAAGCCGGTACCAGCAGCCCCGCCGCTTACGCCGGCTCCTTATCGGGTCACGATCAAGCTGCCGGCTGCGGATCCGTCCTCCCCGGCTGAGGCCGTGACCGATGCCCTGCGCCAGGCCGGTGTGGCGTTTGAAGTGGAAACGATTGAGCGGGTGCCCGCCGCTGGCGCTGAGACGGCCGCGCCGCTGCGCACCACCCCGGCCCCACCAGCGCGATGAGCCTCAGCCGGCGTCAGGCCCATCAGCTCACCGACACCGCCTATCTGGCGGCGGCGACAGCCCTGCTCTGGGTGGGGCTCTACTACCTGCCTGTGGGCGGCGCCCTGTTCCGCTTGGCCCTGCCGCTGCCCCTGGCTCTGTTGCAGCTGCGCCACAACCGCCGCTGTGCGGTGGAAGGCGTTGCCGTGTCAGCCCTGTTGCTGGTGGCCTTGATGGGCCCGGTGCGCGGGCCCCTGGTGCTGTTTCCGTACACCCTGCTGGCCCTGTGGCTGGGCTGGTGTTGGACACGGCAGCTCAGCTGGTGGATCAGCTGGGGAGTGGGGGTGTTGATCGGTGCCACCGGTTTTCTGGTGCGGGTGGCGGTGGTGTCGGTGCTGCTGGGCGAAAACCTCTGGGTGGTGATCACCACCGCGGCGGCCCAGCTGCTCGAGCGCCTGAGCGGCCTGCTGCAGCTCGGTGGCGGGCCTGATCTCTGGCAGGTGCAGCTTCTGGCGCTGGGCTTGGTGCTGATTCAGAACGTGATTTACGTGCTGGCCCTGCATGCGGTGGCCCTGTGGATCTTTCCGCGGCTGCGCAGCCCGATCACGCCGCCGCCGCCGCTGTTGCGGCCGTTGCTCGCCCTCGATCCCCTTTGACGCTCCAGCGCCTCAGCGGTGATCCCCGCCAGGCGGAGCGTTGGTGCTCTCAGGTGGCTGGCGCTGCGGAGGCGGCTCGGGTGCTGTTGCTGCTGGCCGGCACGGCTACCGCTGCGGTGCCGGGGATCTCGGCGGCTGGTGCCACACCGGAGAGTCGGCGGCTCACCGCCGCTGCTGATGCGGAGTTGCTGTTGCTGGGCCCAGGGCAGCGGCGCCCCCATGCCTTGCCGCCCTTGCCGGCTGGTGTGAGCCCCGCATTGATCGCTCGGGTGGTGGTGGAGCACCTGGGGCTGGAGCCGCTGGTGGTGGACGCCGGCGCTGCTGTGGCACCGGCGGTTCCCCATCTGCAGTTGGGGCATCGCCCCGCCCGCTGCCTCAGCACGGGGGCCGCCATGGAGCCTGAGCGGGTGCACAAGCTGCTGGCGCGTGGCCGCCGCTGGGGCCATCAGCTCGGGCAGCTTGATCCGGGGCGGCCCCTGGTGCTGGCGGAATGCGTGCCCGGTGGCACCAGCACCGCTCAAGCGGTGCTCGAGGGCTTGGGGGTGCCGGCCGCCGGCCTGGTGAGCGGCAGCCTGCGGGAGCCGGCCCATGCCTTGAAGGCCCAGCTGGTGGCGCAGGGCTTGGCGGCGGCGGCGCTCACAACACCGGCACCGGCTGATCTGGTGCTGGCGGCCGTTGGGGATCCGATGCAGCCCCTCGCGGCTGGGCTGGTGTTGGAGGCGGCCTTGGCCGGGGTGCCGGTGCTGTTGGCGGGCGGCAGCCAGATGGCCGCCGTTTTGGCGGTGGCGCTGGCGCTGTGCGAGCCCGAGTTGCGTGCGCAGCTGGTGGCCCGCACCGCCATCGCCACCACGGCCTGGGTGGCGGGGGAGGGCAGCAGCGATCTGAGCCAGCTGCTGGAGCAGATCGGCCAACGCTGGGGTGCGGAGCCCCTCGCCTTCGCTGCATCGCTGCGCTTTCACGGCTGCCGTTCCCCGCAGCTGCTGGCGTTCGAGCAGGGCTACGTGAAGGAGGGCGTGGGAGCCGGCGGCCTGGCAGCGCTGTGGGAGCTCAGCGGCCGCTGCCCCGCTGCCCTGGCGGATGCCTGTGATCAGGCCTGCAGCCAGCTGGTGTGATCAGGTTTGCCCCTTAGGGTCAGGGCCATGGCCCAAGCTCATCTGCTCTCGCGCCGCCACCTGTTGCAGCTGGCCAGCCTGGGAGGTTCGGCGCTGGCAGCAGGAGCGCTGGCGGGCTGCTCCAGGGGCGGTGATGCTGGCCAGCTGCTGAGCGTGCGCGGCCAGCTGCCCTCCGCCTGGCTCAAGGCGTTGCCCTCCAGTTGGCGCTCTCAGGTGCTGGACAGTCCGGCGGCGCTGTTGGAGCAGCTGCGCGCCCCCAGCCCGGCGAGCCGCTTGATCAGCCTGGGTGATGGTTGGGTGCAGCAGCTTCCGCCGGCTGAGCTGCAGCCGATCAACGCTCCAGCCCTGCTGGAGCTGCTCGATCCGATCGCCCAGGCGCCCAGCCGTCTGTTTGCCGGACCGGAGGCTGCGGAGAAGGCTTTCCCCTGGGCCTTCGGCACCTGGGTGATCCTGCTGCGCAACCGTGCGGATCTCTTGCAGCGCCAAAGTGAGGGCTGGGCGCTGTTGCTGGATCCAAGCCTCAAAGGGCGTTTGGTGTTGCCTGCCAGCCCGAGGCTGCTGATCGCCTTGGCGCAACGGCAGCTCAACTCCACCCCGGCTGCGGTTCCCTCCCCGGACGATGCCGCGTTGGTGGATCAGGTGCGTCGCCTGCATCGCCAGGCCCTCAGCCTGGAGGAAAGCCAGGGGCTCAATTTTCTGTTGGCAGGGGATGCGGATGCAGCGGTGGTCACCAGCCAGCGCGCCTTGCCCTTGCTGCAGCGCGATCCGCGGCTGACGGCCTTCCTGCCGGCCACGGGCTCACCGCTCTGGTGGCAGCTGTTGGTGCGCCAGGGGCCCGCGGGCTCTACCGCTGCGCCGCTGCCCCTGGAGTGGCTGCGGGATGGCTTGAACCTGCCGCTGTTGGATCGTTTGCTGGCGGCCGGTTGGGTGCCGCCGCTGCCCGCTGCCCAGCTCGCCCCAGTTTTGAAGCGCTGGCCGGCGCGGCTGCGGCCGTTGCTGCTGCCCCCTCCGGCGGTGCTGGAGCGTTGCACCAACCTGGAGCCGCTCAGTGCCGCCCAACGCCAGGGTTTGCAGCAGCTGTGGGATCAGGCGATGGCGGGCTAAGGCTCAGCCCCAGAGGCGCCGCCGTGGTGCCGCCGCCAGCCGCTGGTGGGTGTCGGCCAAGAGATCGGGAATCGGCAGCTGGTGGGGGCAACGGGGCAGGCAGTCGCCGCAGCGCTGGCAGGCGCTGGCATTGAGCTCCTCCCACCAGTGGCCGGCCCTTCCGATCAGGTTGTAGCGCTCCTGGGCGAAGGCATTCATGCCATGGCCCACGGCCAGATTGCGCAGGCGCAGGAGTTCCGGGATCGGCACCGCATTGGGGCAGGGCAGGCAGGCGCGGCATTGGCCGCAGGACTCGGCGCCGAGGCGCTCTCGCCCTGCCGCCTGCAGACGGCTGAGGGCGGCGCGGTGCGCGTCATTCAGCCAGGGTGTGGCGCCCCGGAGCTGCTGGGCCAAGGCCAGATCGGAGGGATGCTCGGCACCGATGGTGAGGGTGGAGATGCCGGCATCGAGCAGAAAGCGATAGGCGAGCTCCAGTGGATGAAAGGGTGCGCAATCCGCCAGCAGCTCTGGGGAGGGGGCATAGAGGCGTCCGCCCTTGTCGGCCGGGGAGATGGCCAGCACACCGATCCCTTCCTGCAGGGCCGCCCGGGCAATGGGAAGCCGGGTTTGATCGAAGAGATGCACGTGCAAGCTGCAGAAGCTGAAGCGTCCGCTCGCTAGCGCCTGCTCGATCAGGGCATTGCTGCCGTGGCTGGAAAAGCCCACCTGGCCCACCAGGTTGCTGTCGAGCGCCCAAGTGAGCAGGTCGGCACCAGGGCCCTCGAGGGCCCAGTTGAGGTGTTCGGGCCGATTCAGGCCATGCACCGCCAGGTTGTGCAGCTGCGCCAGTCCCAGCCGCTCCAGCAGCGCCCGCAGTTGATCCTGCCCCTCTTGCAGGCTGCACCCGGGCAGCAGCTTGCTGGTGATCACCAGATCGGCGTGGGCGGCAGGATCGCGAGCGCTGAGGGCGCGGAGCGCCTGCCCCAGATGGCGCTCCGCCATGCCGTAGGCCGGGGCCGTTTCCACATGGTTGATGCCGGCGGCCATGGCCGCGGCGAGCACCGCAGCCATCTGCTCGGGGCTGCCCGTGGCGCGCATCGTGCCCAGACAGAAGGGCGAAACTGGTGCCCCGCGCCCGAAGGGTCGGCGCTCAGCTGGGGGTGGCTTCACCGCCGGAGGCGTCGTCATCGCCGGCTTCCTCCTCCTCGCTGCTGTCGGTCTGGGCCTGGCGGATGTGGCGCACCAGCTCGGCGGGACTGATCCCATCCAGGAAGCGGCGGAAGTCGGCGGCATCTTCGGCATCAGCCTCGGCATCCACCGGGATCGAGGCATCGGCCACGACCTCCTCCAGCATCCAGATGCCGCTGCCGGTGCGCAGGGCCAGGGCAATGGCGTCGCTGGGGCGCGCATCGAGCTCGTGGCTGCTGCCATCGGCGCCGCTCAGCTTGAGCACAGCCCGGAAGGTGCTGTCTTCGATGGTGTGAATGATCACGCGCTGCAGTTCAAGCCCGCCTGCCTCCAGCAACTTGGCCATCAAGTCGTGGCTGAGGGGCCTGGCGGGGGCCTGATCTTTCAGCCCCGCCATGATGTTTTGGGCCTGGGCCTGGTCGATCCAGATCGGCACCTGACGGCGCCCGGAGGGATCGCGCAGCAGCACGATCGGGCTGCGGCTGGCGGCGTCGAGGGCGATGCCGGCCACGCGCATCTCAACCATCGCTTGCCTGCAGACGCCCTTGCCCGATTATGGCCAGGGTTGATCGGGGCACCGCATGTTCACCGGGCTGGTGCAGGCCGTCGGGCAGTTGCAGCGTTGGAGCGGTGGCGTGGAACTGCTGGTGACGGCTGAGTCGGGGCTCGATCCAACCGCCCTGGCCCTCGGCGACAGCGTGGCCGTGGATGGGGTGTGCCTCACGGTGACCCAGCGCTCAGCCCACGGCTTCAAGGCTGATGTGAGTGAAGAAACGCTGGCCCGCACCACCCTCGCCGCCAAGGCTGATCGCCGCGGCTGGGTGAATCTCGAGCCCGCCCTGCGCCTGGCCGACCGGTTGGGTGGTCACCTGGTGAGTGGGCACGTGGATGGGCAGGGCACCGTGGTGGCCGTGGAGCAGCAACCCGCCTCCTGGCGGCTGGTGCTGCGCTGGAACAATCCCGCCTACGGGCGCTACGTGTGTGAGAAAGCCAGCGTGGCCGTTGATGGCATCAGCCTCACCGTGGCTGATTGCAGCGCCGATGGGGCGGAGTTCTGGATCGCGGTGATCCCCCACACCTGGAGCACCACCACCCTGCAGCAGTTGCGGGTGGGTGATGCGGTGAATCTCGAGGCTGATCTGCTGGCGAAATACACCGAACGGCTCCTGGCCTGGCGCGCTCAGCCTGGGGAGGCGTCCGGTTCTGGCCGTTCCGAGGGCACCATCACCCCTGGCTGGCTGGCGGAACACGGCTGGAGCTGACGTTCCCCTCGGCCATGTCTACCGTCCGGTAGCCGATCTTTCTCTATGGCTTCCGACAGACCAGAGCTCGATTTGAGTTCCCTGCGCAGCTTCACCATCGCCGAAGGCATCCTGCTGCTGGTGCTTGGCGTGTTGGCCTTGCTGTTCCCCGTGATCGCCTCCGCTTGGGTCACGGTGATCGTGGCGCTGGCCTTTCTGGTGGGGGGCATCTTCGGCTGGATCAACAGCCTCAACCGCTCACGTCGCCTGAGCCGTTGGCATTGCTTCTGGCGCTTGGTGGTGTCCACCTTGTTCTTGGTCACCGGCGCCTGGATCATTCAGCAATTCAGTGCTGGCATCGTGCCGGCGGCCGCCCAGGTGGCTGCTCTGGCCTTTGCCATCGGCATCGTGTTCCTGGTGGAAGGCGTGGTGGCTGCGATCGTGGCCCTCTCACACCGGGAGATGTCCGGTTGGGGTTGGGGCCTGGCCAACGGCATCGTCACCTTCATCCTCGGGCTGATCATCGTGTCGATGAAGGCCGGCGCTCTGCTGAGCGTGCTCGGGATCCTGGTGGGCATCAGCTTCCTGTTCAGCGGCATTGATCTGCTCGTGTTCAGCGCCGCCTTCCATGGTCCCGATGATCGGGGCGGGCCAGCTCAGCCGGCCTGATCGGCTGCGCTGCTCTCGCCGCTGCTGCCCTCGTTGCCTTCATCGAGGGGCAGCAGCCAGATGGAGCCGGTTTCCTGGTGAATTTCAATCTTGAATTCCTGGCCCGGCTCCAGCCCCATCCGCCGGGTGTAGGCATGGCCGATCAGCAGGTTGCCGTTGCCGTGCACCCGGGTGCGGAATTCGGCCTGGCGGCCCCGCGCGCCGCCTCCACCACCGCCGCCACTGCTCGCGTGGCTGGGGAGTTTGTAGCCCTTGGCTTCCACAAGAGCTCGGTAGAAACTCTTCTTCAGCAGCCTGCCGCTCGGCCCCACATAGCCGCAGGCCCGTGCGATCTGATCTTCCGGGCGATTGCTCAGCGCGCGTGCCTTGTCGAGCAGTGCCTTGCCTTCCAGCATCTGCACGGGCGTGCTCACTTTCTCTTCAACGAACACCGGCGGGGCTGAGAACTGGTGGCCCGATTGTGCCGATCAACTGCAATCACCCGCAAGGGCAACAGCAGCGAAAGTGTTCAAAGCAGATAAAGCAGTCCGTAGAGGATCACCCAGATCCCATCCACAAAATGCCAATAGAGCTCAGCGGCCTCTAAGGGGAACTGATTGTCGATGCTGATCCGGCCGCCTTCGCGGCTTTGCCACCACACGATCAGGATCATCAGCCCGCCCAGCGTCACGTGCAGGCCGTGGAAGCCGGTGATGGCATAAAAGGTGCTGGCGAACAGGTTGTCGGTGAGGCCGAAGGGCAGGGAGAAGTACTCCTTCATCTGGCCCGCCAGGAAGCTGAAGCCCAGGGCGGCCGTCACCAGCAACCAGCGCTGACAGAGCGGGTGGTTGCCGCGCCGCAAGGCGGCTCCAGCCCGGTGAAAGGTGAAGCTGCTCACCAGCAGCAGCAGCGTGTTCACCGTGGGGAGCAGCAGCTCCAGTTCGTAGTTGTGGCCGGAGGGCAGTGGGTTCACCGCCCGGAAGGTGAGGTAGGCGGCAAAGAAGCCGGCGAAGGTCATCCCGTCCGCCACCAGGAAGGTGGCTAGGCCAAAGATGCGGTGGTCGCCATGGCCTTCGGCGTGGGCCTCTTCGCCGGCGTGCTGAGACAGGCTCTCGCTTTGCAGGCTGGTCATCGCTGATCTCCTTGGCCGAGGTTCCAAAGATCGCGGCCACTGCTGGCCTCCAGGCTCAGCTGGCCGGGGGTGACGCCATAGCCATAGGGCTCATGCACCAGTGGCGGCTCGCCATGCCAGTTCTCCACCGGCGGCGGAGAACTGGTGAGCCATTCGGGGGTGAGGGCGTTCCAGGGGTTGTCGCCGGCGGGGGCGCCGTTGAAGGCGCTCATCACCACGTTGATCAGGAAGGGGAACGTGCTGATTGCCATCAGCAGGGCACCAGCACTGCTGAACTGATTAATCAGGGTGAATTGGGGGTCGTATTCGGCCACGCGGCGGGGCATGCCGTTCAGGCCAAGCCAGTGCTGCGGCGCGAAGCAGAGGTTGAAGCCCACAAACGTGAGCCAGAAGTGCAGCTGCCCGAGCGGTTCGTTCAGCATCCGGCCGGTCACCTTCGGATACCAGTGGTAGATGGAGGCGAAGATGACAAACACCGTGCCCCCATAGACGATGTAGTGGAAATGCCCCACCACGAAGTAGGTGTCGTGCACGTGGATGTCGAACGGGACCTGGGCCAGAGCCACGCCGGTGATACCGCCGAACACGAAGTTCACGATGAAACCGCAGCAGAACAGCATGGCGGTGTTCAAGCTGATCTTGCCTCCCCAGAGGGTTGCCAACCAGTTGAAGAATTTGATCCCTGTTGGAACGGCGATGAAGGCCGTGGCAATGGTGAAGAACAGGCGCATCCAGGGCGGGGTGCCGCTGGTGAACATGTGGTGGGCCCACACAATCAGGCCCAGAAACACAATCGCCATGATCGAATACACCATGGTGGTGTAGCCGAAGAGAGGCTTGCGGGCGTGCACCGGCAGGATTTCACTTACCAGGCCAAAAGCCGGCAGCACCATGATGTACACCGCCGGGTGTGAGTAGAACCAGAACAGGTGTTGATACACCACGGCATTGCCGCCCAGGGCCGGGTTGAAGAAGCCGGTGTGGGCAATGATGTCGAAGCTGAGCAGCACCAAGGTGCCGGCTAGCACGGGGGTGGAGAGCACCACCAAGATGCTGGTGCCGAGCATCGCCCAGCAATACATCGGCAGTTGCATCAAGCCCAGGCCAGGGCGCCGCAGCTTCAAGATCGTGGCGATGAAATTGATGCCGCCGAAGATCGAGCTGCCCCCCAGCAGCAACACACTCAGAATCCAGATGATCTGCCCGGTGGCGGGGGTGGTGATGCTTAAGGGCGGATAGGCGGTCCAGCCGGATTGGGCTGCACCGGTGACGAAATAGCTGCTGATCAGCAGGATGCCTGCAGGCGGAATCAGCCAGAAGGCCACTGCGTTCAGCCGCGGGAAGGCCATGTCACGCGCACCCACATAGAAGGGGATCAGGTAGTTGCCGAAGCCACCATTCACCACCGGCACGATCCAGAGAAAGATCATCACCGTGCCGTGCAAGGTGAGCACTTCGTTGTAGGTCTCCCGCGGCAGAAAATCAGACAGGGGCGTGACCAGCTCGGTGCGGATTGCTCCGGCGAGGGCCCCGCCGATCAGATAGAAGAGGAAGCCGCACACGATGTACTGCAGGCCGATCACCTTGTGATCGGTGCTGAAGCTGAGGTAGCGCAGCCAGCCCTGTGGCTGCAGCGATTCGGAGGGGTTGAGGCTGAGGGTCATGACTGCACCACGGTGGAGGACTCAGCAGGGGGATTGGGGCTGTTCTTGGCGACCCAGGCCGCGAAACTTTCGGGCTCCTCCACGATCACCGTGGAGCGCATACCGCCGTGATACGGCCCGCATAGCTCCGCACACACAATCGGGTATTGGCCCGCTCGGGTGGGGGTAAAGCTCAGCAGGGTGGGTTGACCCGGGATCACATCTTGTTTGAGCCGAAATTGCGGCACCCAGAAGGCATGGATCACATCGAGGGCCTTCATCTGCAGGGCGATGGGTTGTCCCACAGGCACATGCAGCTCGCCGCTGGTGATGTCGGAATCGGGGTAGTGGAAGATGAAGGCGAATTGCATGGCCGTCACATCCACCGGTAGGGGTGCGATGGCGCCATCGGCCTCGTAGGCCACGGGGCTGATGCCGCCCCAAGTGCGCTCTTCGCTGTGCTGCATGCCGTGCATGCTGTGGTCGTTGAGCGGCGTCATGCCGCCCATGCGGTCGTAGATGTCGTAGCTGTAAATCCCCACAAACAGCACCACCACGGCTGGGATGGCGGTCCAGAGAATTTCCAGCGGCAGATTGCCTTCGATCGCTGCTCCATCGCCGCTTTCACCAGCGCGGCGCCGAAAGCGCACCAGGCTGTAGATGATCAGGCCCACGATCCCGATGAACAGGATCGAACCGATGCTGAACAGCACGCGGAAGAGCTCGTCGTACACCGGCGCATTAGCGCTGGCATCCACGGGCAAAAGATTCACGTTCTGTCCCACCCACAGCCCGAAGAGCACGAGGGCCATGCCGGCCAGCAGCGTGAGGATGGCGGGAGGGATCCGCATAGCTGCGGGTTCGAATGCCCAACCCTATGGACGATCTCCATGGCTGAGCTGCCGCCGTTGACCTTTGCAGCAATCGGGCCGGCTCCGGTGAGGGATTGAACACCGATTGCAACGTGGACTGATGCAATCGTGTGGCCGCCTGTTGCCCTGGTTAGTTTCAGCCCACTCGCGGTTGTTGTAGCCCGATGACGGCCATCACACTCACGCCGCCCATCGGTCGCCGTGCCGCGCTCGCTGCGCTCAGCGCCCACCTTCTGGTGGCGCTCATTGCTTTGGTGGGCATTGGTGGAGCCACCCGGGTGATGGAGGCGGGGCTGGCGTGTCCGGATTGGCCCCTTTGTTATGGCTCGCTCCTGCCAGGAAGGCAGATGAACCTGCAGGTGTTCCTGGAGTGGTTCCACCGTCTGGATGCCTTCGTGGTGGGCATGGGGCTGCTGGTGCAGGCAGCCCTGAGCACTTGGTGGCGGCGCGATCTGCCTCGCGCAGTGCCCTGGCTCTCCGGTTGCGCTCTGCTGCTTGTGGCTGTGCAGGGCGGCCTTGGTGCACTCACGGTGACGCTGCTGTTGCCGTTTTCTGTGGTGACGGCTCACTTGGTGACGGCCTTGCTGTTGGTGGCGCTGCTGAGCGCCTGTACCCAGGTGCTGCTGGAGCCATCCACCTCCGCCAGAGCTCCTCAAGTGAGTCGTTTTTCATTGGATCGGCTCTGGCCCTGGCTGATCGGCGTGGTGGCCCTGCTGGCCCTCGGCCAGTGCTTGCTCGGCGGCTTGATGGCGACGCAGTGGGCTGCCGGCCGATGCCTGAGCTCCGGCGAGGGATGCGGCTGGCTGCTGGCCCACCGCCTCGGAGCCAGGCCAGTGGCCATTGCCGTACTCGTTGCCGCTGCCTGGGGCCTGTGGCGGCGCCAGGCCGAGCGTGTGCTCGCCGCCTTAGCGGCTGTGGCGGTGGTGTCCCAGGTGGCGTTGGGGGTGATGAGCCTGCGCCTCACCCTGGCGGTGCCTGCCGTCACCGTGGCGCACCAATTGATGGCGGCGTTCCTCGTGGCGGTGCTCGCCGCCTGGTTCAGCCGCAGCCTGCTTGAGCCCGTTCGTTTGGAGGTGTCCCGTGGTTAGTGCTCCTGCTGTTGCAACGGGTCTGACCCGCGAACAGGCCGTTCCCTCCCGGGCCAAGGTGAAGCTTCCCGCTTGGCTCGAGATCGCCAAGCCACGGCTGATTCCGCTGCTGCTGGCCACCACCCTCGGGGGCATGGCCCTCTCCGATGGTTGGCCGCTGCCTCCCCTGCGGCTGGCCTGCACCCTCGGCGGTGGTGCGCTGGCGGCGGCCGCTGCTGGTGTTCTCAACTGCCTTTGGGAGCAGGAGCTCGATGGGCGCATGCAGCGCACCAGCTCGCGGGCGCTGCCCTCGGGGCGCCTCTCGATGGGCACTGCCTTTGCCATCGCCGTCGCTCTGGCGCTCACGGCATCCACCCTGCTGGTGGGTGGGGTGAATTGTCTGGCCGCCAGCCTGGCGCTGCTGGGCCTTTGCAGCTACGTGTTGCTCTACACCGTGCTGCTCAAGCCGCGCACAACGCAAAACATCGTGATTGGCGGTGTCGCCGGTGCCATCCCGCCCCTGGTGGGTGCCGCGGCGGCCACGGGCCACCTGGGCCTCAGTAGCTGGTGGCTGTTTGCCCTGGTGATGGTGTGGACTCCAGCCCACTTCTGGGCCTTGGCGCTGTTGCTGCGTGAGGACTATCGCGCAGTCGGCATCCCCATGCTGCCGGTTGTGAAGGGCACGGCTGCCACGGCACGGGGTATCAGCGTCTACGCCGCTCTCACCGTGGTGCTCAGCCTGCTGGGGGTTTGGGCCCTGCCCAGCGGTGGGCTCCTGTATGGCCTGCTGCTGCTGCCGTTCAATGCGCGCCTGATTCAGATGGCCTGGCGCCTCCATCAAGATCCCGATGACGTGCAGCGCGCCCGGGGGCTATTTCGCTGGTCGATCCTTTATCTGTTCGGGATCTGCCTGCTGCTGCTGCTGGCTCGCTTGCCTGCCGGCGCAGTGCTGAGCTCCCAAGGTTGGGATCTGCTGGCCCTGGCTGGGTCCGGCAAGGCAGGTTTCACCCTGGCCGCGGCTGTGGCTGCCTGAGCTTTCTAGATTGGCTCCTCCACTGGTCACAGGGAGCCTGAACGCTTGGCGGATGGGATGCCGGAAGGGGTGATCGAGCTCCGCAATGTGAGCAAGCGCTACGGCAAGGGCGATCGGGCTGTGGTGGCGCTCGATGGGCTCAATCTGAGCGTGCCGGCCGGCAGCCTCTTCGGCTTGCTCGGCCCCAACGGCGCTGGCAAAACCACCAGCCTGCGCATCCTCGCCACCCTCTTGGCACCCTGCAGCGGCAGCGTGAGCGTGGCGGGTGTGGACGCCCTCAAAGATCCTCGCGGCGTGCGTGAGCGCCTGGGCTACGTGGCCCAGGAAGTGGCCCTCGACAAGATCCTCAGCGGCCGCGAATTGCTGCAGCTGCAGGGGGATCTTTATCACCTGAGCCGAGCAGATCGCGATCAGCGCATCGCTGAGCTGATTGGTCTTTTGGCGATGGAGGAGTGGATTGATCGCCGCAGCGGCACCTACTCCGGCGGCATGCGCCGCCGTTTGGATCTCGCTTCCGGCCTGCTGCACCGGCCCCAAGTGTTGGTGCTGGATGAGCCCACGGTGGGTCTGGATATCGAAAGCCGCGCTGCCATCTGGCAGGTGCTGCGCCAATTGCGCGAACAGGGCACCACGGTGCTGCTCAGCAGCCACTACCTCGAGGAGGTGGATGCCTTGGCCGATCAGCTCGCGATCATCGAGGGCGGTCGGGTGATTGCCGCTGGCAAACCGTCTGAACTGAAGGCGGCCTTGGGTGGTGATCGGGTGACGCTGCGGGTGCGCGAATTCAGCGACGAACCCGAGGCACTGCAGGTGCAGGAGCTGCTGCAGCGCTGCCCGGGCGTGCGCCAGGTGGTGGTGAACCGCGCCCAGGGCTACTCGCTCAACCTCGTGGTGGAGCACGACGGGGTGGTGGAGCAGCTGCGCCGTCAGCTGGCCGAAGCGCAGCTGCCGGTGTTTGCCCTGGCCCAGAGCCGCCCCAGCCTGGATGATGTGTACCTCCAGGCCACCGGCCGCACCCTGATGGATGCGGAGCTGGCGGTGGCGGGCAGCCGCGATCCCAAGGCTGAGCGCAAGCAATCGATGCGCTGAGCGCGTCTCGTTCTCTTTCCCGTCGTTGTTTCTTCTCCAGCCGCGATGACCAGCGCCGCTCCCTCCCTGATCAATGCTGCGGCTGCCACGCCTCCTCAACGTTCCGCCACGGCGGAACTCGTCCAGGAAACCCTGGCGCTCACCCGCCGGCTCTTCCTGCAGCTGGCCCGTCGCCCCTCCACCCTGGTGGCTGGTGTGCTGCAACCGCTGATCTGGCTGGTGCTGTTCGGCGCCCTCTTCGCCAACGCGCCAGAGGGACTGCTGCCCGATGGCATGAGCTACGGCCGCTTCCTTGGTGCCGGCGTGATCGTGTTTACCGCCTTCAGCGCCGCTCTCAACGCAGGCCTGCCGGTGATGTTCGATCGCGAATTTGGCTTCCTCAATCGCCTGCTGGTGGCGCCGCTGCGCTCCCGCAGCTCGATCGTGCTGGCTTCCGTGCTTTACATCACGGCCTTAAGCCTGGTGCAGAGCGTGGCGATCATGGCCACCGCCTGGGCGTTGGGTTATGGCTGGCCGGGCGGCGCGGGCCTGCTGCTGGTGCTGGTCACGCTGCTGCTGTTGGTGTTTGCCGTGACCGGCCTCAGCTTGGGGCTGGCGTTTGCTCTGCCCGGCCACATCGAGCTGATCGCCGTGATCTTCGTGGCCAACCTGCCGCTGCTGTTCGCGAGCACGGCGCTGGCCCCGATTTCGTTCATGCCCAGCTGGTTGGGCTGGCTTGCGGCCCTGAATCCCCTTACCTTCGCGATTGAACCGATTCGTGCCGCCTACGCCGGCCAGTTCTCTCTGTCAGCTGTGGTGCTGGTTGCTCCCTACGGCGAGCTCAGTGCGGCGGCCTGTTTGGGAGTGCTCGCTGCCTTGGCGCTGGGTTTGTTCCTGTTGATCCGCCCGCTGCTGGATCGCAAGCTCGCCTGATCCTCTTCTGTGGCTTCTCGACCTCCCGCTGTTCCCTCGCCCCAGGCTCGCCGGCAGGCGCAGATTCAGGCTTTGCAGGCCGCCTTGGCTGCCCGTGACGCTCAGGCGATCGAGCGGCTACTGGGCCAGTGGGTGCACCGCCAGGGCGTGAATCAGGTTCAGGCCCTCCATCAAGAGCTCGCTGCGGCTGATCCGCAGGGGTGGGCCTGGTGGCAGCTGCAGCAGAGCCAAGCCATTCCAGAGCCTGTGCAAGCCTCTTCCCCGAGTGTTGCGGTGGCGGAATTGCCCGAGCCGGAGCCGTCGCTACGCGCGCGTTCGAGCCGCCCGGCACCAGCTCCCAGCCATCCAGCGGTGGTGCAGCTACGGGCTTGGCTGCCCGATCGGGAGGAGCGCCGTGCTGCCTGATCGCGCCCAGCTGCAGGGCGGATTAATCGTGTCGGTGCAGGCCCCGGAAGGCTCGCCGATGCGCCAGAACGAGGTGATTGCCGCCATGGCGGAAGCCAGCCTCAACAACGGTGCCGTTGGGGTGCGCCTCGAGAGCCCGGAGCACATTGGTGCGGTGCGGCGCCGCTGTCCGCAGGCCCTGATTGTGGGCCTGTGGAAGCGCACCTATCCCGATAGCCCCGTGTACATCACACCGGGTTGGCAGGAGATCCAGGCGGTGTGGGCTGCCGGTGCCGATGTGATCGCCCTCGATGCCACAGAGCGCATCCGGCCAGATGGTGCTGTGCTTTCGGAGCTGGTGCAGCGTGCTCGCGCTGATCTGGGGGCTGTGCTGATGGCCGATGTCGACAGCCTGGCCAATGGTGTTCAGGCGGCAGCTCTGGGCTGCCAGTGGGTGGGCACCACCCTCTACGGCTACACCGAGACCACATCTGCCCTACGGCCTCCGGCTTGGGACGTGATTCCGGAGCTTCGCCGTCAGCTTCCGGCAGACACGCTGCTGATCTGTGAAGGCGGCATCGCCAGCGCGGAGCAGGCGGTGCAAGCTCGCAGCCTGGGCGCCGATGCCGTGGTGGTGGGTACAGCGATCACCGGCGTCGACCTGCAGGTGGCGGCTTACCGGCGCGCTTTGGAAGCTTTTTGAAGGTTGTGGGGCCGGCCAGCCCTCATCGCGCACACTGAGTGAGTCTCAAGCGTCTTGAAGGAGGTGCGGATGGCCTCCCTGCACATGCAAGCGATGCTGCCCCTGGCGCTCGGTGGGGTGCTGATGGTGGCGCCGGTGGCGGGTCTGCCCGTGGGCGAACTGCAGGCGCTGAATCGGGAGTTGGGGCGGCTCTGCTCGGATCCGCCCCGTGAAGCCCTGGCCGTGTGCCGGATTCACGCCCGCTTGGTGCGGGCGCTGTAGGCAGGCGGCGGCGGGATCACATCATCCCGGGCATGCCCATGCCGCCCATTCCACCCATACCGCCCATGCCACCCATGTCGCCGCCGGGGGCAGCCGGAGCGGGGGGCTCGGGCTTATCGGCGATCACCGCTTCGGTGGTGAGCAGCAGGCCCGCGATCGACACGGCATCCTGCAGCGCCAAGCGCACCACCTTGGCGGCATCGAGGATGCCGGCGGCCAGCAGATCTTCGTAAACGCCGGTGGCGGCGTTGAAGCCCTTGCCGCTGCGGCGCACCTCATCGGCCACCACGTTGGCGTCGTAGCCGGCGTTGGCGGCGATCTGATGCAGGGGGGCGGCCAGGGCGCGCTGCACGATCTCCACGCCGGTGCGCTCATCGCCGCTCAGGCCGGCAGCGAGGCCGTCGAGTTCAGAGGCCAGCTGCACCAGGGTGCTGCCGCCGCCGGCCACGATGCCTTCTTCCACGGCGGCGCGGGTTGCGTTGAGGGCATCCTCAATGCGCAGCTTGCGGTTGCGCAGCTCGGTTTCGGTGGGGGCGCCCACCTTGATTACTGCCACGCCGCCGGCCAGCTTGGCCACGCGCTCGCTGAGCTTTTCGCGGTCGTACTCCGAATCGGTGTTGTCGAGTTCGCGCTTGATGGCAGCAACGCGATCACGCACAGCGGCCTGGTGATCACCGGTGGCCACGATCGTGGTCTCGTCCTTGCTGATGGTGATCCGGCGCACGCTGCCGAGATCCTCAAGGGTCACCTTGTCGAGGGTCATCGCCCGGTCTTCGCTCACCAGGTTGGCGCCGGTGAGGATGGCGATGTCCTGCAGCATCGCCTTGCGGCGATCGCCGAAGCCAGGAGCGCGCACCGCGGCCACCTGCAGCACTCCGCGGTTCTTGTTCACCACCAGGGTGGCGAGGGCTTCGCCATCCACTTCCTCCGCCAGGATCACCAGCGGCTTGCCGGCGCGCGACACAGCTTCCAGCACAGGCACCAGATCATTGATGGCGCTGATCTTGCGATCGGTCACCAGCAGCAGCGCACCCTCAAATTCACACACGCGGCGGTCGCCGTCGGTGACGAAATAGGGGGAGCTGTAGCCGCGATCGAAGGCCATGCCTTCGGTGATCTCCAGCTCGGTGGCGAGGCTCTTGCTCTCTTCCACGGTGATCACGCCGTCGGCGCTCACCTTGTCCATGGCCTCGCTCACCATGCGGCCCACCTCTTCATCGCCACCGGAGCTCACGGTGGCCACTTGACGGATGGCGTCGCCCGCCACAACGCTGGAGCGGGCTTCGATGCCGCGCACCACTTGAGCCACGGCCTTCTCCATGCCGCGGCGCAGGTTCACCGGGCTGGCGCCGGCCGCCACGTTGCGCAGACCTTCGCGGGCCAGGGCCTGGGCCAGAACCGTGGCGGTGGTGGTGCCATCACCGGCCTTGTCTTTGGTTTTGGTGGCCACCTGCAGCAGCAGCTTGGCGCCGATGTTTTCGAACGGATCTTCGAGTTCGATTTCCTTGGCGATGGTGACGCCGTCGTTCACCACATCGGGAGCACCGAATTTCTTCTCCAGCACCACGTTGCGGCCCTTCGGACCGATGGTGACCTTCACCGCATCGGCGAGGGCATTCACGCCCCGCTCCAGGGAGGCGCGGGAGGCATCGGAGAAGGAGAGCAGCTTGGCCATCGCGGGCTACGAGCAGGCAATGGCCAAAGGCTCCCATGCCGAGGTGGCGGCTGGCTTGTGGGGAAAGCCGAATCGGCGCGGCTGCAGCGATGCGCTCTCGCCCGATGGCCGATAGGGTTCGCGCCATGGAGGAGAGCTTCAGCGACGCCCTAGCGGAGAGCCTCAATGGCCCGCTCACTGACGTGCTGGCCGACCCGAGCACCGGCAGCAACGTGATTGCGTTTTTGGTGGTGGTGGGGCTGGGCCTGGGGATGGCCCTGATCTACATCCCCCTGCGGCTCTTTCTCACGATCACCACCCGCAGCCGCCGCTTGCGCTTGCTGCAGAAGATCCGGCGGCTCCGAGAGGAGTTGGCCCAGCCGGTGCAGCCGAGCAGCTGATCGCTCAGCGCATCACCATGCCGCCATCGACCTGCAGCACTTGGCCGGTCATGTAGGCGGCGGCGGGATCGCCGGCCAGGAAGCGCACAGCGCTGGCTACCTCAGAGGGTTGGCCCATGCGGCCGAGGGGGATGGCCTTGAGGATCGGCTCCTTGTCGAGTTCAGCGGTCATGTCGCTCTCGATGAAGCCAGGAGCAACAGCGTTCACGGTCACGCCGCGGCTGGCGAACTCGGCGGCGCTGCTGCGGGTGAGGCCGATCACACCGGCCTTGGCGGCGCTGTAGTTGGCCTGGCCCGGGTTGCCCATCAGGCCCACCACGGAGGTGATGTTGATGATCCGGCCGCTGCGGGCCTTGAGCATCGAGCGGCTCACGGCGCGGGTGCAGAGGAACACGCCGGTGAGGTTGAGGTCGATCACGCTTTGCCAGTCGGTGCTCTTCATGCGCATCAGCAGGCCGTCGCGGGTGATGCCAGCGTTGTTCACCAGCACATCGAGGCGCCCTTCCTTCTCCAGCACCGCCTTCACCAGGCCTTCCACCTGCTCCTCATCGGCCACATTGGCCTGCTGGGCCCAGGCCTTACCGCCGGCGGCCGTGATCTCCGCCACCACCGCCTCAGCCGCAGCCGGTGAGCTGGCGTAGTTCACCACCACCGTGGCGCCCGCAGCAGCCAGGTCTTTGGCGATGGCAGCGCCGATGCCGCGGCTGGCGCCGGTCACCAGGGCAACCTGGCCGGTGAGGGTGGTGGCGTCTGCCATGGCTCGGGGTAAGGCTCGGGTCGAGCGAGCGTAGATCTGCGCCCTGGCTTGGCTTCAGGCCGGCATGCTTGCTACGCCATCCAGGGCGCTGCCGAGCAGATCGCCGAAGCGCTGCAGCTGCTGTTTGCTCCCCATCACCACCAGCAGTTGCCCCGGGGCTAAGCGCACATCGCCGCCGGGATTGGCCAGCAGCGGTTCGGGCGCGCCACTGCTGATCTGGCTGGCCTGGGGATTGCGAATCGCCAGCACGAGGGCGCCGCTGCGGCGGCCCAGTTGCAGCTCCGCCAGGCTGGCGCCGTTGAGCTCACCGAGGTGGCTGGGGTTGTCGCTGAGCTGGAATTCCTCCACTTCACAGTCGCTGCCGGCGAGCAGTTCCATAAACGTCACCGCCAGAGGCCGTAGGGCGGTGGCGGCCATGGTGCGGCCGCCGGCCACATAGGGGCTCACCACCTGATCGGCCCCAGCCAGGCGCAGCTTGCCTTCGGCTTCCTCGCTATCGGCCCGGGCGATCAGGCGAGTGCGCGGCGCCAGGCCCCGCGCACTCAACACCACATAAAGGTTGGCGGCGTTGTTGGGAAGGGCTGCCACCAGGGCGCGGCAGTGATGAATGCCTGCCTCCTCAAGGGTTTCATCGAGCGTGGCATCGCCCTGGAGCACGTTGAACCCCCGCTGCTGCGCTTCGGCGATGCGATCGGGATTGTTCTCCACCACCAGCAGCTGCACGCCTTCGCCGCTGAGCTGCTCGGCAATTTCCCGCCCGATCCGGCCGTAGCCGCAGAGGATCACGTGCTGATTCATCGTGCGTTTGAGCTGTTGGCGGTAGCGCCGCTCGCGCAGCCGCCGGAAATAGCCGGAGTTGGTTAATTCCAGCAGTTTCTGAATGGTCTGCTGCACCACCACCAATCCGCCCACCAGCAGCAGGGCCGTCACGATCCGGCCGCCGGTGTGGATCAGCGGTGTGTGCTCATCGCTGAAACCGAGGGTGCTGAGGGTGATCAGCACCATCCAGTAGCAATCGCCCCAGTCCCAGCCCTCGGTGATGCGGTAGCCGAGGGCGCCACCGTTCACCACCAGGGCCAGGGCCAGCAGCGGACCTGCCCAGGGTTGTCGCGCCAGTGCTCCGCGCAGCCTTCGCCGGTGTCGAAGAGCCCGGCGTTGGCGTTTCATCCCAGGCCGAGGGCTGTGAGTACAGCGGCGGGCTCCAGTTGGTCCAACTGGCCGGCCTGGCCCACAGCTTGAACACCCTGGCGGCTGGGCAGGCTGGCGGCGCTGCGGCCCAGGGCCACCAGCGGCATGCCCGCCAGTAGCGCCAGCTCGGTGGTGATCGGATTGCTGCTGAGCACCACATCGCAGCTGGCCACCTGGGCGGCGCGCTCCAGCAGCTTGGCTTTGCTGCTGGCTTGCACCACGCGCAGGTCGGGCAGCTTGCTGCGCACTTGATCCGGCAGCTGCTGCCAGCGGCTGCTTGGCCAATCGCCCGTGCCGCCGGCGGGTGCCAGCAACAGGGCCGGGCCTTGTCCGGCTGGCAGCTCAGACGTTGCTTTTTCCAGAGCCGGCTTGGGCAGCGCCAGGCGGAAGGCCTCGGCGTTCAGCGTTAAACCCAGGGGTTTGATGTAGGCCGCCATGGCCTCGGCGGGCCAGCCGCTGCCCATGGCCACGGTGTTGGTGGCTGAAAACCCGCCGGCCGCCACCCGAGTTGGGATGTGGCTCATCGAGAGCATCAGATCCACCTGGCGGCCGCTGGCCAGGTTGATGCAAGCCTGGAAATCGGGCTCGCGCACGTTGCCCAGCAGGTTGGCCCAATCCGCCAGGGTGGGATTGCTGTTGAAGTTGAAGGGGATCAGCTTCTCCACCGCCGGCAGCAGGCTCCAGGCCGAGGCGGCTGTTGGTGCGCAGGCCACTTGAAGTTGAGCTCCGAGCCCTTCAGCCACCTGCGCTGCTGCCGGCAGGCAGTGGAGCTGAGCTTCAACGCCGCCTGGAACCAGAAACAGAACGCGCATGGCCGCAGGCGGAGCGTTGGCTGATTGTATGTAGGTGGGATTACTCAGCCCAGGAGCCGCCATGCATTTGCTAATCGCCTGTGCCGGCAGCGGTCGTCGCATGGGGGCTGAGCGCAACAAGCTGCTGCTGGAGGTGGCCGGCCGGCCCGTGCTGGCTTGGACGCTCGATGCGGCCCTGGCCTCGGTCTCGATCCGCTGGATCGGCATCGTGGGCCAACCGGTGGATCAGGCCGACATCCTGGCCATGGTGGAGGCCGCCCAGCCCCACAAGCCGGTGGAGTGGATCCAGGGCGGAGACACCCGCCAGGATTCGGTGTGCAACGGCCTCGCGGCACTGCCGGCCGGCGCTAGCAGCGTGCTGATTCACGACGGCGCCCGCTGCCTGGTGGAGCCGGGCTTGATCGATCGCTGCGCGGCTGCGGTGGAGGCCGGCACGGCCGTGATCGCCGCCGCCCCGGTCACCGACACGATCAAGCGGGTGGATGCCGAGGGGGTGATTCAAGACACTCCCGATCGCTCCCATCTCTGGGGCGCCCAGACCCCGCAGGGCTTCCCGGTAGAGCAATTGCGCCAGGCCCACGCGCGGGCTCGCGCCGAGGGGTGGAGCGTTACCGATGACGCCTCGCTGTTTGAGCGGCTCGGCTGGGCGGTGTCGGTGATGGAGTCGTCGCCGGCGAACATCAAAATCACCACCCCCTTCGATCTCACCATCGCCGAGGCCGTGTTGGCGGCGCGTCAGGCCTGAAGCACCACCAGCTCGCCCCGGTTGGCGTCTAACCGCACTCGCTGGCCGATGGCCAGGGCGGCGTTACCCGGTTCATGGCCCACCGGTAGATCAGCGATCACCGGAATGCCCAGATCCGCCGTGCGCTCCTGCAGCACGCTTCGCCAGGTTGGCTCTGGGGTGGTGGGCTCGTCATCGTCATCGCAGCCGCTGAAGCTGCCGAAGCCGATGCCCGCTAGCTGCTGCAGGGCGCCGCACAGCCGCCAGTGGGTGAGCATCCGATCGAGCCGGTACGGGGCTTCGCCCACGTCTTCCAGTACCAGAACGGCTCCCTGCAGATCCGGGAGGTGTGGGGAGCCGAGCAGATGGGTGGCCACGGTGAGGTTGCCCACCAGCACAGGACCCTCAGCTACGCCTTCTTGCCAGGTGGTGCCCGTTAGGGCAGCTAGGGGCTCACCGAACAGCAGCTGGCGCAGGCGCTCCTGGCTCCAGGCCGGTTCGCCGGCCAGGCTGGTGAGCATCGGGCCGTGGATGCCGCCGGGGATGCCCGCGGCCTGCCGGCTCCAGAGCAGCGAGGTCACATCGGAGAAGCCCAGCAGCCATTGGCTGGGATTGGAGCGTTGAAACGGCTCGGTTTGCTCCAGCAGGCGTGCGGAGCCCCAGCCGCCCCGCAGGCAAGCCACGAGGGGCGCTGGGCTGTTGAGATCGGCCAGGCGCTGTTCATCGGTGCCGGCCAGATGGCCCCACTGGCGCAGCGGTTCAGGGTGGGGATCCACCTGCAGCCCCCAGGCTTCCAGCACGGCGACGCCGGCCTCAAGGCGCTCAAGAGCATCGGCCTGAAGGGCGGAACTGGCGGCCGCCAGCTGCACGCGATCACCGCGCCGCAGTGGCGAAGGCCAGGCGTTCATGCCGCTAAACCTCCGCTGCGCCCCACCACCAGTGCCAGCAGCACCAGCGCCCCGAGCAGCACCTGATGGCGAAAGTGCAGGCCAAAGGCGGAGCGGGGCAAGGCCGGGCGTTGCAGCAGCTGCGCTTCGCGCCACCACCCGCCGGCGGCCACCAGCCAGATCAGCCAGAACGCCCCATTCACCCCTTGCAGCGCAGCGGCCCAAGCCAGCAGCACCGCCGCTGCGCCGTAGCAGCAGCCCACCACCACGGGAGCGTGCTCCCCCAGGCTCAGGGCTGAGCTGCGCACCCCCACCCGCGCATCATCGTCGCGATCGGCCATCGCATACACGGTGTCGAAGCCGAAGGTCCACAACCAGGTGGCCAGCCACACGGTGGCCAGCGGCCAGCCTCCCTGCAGGGTGCCCTGAGCTGCCGCCCATGGAATCAGCACGGCAAATCCCCAGCAGAGCGCAAGCACCGCCTGGGGATAGCCAAACCAGCGCTTGGCGGAGGGGTAGAGCAGCACCGGCGGCAAAGCCGCGATCGCCAGGCCCAGGCAGAGGCCGCGGCTGGATGCCGGCAATCCCCACAGCACTACCGCCAGGGCCGCCAGCAGGCAGATCGCCAGCAACACCACCGCGGCGCCAACGCTGATGCGGCCGCTGGCCAGAGGGCGTTCGCGGGTGCGTTCCACCTGTGGATCGATGCGCCGATCCCAGAGGTCGTTGGCCACGCAGCCCGCGCCGCTCACGGCCAGGCCACCGAGCACGATCCAGCCCACCAGCACCGCCGGTGGCGGCGCCTCGGGCAGCAGCCACAAACTCCATCCCGCCGGGATCAGCAGGATCAAACGGCCGCTTGGCTTATCCCAGCGCAGCAGCGCCAACCAGGTCTGCAGCGGTGCCAAGCAGCCAGGAAACAACGTGGCGCAAACCCTAGGGCTGCCGGGGCGGAGAGCAGCAGTGCGAAAGTGGCGCAGCGCGAGAGGCGATGGCCGCGTGAGCGAGGCACCCAGCCGCTCCATCGGGAGCTCCATTCGCCCCGTGGCGGGGATTGATATCGGCACCAATTCGATTCACCTGCTGGTGGCAGCGGTGGACACCGAGCTGCGCACCTTCTCGGTGATCCTCACGGAGAAATCCACCACCCGCCTGGGGGAGCGCGACCCGGAAACCGGCGATCTCTCCCCTGAGGCGATCGAACGGGCCTTCACCACCCTGCGCCACTGCCGCGAGCTGGCGGCCAGCCATGGCGTGGAGCCCGGCGATGTGGTGACGGCGGCCACCAGTGCGGTGCGCGAAGCCCCCAACGGCCGCGACTTTCTGCAATCCATCCAGGAGCAGTTGGGCCTGGAGGTGGATCTGGTGAGCGGCCCGGAGGAGGCCCGCCTGATCTATCTGGGGGTGCTCTCCGGCATGGCCTTCGGCGATCAGCCCCACCTGATCCTCGATATCGGAGGCGGCTCCACCGAACTGGTGCTGGCCGATGGCCGCGATGCCCGCGCCCTCACCAGCACCCGCGTGGGCGCTGTGCGCCTGCAGCGCGATTTCGTGCGGGAGGAGCCGCTGCCTGCCAAGCGGGTGGAGTTTCTGCGGGCCTTCATCCAGGGTTCGCTGGAGCCGGCGGTGCTGCAGGTGCGTCAGCAGCTTCAGGCCGGAGAACAGCCTGTGATGGTGGCCACGAGCGGCACCGCCATGGCGATCGCGGCCCTGGCCGCCGCCGATGATCCACGGCCGCCTCTGCGCATGCAGGGATACCGGGTGAGCCGGCAGCGGCTCGACCAACTGGTGGATCGTCTGCTGGTGCTCACGCCGGCTCAGCGCCGCGCGCTGCCGGCGCTGAATGAGCGCCGCGCCGAGATCATCGTGCCCGGGGCACTGATCCTGCAGACGGCGATGGACATGCTCGGCGCCGAGGAGCTGGTGATCTGCGAGCGGGCCCTGCGGGAAGGGCTGATCGTGGATTGGATGCTGCGCAACGATCTGATCGTGGATCGCTTTGCCTTCCAGAGCAGCATCCGCCAGCGCACCGTGCTGCACCTGGCCCAGCGCTACAAGGTGAATGTGCCCAGGGCGGAGCGGGTGGCGGCCTACGCCCTGAGCCTCTACAACCAGAGCCAGGGGTTGCTGCACACCGACGACGGCAGTGGGCGGCAATTGCTCTGGGCCGCCGCCATGCTTCACAGCTGCGGCCAGCACATCAACACCGGCGCTTATCACAAACACAGCTGGTACCTGATCCGCCACGGTGAGCTGCTCGGCTACTCCGACAGCGAGCACCTGATGGTGGCGGCGATTGCCCGCTATCACCGCCGCTCACTGCCCAAGAAGCGGCATGAGTCATGGCAGCTGATCGAGGGGCGCGAGCAACGGCGTACGGTGGCCTCGATGGCTCTGCTGCTGCGCTTGGCCGTGGCGCTGGATCGCCGGCCGGAGCCGGTGCTGGCTGGCCTTCAGTTGCGGCGCGATGGCGACAACCGCTGCTCGATTCGGCTTGAGCCGATGCAGGCCGGGCAAGACCTCAGCCTGGAGCGCTGGAGCCTGGCGGCCTGTGCGCCTGCGGTGGAGGAGGCGATGGGGGTGCGTCTCAGCGTGGAGGAGCGCTGAAGCTCACCCAACGGATCTGATCAATGCTGCCGAGGGGTTTTCCTTTGGCGGCTCCCTGACTCACCACCACCAGATCCGGTCGCCCGGCCAGCAGTTCAAGGCCCCCTGCGAGCGGGAACTGGCGTGTGCCTTTGAACGTTCCTTCAAACAGCACCTGGCCTTTGGCGGTGCGCACGCTGAGCCAGCTGGGCTGGGCGGCGTTCACGGTGATCTCGGTGGCGGGTGGTGTTGGCGCGGCCTTGGGCTTCGGCTTGGGCTTGGCTGCCACAGGCACAGCAGCGGCTTTGGGCTTGGCCGTGCTGGCTGGCTGGGGCTTCAGCAGGCCGATCATCTGGGGTGCCCGCTGCCATCCCCACACTCCGGCAGCCCCTACGCCGGCCAGAAGAGCCAGGCTCCCCAGCCAGCGCAGCGCCGTTGCTGAGTGGTTGGCGCGCGGCCGCGGTTGCAGGGTGTAGCTCTGAGCGCTGAGCCGGGCGCGGGGGCGTTGGCGACCAGCGGGTTCAGACGAGCTCAGCGGTGCCGGCGCCGGTTTGATCTGGCTGCTCAGTTGCTTAATCGGCGTCACCAGGGGTGTGGCATCGATGCCCAGCGCCGCCGAGACGCGGCGAGCCTGAGCAATCACAAACACCAGCTCCGGCAGCCGCTCCGGGTCTCCCGATTCCAGGGCCTGCAGCTGTTCTTCGCCCATGCGCAACTGAGCCGCCAGTGCTGCAGCGCTCAGCCCCTGCTGCTCCCGTGCTTCGCGCAGGCTCTGCCCCAGAACGACGAGGGGATCGTTGGTCCCAGTGCTCGAAAGGTTGGCCTCACTGGCGTTCACGGTGAGTCGGCTGGGTCGTTGCCGACATTGTGCCGTGAAACCAGCGTTGTTCCAGGTTGATGCTGAAAAGTGGGGTCGTTGCTAAAAACAGCCCACCAAATCATAAATACTGGAGGTGATCAGTATCCAGCCCTGATGGTTTGTTTGCTCAGAGATTTGGATTCAAACTGCTTGTGAATCTTTTGCTTTTTGAATGGGCGATACTGGATTCGAACCAGTGACCCCTTCCGTGTGAAGGAAGTGCGCTACCACTGTGCTAATCGCCCGCGTGCGCTGATCGCTCGCGCCTTGAGACTTTAGAACATCGCCGGTCTGGCTTCTCCGCTTCAGGCGCCACCGCGGAACAGGTGGTGATGACTGGCGGAATAGAGACGCGAACGGGCCGCTCCCGGCGCGGCCAGAGCAGGACTCACCACATAGAGCGTGGTGCGGATCAGCTCCCGTTCCTGGCTGATGCGCGCCATCTCCGAGAGCGGCACCACCTGGATCCATTGGTCGGGCCAGCTCACCCGATAGCCGATGGCCACAGGCGTCTCAGCGGGGTAGTGGCGAAGCAGCTCGTTCTGCACCTCCTCCACATGCCGTGCGCTCAGATAGAGGCAGAGCGAGGCTTGCAAGGAGGCCAGATGCTGAAGCTCTTCGCGCTCCGGCACGCCCGTGCGTCCTCCGGCCCGGCTAAGGATGATCGTTTGCACCAGCCCGGGAATGGTGAGTTCGGCCTGCAGGGCTGCGGCTGTGGCCTGGTACGCGCTCAAGCCAGGCACCACCTCCACCTCCACCTCGGCATCGAGCAGGCGGCAGAGCTGCTCATGCAGGGCGCTGTAGAGGCAAGTGTCGCCGTCGTGCAGGCGCACCACCCGTTGGCCAGCGGCCACACGATCCAGCATCACCGCCATCACCTCCTCGAGGGTGAGGGTGCTGGTGCGGATGCGTTCGCACTGGGCCGGGGCCATCGCTGCCAGCTGGGGATTCACCAACGAATCGGTCCAGATCAGCACCTCGGCCTGCTCAATCGCCCGTGCAGCCCGAAGCGTGAGCAGATCGGGGGCTCCCGGTCCTGCTCCCACAATCCACACCTTGCCGCTCATGCCTGCACTCCGCTGGGATCGGGCAGCGGTTGGCGCCGGCCGTAAAGCCAGTAAAGGCCGAAGGCGCCCAGGGCGATCAGCGCCAAACTCACCAACTGCGCCATCCGCAGGCCGCCGTCGCAGTAGGGCGGTGTGCCCATCAGGCAGAGCGGATCAATGCGCAGGCCTTCGATCCACAGCCGCCCGCCGCTGTAGGCCACCAGGTAGAGGCAGCTGATGGCGCCCACCGGAAGGTTGATTTTGCCGCGGATGCCCCGCTCGAACAGCACCAGCAGCAGAGCCAGCACCCCGAGATTCCACAGCGATTCGTAGAGGAAGGTGGGATGAAAGGTGCTCTGATCGAGAAATTCCACCGGCCGATTGGCGTAGGGAATCGTGAGCTTCCAGGGCAGATCGGTGGGGAGACCAAACGCCTCGGAGTTGAAAAAGTTGCCCCAGCGGCCGATCGCCTGACCCAGTGCCACCGAGGGCAGCAGCACATCGAGCAGGTTCCAGAAGGCGATCCGGCGCCAGCGGCTGTAGAGGATCACCGCCAGGGTGCCGCCAATCAAGGCACCGTGGATGGCGATGCCGCCGCGCCAGATGGCTAGGGCATCCAGCCAGTTCAGTTGGTACTGCCGCCACTCAAAGGTCACGTAGTACAGCCGTGCGCCGATCACAGCGGCCAACACCAGAATCGGCAGCAGGTCTGCGATGAGCGCAGGATCGATGCCCCGCTGTTTGCCGAGCCGGGTGGCCAGCAGCAGCCCAAGCAGCACCGCAACGGCGATCAGCAGGCCATACCAACGCAGAGAAAAGGGCCCCAGCTGAAACAGCAAGGGCCCCGGAGATGTGAACAAAGCGAGGGGCATCAGATGCCTTCGGCGGCCTGCACCTTTTCTACCTGTTTCTTCTTCAGCACCAGCATGATCTGGGCCAGGGCCACGGCCGCGAAGAAGGCCAGCAGGCCATAGATGCGGTTGGGGTTCTGGAGCACCACTTCGGCATCCAGCTGACCGAAGCCACCCACGTTGGGGTCGTTGGTGAGAGCTGCACCGGCAGCAACCACATCACCCACAGCAGCGGTGAGGGTGGGGCCAGCGGGGATCGTGTCGGTAACGGTGGTGCCGTCAGCGGTTTGGATCACCACGTCAGTGGCGCCGTTATCGCCAGCGTTGATGGCCTGCACGGTGCCGGCGGTGGTGGCGGTGTAGACGCTGTTGTTGCTCTTCTCACCGGTGGGATAAACCTGGCCGCGGCCGCGGTTGCCGCCCACGTGCAGCTGGTACTTGCCGAAGTGGATATTGCTGTCGGCAGCGGGGTCAGGCGAGAGGATCGGGAACACGATCTTCTGGTGGTCGTCGCCGGGGAGGGGGCCCACCAACAGGATGTTGGGGTTCTCCTCGTTCCAAGTGGTCACATACACGCCGGCGGTCTCTTCCTTGAGCTCGTCGGTGAGGCGATCGGCAGGAGCGAGGGTGAAGCCATCGGGAAGCATCACCACGGCACCCACGTTCAGGCCGGTGCGGCTGCCATCACCAGCCACCTGCTGCACGGAGGTGTCGTAGGGGATCTCCACTTCCACCTTGAACACCTCATCGGGGAACACCGCCTGAGGCAGTTCCACGTGGGTGGGCTTTTTGGCCAGGTGGCAGTTGGCGCAGGCCAGCTTGCCGGTGGCTTCACGCGGGTAGTCGTAGTTCTGTTGTGCCCAGAACGGGTAGGCCCAGCTGGCCTGGGGGGCGAACAGCAAAGCGCCGAGGGCCAGCAGCGAGCTCAGCAGCAGGGAAAAGGGGCGACGCATGGGGCGGAAGGGCGAGGGGGAGACGACTGGAGAGGAGATCAGACCCACCAGGGCTTCTCGCCGGTGCGGAAATCGGTTTCGGTCCACTGGCTCAGGAACACGTTGTCGCTTTCAACCGACACGTGAGCCAGGGCCAGGGAGAGGGGAGCAGGGCCGCGCACCACCTTGCCGGTGGCGTCGTACTGGGAGCCGTGGCAGGGGCACATGAACTTGTTGGCCGCCGCGTTCCAGGGCACCACGCAACCCAGGTGGGTGCAGATGGCGTTGATGCCGTAGCTACCGATGGCATCGCTGCCCTCGACGATCAGATAGGTGGGATCGCCCTTGAGGCCCTGCACCAGGTTGCGGTCACCTTCACGGTGGTTGCTCAGCCAGCCACTCGCGGTGACGGCATTGCCCAGCTCATCCTTGGCGGCGGTGCCACCACCGGAGCCAGCGCCCTTGGGGGGGATGAAGTAGTTCACCACCGGGTAGAGAGCACCCAGGGCTACGCCGGTCACCGACCCGAAGGTCAGCAGATTCATGAACTGACGACGACCCATTCCGGGCACGTCACCACTCGAGGCGCTTGCTGGGATCTGGGTCATACGGGGCGGCGTGGTGGCCACTGCAACGTGGCGCCCATTATGGACGTTGCCCCTCCGGCTCCCGCTGGCCGCACAGGTCTTGCGCCGGCAGCCTGCAACATGCTGTTGCGCGCCACTGCTCCCGTGACCCTGCCGCCCGAAGCTCCACTCAGTACCCCTGAGGTGCTCGAGATCCTGCGCCAGCGCTGGCAGGCCTCCTACGACCTGCAGTTGATCGTCCGCCGCGGACGCCTGTACCTGCAGGTGATGTGGGGTTATCTCGAGCAGCAGTCCTTTCCGATGACGGCCGAGCAATACGAAGCCCAGCTCGAGGAGTTGGTGGCCACGCTCAATGGCCTTGGCGTCGCTGCGCAGGTGCGCGGCTGGTTGCTCACCACCAGTGACAAACCTCGGCTGGGAAAGGCGATGAATCTGGCGCTCGACCTGCCGGAAGGCCGCGCCAGTGAATTTCTGATCTAGCGCTCAGGCGCGTTGCACCACACGAGCCAGCCCCACACCCACGAGATAAAGGGCCGTGATCGCGCCACTGAGCAACAGCATCGTGACCGGATCGGTGGAAGGGGTGAGCACAGCCCCCGCTAAGGCCGAGGCCACCACCACGAAGCGCCAGGCCCCAAGCATCGTCTGCGCCTTCACAACCCCGAGGGCCGCCAGCAGCATTTGCAGCACCGGCAATTGGAAGGCCAGGGCGGTGGCCACCATCAGCAGCAGCACAAAATCCAGATAGCGCTCGATCGACCAGAGCGGCTCCACCACATCAGCGCCGTAGCTCACCAGGAAATTGAGCGCGGCCGGCACCAGCGCCCACCAGGCAAAGGCCAGGCCGGCCATGAACAGCACAGCGGAGCCGCCCACTGCCGGCGCCACCAGGCGTTGTTCTCGGCGCGTCAGCCCCGGCAGCACAAAGGCCAGGCCCTCGTAGAGCACATACGGCAGCGCCAGGATCAGGCCGGTGTAGCCGGCCACCTTGATCGATACAAACAGGAATTCGCCCGGCGCCAGCTGCAGGAAATGAATGCCTTTGGCCGGCACCTCCAGCAGCCGCACCAGCGGTTTCACCAGCAGCAAGCAGCCCCCGGCCCCGATCACCACCGCCAGCAGGCTGCGCAGGATGCGGCGCCGCAGCTCCTCGAGGTGATCCACGAGGGTCATCTCCACCTCGCCCGGGAACTCTTCGTCGGGCGTGAGCGGGGTGTCTGCCGCTTCGGGTGGTTCGATGCGAATGGGGGCTGGGGCGGGCAGCACGGTGTTGCCTTCGGGCCTGGTGTCGCGCTCGCTCATGACTTCAGAGGCTACGGGCCCCGGCGGCCAGTAGAGAGGCTGCGCGGCCCGGTTCGGCCCAGATCACCGCGCCACCGCGATGCCGCACGGTGCCCGGTGCAGCACCGGGGATGCGTTGGAGTTCTTCGCAGGGCACCATCACCACCGCCACACGGCTGTTGCCGCGGGCACGGCTGAAGTGGGCGGCCACATCGGCAGCGGCCTGAAGATCCCCTTCAGCGCTGAGGCCTTCCGATCCCTTCAGCACCACATGGCTGCCCGGGCACTCCTGGGCATGGAACCAGAGATCGCCGCGGCGGGCTTGCCGCAGGCTGATCCATTCGTTCTGGCGGTGGTTGCGGCCCACCTGCAGCCGCAGGCCGCTGGGGCTGGAGAGCTCGAGCGGGGTGGGGGTGGTGCTGGCTTGCTGGCGGCGTTGCGTGCGGTTGGGCCGGCCCTGCTCCTGCAGGTTGGCGCACTCCTCTTCCAGGGTTAGGAGATGTTCGAGGGCGGCTGCATGGCTGTGGCTGGGCCCTTGCTCCAGAAAGGTGAGGCTGGTTTCCAGCTGTTCGATCCGCTGGCGGTGCTGCTCCAGCCGCGGCGTGATCGCGGCCACGGAGCGCCGCAGCTTGCGCGCTCGCTTGTAGAGCGCTTGCGCCTCAGCCACCTGATCACGGCTCGGTTGCGGCAAACAGAGCAGCGCATCGGCCTGATGCTGCAGCTGATCGCTGTTCTCCACCTGATCCAGCAGCTGCTGCTGGTGCTCCAGTTGCAGGCGTTCGCGGTTGAGCTGCTGCTCCAGGCGTTGCCGCAGCTGATGCTGGCGCTGCAGCACCTGCCGGTTGCCCAGGCGCTCTTGGTGATAGGCGGCCAGGGCTTGGTTGATGGCCAGCGGATCGGGTGCCCCGGCCGTGTCGCCTGAGCTGGGGGCACTCTCCTGCCAGCAGCGGTACGAGCAGCAGCGCCCTGTGCTGAAGCCAAACCGCTCGTCTTTCAGGGCTTTCAGCCAGGCCTGCCAGTGCTGCCAGAGCTCCTGCCATTGCGGGCTGCTCAGCTCGCCCACCGGTTGGGCGAGCCAGGCTTCGCTGCGCTCGGGGGTGTCGCCGGTGAGCTGCAGGGCCAGGGCCGGGCTGATGCCCTGGTAGGCGCTTTGTAGGGCCTTGAGCAGGGGTAGAGGCAGCAGGCTCAGCTGCGCTCGCCACTGCTCAAAAGGTTCACTTGGGTTGGGAGGCTCCCCGTTCAGGGGTGGCGGCGGGCTGTAGGTGTCGCCGGTGCCGATCGGCCGCAGCCGCGATTGTTGCGGGCGCACCTGGCGGGCTGCCGCCACCACGCGCCGCTGCTCATCCAGCAGAAACAGATTGCTGTGACGCCCCATCAGCTCCAGCACCAGCCAGCGCTGAATCGCTTCGCCGGGCCGCCCGGCAAAGCCGAGCTCCACCACCCGCTCCCAGCCGGGTTGCTCCAGACTCACCAGCGCCAACCCCCCCAGGCCGTGCTGCAGCTGTTGGGCCAGGGTGCTGCCATCGCCCTGCCGTGGTGGTGGCGCGATCGCGAAACAGCGCGGCGCTTCCGCCAACCAGCTCAGCTCCAGCCAGAGGCGCTGCTGCAGGGTGCGAAAGCCCAGTTGCAAGGTGTGGCTGTCGGCCTGCTGAGCCTTCTCGAAGCGGCTTGGCACCAGCAGCGGCTGCAGTTCGCTCAGCACAGCCCGCAGGCTGGTGAGGTCCATGGCCTGAAGCGCGGCAGGTGCCATGGGCGAAGGCGTTCGGGCTGCGGCGGCACACCTACTCTGCAGGGCCGCGATCGCTCGTTCATGGCTGCTGAGGCCTCTGCTGCCGGCCGGCTGTTTTTGATCACAGGTCCGAGCGGGGTTGGTAAAGGCACCCTGGTTTCGGCGCTGCTGCAGCGGCATCCCCAGATCTGGCTCTCGGTGTCGGCCACCACCCGGGCGCCGCGCAGCGGCGAGCAGGAGGGGCAGCACTATTTCTTTCTGGATCGCGCCGCCTTCGACGCCAAGGTGGCCCAGGCAGGCCTGCTGGAGTGGGCCGAGTTTGCGGGCAACTGCTACGGCACACCCCGGGAGCCGGTGGAGCAGCACCTGGCAGCAGGCCGCCCTGTGCTGCTGGAGATCGAGCTGGAGGGAGCGCGCCAAGTGCGCCAGAGCTTTCCCAGCGGCTTCCAGATCTTCATCAAGCCCCCGTCGTTTGAAGAGCTGGAACGGCGGATCCGTGGCCGCGGCACCGACAGCGATGAGGCGATCAGCCGCCGCTTGGAACGGGCCCGGGTGGAGTTAGCCGCCGAGGCGGAATTTGACGCCGTTCTGGTGAACGACGATCTCGATCACGCTCTGGCTCAGCTGGAGCAGTTGATGGGTTTGAACCCGTAGCGCTTTTGGCGCAAAAAAAAAGCGGCTCGCAAGAGCCGCTCTTCGATGGAATCAGCCTTCTGCTGCTCACATCGGGTGGAAGAGCAGATCGGGATAGAAGCGGTTGAATTCAATCAGGATGCCTGCAGTCACGGTGAACCAGATGGCGGCGAACACCGGTGCAGTGGTGAGGAACTTCTTCATCGCTGGTGCGTAGGTGGATGGGGGGAAAGGCGTTCAGGCCGGGGCCTGATCAGCGGGGGGAGACGGTGATCTTGTCGTCGGATTCGGTGAGTTTGCCGCTGGTGAGGGCGCCAAAGGCAGCAATCGGCCAGGTGGCAGCAGCCAGGGTGCTCTTGAAGGCGAGGGAGAGATCGATCTGGATCTCTTTCATGGTGGCGTCCTTATCGCCACGGATCGCCATCAGGTAGTTGCGACCGGCCCAGCCGATGCAACCAGCGATGTAGAGGAAGGCGATGCCGGGAATGATGAAGTCACCGGCGTGGCTGAGGCGGCCATCCACGATCAGGTGGGGCAGGCCATCAGCGCCGCAGGAGGCCTGGCTGTACATCGCGAAGCGAGCCTTGGCCTGGTCGGTGGTGGCAGCAGCGGCGCGCTGCTGGAAGCGGGCGCTCTCAGCGCAGGGGGTCAGACCGGCCACATCGGCTTTGGCCACAGGGGCGAAGCCGAAGATCAGCAGGGCGGAAATCAGAACAGCAAAGAGGCGGCGCATCGGGTCCAGCTGCTGCACGGCAGGATGTCACTTACGGACAGTACGAGGGTCGTTCAAAGCTGATGCCAACCCTGCTGGCGCTCGAAACAAGTTGTGACGAGTCAGCTGCTGCTGTGGTGCGCGATCAGCGGGTGCTGGCGAGCGCTGTGGCCTCCCAAGTGGAGGAGCATGCGCGCTGGGGTGGGGTGGTGCCGGAGATCGCCTCCCGCCGCCATGTGGAGGCCCTGCCGGCGCTGATTGAGCAGGTGATGGCGGAGAGCGGGCTGGCGTTCAGCGAGCTCGATGCGATTGCAGCCACGGCGGCTCCGGGGCTGGTGGGTGCCTTGCTCGTGGGCTCGGTCACAGGGCGGAGCCTGGCGCGACTCCACAACAAACCGTTTGTGGCCGTGCATCACCTCGAGGGGCATCTCTGCTCGGTGCAGCTGGGGGATCCGCTGCCGCCAGTGCCTTATTTGGTGTTGCTGGTGAGCGGCGGGCACACCGAAATGATCCGCGTGGATGGCCCTGGCCAGTACCAGCGCCTAGCTCGCAGCCGCGATGACGCCGCCGGTGAAGCCTTCGACAAGGTGGCCCGCCTACTGGATCTGGGTTACCCCGGCGGACCGGCGATTCAGGCCGCGGCTGAACAGGGTGATCCGCGGCGCTTCCCGTTGCCGAAAGGGCGCGTGTCGCTGCCCGAGGGGGGCTTCCATCCCTACGACTTCAGCTTCAGCGGCTTGAAAACAGCGGTGCTGCGGCTGGTGAAGCAGCTCAAGGCGGAGGCTGACAGTGGCTGCGAGTCCTTCCCTCTGGCGGATGTGGCGGCCAGTTTTGAGCAGGTGGTGGCGGATGTGCTGGTGGAGCGCACCACCCGCTGCGCCCGCGATCAGGGCCTGCAAACCCTGGTGCTCGTGGGTGGGGTGGCGGCCAACCGGCGCCTGCGCGCCCGGTTGGAGCAGCGCTGCGCTGAGCTCGGCATTCAATGGCGTCTGGCGCCGCTCGCCTATTGCACCGACAACGCCGCGATGATCGCTGTGGCGGCGGAGCAGCGCTTCAGCGCTGGTGCTTGCAGCCCGATCGATCTGGCCGTGGCACCCCGGTTGGCTCTCGAGGAGGCGCCGGTTCTCTATGAACCGCAGCCCGCCTTCTGACTTCTCTAGGCTCTTGAGACTCATCGGCATCAGCCATGGCCTCGGCTCAATCAGCACCCGAGCCCTCCGACCTGGCTCAAGACGTGGTGGAAGCAGCTCCTGAAGAGCTCAATCAGTGGAAGCGCGGCTTCACCCCTCAGGCTGAGATCTGGAACGGCCGCATGGCGATGCTCGGCCTCTCGGTGGGCCTGAGCGTGCTGCTAATCGCCCGCCTCGCCGGTAAGGCTTAGCTCTTGCCGCGCAGCGCCTGAGCCAGTTCGTTGGGCCTGAGGCTCTGCGCCAGCGCATCTTTGGCAGCCACCCGGCCTTCCTCCACCAGCTGCTGCAGGGCCTGATTGGCTGTTTGCATGCCGTCGAAGCCACTGCGGGTCATGATTTCTTCGATTTCCGCCAGTTCGCCGCGCTGGATGTAGTCCTTGCAGGCGTCGGTGTTGATCAAGATGTCGTGAAACGCGGCCCGTTTGCCATCTGTTGTTTTCAGCAGACCCTGGGCAATCACTCCCAGCAGGCTTTCTGAAACGGCTCTGCGGATGCCCTCCTGCTCGTTGGGCGGCACCATCCCCAGCACCCGCTCCACGGTTTTCACCGCGGAATTGGTGTGCAGCGTGCCAAACACCAGGTGGCCCGTTTGCGAGGCCTCGATTGCCGTCGCCAGGGTTTCACCGTCGCGGATTTCTCCGATCAAGATCACATCGGGGTCTTCCCGCAGGGCTGCACGCAGCGCGTTGTGGAATTGGCGGGTGTGCTGCCCCACTTCTCGGTGGCGAATCAGCGATTGCCGGCTTTCGTGCACAAATTCCACGGGATCCTCAATCGTGAGGATGTGGCAGCTGCGGTTGCGATTGATCCAATCGATCATCGCGGCGAGGGTGGTGCTCTTGCCCGATCCGGTGGGCCCCGTGATCAGCACCAGCCCTTTGGGGCGTGAGGCCAGATCCTGCAGCACGGGCGGAAGATTGAGATCCTCCAGAGTGGCGATCTGCTGGGGGATCAGCCGCAGCACCATCGCCGGGCCCCGCAGCGAATCCATCAAGTTGATGCGCACCCGCACGAACGGGAAGGCGTGGGAGCCATCGAACTCTTTCTCGCGCTCGAAGCCATCGATCTGAGCCGGGCTGAGCATCTCCCGCAGCCAAGCGTGGAAGGTGGCGTTATCCGTGATCGGCCAGCCGGTGCGCAGCATCTCGCCACGGGCCCGATACCTCGGTTCTTCGCCAACGCCGAGATGCACATCGGAGAAGCCGTTGGCATCGGCGATCTTCACGATGCCCTCCAAGCTGCCGGGCTGGGGGCCATTCAGCGCGCCCGATGTGCTGCTGCTCTGGGTTGGCGGAGCCGGCAGTGGCGGCGGGGCCGGTGCGCTTCCCGTCAGCGAGGGAAAGAGGCTGGGGGGAAACGGAGAGCTGGCACTCACCACGGCTTGGATCGCTGAACCCAGCTTCGCGGCGGATGCAGCGGATGCCCAGCCCATTCGCCCGCCATCTTTAGGATCCGGCTACATGGCCGGCCCCTGTGAGCACCCCCCACAACGTCTGCATCGTGTTGGGCACGCGCCCGGAGGCCATCAAGCTGGCGCCGGTGATTCAGGCCTTCCAGGCGGCCGCTGATTTCCGCACGCGGGTGGTGCTCACCGGTCAGCACCGCGAAATGGTGGCCCAGGTGATGGAGCTGTTCGGCCTGCAGGCCGATCACGATCTGGCGTTGATGGCCCCCAAACAAACGCTCACCCACATCACTTGCGGGGCTCTTCAGGGTCTGCAGGCCGAGTTTGAGCAGCACAAGCCGGATCTGGTGCTGGTGCAGGGCGACACCACCACAGCCTTTGCCTCGGCCCTGGCTGCCTTTTATGCCCAGGTGCCGGTGGGCCACGTGGAGGCGGGCCTGCGCACCGACAACATCATGGATCCCTATCCGGAGGAGGCGAACCGGCGCCTGATCTCCCAGCTGGCTCAGCTGCACTTCGCACCCACCGAAGTGTCGGCAGCCAATTGCCGTGCTTCGGGCGTGGTGGGCGAGGTGTGCATCACCGGCAACACGGTGATCGATGCGTTGTTGCTGATGGCCGAGAAGGCACCTCCGTTTGAGCTGCCGGGGCTCGATTTCGAGAATCAACGCGTGATCCTGGCCACGGTGCACCGCCGCGAAAACTGGGGTGATCGGCTCCAGGAGATCGGCCAGGGCTTCCTGCAGGTGCTCGAGCGTTTCCCCGATACAGCCCTGCTGCTGCCGCTGCACCGCAACCCCACCGTGCGCGAACCGCTGCAGGCGCTGCTGGGGGATCACCCGCGCGCCTTCCTCACCGAACCCCTTGATTACGACCAGCTGGTGGCCGCGATGCGCGGTTGCACCCTTCTGCTGAGCGATTCAGGCGGCCTCCAGGAGGAGGCGCCGGCCCTGGGCAAGCCGGTGCTGGTGCTCCGCCGCACCACCGAGCGGCCGGAGGCTGTGGATGCCGGCACCGCGAAATTGATCGGCACCGCCAGCGCCGACATTCTGCGGGAGGCGTCACTGCTGCTGGAGGACTCCAACGCCTACGACGCCATGGCGCGGGCCCATAACCCGTTTGGTGACGGCAAGGCCAGCGAGCGGATTGTGGAGGTGAGCCGCCGCTTCCTCACGCAGGCCGCCGGCTGAGCCGCCCCGCATCACTCACGCTTCTTCTTGGCCCAGGGCGGCAGATCGATGAACACGCGGGTGCCGGGTTTAAGACCTTCGAGGATCTGAGTGTCCTTGCCACTGCTGGTACCGAGCGTCACGGCCTGGAAGGTGGGCTGATTGCCGGGGCCCACCAGCAGCACGCCGGGTTTGCCCTGCTCGGTTACCACCGCCACGGTGGGGATCACGGTGCGGGCAGCCAAGGTGCCGGTGTTGAAGTCGATGTCGGCCGTCATGCCGATGCGCAGTTCCGGCGGCGGATCGATCAGCTGCAGCTTCACCTCAAACGAGGTGACGTTGTTGAGCTTTTCGGCCCGGGGTGCGATCTGGCGCACCCGAGCCGGGAAGCGGCGATCGGGGAAGGAATCCACCCGCACCGAGGCGCTCTGGCCCACTTGGATGCGGCCAATGTCGCTTTCAGGCACCTTGGCCACGGCTTCCAGCCCCTGGGCTAGTTCCACGATCGAAGAGCTGCTGGCGCCGGCTGTTGCTGAGGCTGAGGTGGTGGGTGTGACGAAGGCGCCGGGATCGGCGAAGCGGGCTGTCACCACGCCGGTGAACGGCGCCCGCACGGTGAGGTCACCGCGCTCCATCAGCCGAGCCTCCAGCCGCTGCTGGGCCGCTTCCACCGCGGCCTTATCCACCAGGTAGCTCGACCTTGCGCTGTTGTAGTCGTCGATGCTGATGCCGCCTTGGCGAATCAGCGCTTCGCGGCGTTGCAGCTCGCTCTGGCTGCGGCTGAGCTGAGCCTTGGCGGAGCGCACCTGGGCCCGCAGTTCATCGAGGCGGTCGGTGAGGTCGCCGCTATCCATCAGTGCCAGGGCCTGGCCGGCCCGCACGCTGTCGCCTTCCTCCACAAAGAGCTTCTCCAGCACCCCTTGGCGCTTAGGGCTCACGTTCACCTTGCGGAAGGCCTCCAGCTCACCGCTGGCGGTGATCACGCCGGGGAGGCTGCCTTGGCGAGCGAGCACGGTGTAAGTATCCAGGCTGCGCTGCTGGCTGCTGCTGCGGCGCTGGCTGAGCAGCGCACTGCCCCCTCCAATCACCAGCACGCCCGCCACCAGCCCTGCCCAGAGGCGTTTGCGTTGAAGCCAACTCGGGCCGAACCGCGCGGTGGCCGGCAGCGGCTTGCCCTCGCGGGAGGGAGGGGACTGGAGCATTGAGGAGGGAATGGTCCTGCGCCGGCGCTCGTACCAGTCTTCCTGGTCGCACCCCTCGGTTGTGGGTTGGATCCCCGCTGGGAGGTTTGAAGGGCGGTTCGTAGATTCCCCGGATGCTTAAAGCCGGAATCGTGGGGCTGCCCAATGTGGGCAAGTCGACCCTGTTCAACGCCCTCGTGGCCAATGCCCAGGCCGAGGCGGCCAACTATCCCTTCTGCACGATCGAGCCCAACTCGGGTGTGGTGGCGGTGCCAGATCCGCGGCTGCAGCAGCTCTCGGATCTGAGCTCCAGCAAGGAGATCATCCCCACGCGGGTGGAGTTTGTGGATATCGCCGGCTTGGTGAAGGGCGCCAGCCAGGGCGAGGGCTTGGGCAATAAGTTCCTTGCCAACATCCGCGAAGTCGACGCGATCGTGCACGTGGTGCGTTGCTTCGAGAACGACGATGTGATCCACGTGAGCGGCTCGGTGGGCCCTGCCCGCGACGCTGAGGTGATCAATCTGGAGCTGGGTCTGGCGGATCTGAGCCAGGTGGAAAAGCGGCGTGAGCGCCTCAAGAAGCAGGTGCGCACCAGCAAGGAAGCCCAGGTGGAGGATGCGGCCCTCGAGCGCATCCAGGCGGTGCTCGAGCAGGGCGGCGCGGCCCGCAGCGTGGAGCTCACCGATGAGGAAGCGGTGATGGTGAAACCGCTGGGGCTGCTCACCGCCAAGCCGATCATTTACGCCACCAATGTGAGCGAAGACGATCTGGCCTCAGGCAACGCCTACTGCGAGGAAGTTGCTGCCCTGGCCAAACAGGAAGGTGCCGGCACCGTGCGCATCAGCGCCCAGGTGGAGGCTGAGCTGATCGAACTGCCGGAGGAGGAGCGCGCTGAATTTCTGTCGGGCCTTGGCGTGGAGGAAGGCGGCCTGCAAAGCCTGATCCGCGCCACCTACAGCTTGCTCGGCCTGCGCACCTACTTCACCACCGGTGAGAAGGAAACCCGCGCCTGGACGATCAAGGCCGGCATGACGGCCCCCCAGGCGGCTGGCGTGATCCACACCGACTTCGAGCGTGGCTTCATCCGCGCCCAGACCATTGGCTACAAGCAGCTGCTGGAAGCGGGTTCCCTGGCCGAAGCGCGCAATAAGGGTTGGCTGCGGGCTGAAGGTAAGGAGTATGTGGTTGAGGAAGGGGATGTGATGGAGTTTCTGTTCAACGTTTAGGGCTCAGTTGCAGGCGGGTTTGGACGGAAAGACAAATCGATTCCCCTGGAGTGGTTGGTATTTGCAGCTGGCATTCGTAGATGTGATGCTTTTGCGGCGCATCTGCGCCACTCCGTCCACGAAAGATCGCGGATTGGCGCCGCGTTAGGGAGTCATCGTTATCAAGGGAATACTTCTCCTTCGCCGTTCCATGATCACGGTTCTTGCGGGTCTTACCGGTGCTGCTGTTGTGTTCAGCGGTGTAGCTCAGGCCATCCCCCTCACGGCACGCACCGTGTGTATGAACTGCATCGGCCCCCGCTCCGATGTGCTGAATCCTCTGGAGGGCACCAACGACACGCCTGTGCCCAACGGTCTGATCTCCCGCTCTGGCTATACCCAGGACGAACTGCAGCAGGGGCTTTCCAAGGCCTATGCGGTTGATGTGGTGGCTGTGGCTGATTTCCTCTACAGCGAGAAGGGTGTGCAGTTCCTGCAGAACAGCATCGGCCAGAACAACTACACCCCCTACTACAGCCAGCAGAACAGCCTGCAGGCGGTGCGCAGCGCCATCATTCTCGACTCCGTGGATGGCAACCTGTCCGGTTTTGGCATGATGAACCTGCTGCCTGTGGATGAGCGGCTGCAGGGCGCGATGGATGTCTGCAACGTGGATGCGTCCAACATTCAGCGCAAAACCTCGCTGCTGAGCTGGTATGTGAACACCCCGGCCTGCATCGCTGCCTACACCCAGGTGTCGGAAGCAGCTCCCGCCGCGGCTCCTGTGCGCGGAATGTGGTGAGCTCAGCGGGGCTCTGCCGAGCCCCAGGGCTTCTGATTGCACTGCTCGGCCCGTAACAGGGGCGAGCAGTTGTGTTTGCAGCAAGTCGCCTGCGCTTGTTTGCCTCAAAATGGCCATACCCAACAGAGCCCCATGACGGAGCAGCAGGCCGCCGGAGCCACCTCGCAGGACGCCACCCAGCAGCACGACTTTGAAGTGCAGAAGCAGGTGCACCAGCAGATCCGCAACGACCCCGACTACGACGACTGGGAGTACGGCACCGAGCCCCTGCCCCACGAGGCCTGGACCGCCAAGGTGAGCAAGGGCTGAGCGCCTCGGCCGTCAGCCCGGCTCAAGCTGCAAGGTGCTGTGCTCCACTCCGATGGCGGCTAGCGCGTCTTTGGCGCGGTGCAGCAGCTCCAGATCGTCCATGCCGCTGTCGCGGCGGCACACGTGCGCGGTGAGGGCCACCTGGCTCGTGCTCAGGCTCCAGATGTGCACGTGGTGCACATCCACCACCCCCGGTAGAGCCAGCAGGGTGGAGCGCACCTGTTCCGGTTGGATGTGGCTGGGGATGCCATCCAGCAGCACCACCACCGCATCGCGGATCAGCACCACCCCGGTGTAACCAACGGCGATGCCCACCCCGATCGCAGTGAGGGGGTCGAGCCAATGCCAGCCGGTGAGGCCCACCAGCAGGGCGCTAAGCAGCACCGCCAGCGACACCAAGGCATCGCTGATCAGATGCACCATCGCCGCGCGGCGATTGAGGTCGTGGGGATGGTCGCCGTGCCCGCTGTGGCCGAACAGGCGCGCCGATCCCAGATTCACCGCGATGCCCGCCGCTGCGGCCCAGGCCACCGGTCCGCTCACCAGCGGTTGTGGGTTGTGCAGCCGCTGGATCGCTTCCACCACCACCACTGCGGAAGCCATCGCCACCAGCACCCCATTGCTCAAGGCCGCCAGCTGGGTGCTGCGGCCAAAGCCGTAGGTGAAGCGTTCATTCGGCGGGCGGGTGCTCAGCCGCTCAGCGCCCCAGCCGAGCGCCAGCCCAGCCACATCGCCCAGGTTGTGCAGGGCATCGCCGATCAGCGCCAGTGAGCCGAAGCCGATGCCGATCACGATCTGCGCCAGCGATAGCGCCGTGTTCAGCAGGATGCTCCAGCGGAAAGCCGATGCCAAGCCGGCGCGGCCGATGTGCTGCTGCGGATGACGGCGACCGTGATCGTGAACAGCCATGGAGCCTGGCAGCACTGCCTTGATTGTGCGGGCAGCAGCGGCTGCCCGCATGTGTTGGGCATGGCCTACCTCGGTTTCAGCCCTTCACGTGGGCCCGGCGGCTGATCGGCCCGATCAGCAGCAGGCACAGCCCACACACCACAGCCATCAGCAGCCAGAGCACCAGGCCGTGGCCCTGACCATCCAGCAGTACGCCCGCCAGCAGCGGCGCCCCGAACGCGCTCAGGGCAAAGCACTGGGAAAACAGCGCCATGGCCAGGCCGCCGTGGCCTTCAGGGCTCAGCTCCACCACCGCTTCAGTGGAGGTGGGCAGGAAGGCGGCCTGCCCGAGGGCGAGCAGCATCAGGGCCAGCACCACCAGCACGATCCCTTGATCGCTCAGGGCTGATAGGGCGAGCAGCACCGTGCCGCCGCTGAAACACACCATGCTCAGCCCCAGGCCCACCGCCACCGAGCGGCGCGCCAGGGCCTGACCCACCGGCCACTGAATCAGCAGCAGCAGAGCCAGGGGCACGCCGATCAGCAGAGCGCTGATCGCTTCCGGCTGGGCATCGCGCTCCAGCCCGCCCCGCACCAGATCCAGCGGCAGGGCGCTCTGCATCAAGGCCGGAATCGCCGTGGCCACCACTGAAAGCAGCAGCATGGGCAGCAGGGCCGGCAACCATTGGCCCCAGGCCACGCGCGGCACGCCGGCGCGGCCGGCCTGGAGGGCCCGCGGCAGCGGCCGCCAGAGCAGCAGAGTGGCCAGGGCCACGATTGCGGTCATATCCACCAGGTACACCCCGCGCAGATGCCCGAGCTGAGCCAGCAGGGCGCCGGCCAGGGTTCCGCCGGCCACACCGCCCGCATCGGCTGTGCGCGAGAGCGCGTAGCCCCGCGCCGAGGCCATCGGCGGAGCGCACAGCGGCACAGCCAGCTCCACCGCGGGCCAATAGAGCCCGCCAGCCAGGCCGAGCAGCACCTGCCCAGCCACGTACCCCTGTTGGTGTTGCGCTCCCAGCAGCAGGGCGTCGCCGAGGAAGCCACACAGGCCGGCCAGGAGCACCGGCAGGCCGCAGGTCAGGCCCAGATCGAGCAACCAGCCGCTGGCAAAGCGGCCGAACGTGCCCGCCAGCGCCGCTACGGCCAGGCCGCTCCCCACTTGTGAGGCGGAGAAATCCGCCTGGTGGAACACCATCGGGGTGAGATAGAGCACTCCCCCTGCGCCGAAACTCGCCACCAGCCGCACAGTGGCCAGCTCCCGCAGCGGCGCGGGAAACTGGAGCCACCACTGCCGGCCTGTTGACAGCATCTGTGCTCGTGCCAACCCGTCGACCGTTGCGTGCGGTGCTGCGCAGTCTGCTGGCTGGCCTGCTGTGGCTGAGCCCTGTCCGGGCGGCTGAGCAGCTCGAGGTGCGGCTCGATGGCCTGCGCCTGCCAATTGATTTGGTGGCGCTGGAGGCCTGGAGCCGCTCGCCAGCCGATGTGAACAGTGATCTGCGCGCCTGGTTGGATTTACTCGATCCCCGCGGACGAGAGCAGCTGAGGCGTGTCCTGCGCGCTCCCCTGGTGCAAGACCGCTCCTTTGCGCAGCAGTTTCTGGCCAGTTGGGCTGGCCAGCGCGTGCTGGAGGAGCTCGATCAACTGATCAGCACCGAGCAGGGCAGCAGCGCTGGTCCGCTCCTTTTCCAGACCCTGCAGGAGCTGCTGGCCCGCCAGAGCCAGGTGACCACGATCGAGCTGCTGCGCGCGGTGCCCAGCCAAAACCTGGTGCTCCATCTCGATGGTGGCCTGGAGTTGGCGGCTCAGTGGCGCGATCAGATCCTGGCGCAGAGCGCGGCGTTGCAAGCGCTGCAGCAGTTGCGGCTGCGGCAGGTGTCTCAGTCGTGGCCGGCGTTTGCCTCCGATGCAGGCCCTGCGCCCAGGGCGGAGCGGTTGCAGCTGCCGGTGGCCCATCGCCGCCAGCCGCTCGAGCTGCAGATCTGGCCGGGATCGCGCCAGGCCTGGGTGCTGCTCAGCCCTGGTCTGGGGGGCAGCGCCGCTCAGCTGGAGTGGTTGGCGGCGGGGCTGCAGCAGCGGGGCTGGCCTGTGTTGCTGCTGGATCATCCCGGCAGTGACGAGCGGGCGATGCGGGAGCTGCTGGAAGGGCGGCGTCCGCCGCCGGGCGCGGAAACCCTCAGTGAGCGCGTGCTGGATCTGCAGGCTGTGGTGCGCGCGGTGGATCAGGGCGCGTTGCCGCGGCTGGGGGAGCGAGTGGTGCTGATGGGCCATTCCCTGGGGGGGCTCAGCAGCCTGCTGGCGGCCGGGCTGCGGCCGGAACCGGGGCTGGCCCGCCGCTGCGCGCGCGCCCTCGATGGCATCCCGCTCACCAACCTGTCGCGGCTGCTGCAGTGCCAGCTGCGGGATGTGTCGCTGCCGCCGCCCCAGCCCCTCGCTCAACCGCTGCAGGCGGTGGTGAGCCTCAATGGATTTGGCAGCCTGCTCTGGCCCCATCGCGGCCTGCGCGCCCTGCCCGCTCCGGTGTTGCTGGTGGGGGGCAGCCTGGATCTGATCACCCCACCGTTGGGGGAGCAGCTGCAGTTGTTCCTGCGGGAGGGCCAGCCCCAGAGCCGCCTGGTGCTGCTGGAAGGCGGCAGCCACTTCTCGCCAGTGCGTATTGATCGCCAGGAGCAGGCCCTGTTCCAGTTGGGAGAGGAGTTCGTGGGGGTGGAGCCCCAGCGGGTGCAGGCCCTCACCCTGGGGCTCACCGCCGATTTCCTCAGCACCCTGCCCAAGGGGATTGCCCCCCAGCGGCGCCAGCTGGGGGGCGTGACCGCCTACGTGCTCAACCGCCGCCAGGCGGAGAGCTGGAGCGACGCCCTCAAAAACTGACCCGCGGATCCAGCAACGCCACCAGTAGATCCACCAGCACACTCACGGCCACCACCAGCGCCGCCACCACCACCACAATCCCCTGCACCACGGGGTAATCCCGCTGGCCGATGGCTTCCTGCAGCCGAAAGGCCACACCCGGCCAGGAATAGGTCACTTCAATCAACAGCGCCCCACCGATCAGAGAGGCCACCGTGATGCCCGTGATCGTGAGCACCGGCAGCAGGGCATTGGGTAGGGCGTGGCGCAGCACCACCCGCCGTTCGCTCAGGCCGCGGCTGCGGGCCGCCTCCACGTAATCGGAATCCAGGGCGCGGCGCAGGTTGAGCCGCAGGGCATTGGCAAACACGCCGCTGAGCAGCAGTCCCAGTGTTGCGGCCGGGAGCATTAGATGGCGCAGCGCCCCCCAGAACTGTTGGGTGTTGCCCGCCAGCAGGCTGTCGAGCAAATAGAAACCGCTGCCAGTCGGCGGCACCAAGGTGGCTGGGAACCGGCCTCCCACCGGCAGCCAACCCAGCCACACGGCGAACACCAACTGCACCACCATCGCCGCCCAGAAGGGAGGCAGGGCATAGGTGCCGATGCCATAGAGCCGTCCAGCCAGATCGGTTTTGCCCTCGGGCCTGGCGATGCCGCTGAAGCCCACCGCGATTCCCAGCACCGCCGCGATCAACAGCGCCACCACGCCCAGCTCCAGGCTGGCGGGCAGGCTGCGGCCGATCACGGCGGTCACCGGTTCGTTGTTGGTGAGCGAGTCGCCCAGCTGGCCGTGCAGCAGATCCACCAGGTAGCGGCCGTATTGCACCAGCAGGGGCTGATCGAGCCCCAGTTGCTGGCGCAGCAGCGCCCGAGCCTCCGGCGGTGCTCGCAAACCCAACAGGGCATCGATCGGATCTCCTGGAGCCACGCGCAGCAGCAGGAACACCAGGCTGGCGATTAACCAGAGCATTACCGGCACCAGCGCCAGGCGGCTGGCCAAATAACTCAGCAGATGGCGACGGCGACTCATCGGACACTCAAGGCCTGCAGCACCAGCCGGCCGCTGCCATCAAACACGGGTTGGCGCAGCCGCGGCTGCGCCCAGGCCCGCGGCGCTACCTGCCACACCGGGATGTAAGCCGCTGCAGCGGCCGTGCGCTGCTGCAGCTTGCGAAGCAGGGGCAGGCGCGTCGGGCCCGAGAGACGCTCACTCGCCTCCAGCTCGGCCTGCAGGCCCGGTGTGCTCCAGAAGCTGCCGGCGGCGGCGGCATTGCCTTCCAGGCATTGCTGGCCCTTTGGTTTGCTGCAGGCCAGCATCGGAGCCAGATAAATGTCGGGGTCGGGGTAGTCGGCGCTCCAGTCGAACAGGATCATCGGGAAGGCACCATCAGCCAGCTGGCGGTAGGCCGTGGTGGATTCCACGCCCGTGATCTCCAGTTGCACGCAGTCGCTGAGGTCGCGCTGCAGCTGCGCTTTCCAGGTGAGGGCGAACAACTTGTCGGCCGGCACATTGGAGCGGAAGGTGAGCGGCAGGGTGAACACCTTCCCCTGGCAATAGCCGGCTTTTTTGTACAGCTGGCGCGCTCGGCTGGGGTTGTAGGCCGGCCAGGCCGGCGGCTCGGAACCGGCCAGCGGCGGCGGCACCAGCGAGCGCAGCGGAGCACGGATGCCATAACTCACGCGCTGGCTGATCAGCTCACGATCCAGGCTCAGAGCCACGGCCTGGCGCAGCAGCGGTTGGTTGAGGGGTGGACGATCGCTGAGCAGCGTGAGATAGCCGATTTCCCCGGCAGGGCCGATCCCCTCCACCAGGCGCCCCTGCTGGGCGCGCAGCGCCAGGGCGCGCTGCTGATCGCTATCCATGCCGGAGGAGGTGAGCACATCCACCTCGCCGCTCACCAGCGCGCCGAACAGGGCGGTGGAGTTGCTGAGCGTCACTAGATGCAGGCCCCTGTTGCGGGGCGGCGGGCCCCAGTAGCGCTCGAAGGGCAGCAGCGTTTGTTTCTGGGGGCTGCTGCTCACCAGCCGGTAGGGGCCGGTGCCCACGAAGCGATCTGCTAGCGATTTGCTCTCGTGCTGCCGGTAGGCCTTGGGCGAGAGCGGCGTGAGGCTGATCGAGCTCAGCAGGGCCGGTAGGGCGCTGTAGGGGCGCTTCAGTTGCAGCTCTAGCTCATAGGGCCCGCTGGCCCGTACGCCGCTGATGCGGTCATCGAGCAGGTAGCCCAACTTGGCCAGGCTGCGGAAGCGCTCCAGGCTGAACACCATGGCCGCGGCATCAAAGCGGCTGCCGTCATGGAAGAGCACATCTCGCCGCAGGGGGATCCGAGCCCTGCGGCCATCCGGGCTGATCTGGGGTAAAGCCGTGGCCAGGTGCGGCTTCAGTTGGCCATCGGCGGCTGCGGTGTAAAGCGGATCACCCACGGCGCTGAGCAGCTGCAGGCCGGCGTGGGTGGTCACATCCACCGGATCCACCGAGGCCAGGCTGCTTTTGCTGGCTACCACCAGCTGGCCTGTGGGATGAGGGGGCTGGCAGCCGGACAGCAAAGCCACGGCCGGCAGCAGAGCCGCCAGGGCTGAGCGGAACAGGGGGCGGCGGGTCAAGGTTGCGGGCAAGCCCGCTTATTCAAGCCCCATGCACAAGGCGAGGGGGGTGATGGTGGCTGTGGCTGGCCACCTGCTGCAGGGAAATTTCAAACACGGGTGAGCCGTGGCGGGCCAGGGGCCAGCGCCGCACCCAGCAGCGGTTGTGGCGATCGTCCACGCCGATCACCTGATACAGGTTTTCGTCGCTGGTGAGGGTGATGCAATCACCCTGATGCAGGGTCATGGGTCTGGTGTGAAACAGAGCGGTGGTGGCGTTGAGAGAAAAGAGGATCCGGACAGCAGCCTTCTCGGCGATGGGCTGATCAAAGGTTCTCGTCGCTACAAAGCAAGCGCTGCGTCAGCGGATTCGGATGGCGCTGGGGCGCGGGGTGGTTCTCGCTTTGTGTCCAATCTGCCTCAACGCCGGCTCAGAGGGTGCGCAGACATGCCGCCACGGCCTTCACATCCGGCAGAGCCGTGATCGCGGCGAGGGCTCGGCGGAAATTGGCTTCCTGCACCTCATGGGTGATCACCACGATTTCCGCATCGGCGCTGTCACCACTGGTTTCGAATTGCACGATCGAGCGGATCGAGACGCCCTCATCGCCAAAGCAGCTGCCGATGCGGCCGATCACGCCGGCCTGATCGCCGGTTTGCAGGCGCAGGTAGTTGCGGTGTTGCGTCTGCCCAGGATCCACCAGGCGGCAGCTGCGCCAGCGGCTGGCCGCCAGCAGTGGATCAAGGCCACCGCCCTGGCCTGAGGCTTCGCGGATGCCGGCGATGTTGAGGATGTCAGCCACCACGGCTGAGGCGGTGGGGCCCGCGCCGGCGCCCGGGCCGTAGAACATCACCCTGCCCACCGGATCGCCCTCCACCAAGATGGCGTTGTTCACCCCGTGCACCCCTGCCAGTGGATGCTCCTTGGGCAGCAGGGTGGGGTTCACGCGCACATCCAGTTGCACGGTTCCATCGGCGTCGGTGCCGAGGCACTGCGCTGTGGCCACCAGCTTCACCACATAGCCGAGCTGGGCGGCGTAGTTCACATCGCGCGAATCCAGGCGGTTGATGCCCTCGGTGGGGATGGCGCTGCGCTCGATCGAGCCCCCGTAGGCCAGGCCCGAGAGGATGGCGATCTTGTCGGCGGCGTCGCCGCCTTCCACATCGGCGGCAGGATCGGCTTCGGCGTAGCCCAGGCGCTGGGCATCCGCCAGCACATCGCCGTAGGCGGCGCCCTCATCCGCCATGCGGCTGAGGATGTAGTTGGTGGTGCCGTTGATGATGCCGCTCACCCGCTGGATGCGGTTGCCGCCCAGCGATTGCTTGAGCGGTTCGATGATCGGGATCCCGCCGCCCACGGCGGCCTCGATCAGCACATACACGCCGCGCTCGGCCGCAGCGGCGGCGATCTCTTCGCCATAGCGGGCGATCACGGCCTTGTTGGCCGTCACCACCGGTTTGCCCGCGGCGATGGCCGCGAGGATCAGGCTGCGGGCTGGCTCCAGCCCGCCCATCACCTCCACCACGATGTCGACAGCGGGGTCGTTCACCACCTGCTGCGGATCGGTGCAGAGGATCTCAGCAGGAAGATCCACCGGCCTTGGCCGGTTCAGATCGCGCACGGCCACGCGTTTCAGGGCCAGCTGACTCACCAGCGGATGGCGGCCCTGAGGATTGAGCAGGATCTCGGCAACGCCTGCTCCCACCGTGCCAAGCCCGAGCAAGCCGATGCCGATGGTCATGCCGCCCAATCCGTGAAAGGGCAGATCCTAGAAATCAGCCGGCCGCCAGGGCACTGGCCTGGGCTTGCATCATCTTGAGGATGTTGAGGAAGCCATTGGCCCGTGAGGGCGTGAGGCTGGCCTGCAAACCCGTTTCACTGAGGAAGCCCGGATCGATGCCAGCGGCAGCGGCGGGCTCCAGTCCTTCGAGCCCTTCGATCAGCAGCGCCAGCAGCCCCTTGGTGATGGCGGCGTCGGAATCGCCCTGCCAGTGCAGTTTTCCTTCCACCAGCTGCCCCACCACATACACCTGCGAGACGCAGCCCTTCACTTTGAAGGCGTCGTTGCGGAATTCATCCGGCAGCGGCTGCAGCTTCTTCGCCAACCAGAGCACGTATTCGTAACGCCGTTTGGGATCGGCGGTGCCTTTGAGGCGTTCAACGATCTGATCGAGCTTCTCGCTGCCGGTGGCCATCAACGGTGACGACGAATGCGCTGGAGTCCCAGCAGCATGGCAGTTGCACCCAGGGCACCGAGCCAGCCCAGAGGCGATGAGCCGTGGGAGTGCTGGCTGATCTGGTCGAGCTGGGCCTGCCCTTGCTGCACGGGCATCTCCAGGTAGTCGCGGTGGCCGGGACCCCCATCCACCTGCAGCTCCCACTCGCCATTGGCCTGTTTGGGTAGCGCGAAGCTCAGTTGGCCTTGTGCATTGGTGCGGCCGAGCTCGCGGGATTCGCCGTCCGGGGCCACCAAACGCACCACAGCGTCGCTGGTGGGTTCGCCATTGGAGAACCGGCTCTCCAGCACCAGGCTGTTGGTGAGGGATTCTAACCTTGTGATGCTGCTTTCAATGCCGTGAGCTGAGGCAGCTGCAGGACTGAGCAGCAGCGCCAGCGCCAGAGCACGCACAGCGTTGGGAACGGGCTGCGTCATCGCGATGCCGGGAACTGTTGAGCCAGCTAAGCGCCTGGGCTTCAGGCCGACCAGCGGTTGCCGGCGCTGCGGGTTTTGCCGGCCTGCACCATGTGCACCATCGAGCTCACCATCATCGCGAGCGCGTCGCCGTTCTCTTGGCGTCCGCTCAGCTCAGCGGCCAGCACCTGCTCGGCTGCAGTGCCCCGGTTTACGCGGATGCCAGGCGTGCGCCGGTTGGCATTACTGGCGGACTGGAACGCGTCGTTGGCCTGGAGATCCACAGCTGAGGTCTTTGCCTGAAGTGATCCTGCCAAACCCTGATCAGAGCCGCGTGGCTGCGGGTGAGGTTTAAACAGCTTGCAACCAATGGATGCCCTGTTCATCGAGCCAACCCTGAAAGGGCACATCCCATGCATCCACTGGCAGGGCTGCGGTGAGGCAAGCGGCTGGCAGCACGGCCAGCGCGGGGATGGCTCTCCACTGGGACTGGCTGCGTAAGCGATCAAACCAGCCACCGCCGTAGCCCAGGCGGAACCCGCGCTGGTCGAAGGCCAGGGCAGGGGCCAGCAGCAGCCCCAGGGCGCTGGCTTCGAGATCTGGGCCGTGTTCTGGTGCGGGAATGCCGGTGTCGTCGGGGCTAAGGGCTGTGCTCGGCAGCCATTCGCGGTAGCGCAGTTGCCCGTTGTCCACCCGCGGGAGGGCCAGGCGATCGCCCAGGCCAGGGTGATCGGCCAGGTGGCGGAGGTCGGCCTCGCCCTTCAGGGGCCAGTAGAGCCCGAGCCGTTGCTCGCCCTGGAGTTGCTCGGCCAGAGCGAGGGCAGCTGCTTGCATGCCGGCTTCGGCCGAGAGCAGATGCTGCAGCCGTCGCTCGCGATAGTGCCGGCGCAGCTCAGCTTTGGTGCTGCAAGTCGCCGCGGGGTTCATCGCTGGAACCAGCCGGTGAGCGCCGCTGCGAGGGCATCGGCGGCGTCATCAGGCCGCGGCGGGGTGTCGAGGTTGAGCTCGCGCATCACCGCCGCCAGCACGTCGTCTTTCTCGGCGTGACCGTGGCCTGCCAGGGCCAGCTTGATCTGCATCGGCGGGAATTCCATCACCGGGATCTGGAAGCGCGCCAGCGTCATCATCAGCACGCCGCGAGCCTGCACCACTGAGATCGTGGTGCTGGAGCGGTAGAAGAAAAACTTCTCCACCACCGCCAGCTGCGGCCGCCAGGCGCGAATCAGCTGGCGCAGGTCGCGGGCGATCTCCACCATCCGCTCCCCTTCGCTGCGGCCGGGATCGGTGCGGATGATCCCGCAATCGAGCAGCGTCTGGCGGCCGCGGCCCGGAGTGCCGTCCACGTCGATCAGGCCGTAGCCCACGCGGGCCAGGCCGGGGTCGAGGCCGAGGATCACCATCGGTGCCCCCGGCGCTGCATCAGGCCGCCAGGGCCAGTTCGAAGGCGCCGCGGTCGCTGGATTCGGGGCGCTCGAACACCTTGCAGAACACCTTCACCACACGATCGCCCGAGTCGATCTGCTCGAGCGGATCCTTACGCAGGCGGTGGCGCAGGCAGCAGGCGGCCACGCGGGCCACGTCGTCTTCGGTGACTTCGGTGCGGCCTTCGAAGGCGGCCAGGGCGCGGGCGGCGCGGTTGGTCACGATGTCGCCGCGCAGTCCATCCACATCCAGCTCTCCGCAGATGGCGGAGATGCGGATGCGCAGGTCGTCGTCGATCTGCACGTGGGGCAGACGGTTCTGGGCTTCCACCACCCGCGCCTGCAGGGCGTCCTGGGTGGTCTGCACAGCATTGTTGAAGCCGTCGGGGTCGTTGTCGAAGGCGGTGCGCTGATCCACCACCTGCACGCGTAGCTCCGGATCGCGCACGGTGCGCACTTCCACGCTCATGCCGAAGCGATCGAGCAGCTGCGGGCGCAGCTCGCCTTCTTCGGGGTTACCGGAGCCGATCAGCACGAAGCGGGCCGGGTGGCGCACGCTCACGCCCTCGCGCTCCACGGTGTTCCAGCCGGAGGCCGCCGAATCCAGCAGCACGTCCACCAAGTGGTCGTCGAGGAGGTTCACCTCATCCACGTAGAGCAGGCCGCGGTTGGCTTTGGCCAGCAGGCCGGGCTCGAAGGCGCGCACGCCCTCGCTCAGGGCTTTCTCAATGTCGATCGTTCCGCAGAGGCGATCTTCGGTGGCGCCCAGGGGCAGGTCCACCATCGGCACCTGGCGCTGCTCGATCGGCAGCTGCTCACCGTGCTCGGCCCGCTGGCGCACCTCGCTGCTCTGCAGGTCGGGGTCGTTGGGGGAGCTGTTGTAGGGATCGCCCGCCACCACATCGATCTCGGGCAGCAGATCGGCCAGAGCGCGGATCGTGGTGCTCTTGCCCGTGCCGCGGTCGCCCATGATCATCACGCCGCCGATGCGTGGATCGATCACGTTCAGCAGCAGGGCGAGCTTCATCTCCTCCTGACCCACGATGGCGGTGAAGGGGAAGACCCTGCGCTTGCGGGCTTGCATCAGTGGGAGGCGGCTGGCTGGTCTGGGGATTGTTTCACAGGCAGCAGGCTGAGCACCTGCGGCGGTGTGGCATCGGCCGGGTAAATCAGCCGCACCCGCAGCTGCCGGCTGGCCCCCGGCGCCAGGCTCACGGTGCCCAGGGCTGGCCCCTGCTGCCCCACCCGCTGCACCAGGTGGAAGCTGCGGCGGCCGGCGGTTGCGCCGTTGTCACCATCCAGGCCGCTGGCCTCCACCGTGCCGCGGAACATCACCGATTTGCCTGGCTCGGGATTGAACCGCAGGCCCCCTTGGGACTGATCGCTCTTCAGCGGTGATTCGAAGGCCAGCTCCAGCTGCACGGGTTTGCTGCCGTTGTTGCGCAGCGGAATCGCCAGGTTGTATTCCACGCCGTAGTTGCCGTGGGCAGCCCAGGCGGTGCCGGGATAGAAGGCCTTGAGCTCGGCGGTTTGCACCTGGCCGGTGCCGAGGCTGCCCCGATCCAATGAAGCGATCGGCCAGGAGATCGGGGCGCGGCTGGCAGACAGATAGGTCTTGCCGGGGTCGGTGATCGTGCCGTTCCAGACGCTGCCGATCTGCACACCGCTGACGCGGGAATACACGATCCGGCCGCTGGCGCCGCGGGGGGTGGGCTGGTGCTCCTTGGGGCTGAGGCCGCCATTGAGCAACTCGGCCCAGCTGCTTGCCGCTGGTGGTTGATCCCCTTTGCCGTAGGCCGCCAAGGTGGCCAGGCTCACCGGGCCCGAGCTCTGCAGACGCAACTGCAGGTTGCGGCCATTGAGCAGGGGATCGAGCCCCTTCACCGGGATCGGCAGCACAAGCAGCGTGCTCAGCTGCCCTGGAGCCAGGTTCCAGCGCTCGGGGATCAGCGCGTTGCGCTGGCGGGCCAGCAGTTCGGTGGCCACGCGGCTGCCGGGGCCGCTGTACACATGCCCGTCCTGGGGCATCAGCGCCGGCAGGGGCAGGAAGGGGGCTTCGGGCTGCTGCTTGTCGGTGGCCTGCGACAGGGCGGTGGAGCCGCCCAGCAGTTGCAGCGTCACCGGTTGGCTGCCGCGGGGTTCGGCCACCACCGCCAGCCAGAGGGTGGAATCGAGACTGTCGGGTTTGCCGGCATACACGTGGTGGCTGAACAGATCAAACCGACCGTTCAGCGCCACATCCAGATGGGCCTCCGGCTTGGGCCGTCCCGCGCTGGGGAAGGTGGAGAGCAGGATCCCAGGCCCCGAGATCAGTTCGGGGTTGTTGTCGTTCACCACCAGCACCTGATCCAGGCCGCCCGGTAGCGGTGCCACGGTCTGGGGACGCAGGACCGGCGCCGGCGGAGCAGGGGCTGCTGGGGTGGTGGCAGCCGGTGCGGCCGCCAGCAGCAGGGGCAGGATCATCGGGTTGCAGCAGGTGCGGTACCGCCCGGCTTGCCGATCAGGGCCCGGGCCACCTCAGCGGCCATGGCGCGGATCAGGTCGGTGGAGCGGGGATCGTTGAAGGGACCTTTCACCATGAAAGCGGCCACGGCCCGCTGACCGTTGGGTAGTTCGATCAGGCCGCCATCGGCGTAGGCGATACCGATGTCACCGGTTTTGTTGAGCACCGTCACGCCGTGGGCCAGTAGGGCGCTGTCGGGGTCAGCAGAATCGCCGCCCAGGCCCATCAGCAGACCGAGCGGCAACAGGGTGTTGGTGCGGGATGTGCCCATCACGCCGCGAAACAGATCGCGCGCACGGGGGCTCAGCATCTCGCCGGTATCCACCATCGCGATGGAGCGGGCCAGATCGAGGGAGCTGGTGGTGTTAGTGCCGTCGAGGTCGGGCAGCCAGTTGTTCACCACCGTGGCGGTGAGGCCCATGGCCTGGAAGCGGGCGTTGAGGGCAACTTTTCCTCCCAGGCGCTTGATCAGCAGGTTGGTGGCGCTGTTGTCGCTCACTCGGATCATCTCGGTGGCGGCCTCCCAGAAGGGGAAGCGAGTGCCCACCGGTTTGTTGGCCATCCAGCCGGCGCCGCCGCCGATCACCTCTTTGGTGAGGGCCAGGGGCTCGTTCCAGCGCAGCTTGCCGGCATCCAGTTCTTCCAGCCCGGCTAGCAGGATCGGCGTTTTGATCGAGCTGGCCGCCGGCATGGCTTTATCCGGCAGCAGTTGGGCGAAGCGCCCGTCGTCGAGCACCAGCAGATAGCCGCTGGCTTGGAGGTCTTTGTGGCGCGCGGCCAGCTGGGCCCACTTCTGGCTCACGGCGGTGAGTTCGGTTTTGGGCTCAAACCGTCCGAGGGCCAGGCCCCGTGGCAGGGGTTGCGCGGTGGGGAGCAGGGGCGGCGCTGCCTTGCCCGAGGCCGCAGGGTTGGATCCGCCGGCCAGCTGCGGCGCCAGCAACTTCAAGGTGGTGCCGGTGATCACGCCCAGGCCGATTCCCATCACGGCCAGCCGCAGAACCAGGCGCAGCGGCCCGCCCCATCCCGGGGTGCTGCTGGAGCGTTTGGGGCGGCTCGCGCTCACGGGTGCTGCCTGCTGGCGATCGGACCGGACGTTAAGGGGTCTCCCGCTGGGCTGCCCAGCGCAGTTGACGCACCATGCCGCGCAGCAGCGCCACTTCCGGCTCCTGCACTTGGGCTCGTTGCAGCAGCGCCCGCAGCTTGGCCATCCGTGCTGCTGCGGTATGGGGGTAGAGGAAGCCCACCTCCAGCAGCAGGGCCTCGGCATCCGCCAAGGCCGCTTCGAGGGCGCCGCGGTTGCAAAGCACGCCGTCGTTGGTGGCGGCGGGCGCTGGGCTGGCGACCACGCGGTGGGGCTGCGTGCGGCAGGCCTGCAGCTCGTGCAGGCAGATCGCCACCGCATGCGAAAGGTTGAGGGAGGCGTAGGCCTCGCTGGTGGCCAGGCGCACCACCCGGCCGGCCTGGAGCAGTTCGGCGTTGCTTAGTCCCCGGTCTTCCCGCCCAAACACCAACGCCGCCATCCGGTTGTTGCTGGTTTCCTGGCTGCTGGTGTCTTGGCAGAGCCAGCGCAAGGCCGGGCCCGGCTCGCTGAGTGGCAGGCTCTCGGTTTCAATCCGGCCGCTGGTGGCCACCACCCGCTGGCAGTCGGCAATGGCGGCGGCCAGATCGGGATAGAGCGTGGCCTGCTCCAGCAGCGCCTCGCCATGCACGGCCATCTGCCGCGCTTCGGGGCCGAGGTGATCGCAGCGCGGTGCCACCAGCCGCAGCTGCTCGATGGCGAAGTTGGCGCAGAGCCGGGCCACGCTGCCCACATTGAGGGGGCCTGCGGGCTCCACCAGCACCACCGCCAGGCTCATGTGAGCGTGTGCAGGTAGGCGAGCAGATCCGCCATCGCCTGGGGCTCGGGCTGGAACCGCGGCATCGGAGGTGTGCGGCCGCTCACCACCTGCTGAATCAGCTGACGGTTGTTTTTGCGGCTATCCACGCCATGCAGATCCGGGCCCACAAGTCCCTGGGCCGCGATCCCGTGGCAACCGGCGCAGTTGATCAAAAACAGCTGCTCGCCCCGATCGGCGGCACCGCTGAGTTGCAGGGTGCTGCGGGTGTAGGGATCGCTGCGGGCCGCTGGCAGCACCACCAGCGCCAACACCGCCACGCAGGCAGCTGCCAGCAGCACCAGGGCTGGGATCAAGCCGCGGCTGCCGCCGGCTGGCTTGGTGCTCTCAGGGGTCGACGACGCAGTCACAGATGGTGTGGGTGGTTCGCGCTGGGCACGAGCGCGTGGAAGAATTGTGCAACCAATGCTGGTGTGTCACCCATGATCGAACCCCTGCTCTGCGGCATCGTGCTCGGTCTGATTCCCGTGACGCTCACCGGCCTGTTCGTGGCTGCCTGGAACCAGTACCGCCGCGGCAGCGCTCTGGGCGGCTGAAGCCCTGCCTTCTGCTTCTTCAATCGGCAGCAGCCAGCATCAACACTGAGCTGCTGCCGTAGCGCTTGTGCTTCAGCAGCTCCCAGCCCCCAAACGCCCCATCTGAGTTGGTGGGCAGGGCTGAGGAGCTGCATTCCATCAGCAGCAAACCGTGGCTGTTCAGCCAGCCGCCCTGCTGCACCGCTTTGGCCACGGCTCCATAGAGCCCAGCGGCATAGGGCGGATCGGCATAAATCAGATCAAAGGGCGGCAGAGCGGCAGGGCGGCCGGCCTCAAGCCAGCGCACCACCTCTTGGCACTCCACCTGCAGCTGGGGCGTGGGCTTCAGTCCGGAGGCGGTGAGTTCAAGGTTGGCGCGGCTGGTGCTTGCCATCGCCCGTTGCTGATCTATGGCCACCACAGCAGCGGCGCCGCGCTGCAGCGCTTCACAGCCCATCACGCCACTGCCGCAGAACAGATCCAGCCAGCGGCTGCCGGGCAGCTCGGCGGCCAGCATGTTCATCACGGCCAGCCGCACGCGTGAGGGGGTGGGGCGAGCGGTATCACCCGGTGGGCTCTGCAGGCGCCGGCCACCACTGAGACGCAGGCTCATCCCTGCTGATCCACCCAGGCGAGCCAGCGGCGCAGCATCGCTTCTCCACTGAGGCTGGATTTCTCCGGGTGGAACTGGCAAGCACCGATGCGCTCCTGCCAGACGGCAGCGGTGATGCTGTGCTCTCCGAAGGTCACCGCCGCTGTGGTGCAGCTGGGTTCGCTCGGTACAGCCGCATAGGAGTGCACGAAATACATCCAGGCGGGCTGGCCATCGGGCGGCAGCAAGGGGCTGGGGGTGCGGGGCTGCAACGGCTCCCAGCCCATGTGGGGAACCGGGTGGCCCGGCTGTTTGGGCAGCGCGGCCACATGGCCCTGCAGCAGGCCGAGCCCTCGCCGCTCCCCTTCATCGCTGCCTTCAAACAGCAGTTGCAGGCCCAGGCAGATCCCGAGCAAAGCCCCACCGGCGCGGCACCACTGCTGCAGGCCTTCGGCTAGCCCGGATTGCTCCAGCCGCTGCATGGCGGGATCGAAGGCTCCCACTCCAGGCAGCACGAGGGCATCGCAGCCCTGCATCTGCTCGGTGGTGGTCACGGCCTGAATCCGGCTGCCCAGGCGTTCAAACGCCCGCTGCACCGAATGCAGATTGCCCATGCCGTAATCGATGAGGCCGATGGTGCTCATGAACAGGAGAGGGCAGAGCGGATCCTTTCGCCAGGTTGCTCGATCGCCGGTGCCACCTCCAGCGGCAAATCATTGAGCCGGTCGATCAGTTGATAGAGCAGCCCCACCCGGCGGCGATCGAGATGGAAGCGCAGGCACGGCCGCAGGATGCCGTTGCTGTCGCAGCTTTCACCTTGGCTGAGGCTGCCCTCATCCACGAGATCATCAAATTCACGGTTGAGCTCCGCCACGGTGTCTGCGGGGAGTTCGCTGTGCAGCAGCAGCTCCATCCGGTCTTCAGCGAACTGCGCCGTGTGGAACACCCGATAGAAATGACAGATGTGCTGCATCGCTTCGGCGGCGGTGCTGGCCTGTTTGAGCAGGCTGGTGTCTTCCGGGGAGATCAGTGCGCGGCTGGCCAGATCGCTCTGGATGTCTTGCAGCCAGTCGGGCCAGAAGCGATCGCCGCTGGGCGCCAGCATCACCAGCGGAATCGGGGGCGTGCGGCCGGTTTGGATCAAGGTGAGCGACTCAAACAGCTCATCGAAGGTGCCGAAGCCACCCGGCATCACCACCAGCGCATCGCTCTCGCGCAGGAAAAAGAGTTTGCGGGTGAAGAAGTAGCGGAAGTGGAGCAAACGGCCATCGCAGGCATTCACGAAGCGGTTGGCGTGCTGCTCAAACGGCAGGTCCACATTCAGGCCGATGCTGTTCTCACAGCCCGCCCCACTGTTGGCGGCCTCCATGATTCCGCCGCCGGCTCCGGTCATCACCTCGAAGCCGCGCGCCACCGCTTCCACCGCCAGCTCCTGGGCCAGCTTGTAGGCGGGCTCTTCTGGGCTGGTGCGGGCTGAGCCGAACACGGTCACCTTGCGGGTCTGCCGGTGCGGGGCAAACACGCTCAGGCCATCGCGGATATCAGCGAGGGCTCCGTTGATCAGCCGCCATTCATCGGCATCGGTGCTGCCCTTGGCGATTTCCAGCAGGCTCACGATGCTGCGCTCGATCGCGCGGCGCTGCGGGTGGTTCTGCAGCTCCTGATCGAGGGCCTGAAGGGGGCTCTGCTCCATCAACGAAGAGGGGATCGGGGTGGTTTGTGGCATGAAAAAAGCCCGGCTTTAGGCCGGGCTTCGAGGCTATCTGGGCGTTGCTCCCAGGCTCTGCCTAGTTCAGAGGTACTTGGCGATGGTGCCGGAGAGGGTGGTTTTGGGCACCGCACCCACCACGGTGTCCACCTTTTGGCCGTCCTTGAACACCATCAGGGTGGGGATGCTGCGGATGCCGTACTGGCTGGCCACGTTGGGGTTCTCGTCGGTATTCAGCTTGAACACCTTGATCTTGCCCTCGAATTCCTTGGCGATCTCGTCAACTATCGGGGCCACCATGCGGCAGGGACCACACCAGGGGGCCCAGAAATCCACAAGCACAGGCACATCGCTCTTGAGCACGTCTTGCTCGAAGGATGCGTCGGTGACGGCTGCGGCGCTGGACATCCGAGTTTGGGTCAGTGTTTTGGGAATCTAGCAATGGTTTCCGGGATGGCTTTGCGCCTGCCGGAACTCGTAAACAAGACAGAAGGCCCGGACGCGCCGGGCCGGGGGGTGTGAGGAGTGTGTGGGCCGGAGCCCGCACGACATGAGGGTAACGCCGCTGTCTTCGGCGTCAGTGTTGAAGGGCTATTTGCCCATGCCCAGCTGCTGGGCTTTCTGATACACCTTGCCCTCGGTGAGCAGCGAGGGTGCCACCACCACTTCCACCTGCTGCATCTCCTTGAGGGTGCGGGCGCCCAGGGTGCCCATGGAGGTGCGGATGCAACCCAGCAGGTTCTGGGTGCCGTCATCGAGGGAGGCGGGGCCGCGCAGGATCTTCTCGAGGCTGCCGGTGGTGCCCACCTTGATGCGGGTACCGCGCGGCAGCACCGGGCTGGGGGTGGCCATACCCCAGTGGAAGCCGCGGCCGGGAGCCTCAGCGGCGCGGGCGATGGGCGAACCGATCATCACGGCATCGGCGCCGCAGGCCAGGCACTTGCAGATGTCACCGCCGGTGACGATGCCACCGTCGGCCACGATCGGCACGTAGCGGCCGCTCTCCTTCATGTAGTCGTCGCGGGCGGCGGCGCAGTCGGCCACGGAGGTGGCCTGGGGGATGCCGATGCCGAGCACACCGCGGCTGGTGCAGGCGGCGCCGGGGCCGATGCCCACCATCACGCCGGCAGCGCCGGCCCGCATCAGCTTGAGGGCCACCTCGTAGGTGACGCAGTTGCCGATGATCACCGGCACGCCGAAGTCGCGGCAGAGCGCCTCAAGATCCAGGCTCTCCTGGCCCTCAGGGCCCACGTGCTCGGTGCTCACCACCGTGGCCTGCACGAAGAACAGATCGGCGCCGGCTTCGGCGATGGCTTTGCCGAACTTCAGCGCGGCCACAGGGGTGGCGCTCACAGCGGCGATGCCGCCGCGCTCCTTGATTTCAGCGATGCGCTTGCGGATCAGGTCTTCGCGCACCGGCTGGCTGTAGAGCTCCTGCATCAGTGGCACGAACTCCTCCTTGCCTACCGCTGCGATGCGATCGAGGGCGGGGTTGGGATCGTCGTAGCGGCACTGAACGCCCTCCAGATTGAGCACGCCCAGAGCGCCCTGCTTGGTGAGCTCCACGCACATGCCCACATCCACCACGCCATCCATGGCACTGGCGATGATCGGGATCTCGCGGGTGACACCGCCGAGGGTCCAGCTGCTGTCAGTTACCGCTGGATCCACGGTGCGACCGCCTGGCACGAGAGCGATCTCATCGATGCCGTAGGCGCGGCGAACAGTGCGGGAACGACCGAGCTGAATCTCCACCGAAATCCATGACGCAATCGAGCCAAGCTATCAACCGGCCCGATGGCGTCCCTGCGCTGAGGCGGGTTCAGCCGCGGCCCCGGAAGCTCTTCCAGCGTTGCTTGAGACCCTCGATCACCTCGCGGCGATCGTTGCTGCGCACCAGCCGGGTGAGGCTGAATTGGACCACGGCCACCAGACCGGCCAACTCGAGCAGCCCGGGCAGCAGCGGAATGCTGTCGAGCACCCCCAGAACGGCCGAATACACCCGCAGCACCAACAGCACCGCGATCAAGCCGGCCAGCAGGCTGAGCGGTGTGCGGGCGCTCTGCCACTGCTCCTGCAGTTGTCCGCTGCTGATCCAGGTTCGAACCTTCTCCACCAGCAGTTCCCATTCGCCGCCGTCTTGATCGGCTGCCGGGATGGCCGCCTTCGGGCTGGCGGGCACCTCCAGGGTGCTGGCCACGGTGGGGATATCGACGGGTGCAGCCGGTGCGGGCGGCTCCGGTGTGGGTTCGTGTTTAACGGGCTCGGGCGTGGCCTCAACCGGCACCGCCTCTGCCTCAACGGCTGGTGTTTCAACGGCGGGCGTCTCCGTGGAGGGCTCGTCGCTGCTCACGGCAGCGGCCTCAACGGCAGGTTCGTGCTCCGGAGTTGCTTCCGCGCCCAGTACCACGGGCTCGACCTGCTGCTCGGTGTCCGGCTTGGGGTCAGCAGCGTCGGACATGGTCGGTGGCGATTGCTTCAGCCGGGGAGCTTACGGCTGATTTCCTGCCCCGATCACTCCAGCGGTAGTAGGGCAGGGCGTTGCGGCAGGCCCACCAGGGGCAGGCGAATGGGGAACAGGCCCGAACGCAGCCGCTCGCAGAGCTCCGCTCCGATCTCCTCGGCCAGGCGGGGGCTGTGGGCCGGTGCACAGCGGATGCGCTGCTCGCCAAGGCTGAGCTTGCCGCTGAGCAGTTGGGCGTAGTTGACGCTGCCGAGGCTGGGGCGCACCCGGCGGGGGACTCCGTAATCCAGCACCGGCGCCTGGAGTTGCTCGTTGCTGCAGGCGGCCTGGCCCGCTGCCGCGAGATCGAGCAGCGGTACGGGTGCCGCCATGGCCACCAGCAGGCCACTGCCCTCCTGCCGCTGTTCGCAGGCCCGAATCCAGCGCCGCTCCAGGCCATGCAGATCCACGCTCACAGCGCAGCTGGCCCCTGGGCTGAGGGCATGGCCGCTGGCCTGGCGGCGCACCTGGGGATTGTGGCCGGCGCCGGCGCCGGCCACCCAGCCCACGGCGCCGGCCACCAGCACTGGTGATCCAGGGCCGAGCACTCGCAGTCCGGGCATCGTCATGCCGATGCTGCCGGCTCCGGCGCAGCTGAACAGGGCGCTGCCCATGGGCCCCAGCACCGGTCCCCAGGGGGTGGGGGTGAGCCCATCGCGGCTGCTCACAGCCACCACACCGTTTTCAGCGATGGCGCGGTGCAGCAGCAGTTGGCCGGCCCCGATCTGATCGAGCGATAGCTGGGTTTCCAGCTCCTGGCGCGGCTGTTGCGAGCTGGCCTGGCCGCTGGCGCTGAAGGGAAGTTGCTGCCCCTGCAGCAGTGCTTCCAGTGCGGCGGCGCCACCGCTCTGGATCGGCAGCACCAGATCGGTGTTGCCATGGCCGCCTGCTGCTTCGGCGGGCCCCAGCCGGCAGCGCTCAATCCGGATCGGTGGATCGCTCGGGCCCAGGTGCAGCACCAGCGAGGCCTGAGCGGTGAAGCCGGCCTCGCTGGCCACCACCACATGGGTTTGGCGGAAGGCCTGCTCAAGCCCCAGCTCCGCTACACGGTCGCGGAATTGCGCTGCGGTGCACACCTGCAGATCGCCGCGTTGCTGCAGGGCGAGTAGCTCAGGCTCGCTTCGTCGTTCGGGCGCACTCCCGCGGGCGGCAGACACAGGCGCAACAACCGATAAAATGAGTTCTAATCAAAGTCCTGTCGAATGGCGGATCCAACCGAACCCGGCGCGATGACACCCGGGGACGGGGAAGACCCAACCGGTCCAGGCGGACCAGGCGATTCAGACGGCCGCATCATCCAGGCCGACCTGCGCAATGAGATGTCGCGCTCCTACTTGGAGTATGCGATGAGCGTGATCGTGGGCCGGGCTCTGCCCGATGCCCGCGATGGCCTCAAGCCGGTGCATCGCCGCATCCTCTACGCGATGTACGAGCTGGGCCTCACCAGCGATCGGCCCTACAGAAAGTGCGCCCGTGTGGTGGGTGAGGTGCTCGGTAAGTACCACCCGCACGGCGATACGGCGGTGTACGACGCGCTGGTGCGCATGGCGCAGGACTTTTCCATGCGCATGCCTCTGATCGACGGCCACGGCAACTTCGGTTCGGTGGATAACGATCCGCCCGCCGCCATGCGATACACCGAATCGCGGCTGCAGGCGCTCACCACCGACAGCCTGCTCGAAGACATCGAGTGCGAAACCGTCGATTTCATCGACAACTTCGACGGCTCGCAGCAGGAACCCACGGTGATGCCTTCGCGCATCCCCCAGCTGTTGCTCAACGGCTCCACCGGCATTGCCGTGGGGATGGCGACCAACATCCCGCCCCACAACCTCACCGAATTGATCGATGGCCTCCTGGCCCTGATCGAAAACCCGGAGCTGGAAGACCGTGAGCTGATGCGTCTGGTGCCGGGGCCTGACTTCCCCACTGGCGGCCAGATCCTGGGCCGCAGCGGCATTCGCGAGATGTACACCACCGGCCGCGGCTCGGTGACGATGCGCGGCGTGGCCTCGATTGAAACGATCGAAGCCAAGGGCCGGCCCGACCGCGATGCGGTGATCATCACCGAGCTCCCGTATCAGACCAACAAGGCAGCGCTGATCGAGCGCATTGCCGAACTGGTGAACGATAAAAAGCTTGAGGGCATCGCTGATATCCGCGATGAATCCGATCGCGATGGCATGCGCATCGTGATCGAGCTGCGCCGCGATGCCTATCCGCAGGTGGTGCTGAACAATCTGTTCAAACTCACGCCGCTGCAGAGCAACTTCAGCGCCTACATGCTGGCGCTGGTGAAGGGCGAGCCGGTGCTGCTCACCCTGCGCAAGATGCTCGAGGTGTTCCTCGACTTCCGCGTCGAGACGATCGAGCGCCGCACCCGCTACTTGCTGCGCAAGGCCGAGGAGCGCGATCACATCCTGCTCGGCCTGCTGATCGCCCTCGACAATCTCGACGCGATCATTGCCCTGATTCGTGCCGCCGCCGATACCGCCACGGCTCGCTCGGAGCTGATGGATCGCTTTGGCCTCAGCGACATCCAGGCCGACGCCATCCTGCAGATGCAGCTGCGCCGGCTCACGGCTCTGGAAGCCGACAAGATCCGGCTCGAGCACGAAGATCTGCTCGCCAAGATCACCGACTACAAAGACATCCTGGCCCGCAAAGAGCGGGTGCTGACGCTGATCACCGAGGAGTTGGGCGTCCTGCGTTCGCGCTACGACTCCCCGCGCCGCACCGAGATCCTCGATGTGGAAGGCGGCCTCGAAGATATCGACCTGATCGCCAACGAGCGCTCGGTGGTGTTGCTCACCGAAACCGGCTACCTCAAGCGCATGCCGGTGAGCGAGTTCGAAGCCACCAGCCGCGGCACCCGCGGCAAGGCCGGCACCCGCAGCCAGGGCGAAGAGGCGGTGCGGCTATTCATCAGCTGCAACGACCACGATTCGCTGTTGCTGTTCTCGGATCGCGGCGTGGTGTACACCGTGCCGGCCTATCGGGTGCCGCAGTGCAGCCGCACCGCCAAAGGCACGCCGATCGTGCAGTTGCTACCGATTCCGCGCGAGGAGCAAATCACCTCGCTGCTGGCGGTGAGTGAATTTGCCGAAGATGCCGTACTGGTGATGCTCACCAGCGGGGGCTACATCAAGCGCACGCGTCTTTCGGCCTTCGCCAACATCCGATCGAACGGCCTGATCGCCATCTCGCTGGAGGAAGGCGATGCGCTCACCTGGGTTCGTCTCGCTCAACCCGGCGACAGCCTGCTGATCGGCTCCCGCAATGGGATGACCATTCACTTCCGCCTCAGTGATGAGGAGCTCAGGCCCTTGGGGCGCACCGCCCGCGGTGTGCGCGCCATGAATCTGCGCCCAGGCGATCAGCTGGTGAGCATGGATGTGCTGCCGGTGGAGCTGGCGGATCAGCTGGAGAGCATCAGCGCCGAAGCGGAGGAAGACGACACCGAAGAGGTGGCCCCAAGCGAAGGCCCCTGGGTGCTGGTGGCGTCCGCCAGCGGGCTCGGTAAGCGGGTGCCGGTGGATCAGTTCCGCCTGCAGAAGCGCGCCGGCATGGGCCTGCGCTGCATGAAGTTCCGCCGCGACGGTGATGTGCTGGTGGGCCTCAAGGTGCTGGGCGCTGGCGAAGAGCTGCTGCTGGTGAGCGAGAAGGGTGTGATCGTGCGCATGCAGGCCGATGCGGTGCCGCAGCAGTCGCGCGCAGCCACCGGAGTGCGCCTGCAGCGCCTCGATAGCGGCGATCGCCTCTCGGAGGTGGTGCTGGTGCCGCCTGCGGCTGAAGAGGAAGCAGCCGATCCGGCCGCCGATGAGGCAGCACCGGTGGACACGGTTGCTGATGCCTGATCACCGCGGCGATCTCTGGATCGCCAATACGGTGAGCGATCTGATTCAGGGGGATGTGCATGAACACCTCCCCCTCGAGGCGATTCCGCTCGATGGCGATGTGCTCGGTTTGGGCACCACCACCAGCATCGACAACGGCGAGCTCACCTTTCTGCCCAACGCCGCGGGCAACACCACCATCTGGAAATGCCAGGCCAGTGATGGCGGCATCCGCGCTTTGCAGAGTGGGGATGGCAGCTCTCACTTTCCTTATGTGTGCTTCAGCGGTGATGCCGCAGCGCTGAAGGTTTTGGTGGATCCGGCCGAGCTCGGAGATGTCGAGGGGAGGCCGCTGCAGGAGCTGGTGGGCGAGGCGATTGTGCAGTTGCAACGCCAAGGCCGCTTGGCTGAGGCTCCCATCTATGGGTTGCGGGCCGAGCTCGATTGGCGTTCGCTTGTGATCACCGTGGCCTCCAAGCTCTGCATGGGCCAGCAGCGCCGCAACACCGCCATCGCCAGCAGCGCGGCCAGTGAGGGCACAGCCAGCCGCAGCATCTATCAACTGCTCCAGCACTACCGCTTGGCCGAGCACGACCCTGGCGATCCCGCTGATCCCATTCGCTACCTCGGCCGTTCACTCCAATGGGAGTGCTGCGGCTTTTTTGACACCGATCCCGCCACCGGCCGCGTCACGATCCCCGCCGAAGGGGCTCACCTGCACCTGCACGGCTGCAGCGTGGATCTGCGCCATGGCGGCCATCTGCATCACGAGCATCCCGGCACGGCGCTGCGGGCCGTGCGGCGTTTGGCGCTCTATCCGCTGCAGCAGGTGCATCAGCTGGCCAGTGATCTGGCGGTAGAGCGGCTGCGCTTTGAGGCGGGTGCCGCCTGCTTCAGCGTCGTGAATCGTGGTGCGATGGATGTGAGCGATGTCGGCGTTGGCGTGGTGGTGAACGATCGCTACTCCAGCCATCGCTATCTGCGCTTGCCGTGGCTGGCGGCAGGAGCCAGCGAGCACTTCAGCGTGCCTCTGGATCTGCCGGCGGGCGGCAACCGCATCGAGGTGATCGCTGATCCCGAGCTGCGAATTCTCGATACCGAGGCTCTTCAGGCGAACAACCGAGCCTTGCTGGAGGTTCAGCTCTGATGGGGCCGTCCGCGTCGATCGATGTTGTGGTGCTGGGTGCCGGACCGGCCGCCCTTTGCATCGCGGCCGCCCTCTGTGAACGAGGCGTCGCCGTGCAGGGTTTGGCGCCCGAGGATCCAGCCGCCCCCTGGCCCAACACCTACGGCATCTGGGGCCCGGAGGTTGATGAGCTTGGCCTGCAGCAGCTGTTGGGCCATCGCTGGCACGACACCCGCAGTTATTTCGGGGATCAGCTCGCCACGCCCGCCGTAGCCCATGGCATCGACTACGGCCTCTTCGACAAAACCGCGCTGCAACAGCACTGGTGGCAGCCCTGTCAGAGCGCTGGCATGCCATGGATCCGTGGGCGTGCTGTCGCCATCGAGCACGACGCTGCAGGCTTGGTGGTGATCACCGAGGCGGGCGAGCGCCTGCGGGCGCGGCTCGTGATCGATGCCAGCGGCCACCACTCACCGTTTGTGCAGCGCCCCGATGAGGGTCCGGTGGCTGGCCAAGCCGCTTACGGCATCGTTGGGCGCTTTTCCGCGCCGCCGGTGGATCCCGGCCAGTTCGTGCTGATGGATTACCGCTGTGATCACCTCAGCGAAGCCGAGCGCCGCTGTGCGCCGCCCACCTTCCTTTACGCCATGGATTTCGGCGAGGGGGTGTTCTTCGCGGAAGAGACATCCCTGGCCCTGGCGCCGGCTGTGCCCTACGACGTGCTCAAGGACCGGCTCCTGCGGCGCTTGGCCTTGCGCGGCATCAGCGTTGAGGAGGTGCAGCACGAAGAGTTCTGCCTGTTCCCGATGAACCTGCCGCTGCCGGATCTGCAGCAGCGGGTGGTGGGGTTCGGCGGCTCCGCCTCAATGGTGCATCCAGCCTCGGGCTACATGGTGGGATCGTTGCTGCGGCGCGCGCCCGCCCTGGCGGATGCCATCGCCACTGGCCTTAAAGATCCTCACGCCAGCGGCCAGCAGCTGGCGGCTCAGGCCTGGCAGGCGCTCTGGCCCCTGGAGCTGCAGCGCCGGCATGCGCTGTATCGCTTCGGTTTGGAGAAGTTGATGCGCTTTTCCGAGTCGCAGCTGCGCGCCCACTTCACCACCTTCTTCTCCTTGCCGCGCGAGCAGTGGTTTGGCTTTCTGACTAACACCCTCAGCCTGCCGGCCTTGATTGCCGCGATGGTGCGCTTGTTTGTGCTAGCGCCCTGGAGCGTGAAGGCGGGGCTGATGGGGATGCAGGGCCGTGAATTGCAGCTGGCTCTGCGGATGCTCAGGCCGTAGCCCCGGCGCAGGAGCTGCCTTGGCCGGCGGTGCAGCCGAAGCAGTGGTTGCCCCAGCGGATGGCGCGTTGCTCGAGCTTTTCGCGCGTGATCGACGCAATGGCGGTTGGTGAGCCGCCGAGCGGCAGCCCGAGCATCTGGTTGAAATCGCAGTCGAACAGTTGACCATCCGCGGCCACCGAGAGCGTGTCGCGGCACATCAGGCCATTGAGCGCTTCGGGGTTGAAGGCGTTGTGGAGCAGTTTCAAGTAGCAGTTCACATGCCCATCGCGCTGCAGTTGCTCCAGAAAACGAGCGATCGGCATGTTGTTGAGGCCGATCAGCTGATCGAACTGCACCCCCGCCAGCTCCTGCAGGCGGCGTTTCCACTGGGCCGTGTCGCATGGGGTGAGCTGTTGCAGGCGGGTGCCGGCAGGGTTGCTCATCAGCGTGAGCTGCCGCTTGGGATCACCCTGGCCGTAGCCCAGCTGGTTGAGCCGCTTCAGCGCCTCGATCGAGGCTTCCCAGGTGCCATCGCCGCGCTGGGCATCGGTGCTCTCGGCTTCCGGTTGAGGCAGGCTCGCCACGATTTCCACCTCGTGCTCTGCCAGGAAAGCCGCCAGATCCCGCAGCGCCGGCAGCAGCAGCACCGTGAGGTTGCAGCGATCGATCACATGGCACCCCTGGGCCCGGGCCGCCAGCAACAGCTCCTTGAAGCGCGGATGCAGCTCCGGTGCGCCCCCGGTGAGATCCACCACCGCCGGCTGCAGCCGCGCGATCGCGGCGATGCACTGGTCCACCACCGCATCAGGCATCAGGGTGTGGCCCTGATGGGGGCCTGCATCCACATGACAGTGGCTGCAGCGCATGTTGCAGAGCTTGCCCAGGTTGAGCTGCAGCACCCGCAGGTCGCTGCGGTGCGGCGTGCTGAGTTGGCGCTCCTGCAGGCTCGCTTCGAACTGCTGCTCAGCGGGCAGAGCCTGAGCCAGCAGGTCCAGTTGCTGATGCGGGGCGAGCGCGGCGGTGGAGGTCAGGGTGCAGCAGCTGGAATCTGCGCCCAGTCTGCGGCGTTGATCAGCGGGAACAGCGCGTCTTCGGCGCGGACGGCCTCAAGCCAGCCCTCGGGCAGCTCCACCTCGCCATCGATGGCTCCCAGCAGCTGCCAGAAACGGCCTAGATGGCGTTCGATCCGCTCGCGGGCCAGTTCGGTGGTGGTGCCGGCCCGCAGGATGAAGCTCCAATCAGAGCTCTGGGCCAGCAGCAGTTCACGGCCGGCCTGATTGAGCAGCTCGCGGGCCCACTCGCTGCCCACGCCGCGGCTCACCCGCTGCACCATGGCTCGCGAGGCGCGGTTCCACTCCGGAATCACCCAGGCGTTGCTGTCGTTGAGCCAATAGTTGTGGTATCCGCCCTGGCCCCAGCTGGAGGGGGAGGGCTGGCAGAGCTGCAGGCTGGCGCCGCGGCTGAGGGTGTCGCGCAGGGTGGTGAGCCCCACGCCGCTCGCGGGCGCCTGGCGGAACAGCTCCGCCAGAAAGCGCGGGCCCTCAAACCACCAGTGGCCGAACAGTTCTGCATCGAACGGAGCCACCAGCAGCGGAGCACGCTCCATGGCGCCCTGCAGGTGTTGGAGGTGCTGGGATCGGCCCTGCAAGTAGTGGGCGGCATCGCGGCGCACGGTGGCGTGGGCGGTAGACGGCTCATAGGGCTGCTTGCCATCGAGGCCGCAGTCGCGGCTGCTCACCCGGTGCAGCTTGAGCCCCAGGGGGCGGCGGCAGCCGATGCCGCGTTGCTCCAGTTCACCGTCGGGCAGATCCCAGCCCAGATCGCGGTGGAATTCGCGGTAACTGGCATCGCCGGGATAGCCGTCGCGGGCGCTCCACACCGGCAAGGTGGATTCGCTGTCTCGGCCGAAGAAGGCCATCCCAGCCGGCGTGCAGATGGGGGCATACACCCCGTACCGGGGGCGGGGCTGGCCGTGCAGCAGGCCATGGGCATCAAGGATCGCGTAGCGCAGCCCGCAGCTCACCAGCAGGCGATCGAGCCCCTCGTAGTAGGCGCATTCCGGCAGCCAGATGCCCTGAGGCCGCACCCCCAGCAGCCGCTGGTGCTCGCGCACGGCGGTGAGCAGCTGGGCCCGCACCGCTTCGGGGCAATCCCGCAGCAGCGGCAGGTAGCCGTGGGTGGCGGCGCAGGTGAGCAGATCCAGCACTCCGGCCTGCTGCAGCCGCTGGAAACGGGGCAGCAGGTTGCCGCCGCAGCGCTGCCAGGCGGCTGCGGCACCACTCAGCTGTTGCGCCAGATCGGCTGCGGCGGCCTCGAAACCGGCAGGTGCCTGCAGCAGCAGCTCCTGGCGCACCGCCAGCCAGGGCCCGAAGCGTTCGCTTAGGTCACGACTGCTGAACAGCGACAGCAGCGTGGGCGAGAGCCCCATGCTCAGGCGCGGCCGCTGGCTGGGATCCGCGGCCGCCGCCTCCAGCACATCCAGCAGCGGCAGGTAGCACTCCAGCAGCGCCTGGAAATACCAGTCTTCTTCCAGCGAACCGGGCTCGCTGGAGTGCACGTAGGGCAGATGCGCGTGCAGCACCAGGGCGAGTTCGCCGTGGGTGGTGGTGGTCTCCGTGGCCAGTGCGCCGGTGGCCAAGGTCCCAGCTCAGAGTGGGGCGACTTTACGCGCTGCTTTTAGGCTCAAGCCAGTGATTCGGCAGCGATGCAGCTGGCTCTGGCGGTCGACGGCCACAGCATGTTCTACGTGCAGCAGAAGCTGGGCTGGTTCTTCGACCCCCGCCGGCTGCTGGCCCACGCCACAGCCACGGCGGGTGTGGAGATCGGCTCGGCCTTTTGGTACACGGGCCTGAAGGACCCCACCGATCAGCGCCCCTTCCGCGATGCGCTCACCAGCCTGGGGTTCACGGTGCGGGCCAAGCCCCTGCGCGAATTTGGTGGCGATGCGGATCAGCGCCAGTTCGCCCGCGCCAATCTCGACGTGGAGATCGCCATCGATTTGTTGTCGGTGGCCCATCGCATCGATGAGGTGTGGCTGCTCAGCGGCAGCCGCGATCTGGAGCGGCTGGTGGAGGTGCTGCGGATTAAGGGGGTGAAGGTGGTGCTGATCAGCACCGACGGCATGGTGCCCCGTGAACTGCGCAACGCAGCGGATCGGTTTGTCGATCTGGCTGAGCTGAGAGCGCAGCTGGAGAAAAACGAAGCACCGCTGGCCAGCGCTGGTCGCTGCTGAGGCCTCACCCCTAGGATGGGGCTAACTCATAACCATTCCGACTTGTAGCCGACATGGCCCGCGATCCCGGCCGGGTATTGATTTTCGATACCACCCTGCGTGATGGGGAGCAGTCTCCTGGCGCCAGCCTCAATCTCGAGGAGAAGCTGGCGATTGCGCAGCAGCTGGCTCGCCTGGGCGTCGACATCATCGAGGCCGGTTTTCCCTTCGCCAGCCCTGGCGACTTCAACGCTGTTCAGCGCATCGCCGCCACCGTGGGCAGCGCCGATGGCCCGGTGATCTGTGGTTTGGCCCGGGCGGCCAAGGGCGACATCAAGGCCTGCGCCGAAGCGGTGGCTCCGGCCGTGAACAAGCGGATTCACACCTTTATTGCTACCAGCGATATCCACCTCGAGCACAAGTTGCGCAAAAGTCGCGCTGAGGTACTGCAGATCGCCGGCGAGATGGTGGCCTATGCCCGCTCCCTCGTCGACGACGTGGAGTTTTCCTGTGAGGACGCCGGTCGCTCCGACCCGGAGTTCATGTACCAGGTGATCGAATCGGCAATTGCCGCCGGCGCCACCACGATCAACATCCCCGACACGGTGGGTTACGCCACGCCGGCTGAATTCGGTGCGCTGATCGATGGCATCAACCGCCATGTGCCCAACATCGATCAGGCGGTGATCTCGGTGCACGGCCACAACGATCTGGGCTTGGCCGTGGCCAACTTCCTTGAGGCCGTGAAGAACGGCGCCCGCCAGCTCGAATGCACGATCAACGGCATCGGCGAACGGGCCGGCAACGCCTCGCTCGAAGAGCTGGTGATGGCGCTGCATGTGCGCCGCAGCTACTACAACCCCTTCCTGGGGCGGCCAGCTGAAAGCACTGAGCCGCTCACGGGTGTGCGCACCGAGGAGATCTACAAAACCTCGCGCTTGGTGAGCAATCTCACCGGCATGGCGGTGCAGCCCAACAAGGCGATCGTGGGGGCCAATGCCTTCGCCCATGAGAGCGGCATCCACCAAGACGGCGTACTCAAGAACCGCCTCACCTACGAAATCATTGATGCGCGCACCATCGGCCTGGCCGATAACCGCATTTCGTTGGGCAAGCTGAGCGGCCGCAGCGCCTTCCGCGCTCGCCTCGAAGAGCTCGGCTACAGCCTCGAGCGTGACGATCTCGACGACGCCTTCGCCCGTTTCAAGGAGTTGGCCGATCGCAAGCGCGAGATCTCCGATCGCGACCTTGAGGCGATCGTGAGCGAGCAGGTGCAGCAGCAGGATGAAGCCCGCTACAGCCTCAAGCTGGTGCAGGTGAGCACCGGCACCAACCTGCAACCCACCGCCACCGTCACCCTGGTGAATGGCGATGGGGCTGAACTCACCGAAGCGGCGATCGGCACCGGCCCTGTGGATGCGGTGTGTCAGGCCCTCAACCAGCTGGCCCGCGTGCCGAATGAGCTGGTGGAGTTCTCGGTGAAGTCGGTCACCGAGGGCATCGATGCCATGGGTGAGGTGACCATCCGCCTGCGCGCGGATGGGGTGCTCTATTCCGGCCACGCCGCCGATACCGACATCGTGGTGGCGGCAGCCCAGGCCTTCGTGAATGCGCTGAACCGCCTGGTGGCCGGCAGCCAACGCTCGCCGTTGCACCCCCAGAAGGCTCCACTGCCAGTGGGTGATCTCGCCCCGGCGGAGCGGCCGCGCCTCTGATGGCTCAACTCGGGAGTGGTCGGCCCCGCACGCTGCTGGCCAGCGGCCTGCAGCTGGCTGTGCTGCTGCTGATCGCTGTGGCAATGCTGGTGCCGCTGTTCTGGCTGGTGAGCACCTCCCTCAAGGGCCCGGCCGAGAACATCTTCACCAGTCCGCCGGCGCTGCTGCCTAGCCAGCCCAGCCTGGAGGCCTACCAGCGGTTGTTCGCCGACAACCCGATGCTCGGCTACATCCGCAACAGCGCCATCGTGAGCGGTCTGGCAGTGCTCGCGAATCTGCTCTTCTGCTCGCTGGCGGCCTATCCACTCGCGCGCATGCGCTTCGCCGGGCGGGGGTTGGTTCTGGCCCTGGTGGTGGCCACGATCCTGATCCCCTTCCAGGTGGTGATGATCCCGCTCTATCTGTTAATGGTGCAGCTGGGGCTGCGCAACACGCTCTGGGCGCTGATCATTCCCCAGGCGGCCACGGCCTTTGGCATCTTTCTGCTGCGCCAGAGCTTTGCCGGTGTGCCGGTGGAGTTGGAAGAGGCGGCCCGCATCGATGGCTGCACCCCACTGGGGGAATGGTGGAACGTGATGATTCCCGCCGCCCGTGCCGATCTGATCACCCTGGCGATGTTTGTGTTCATCGGCACCTGGAGTGATTTCCTCTGGCCGCTGGTGATCCTCGACGACCCGAATCTCTACACCCTGCCGCTGGGCCTGCAGCAGCTGGCCAGCAGCTTCTCGCTTGACTGGCGCCTGGTGGCGGCGGGTGCAGTGGTGTCGATCCTGCCGGTGCTGGCCTTGTTCATCGGCCTGCAGCGGTACATCCTCCCGAGCGCCAGCGGCGATGCCGTGAAAGGCTGAGGCTGCCGCCACCGCCCGCTCCACGCGCATGGCCCAGCCAAGCAACGCCGATGCCACCACCAGCATGGAGGTGCTCAGCCTGTTTCCCCGCTATTTGCTGAAGGGAACCCTGGAGCCCCGCCTGCTGGAGGCTCTGCAGCAGCTCGCCCGCCAGGTGCTCGCCGATCCCGGCTCCACCCCGGATGCCTCGGCCAAATTGGCGGGACAGCTGGCGCTGCAGCGGGAGCTCGGGCCGCAGTATCCGGCGGTGGCGGAGCTGTGTGCCTCGGTGCTGATTCCTGCCTGTGAGCGCTGGATACGCCATGTGATCGATCAGCAGCCGCCCAGCGGCCGCGGCCCCTGGACCCCCGGCCGCTACAGGCTGCAGATGATCGATGTGTGGCTGAACGTGCAGCGCGCCGGCGATTACAACCCAACCCACACCCATGGCGGCAGCTTCTCGGGGGTGCTGTTCCTGCAGGTGCCACCCCAGATCGTGAACGACAGCTTCGATGGCCAGCTGTGTTTCCACGGCCCGGAGGAGTGGCACATCCAGAGCTTCCGCACCGGCATGGCCAAATACGTGCTGCCGGTGCCTGGCGAGTTCTATGTGTTCCCCGCCTGGCAGCCCCACTCGGTGGCGCCCTTCCGCGGTGAGGGTGAGCGCTGGTCGCTCGCCTTCAACGTGGTGGCGGTGCCCCAGCCCGCCGGTGCGGCTCCCGGTGTCGGCGCCGCTCAGCCCTCCCAGGTTCGCCCCGCCTACGGCAACGTGTCGTTGTCGCTGGGGCGGGAGAAGCCTGGCGGCTTCGGCTGAGAGCAGTCTGCTGCGCGCAGGGTTCCGAGTCCTGCGCCTGGCTGCTGTCCATAGCCGGATATCCATGGATATCCGGCGGCGGATACCTCAGCGCACCTCCACCCTCAGCTCAGCTTCGGCTCAGGCTCCACAAGCCAGCCACCAGGCGCTCCAGGGCCTCGCTGAGCTCTGCGGCATCGAGCATTCCGTAGCTGAGCCGCAGGCAGCAGCCGCTCAGCCCGAAGCTGCTGCCGCTCACCAGTGCCACCCGGTGCTGGCGGATCAGCTGCTCCATCGCTTGATCGCTGCTAAGGGAGCTCTCCAGCTGCAGCAGGGCATAAAACGCGCCATCGGGCTGAGCCAGCAGGCGCCAGGGTGCAGCTGGTTTGCTCAAGGCGTCCAGCACCTGTTGGCGGCGGGCGGCGAGGCCCTGAATCTGGCCGCGGCACCAATCCGCGCCAGCGGCCAGGGCTCCGAGGGCGGCCTGCTGGTTGAGTTGGGGCGGGTGGATCAGGATTGTGTCCTGCACCTTGGCCAGATCGGCCATCAGGCTCTGCGGCACCACCGCCCAGCCGATGCGCCACCCGGCCATGCCATGGCTTTTGGAGAGTGAGCCCAGCGTGATCGTGTGGCTGCCGCTGCCTGCCCCGCTGCCCGGGCTCCACACCGGCTCACCGCCGAAGCTGAACAGCGCGTAGGCCTCATCGCTGATGTGCAGCAGGCCCCGCTCGGCGCAGAGGCGATTAATCGCTGCCAGCACCTCCCTTGGGAACACGGCGCCACTGGGGTTGTTGGGGGAGATGGTCACAATTGCGAGGGTGCGCGGTGTGATCGCTGCCGCCAGTCGCTCCGGATCCGGCACCACACCAGCCTCTACCGCAACGGGCGTGCCGCCCGCCAGGCTGATCGCCATCTCGTGGTTGAAGTAGTAGGGAACCGGCAGGATCAGCTCATCGCCGGGGTCGCAGAGCACCTGCACCACGGCGTTGAAGGCCATGTTGCTGCCGGCGGTGATCAGCAGCGCGCTTGCGCTGAGATCTAAGCCCTGTTCGCGCTGCAGCCATAACCCCAGCGACTCACGCAGCGCCTCGGATCCAGCCACGGGGCCGTAGCGATCGAGGGCTGAATCACCCTGTTGCAGGGCCGCGGCCACAGCCTGGTGCACCTGCTCCGGTGGCCCCCAGCTCACCATCCCCTGGCCGAGCGAAAGGGTGCCGGGGGTCTGACGAATCAGTTCCCCCATCACCGGAATCACCGGTTGCTGCACCTGCTCCAGCCGGCGGGCGGCTGCAGGTTGCGTCATTCCTGGCCGCTGGGCAGAGGAGGCAGGGCGGGCAGGCGGCCTGGCTTGGGCTTGTTGGTGCGGCCGTTGAGATCCACGCCGTTATCGAGAGGGAATGACGGCTCGCGATCCTGGCTGCGCAGCTGGGCGCGCAGGCTGGCTTGCTCACTCCTCAGGCTTTGCACGGTCTGCTCCAAGCCTTCCAGGTTTTGCAGGCGCTCAGCTGTGGAGCGCACCTGTTCCTCGAGGGCATTGGTGCGATCGAGATCCTTCTCGTTCTCGAGGGTCTGCAGCTTGTCTTGCAGGGTTTGGATGCGTTCTCCCTGCTGCCGCACCTGCAGCAGCAGCACCACGAACAGCACGGCCACCAGGGCGGTGAGGCCGGCACCGGTGCGGCGCATCCAGGTGGGCAAGGGGGCTTGCGGGCTGCTGGAGCGGGCGCTGGAGCTCATGGAGCGGCTTCGGATTCGTCAAGTTTGGAACGCGCCGCCGCCCTTGGCGAGGCTTTTGGCTAGACCAGCCGTAGTTCAGGCCTTTCTGTGTCGCTCGAACAGCTCGACGCCTTCCTCACCCACGCCCGCGAGCAGCCCCATCTGGCGGAGCGCCTCCAGCAGCCTCTGGATCTGGAAGAGCTTCTGCAGATCGCCCAAGCCGAAGGCTTTGTGGTGAGCGAACACGACGTGATTGAGGCGCAGCTGCGGGAAGAGGAGCACCTCAGCGATGCCGAGCTGCAGCGCCGGGCTGGTGAGGAGGCGCGCCGCCTGCGCAGCTTCATCCCCGGTTAATCCCATGGCTCTGATGCCCGAACGGGTGGCGGACTATCCGCGCCCCCCGGCCCTGGTACCCAGTGAGCAGCTGATCGAAGTGCGCGCCCTGGGGGAGCTGCTGGCTCAGACCCGCCGCAGCTTGCGGGTGCTGGAAACCTTTCACCCGCCCACTTACTACTTGCCTCCAGAGGCAATGCGGCTCGAGCTGCTGGAGCCGGCAGCTGGCCGCAGTTTCTGTGAGTGGAAAGGGGTAGCCAGCTACTTCACCGTGGTGGTGGGGGATCGGCGGCTGGAGCGGGCCGTGTGGAGCTACGCCAATCCCACCGAGGCCTTTGCGCCCCTGGCAGGTTGGTATGCGCTCTACCCAGGCCTGATGGATGGTTGCTGGGTGGATGGTGAACAGGTGGAGCCGCAGCCGGGTGGCTTTTACGGCGGATGGATTACCTCAGCGGTGCAAGGGCCCTTCAAAGGTGATCCCGCCCATCCGGAGTTGATCTAAGGCCTGTTGGGCGTTCAGGCCTGAAGCAGGCGGCAGCCAATCTGGATGGCACCGTTATCGAGCAGGCGGCCCAGTTTGAGGGCAACCGCAGCTTCAGCCCGGTTGAACTGGGCCTGCATGCTGGTGACCCAGGCGATTTCTTCGTTGGTGATCACGCCGGTGGAGAGGCTCTCCAGAAACACTTCGCCGATGCTCATGTGCAAAGCCGTTGCGCTGCACGAACGCTAGGGATGGTGTTGCAGCTGTCTGGTGGCTGTGATGCGTTGTTACCTCACAGCTGCGTCATGCTCTGCTGGTGTGAAGCGCACCGTTGGTGATGACCTTCTATGAATTGATCTGGCAGGGCGAGGGCGTTGGCGATGCCGGTGATCTCGAAGAAGCGCTGCTCAATTTTCAGGAGATCAAGCCCAAGGAGTTGAGCTGGCAGCAGGTGTTTGCCGATACCAGCCAGGCCCCGCCCAGCATCCGCCGCTACCGCTCCTTCGACGCCTTCCTCGACAACGAAGACGAGCTGGAAACGATCCATCCCACCCAGGACATGCTCGAGCGGTTTGCACCAGATCAGCCCTGATTGACCCGGCGCCTCTGGCGCATCAGCAGCGGAGCCGCCACGCTGCGGGGATGGATCCCTTCTTCCCAGACGCTGCACCAAACCCCCAGGTCTGGGGAGCGGAGGTGATCCTGATTCAACCCACCAGCTTGGAGGGAGTGCAGGAGGCGGTGATGGCCCTGCGGGATCACGCCACGGTGCTGCTCAATCTCTCCAGCCTGCCGGCCGATCAGATGCAGCGGGCCGCTGATTTCATGGCTGGGGGTGCCTTTGCTCTGGATGCGCAGCAGGAGCGGCTGGGGGAGCGGGTGCTGATGTTTGCGCCCCATTTCGTGCAGGTGCATCGCGATTGAACGGGCAAGCTGGGGTGCTGCGGCAGGGCAGCTGATGGACGTGCGCGATCTCGATCTGGCGGGTTGCACGCCCGTGAATCACCTCTGGGGAGAGCTGGTGGAGCGGCTCGGCCTCGAGCGCAGCACCCGGGCGGTGCAACAGGCGCTCGATTTGCAGGCGATGCGCGGCAGCGGAAGCACCCTGCCGGTGCTGCTGGTGGAAACCTGCGGCATGGCCTTGATCGAGCGCGGTGCTTTGCGCCGCGCCACTGGATTGCCCTGGCCGGAGGGGCCAGGAGCGTTGTTGCTGATCAGCTGCCCCCGCCAGGAGTTGCAAGTGCTGCAGCTGGAGCGCTAGTCGAATGTGCAGGTGGGGGTGAGCCCCGGCACGCGGAACTCCATAAACCACAGGTATTCGCGGCTGCGCCAACCCAGATCAAAGGGTTCTGTGGCTTCCCACTCATCGGGCTTGAGGCCAAAGGCCTCCTCCAGGAAGTTGGGCACCAGGGCCTCCACTTCTTCTTGGCCGGCTTCCCCTTCATCGAACAGGCGATCGGTGTAGATCACCGCGAAGATCTCGTTCTCCTCATCGCAGATCACCACTTCAAAACCGCTGCCGCCGCCGGTGGGCAGGGTGTGGAGTTCGAAGTATTCATCTCGCTCGAGTGGATCGCTGGGGGCCTGATCCAGCAGCGCGGCCAGGGCCTGCTTGAAGCGATCCAGAGCCATCGGGCCTAGGCGGTTGCTGTCAGTGTGGCGTCATCAGGTCGCAACGGCCAATGCAGCGTTGGCGGTGATGACGGATGGGCTGGATCCGGCCTGGATCGTGCACCACAGCTCCGATTTGCTGGTGCTCAACAAGCCCCACGGCTTGCTCTGCCAGCCGGGGTTGGGGCCTGAACTTGCCGATTCCCTGATCAGCCGCGTGCAGCGCCATTGGCCCTCTGGTCAGCTGGTGCATCGCCTCGATCGCGACACCTCCGGGTTGATCCTGGTGGCTCTCAGCCCAGAGCTGCATCGCGCGCTCAGTGGCTTGTTCGCGCAACGCCGGGTGCACAAGCGCTATGTGGCTGATGTGTGGGGGGTGCCCGAAGACTCCGAAGGGCTGATTGAGTTGCCGATCGCGAAACGGCAGCACCGCCCGCCCCTCTATGGGGTGGATCGAGCCGGCAAAGCCTGCGTCACCCGCTGGCAGTTGCTGGGCCAAAGCAGCGGTTGCAGCCGGCTGGAGCTCGAGCCGCGCACGGGCCGCTCCCATCAGCTGCGGGTTCACCTGCAGGCCATCGGCCATCCAATCCTGGGAGACCCGTTGTATGGGCCCGATGCCAGTGCTTCGCTGGCAGCACCGATGGCGCGGCTGCATCTGCATGCCGCTGGCCTTGGCTTCACGCACCCCAGCAGCGGTCAGCCCTTGCAGTTCACGGCTCCCACACCCTTTGAGCTCCCCAGCCCATGAGCGCTCATCCACCCGCCATCGCCGCCCTGGGCTATGTGGCTGCCAGCCTCACCACCCTCAGCTTCATCCCGCAGGCGATCAAAACCCTGCGCACTGGCGATACCCGGGGCATCTCTTTGCGGATGTATGCCCTCTTCACCGCCGGCATTGCCCTGTGGGGCGTGTATGGCCTGCTCACGGGCGACGGGCCTTTGATCGTGGCCAATGCCATCACGTTGGTGGCGGCTGGCTTGATCCTGGATCGCAAGTGGCGTGCCTGGTGGGGCGAGCGCCAGGCGGATCAGCGGTTGCGGGGCGGCAAGCCGCTGCCGTAGCGCAGCAGCTGCAGCCAGCTCGCCATGCGCACGCCGGCGGCGGCAAAGCTCACAGCCAGCAGCAGTGCCACTGCGCCCCAGAGCCCAGGCCCAAGCCAGGCGCTGGCCACGGCGGCAATGGCTGCTGCTCCCCAGCTCAGCGGCTGCAGTTGCCGTAGCCGCCGATCAGCGCCGGAGCAGCTGCGGCAGTGGAGCGTGTGGGCCTCGTAGCGCTCCATCAAGGCGCGCCGCGTCTGCCGGGGCGGTAGGCGTTCACCCGGGAACGGCTCGGATCCGTAGCGATTCACCCAGTCGTGCAGGGCACGGATGTAGAGATCGGCGCTGGTGGGGAGATGAAAGCTGCGGATCGCCTCCTGGCTGCCGCCGCGCTGCTCCAGCACCCGCTCCTGCCAGTGCAGAAAGAGCTGGTCGTCTTCGAGCACCACGTGGTTGCCCAGGTGCTGCAACCACTGGGGGCGCAGACCCAGCAGCCGCGCCGGCCAGGGGGAGTTGAACTGGAAGGGGAAACGGGCGAAGAGGCGGCACTCACCCCGGCGGATCGGGGTGGCGTACACCACGGTGAGGATGCGCGCGAAGCCTTTGGCCGTGAGGTCGTGCCACATCAGCGATGGGGCGGCGTAGGTGGTGAACTGGCTGCCGAGTTTTCCTCGGCGCGGACCCTCCTGCCAAAGGCCGGTGAAGCCTTCGGGGCCAAAGCTGGTGAGCTCCAGCTCCACCGGCCCGGCATTCTCCCGCCGGCCCACCGTGGCGTGGTGGGTGAAGGGCACATGGCTCACATCCAGCACGTTCTCCAGCAGGGTGAGCGCATCCATGGGCAGATCGCGGAAGGTGTCTTGCACCACCCAGCCGGGCTCCTCGATCAAGGGCACCAGCGGTAGGGGCTGGGATGGTGCCTCCGCGGCATCACCGCTGAACACAAACAGCAGCCCCTGGCCTGTGGCGGTGGCGTAACCGCGGCAGTGGCTGCGGGCCCCGACGCTGCTCCCCTCTGTGGCCTGGGGGATGGCGGTGCAGCGCCCTTCACCGTTGAACGTCCAGCCGTGATACGGGCACTCGAGTTCACCGGACGCGTTGAGGCGGCCATCGGAGAGGGGCACCAGCCGGTGCGGGCACACATCGGCCAGGGCTCGCCATTGCCCGCTGCTCCGCTCAAACCAGAGCACCAGGTCGTTCCCCATCAGGGTGAACGGTGTGGGCCGGCTGGGATCGAGATCCCTCAGGAAGGCCACGGGGTACCAGGCGTGCTGCCAGCGGTTGGTCTCGTGGGTGCTGGCGGGCATCAGGCGCTGTAACCCTTGCGGGCTGGGATCGGATAGGGAATCCGACGATGGCGCATCCGGCGCCACACCCGCACGAAGGCCCGCACCAGCAGCTCCAGTTCGGCCAGGCTCAGGCCGCTGTCGAGCAGCTGGCCATCTCGCCAGCGGGCCTCCACGATGCGCCGCACCATGGCGCGGGCTTCCTGTTCGCTCGTGTCGGGCGGGAGAGAGCGCAGGGCGGCTTCACAGCCATCGGCCAGCATCAGCACGGCTGTTTCGCGGCTGCGGGGGATGGGGCCGCGGTAGCGGAAATCGGCTTCGCGGATGTTGGGGTCGCGCCGGCGGGCTTCGTGCAGGAAGTAGCCCATCTTCAGGGTGCCCTGATGCTCAGGGATGAAGTCGGCCAGGGGGCGGGGAAGGCGATAGCGGCGGGCTAGCTTGAGCCCTTCATCCACGTGGGCCTGGAGGATGCCGGCGCTCAGTTGCGGGTCATCAAGCTTGTCGTGGGGGTTGTCGGTGCCCATCTGGTTTTCGATGAACCATTGCGGGCCGTGCAGTTTGCCCACGTCGTGATACAGCGCGCCGGTGCGGATCAGATCGGTGTCGGCCTGGATCGCCCGGCCTCCCTCTTCGGCCAGGCCGCAGATCATCAAGGTGTGCTCAAACGTTCCGGGTGCCTCGCACGACAACCGACGCAGCAGCGGCCGCTCCAGATCGGCCAGCTCCAGTAGCCGTGCCCGGGTGAGCAGATCAAAGAAGCTCTCCACCAGCGGGCTGATCAGCAGCACCCCCAGCAGCAGCCCGCCCAGCAACAGCGCTTCCCCTGGGAGATCAGCCCCTACGGGCAGTCGTCCATCCCCCTCGCCGCTGGCCACCGCCAGCTGCAGCAGCAGCCATTCGGCCACGAGCGCCCCCACGGGGATCAAAAGAGCAAGCTGCAGCAGTTGGGCGCGGCTGCGCTGCCGCCCGGCCAGCACCGCTGTGGCGGCAGCCACGCCCGCGGCCACGAGGATGCGCTGGTCGTTGAAGGGGGCCAGGGGCAGCGGCCAGAGCAGTGAGGCGATGGCCACCCAGGCCAGGCCGGCTGTGGTGCCAAGCCCCTGGGCCAGCAGCAGGGTTGCCGGCACCAACAACGCCAGCGGGCTCGCGGCTGACCCGAGCCAGAGCTTGAAGCCCTGCACGATCAGCAACAGCCCTAAGGCCAGCAGCGCCTGGCGTGGCTCCAGGCTGGCGCGGTTCTGGCGCAGCACCAGCACCAGCACGCCGCAGGCAGCTAATGCTTCACAGGCATGCAGCAGCCAGGCACCGATCAAGGGCCGGCGGTTCACCAGCCCGAAGTAATCGAGCACCGCATACGACTGATTGCTGATCGGCTCGCCCTGGCGGGTGACCAGCTCGCCTTTGCGCACCTTGATCGTGGGGATGCCCTGCTGGGTGAGCAGGTCTTCGATCAGCCGTTGGCTGAGGGTGGCATCAATGCGCAGATTGCTGCGGCCCTGCAGGGAGCTCGCCACCACCCGCCCGCCCAGGCTGCGCCCCGGTTCGTTGAGGTTTTCGAGTTGCAGCTGGGCGGCTTGCTCCAGTTGGCTGTGGGCCACGCTGCTCACCAGACCCTGCTGCAGCATCCGCCGCTGGGCCTGGCGCAGATTGTCTTCCCAGGCCCGCAGCACCGCGGGCGATTGGCCCGCCAGCCAGTCGCGCTCCTCGGGGCTGAGATCGAGGGGCGCCACTTGCTCCTGGTTCGTGCTGGCCAGGCGCTGAATCGCTTGCAGCTGTCGCTCCAGCCGCTGCTCCAGTTCGCGGTTGATGCGCGGATCCACCACCTGCACGTGGGTGCGTGGACCGAGCTGTGAGCGCCGTTGCTCCAGGGCATCGGAATCCACCACCGTGGCGGCTTTCGGGGCTCGCACGGTGAAGGGGGCGGGCACCCCCGGCCGCAGGCTGGGCTCCACCAGCCATGGCCAGCTGGAGAGCAGAGCCACCAGCAGGGCAATGATCAGCACCACCAGGCCATCGCGCCGGCGCCAGGGCGTGAGCGCCTGCCGCGGCAGCTCCAGCCGCAACAGTCCGCGCCGGAGCCGCTTCAGAGTTCGCCAGGGGCGATGGCCGGGACCCGTGCCGCTCACTGAAGAGGCCTTGAAGAGTCCACGCTAGCGATGCCGTTGCATGCTGATGGCAGTGTCAGGTGCCCACGGTCCATGGCCACGCGTCTGGATGGCCGCCAGCTGGCGGCAACGATCGAAGAGCGGTTGCAGGCCGTGGTGGCCGAACGCCTCGAGCGCGCCGAGCGGCCTCCGGGGCTGGCGGTGCTGCGGGTGGGCGATGACCCCGCCAGTGGCGTGTACGTGGCCAACAAAGAAAAGGCCTGCAGCCGCATCGGCATCACCAACCTCGGCGCCCACCTGCCGGCCGACACCCCAGCTGCTGAGGTGCTGAGCACCATCCAGCGCCTCAATGCCGATCCCGCTGTGGATGGCATCCTGCTGCAGCTGCCCCTGCCGGCGGGGCTGGATGAGCGTCCGCTGCTGGCGGCGATCGATCCCGAAAAGGATGCCGATGGCCTCCACACCCTCAACCTTGGGCGCCTACTCAAAGGTGAACCGGGACCCCGCAGCTGCACTCCCGCCGGGGTGATGGCGCTGCTGGCGGCTGCCGGTGTGGAGCTTTCCGGCAAGCGGGCCGTGGTGGTGGGGCGCAGCATCCTGGTGGGCCAGCCCATGGCATTGATGCTGCAGGCCGCCAACGCCACGGTGAGCATCGGCCACTCCCGCACTAAGGATCTGGCGGAGCTCACCCAGCAAGCGGATGTGCTGGTGGTGGCAGCCGGCAAGCCCCGCATGATCGGTGCCGAACACGTGAAGCCCGGTGCGGTGGTGGTGGATGTGGGCATCCACCGCTTGGAGGGCGAGGCCGGCGGCAAAGCGCGCCTCTGCGGCGATGTGCGGTTTGAGGAGGTGGAGCCGATCGCTAGCGCCATCAGCCCGGTGCCCGGCGGTGTGGGCCCGATGACCGTGACTCTCCTGCTGGTGAACACCGTGGCCAGCTGGTGCCAGCGCTGCGGCCTCGATCAGCCGTTGGCTGATCTGTTGCCGTGATGAATCCACTTAGCTTTGAAAGCAATCGTCTCCAGCAGGTCGATGAAAGGTGAACTCACCGCCGTGATTGAGCCGGCTGAGGAAGGTGGATACTGGGCAGTCTGCATCGAAGTACCTGGCGCCAACGGCCAGGGCGAAACCCGCGCTGAGGCCAAGGCCAGCCTGCTCGAGGCTGTTCAGCTGATCCTGCAGGACCGGCAGGACGACATTCTGCGCAGCCTGCCCAGCGATGCTGTTTGTGAACCGCTGCTGATCGGTTAGTTCTGCCCTTTGAAGCGAAAAGACCTCGAGCGGAAACTGCGTCGCGCCGGCTGTGTGCTGAAGCGGGAAGGCGCCAGTCACTCCCTCTGGATCAACCCTTCCACGGGGATCCAGGAAGCGATTCCGCGCCATGCGGAGATCAAAGAGCTCCTGGCACGCAAGATTCTGCGTTCACTTCTTGGTCATTGATGGGTGTCCCAGGCCCTGGCCTGAGAGAATCCGCGGCAGCGATGGCCCCAGGCCCAGCCCCCATGACCGCGGCCGTCACCAGCACCGGCAATAGTTCCGCCGCCGAGGCCGCCGGCTTCGATTTCGCTGCCTACCTGGAAACCGCGCGGCTGAACGTGGAAGCCGCCCTGGATGGCTCCCTGGGCCCGGAGCGGCCCGAAAGCCTGCGCGAGGCGATGCGCTATTCGCTGCTGGCGGGTGGCAAACGGCTGCGGCCGATCCTCTGCCTGGCGGCCTGTGAGTTGGCCGGTGGCGACAGCGCCCTGGCGATGCCCACAGCGGTGGCGCTGGAGATGATTCACACCATGTCGCTGATCCATGACGATCTCCCCGCCATGGACAACGACGATCTGCGTCGCGGCATGCCCACCAATCACAAGGTCTATGGCGAGGCCAACGCGATCCTGGCGGGCGATGCCCTGCTTACACGCGCCTTTGAAATGGTGGCGCTGCGCAGCCCGGGTGTGCCGGCCGAGCAGCTGCTGAAGGTGGTGGGCGAGCTCAGCCTGGCCTCCGGGGCCCCTGGCCTGGTGGGCGGCCAGGTGGTGGATCTGGAGTGCGAGGGCAAAGACGTTGACCTGGAGACACTCGAATACATCCACCTCCATAAAACCGGTGCTCTGCTGCGGGCTTGCGTGCTCACCGGTGCCTTGATCGCCGGTGCACCCGATGCCCTCCTGGAGGCTTTGCACACCTACGCCCGCGGCATCGGCCTGGCCTTCCAAATCATCGACGACATCCTGGATGTGACCGCCAGCAGTGAGGTGCTCGGCAAAACTGCCGGCAAGGACCTCACCGCCGACAAGACCACTTATCCCAAGCTGCTGGGCCTGGAGGAGTCGCGCCAGCGGGCCGATGCGCTCGTGGCTGAGGCCAAGGCGGCCCTTGAGCCCTGGAGCGCCGGCGGCAAGGCCGCCCCGCTGCTGGCCCTGGCCGACTACATCACGAGCCGCGACCGATGAGTTCGCCCCTGCTCGGGATCCTCGACAACGGCGCCCTCTGGTGGGGCCTGGCGGCCTGCGGCAGCGCCCAGCTCTCCAAGCTGCTGATTGAGCTGGTGGTGCACCGCCGCTGGAACCCCAAGGTGCTGGTGGAAACCGGGGGTATGCCCTCCAGTCACTCCGCCCTGCTCACCGGCACCGCCGCTGCTCTGGGCTGGCAGCAGGGGTTTGATTCCCCCGTGTTCGCCCTGGCGGCCACGATGTGTTTTGTGGTGCTCTACGACGCCGCTGGTGTGCGCCGGGCGGCCGGGATCACGGCCCAGCGGGTGAATGGGCTGCCCGATGGCCTTTGGGAACTGCACCCCGATGAGGCGCCGGAGCTCAAGCCCCTCAAGGAAAACCTCGGCCACACGCGCCTTGAGGTGTTGGTGGGCAGCCTGATCGGGCCGCTGGTGGCCCTGCCCGGCCTGGTGTGGGTGGGATCGCCGCTGGTGCTGGCGCAGCACTGGGGCTGGTTGGCGATTGGCTGAGGCCCTCACGGCTGGCCAGGCTGCGGCGGCCGAGGCCTTTGCTACCTGGCTGAAGACCCCTTACGACGGCACGCCGTTTGTGCTCAGCGGCTATGCCGGCACCGGTAAGACCTACCTCTCCCGTCATCTGCTGCAGCAGGTGGACGATCTGGGGTTGTGTTGGACCGTGGTGGCCCCAACCCACAAGGCGGTGGGGGTGCTGCGCCAGCAACTGGCCTGGGCTGGCCTGCAACCCACCTGGTACCCGAGCACGATCCACCGGCTGCTGCGGCTGAAGCTCAAGCGCCAGGGGGATCTGGAGCGCTGCGAGGAAACCGAGCAAACGGCTGCTTCCCTCGAAAACCTTGGCCTGGTGCTGGTGGATGAGGCCTCGATGGTCGACAGCACCCTGTTGGAGATTGCCCTGCGCTGCGCCCATCCCTTCCGCACCCGGCTGGTGTTCGTGGGTGATCCGGCCCAGCTGCCCCCGGTGGGAGAGCCCACCAGCCCCGTGTTTGCCATGGGCCGATCGGTGGCGGCTGAGCTCACCGAGGTGGTGCGCCACCAGGGGCCCGTGCTGCAGCTGGCCACGGGGTTGCGCAACGGCCAGCTCCCCTGCCGTCAGCCGCCTGCATTAGCGCCGCTGCGCGACGACCACGGCCAGGTGGCGGCGCTAGCCCGTGCCGATTGGCTCACCGCGGCTCAAGCGGCCCTGCGCCGCGGCGCTGAGCTCGACAACCCCGACCACGCCCGCATCCTCTGCTACACCAACCGCGCCCTCGAGCAGCTGGTGCCGATCGCTCGCCGGGCGATTCACGGCGAGATGGCGGATCAGCTGCCGGTGTTGCCGGGAGAGGTGCTGATCACCCGCGCCGCGGTGATGGCACCGGCCTGCCGGGCTGGTGAGGAGGCGGCGGAAGAGCCCGACATGCTCCTGGGTTCCAACCGCGAACTGGTGGTGCGCGATGTGACCCCGGAGCGCTGTGATCTGGCGGATTTCGGCATCAGCAGCGCGGATGGCGTCAGCGTGCCTGTGATCGACACCCTCAGCGCCGAAGTGGAGGCCGGCGAAGCCCGGCTCACCTTGCGGCTGTTGCCGCCGGTAGGCAGCACCGCTCGCGCCGAGCTCGACGCCTTGATGCGCCAGCTGCGGCAGCAGGCCCGCGATGCCGGCAAACAGGCGGGCCGTGCCCTCTGGCGCCGTTATTTCTTGGTGCGTGATGCCTTCGCTTCCCTGGGGCCAGCCGCCGTACTCACGGTGCACCGCAGCCAGGGCAGCACCTTTGGCGAGGTGTTTGTGGCGGGGGATGTGTTCTGGCCCAGCGATGCGGTGCTGCGCCGCCAGCTGGTGTATGTGGCCGTAAGCCGTGCCAGCCAGGCGGTGTGGCTGGTGGCGGATGGCCGCCTTGGATCAGCCGCTGCCGAGGAGCAGCAACGCTGGCGCGACTGGCTCGCTGCTGGGGCCTGAGCTCAGCTCAGCTGCAGGCCCTCGATGCCCTGCCAGCCGAGGTAGCCCGCCAGCACCAGGCTCAGCCCTCCCACCAGCAGATCGCCCCGGGCGAACAGCACCTGCTTGCCCTTTTCAAGCAGCGGCACCACCCGATCGCGCCCCACGAGCACCGCAGCGAAGGGCAGCAGCAGCGCCAGGCTGGCCGAAAGGGCGAAGCCAGCGGTGTACAGCACCTCCTGAACACGGCTCAGGCCTGAAGCCAACAGCGCTGAAGCGGCCTTGGCGAACAGAAACAGATCATCTGGGCTGATCACCTCAATGGCGCAGCTCGCTCCGAGCAAGAGCGGCAGCGGCATGGCGCAGAAGCGATCCAGTTGGCGGGTCCAGGCGGGGGGATCCTTCCCCTCCTCCTTGCGCTCCAGCAGTTCCTTGAGGCCCAGCGCCAGCAGTGCGCCAGCAGCCAGCAAATCCAGCCCCGTGCGGTGGCTGCTGCCTTTGTCCATGGTGAGCAGCAGGCCATGCCCCACGGTGAGAAACAGCACCACCATCAGGGTGACGGTGACCACCCAACTGAGCACAAACAACCCGCCGCGGCGGAGCGGCTGGGGACCCAACAGCAGCAGCAGCAGCAAGCCGATGTGAATCGGACTGATGGCGATGCCACTGCCGTAGGCCAGCAGTTCGGCCCACAGGGTCCCGTTTGTCATCGCGGCTGGTTCAGCGTCGAACTTCGAACCAGTCTTCCCTGCTTGGTGCCAGTTGGCTATGGCTCACGCTGTGCACGCCGGCCCCCTGGGGCCCCCGTTCGCACCAGAGGCGTAGTTCGGTGAGCTGGTGCAACGCCCCCTCCGCCTGCACCTCCACCGAGCCATCGGGCCGGTTGCGTACCCAGCCGTTCACATCGAGCTCGCGGGCCTTCTGGCAGCAGGCTGCGCGGTAGCCCACGCCCTGCACCCGGCCGCGCACGATCAGCTGCCAGCGCTCCAGTCGGTGCTGCGTCGATGGATCGGGCCGTTCCACCTCCAGCCACTCGCGCTGGCGCACGCTCCGGCCACTGCGCCCTGGCGTGTAGGCATCCGCGATCAGCCAGCCCGGTGCCCGCGATTCAACCTGGCGAGGGGTGGTGCGCTTGGCTCCTGAGTCTTTGTGTTTGCCCACTGCTACTAGCTCTCTCCCGCTTAGTCACAAGCTGGCACGGCAGCGGCCCTTCGGCTACGGGTGCGGAACCGGCGCGTTCCAGCGCAGCAGGGCCCGTTGCTCGCGTTCGCTGCCGAGCACGCAGAAGCTGCCGGTGCCCAGCACCAATAAGGCACCGCCTGCGACGCCAAGCCCCAGCCAGCACCCCGCCAGGCTGCGCAGGATGTGGCCATGGGCGAACAGCGCCACGCGCCCGCCTGGGTGTTGCTGCACCAGTCGCGCGATCAAGGCGTCACAGCGCTCCTGCACCTGCGTCAGGCTCTCGCCGTCAGGGCAGGGATGGCTGAACACCGTCCAGTTGGGAACGGTCTGGCGGATCTCGGCGGTGGTGATGCCCTCGTAGCGGCCGTAGTCCCACTCGCGCAGATCGGGTTCGAGCTGCGCCTGGCCGCCCAGGCCCGCCAGCTCACAGGTGCGCCGAGCCCGTTGCAGCGGGCTGCAGTACACCGCATCAAAGCTCTGCTGCGCCAGCAGGGGGGCGAGGGCGCGGGCTTCGGCTTCGCCTTGGGGCACCAGCGGGATGTCGGTGCTGCCGGTGTGGCGGCCGTTCAGGGCCCACTCGGTGGCGCCATGCCGCAGCAGCCAGAGTTCGGGGTTGGCCATCAGGGGTGCGCTCAACAGGGCGGCAAGGGAGGCGTGCGCCGGGCTGCTGCGGCCAGCCGCTGCGGGATGAAGCCGCAGCCGCCCCAGTGCAGGTGCAGCCAACTGGCATGGAGGGTGGCGGTGCTCCAGCCCTCGGGGCGTGGCGGGCAGCCCCAGCCCTCAAGCTGCCACAGCTGATCGGCTTTGTCAGGGTTGCTGTTGAGCTGCCAGCGGTGAAATTCATGGCCGTTCACCTGCTCGCCTTGGTGGAGCACCAGGCCGCTGCGCAAGGCGGTGGCGCTGCGGTAGCCGAGGCTGAGCTGGCCCCGCTCAGCGCGGAACGGCAGCAGGCCAGCCATGGCGTGGCTGTTGCCCTGCTGATCGGTGAGCGCCTGGCCAAGCAGCAGCAGCCCGCCGCATTCGGCGTAGATCGGTAGACCCTGCTGCTGGGCCCGCCGCAACTCCTCCAGGCTGCGCTGGCTGGCGGCGAGCTGAGCTGCATGCAATTCCGGGTAGCCACCCGGCAGTACGAGCGCCTGGCAGCCTTCGGGCAGCGGCTGATCCGCTAGGGGCGACCAGTGCTGCACCTCCACCCCTTGCTCCACCAGCAGTTCACTCGCTTCGGGATAGCGGAAGTGAAAGGCGGCATCGCTGGCGATCGCGATACGCACCGGCTGGCGGGCCGCGCTGGCCGGCACGGCGTTGCTGGGTAGCGAGCCTTGGATTGGCTTGGGCTTGGGCGCCTGCAGCAGCGGCCAGAGCTGCTCGAGCTGCAGGTGCCGCTCGGCCAGATCCGCCCAGGCTCCGAGCCGTTGTTCCAGATCGGCCAGCTCGTGGGCAGGCAGCAGGCCGAGGTGCCGCGAGGGCAGCTCCAGGCTGTCGTGGCGTGGCAGGGCCCCCAGCAGCGGCATGGCGATGGAGCTCAGCGCTTCAGCAAGCAGCGCGTGGTGGCGCTCGCTGCCCACACCATTGAGCACCACTCCGGCCAGCCGCAGGCTGGGTTGGTGGTCGCGAAAGCCGCGCACCAAGGCCGCCACCGATCCAGCCTGGCGGCTGGCTTCCACCACCAGCACCACTGGCAGCTCGAGCAGTTGGGCCACATGGGCTGAGCTGCCCTCACTGCTGGCGCCGCGGCCATCAAACAGACCCATCACCCCCTCCACCAGGCTCAGCTCGGCGGCGCTGCCGTGCTGCTGGAAGCTGGCCTGCACCCAGGCCTCACCGCAGAGCAGCGGATCGAGGTTGCGGCAGGGGCGGCCGCTGGCGGCGCTCAGCAGCTGGGGATCGAGGTAATCGGGCCCCACCTTGAAGGTTTGGATGCTGCGGCTCCGGCGCCGGGCCAGAGCGCTGAGCGCAAGGCTCACCAGGGTTTTGCCGCTGCCGCTGGCCGGGGCGGCGATCAGGCAGGGCATGGGCTGGGGCGATCGGCCGGGGGCCGCAGATCAGTTGGGCAGCAGCTTGGCAGCCAGGGCCGCGGCGGTGGCCAGCAGCGGGTTGGTGCTGTCGTGTCCGCCCCCCAGCAGCCGGGCCATCTCCATCTCTTCGCTCTCGTTGGGCAGGGGCACCACCTCTTCGGCGAGCTCCATCGAGGCCACACCCCCGGCCTCCAGCCGCATGCAGCCGCCCGATTCGGAGCAGAGGATCACGCAGAGCGGCGAGCGCTCGGGCGGCGCACAGATCAGCCGCAAGCCCACCAAGGCACCGGGGTGCATCTTGCTCACTCCCACCGGCACGGGCATCAAGCGGAACTGCACGCTCTGGCCGTCTTTGCGCTGAAACTCGGCGCCGATCCCGCGCCCCTCGCCGGCGCCTCCATCAATCCAAAAGTTGTTCAGCAGGTGCCAGCCGAGGCGATCGGCGATCCAGGCCGCCAACATCAGGCCCTTCACCGGGTGTTGGCCCTCCACGTCGATATCGAGCTGCACCACCTGCTCGAGCGCGCTCTGGCGATTGGGGGGGTCGAACACCATCGCAAGCGATTCACGCCAGGTGCGCAGCCGCAGCCAGTTGAGGTCGTTCACCGCCTGGCCCCGCTCGATCCGCTGCACCATCAGGTCGAGGCAGCGGCGCGGCTCACCGATGGAGCTATCCACCACCAGCCGGCGCGGTGGTACCGCCAGCGCGTCCAGCAGCTCTGGCGATTCGTCCATCGTGCCGTTCCACCACACCCAGCAGGGCAGATCATCTGGAATCAGCTCCTGCAGCATCGCCAAGCCCTGCTGCATGGCTCCCATGCCACCGCGCAGCACCACCACATCGCCGCAGGCATCGGCCGTCATGCCGCGCTCTTCCGGCAGCGGGCAGTAGGCCGCCACCGTGGATTCCAGGTTTTGATCGCCCGCCAGGGTGGGCGCCAGCGTGATCAGCCGGCGGGGCTGGTGGGCGCTGATGGCGCGATCCACAAATTGGCCGCGCAGGTCTTCGGCCTCATGGCTGCCCGGCTGCTGCCCCAGGGCCCAGGCCAGTTCCGGTGCCGTGGGTGCGGTGCTGGCGGGAAGCCCCAGTTCGCCGATCGCCTGGCGCGCGGCATCCAGCAGCTGGCCGTTGAGCAGGCCCGTGATCGGTCCATCGATGCGGCCGGTGCGGATCAGCTGCTGCTGCAGCCACGAGGGCTCCCACACCACGAGCGTGAAGGTGGCGGCGCCGCTGGAGTCTTTGAGGTGGTCGCTCCAGAGCCGGTTGAGATAGGCCGGCACCTCATTGGGGGGGAGCTGGAGCGGGGCCTGCAGGGTGAGCTGGGGAGCCATGGCGTTTGCGGCGGCGGAGGTGAAGCGAAGTCAGTCGGGAAACGATCAGGGAGCGATCAGGGGCGACGCCACATCAGGCCGTCCTCGGCCAGCAGGTTGTCGGCGGCACCGGGCCCCCAGGTGCGGGCTTCGTAGGGGTACACCGGCAGCTGCTGCGGTGCGTCTTCGATCAGCTCCAGCAGCGGGGTGTAGAGACGCCAAGCCGCTTCCACCTCATCGCTGCGGGTGAACAGGGTGGGATCGCCGAGCATGGCGTCGGCCAGCAGGCGCACATAGCCCTCATCGGAGGGTTCACCGAAGCTTTCGTCGTAGCTGAAGTGCATGTCCACCGGCCGGCTGCGCATGCCGGAGCCGGGTGCCTTCACATCGAACACAAACCCGGCGCCTTCATCGGGCTGGATGCGCAGCACCAGCTGGTTGGCCGTGGGGGTGCCACCTGCTGCATCGAACAGCTGCACCGGCGCCTTGCGGAAGGTGAGCACCACTTCGGACAGGCGCTTCGGCAGGCGCTTGCCCGTGCGCAGATAGAAGGGCACCCCCTGCCAGCGCCAGTTGTCGATGAACAGCTTCATCGCCACATAGGTTTCGGTGGTGCTCTCGGGATTTACCCCCGGCTCCTCCCGGTAGCCCGCCATCGGATTGGCCGGGTTGCCGCCGCGGCTGTATTGGCCGCGCACGCAGCACTTCCAGGGTTCGTCTTCGTTGGCGAGGCGAGCGGCCTGGAGAACCTTGGCCTTTTCGCTGCGGATCGATTCGGGATCGAAGTGCCCCGGGGTTTCCATGGCGGTGAGCGCCAGCATCTGGGTGAGGTGGTTTTGCACCATGTCCCGCAGGGCGCCGCTGGTTTCGTAATAGCCGGCTCGCTCCTCCACACCCACGGTTTCCGCCGCCGTGATCTGCACGTTGGCGATGTAGTTGCGGTTCCAGATCGGCTCGAAAATCGCGTTGGCGAAGCGCAGCACCAGGATGTTCTGGACTGTTTCCTTGCCCAGGTAGTGGTCGATGCGGAAGATCTGCGATTCCTGGCCGCAGCTCTGCACCACCCGGTTAAGTGATTGGGCGCTGCTGTAGTCGGTGCCGAAGGGCTTCTCGATCACCACGCGGCTGCGGGACGGATCCTTGAGCAGGCCGGCGTTGGCCAGGGCGCGGCAGCCGCTGCCATAAAAAGCCGGCGACACCGAGAGATAGAAGGTGCGATTGCCGCGGGTGGCCCGCTGCCGATCGAGGGCCTCGAGGCGTGTGCCGAGGCGCACCACGTCCTCGTCCTGTTGCAGGTCCACCGGTTCGTAGAACAGGCAGGCGGCGAACTGCTGCCAGGCGGTTTGGTGCTGCTTCACCTCATCGGCCATCGCCTCCGCCATGCGGTTGCGGAAGTCGTCGTCGCTCCAGGGCCGTCTGGCGCAGCCCAGCACCGAAAACTCGGTGGGTAGCCGTCGCTGCCGGAATAGCTCAAACAGCGCCGGGATCAGCTTGCGGTGGGTGAGGTCGCCGCTGGCTCCAAAGATCACCAGGCACTGCGGAGAGATCACCCGCTCCTGGCGCAGGCCAACGCGCAGGGGATTGGTCTGGGTGGCGGCCATGGGCAACGTGTGCGTGATCCAGGTTTAACGAGGCCAGAGCGTTGCCGCATCGGATGGCAACAAAAAAGCCCGCCTTGCGGCGGGCTGGTGTTGAAAGCCTGAGGCTCAATAGGTTTCCACGTGCCAGCGCTCGGCCTTCTTGAGCTGCGGGCGCAGTTCCGACCAGTCGAGACCCTTGGCAGCAGCAGCGGCGGTCATCGCTTCGTCGATGCCGGGCTCCATGCCACGCAGACCGCACATGTACACGTGAGTCTTGGGGTTTTCGATCCAGGAGAAGATCTCTTCGGCGTTCTCGCTGACGCGGTCCTGGATGTACATGCGGCCGCCCTTGGCGTTCTGCTGCTCGCGGCTGATCGCCTTGGTGTAGCGGAAGTTCTCGGGGAACTGGCTCTGGTAGTGCTCGAAGTCGGCGTCGTAGAGCAGGTTGGCGGTGGTGGGAGCACCCATGAACAGCCAGGCCTTGCCCTTGAAGTTCCAGCCGTTCTTCTCGCGCTCAGCGGGCTCAAACATGCGGCGCAGGTAGGTGCGCATCGGCGCGATGCCAGTGCCGGTGGCCAGCATGATCACGTTGGCGTCCTCATCGGGGGGCAGGAGCATTTCCTTGCCCACAGGGCCAGTGATCTTCACCTTGGCGCCGGGCTCGATGTCGCACAAGAAGGTGGAGCAGACACCGTTGATGGTTTCGCCATCCTTCTCGTACTGCAACTGGCGCACGCAGAGCGACACGGTGTTGCCAGCCATGTCATCGCCGTGGCGGGTGCTGGCGATCGAGTAGAGGCGCAGCTTGTGGGGCTTGCCGTTGGCATCCTCGCCGTCGGGAATGATGCCGATCGACTGGCCTTCCACGTAGTTGAGGTGGGGGTCGCCACCGCTGAGGTCGAAGGTGATGTGGTTCACCCGGCCGATGGCACCATCAGCCAGCAGGCTGTAGTTCTCGGTGACGGTGCCGACGAAGGGATTCTTCGGCTTGTAGAGATTGACGGGGACGTCGGCGTGATGCACGGCAGCTGCAGCGGGTTTGGCGGGGGCTTTGGCCGGGGTGGCCTTCTTGGCGGCAGCAGGGGCAGGGCTGGCTGCGGGGGCTGCGGCGGCGGGCGCTTCGGAGGCGGCGGCGGTGACCGAGATCACCTTGCCTCCCAGCTTGCTGATCGACTGCATCAGGGCCTGAAGCCTTGAAAAAGGCACCGAAATGGTGCGCTCAGCGGTGCGTTGCTGGGTCAGTCCGTAACCCTGCACCACCACGGTGAACACGCGCGAGTCGCTGCAGCTGGATGTTGCGGTCGAGACACGCATGAATCTCTTGAGCCCTGATGTCGCGCGAGATCATAGGGAATCTGCCTGCATCCGCTCGAAGGCGTTAAGTTGTGACGCCAAAAGTGTGATCTAGCCGGTTTGCTCTCGTCGCAGCTCACGGCTCCCCCCACAGACGCTGATCCGTCGCAGGCTCAGGCCTTCGCCGAGGTCTGTGCGCTCGACACCATCCAGCAGGAGATGGAGCGCCTTCCCGGGGGAACGCGCCGACTGGCTGTTCGGCTGCGGCTGGATCTCGATCCCCAGTGGCTCTGGGCGGTACTCACCGATTACGACAGCCTCAGCCGCTTCATTCCCAATCTGCAGAGCTCACGGCTGCTCTGGCGCCGGGCCAACGTGGTTGGCCTGGAGCAGGAAGGCGCGCAGACCTTTATGGGGATGCGCTTCAAGGCCCGGGTGCAGCTCGAGCTCACCGAGCACATCGAGGAGCGGCGCCTCTCCTTTGTGATGGCCAAAGGTGATTTCCGCCGCTTCGAGGGCACCTGGCAGATCGGTGCTGAAGCGGGCGCCACCACCCTGCTTTACGAACTCACCGTGCAGGGCTGCGTGGGCATGCCCATCGGCTTGATCGAACAACGCCTGCGCGAAGACCTGGCCGCCAACCTGCGGGCCGTGCAGCGGGAAGCCCAGCGCCGCGCTGCCACCTTGGAAGCGTCAGTCTGAGCCGATTGGCTGGAGCCGAAGGAACGCCGCCCGCTCTCCATTGAACTGCGGTTGAAGACAAAAAAACGGCCTCTCGGCCGCTTTTCTTTGGATACCCCCAAGGGGATTCGAACCCCTGTCGCCTCCGTGAAAGGGAGGTGTCCTAGGCCTCTAGACGATGGGGGCTAGGACTCGGTGCTGGGATCAACGTTTGGGCGATGCCCTTGCGCTGCCTGGCTTTTCAGCCGCGCGTCCGATGGGATGAAGTTACGGGTCAGAGGTGCCCTTCGTCAATCAGCTGGCGCTTTGGCCGTCCCACACCGGCACGGTGAAGTGGAAGCAAGCGCCCTCATCCGGTTCCGACACCACCCAGATCCGGCCGCCGTGCACTTCCGTGATTCGCCGGCACACCGAGAGGCCCACGCCGAAGCCTGAGGTGTTGGAGGAGGTTTGCGGCAGCCGCACCCGCTCCAGAAAGATGCGCTCCTGCTCATCGCGCGGGATGCCGGGGCCCGAGTCGCAGACGCTCACCTGCAGCCACTGGCTGGTGCGGTGCAGGATCGTGAGGCTCACCTGGCCGCCATCGGGGGTGAACTTGAAGGCGTTCTCCAGCAGGTTGAGCAGTACCTGGCGCATGCGCCGCTGATCGGCGTACACATCCGGCAGATCGGTGGGGATGTCGGTGATCAGCTCCAGGCCCCGGCCCACCCACAGCTTCTCCAGCTCCAGGATCGCTTCGGCGGCCACAGGGCCCAGGGCCAGGCGCTGGGGGTTGAACAGGGCTTCCCAGCGAGTTGTGCCCACCTCCAGCAGATCCTTGGAGAGCTGCTCGATGTCGTCGAGGCGCCGGCCGAGCACATCGCGGAAGCGGGTTTGATCGATCTGGCCGAGGTTGAGGCTCTGCAACGCCAGCTTGGAGGCGGTGAGGGGCGTGCGCAGCTCGTGGGCCACCATGCGCAGCAGCCGCTCCTGCACCCCCAGCCGCTCGATCAGGGTTTCGTTCTCCTGGCGCAGCACCAGCAGTTGGTCTTCCAGCTGCAGTTCCCGCTGGGTGCGGCTGCCATCGCTTTCGGCGGGCCGCAGGCTGATGCCAAGCCCGCTCACCACCTCCAGCTGCTGCCAGCGGGGCAGCCAGTTGCGCAGCTGCTGCAACAGCGTGTTGCCGGCGAACACCTGCTTGGGGGTGGGATCGAGCTTGATCAGCGCTGGGGTGGCCACCAGCCGGTGCAGCTCGAGTAGCTCAGGCCGTTCGGCTGGATCGGCGATCTCCAGGGTCACGTCGAAGCCGAAATCCTGGTTTTCAAGGAACGCCACCAACCCACGCAGATCGGGGGTGGCGCGGTGGTGCGGTGCGGCCACTAGCAGCAGTTTCAAGTGGCGCCGTTGCGAGCTGTCACCGTCGAGATGAGATGGCAGGGCAAGGCCTGCCCCCCTGCGGCCGTCCCCGCGTTGTTGCGGCTGGGACGTGGCGCTGACTGGGAAGCGGCTGGGTTGAGGCTCGTCGGGGGTCTTGTCCCCTGCGGCGGGCACCTGCGCGCTGAATCTGCAGAAATTGTGGTTTCACCTTATGAGGTTTGGCAGGGCATGCCAGCCCCGCTATGACGACTGTGATGAGACGTTGTCCTGAGGAATACCGTGGCGCATCCGCGTGAACTCGTGACACGTGTGCATCCGGTGGTGTCGCAGCCACCGGCCGTTCGCGGTAGCCGCATTCAGTTGGACACCACCCTGCGGCGCTGGTTCAACCGCAATCTCGGGTTGTGGCGTTCGCGGCGTCAGTATTTCTTCCCCGATGACGAGGTGTTGCGCGTCGACATGTTGCTGCGCGTGCAGACCTTTGAAGATCAGGCGGAATCAGAACCCCGCTATCGCTTCACCTGGTGGCCCGAGAAGGAATACGACTTTTTTGAGATCAAACCCCGCTACGTGCGCGAAGGGGTGATGGATGCCTCCCTCTGCGGCCATCAGCTGCGCCGCAGCCGCGGCTATCTCTGCGGTTCCCCCACCAAGAGCCAGATCCGCCAGGCGGATGAGCACGAACTGGTGTTTGAGTCGCACTACCAGGAGTGGGACATCCTCGAGCACATCCGCCTGGTGGATCAGGACCGCTTCCGCGCCCGCTCGATCTATTCCTGGCGCGACGGGAATCTGGAGCTGGCGGAGATGCACCACGAGATCCGGCTGGAGCCGCCAGGGCCTCCCCTGCCAGCCGATGCCTGATGGCGATCGGCGGTTTCTGCAGCAGGATTAGGCCACATTGCTCATCCCGCGTGCGCTCCTCCGCCAGTCGCCTCGCCCTCTTCCTGCTTCCGCTGGTTCTCACCCTGGCCCCTGTGGCGGCCGTGGCTGCCCCGGCATCGGAGGCCGATATGAGCCTTTACACCCGCATCGGTGCCTTGAATGTGTGCATCGCCCGGGCGGCCGGCATCGAGTTCGATAAGGCTGTGGCCGTGGCGGGCGAAACCATCGCTCAGGTGATCCAGGGCCAGCACGAGGGCGCCATCGCCCAGGTGGGCCCCAAGCCCCTCAGCATCGATGAGCTGCGCAAGGGTGCGATCAACTCCGCCGTGCTCGGTGCGGTGGAGGTGTGCCCCGATGAGGTGCCTGTCGATGTGCGCAAAAAGGTGGAGGAGGTGCTGAAGAACCGCAGCGCAGCTCCGGCGGCCAAGCCGGCTCCCGCTCCCGCCAAGAAGTAGTACTGAGCTCAACGCTGCCCCCATGGCCACTGTTCGCCTCGCCGACTACCGGCCAGCCCCCTGCCTGATCGCCCACACCAGCCTGCGTTTTGAGCTGTTTGCCGATCAGACCCTGGTGGAGGCCGAGTTTCAGTTCGAGCCCAATCCCGCTGCGCAGCCCGGCCCTCTGGAGTTGCAGGGCGTGGAGCTGGAGCTGCTGGAGCTCGCGCTGAATGGCGCTCCGCTGGCGGCGGATGCCTACACGCTGGAGCCAACCCGCCTGGTGCTGCATCAACCCCCCGCCGAGCCGTTCCGCTTGCGTAGCCGCGTGCGCATCCACCCCGAGCACAACACCAGCCTCGAGGGGCTGTACGTGAGCGGCGGGATGTTCACCACCCAGTGCGAGGCGGTGGGTTTCCGCCGCATCACCTTCCATCCCGATCGCCCCGATCTGCTCAGCCGCTTCCGGGTGCGCATCGAAGCGGATCAGGCCAGCTGCCCGGTGTTGCTCTCCAACGGCAACTGCCTCGAAACCGGCGCATTGCCTGAGGGGCGCCACTATGCAGTGTGGGACGACCCCTTCCCCAAACCCTCGTATCTCTTCGCCCTGGTGGCCGGGCAGCTGGAGGAGGTGCGCGATCAATTCACCACCCGCAGCGGCCGCACGGTGCAGCTGCGCCTGCATGTGGAGCCGGGTGATGCGCCGTTCACCGCCCATGCGATGGCTTCACTCAAGCGCTCCATGCTCTGGGATGAGGAGCGCTACGGGCTCGAATACGACCTCGATGAATTCAACATCGTGGCGGTGCGCCATTTCAATATGGGCGCGATGGAGAACAAGAGCCTCAATATCTTCAACTCCAAGCTGGTGCTCGCTGATGCGGCCACCGCCACCGATGCGGAGCTCGAGCGCATCGAAAGTGTGATCGGCCATGAGTATTTCCACAACTGGACCGGCAACCGCATCACCTGCCGCGACTGGTTTCAGCTCTCGCTGAAAGAAGGGCTCACAGTGTTCCGTGATGCCAGCTTCACTTCGGATCTGCATTCCGCTGCCGTGAAGCGGATCGAGGATGTCTCGCTGCTGCGCAACACGCAGTTCCGCGAAGATGCCGGGCCAACGGCGCATCCGATTCAGCCTGATCACTACCAGGCGATCGATAACTTCTACACCACCACGATTTACGAAAAGGGATCCGAGGTGATCCGCGTGCTCCACACCCTGCTGGGTGAGGAGACGTTCATGCGCGGCATGGCGCTGTATGTGAGCCGTCATGACGGCACCGCTGCCACCTGCAACGATTTCGTGCAGGCCATGCAGGACGCCGCGGAAGAGGCCTGGGCCCAGGGCGCTTCACTGCCTCGCTTTGATTTCGCGCAGTTCCGCCATTGGTACCGCCAGGCCGGTACGCCGTTGCTGCAGATCGAGCGCCATTGGGATGGCGATCAGGGCACCCTGCAATTGCAGGTGCGTCAGAGCACCCCACCCACTCCCGGGCAGCCCGAGAAGCAGCCCTTGGTGATCCCCCTGGTGCTGGGCTTGGTGGGCCAGGCCGGCGAACCGTTGCCGGTGCGTTTGCAGGGGGAAAGTGTTGCCGAGGCTCGCTCGGCAGCGCTGGCCCATGCCTGGGGCGATGGAAGCCGGCTGCTGGTGATCGATCAGCCCGAGCAGCAGATCTGCCTGGAGGGCCTGGAGCCCCACAGCCATCCACCGGCGCTGTCGCTGCTGCGGGGCTTCTCGGCACCGGTGAAGCTGACGCTGCAGCGCGGCACCAACGAACTGCTGCACCTGCTCGCCTGCGACAGCGATCCCTTCGCCCGCTGGGATGCCGGCCAGGTGTTGCTGCGCCAGGCGGTGCTCGAGCGTGCGGCCAGCTCGCCTAACGATGAGCTGGAAGAAGGCCTGGTGGCGGCCTTCGATCGCATCCTGGCTGAGGTGGGCCTCTGTGATTCCAACCGCAGCATGTTGCTGGCGCTGCCCGGCCTACCGGAACTGGAGGATGCGGCCGTGGCCGCGGCCGGTTTCTCGGATCCGCCGGCGCTGTTTCAGGCCCTGCTCGATCTGCAGCAGCGTTTCGGCAGCGAGCTGGCCGAGCCGCTGGAGCACACGCTCGAGCGCTGCCGGCCCCAATGGTTGCTGGCCTGGCCCGATGGTGTTGGCGACCGCGACCTTACGGCCACGGCCTGGAGCTGGCGGGTGGCCGCGGGCGATGTGGGCGTGCGCGCCGAGGCGGCGGCGGCTGTGGGCGGCCCCTCGATGACCCTCGCCCGGGCGGGGCTGCGGGCCCTGCAGTGCCACGACACGCCTGAGCGCAGCTCGGCCATGGCGGCGTTCCATGAGCGTTGGCAGGACAAGCCGGTGATCCTGGATGCCTGGTTTGCGCTGGAGGCCTCAGCCCCGTTCGGCGATGGCGTGGCCCGGGTGCAGGCGCTGCTCGAGCACCCACGCTTCGATCCAGCCGCTCCCAACTCGATCCGCGCTGTGCTGGGCGGCTTTGCCGGCAACGTGGCCCAATTCCACAGCGCCGATGGCCGCGGCTATCGCTTCATGGCTGAGCAGATTGCCCAGCTCGATCAACGCAACCCGATCACGGCTTCGCGCATGGCCAAGTTGTTTAGCCGCTGGCAGAGCTACGGCCCAGAGCGCAGTGCCCGCATGCGCGAAGCGCTCGAGCAGTTGGCTGCAGCGTCGCTCTCCACCAACACGCGTGAGGTGGTGGGTCAGTGCTTGGGGCAGGCCTAACGGCGGCTGCCCAGGGGTGAGGGGGGTGCGTTGAACAGGCTCTGGTGCAGACGCCCCAGGCCCTGTTTGCGGGCCTCACCCCCTTCTGGGCCGGCGTACTGGCCCCAGAGCCCCTCCCAATAGAAATAGATCACGCCGTGGCCGCGTTCGGCCGCCAGCCGCACCTTCTCGCTCAAGGTGGGCAGCGCTGTGGTGCGGCTGCCGAAGCCGGAGAGGATGCCAATCTCCACGGGGATGCCCCAGCTGCTCGCTTTCACCAGGGCCGGTTGCTGCAGATCGCGTTCGTACCCCTTCAAGGAGTAGGCGTAGTTCTGCACTACCAGCTCATCGATCAGGCCTCCAAGGGCCCAGAGCTCCCAATCCTGCAGCCAGTGGTTGTAGGCAAAGCGAAACGGCCCCGGTGAAAGGCTTACGTAAGGGCTGCCCTGCCCGCTGCGCTTGAGCGTGGCCCGCAGCTCCCGCAGCAGGCTGCTCAGCTGCTTGCGCCGCCACACCATCCAGGTGCGGTCGTTGTGGTTGTCAGGCGGCTGAACGCCGTTCTCCCTTGCATAGTGGGCGCGGGTGTAGGGGTCGTAGCCCAGCTCCACAGGCCAGGCGAAGTGGTCATCGAGCTGGATGCCATCCACCTTGCAGCGCTGCACGATCTCGCCGATCAGGCCGAGGAAGCGCTCGCGCACCCCGGGGTGCGCGGGGTTGAGCCACACCATCTGTTTGCCGTGCATGGTCACGGCGCTGGTGCCATCGCGTTTTTGCAGCACCCACTCCGGGTTTTGGCGCACCACCTCCGCTTCGGCCGGCTCCATCAGGCCGTACTCAAACCAGGGAATCACCCGCAGGCCGCGGCGGTGGGCGGCACTCGTCATCAGGCAGATGGGATCGTGGCGCGCGCCTGATTGCACCAGCGCTGGCTCGATCGGGGCCCAGCGGCTGCGGTGGAATGTGGTGCCGCGGCTCCACACGTTCGGATAGAGAGTGTTGAAGCCGGCCTCCGCCAGTTCCGCCACGGCCCGTTCAATCCGCTGGGGTTGGTAGTAGAGCGGGCTGGGGCTGTTGGTCAGCCACACCCCCACCCGTCGTGAATCAGCCCAGGCCGCTGCCGGCAGCAGGCTGAGCAGTGCGGCGGCAATCCAGTGACTGATGCGGCCGCGGGTCAACGGAACATCGAGCTCACGGAGCTTTCGTCGTGGATGCGCCAGATGGCTTCACCCAGCATGTTGGCCACCGAGAGCACCTGCAGCTGAGGGAAGCGGCGATCGTCGGAGAGGGGGATCGAGTTGGTCACGATCACTTCTTCAAATAGGCCAGGCGCTGAGAGGCGTTCGATCGCAGGCCCCGAGAACACGGGGTGCGTGGCGCAGGCGAGCACGCGGGTGGCGCCGTTCTGGCGCAGCAGGCGGGCACCGGCGCAGATGGTGCCGCCGGTGTCGATCATGTCGTCGATGAGGATCGCCGTCTTGCCGGCCACGTCGCCGATCACGGTGAGGCTTTCCGCCACGTTGTGCCCCGAGCGGCGTTTGTCGATGATCGCCAGGGGGGCATCCTTCATCTGCTTGGCGAAAGCCCGGGCCCGGGCCACGCCACCCACATCGGGGGACACCACCACCACATCACCAAAGTCGCGGCCGGCCAGGTAATCCACCAGCACCGGTGAGCCGTAGATGTGATCGCAGGGGATATCGAAATAGCCCTGGATCTGGGCGGAGTGCAGGTCCATCGCCAACACCCGATCCACGCCCGACACGGTGAGCAGGTTGGCCACCAACTTGGCGGTGATCGATTCACGCCCGGCGGTTTTGCGATCGGCGCGGGCGTAGCCGTAGTAGGGGATCACAGCGGTGATCTGCCGGGCGGAGGCCCGCTTGCAGGCATCCACCATCACCAGCAGCTCCATCAGGTGATCATTCACCGGAGCGCAGGTGGGCTGGATCAGGAACACGTCGCAGCCGCGGATCGATTCCTGGATCTGGATATAAAGCTCACCGTCGGCGAAGCGCTTGATCACGCGCGGGCCATCGGGCACGCCGAGATAGGCGCCGATTTCCCGGGCCAGGGCCTGATTGGCGGTGCCGCTGAACAAGCGCAGCCGCCGGGTGTCGTGGCCCACGTGCGCCTGATCGACCCGTTCTGCGGTCAGGAAACTGGTCACGGCGGCCGCTGGCGCGAACGGTGGAACCCCGATCGTAGAAGCCACCCGGATCCCTGGCCGCGCCCGATTGATGACAGAGCCCTCCCCCAGCGCTGAGATCCACTGGGCCCCATGGCCTTCCGCCGGCCTGGTGCTGCTGGCCCCAGGAGGCGTCAGCCCTGGTGATGGGGCACGCCTGGCGGGCTTGCTGGGCTTGCGGCCCCTCGCCGGCGCTGCCGACCCGCAGGCCGATCCCCAAGCCGCTATGGCCCAGCTCGCCGCCGAACCCCAGGGCTGGTTGCTGCCCCTGGGCCTTGATCCCGGCGCGGTGTTGGCGCAGCCCGGCTGCTGGAGTGAGGCCCTCGGGGCCTGGCGCCAGCCTGCGCTGCTGCAGCTGCCGGCGGCCGAAGCGGAATCCGGCTTGGCGCGGGCTTACACCGCCTTGCTTTCAGCCGCCGGGGTGCCGCTGGTGGGCTTGGTGCAGCTGGGCGGGCCTTGGCAGCCGGAGCGGCGGCGCGTGGATGGCCTCCCCTGGCTCGGTTGGCTACCGGCTGAGACGCCCCTCGCCGGCAGCCTTGAGGAGGAAGCCGCTGAAGCGCTGCGCCTGCATCTGCTGGCCCGCTGGCAACTCAGTTCGGCCAGGGCCGCTGAGCCTGCGCATCCAACGCCCTGAGCGGACTGTTCGGCTGCTGCGATGGCTTTAGCGGCAGGGTGCGGAACTCCAGCCGCTCGCCGGGGCGGAGGGCCACGGCCAGCAGGCTCAAGGCCTCGCTGCGGGTGAGGTTGGTTTCCACCTGCCCCTGCAGTTGCTGGAGCAGATCGGGCAGCTGTTGCAGCTGTTGGCGTTGGGCCATCTGGCGCAGCACGCTCTCCACCGCCATTTGCTGGCGGTCGCGTCGCCGCTCCTCGCCGTCGGACTCATCGCGGAAGCGCAGCAGCTGCTCCACCTGCTGGCCATCCATCACCTGCAGGCCGCCCTCCAGCCGAATCGTGTACTTCTGAGTCTTGTCGGTGTATCGCATGCTCCGGTCGGGTGAGAGCTCCACCCGCCCGATGCCATCCACCAGATCGCGCAACGCTGCCCTGGGCAGCACCACGTAGCGATCGGGTTGGGCCTGGGTTAGGCCCACCAGCTGGGCCGCAGCACCTGCCACCAGCGCCGGCCCGCCTCGTTTGTAGAGGCTCCCTAAAGCCACCGGCTTCTTGTCGCCCGGGAGTTGCACGGCGGCTTCCACCGGCAGGCTCAGCAGCTGCAGCGGCCCTTCCGGGTTCACCTGCACTAGCACCAGCGCATCGCTGTTGGCAGGGGGGGCGGCTGTGCCGGTGCCCAGCTGATCGGCATCGGAGCCGATCAACAGCACGCTGATGGCGCGGGTGGGCGGCTCGGCCAGATCAGCGGCGTTGGGCGGGCCCTGATCGCGTGCGCTGCGATCACTTTCCGGCCAGATCACCCCCAGTAGCGCCAGGCTGCTGGCCAGGCCCAGACCAGCGGCCAGCAGGCGAAGGGCAGCCCGCTCACGCGTGCGGCGCTGCGGGCGTGGCTGGGCGGGAGCCAAAGCGGAGAAGCCATCAACAATCGCTCCACTTTGACCGAGCTGCGCCGCTTTGCTGCCCTGCCGCCTGGCGCGCTCGATAGGTTGTGCAGCCAGACACCACGCTCCGGCCGGCTCCGTTGACTTCCGCCGCTACCCCCCCGCACGAGCGCGCCAAGCCACTGGCCAAGGGCAGCACGTATCCCGCCAAAGATCTCTGCAGCCAGTGCGGCCTGTGCGACAGCCGCTGGGTGGCGTACGTGAAGGACAGCTGCGCGTTCCTCCATCAGCGCTTCGAGGCGATGGAAACGGCCGCCCACGGCCGCAGCCGCGATCTCGATAACGAAGACGAGCTGTATTTCGGTGTGCAGCAGCGCATGCTCACCGCCCGGCTGCAGGAGCCGATTGCTGGCGCCCAATGGACCGGCATCGTCAGCCGCATCGGTGTGCGGGCCCTGGAAACCGGCCTGGTGGATGCCGTGCTCTGCGTGGGGCAGAGCGAGGAGGATCGCTTCACTCCGGTGCCTCGCCTGGCCCGCACCCCTGAGGAGGTGCTTAGCGCCCGGGTAAACAAGCCCACCCTCTCGCCGAATCTGGAGGTGCTCGAGCAGCTGCCCGGCAGTGGCATCAAGAAGCTGCTGGCGATCGGTGTGGGCTGCCAGATCCAGGCGCTTCGGGCCGTGCAGCCCACCCTGCCGCTCGATGAGCTGTTCGTGCTGGGCCTGCCCTGCGTCGACAACGTGTCGCGCCAAGGCCTGCAGACCTTCCTCGAGAGCACGGTGAGCTCACCGAACACGGTGGTGCACTACGAGTTCATGCAGGACTTCCGCATCCACTTCCGCCACAGCGATGGGCGGGAGGAAACGGTGCCGTTCTTCGGGCTCGATACCCCGAAGCTCAAGAACGTCTTCGCCCCTAGCTGCCTGAGCTGCTTCGACTACACCAATGCCGGCGCCGATCTGGTGGTGGGCTACATGGGCGCGAGCTTCGGCCGCCAGTGGCTCACGGTGCGCAACCCCAAGGGCCAGCAGCTGCTCGATCTGGTGGAGGCCGAACTGGATACGGCTCCTGTCACCAGCGCCGGTCAGCGTCAGGCGGCGGTGCAGCAGGGGATCGAGGCCTACGACAAGGCCGTGAAGCTGCCGCTGTGGGTGGCCAACCTGATCGGTTTCTTTGTGGAGCGCTTCGGTCCTAAGGGTCTGGAATACGGCCGCTTCTCGATTGATTCCCACTTCACCCGCAACGCCCTGTGGCTGCGCCGCAATCACCCTGACAAGGTGGAAGAGCACATCCCGGCCTTTGCGCGCCGGATCATCAGCCGTTACCGGCTTCCGGATTGATGCGACGCGCCGGCGTTCTGCTCCATCCCACCGCCCTGCCCGGCTCGCCGGTGTGCGGCACCTTTGGAGCCACGGCGCACCAATGGCTCGATCTGCTGGCGGATCACGGCATCAAGGTGTGGCAGCTGTTGCCCCTGGCGCCGCCCGATTCCCTGGGTTCGCCGTACAGCTCCCCCAGCAGCTTTGCGCTGAATGGCTGGCTGCTCGATGGCGAGCAGCTCGTGATCTCAGGCTTGCTGGAGCCGGCTGATCTCGATGCTCTCCCCCACGGCGGCGATCCGGGTCGGTTGGATCTGGCCGGAGCGGATCAGCGCGCCGACCTGTTGGCCCCAGCCCTGTTGCGGCGCTACCCTCAATTGAACGAGGCTCTGAAGGAGCGCTTCGCCACCTGGCGCGCCCAGCAGAGCGCCTGGTTGGTGGATCACTGCCGCTTCTGGGTGTTGCGCCGCCGCTTCAACGCCCAGCCCTGGTGGCAGTGGCCGCAGCCGCTGGCCCGGCGCCGGCGCTCGGCCCTGCTGGCCTTGGATCGAGAGGAACAGCAGCAGCTGCTGCAAGAGGCGCTGGTGCAGTGGCAGCTGCAGGAGCAGTGGCAGGGGCTGCTGGATCACGCCCGGCAGCGCGGCGTTCAGGTGATCGGTGATGTGCCCTTCTACGTCGCCCACGACAGTGCCGATGTGTGGAGCCATCGGCGTCTGTTTTCTGCCGCTGCCGACGGCAGCTTGAGCCAGCAGAGCGGTGTTCCGCCGGATTACTTCTCCGCCACGGGGCAGCTGTGGGGCACTCCGGTGTATCGCTGGCCGCTGCATCGGCTCACGCGCTTTCGCTGGTGGCTGAGGCGCCTGGAGCGTCAGCTGAGCCTGGTGGATCTGCTGCGCCTCGATCACTTCCGTGCCTTGGAAGCCGCCTGGTGCGTGCCGGGTGCGGATCGCACGGCGGAGCACGGCAGCTGGCGGCCATCCCCGGGCGGTAGCCTGCTGCGCCGCTTAAGCCGCCGCTACCGCGGCCAGCACCTGCCGCTGATCGCGGAAGACTTGGGCGTGATCACCCCCGCTGTGGAAGCGCTGCGGGATCGCTATGGGCTGCCGGGGATGAAGATCCTCCAGTTCGCCTTTGACGGCGATCCCGAGAACCCCTACCTGCCGGCCAATTACAAGGGCCACAACTGGTGCGCGTACACCGGCACCCACGACAACGCCACCTGCATTGGTTGGTGGCAGCAGCTCAGCGATGAGCAGCGTCATCAGGTGGAGCAGCTGGTGGGTTCGGTGCAGGCCCCGGGATGGCAACTGCTGGAGTTGGCGCTGGCCAGTGAGGCTGATTGGGCTGTGGTGCCCCTGCAGGATCTGTTGCAGCTCGGCGATGAGGCGCGGTTCAACACCCCGGGCACCAGCGAGGGCAACTGGCAGTGGCGGCTCAGTGGTGGCCTCGAGGCGATTCGAGGGCCGCTTAAGGGGTTTGGGGAGCTGGCGCAGCGCCACCAGCGTTGAGGTCTCGCTGCGGCAATGGCAAGCGGTATTGGCCCGGCTGCTTCTCAATCGGAGCTAGGGCGGAGCCGTTCCAGAGCACCTCAGCCGGCTTCGGTGTGGGGTAAACGCTGAGCTCCAGCGGCGGCTCGAGCTGCCACACCAGCAGGCCCTTGGCGCCGCTCAGCTGGGAGCGTTGGCCGCTGTCGCTGCGCAGGTTGATGGTGCTGGCCTGGCTGAGGTTTAGCTCCAGCACGCCCAGTTTGGGTTGGTTGGGTTCGCTCTGCTGGAGTTGGTTCAGGGCGTCGCGCCCCACTCCGCGGCTGGCCTGTTGCAGGGGCCGCAGCTCCGGAAACGCGCCCAGCAGGGTGGTGCCAGGGGCTGCCGGTTTGCGCTGTTCGGCGGCCGGCAGCGGCGCGATCGGCCTGAGGCTGAGCAGGTTGGCGGCGGCGAGCTGGCGTTGCTGCAGGTTCAGCGCGTAGATCAATCCCAGACAGATCCCGCCGTAGAGCAGCCCCCCTTGCCAGGTGCTGAACACATCAATCGAGCCGGGGGTGAAGCGTTTGAGCAGGCCACCGTTCTGGTTGCGGGGCCCGTGCTGCTGGCTTTGCGGCGGCAGAGCCACATCGAGGCTGCCGGGGGGCAAGGCCAGGTGCTGCTCGATCAGGGGCAGCATCGTGCGCAGGTAGGCCCCTTCCGGGAGCCGATCACGCCAACCCCGCTCCAGGGCTTCCAGCACTGGCGTGCTGATGCGTGTTTCCAGGGCGAGTTGGCGCAGATTCAGCCCCCGCGCTTCGCGCTCCTGGCGCAGCCTCCGGCCCACCGCCAGCAGCGGATCTTCCTGGGGGAGCCCATCGTTTGCATCGCCGGCCCGCTGGCCGCCGCCACGCCGGAACAAGCGGCCAAGGCTGGACAGGCGCGGGGCAAGCCTGGGCATTAAGGCCGGTGGTGCGAATCTGGCCATTCTTGGGGATCCAGGCGCCGCCAGCGACCCTCCGGTAGCTCACCCAGCGCGATCGATCCGATCGCCACTCGCTGCAGATCGAGCACCGGATGGCCCAGCAGCTCCGCGGTGCGGCGGATCTGGCGGTTGCGGCCCTCATGCATCACCAGCTCAAGCGCGGTGGCATCGCGCTGTTGCTCAAGGCGCCGCACGGTCACGGGCTGGCTGGGCTGACCATCAAGCGGAACGCCGCGGGCCCACTGATCGAGCACCGCCTGGCTGGGTTGGCCCCGCACCCAGATCCGGTAGGTCTTGCTGTGCTGGAAGCGCGGGTGGGTGAGCTGCAGCGTGAGGGCGCCGTTGTTGCTGAGTAGAAGGGCGCCGCGGCTGTGGAAATCGAGGCGGCCCACCGGATGCAGCCCCTGGCCGCTGGCCAGTTCAGGCGGCAGCAGATCGAGCACGATCGGCCGGCCTTCGGGGTCGTGGCAGCTGCACATCACCCCGGCCGGTTTGTTGAGCAGCAGCACCAGCGGCGACTGTGCTTTGGCCAGGGGGCGGCCATCAAGGCAGATGGCATCGCGCTCCGGATCGGCCCGCTCGCCCAACTGCGCCGTGCGCCCATTCACGCTCACCCGGCCGGCGCGCAGCAGGGTTTCGGCATGGCGGCGGGAACCCAGGCCGGCAGCGGCGATCAGCTTCTGCAGCCGCTCTTCGGGCATCGCCAGGGCCTTGCTTCCTCGCATTCTGCCCAGGAAAAAGGTGGTAGGTTTACGAAACACCTGAGTTTCGTAAACCGTTCGCTGCATGCCCTCGCTTCCGGTAATCCGTACCGAGCGCGATGCCGCTGCCCTCGCCGGCGGTACCGATCTGGTGCGCTCTTATCTGCGGGACATCGGCCGGGTGCCGCTGCTCAGCCATGAGCAGGAGATCACCCTGGGCCGCCAGGTGCAGGAGCTGATGGCGATCGAAGAGCAGCGCGAAGAGCTGCGCCTGCGCGCTGGCGGTGAAGACCCCACCGACGATCAACTGGCTGAGGCGGCAGGCATCACCCCCCAGCAACTGAAGAAACGCCTGCGCAGCGGTCAGCGCGCCAAGGAGCGGATGGTGGCCGCCAACTTGCGCCTGGTGGTGAGCGTGGCGAAGAAATACACCAAGCGGAACATGGAACTCCTGGACCTGATCCAGGAGGGCACCATTGGCCTGGTGCGGGGCGTCGAGAAGTTCGATCCCACCCGCGGCTACAAGTTCTCCACCTATGCGTATTGGTGGATTCGCCAAGGCATCACCCGCGCGATTGCCGAGAAGAGCCGCACGATCCGGCTGCCGATCCACATCACCGAAACCCTCAACAAGCTCAAAAAGGGCCAGCGGGAACTGAGCCAGGAGCTGGGCCGCACCCCCACCGTCACCGAGTTGGCGGAGTTCGTGGAACTGCCGGAAGAGGAGGTGAAGGACCTGCTCTGCCGCGCCCGCCAGCCCGTGAGCCTCGAAACCAAGGTGGGGGATGGCGACGACACCGAACTGCTCGATCTGCTCGCCGCTGATGGCACCCAGCCGGAAGAACTTGTGGATGGCGAGTGCCTGCGCAGCGACATGCGCGATCTGCTCGATCAGCTACCCGAGCTGCAAGGCCGTGTGCTGAAGATGCGCTACGGCATCGGCTTTGAGGAGCCAATGAGCCTCAGCTCGATCGCTCGCGAATTGGAGATGAGCCGCGACCGGGCCAGGAGCCTCGAGCGCCGGGCCCATGAAGAGATGCGCCGGCTGTCGCAGCAGATGGGTGCCTATCTGGCGGCCTGAGCCTCAGAAGAACTGATCGAAGTTGTCGAAGTCCACGGCGCTGAAGGTGCCGTTCTCCACCTGCAGCATTAGGCGCTCGAGCTGCACCCACAGGGCGCCGGCCGTGGCGAGCGACAGGAGCAGCGCCACCAGCAAGGCAGCACCAGCGGCGAAGCCGAACACCTGCAGGCTGCCGCCAATAAACAGAGTGATGCCCAGCACGATGCCGGTGTAGCTGAGGTTCGTTTCGAAACAGCCCAGGGGCAGCAGCGCCAGGCGGTCCTGTTTCCAGCCGTTCAGCTTGTCCTGCACCAAACGGGCGAAGGTGAGGCCGCAAAGCACACCCATCGCCAGGCCCACACCCGCCAGCACGTAAGGCGGCTGGAGATAGGGAGCGAACTCCAGCAGGATCTCCTGGGCATCCAGGTCGCCGTAGTCGCCGCTGGCCAGGTCCTGGGCGGCTTCGCTCAGGTTGATCGGGGCCAGAGACATCGCGGTGCGTTCAGGTGGCGCCGACCCTAAGCGGCCAGGGGATTGAGCCGGGTGAACAGCTGATCGCGTAAGCGTCGCACCATGCGCTGGGGAGCAAAGGTGCGGCCCAGCAGCTCCAGCAGACCGCGCAGATCCTCGGTGTTGAGCCGGTCGTCGCGTACCAGGGTGAGCAGCAAGCGTTCGCGGATGCTGCGGCCCTCCTGGCCCAGGAGAAGCTTGAGCCCGGCGCCGGCCACCGGCAGCAGTTCGGCGCCCACGGCGCTTTCATCGTTTTCCACCACCGCCAGCAGGCTCTCGAGCCGCTGCAGCTGCAGGCGGCCTTCGCTGTCAAACAGCACCTCCAGCAACTTCTCGCGCATCTCGGCGGTGTCGCCCGCCAGCAGCCGCTTGGCCACATAGGGATAAGCCACGCGGATGATCCGGAAGCTGGGATCCAGGCGCAGGGCTAGGCCCTCCTGGCTCACCACCGCCCGAATGATCAGGGCGAAACGCGCCGGCACGCGGAAGGGATAGGCGTACATCAGCTCCGAGAAGCGATCGGTGATTGCCTTGAAGTTGAAGGACCCCACGTTGTCGCCCAGGGCCCCACCGAGCACCTCTTCCAGGGCGGGCACGATCGGGGTGAGATCGGTGTTGGGGTTGAGGAAGCCCAGATCCACGAAATCCTTCGCCAGTGCGGCGAAGTCGCGATTGATCAGGTGCACCACGGCCCCGGTGAGGGTGAGCCGGTCGCTGTCGCTGATCGAATCCATCATTCCGAAGTCCACATAGGCCAGGTGGCCCATGGCTCCGGTTTTGCCCGGCAGTGCAAAGAGGTTGCCGGGGTGGGGATCGGCATGGAAGTAGCCGAACTCCAGCAGTTGCTGCAGGCCGGAGATCACCCCGGTGCGGATCAGTGAGGCCGGATCGAGGTGCTGGGCCTCCAGCTCCTGGCGCTGCTGCAGCTTGGTGCCGTTGATCCAGGTGGTGGTGATCACCCGCTGAGCCGAGAGGCTGCGGTCCACCCGCGGCACGATGACCGCCGGGTTGCTGGCAAACAAGCGCCCGAAGCGTTCGGCGTTGTCGGCTTCGCGCCGGTAGTCGATCTCTTCAAACAGCGAGCGGCCGAATTCATCGATGATTTCGCCGAGGCCGAAGCCCAGGTTGAGCGGCAGCAGCGGTGCGGCCACCACCCCCATCAGCCGGATCAGCACCATGTCGCGGCGCAGCTGCTGGGTGAGCCTTGGGCGCTGCACCTTCACGGCCACCCAGGAGCCGCCCACGGGTTTGGCGCGATACACCTGGCCCAGGCTGGCGGCAGCCACGGGGTGGTCGGGGAATTCCTCAAATAGCTGCTTCACCGGAGCCCCTAGCTCCTCCTCGATCGTCTGCAGAGCGATGGCGTGGGGGAAGGCCGGCAGGTTGTCCTGCAGCTTGGTGAGCTCATCGAGCCAGTCACGCCGCACCAAGTCGGGCCGGGTGGAAAGCGCCTGGCCGAGCTTGATGAAGCAGGGCCCCAGGTTGGTGAGTGTGGTGAAGATCCGCTTGCCGAGCCGCTGCTGCACCTTGGGGTCGCGGCTGCCGCTCTGCACTGCAAGCACCAACGCCAGCCCCAGCAACTGGCTGAGCAGCACCAACAGTCGACTGATCAACAGCCACGGGCGCAGCAGCAGCCAGCGCAGATCAGCCCCCGGGTCGTAGCGATGGGCGGGGCTGCTCAACACAGGTGGCGCGTCAAACGGTGGGCAAACTCTAAGGAGATCGCCTGAGGGGCCATGGCTCTGCTGGAGCGCCTGCTGGCCGTTCCCCCGCCGTTGCCCCTGCACCTCCCGGCCCACGGCCGCGGCCGCGCCCTGGCACCCGGGCTGCGCCGCCTGTTGCGCCAACCGCCTGGCCGCTGGGATCTACCGGAATTGCCGGAGATCGGTGGCCCGCTCGAGGCCGAGGGGGCCGTGGCGGAAGCGCAGGCGGCGGCCGCGGAGCTGCTGGGGGCGCAGCGCTGCTGGTTTGGCGTGAATGGCGCGAGTGGTCTGCTGCAGGTGGGCTTGCTGGCCCTGGCTCAGCCCGGCGAGCGGGTGCTGTTGCCGCGCAACCTGCACCGCTCGCTGCTGCATGGCTGCCTGCTGGGCCAGTTGCGCCCGGTGCTGTTCGATCTGCCCTTCGATCCGGCGACTGGGCTGTGGCAGCCGCCCACGCCAGCGAGCTTCGAGAAGCACCTGCGTGAGGCTCTGGCGGCAGGACCGCTCGCCGCGGTGGTGCTCGTGTCGCCCAGCTACCAGGGGTTGGCCGCTGAGCTGCCAGCCCTGGTGGCGTTGGCCCATCAACACGGGCTGCCAGTGCTGCTCGATGAAGCCCATGGCGCCCATCTGGGCCTCGATCCCCGCCTGCCGCCATCGGGGTTGGCCAGTGGCGCGGATCTGGTGGTGCAGTCGTTGCAGAAGGCTGCCGGCGGGCTTGCCCAGAGCGCCGTACTGCTGCAAGGGGCTGGGGTGGATGAGTACCGCAGCCAGGCCATCGAGCGCGCGCTGCTCTGGCTGCAGACCTCCAGCCCCAGTGCCCTGCTGCTTGCTTCGGCAGCGGCCTCGCTCGCCCATCTCCACAGCAACGCTGGCCGCCGTCAGTTGAGCCGGGCCCTCGCGATCGGCTTGGCGTTGCGCGAGCGTTTGGAGCGGCTCGGCGTGCCCCTGCTGCCCACATCTGATCCCCTGCGCCTGTGCATCCACACCGCCGCCATGGGCATCAATGGCCTGGAGGCCGATGCCTGGCTGATGGAGCGGGGCGTGATCGCGGAGCTGCCGGAGCCCGGCTGCCTCACGGCTTGCCTGGGGCTGGCGCCACCGCGGCGGGTGCTGCGGCTGTTGCCTCGGCGCCTCGATCAGTTGCGGCGGGCCCTGGGGGGCGATCCTATGGCTCCCTTTTCAGCACCCCCCATCCCGCCGTTGGCGGAGCCGGAGCTGCCGCTGGAGCAGGCCTGGCGAGCACCGCAGCTGCGCTTGCCCCTTGCCGAGGCCAGCGGGCGCCTGGCCGCCGAACCGCTCTGCCCCTATCCCCCCGGGATCCCCCTGCTGATTCCCGGTGAGCGCATCGACGCCGATCGTGCGGCGTGGCTGGTGCAGCAACAACAGCTGTGGCCCGGCCAGATCGCTGATACGGTGAGCGTTGTGGCCGATTGAGAGCCGATGGGAGCCCCAGGCGATGGCCCCTTCCAGTGGGACTTCGTGACGCCTGGGCTGCCGGATGCCGCCTTCGCCGATGCACCGGGATTTAGTCCCACGCCGCTGGAGCTGCGGGTGATGCTGCTGGCCCACCTGCGCCCGCGGCCCGATTCGCTGGTGTGGGATGTGGGCGGCGGCACCGGCGCCCTGGCTTTGGAAATTGCCCGGCTAATGCCCGCCGGGCAGGTGCACACCCTCGAGCGCGACCCCGAGGCGATCGAGCTGCTCAAGCGGAACGTCCAACGCTTCGGCGCCGCCAACTTGCACATCCATGCCGGTGATGCGCCCGAAGGGCTCGCCCAGCTGCCGCCCCATCCCGATCGCGTGCTGCTGGAGGTGGGGCGGCCCCTGCGGCAGGTGCTCGATCTGGTGTGGGAAGCCTTGGTGCCGGCGGGGCGCCTGGTGATCAGCACCGCCAGCCTGGAGGGGTTGGTGGATGCCACCGACACCCTCAGCCGCCTCGAGGCCCGAGATCTTCAGGTGGTGCAGGCCACGGTGCATCGCATGCAGCGCCGCGGCAGCCAAGCCAGGCTGGCGGCGGCCGAACCGCTGTTCCTGATCGCCGCTGAACGCCCTTGATTCCGTCTCCCCGCACGCGCACCTCGCCCCAGCGTTTGCTCAGCGGTTACGCCGTTGGGGCGTTTGGGTTTGTGGTGGTGGTGCTGGGGGGCTGGTGGTTCACCCTGGCGTTGGGGGTGATGGTGCACCTGGGGCTGCTGGAGTATTTCCGGTTGGCGCGCTTCAAGGGCATTCGCCCCGCCAGCAAAACCACTCTGGTGCTGGTGCAGTTGCTGCTGATCACCACCCAGTGGGCCCATGGCGGCGATGCCCAGGCCCTGGGTTTTTCGGCTGATCTGGCGGCGGCTGTGCTGCCACTCTCCGGTGCGGCGATCTGCGGCTGGCTGCTGCTGCAGCCGCTCACCGGGAGCATCGCCGACATCGCCTCGTCGATCTTCGCCTTGTTTTATCTGGGCTTTTTGCCCAGCTATTGGATCCGCCTGCGCGATCTCACCGATCCCGCCCTGGCGCCCCGCTTGAGCGCTCTCACCCAGGCCTGGCCCCACCTCAGCTCCGGCATGGTGTTGATGCTGATGGCCTGCTTCCTGATCGTCGCCACCGACATCGGTTCCTATGTGATCGGCCGCCGCTATGGCCGCCAGCCCCTTTCGCCGATCTCGCCGGGCAAAACGATCGAGGGCGCCTTGGGAGGCGTGGCTTGTGCAGCCTTGCTGGGCGGAGCCTTCGCCGAGGTGCTCGGCTGGAACTGGGGCTGGGCCGTGGGCGCGCTGCTGGGGGTTGTGGTGGCGCTGTTTGCCTTGGTGGGCGATCTCACCGAATCGATGATGAAGCGCGATGCCGGGGTGAAGGATTCAGGTGATCTGCTGCCAGGCCATGGCGGGATCCTCGATCGGATCGATAGCTACCTGTTCACGCCGGCGGTGTTTTTCACCGTGGTCACCCTGCTGCTGCCTCTGATCCGCTGAGGCGGCTCAGGGCGACACGCGGGCGCGGCCTTGCAGTTGCAGCAGCCCTCCTTCGAGGTTGGCGTTCTCGATGCTGATGTTGGGATCCGCCGGGAGGGCCACGCAGGGGCTGCCGTCTTCGCCGCAGAGCTCCAGATGGCCATCCACGGCTCGGGGGATGGTTTCGCAGCAATGCTCCTGGGCCTGCAGCACCAGCCGGTCGCGCTCGATGCTCACGCTCTTCAGCGGCGTGAGCCCCAGCAGCCCATCCACCAGCTGATCACCCAGCGGCCGCCAGTGCGGCGTGCAGAGGGAGCGGCCCAAGCCACCGGCGGAGAACGCCACGGTGCCCTCGATGTTGAACGGGTGCTCCAGCTGCACTGCCTTGCCCCGCAGCAGATTGCCCACCTGCACGTCGATCGCGTCGCTGCGCAGCTCCACGCGCTCGATCTCCAGGGAGCTGAACACGACGCGGCGAGCCACCAGGCTCACCCCATCCAGCCGGCCGCGCAGCAGGCCCAGGCTGGAGCCATGCAGCTGCAGCTCCAGGCTCTCCACCACTTCGCACTGCTGGCGAATCCAGAACTGCAGGCCGCTGGCCAGCAGCTGCAGCACGGGGCTGGAGCGTTGGGTTGGCGCGTCGTCAGCCATGCCAGATGCGAGCCACGGTGGTGGGCTGGTCGATGTGGGGCAGATGCCCGCAACATTCCAGCTCGGTGATGCGTTCTCCTAACAGAGCCTGCGCGGCCCGCTTCTGGGGTGCTCGCAGGATGCGGTCGTTCTGGCCCCAGAGCACCTGCAGCGGTTGGGCGGGCAAGGGATCGCCGCACCCCGCGAAGCCGCCGCTGCGGGCGAAGGCCCCCAGTGCTCCGGCCCAGTTGGGGCAGGCCAGGTGCAGCGAGGCGATTTCCAGTTCTGCTGGTCCCACATCCCGATCCGGCATGGCAAAGGCCGAGCGGCAGAGGCCGCGGCGGATGGCGGGCAGCCCCAGGAAACGGGCCCCCAGTTGATCGAGTAGCGGCGGCACTGGCATGGGGCGCCCAGTGAGGCCCGCCGGTGCCAGCAGCAGCAAACGCTCGATCTGCTCGGGGCAGCGGCGCGCCAGCTCCACGGCCACAGAGCCGCCCATCGAAGCGCCGATCAAGCCCACCCGCTCAGCCCCGCTACGGCGGATCACCTGCTGCAACACCTGCTCGAGGTGATCGAGCACGGCCTCAGGTCCGTAGGGGGCATCGAGCGGCCTGGGGCAGAAGCCGAAGCCGAACAGATCCGGGATGAACAGTTGATGGTTTGGCGCCAGCAACGGCGCCAGCCGCCGGAATTCCAGGTGAGAGCTGTCGAAGCCATGCAGCGCCAGCACTGGCGGCCCTTCGCCAACCACCGCCACGGGCCATGGCCCACCCGGGAGCTTCGGCAATGACCACCACTGCACAGCGGCCGCCAGGGCGCGCCCATCGGGATCCAGCAGGCGATCAGCGGCCCGGGCCAGGAGCTCCTGGCCGGAGGAGGAGGGTGCCGTTGTCATCACAGATCAGGCCTGGCTGGCCTGCAGCTGGGCTTCGCTGCTGGTGGTGGTGCTCACCAAGGCCGCGAGCACATCACTGGGCTGCACCGCAAAGGGCAGGTGGTGCAGATCCGACTCCGGCCGGCAGGCAAAGGCCGCCACCTCCTGCAAAGCGCTGAGGCTGGCCTGCTTGAGCCCGAGCTCATCGAGGCTCACTGGCACCCCCAGCTCCTGGAAGAAGGGCAGCAGTTGCCGGCGGGCCTGGCCGGCCAACCGGTTGCCGCCGATCACTTCTTCCAGGCGCAGCTGAACAAGGATGCCGAAGCCCACTTTCTCGCCATGGAGATGGCCGTGGCTGGCGTGAAGCTGGGTGAGACCGTTGTGCACGGCATGGGCGGCCACGGTGCGGCAGCGGGCGCCGCCGATGCCTCCGATCAGCCCGGCCGTAAGGCCGGAGGCCTCGGCCACCCGCACCCAGGCCTCACCCCCGGGATTGGCCATGGCGTCCTTGGCCTCCAGCAGCAGTTGATCGCGCAGCACCCGAGCCATCTGCACGGCCTGCTGCACCAGGCCATCACTGCTGGCACCGCTGCTCACAGAAGCTTCGTACCACTTGGCCATGGCATCAGCGATGCCGCTGGCGAGGGTGCGCGGCGGTGCCTGCCGCACCAGGGCGTGGTCGAACACCAGCAGATCCGGGCAGCGATCGAGGGCCACGTCGCCTTCGAAGGCCCCTTCGGCTGAGTAGATGTTGGCGAGAGCCGTCCAGCCGGCGCAGGTGGCTGCGCTGGTGGGCACGGTGACGCAGGCCAGGCCGTGGCGGTGGGCCAGCAACTTGCCGGCATCGAGCACCTTGCCGCCGCCGGCGGCCACCACGGCATCGCAACCACTGCTGCTCAGGATTTGGCTGATCCGTGCCAGATCGCTCTCGCAGCAGTCGTGCTCGAGTTCGGCGCTGGTCACCGCCAGGCCGCGGTGGCCGAGATCGGCGGCCAGCTGCTCACGCAGCGATCGGGTGGCCTCGGAGCGGCCCAACAGCAGTGGGCGGCGGCTCAAGTTCTGCAGCGCGGGCAGCGCTTCCTGCCAGGCCCCTTCACCCCGCAGAACAACCGCTGGTGCGATTGCGTGTTGCTGCATGGTGATGCCCACGATCAGCCCGATTGCCAAGGATCCACTGTAGAAGTGACGAGGCAGCGGGTTCGCTGTTCCTGCGCTCAGGCATGGCACCCCCTCTCCCTTCCGATCCAGGTCTGGCGGCTTTTGGCTCCAGCCTCACGGCCATCACCCTGGCGGAACTGGGCGACAAGACCTTCTTTATGGCCTTGATCCTGGCGGTGCGTCACAGCGCCCGCTTGGTGTTCGTTGGGGCGTTCGCGGCTTTGGCGGCCGTCACCCTGCTGTCGCTTGGGGTTGGCTACGGCCTGCGGGAGTTGTTGCCCCAGAGCCTGGTGCCCTGGATCGCGGCGGTGCTGTTTCTTGGCTTTGGCCTGAAGCTGCTGGTGGATGCCCAGGGTCTTGGCGCCGGCGCCGCCAAGGAGGAGGCCGATGAGGCCGAGGAGGCAGTGAATGCTGCCGAGCAGGCCCAGAAGCAATCAGGCCCTTGGGCCGTGATCTGGGAGGCCTTTGCGTTGGTGTTTGTGGCGGAATTGGGGGATCGCACCCAGTTCGCCACGATCCTGCTGGCCACAGCCCCGGCGCAGGTGTTCAGTTTTGCGGGCCTGCTGGCCGGCACGCTGGCGGGGCATGCCCTGGTCACCTGGTTAGCGGTGGGGGCTGGCAAGTGGATCGGCGGCCGCGTGAATGAACAGCTGCTCTATCGCCTCAGTGGGGGCTTGTTCGTGGCGTTTGGCCTGGTGTCGCTGCTGCAGGCGCTCGCTTCGGTGGCGGGCCGCTGATTCTTCGGCTTTCCCTCTGCCTGTGGGGCCGGTTTGGCGTCAGATTGAGTGCAGTGGCGTGAGCAGCTGATGGCGAGGCGGGGATGGCGCACGCGACTGGCCGACACCCTCATGCGCTGGGGTGCTGCGCTCAGGCCGCCGCAGCCGCTGCCGCCAGCACCGGCCCGCATCAGCCTGCCGCCGGAACCCCGGCAGCCCGCTCAGATGAGCCAGTTGCCGGGGGTGCGCCCACCGCTGTCGATTGAGAAGGCGGTTCGCAATCGCGACCTCACGGTGCTGAAGCGCGAAGCCTGCGACGCCCTGGCGGCCTTGGCTGCCGCCCATGCCCTCGTGACCTCCGCGCGGCTCGGTCAGATCCAGAACCTGCGCACCGATCTGGAGCGGGGCGAGCTGGAAGAACAAGACCTGGCCGATCTGGCAGGCGATTACCAGGCCTGGCAGAACGATCAGGTGCGGTTGTTTGATGCCCTGGCCTTGGTGCTGGGCATGGCGGTTCCCGAAGGGCGCGCCTTTGATCAGATCGATGAGGAAATGGTTGAAGCGGCCGAGGCCCATCTCAATGCCCTGGCGGCTGAATACCAGCGCCGCCTGCTCAGTGATCAGTTCGAAGCTGGCCAGAAGGAGGGCTGAGCAGCGATGGCGCGTTTTCTCACCGTGCTCAAACCCCGCTCAGCCACTACGCCAGCTGCACTGATCGATGCGCTCGAGCCCTTGCTGCAAGGTCTGCAGGCCGAAGTGGATCACCGCACCACTGCCCACTTGAGCGCGCTGCTGCGCGGCGGACAGGAGCAATTGCGCATGCAGCTGTTTGCCGATGTGCAGTCGAAGGCGGATGGTCCTGTGCTGGAGCTGGTGTTGATGAGCCGGGAGCCCATGGGTCAGGGGGCCCAGCAAACCCGGGTGGTGTTTGGCCAGATGTTGCAACTGGCAGCCACCGCACTCCCTGACCTGGAGCTGAGCTTTCGCTCCGATCGCGACGGTGCGCTACCCGCCTGAACATCGGCCCGTAAGGTGAGCCTTGATTGTTTGCATTCAGTCAGGGAGTTCTCCGATGGGCATCCGCGTCGGCATTAACGGCTTCGGCCGGATCGGTCGTCTGGCCTTCCGCCGTGCCGTGAGCCTGCCGGATGTGGAGGTCGTGGGCATCAACGACCTGATTGATGTGGAGTACCTCTCCTACATGCTCCGCTACGACTCCACCCATGGGCGTTTCCAGGGTGATGTGCGTGTGGAGAACGGCCAGCTGGTGGTGAACGGCAAGGCGATCCGCATCACCGCTGAGCGCGATCCCAACAACCTCAACTGGGGTGCGGTGGGAGCCGACTACGTGCTCGAGAGCACCGGCTTCTTCCTTACCGATGAAGCCGCCCGTGCCCACATCAATGCCGGCGCCAAGCGGGTGGTGATGAGTGCTCCTTCCAAAGACGACACCCCCATCTTTGTGATGGGCGTGAACCACAAGAGCTACGCCGGTCAGCAGATCGTGTCGAACGCCAGCTGCACCACCAACTGCCTGGCCCCGATGGCCAAGGTGCTGCACGACAACTTCGGCATCGTGAACGGTCTGATGACCACCGTGCACGCCACCACCGCCACGCAGAAAACCGTGGACGGCCCCTCGGTGAAGGATTGGCGCGGTGGCCGCGGCGCCGGTCAGAACATCATCCCCAGCTCTACCGGTGCCGCCAAGGCTGTGGGCCGCGTGATCCCTGAGCTCAACGGCAAGCTCACCGGTATGGCCTTCCGGGTGCCCACGCCCGATGTGTCGGTGGTGGACCTCACCGTGAACCTGGCCAAGCCCGCCACCTACGAGCAGGTGAAAGCCGCGATGAAGGCCGCCTCTGAAGGTGAGCTCGCCGGAATCCTGGGCTACACCGAAGACGATGTGGTCTCCAACGATTTCCTCGGCGAAAGCTGCACTTCCGTGTTCGACGCCGGCGCCGGCATCGCCCTCACCGACACCTTCATGAAGCTCGTGTCCTGGTACGACAACGAGTGGGGTTACAGCTGCAAGTGCATCGACCTGATGCGTCACATGGCCACTGTTGCCTGAAGGCCTGGCTGAAGCAGTGGCTGGTTGAGCAGCCACCACCACAACGGCACGCTCAGCAGTGCCAGCAGGGTGCTCCACAGCACCAACTGCGCGGCCGGGATTGCTTCCCGGCCTTTTTGTTGGCTGGCTTCCGCCAGCAACAGCACGGACATCGCCGTGGGTGCAGCGGCCTGCAGCACTAGGGCATCACGCAGCGGCGCCGGCCAACCGAGGGCCAGACAGCTCACCAGGGCCGCGGCAGGCAATGCCAGCAGCTTGATCAGCAGCGCCGGCGCCAGGCCATCGGCCTCAAGCCGCTGGTCCAGTAGCCGCGCGAGCCGCATCCCCACTAGCAGCAACATCAGCCAGAGCACCAGCCGCGCCGGCCACCAGAGCGCTGCTGCTAGCGCCGCATGCCATGGCGAAGCCATCAGCGGAACGGCCACCAGCACTGCCCGCACCACGGGGGTGTTCAACACCTGCCTGGGCTGGGGCCGCTGCTCATCGAGCAGCAAGGGGCCCAGACCCCAGGTCACCAGCGTGCCCACGAAGTCGTAGGTGATGCTGAAACTGAGTGCTTCGGGTGGCAGCAGCGCCAGGGCTACGGGCAAGCCGAAGTAGGCCGTGTTGCCCACCACGGCGCCTAGTTGCTGGCTCTGCTGCGGCAGCAAGTGCTGGAGCACCGGCGCCCGTTGGGTGAGCAGCAAGCCGCAGCCCACGAGCATGAAGCTGAACAGGGCTGCTTCCAGGTTGCCGCTGTGCAGGCCTCCTTTGAGCAGCAGACCCACCAGGCTGATCGGAACGCCCCAGCGCAAAAGGGGCGGGGCGAGCTGCTCAGGCAGCTGGGGACGCAAGCGCCCAAGGGCCAGCCCGCCGAGCAGGCATGGCGCCAGTTCCAGCACGAGATGCAGCATGGCTTCACCCTGGCAGCAGTTGCCGCTGGCCGCCGCCAGCGCTAACGCTGAAGCAGCAACGGGTGGGCCCATGGACGATCAGCCGATCACCCCCCACGCCGTTCCGGTGTTTGATGCCGAGGGCAACCTCACCTACATCGGCGACGACGGCCGCCGTTACGTGGTGGGGCCGTTGCCGGAGCTCGATGAGGCGAACGTGGATCAGGTGATGCAGCGCCTGATCGCCGGTCAGACCCTGTTCTCCGATCTGGAGACGCTGGCCAACCAATGGCTGGAGCAGGTTTGTGGTCCGGATCTCAGCCGAGCAGCCGCTCTGGCGCTGCTGCTCTCCAGCCTGGAGATGGCTCTGGATCCCGGTGACGACGACGCTCCTGACTGAGCGGCGCCCATCAGCAGTGGATGGGTTCGACGCTCTGGTAATTTTTGGATCCGCTCGCGAGCCGCAAGGTCAGCAGCGGGGAACCGAAGACCTCCGAGCAATCGGTGTTGTAGGTTCACTGAGCGGCTGAGACGCCGCTCTGAACTGAAAACCGGGTTCTCCGGTGATGTAGGTTCAACAAGCGGTCGAGAGGCCGCGGATCTGAGAGCCAACCCTGAAAGGGGCGCC
>CALRQW020000009.1:0-76116 GCA_943370455.1 Asaia bogorensis
GAGATCAACCGTGCGTTCGAGCTCTCCCCCTCCTGGTACGTGGAAGCCCTGAACTACATCAAGGCCAACCACGGCATCAGCGGCGACGCCGGCGTGATCGCCAACAACTACATCGACTACGCGATCGCCGCTCTGGTCTGAGTTTCAGATCAAGTAGTGCAACCGCGAGTTGTGAACCGAGCCTCCCGCAGGGGGGCTTTTTTTGTTGCATGCCTCCGCGCAGGCGCCAGCGGCGATGGCAGCATCGCCACCAGTGCCGCACCGCTATCCCAACGCCATGGCCGCCGGCGACGTTGATCCTTCGCTCCCAGGCAACGGAGATCCGATCAGTGAAGAGGAGGCGCTGCGGCGCCTGCGCCTCACCGACGATCCCTCCGCCCAGTACTACGCCGCCTGGTGGTTGGGCCGTAATCGCAGCAGCCACCCCGATGCGGTGCCCCTGCTGCAGGAGGCCCTGCGCCAACGCCGTCCGCGCGATCCCGGCGCCGGTGTGGAGGAAAACGCCGTAGCCAGGAATGCAGCCCGCGCCCTCGGCAAGCTTGGTGCGCCTGCCCACGCCGCCATTCCCGATCTGCTGGCCACCCTCGACGACGACGACCACGGCCTGCGCGAAGCCGCAGCCCGCGCCTTGGGTGATCTGCGCGCTGAAGCGGCGGTGGAGCCGCTGCGGCGGCGCCTGGCCAGCGGCCCTGCAGTGGCTGGCGCTCAGCAACCTGGCACGCCTCGCCTTCAGGAACCCTGCGAGGCGCTGCTCGAGGCTCTCGGTGAGATCGGCATCGCTGAGCCGCAGGTGCTGGCGGTGATCGAGCCGTTTGTGGCCCACGAGCGCCCGCTCATCCGCAGCGCCGCCTGCCGCGCCCTGCTGCAGCTCACCCAGGAGCGCCGCTGGGGCGATCAGCTCGTGCAGCTGCTCCAACACCAGCAGCTGCAGGTGCGCCGCGCGGCCCTGATGGATCTCGGTGCGGCCGGCTGGCGTGACGCCCTAGAGCCCATCGCCGCCACCCTGGCGGAGAACAGCCTCAAGCTGATTGCCCTGCGCGGTTTGGTGGAACACCACCCCGCCCTCGCTGCTGTTGCTGCCCCTGATCAGGAAACGGTGGCGGTTCTTGATGCCATGGATGCCCTGCTGTGAGCACATCGGTTTTGATCCCTGACCACGTGATGGCCTTGGTGGAGGCTGTGCAGCGAGCTGATAGTGCGTTGGGTTTGTTTCAAGCCACCCAGGCCCTGGCGGCAGCGGCCCATCCCGGCGGGGCAGCCTGTTTGGTGGAGGTGCTCGGCTTCAACAACCCCGGCGCTGCCGTGGCGGCCGTGGATGGCTTGATCGCCATCGGTGAGCCCGCGGTGGACACGATCCTTACCAACATCGATGGTCACAACTACGGCGCCCGTGCCTGGGCCGTGCGCGCCCTGGCCGGCATCGGCGATGTGCGCGGCCTTGAGGTGCTCGAGGATGCCCTCGGCAACGACATCGGCCCCAGCGTCCGCCGTGCAGCGGCCCGGGGTTTGGGTCAGTTGAAGCTGGATCCGTTGGCGCCTTCGCAGCGCCGCGCCACGGCTGAGCGTTGTTTGCAGGCGCTGGTGGAGGGCTGCCGCGATGGCGAGTGGGTGGTGCGCTATTCGGTGGTGGTGGGGCTGGAATCACTGGCACCGGCGCTCCATCCCGATCAAGCGGAGGGGCCTGCAGCCCAGCAGCGCCTGCATGAGGCTTTGATCGGCCTGCGGCGCAATCCAACGGAAGAGGCGCCTGTGGTGCAGCTCAGGGCCGCTTTGGCGCTGCAGCGCCTGGGGGTGAGCCATGGCTGAGCAGCGTCTGCTCTTTGTGTGCCTGGGCAACATCTGCCGCTCACCGGCGGCCGAGGGGGTGTTTCTGCACCTGATCGCGCGTGAGGGGCTCGAAGATCGCTTCGTGGTGGATAGCGCCGGCACCGGGGGCTGGCACGTGGGCAATCCAGCCGATCGGCGCATGCGGGCCGCTGCGGAGCGCCGCGGCATTCACCTGCCCAGCCGCGCCCGCCAGATCGAACTGGCGGATTTCACCAGCTTCGATCGCATCCTCACCATGGATGACGACAACCTTCGCAATGTGCGCTCACTGGCCCGCGAACTGGGCGATCGCCCTGGGCTGGCGCACATCGAGCCGATGACCAGCCACTGCCGCCGCCTCAGCGCCAGCGAGGTGCCCGACCCCTATTACGGCGGTGAGCAGGGCTTCGAGGATGTGCTCGATCTGCTCGAGGATGCCTGCGGCGGCCTGCTCGAGACGCTGCTTCGCTCGCCTTAGGCCGCCGGTTCGGGCCAGGCGTCGTGGGGCACGCGCTGGCGGAACAGCTGCACCAGCTGCTCGATCACCGCCTCGATGCTCAGGCCATCGGTGATCAGCTCCACCGCATCGGCGGCCTGGGTGAGCGGCGCCACCTCCCGGGTGGAATCGAGATGGTCGCGTTCGGCGATCTGGGCCTCGAGCTCCGCTAGCGCTGGCACAGGGAAGCCCCGCTGCTCGAGATCCAGGGCGCGGCGGCGGGCCCGTTCAGCCACGGTGGCGGTGAGGAACACCTTCAGCTCGGCATCCGGGAACACGGCGGTGCCGATGTCGCGCCCTTCAGCCACCAGGCCGCCGCGCTCGCCCATGGCTTGCTGCTGGCGGGTGAGCGCTTCGCGCACGCAGCCATGGGCCGCCACCACCGACACCTGCGCCGTCACCTCGGGTGAGCGGATGGCTTCTGTCACGTCGTGGCCATTCACGCTCACCCGCTGGCTGCCGGCGGCGGCGGTGCTCAGCTGCAGGTCGAGGTCTCGCAAGAGCGGCGCTACGGCGGCGGCATCGGTGGCATCCACGCCGCTCTGCTGCACTAGCCAGGTCACGCCCCGATACATGGCGCCGGTGTCGAGATAGATCAGCCCTAGCCGCTCGGCAAAGGCCCGGGTCACGGTGCTTTTGCCGGCGCCGGCAGGGCCATCGATGGCAACGATCGGGGCTCGACTCATCAGAAACACGTGATCGATCAGGCGGCTGGGGCCGCAGTGGGCGGCGGCGGCCAGCAAGGTGAGGCCCGTGAGTGCGCTGCGGGGCTGCAGGCTGCGCGGGCATACCGCTTCTACATAGTCGAGCACCAGGCCGGCTCGCTCCAGCGCTTGCTGCACCTGCAGCAGCGTGGGGGCCAGGGCGCTGCCCGGGGGGAGGGGTGTGGCGGCAGCGGCTTGCAGGGCTTGCGGCAGGGCTGCAGCCTGCCGGCGCTGCTCGGCGCTGAGGTAGCTGTTGCGTGAGCTGAGGGCTAGCCCATCGGGCTCACGCAGGGTGGGGCATCCCACCACCTGCACCGGCAGGCCCAGATCCGCCGCCATTCGCTGCAGGATCACCAGCTGTTGCCAGTCTTTCTCGCCCAGCAGCAGCTGATCCGGGCGGACCAGGCCCAAGAGCCGAGCCACCACGGTGGCCACACCATTGAAGTGACCAGGTCGGTGGCGCCCGCACAGGCCCGCCTGCAGGGATTGCGGTGGTTGGATCCGGGTGAGCTCGCCCTCGCCGGCGGGATAGAGCTCTTCCACGCTCGGGGCAAAGAGCGCATCGGCGCCAGCGGCCTCGGCCAGCTCGGCATCACGCTCGAGCTGGCGGGGGTAGCGGCCGAAATCCTCGTTGGCTCCGAATTGCAGCGGGTTCACGAACACGCTCACCAGCACCTGCGGCCGCACCCCCGCCTGCCGCCGGCCGGCTCGAGCGATCAGGCTCTGATGCCCCGGGTGCAGGGCGCCCATGGTGGGCACGAAATGCAGGGGAGCCGCACCGCAGCTGCGGCGCCAAGCCTCCAGATCGGTGCAGCGGCGCAGCAGGCGCACGGGCTCTTGCGGCTTGGTGCGACCCTACCGGGCCAGCAAAAAGCCCACCGGCCGAAGGGCCAGTGGGCTCACAAGGCTGCAGCAACGCCGATCAGGGCTGCAGCACTTCCAATTTCACGTTGGCGATCCCGCTGGAGATCAGGCCAAGGTTGTTGGCGGCGCCGTGGGCCAGGTCGATCACGCGGTTGCCGTGGAAGGGGCCGCGATCATTGATCCGCACGATGGCGCTGCGGCCGTTGCCCATGTTGGTCACGCGCACCTTGGTGCCGAAGGGCAGGGTGCGGTGTGCGGCGGTGAGGGTGCCCGGGCGGAACACTTCACCACTGGCGGTGCGGTTCCCGAAAAACCCGGGGCCGTACCAACTGGCCTGGCCCTGACTCACCGATTTCACCCGTGGCTGCTGCGGAGGGGTGGCGATGGGGAGCGCGGGAGCGGCAGGTTTGATCTGAAGCTCGTCTGAAGGGTCGGCCGACTCGAGGCTGGGATCCACGCTGCGGATCGCCAGTTCAAGCGAGGGGTTGCTGGTTTCAGCAGCAACGCGGCCGGTGGTGGCGAAGGCCGGGGGAAGACCTGTGCTGCCGGAGAGCAACAGGGCGGAGCCACCAAGGAGACAGAAGCGACGCATAACAAGCGAAACTCGCCGCGATCAACGCAGCAGCCACTGAAAAAAGGTGTGACCCATCAACCTCAAGAGCGGGATTCAGATAGAGGCGATCGCAATGTGCGAGGCATTTCTGAACCGATGTGCTGACGGAGTTCCTATCGGGAATTGACGACGCCGCAAAGTTAGTGGCAGTGCGTGGTGGATTTGGTCTGCAATTGCGAGCGTTTGATTGATCAGCTTTTGCGATCAAATCCCGAATTGATGGCCATCGCAGGGATCTGATGGGTTAGCAAGGGGGTGCTTTGATCACAGCTGCTGATCGCCTGGATAAGCGAGGCTGATTGAACGGTGTGCCAATCCCGCAGGCGGTTGTGGATTTGCTGGTGGCGGCGCCCCCTGGCGGGGCAGGATCAAGGAACCCGTGAGTGGTTGCTGGGATGGACTACCGCACAGCCGGCGTTGATGTGGAGGCCGGGCGTGCCTTCGTGGAGCGCATTCGCTCGAGTGTGGAGTCCACGCGCCGGCCCGAGGTGCTGGGCGGTTTGGGCGGTTTTGGCGGGCTTTGTCGCTTGCCTCAGGGCATGCGCAAGCCCTTGTTGGTGTCAGGCACCGATGGCGTGGGTACCAAGCTCGAGCTGGCTCAGGCCCATGGGCGCCATCACGGCGTGGGCGTCGATCTGGTGGCGATGTGCGTCAACGATGTGATCACCAGTGGTGCCCAGCCCCTGTTCTTTCTGGATTACATCGCGACCGGCAAGCTCACCCCGGAGGCAATGGCCGAGGTGGTGGAGGGCATTGCCGATGGCTGCCGCCAGAGCGGTTGTGCGCTGTTGGGCGGTGAAACTGCCGAGATGCCCGGCTTCTACGGCCCCGGCCGGTACGACCTGGCGGGGTTCTGTGTGGCTGTGGTGGAAGAAGACGAGCTGATCGCCCCGGCGCGGGTGCAGGCGGGTGATCGCATCGTGGCCGTGGCCAGCAGCGGTGTGCACAGCAACGGCTTCAGCCTGGTGCGCCGCATCCTGGAGATGCGCGGCGTCACCCCCGAAACCAGCCTCACGCCGGGTGGCCCGGCTGTGCTTGATGCCTTGCTCGAGCCCACTGTTCTGTATGCGTCGCTGGTGCAGGCACTGCTGGCTGCCGAGGTGGAGCTGCACGGCATGGCCCACATCACCGGTGGTGGTCTGCCGGAAAACCTGCCTCGGGCACTGCCGGAAGGTCTGCACGCCCGCCTGGATCCAGGCAGCTGGGAGCGCCCGGCCCTATTTCGTTGGCTGCAGGAGAACGGTGAGGTGCCGGAGGCCGATCTCTGGAACACCTTCAACCTTGGAGTGGGCTTCTGCCTGGTGGTGCCGGAGCGGGCTGTGGATGCGGCCTTGCAGGTGTGCGCCACCCAGGGGCACCAGGCCTGGCTGCTCGGCCAGGTGGAACCCGGATCGGCAGGATCCGCGCCCCTGGCTGGATTGCCGTACTGATCTGGCCGCCTTGGCTGCCAAATTGCATCAGCCTGGCGCTTGAGCCCGGTGAAACCGCTCCAGGCCGTTAGGGTCTGGGCACTGCGGCGCGGCGTTGATCACGCCCGCGCCCTGCCTGATTGTTCGGCAACGCAGAACACAGCGCATAGGTCTGTTCTTTATAGGTTTGAGATGTCGTTAAACGGCTCGCTTTTAAACGCCTCCAGCCGCGTCACCCGCCGGCGCAGTTCCGCTGGTCCGATTCCCCCGAACCGCCCGCTGCGCCCGCGCGACGCCTACCCCAGCCGCAGCAGCGTTCGCCCCACCTTCCTCACGCTGCGCGATCACGGCAAGGTGTTTGTGGCGGATCTGCCCCGCCTCTCCGATGGCCAGCTGGCCCACGTGGGCAAGGAAGCCCGGGAAGTGCTCGAGAGCATCAGCCGCCGGCTTGAGGAGCTCGATCAGCAGCTGCAGCTCTCGCCCCAGGAGCAGGAAACCCGCATCCGCGCCGCCACCAAGCGTGATGTCACCGAGCGGTTCATCCGCGCCGTGGAAGAGGAGCAAGAGCAGCGCCGCACCAACCCTGCCCTGAAGGCAGCCGCCGGTGAATCCCTGGCTCGGGCCTTCCTGGAGATCGCCCGCCACCGTTTGCCCGGTGCCACCTTTGATTCCCTGCTGCAGGAAGCGCTCACAGCCTGTGACGAAGGTCCTGCCGCTCCGGAAGCGCCAGCAGCGCCGGCGGTGCTGGAGGCCCCTCGCCCCAGGCTCATCTCGTTGAGCCGGTCGGCGGAAAGCGCCGAAGCCCCCGAGCGCGAGCGCATGCCGGTGGTGCTTACCCCCGATCCTTCGCCTCTGATGGGTCAGGCCTGATCAGGCGCTCTGGAAGGGATTGGCTGGCATCCGCGGAGCACCGGCCAATCCCACCCACTGATCAAGGCTGTGGCGTTCGTCGCCGCTGAGCTGCCAGCTGAGGGTAGCGGCCGTGGCATCCACCTGCTCGCAGCTGCGCAAGCCCGGGATGGGCATGGCGCCGTGGGCGCGGCACCAGTTGAGGGCAACGGCGGCTAATCCACCCGGCCTGCCCGCACTGATCTCCGACATGTGCTGGCGCAGTGTTTGCACTTTGGGCTCCAACTGCTGGAACAACCGCCGGCGTGTGCCGGTGAGTGGCCGGGCGCCGGCTGTGCGTTGGCTGTTGCTGCGGCTGAGCAGGCCGAGGGCCAGTGGGCTGTAGGCGATCAGCTCGATGTTGAGCTCACGGCATACCTCCGCCACCCCGCCCGACATCACTGGTTGCGGCGCCAGCAGCGAGAGCTGCACCTGCAGGCTGCGCAAGGGAATGCCCTGATCGGCCAGGCGCTGGTGCAGCTGCCGTAGCCGCTGCGGCCCCGCGTTTGAAACTCCCAAGCTCTCCACAGCGCCACTGAGCACCAGATCCGCCAGCCCATCGAGCAGCGGCCCTTCCTGCCAAGGGGCGTAGCGAGCGGTGCTCCAGTGCAGCTGCACCCGGCGTAGTTGTCCCTGCAGCCGCTCTTGGGAAGCGGCGAAGGCGCGGCGGTAGCCCTGGCGCCCTAGCCGCCAGGGGAAGGGGGCCAATTTGGTGGCGATGCAGAGCTTGGCCCTCTCTTCGGCCGTGGCGGCCATGGCAAAACGGCCGAGCAGAGCTTCGCTGCGCCCGTTGAGCCGGCCGGTGCCGTAGGAATCTGCTGTGTCGAAGAAGTGCAGACCCTGGTCCAGGCAGCGGCGGAAGGTGGCGGCTAAGGCTTCGTCGTCGCGCTCCGGCTCGTAGCCCCACAGGAACTGGTTCCCCCAGGCCCAGGTGCCCACCCCGATCCCAGGTTGCTGGCTGCTGCTTGCCATGATCGAGCCAATCGGGGCCATCTCTGCGGTGAATTCTCTGCCCAGCTCAGCCATCGCCGCCGCCGACCTTCAGCCGCCATGCGCTGCCGAACAACCCCAAGAGACCAGCGAGGCGGCGCCTGATCCGGTGCTCTGCGGCCACTGCGGCCGCACCGCCAGCAATGGCTTGGTGTGCATCGGCATGTGCGTGGCCGATTCCGGCTACTGATGCTGAACCGCGCCTTCGGTTGCGGTGCCGTGCTGGCAGCAGCTGGGCTCCTGCTGGGGCCCTGGCAGCCCTTGGCGGCCGAGGAAGAGGCCTTTGGCCGTTGGCGCTACCGCCCCAACAGCTGCGTGGTGGAACACGGAGCGGCGCCGCGGCTGCGCTGCCAGGAGCTGCAGCTGGATCAACGCAGCTCGGATGTGCTGCGCCTGAGTCTGCAGGCCGACGCCAAAGAGCCCGGAGCCTCGATCCGGCTCACCTTGGTGGGTGCCTTGGTGGAGGGCAGCGAACCGATGGGCTGCCGCAATGGCAGTTGCTCCCTCAAGCGTCCGCTCAGCTTCAGACTCGTAAGCCTCAGCCTGGCTCGCTTTGATGGGCGCGGCCTGGTGCAGTCGCTGCCGCGAACCTGGTCGGTGCGCGGTGGCTGCCAGATCGACCCCAGTGATCTGCGCTGCGAAGCGTTGAACAGCGATCTAGCGGCCCTCGGAGAGCCGCCGTGGATCATCCAGGCTCAGCTGCGCTGATCGGAAACGAGAGGCGGCACCCAGATTCGAACTGGGGGTAAAGGATTTGCAATCCTCTGCCTTACCACTTGGCCATGCCGCCTTGCGGGAGCAAACTCCCAGGGCGGATCGTATCAGTCACGGGATGCCCGGCCGTTTGCTGGTGCTGAGCAACGGCCATGGGGAGGACCTGATCGCCCTGCGGGTGCTACAGGCGCTTCATCGCCGCAGGCCCGAGTTGGAGATTGCGGTACTGCCCCTGGTGGGGAAGGGCGGTGCGTTTGCCGCGGCTGAGGCGGCTGGGGTGGTGCGGCGGATCGGACCGCGCCGCCAGCTGCCTAGCGGCGGTTTTAGCAATCAGAGCTTGCGGGGCTTGCTGGCTGATCTCGGGGCTGGGGTGCTGGGCCTGAGCTGGCGGCAGTGGCGGCTGGTGCGCCGCTGGGGGCGCAGCGGTGATCCCGTGTTGGCGGTGGGTGATCTGCTGCCGCTGCTGCTGGCCTGGGGCAGCGGTGCGCCCTACGGCTTCCTTGGCACCCCCAAGAGCGATTACACCTGGGCGAGCGGGCCTGGTTCAGCCGGTCTGGCGGCGCTTTATCACCGCTGCAAGGGCAGTGAGTGGGATCCCTGGGAATGGGCCTTGATGGCGAGGCGTCGCTGCCGCCTGGTGGCCATGCGCGATGCCCTCACCGCCCGCGGTTTGCGCCGCCATGGCGTGGACGCGCTGGCGCCGGGCAACCCGATGATGGATGGCCTGCAGGCTGAGCCTCTACCGCCAGTGCTGCAGGGGCGCCGCCGGCTGCTGTTGCTCGGTGGCAGCCGCATGCCCGAAGCCCTGGGCAACCTGCGCCGCCTGCTGGAGGCCCTCGACCTGCTCCGCGAAGCCGAACCTCTGTTGCTGCTGGCCCCTTGCGGCTCGCGGCCCTCGCCCGAGGAGTGGGCTCCGCTGCTACTGCAGCTGGGGTTTGAGCCCGTGCCTGGGCCGCCGCCAGCCCAGGCGGCAGCGGCTTGGCAGCGCGGCAGCGTGCTGCTGTTGGTGGGGCCCGGGCGGTTTGCGGCTTGGGCCGGCTGCGCCGAGGTGGGCCTGGCGGCCGCGGGCACCGCGACGGAGCAGTTGGTGGGGCTTGGGGTACCGGCGTTGTCGTTGCCGGGGCCAGGCCCGCAGTTCAAGCTTGGCTTTGCCCAGCGCCAGAGCCGCTTATTGGGGGGATCTGTGGCGGTGTGCCGCACGCCGCAGGCGTTGGCCCAGGCCCTGGCGCAGCTGCTGCGCGATCCGCAGCGGCGGGCGGCGCTGGGCCGGATCGGCGCGCGGCGGATGGGCCCCGCCGGGGGCAGTGAGGCCCTGGCCCTGTTGCTGGAGCAGCGGCTGCTCCGTCCCGCTAGTGGGCCAGGCGGGATGATGGGCTGACGCCTCTTGCAGCCCGCATGGCAGCCCCCCAGGACAAGGACTACGTGACCGCCTGCGGAAAGCTGGCCAGCGCTTTGAGCATCAGCATTGCTGCGGCTCGCCGCAAGGTGGACGTGGTGGCGTCCAAGGAGGGGGTGCGCGATCCAGCCGGCCGGCTCCTGATCGCCCAGCGCCTGCTGCTGGAGAGCGAAGGCGTGGGGCAGGAGTCGCGCCAGCTGCTCGATGTGCTGCTGGAAGCTGTGGCGGAAGAGGCGAACTATCTGGGCGACGACTGAGCCGCCCCTGGCCTCAGCTGCGGTGCTCGAAGATCGCGCCGTAGCGGCCGCGATCGAGTTCTGCGATCACCGGGATGCACTGGAAGCTGCGTTGGGCCAGATCCAGGCGTTCCTCGCGCTCCAGCATCTGGATCAGCCGCTCCCGGGCCGGCAGCAGATAGCGCACATCATTGGCGGCGTAGGCCAGCTGCGCTTCACTCAGCTCCTCCACGCGGCCCCAGTCGCTGCTCTGGGCGCCTTTGTCGAGCTCCACGCCGCACAGTTCGGCAACCAGCTCCTTGAGGCCGTGGCGGTTGGTGTACGTGCGGGCCAGACGGCTGGCCACCTTGGTGCAAAACAGTGGGTTCACGGCGATGCCGAGCCCCTCGCCCAGCGCGGCCACATCGAAGCGAGCGAAGTGGAACACCTTCACGATGTCGGCGCGCTCCATCAACTGCTTGAGCAGCGGCGCTTCGCTCTGCCCCCGCAGGATGCGGATGCAGCACACGTTGTCTTGATCGTCGCTGATCTGCACTAGGCAGAGCCGATCGCGGCCATGCACAAGACCCATGGCTTCGGTGTCCACCGCCAGGGCGCTGGAGCGGCCGAGCAGCTCATGCCATTCCGGCGTGAGGTCGGCATCGAGCACGGCGAAGCGGGCCGGGCTGGAGCCGGCGGCCGGCGCTGTGGGGCTGGACAAGGCGTTGACAGGAGCTGAGGCCATCGTCGTGGACGGCCGGGCGAACAGCACCAAAACCCAAGATCATCTTTCGCTCTTGAAAATCGAAATGAGATTGCGCTAGCAGGTGGGTGTGCTGCTTCGCGCTTGTGATGCGATCTCCCCGTTCTCCGGAGCTTGCGGGCCTTGGAGCCATCCAGGCCTTTTTTGAGCAGCCCCCCATTCAGCACCTGGGGTTGGAGCTGGCGGTGTGCTGGATCCTCGAGTGCCTGCTGGATCACGACAGCTACCCCACCGCCTTGATGCACGACCTCAGCGATGCCCACCCCAAGCTGAGGCTCTCGGAAACGGTGCTGCAGCAGGCCATTCACTTCCTCGATCACGAGGGGGCGATCAGCACCTACAGCCAGCGCTGCCCCAGTCGGGGGCGTCCCCGCCGCATGCTTCACCTGCAGGACACCCACCGGCAGGCTGCGCTGGAGCTGATGACGCCATGGCGGCATTGGCTTGAGGAGAATGAAGCGCATCTGCATGGCGGCGCGCATGCCCCCAGCTCTGGGTTCCACCCTGCTGCTTACCCTGCTCCTGGCTGTCGGCCTGGTGTTCTTCCTGCGGGCCGCCAGTAAAGACCGCACCACCGTGGTGGAGGTGCGCTCGTCGCGGCCGCCCCTGGAGGTGCTCCCGGTGATGGCCGATTGGCTGAAGCAGCGCGGTTGGCTGGAGCAGGAAAGCAATCCTGAGCGGCGTCTGCTGCGGTTCCGCGGCCAGGTGCAGGCCAGCGGAGGGTTGGCGGTGCTGCTCTCGCTGCTGGGGGGTGTGGGTGCTGGCTGCCTGGGCCTCGTGCTGCGCCAGCTTCTGCCCCAGCTGCACTGGTGGCCGCTGCTGCTGATCGCCCTGGGCCCTTTGGCCGGTGTGCTCTATCGCCGCCGCGCGGCCCGCGATGAATCGGTGGAGCTGCGCCTGATCAGCCACGATGAGGCCACCGGCAGCGCCCTGCGTTTAAGGGCCCATCGCGACGAGCTGATTGCCCTCGAGCAGGAGCTCGGGCCGCAGCTGGGGCTGTTCAGCGACGGCAACCTGCTCAGCTCCCCGATCTGAGCCAGAGTGGTGCGCTGACACCGCCGCCTTCCCGCATGGCCTGCCTCAGCGGTCTTCGCCGCAGTGTGCTGCTGGCAGGCTTGCTGCTGGCCACCTTGGGCTTGGCGGCGGCGGCCGAGGCGCCCGCACCCCGCAGTGGCGGCAGCGATCCGCTCACGGGTGTGCGCAGCCGCCTCCAGCGCGACTGGGTGGGCCGCCGCGCCGTTGGGCGTGAGGTGGAGATCCTGGTGATGGCCGGCCATGCGGATTCTCAGGGCATCCCCGGGGCCGGAACCTCTGGCGCCGCCGTGGATCTGGCTGGTGCACGCCCGATGCAGCCCGGCATCCGCGACGAGCTCTACTGGAACCTCGAGGTGGCCCGCCGGGTGGTGGAGCTGGGCCGTCAGCGCGGGCTCAACATCCGCTTCTACGACCCGCTGGTGCGCACCATCCACAACGGCGACGACCCCCGCACCAACTGGAGTGTGGGCAAGGCCCATGCCGCCGCGGGTGGCTATGCCCTCGAGATTCACTTCGATGCCTACGGCCCCGATGGGGTGGGTTCTGGGGTGATCCCGGCCCTGCACCGCCCCCACAGCAGCATTGATGAAAGCCTCGCCCAGGCGTTCGGCGGTTACCCGCGCCAGTTCCGCGGCGGCCTGGGTGGCCCCCGCCGCGGCATCACGATCCTGGAGATCGGCAAGCTCGAGGCTCCTCTGGAGCCGGCGCTGCGCAATCCAGCCACCCGCGAGCAGGCCCTCGCTGCGATTACCGCACGGGTGGTGAATGCTCTGGAGCTGGGTGTTGGCGGCGTGGCTGAACCCACTGCCGCCGCGGGCCTCAAGCCCGCCTCAGTTCACAGCCCCGTGGGGCTCGCAGCGGGCGACCAGTGAGTCATCGCCCAGCCAGTTCTGGGGCTTGGTGAACAGCTCGGTGAGCAGGGCCTCGCGGCTGCCGGCCTCGGGCTGGTAGCCGTACTCCCAGCGCACCAGCGGCGGCAGCGACATCAGGATTGACTCGGTGCGGCCGTTGGTCTGCAGGCCGAAGATCGTGCCCCGGTCGAACACCAGGTTGAACTCCACATAGCGGCCGCGGCGATACAGCTGGAACTGGCGCTCCCGCTCGCCGTAGGGGGTGTTGTGGCGCTTCTCGGCGATCGGGACGTAGCTGGGCAGGAAGGCATTGCCGCAGGCGCTGGCCAGGGCAAACAGTTGCTCCCAGCTCTGGGGCTGAGCGCCCACCCGTTGGCCGGCGGCGGCGGCGGGGCCTTGGGGCGTCTGGCCTTTGTAGAGAACGCCGCGGGGGTCTTGGTAGTCGTAGAAGATCCCGCCAACGCCGCGGGTTTCATCGCGGTGCTTCAAATAGAAGTATTCGTCGCACCAAGGCTTGAACACCTCGTAGAAGGCGGGGTTCACGCTGTCGCAGGCGCCTTTGAGGGTGCGGTGGAAGTGCTTGGCGTCTTCGAGGAAGGGGTAGTAGGGGGTGAGGTCGGCGCCGCCGCCGAACCACCACACCGGTCCCGCTTCGAAATAGCGGTAATTGAGGTGAACGGTGGGGATATAGGGGTTGCGCGGGTGCAGCACCATCGAAGTGCCGGTGGCGAACCAGCGGTGGCCTTTGGCTTCCGGGCGCTGGCTGAGGATCGAAGGGGGCAGCTCACTGCCTTCCACTTCAGAGAAGTTCACGCCGCCCTGCTCGAACACGCGGCCGCCCTTCATCACGCGGGAACGGCCGCCGCCGCCCTCGGGCCGCACCCAGCTTTCTTCTGCAAAGCGCCCGCTGCCGTCGAGCTGCTCCAAGCCGGCGCAGATCGAATCCTGCAGGCCCATCAGCAGCGCTTTGGCCCGCTGACGCGAATCGGCCGGTGGAGCCTCCAGGGTTGGAGCGGCGTCGGGTGCGCTGCCCAGCTTGGCTTTGGCTCGCGACAGCAGGCCCTTCAACATCAATCCAACCGCCCGGGGGGCTCAGGCAAACCGCCTCACCTTTTCAGCTCACCGGGCCGAGGCACAAGTTTTCGAGAGGGTTCGTGATCACGCTGGCGCTGTGCCCGCAGCGGATCAGGCGCCGCTTCAGGCCCCTCCAGCCACCGCTTCTAGGATCCGGATCCTTTCCACCCGCCCGATGGCCAGCGCAGATCAGGCCTTAGCCCAGGCCCTCGCCGCCCTCGAGCCCCTCACCGATGCCGGCAGCGGCCGCAGCTTGCTGGAGCTGCAATGGATTCAGCAGGTGCGCGTGCAGAACCACCGGGTGGTGTTCCGCCTGGCTCTGCCTGGCTATGCCAATGCCCAGCGCGAGCGCATCGCGGCTGATGCCCGCGGTGCCCTGCTGCAGGTGGGCGGTATCGAGGATGTGCAGATTGAGCTGGCACCTCCGCCGGCCCCCGCGGCCAACCATCAGCAGGCGCCGATCGGTGCGGCGGGCCATGGCGGCGGCGGCCCTGAGAAGCAGTCGATCCCAGGCGTGAAGCAGGTGATTGCCGTGAGCAGCGGCAAGGGCGGTGTGGGCAAGAGCACCGTGGCCGTGAACCTGGCCTGTGCCCTGGCGGCCTCCGGCCTGAAGGTGGGCCTGCTCGATGCGGATATCTACGGCCCCAATGCCCCCACGATGCTCGGGGTGGCGGATCAAACGCCGCAGGTGAGCGGCAGCGGCAATGCTCAGATCCTCACGCCGCTGGAGAGCTGCGGCATCGCCATGGTGTCGATGGGGCTGCTGATTGATGCCGATCAGCCGGTGATCTGGCGCGGCCCGATGCTCAACGGCATCATTCGCCAGTTCCTCTATCAGGTGGAGTGGGGTGAACGCGATGTGCTTGTGGTGGATCTGCCCCCCGGCACCGGCGATGCCCAGCTCAGCCTGGCCCAGGCGGTGCCGATGGCGGGCGTGATCATCGTCACCACGCCGCAGATGGTGTCGCTGCAGGATGCGCGCCGCGGCTTGGCGATGTTCCAGCAGCTCGGCGTGCCCGTGCTGGGCGTGGTGGAGAACATGACGGCCTTCATCCCGCCCGATGCGCCCGAGAAGCGCTACGAGCTGTTTGGCTCCGGTGGCGGCGCGCAGCTCGCGCAGGAGAGCGGGGTGCCGCTGCTGGCGCAGTTGCCGATGGAACTGGCGGTGGTGCAGGGCGGTGATGGTGGCCGGCCGGCGGTGCTCAGTGCTCCTGAATCAGCCACCGCTCAGGCGTTTCGCGACCTGGCGGCAAGCATGCCGCTGGCGGCCGCCGCATGACCCTGCTGGGGCTTTGGGGCCGGCGCCGCAGCGCCATGTTCGCGGCCGGTGGGCCGCGCCGGCGCCGCTGGGTCGACCGCGTCGACAAGCTGCTCTGGTGGATTCCCCTCGCGATGATTTTCGTGTCGGGAATCCTGATCGCCAGCACCCAGCGCCAGGCGGATTACGCCGATTGGTACCAGCACTGGATCACCGCAGCGGTGGGCTTGGCCATTGCCCTCGGCCTGGCCCGCGTGCCGGTGGAGAGCATCACCCGCTGGCCCTGGGTGATCTATGGCGTCACAGCGGCCAGCTTGATCGCGGTGCGGGTGGTGGGGGTGAGTGCCCTCGGCGCCCAGAGCTGGATCAACATCGCCGGCTTCAATGTGCAGCCCTCAGAGTTCGCCAAGATCGGCGCGATCCTGCTGCTTGCACGGGTGCTCTCGCGCCATCCGGTGGAGCGCCCGGTGGATCTGGTGCGGCCGGTGGCGATCATCAGCTTCCCCTGGCTGCTGGTGCTGGTGCAGCCCGATCTGGGCACCTCCTTGGTGTTTGGAGCGGTGCTGCTGGTGATGATGTTTTGGTCGGGCATGCCCGGCAGCTGGGTGGTGCTCTTCCTCTCGCCGGTGATCACCGCGATCGTGGCGGGGGTGTTCCCGTGGCTGCTGCTGGCCTGGATTCCGGCCATGGGTTTGCTGGCCTGGAAGAGCCTGCCCTGGAAGCGCGCCGGCCTCGCACTGGTGCTTGCGGTGCAGGGGCTCTTCGCTGTGGCCACCCCGTGGTTGTGGAACAACTTCCTGCAGCCCCACCAGCGCGATCGCCTCACCCTGTTTCTCGATCCCAATCAGGATCCGCTCGGTGGGGGCTATCACCTCCTGCAGAGCACCGTGGGTATCGGCTCTGGAGGCTGGTTCGGCACGGGCTTGCTGCAGGGCCATCTCACCCTGCTGCGCTTCATCCCGGAGCAGCACACCGATTTCATCTTCAGTGCCCTGGGCGAGGAGCTGGGCTTTGTGGGCTCGGTGCTGGCGGTGCTGGGCTTTGTGTTCTGGATCTGGCGTCTGCTGCAGATCGCCGGCAAGGCCCGCAGCGATGTGGAGTCGCTGGTGGTGGTGGGCGTGGGGGCGATGGTGATGTTCCAGGTGGTGGTGAACATCAACATGACCATCGGCCTGGGGCCGATCACCGGTATTCCCCTGCCGTGGCTGAGCTATGGCCGCTCGGCGATGTTGGTGAACTTCATCGCGCTGGGGCTGTGCGCCTCGGTGGCCCGCCGCGGCGGGCATCAAGGGGCTGCCCGCTGGTGAGCGCTGCAGAGCCGCTGAGCCTGGAGCAGCTGCGGCAGCGGCTGGCGGAGGGGGTGCCAGCGGGCAGCAGCGACGACGACAGCGTGCGGCGCCAATGGTGGGCAGCCCTCGCCACCTTGCAAGACGACTTTTTGCTGCCCCTGGGCGCTCAGCAGGGCGTGTGGCTGGCCTCGCCGCTGCCGGCGTTGCATGAGCCCGCCTTGCTGCAGCAGCTGCAGGGCTGGGTGTGGGCGCCGGCTGAGCTGGGGGATCTGTTGCAGGCCGGTTCGCCGCTGTTGCCGCCGGGGGTGAGCACGGCGCCGGCGCGGGCCGCCGGTGGGTTTCAGCGCCTGCCGCTGCTGGAAGCCGATGGCACCGACCCACTGCTGCTGGTGCTCACCCCGCGGCTGCAGGTGGCCATGGCGCTGCTGGGAGATCCCGGCCAGCGGCGGCTGGTGGTGCGCTTTGATCCGCCCACCCTCTCCGCGGCCCTCAGCCTGTTGGATGAGCGCCTGCAACACACCGACCCCGAGCAGGGCCAGCGGCTGCGCCAGGCGATTCAGGCCCTGGGGCCGCTGCAGAGCGATGAGCAACTGGCCCAACGCTTCTGGCCGCGGCTGGCGGAGCGGCTGGCGGCCATGGCACCCAGCCTCACCCTGCAGCCGCTGGTGCACCGCAGCGCCGCCGCCGATGCCACGGCCGCCTCAGGCCCCAGCAGCGAACTGGCCCTGCTGGAGGCCCTCACCCATGAGGTGCGCACACCGCTGGCCACGATTCGCACCTTGATCCGGTCGCTGCTGCGCCGCAGTGATCTGCCCGAGCTGGTGCGCCAGCGCCTGCAACAGATCGATGGGGAGTGCAGCGAGCAGATCGATCGCTTCGGGCTGATCTTTCTGGCGGCGGAACTGCAGCGGGAGCCCCCCACGGGCGACCAGGCCCTGGCCCGCACCGATCTGGCGCGGCTGCTGGAGCAGCTCGAGCCGGTGTGGAGCCGGCAGTTGCTGCGCCGCAGCTTGGCGCTGGAGCTCCGCTGCAGCCCTGAGTTGCCGCTGGTGCTGAGCGATCCGGCGCGGCTCGAAACGGTGCTGGGTGGCTTGGTGGATCGCTTCAGCCGCGGCTTGCCGGCTGGTGCGGTGGTGCGCCTGAGCCTGCAGCCCGCTGGAGCTCGCCTCAAATTGCGCTTCAGCGCCAGTGCGGCGGTGCTGGTGGAGCCGGGTGAAGCCGCAGCAGCGGAGCGGGTGGGGCCCGTGCTCAGCTGGAACCCCGGCACCGGCAGCCTGCAGCTCAGCCGCCAGGCCACCCAGCGCTTGTTTCACAGCCTGGGGGGGAGATTGGCGGAGCGGGCTGGCAACGATCTCACCGTGTTTTTCCCCGTGGCCCTCAGCTGAACGCAGCCGTTTGTTGACGGGTGTGAAGACCCCGCTGCGAGCGGCTGTTGGGCCCAAAACACGGTGCTAGCTTCCGGTCGAAACGGTCTGCGGTCCGCCGACTCCCCTCTCCGGAACAGCCATGGCATTGAGCGGTCAACTCCCGAAGTACATCGGCAGCACGGGCGGTCTTCTCAACGCCGCTGAAACCGAAGAGAAGTACGCCATCACCTGGACCAGCAGCAAGGTTCAGGCCTTCGAGCTTCCCACCGGTGGCGCCGCCCACATGAATGAGGGCGAAAACATCATGTATTTCGCTCGTAAGGAACAGTGTCTGGCCCTGGGCACCCAGCTGCGCACCAAGTTCAAGCCCCGCATCGAGGACTACAAGATCTACCGGATCTTCCCCGGCGGTGACACCGAGTTCCTGCACCCCAAAGATGGTGTGTTCCCCGAGAAGGTGAACGAAGGCCGTCAGATGGTGGGTCACAACGCTCGCCGCATCGGTCAGAACGGCAACCCCGCCAGCATCAAGTTCACCGGCAAGAACACCTTCGATTCCTGAGGGCTGAACGCCCTGCCTGGCTGCCAGCAGCGGGGCGATCAACCTCTATAAAGGCGGGGCCAGGCGCCCCGTTTTTTTTGCCTGCACGCCCCGTGATGCCTTCTCCCGACCGCGCCACTGTTCTGGCCCAGGCTCAGGCGGGCAGCAGCTACATCCCCATCTGGCGCACTTGGCCGGCGGATCTGGAAACACCGCTCACCACCTGGCTGAAGGTGGGATCGGGCAGCGAGCACGGCGTGCTGCTGGAGAGCGTGGAGGGCGGCGAGCGCATCGGCCGCTGGAGCTTTGTGGTGAGCGATCCGCTGTGGACGCTCACGGTGCGCGGCGATCAGGCGGAGCAGTGCTGGCGCGATGGTCGCCGCAGCCAGCGCAGCGGCAATCCCTTCGATCTACTGCGGGAGGCGCTGCAGCCCTACACCCCCTCATCGATCCCAGGCCTGCCGCCGGTGGGTCAGCTGTTTGGCTTCTGGGGCTATGAGCTGATTCGCTGGATTGAGCCCACCGTGCCGGTGCATCCCACCGCTGCGGATGGCCCGCCGGATGGCTGCTGGATGCTCGCCGACAGCCTGCTGGTGTTCGATCAGGTGAAGCGGCAGATCACGGCCGTGGCCTATGCCGATTGCACCGATGGTGCGGATCCTGCCGCCGCCTACGACGCGGCGATCCAGCGCCTGGATCGGCTGGAGCGGCGCATGCACGCCCCGCTGCCGCCTGATCTCACGCCGCTCGATTGGCGTGAATCACCCACGGCCGAACTGCCTACCCGCAGCAACCGCAGCCGCGAGGATTTCGAGGCAGCGGTGCTCACCGCCAAAGACCACATCGCGGCGGGCGATGTGTTCCAGCTGGTGATCAGCCAGCGGCTGGAAACGCAGGTGCAGCGAGAGCCCTTTGAGCTGTATCGCAGCCTGCGGATGGTGAATCCCTCGCCCTATATGGCGTTCTTCAACTTCGGCGGCTGGCACCTGATTGGCTCCAGCCCGGAGGTGATGGTGAAGGCCGAACCCATGGCCGATGGCAGTGGCCGGGTGAAAGCGTCGTTGCGACCGATTGCCGGCACAAGGCCCCGCGGCGCTGATGAGGCGGAGGATCGGGCGCTTGAAGCCGATCTGCTGGCCGATCCCAAGGAGCGGGCCGAGCACGTGATGCTGGTGGATCTGGGCCGCAACGATCTCGGGCGCGTCTGCCAGCCCGGCAGCGTCAGCGTGAGTGAGCTGATGGTGATCGAGCGCTACTCCCACGTGATGCACATCGTGAGTGAGGTGGAGGGATTGCTCGATCCCCAGCGCGATGTGTGGGATCTGCTGATGGCTTCTTTCCCGGCCGGCACCGTGAGCGGCGCCCCCAAGATCCGCGCCATGCAGCTGATCAACGCCCTCGAACCCGATGCGCGCGGGCCCTATTCCGGTGTGTACGGCGCCATGGATCTCGGCGGCGCCCTCAACACCGCCATCACGATCCGCACGATGGTGGTGCTGCCAGCGGAGGGCGGCGGTTGGCGGGTGCAGGTGCAGGCTGGTGCTGGGCTGGTGGCGGATTCCGTGCCGGCTTCCGAGTTCCAGGAAACCCTCAACAAGGCCCGCGGCATGCTCAAAGCTCTGGCTTGTCTGGCATGAGCCAACCGCTGTTGCTCAAGGGCTTCGAGGTGGAGCTCTACACCGGCCGCGCCGACGGCACGGTGGTGGGTTGCTCCGCTGAGGCCGCAGCGGCCCTCGAGGGCTTCGTCACCGAACCCGACTGCCGCAACCTCGAATACACCACTCCGCCGGCGGCCAGTTACACCGAGCAGCTGCAGCTGTTGCTGGAGCCGCGGCTGCGCCTGCGCCATTGGCTGGCAAACAGGGAGCTCACTCTCCTTCCTGGCAGCACCTTGAGCACCGGCGATAGCCACCGCTTCGAGCGCTCTAATCCAGATAACCCTTATCACGCCTACATCGAGGCCACCTACGGCACCCGGGTGGTGACGGCCAGCGTGCACATCAACCTTGGCCTCACCGATATGGAGGCCCTGTTTGCGGCCTGCCGGTTGGTGCGCTGTGAGGCGGCGCTGTTGCTGGCCCTGAGCGCCAGCTCACCGTTTTTGGATGGGGCGGCCACTGGCGCCCATTCCCAGCGCTGGTTGCAGTTCCCGCTCACCCCGGAGCAGGTGCCGCTGTTTGAGAGCCATCAGCACTACGTGCGCTGGGTGGAGGAGCAGCTCGAGCTGGGCACCATGCAAAACGTGCGCCACCTCTGGACCTCGGTGCGCCCCAATGGCGACGACCGGCCCCACGATCTCAACCGGCTGGAGATCCGCATCTGCGATCTGATTGCCGATCCACTGCTGTTGCTGGCGATCACGGCCTTTGCCGAGCTCCGCATTCAGCAGTTGCTTAGCGATCCCAAGGCCCACGACCCGCTGCACGCCAGCACCTTCAGCCTTGAACAACTGGCGGAGCTGGCCGATGCCAACGATCGGGCCGCGGCCCGCAGCAGTCTCGATGCGGAGCTGCGGCATTGGCGAGGCGGTGAGCCCCTGCGCGCCCGCCACTGGCTGGCCACGGAGCTGGAGGCGCTGGTCCCTTTGGCTCAGCAGTTGGGGATGGAGCGCTGGTTGGCGCCTCTCCACGGCGTGCTGCAGGCGGGCAACCAGGCGCAGCAATGGATCTCGGCCCATGCTGCCGGCACGGCCGTGGCGCCCTTGATCGCGGCAGGGGCTGCTGCGATGGCCCAGCGCGAAAGCGAGCTCATGGCCTTGCTTGCGACAGACGGCGCAGCCCCTTTGGGATGATCATGGCCAACGTCTTCGCCTCGCACAGTTCCATGGGGCTCACCCTCGCCGCCAACGAAGCCTCTGCTGTCGCGGTTGAGCCCCGGGTGATGCGTCTGCTCGATGAGCGGCTCGAGCTGGTGGAAGACCTCTGGCAGACGGTGCTGCGCAGTGAATGTCCGCCGCAGCAGGCGGAGCGGCTGCTGCGCATGAAAGAGATCAGCTGCGCGGTGGATGGTCTGCCTGGCGATGCTGCTTCCGTGGAGGCCACCGAGCGCTCCACGGCTGAAATCATTCAAGTGATCCGCGAAATGGATCTGGCGGAGGCCATCGCTGCCGCCCGCGCCTTTTCGCTCTATTTCCAGCTGGTCAACATCCTTGAGCAGCACATCGAGGAAGACAGCTATCTCGCCAGCCTCAGAGCCCATCACCCGGAGGATCTCAATGATCCTTTCGTGCCACCCCTGGCCAGTCAGACTGAACCGGCCACCTTCCGCGAGCTCTTCACCCGGCTGAGGGCCCTGGGGGTGCCGCCCGCGCAGATCGAGCAGCTGCTGGTGGAGCTCGATATCCGGCTGGTGTTCACCGCCCACCCCACCGAGATCGTGCGCCACACCGTGCGCCACAAGCAGCGCCGGGTGGCAGCCCTGATTCAGCAGCTGCAGCAGAGCCAGCCCTCCAACCTCAACGATCACCAGAACCTGCGCCTGCAGCTCGAGGAAGAGATCCGGCTGTGGTGGCGCACCGATGAACTGCATCAGTTCAAGCCTTCGGTGCTCGATGAGGTGGATTACGCCCTCCACTACTTCCAGCAGGTGCTCTTCGGAGCCATGCCGCAGCTGCGGCAGCGCATCCGCAACGCCCTCACGGCCACCTACCCGGATGTGCTGCCCCCGAGCGATGCCTTCTGCACCTTCGGCTCCTGGGTGGGCTCCGACCGCGATGGCAATCCTTCGGTCACCCCAGACATCACCTGGCGAACAGCCTGCTATCAGCGCCAGCTGATGCTCGAGCGCTACGTGGCGGCTGTGGGTGATCTGCGCGATCAGCTCAGCATCTCGATGCAGTGGAGCCAGGTGAGTGCGCCGCTGCTCGAATCCCTGGAGATGGACCGGCTGCGCTTTCCCGAGATTTACGAGGAGCGCGCGGCTCGCTACCGGCTTGAGCCCTACCGGCTCAAGCTCAGTTACGTGCTCGAGCGCCTGCGGCTCACCCATCAGCGCAACCAGCAGTTGGCCAGCGCCGGTTGGGAAGCCCCAGGTGAAACCCGCCCGCCTCTGCCGGAATTCGGCCAAGGCGTGCTGGCCGCGGCCCCGGCCCCAGAGCTGCACTACGCCACCGTCACCGAATTCCGCACCGACCTCGAGCTGATCAACGACAGCCTTCAGGGCACAGGCCTGAGCTGTGAGCCCCTGGAGAACCTGATCGCCCAGGTGCACACCTTTGCCTTCTGCCTGGCCAGCCTCGACATCCGCCAAGAGAGCACTCGCCACAGCGATGCTCTCGATGAACTAAGCCGCTACCTGCAGCTGCCGGTTCCCTACGGCGAGATGGAAGAGGCCCAGCGGGTGGAGTGGCTGCTCACCGAGCTGCAAACCCGCCGGCCCCTGATTCCCCCTGCGGTGCAGTGGAGCCCCGCCACCGCCGAAACCTTCGATGTGCTGCGGGTGGTGCATCGCCTGCAGCAGGAATTCGGCAGCCGCATCTGCCGCACCTATGTGATCTCGATGAGTCACACGGTGTCGGATCTGCTGGAGGTGCTGCTGCTGGCGAAGGAAGCCGGCCTGGTGGATCCGATGGCTCAGCGCTCCGATCTGCTGGTGGTGCCGCTGTTTGAAACGGTGGAAGACCTCAAGGCCGCCCCGGCGGTGATGGAGCGCCTGTTCAGCGAGCCCTTCTACCGGCAGCTGATCGCCAGCACCAGCCCCACCGGCAAGCCCTTGCAGGAGCTGATGCTCGGCTACTCCGATAGCAACAAGGACTCAGGCTTCCTCTCCAGTAACTGGGAGATCCATCAGGCGCAGATCGCCCTGCAGCAGCTGGCCACCCGCCACAGCGTGGCGCTGCGCATCTTCCACGGCCGCGGCGGCTCTGTGGGGCGCGGCGGCGGCCCGGCCTACCAGGCGATCTTGGCCCAGCCCAGCGGCACCCTCAACGGCCGCATCAAGATCACCGAGCAAGGCGAGGTGCTCGCCTCCAAATACTCCCTGCCGGAGCTGGCGCTCTACAACCTGGAAACCGTGTCCACCGCGGTGATCCAGAACAGCCTGATCACCAGCCATGTGGATGACACCCCCGACTGGAATGAGCTGATGGCGCGGCTGGCGGCCTCCTCCCGCAGCCATTACCGCGCCCTCGTGCACGACAACCCTGATCTGGTGGCCTTCTTCCAGCAGTGCACACCGATTGAGGAGATCAGCAAGCTGCAGATCTCCAGCCGGCCGGCGCGCCGTAAAAGCGGTGCCAAGGATCTCTCCAGCCTGCGCGCCATCCCCTGGGTGTTCGGCTGGACCCAGAGCCGTTTCCTGCTGCCCAGCTGGTTTGGTGTGGGAGCAGCTCTGCAGGAGGAGCTCGACGCTGATCCCGGTCAGCTGGAGCTGTTCCAGCAGCTCTATCAGCGCTGGCCCTTCTTCCGGATGCTGATCTCCAAGGTGGAGATGACCCTCTCGAAGGTGGATCTGGATCTGGCCCATCACTACGTGCGCTCGCTCGGGCGCCCGGAGCTGCGCGAAGCCTTTGAGCAGATCTTTGAGGTGATCGCCAAGGAGTTTGTGCTCACTCGCGATCTGGTGCTCGCGATCACCGGGCATCAGCGGCTGCTGGATGGCGATCCGGCCCTGCAGCTCTCGGTGGAGTTGCGCAACCGCACGATCGTTCCGCTCGGCTACCTGCAGGTGGCACTGCTGCGCCGCCTACGCGATCAAAACCGCCAGCCCCCCATGAGCGAGGCGGCTGCCAGCGACGACGGCCGCACCTACAGCCGCAGCGAGCTGCTGCGCGGGGCTCTGCTCACGATCAATGGCATCGCCGCCGGCATGCGCAACACCGGCTGAGGCGGCGCTGTGCTCGATTCCCTGCTGATTCCCTTCCGCTCGCAGCCGCAGCCGCCGGCTCTGCCCGAGGGGTACAGCCTTGAGAGCGAGCGGCCTCCTCTTGCTGAAGAGCTCAACGCTCTGTTGGTGGTGTGCGGCGACCCCAGTCGGCCGCTGGCCAGGCTGGAAGCGGCCCTGGAGCGCAGCACCTGGCAGCTGAGCGTGCGCAATCCAGCCGATCAGCTGGTGGGCTTTGTGCGGGTGACCAGCGATCTGGCGCTGAACGCCAACCTCTGGGATCTCAGCGCCCATCCGGCCGACCCCCAGCAGGAGCAGCTGATGATCGTGCTCGTGCACACCGCCTTGAGCCGGCTGCGGCGGGAGCTGCCGGGCTGCAGCATTTCGGTGGCGGCAGCCCCCATGGCCCAGGAAGCCCTCAAACGCCATGGCTTCGTGGTGGATCCCGGCGGGATCCGGGCCATGGGCCTCAGCCTCTGATCAGCGCCACAGCCGTTTTTGCAGAGCGCCAAGCATCAAAAAGCCCCGCCGAAGCAGGGCTGAGGAGTGAGAGGGCGGCTCCGTGTCTCACGAGCATGGAGGGACTCGAACCCCCGACACTCAGAACCGGAATCTGATGCTCTATCCAACTGAGCTACATGCCCTCGCGGGAGCAGCACCTCACGGGCTTTACCTTAGCCGTCAGAGCTCCCCAGACCCATTCGGCTGCATCGCCTGGAGCTGCGCCAGTTCCGTAACTACAGCGGCCTGAATCTCGCCTTCGAGGCGCCGCGCTTGCTGGTGGTCGGCCGCAACGGCGAGGGCAAATCCAACCTGCTCGAAGCGGTGGAACTGCTCGGCAGCCTGCGCTCGCACCGCTGCAGCAGCGACCGCGATCTGATCCGCCAGGGGGAGCGCCAGGCGCTGATCAGCGCCGCCTGTGAGGGCGGCGATCAGCTGGAACTGGAGCTGCGCCGCCAGGGCGGCAGGCAGGCGCGCCGCAACGGCAAGGTGCTGGAGCGGCAGCACGAGCTGATCGGTCCGCTGCGTTGTGTGGGCTTCAGCGCCCTCGATCTGGAGCTGGTGCGCGGCGAACCGGCCCTGCGGCGCCAGTGGCTCGATCGCGTGGTGTTGCAGCTCGAACCCGTGTATGCCGAGCTGCTCAGCCGCTATGGGCGTCTGCTTCGTCAGCGCTCGCAGTTGCTTCGGCGCGGTTTGGGGGCGGGCATGCAGCCAGAGCTCTTGGAGGCGTTTGATCAGCAGATGGCCCTGATTGGCACGCGCCTGCATCGGCGTCGTCTCAGGGCCCTGCGCCGCCTGGAGCCGCTGGCTGCGGCCTGGCAGGAGCGCCTCAGCGGCGGCCGCGAGCAGCTGCAGCTGCGCTACGTGCCCGGCAGCGTGCTCGAAGGGGAGGAGGCGGAAGCGCCCTGGCGTGATGCGCTGCTGGAGCAGCTGCGGCAGCAGCGGCCGGAGGAGCTGCGGCTTGGCCAGTGCAGCGTGGGGCCCCATCGCGATGAGGTGGCCCTCGAGCTGGGGGAGCAGCCGGCCCGGCGCTATGGCTCAGCCGGCCAGCAGCGCACGCTTGTGCTCGCCTTGAAGCTGGCGGAGCTGGAGCTGGTGCAGCAGCTCTGGGGGGAGCCGCCCCTGCTGCTGCTCGACGACGTGCTGGCCGAGCTCGATCCAGGCCGGCAGCAGCTGTTGCTGGAGGCTGTGGGCGAGGGGCATCAGTGCCTGGTGAGTGCCACACACCTGGGGGCTTTCAGCGGCGGGTGGCATCAGCGTTCCCAGGTGGTGACCGTTGAGGCCGGCAGCCTGCTGTCCAGCCAGTAAGGTGACAAACTGTTTTGCCTGGATCTGATGACCCAAGCGGCCTGCCTCCACCCCAACCCGGGATGGACCGGAGCTGAGACCTTCTCCGCGAGCCCCCAAGCACCCAGTGCCACTGAAATGGTGGGTAAACACTGCATTCTCGAGCTTTACAACTGCGATTCCGCCAAGCTCGACGACGAGGCTTTCCTCAGGAACGCCATCACCACCGCTGCGAAGCGTGCTGGCGCCACACTCCTGAATCTGATCACCCACCGGTTCGACCCCCAGGGTGTGACGGGGCTGGCTCTACTGGCCGAATCCCATATCTCGATCCACACCTGGCCCGAATCCGGCTACGCGGCTGTGGATGTGTTCACCTGCGGTGATCACACCATGCCCGAACGGGCCTGCATCGTGCTCAGCGAAGAGCTCGACGCCGGTAACTACAAGCTCAAGAGCTTCCGCCGCGAAACCCCGGGTTCCGTGGCTGGCGCTGAGCGCGAACCCGCCCTAGCCGCTGCCTGACCGCAGCGCTGTCTGGCCTGCTCAGCCCCTCCCTCGGGAGGGGCTTTTTCATGGCTGCTCGCTGCTGCGCAGCTGCCGCGCCGCCAAGGCTGGAAACAGCATCACCGTGAGCATCGCGCCTGCCACCAGCGCTGTGGCCTGGCTGGCCGAAAGCACCGAGCGCTGCAGGGCCAGCATGGCGATGGCCACCACCAGCGGCAGCTGGGTGCTGCAGTCGAGAGCTAGGGCCAGCCGGGCCCGGGGCGGCAGGCTGAAGCGCTGCAGCCACCAGATCGGCGCGCCGCGCACCAACAGCATCGCCAGCGCCACCACCGGAATCCAGAGGATGGTGAGGGGCTGACTGCCGAGTGCAGTGAAATCCAGGCGCATGCCTGAGTTGATGAAGAACAGCGGAATCAAAAAGCCGCTGCCCAATCCATCGAGCCGGTCGGCCAGGGCTTGGCGTTGGTTGGCGTTGGTGCCGTAGCGGAGCAACACGCCCGTCACCAGGGCACCCAGCACCAAGTTGATCTGCACCAGATTGCCGATCACCACCATCAGCACCAGCAGGCCCATGGCCAGGCGGATCGGCAGCTGGGCCGAATCGTGCATGGTGCGCTCCACAAAAGCCTCCCAGCGATGCCGGTGGCGGATGGCCAACCACAGCAGCAGGGCGCACAAGCCGCTGAAGGCCAGGATCATCAGCACCTGGTTGGCGATCCGATCCGCCCGAGCCACCACCAGGCTGAGCAGGATTGTGGGCAGCACTTCGCCAACACCGGCCGAGCTCACCAGGGCCTGGGTGTAGCCCGCCGGTAGCCCGCCGCGATCGCGCAGCAGGGGCTGCACCACGCCCATCGCTGTGGTGGAGAGAGCCAGCGCCAGCCAAGACCAGCCTGGCGCTGGAAAGGCGCCGAGCAGTACCAGCAGCCCTGCAGCAGCGATGGCCAATCCGGCCGACCCCAACCAGCCTTCAACGGCCAGCCGCAGCGAACGGCCGCGCACCATCTCCGGCTCCACCTCAAAGCCGGCGCGCATGAACAGCACGGCCATGCCCAGGGTGGAAAACAGGCTGATCACCGGGCCATTGCTGTCGAGCTGCAGGCCGTGGGGGCCGATCACGATCCCCAGCAGCAGCTCCAGCACCGCGGCAGGCAGTGCCAGCCAGGGCAGCAGGGAGGGCAACCAGGCCGCCAGTGCCACGGCCACAAACAGCGTGGCGATCTGGGTTTCGTGGCCTTGCATCTCAGTGCTGCGGCAGGTCCCGGTTGAGCTTGCCGCTCACTAGGCCCTCGAGATCGAGGCTCACGGCCGTGAAGCCCAGATCGAGAAAGGCAGCCACCAGGGCTTCTCGTAAGCCGGGCTCAAGCAGGAGCGAGAGCTGCGCGGGCGGTAGTTCGATCCGCGCCGCTTCTCCCTGGCTGCGCACCCGCAACTCCTGAAAGCCCCGCTGGCGCAGCCAGGCCTCGGCCGCCGCCACCCGTTGCAGCCGCTCGGCGCTGATCGCTTCCCCGTAGGGAAAGCGGGAGGCCAGGCAGGGCTGGGCTGGTTTATCCCACCAGGGGAAGCCTAGGGCCCGGGAGATGGCGCGCACGCCGGCTTTGCTGATGCCCAGCTCCGCCAGCGGTGAGATCACCTGGCGTTCCTGGGCGGCGCGGATGCCGGGGCGGTGATCGCCGAGGTCGTCGTGGTTCACCCCATCGAGCACCACGGCATCGGCGGTGCCGCTCGCCTGCAGCAGCTCCGCCAGCAGGCTGTGCAGCTCTCGCTTGCAGGCGTAGCAGCGCTCGGCTGGATTGCTGCTGTAGGCGGGATCGTTGAGTTCGGCAGTGGGGATTTCTCGTTGCTGGATGCCCATCCAGGCCGCCTGCTGCCGGGCCTCCTCGCGCAGGTGCGGCGCCAGGGCCGGGGACACCCCCGTGATCGCCTGGGCCCGCTCCCCCAACTGCTCCGCGGCAATGGCCGCCACTAGGGCGCTGTCCACACCACCCGAGTAGGCCACCAACGCCGCTGGATGGGCGGCGATGCTGCGGCGCAGGGCGGCGAGGGCCTCGTGCAGTGCCGGTTCGAGCTGCTCCACCGTGGGGTGAAGCGTGAGGGGTTGGCGGCTGGACTGTGCCGGCATCAGCGCTGCAAACCGGGGTGGGTGGCCTTCCGGACGCCCTCGTTAGAGTCCGACGGTAAGTGGCTTGGCCATGGCCCCGCAGGCAACCTCCGCCACCACAACCAGCCGCGGCACGGGCCGGGGCATTGGTATTCGCACCGCCGCCGGCAGCAGTGAACGCAGCCACGGCCAGCTGCACGTGTACGACGGCGAGGGCAAGGGCAAAAGCCAGGCGGCGCTTGGGGTGGTGCTGCGCACCATCGGCCTTGGTATCTGCGAGCAGAAGCAAACCCGAGTGCTGCTGCTGCGCTTCCTCAAAGGGCCCGGCCGCGCCTACGACGAAGACGCCGCCATCGAAGCCTTGCAGCAGGGCTTCCCCCACCTGATCGATCAGGTGCGTACCGGCCGCGGTGAGTTCTTCGGGGCGGGCGAGGTCACCCGCATCGATATCCAGGAGGCCCAGCGCGGCTGGACCATCGCCAAAGGCGCCATCGCCAGCGAGCTCTATTCGGTGGTGGTGCTCGATGAGCTCAATCCGGTGCTCGATCTGGGCCTGCTCGACACCGACGACGTGGTGCGCACCCTGGCGGCCAAACCTGCCGGCATGGAAGTGATCGTGACGGGCCGCGGCGCGCCGCGGCAGTTGGTGACAATCGCCGATCTGCATTCGGAAATGCGCGCCCACCGCCGCCTCGATGCCGCTGCTGCTGCGGAGCTGGATGCCGACGGCTTCGAGCGCCCGCCTGCCGGTCTGGAAGGGATCGAGGTGTACACCGGCGAGGGCAAGGGCAAATCCACCAGTGCCCTGGGCAAAGCCCTGCAGGCCATCGGCCGCGGCATCTCCCAAGACAAGAGCCACCGCGTGCTGATCCTGCAGTGGCTCAAAGGCGGCAGCGGCTACACCGAAGACGCGGCGATCGCCGCTCTGCGCGAGAGCTATCCCCACCTGGTGGATCACCTGCGCTCCGGCCGCGACGCGATCGTGTGGCGCGGCCAACAACAGCCGATTGATTACGTGGAAGCCGAGCGGGCCTGGGAGATCGCCCGCGCCGCGATTTCCAGCGGTCTCTACAAAACAGTGATCCTCGATGAGATCAATCCCACCGTGGATCTCGAGCTCTTGCCGGTGGAGCCGATCGTGCAGACCCTGCTGCGCAAACCTTCCGAAACCGAGGTGATCCTCACCGGGCGCTGTAAAAACCCGCCCGCTTACTTCGATCTGGCCTCCGTGCACTCAGAAATGGTGTGCCACAAGCACTACGCCGAGCGCGGCGTGGACCTCAAGCGCGGCGTGGATTACTGAGCCACCCGTAAAACGCTGCCAGCAAGAAGCCCGGGTCTGAGCCCGGGCGGATGGTCTGGCTGGATCCCGTTACCTGGAACCCACTCAGTAGCGCGGAACGCTGGGATCCACCTCTTGGCTCCAGGCGTCGATGCCGCCGGCCACGTTGATGCCTTCGATGCCGTGGCGCTTCAGGGCGATCAGGGCCTTGGCGCTGCGGCCGCCCAGTTTGCAGTGGGCGTAGAGCGTTTTGCCGGCGGCCAGTTGCTTGATTCGCTCCACAGCGGTGCCGTTCTCGATCTGATCGAGGGGGATCAAGGTTGCGCCGGGGATCACGGCAATTTCCGCCTCGGGCGGGTTGCGCACGTCGATCAGCACCATCCCGGAGGTGTCGCCATCGAGCAAGGTCTTCAGTTCGCTGACGCTGATGCTCTCCACCGCACCGGCCTCCTCCTGGCCGGGGGCGCTGCCGCCTACGCCGCAGAACTCCTGGTAGTCGATCAGTTTGTCGATCACCGGGCGCTCGGGGTTGGGCCGCAGCTTGAGCTCGCGGAACTTCATGCCCAGGGCGTCGAACAGCAGTAGGCGGCCGCTGAGGGTGGTGCCGATGCCGGTGATGATCTTCACTGCCTCGGTGGCCTGGATCACGCCAATGATTCCGGGCAGCACGCCCACCACGCCGCCTTCAGCGCAGGAGGGCACCATGCCCGGCGGCGGCGGCTCGGGGAACAGGTCGCGGTAGTTGGGGCTTTCGGCATCCAGGTTGAACACCGTGGCCTGGCCTTCAAAGCGGAAGATCGAGCCGTACACGTTGGGCTTGCCCAGCAGCACGCAGGCGTCGTTCACCAGGTAGCGGGTGGGGAAGTTGTCCGTGCCGTCGCAGACGATGTCGTACGGACGAACAATCTCCAGGGCGTTCTCACTGGTGAGCGCCGTTTCGTAGAGATCCACCTGGCAGTGGGGATTGATCTCGAGGATGCGCGCCTTGGCCGATTCGATCTTCGGCTTGCCCACCCAGCTGGTGCCGTGGATCACCTGACGCTGCAGGTTGGAGTGATCCACCACATCGAAATCCACGATGCCGATCCGGCCCACGCCGGCAGCAGCCAGATAGAGCAATAGCGGTGAGCCGAGGCCGCCGGTGCCCACGCACAGCACAGAGGAAGCCTTGAGGCGCTTTTGCCCCTCCATGCCCACCTCCGGCAGGATCAGGTGGCGCGCAAAGCGGGCCACCTCATCGGGGCTGAGCTCGATGCCGGTGGTGTCGGGGGGAAGCATGGGGCGAGCGAAACGCTGTCCAGCTCCCTACTCTCCCAAACGCTCGGCACCCGGTGCTGGAGTTCCCACTGTGATCAGCAGCTCGACGGGGGGCGGCAGTGCTTCGCAGTCGCCTGCGCTCTCAGGGTTGGCGTCTGGGATCCACCAGGCGCGAAGGGCAGCTCGGCCTAGCGGGAGGCCGCTGCGGATCAGCATCAGCGTGGGGCCGACGCACAGCGCTCGATCAGTGGGAGACGGCACGGCTGCACTGATGGGGTGGCTGTGGGCGGCGCCGAGCACCGTGAGGCCGCGGCTGCGGCACCAGCGCTGGGCCAGCAGCTGCTCGCGCGGGTCGAGGCTGAAGCGTTGGGGCCTCTCTTGAGCGGGCTGCCACGCATTCCGGCAGGGCCAGATCCACTGCAACCGCAGGGTTGAACCTTCGCGTGCCCCCAGGAGCAGGGCGCAGCCTTCCTCTGGTGCTGCTGCCAGCAGCGTGCGCTCCAGAACGATCAGGCAATGCCCATCGAACTGCAGTCGCTCTGGCGTAGGTGCACGCACCCGGATACCTTATGGCGAAGCAATAATTCACGATCTGGCCGATGACCGTCGAGACCCCCGACCTCAAGGATCAGGCCAGTCCTGCTCCAGACGAGGCCGGCGCCAGCTTCAGTGAGCGCTACAGCGAAGTGCTGAGCAAGGTGAACGAGACCCTCGACAAGGTCGATTGGAGCCAGATGGGCCGCATCGGCAAGGGTGTGGGCGTGCTGGTGGTGGTGATCGTGGCCCAGGTGCTGATCAAGGGCGTGATCGACACCATCAACCTGCTGCCCGTGGTGCCCGGCCTGCTCGAGCTGCTCGGTCTGGTGGTGGTGGGTCAGTGGAGCTGGCAGAACCTCACCACCAGCGACAAGCGCTCGGCGGTGATCACCAAAGTTCAGAACCTGCGCAAGGAATACCTGGGCTGAGCCCGCATTTGGCCGTCAGCTCCAGTGGCGCAGCAGCGCCTGGATGCTGGCGGCACTTTGTTGCCAGTACCCGCCGCCGAACAGGTTGGCGTGATTGAGCAGGTGGTACAGGTTGTACAGCTCCACCCGTTGCCGGTGTCCGGCGGGCAGGGGCCATTCCTGCTCGTACCCCTCGAAGAAGGCCGCTGGGAAGCCGCCGAATAGGCGCGCCATCGCTAGGTCCACCTCGCGATCGGAGCGGGACACCGCCGGATCAAACAAGGCGCTGCCGCCGCCGATCAGCAGCCCGGCGTTGCCGCTCCACAGATCGCCATGCACCAGGCAGGCCTCCGGTTCATGGGCGGCTAGCCAGTGCGGCACCTGTTCAAGTAGGGCGCGCGCCTCGGGTAAGGCCCTTCCGGCGGCCGCGGCGAGCTCCAGCTGAACCCCTAGGCGTTGTTCGCTGAAGAAACCGGCCCAGCTACCGCGCCAGCTGTTGTGTTGCGGGCCAGAGCCGATGAAGTTGCTCTGGTGCCAGCCGAACCGCCCATCGCTGCTGGCCAGGCTGGATCGGTGCAGCCGGGCGAGGCCTTGGCCTAGTTCCAGCCAGCCCTGCTGGCTGCCGCCGCCCAGCTCCAGCCAGCTCAGCAGCAGCACAGCCTCACCCTCCAGTTCCGCTAGGGCCAGGGGTTCAGGAATCGAGGGACGTGGCGTCGCCGTTGGCTCCAGCTGCGCGGCGGCGCTCAAGGCGGCCAGACCATCGGCCTCGGCCTCCAGCACCGGCAGGAGCGCGACGCGATTGGTTTTGGCAAAACGCCGGCTGCCATCGCGCAGCTCCAGCTGCCAGGCGCGGTGGATGCAGCCGCCGCCCACCGGTTGCATCGCCGCCAGCTCCAGGCCCTGCTGCGCCAGCCAGCGCGCCATCACCTGCTGCTGCATGGCCACTCCAGACGCGCGCGCTGCCAGCATGCCGGGATGTTGAGCCGTTGTGATGTGGCGGTGGTGGGGGGCGGCGTCGCCGGCCTCACCGCTGCAGCCTTGCTCGCCGCCGAGGGGCTGCAGGTGGAGCTGCTCGAGGCCCACAGCCAGACCGGTGGCTGCGCCGGCACGTTCCGCCGCGGGGCTTACACCTTTGATGTGGGCGCCACCCAGGTGGCGGGGTTTGAGCCGGGCGGGATCCATCAGCGGCTGTTCCGCCATTTCGGCTTGCCGCTGCCCCAGGCCACCCCGCTGGATCCGGGCTGCAGCGTGCAGCTGGCTGGCGAGGCTGCGCCCATTGCGCTCTGGCGCGATCCGGCGCGCTGGCAGCAGGAACGGCAGCGGCAGTTCCCCGGCAGCGAACGCTTCTGGCAGCTCTGTGCCTGGCTGCACCAGAGCAATTGGGCCTTCGCTGGTCGTGATCCGGTGCTTCCTCCGCGCAGCCTCTGGGATCTGCGCCAGCTGCTAGGCGCTGTGGGGCCGGCCAGCCTGGCCAGCGGCGTGCTGGTGGGTGCCACGGTGGCTGATCTGCTCAGCCTCTGCGGCGGCGGCGGCGATCAGCGGCTGCGGCGCTTTCTCGATCTGCAGCTGAAGCTCTATTCCCAGGAACCCGCCGATCGCACCGCCGCGCTCTATGGCGCCACGGTGCTGGCCATGGCGCAGGCACCGCTGGGGCTCTGGCACCTGCAGGGCTCCATGCAGGGGCTCAGCACTGCCCTGGAGCAGGCCTTGGCCCAGGCGGGTGGCCGCCTGCGGTTGCGCCATCGCCTCCAGAGCCTCAAACCGGTGGGCAGTGGCTGGAAGCTGGAGGGTGTGGTGGCCGGCCAGCGGCCGTTTGTGCTGGAGGCAGAGCAGGTGGTGAACACCCTGCCGCCTCAGCTGCTGCCGGATCTCCTGGGCGAGAGCCTGCCCCAGAGCTATCGCCAGCGGATCGCCGCATTCCCCGATCCCTCCGGCGCCCTGGTGCTCTATGGCGCCGTGCCGCGCGCCTGCCTGCCCTCCCATCTTGGGTTGCATGCCCAGCTGGAGTGGGGGGATCCCGGCAACCTGTTCGTGTCGATCAGTGCTGAGGGCGATGGCCGCGCCCCCGAAGGCCAGGCCACGGTGATCGCCAGTGTGTTCACCGCCGCTCGGCCCTGGTTTGGTCTGCCCGAGCCCGCCTATCAGGAGCGCAAGCAACAGGCGATGGCTGGGATTCAGGCGGGGTTGCAGCAGTTGCTTGGCCTGCGCCCGGAGCAGTTCCTGCATGTGGAGCTGGCCACCCCGCGCGGGTTCGCCGGCTGGACCGGCCGGCCTTTCGGGTTTGTGGGGGGGCTTGGGCAGCACCCCAGCCGCTTTGGGCCTTTCGGCTTGGCCAGCCGCACGCCGCTGGATGGGCTGTGGCTCTGCGGCGATGCGATCTATCCGGGTGAGGGCACTGCAGGGGTGAGCCTCTCGGCCTTCACCGCCTGCCGGCAGCTGCTCGCCGCCAGCGGCCGCGAGCTCCAGCTCGCGGCGTAAACACTGGGCGCCAGCGCTGCGGTGTCAGAGAAACTCTGGCCGCAGGGCCTGGCAGTGCTCCAGCCGCTGCTGCAGGGCTGGCCAGGCTTGCTGCCCCACCAGGGTTTCCAGCTCGGCCAGTTGCTGGCGGTAGTGCGCGATCGCCTGCAGCACGGCCTCCCGGTTGCAGCGCGCCATCAGTGCTCCGAGCTCGGGGTTGCCGCCGCCAATGCGGCTGGTGTCGGCGAAGCCGCTGGAGGCCAACTGCCGCACCAGGGCCTCGGCACCGGCGGCATGGCCGCCCTGCTCCGCCGCCTCCAGCAGTGCGGCGCTCACCAGTACCGGCATGTGGGAGATCAGGGCCACAGCTCGGTCGTGGGCGGCGGCCTCACAGCACAGCCATTGGGCCTTCACCACGGTGGCCAGCTCCTGCACCAGCGCCAGAGCAGCCGGGTCTGTGTTGCTGCTGGGGGTGGCCACCCAGGGGCGCCCGGCAAACAGCCCTGCCACGCCTGCTTCCACACCCGCCTCAGCCGTGCCGGCCATCGGATGGCTGGCCACGAAGCGCGGGTGCAGCGGCTGCCAGCGCTCTAGCACCGGTTGCTTCACCGAGCCCACATCGGTGATTACCGCATCCGGAGGCAGTGCCGCCAGTAGCTCCGCCGGTGGCTCGAGCAGCCGATCGAGGGGCAGGGCCAGCACGATCAGGCCGCAGCCCTCCAGCACGGCGGGATCGGTGTCGATGTGCTGGGCCAGCTGCCGCTCTCGCGCCCGTTCCGCGGTGCTTGCGCGGTGCACCAGGGCCCGCACCTCAAGGCCGGCGGCCTGGAGATCCAGCCCGAGCGAACCACCGATCAAACCCAGCCCCACCAGCCCCACCGGCCGCTCGCGCAGGGCGCCCTGGCCCTGGGCGGACTCCCCTTGGCTGGATGTCATTTCTGAACAGTGGCTTCAGGCCAGCTTCCTACGATTTCACGATGCTGGAAGCGCGGGCCCACCACCAACTCAAGGCCCTGCTCCGCCAGGCCGGTGAACCGCGCTGGCCCCATCACCTCACCTTGAGCCGGTTGGTGGCCCGCAGCCTGCGCCGCGGCGACCAAACCCTGATCCGCCTGGCCCCCGGCAGTGATCCCAGCTGGCTGCTGGGCCTGCTCGTGCCCCTGGCTCTGCAACCCCAGCGCGTGGCGATGGTGGTGAGCCCGGTGTTGCGGCAGCGGCTGCTCCAGGTGGAATTGCCGCGGCTGGAGGCCGTGGGCCTCAGCCTCGCCTGCTGGGAAGATCCGCAGCCCCCGCCAGCGGGCCAGCTCTGGTTGCTGTCGCATGAGCAGTTGGTGTTGGCTTGGCGCCTTGGGGCCCTGGCGGATCACCAGCTGGTGGTGCCGGAGGGGGAGCTGCTGGAGCCGCTGCTGCGCCAGGCCCTCGCCGTGGTGATCGACACGGGTCACTGGGAGCAGCTGCGCCGCAGCCTCCCATCGGCCGCGGCGAGTTTGCTGCAGCTGCATGAACGCCTCAGCCGGCGGCTGCTGGCCCGGCCCTGCGGCCCCCATCAGCAGGTGGCGATTGCCCCGGAGGAAGAAGCGCCGCTGCGGCAGTTGCTCGCGGTGCTCGGCCCGCTCCCCGATCCCTGGCCGCGCTGGCTGGAGTGTGCCGGTGAGGGCTGGACCAGCTGGGCTCAGGTGAATCCCACCGTGCTGCAGTGGCAGTGGCATCGCCAGCCGCTCCAGCCCCTGGCGGAACTGCCTGGCCTGCTGCAGGAGCGCGGCGTGGTGCTGGTGGGGCCCTGGCCGGAGACCCAGGGCCCAGTGCTGGGTTTCACGCCGCAGGTGCAGTTGAGCCTGGCGGATCCGCCGTTGCTGGATCCCTTGCCACTGTTTGCACCCCAGGGCCAGCCACTGCCCAATGCCCCCCACTACGACACCCACCTGCTCGATCAGTGCCGCCGGTTGGTGCTCGGCCAGAGCGGCCTCACGGTGGTGCTGGTGGATGACGATGGGCTGCGGTTGCGGCTCACCAGCGCTCTGGCCGCTGAATTCGGCACACGGGTGGGCCATGAGCTCACTGCGCCGGAGAGCAATGGCGTGATCTGTTGCAGCTGGCCGTGGTGGCTCGAGCACCAGGGCCGCCTGCCGCTGCCGGCACAGCTGGTGGCCGCCACCTTGCCGATCGCCAGCCTCGAAGATCCGCTTACGGCCGCTCGCGTGGCGGCGCTGCGCCTGCGGGGGCGCGACTGGTTCCGGGAGCTGCTGCTGCCGGAAGCCCTGCAGCGCTTGCAATTGGCGGTCGCTGGTGTGCGCCGCAACAGCGGCCGCTTGGCCGTGCTCGATGGGCGGATGCGCCGTAGGGGCTGGGGGCGCACGGTGCTGCAGGCCCTGGAGCCCTGGGTGGAGCTCACCCGGTTGCGGCCGGATTGAGCCCTTTAGCCTGGGGCGCTGTTGCGAACCGGCTCGATGGGAGAGGCCAAGCGCCGCTCTGAACAGGGATTGCCCCCTCGGCCCAAACCGGCCAAGGCCAAGCCCGCCGACACCTCACCGCGCCTGGCCCCGTGGCTGCCGCTCACCCAGCGCCAGGGCGAGCAATTTGTGCAGATCACCACCCGTGGTGCCTGGGTGGGGATCGGAGCTTTGGTGCTGTTCTGGGTGATTGTTCGCTTTATTGGCCCTGCTGCCGGCTGGTGGACCCTGGCGGACGGTTGATCCCGCCGGCCGCAGGCACGTTTGCGAACCGTGACACCCCCGCAGGCCTGAGTATTCCTACCCACGCAAACCTGAAGAAAAGCTTAGGATCGGTGGATTCAATGCTCTGCGCCCATGTTCGCGCGTCTGGCTGAGCACTACCGATCGGTTGTTGAAGACCTGGTGATGAGCCTTCGTGCTCTAGCTGATGGTCTGCAGCAACAGGGATTTGCTGCAACTTGCTATGTCTGCGGCGATGACCGTGACGGCCACGGGGCCTCGTTTGTGGCCGATCTCGGTGATGGCCACATGGTGCGTTTTCTCGTCTCGGATTACGGCATCAGCTGGGTGGAATCCCGCAACGGCCACGAGCTGGTGAAGTTTGAAGGCGCTGAGGCCATCCAGGAGCTCGAGCGCGTTGCCGCTGCGCTGCATGTTTCTCCGGCCCCCGTCGCTTCCACTGTCAGCGCCTGAGGCGCGATCCATTGGTTGCTCTGCCCCCGCCGCACGGCGGGGGCTTTTTGTTGTGCTGGCTGGCGCCAGCCAGTACCCCGCCGGGTTCAGCTGGCGGCCGGCACGGCCTCCTCGCTGGTGCTGGAGGCGCTACCGCTGGCGGCCAGGCGAGCGGCGGCGGCAGCCACCGGCTTGAGTGAATCGCTGGTTTCGCTCAGCTTCTCGCGCACCTGGAGCTCAATCTTCTCCTTGGGCTCGGGGTTCTGCTCCAGCCAGGTGATCGTGTTGTCGCGGCCCTGGCCGATGTTGTCGCCCTCGTAGCTGTACCAGGCACCCTTGCGCACCACCACGCCGTTTTCCTCGGCCAGATCCAGTAGGCAGCCCACGGTGCTGATGCCGCGGCCAAACAGGATGTCGAACTCGGCGATGCGGAAGGGGGGCGCCACCTTGTTTTTGGCCACCTTCACCTTGGCGCGGATGCCGTATTCCTCGGTGCCGCGCTTGAGGGTCTGGATGCGGCGGATATCGAGCCGCACCGAGGCATAGAACTTCAGGGCATTACCGCCGGTGGTGGTTTCGGGGTTGCCGTAGGTCACGCCGATTTTCTGGCGCAACTGGTTGAGGAAGATCACGGTGCAGCCGGATTTACCGATGTTGCCGGTGATCTTGCGCATCGCCTGGCTCATCAGGCGGGCCTGGCTGCCAACGGCCAGATCGCCCATCTCGCCTTCGATTTCAGCGCGGGGGGTGAGGGCGGCCACCGAGTCGACCACCACGATGTCCACCGCAGCGGAGCGCACCAGCTGATCCACGATCTCCAGCGCCATCTCGCCGGTGTCGGGCTGGGAGACCAGCAGGTTTTCGATATCAACGCCCAGGGCGGCGGCATACACCGGATCGAGGGCGTGTTCTGCGTCCACGAAGGCGGCGACGCCGCCGCGCCGCTGCACCTCGGCGATGGCGTGCAGGGTGAGGGTGGTTTTACCGGAGCTCTCCGGGCCGTAGATCTCCACTACGCGGCCCTTGGGGTAGCCGCCGCCCAGCGCCAGGTCGAGCGTGAGGGCGCCGGTGGGGCTGGTTTCGATCCGCATGCGGGAGGCATCTCCCAGGCGCATGATCGAGCCCTTGCCGAAGTTGCGTTCGATCTGATTGAGCACAAGGCCCAGGGCCTTGTCGCGCTCGGTGTTGGTGGCGCCGTTGTTGGCTGCGCCAGCGGCAGGACTGCTGGTTTTGGTGTCGGCTGGCATGTCTGCGATTCAGCGATGGGGGCAGGCCGCGGTGCAGGGAGCCGGCGGAACCGGGCTCATCCTGGGCGACCTCATCAAAAGAAGTGCCACCGCAGGCGCCAGATGTTTCACCGCTGCGGGCTTCACCTGGCTGTAGTACAGGCGTACGCTAGCGGATCAGGGCCAGCTCGCCAGGGGCGCGGCGAATTGCTCCGGCTGCAGCGGGCTGATGCCGTCAGGCAGCTGCTCCAGATCCCCCGGCGCCAGGTAGCCCCAGGCCACCAGGAAGCAGCGCACGGCGTCCAGCCCTGCCGTGGCGCGCACGCTCTCCAGGGTGGGGCGGCGGTCCTCCACGAACCAGATGGGGCGCGTTTGGTTTTGGCTCAGCTGCAGCAGCACCTCCGGCTTGCTGCCCTGTTCGTGGCCATCCACCGCTTCCGGTTGCAATCCATAGGCCTCGAGCAGCTGCTGCGCAAAAGCGCCCCCTTTGGTGGTGAGCACCCGCCAGGGGCTGCCTTCGGCCTCCAGGGCCTCCAGCCGCTGGATTACGCCTGGGTAGGGATGGTGCAGCGCCAGCCAGGCCTCAGGGTCGGCCTGGATCGCCTCGGCTCGCAGTTGCTCGAGCGCTTGCTGCAGGGCCTGGGGCTCCAGTTGCCAGCGCTGCAGGGCGGCGTGCAGGTGGTTGTCGTAGTCGGCCAGGTAGGCCGGCAGGTTGAGGTCGGCCCTCGAGAGCTCCAGGGCTGACAGCACCATCTCCCAGCCCTTGTGGATCAGCGGGCGCAGTTGGCTGAACCCCGCGGGGGCCTGCTCGGGGAGTTCGCGTTCTGGGCGTAGGGCCAGTGCGGCACGCCGGGCACTCCACCAGTACTCGGCCATGCCGTCCACCAGCACGCCGTCGAAATCGAACACCAGCAGCGGCGCTTCAGCCATGGCTGGGAGTGTTTCAAAACTGGGCCGCTAGGATTCGAACCTAGGAATGGCGGGACCAAAACCCGCTGCCTTACCACTTGGCGACGGCCCAACGAGTCGCTCAGTTCAGTCGCCGGAGCGCTGCTGTGCGAGCACTCAGATAGTTACCCACAGCGGGTCGACCTTCGTCAATGTCGGCCGCCAATCTCAGCCCCCGAACGCGCCGGTGCCCTCAGCGGGGAAAGATGCGTAGCCGCTGTTGGCGGCCGCTGCCGAACTCCGCCGAGGCCAGTTGGTAATGCGCCGCCAGCTCCGCTTGAAGGCGCCGCACCCGTTCGCTGCGCGGCAGCAACTCCACCGGTTGCCCTTTGGCCAGCACCAGTTGCTCCACCGCTAAGCGGCACTCCTCCAGGGCCGCCAGGTCGTCGTCGGGGCCGCTGCGCGCGGGTTCGGCCTGGGGGGGATCGGCGGGCTCACGCCGCTGCAGCAGTCGCTCCAGGCCCCGTTGCACCTGGGGCAGGGTGTCGGCCTTGATCACCAGGATCGGCACCCCAGCCTGCTGGGCCCGGCGCCGCAGCTCGGGCTGCTGACCCAGCTGTTGACGCAGGGCCAGCACTACATCGGCCTCCTCCACCGATTCCACGCATTGCACCGGTAAGCGGCGGCTGCGGATCGCCTGCTCCAGCAGCAGCCCACTCACCCCCACCGCGAACAGCAGCAGCGGTCCTTGGGGGGTGCCCGTGGCGCACTCGTCGTCGTCGCTGCTGGCGGCGGGTTGGGCCGGGGCCACCGGATCCGGCAGGGGAACGGGCGCCAGGTGCGGGTGGCGGCGTTGAGCCAAGGAGCGCTCCGGCGCCGGCGGGGCCGGGCGGCTGAGGGCCTGGGGCGGGCTGGGCTCCTGCAGGTGCAGCCGGCCATCGCCATCGAGCTCGCGCACCTGCGGCCGCGGCAGCTGACCGCGCAGCAGCAGATCCACGGTGCGGGCCACATCGCGATGCACGAGCCAGCGGTGGCGGCTATGCATCTCTACCGCCAGCGGGAAGGTGGGCTCGGCGGCACGCTCCAACACGGTTTTCTGGCTGCGCCGCCGCCGCGCCTCCTCATCGCCGAGGGTCACCGATTCGATGCCGCCCACCAGGTCGCTGAGGGTGGGGTTCTTCACCAGGTTGGCCAGCTCGTTGCCGTGGGCTGTGGCCACGAGCATCACGCCGCGCTCGGCAATGGTGCGGGCCGCCTGGGCCTCCAGTTCGGTGCCGATTTCATCGATCACGATGACCTCGGGCATGTGGTTTTCCACCGCCTCGATCATCACCTGGTGCTGCAGCTCCGGCCGGGCCACCTGCATGCGTCGGGCGCGGCCGATGGCGGGGTGGGGGATGTCGCCATCGCCGGCGATCTCGTTGCTGGTGTCGATCACCACCACCCGCTTGCCCAGTTCATCGGCCAGCACTCGGGCGATCTCGCGCAGCGCGGTGGTTTTGCCCACGCCGGGGCGGCCCATCAGCAGCAGCGACTGCCCGGAATCCATCAGATCCCGCACCATCGCCACCGTGCCGAACACGGCCCGGCCCACGCGGCAGGTGAGCCCCACGATCGTGCCGGTGCGGTTGCGGATGGCGCTGATGCGGTGCAGGGTGCGCTCGATGCCGGCGCGGTTGTCACCGCCGAAGGCTCCCAGCTGCTCCACCACGGCGGCCAGGTCGGCCCGTTCCACCACCGCCTCCCCGAGGCTCACCGCCCGGCCGGGGTAGCGCGCTTCTGGCACGCGGCCCAGATCGAGCACCACTTCCAACAGCTGCTCGCGCGCCTCCGGTGGTGCCAGCGCCTGCCGCACGGCATCGGGCAACACCTCCAGCAGGCGATCGAGATCGTCGGTGATGCGCTGGGGGGTGATCGGAGCGGAAACCATCACAGGGGGCGGAACCGGCAGACGCGCCGGCATTCCTGAACTGGCGTTCTAGCCATCAGCGGCTCTGCCAGGGAGCCAGGAGGGCCTGGGCCAGGGTCAGGGCCTGCTCCAACAGCTCCGGGCAGTCCCGCAGCGCCCCGCCGCGGACTTCGGCCTCCAGCAGCAACGGTTGCAGCAGGCTGCGGGCCATGCCACCGAAGGCCACCCCGGCAGCGCCACTGCTCTGGCCCAGCAGAGCAGCGGTGTTGGCGTTGGTGCCCCCGGCCAGCTGCAGCGGCCCCGGCGGCGCCCAGGGGCGCAGCGCCTCCAGCAGCTTTACGGCGGAGCGGGCCGTGCCGGCCCCCACATCGCCGCTCATCGGCCTGCCATCGAGCTGCCAGAGCGGCTTGAGGCCGTGCTGCCGCACCAGGGTGAAGCGTTGCCAGAGCTCGCGGGCCAGTTCGCGGGCGCTCAGGGGCGTTTCGGCTGCAGGAATGCTCCCGCCGTCTTTGGCGTTGGCGCCACGCTCAAGGCCGCAGCTCACGGCCAGCCGCTGCAGAGGAACCCCGCTGGCCTGCACCTGCTGCAGGCGCTGGGCGAAGGCCTCCTGGCGGCCGGCCTGGGTGTGCAGCTCCACGGCATCCGGTTGCACCGCCGCCAGCAGTTGCGGCACCACCTCTGGGCTGAGCAGCACCTGCTGCTCGTCGATCAGCCCCAGGGGGCAGGCGGGCAGGCAGCGGCCGCAGCCATAGCAGCGCTCCGCCAGCACGCCGCCGCTGGGGCCGATCGCCAGGGCTGGGCAGACCCGTTGGCAGGGCCTCGGGCAATCGCTGGGGCAGCGCGTGGGATCAAAGCGGGCCTTGCGGAAGTGAGGATCGGCGCCGTCGCTCAGGCTGAGCATCAGCCAGGGCTGGGTGGCGCCCCGCTCCATGGCCCAGGCCATGCCTCGCTGGGCGGCGGCGGCCACGGCGGCATCGGCGGCCACATCAATGCAGTGCACGCCGGCCAGGCTGTATACCGCGCAAAGATCTTCAATCGCGGCGAGATCCTGGTTGCCCGCGCCGCAGATCAGCTTCACGAAGCGGCCGGCCGCCAGAGCGGCTTCTGGAGCCGCCGCAGCGCTCAAGCGGCCTGGGCGAGCACCGAGGCCAGGGGCTGCCAGCGCAGGGCGCGGGCGCCGCCCAGTTCCACCACGATCTTCAGGCGGGGTTCACGGCGGGTGAGCTCCAGCAGGGCCGACAGTTCGGCCTGGGAGAGCACCTGGCCTTCCAGCAGCCAAAGCAGCACTGGCGCGTTGCCATCAAAGAGGTGCCCGAGCTGGGGGGCTGCCATCTGCACTTCACCCACGGCCGCGCCGCGGCCGACGCTCTGGTGGCCGAGATGGGGCGGGCGCACGCCGTGTTGCTGCAGCAGGAAGGCCTCTGGATCGCCAAGGCCGCGGGCTGAGGTGATCTGGGCCCGGTAGCCGGCAGCCCGCATGCGGCGCAGTAGGCGCGTCTCGGCGCCACCTTCTAATGGGGCGTAGAGGGCGAGGGCTCCAGCCCGCTCCAGCTCCTGGCGGAATCCGCGGCCGGTGAGCAGCAGTGGCATGGGCTGGGCGGGATGCTGGGGCGAGTCTGGCAGGACACCGCCACAGGATGGGTGGCGGGCTGTGAGATACCATGTTCGCTTGTGCAATTGCAACTGTGCCCGTCCGCTAGCCGGGCCTCCAGCGCACTGCACAAAGGTCGCCAGTGGTGGCGGCCTTCCCGGGCCTGTGTGGCTCAACTGAGTCACCGGGAAACTGCTGAATCTGATGTCGGGGTCCCGCAAGGGCTTCCCTCCCATCCCAGCAAGTCCCAGCCCCCGCTGTTTCGACGCTGCTAGCCCAACCGAATCTGCGCTGCTGTTCCGGATCGCTCCGGCGGTAGTCCCTCTGATCCGGCCAACTGCGCAACCCGATTCAGCCACGCCACTCCAGAGGAGTGGTGGTCCTGCTGGCGTTTCTCCCTACTTATGTCCATCGGCATTCTTGGGAAGAAACTGGGCATGTCCCAGTTCTTCGACGACGAAGGCAGATCCATCCCGGTCACCGTGATCGAGGCGGGTCCCTGCCGCATCACCCAACTCAAAACCGACAGCACCGACGGCTACACCGCCGTCCAGCTGGGCTTCGGTGACATCCGCGAGAAGCTCGTCAACAAGCCGGCTAAGGGTCACCTGGCCAAGTCCGGCAGCGAGCCTCTGCGCCACCTGAAGGAGTACCGCGTCGATTCCGTCGACGGTCTGGAGCTCGGTAGCGCAATCACCGTGGCCGCCTTTGAGGCGGGCCAGAAGGTCGATGTGAGCGGCGACACCATTGGTCGTGGTTTTGCTGGCTATCAGAAGCGTCACGGCTTCAGCCGCGGCCCCATGACTCACGGTTCGAAGAACCACCGCGAACCGGGTTCCACCGGCGCCGGCACCACCCCCGGCCGTGTGTACCCCGGCAAGCGCATGGCTGGTCGCTATGGCGGCAAGCAAATCACCACCCGCGGTCTCGTGATCCTGAAAGTGGATGCCGAGCGCAATCTGCTGGTGGTGAAAGGCTCGGTGCCCGGTAAGCCCGGCGCCCTGCTGAACATCCTCCCCGCCAAGCGGGTGGGCGCTAAAGCCGCGAACTGAGGAGGACAGAGATGGCTAACTGTGTTGTTCGCGATTGGCAGGGCAAGGAGGCCGGCAAGGCCACCCTTGAGCTGAAAGTCGCTAAGGAAACCTCGGCTAACGACCTGGTGCACCGCGCTGTGGTGCGTCAGCTGGCCCATGCCCGTCAGGGCACTGCCAGCACCCTCACCCGCGCCGAAGTGGCCGGTGGTGGTCGCAAGCCCTACAAGCAAAAGGGCACCGGTCGCGCCCGTCAGGGTTCGATCCGCACCCCTCTGCGCCCCGGTGGTGGCGTGGTGTTCGGGCCCAAGCCCCGCACCTACAACCTGGCGATGAACCGCAAGGAGCGTCGCCTCGCGCTGCGCACCGCGTTGATGAGCCGCGCTGCCGACATCACCGTGGTGAAGGGTTTCGCCGCTGGTCTGGACACCCCCAAGACCAAGGAAATCACCGCTGCCCTGGGTCGCTTCGGCATCGCCGATGGCGCCAAGGTGCTGGTGGTGCTGGATGCCCCCAGCGAGGTGGTGCGCCGCTCGGTGCGCAACCTTGAAAAGGTGAAGCTGATCGCCGCTGATCAGCTCAACGTGTTCGATCTGCTCCACGCCAACCACCTGGTGGTGAGCGAGGAAGCGCTCGCGAAGATTCAGGAGGTCTACGGCGATGACTGAACGCTTTAACGGTCGTCTGGCGGATGTGATCCGCCGGCCGCTGATCACCGAGAAGGCCACCCGGGCCATCGAGCAGAACCAGTACACCTTCGAGGTGGACCACCGGGCTGCCAAGCCCGACATCAAGGCCGCCGTCGAGCAACTGTTCGACGTCAAGGTCGTCGGTGTGAGCACCATGAACCCCCCGCGTCGCACACGTCGCGTGGGCCGTTTCGCCGGCAAGCGTGCCCAGGTGAAGAAGGCCGTGGTGCGCCTGGCCGATGGCAACGCCATCCAGCTCTTCCCTGAAGCCTGAGGGGTTTAACGAATCATGGGAATCCGTAAGTACCGCCCCATCACCCCCGGCACCCGCACCCGTGTCGCCAGCGACTTCGCCGAAGTCACCGGCCGCGGTCGCGAACGGGGCCTGGTGGTGGCCAAGCACCAGCGCAAAGGCCGCAACAATCGCGGTGTGATCACCTGCCGTCACCGCGGCGGTGGCCACAAGCGCCTCTATCGCCTCGTCGACTTCCGCCGCGACAAGCACGGCGTGGTCGCCAAGGTGGCCGCGATCCACTACGACCCGCACCGCAACGCCCGTCTGGCGCTGCTCTTCTACGCCGATGGCGAGAAGCGCTACATCCTGGCTCCGGCCGGTGTGGCGGTGGGCTCCACTGTGGTGTCGGGTCCTGAGGCTCCGATCGAGAACGGCAACGCTCTGCCCCTCTCCGCCATCCCCCTCGGCTCCAGCGTTCACTGCGTTGAGCTGTACGCCGGTCGCGGCGGTCAGATGGTGCGCACCGCCGGTGCCAGCGCCCAGGTGATGGCAAAAGAAGGCGATTACGTCGCCCTCAAGCTGCCCTCCACCGAGGTGCGCCTGGTGCGCCGTGAGTGCTACGCCACCCTCGGCGAAGTGGGTAACTCCGAAGTGCGCAACACCAGCCTGGGTAAGGCCGGTCGTCGTCGCTGGCTGGGTCGTCGCCCGCAGGTGCGAGGCAGCGTGATGAACCCCTGCGATCACCCCCACGGTGGTGGCGAGGGTCGCGCTCCGATTGGTCGCTCCGGCCCTGTCACCCCCTGGGGCAAACCGGCCCTGGGTCTCAAGACCCGCAAGCGGAACAAACCCAGCAATCGGTTTGTGCTCCGGAAACGTCGTCGCACCTCCAAGCGGAGCCGCGGCGGACGCGATTCGTGATCCAACTCACCGCTTTGCTGTTCGTTTAAACCGCTATGGGACGCTCACTCAAAAAAGGTCCGTTCATTGCCGACAGCCTTCTGCGGAAGGTTGAAAAGCAGAACGCAGCCGATGACAAGTCCGTGATCAAGACCTGGTCGCGTGCTTCCACCATCCTGCCGATGATGATCGGCCACACCATTGCCGTGCACAACGGCAAGGCCCACGTGCCCGTCTACGTGACGGAGCAGATGGTGGGCCACAAGCTCGGGGAATTTGCGCCCACGCGCAACTTCCGCGGCCACATCAAGGACAAGAAAGGAGGCCGCTGAGGACATGGCTAACACCACATCCACCACTGCCCAGGCCCACGGCCGCTACATCCGCGGTTCCGTGTCCAAGGTGCGCCGGGTGCTCGATCAGATCCGCGGTCGCAGCTATCGCGACGCGCTGATCATGCTCGAGTTCATGCCCTACCGCTCCACCGGCCCGATCACCAAGGTGCTGCGCAGTGCGGTGGCCAACGCCGAGCACAACCTGGGTCTCGATCCCTCTTCTCTCGTGATCTCCTCCGCCACGGCGGACATGGGTCCGGTGATGAAGCGCTATCGCCCCCGCGCCCAGGGTCGCGCCTACGCGATCCAGAAAAAGACCTGCCACATCAGCATTGCTGTGGCTCCTGCCGCCTGACCCCCGAGGACACCGACCGATGGGACACAAGATCCATCCAACCGGCCTGCGCCTGGGGATCACCCAGGAGCACCGGTCCCGCTGGTACGCCCCCAGCAAGACCTACCCGACGCTTCTTCAAGAAGACGATCGGATCCGCAAGTTCATCCACAAGAAGTACGGCGCCGCTGGCATCAGCGACGTGGTGATCGCCCGCAAGGCTGATCAGCTCGAAGTCGAACTCAAGACCGCCCGCCCCGGCGTGCTCGTTGGCCGTCAGGGCAGCGGCATCGAGGAGCTGCGCAGCGGCATCCAGAAGACCATCGGTGATTCCGCCCGTCAGGTGCGGATCAACGTGGTCGAAGTGGAGCGCGTCGACGCCGACGCCTACCTGCTGGCTGAGTACATCGCTCAGCAACTGGAGAAGCGCGTGGCCTTCCGCCGCGTGATGCGCATGGCCATCCAGCGCGCTCAGCGCGCCGGCGTTCTTGGCCTCAAGCTCCAGGTGAGCGGCCGCCTCAACGGTGCCGAGATCGCCCGCACCGAATGGACCCGCGAAGGTCGTGTGCCTCTGCACACCCTCCGCGCCGACATCGATTACGCCACCAAGGTGGCCACCACCACCTACGGGGTGCTGGGAATCAAGGTGTGGGTGTTCAAGGGCGAAGTGCTGCCCGGCAATAAGGACAAGGTGCCCGTGGGTGCTGCGCCGAAGCGCCGCGCCAGCCGCCGGCCCCAACAGTTCGAAGACCGTTCGAACGAAGAGTGATCAGGAGGCCTGAACCATGCTGAGTCCAAGACGCGTCAAATTCCGTAAGCAGCAGCGCGGCCGCATGCGCGGTGTCGCCACCCGTGGCAACACCATCGCCTTCGGTGAGTTCGCTCTGCAGGCCCAAGAGTGTGGGTGGATCACCTCCCGCCAGATTGAGGCAAGCCGCCGTGCCATGACCCGCTACGTCAAGCGGGGCGGAAAGATCTGGATCCGGATCTTCCCCGACAAGCCGGTGACCATGCGCCCCGCTGAAACCCGTATGGGTTCCGGTAAGGGCAACCCCGAGTTCTGGGTGGCTGTGATCAAGCCCGGTCGCATCCTGTTCGAGATGGGCGGTGCCGACATCACCCCCGAGATCGCCAAGGAAGCCATGCGCCTGGCGCAGTACAAGCTGCCCGTGAAGACCAAGTTCCTGTCCCTGGCGGATCAGGAAGCTGCCCAGGCTGCCGCGGCGGCCACCACCGTGGAGTCCTGACCATGGCCCGTCCCGACATCGCCGAGGTGCGCAAGCTTTCCGACGGCGACATCACCACCCAGATCGACGACACCCGTCGCGAACTGTTCACCCTCCGCTTCGAGCAGGCCACCCGCCGGCTGGAGCAACCGCACCGCTTCAAGGCCGCCCGCATCAAGCTGGCCCAGCTGCTGACGGTGCAAACGGAGCGCCAGCGCTCCGCCGCTTCCTGATCCCCTAAGTAACCGTTATGGCAACCAAGGAAAGGGTCGGCACCGTCGTCAGCGACAAGATGGATAAGACCGTGGTGGTGGCGGTGGAAAACCGCTTCCCTCACCCCATCTATCAAAAGACGGTGAGCCGCACCAAGCGCTACAAAGCGCACGACGAGGAGAACGCCTGCAAGGTGGGTGACCGCGTCCGTATCACCGAAACCCGTCCCCTCAGCCGCACCAAGCGCTGGGCCGTGGCCGAGGTGCTGACCAATAGCAGCGCCAGCTGAGGAGACCTCCCGATGATTCAACAGGAAACATTCCTCAACGTCGCTGACAACAGCGGCGCCAAGCGCATCCAGTGCATCCGTGTGCTGGGCACCAACCGTCGCTACGCCCATGTGGGCGATGTGATCGTGGCCGCCGTCAAAGACGCCATGCCCAACATGGGCGTCAAGAAGTCGGATGTGGTCAAGGCGGTGGTGGTGCGCACCAAGGCCACCCTGCGTCGTGTCAACGGCAACTCGATCCGTTTCGACGACAACGCTGCCGTGATCCTCGGCAACGACAACAACCCCAAGGGCACCCGCGTCTTCGGTCCCGTGGCGCGTGAACTGCGCGACCGCAACTTCACCAAGATCGTGTCCCTCGCTCCGGAGGTGATCTGAGATGGCGACTGCCACCCCTAAAGCCAAGCCCCAGGTGCGCACCAAGATGCGCATCAAAAAGGGCGACACCGTGCAGGTGATCAGCGGCAAGGACAAGGGCAAGACCGGTGAGGTCCTGCGCACCCTTCCCTACGAGAACCGCGTGGTGGTGCAGGGCGTGAACCTGCGCACCCGCCATGTCAAGCCCACCCAAGAGGGCGAGACCGGCCGCATCGTCACCGAGGAAGCTTCCCTGCATGCTTCCAACGTGATGCTGTATTCCACCGACAAAAAGGTGGCCAGCCGCGTGGAAATCGTGGTGGAAAAGGACGGCACCAAGAAGCGCCGCCTCAAGAAAACCGGCGAGATCATCGACTGATCTTCCTCTCTATCAACTTTGTCCGCCTTCTGACCAAGCCCAGAAGCGCAACCCCTGTCCCCCGTCATGTCCCTTAAACAGAACTATCGGGAGAAGATCCAGCCCAAGCTGCTGAAGGATCTCAATCTCTCGAACATCCACGAAGTCCCCAAGCTGGTCAAAGTGACCGTCAACCGGGGCCTCGGTGAAGCCGCCCAGAATGCCAAGGCCCTCGAGGCCTCCATCGAGGAGCTGGCCACGATCACCGGTCAAAAGGTGATGGTGACCCGCGCCAAGAAAGCCATCGCCGGCTTCAAGATCCGTCAGGGCATGCCGATCGGTGTGGCCGTCACCCTGCGTGGCGATCGCATGTATGCGTTCCTCGAGCGTCTGATCCACCTGGCTCTGCCGCGCATCCGCGACTTCCGCGGCGTGAGCGACAAGAGCTTTGACGGTCGGGGCAACTACACCCTTGGGGTGAAGGAGCAGATCATCTTCCCTGAGATCTCCTTCGACAAGATCGATGCCATCCGGGGCATGGACATCACCATCGTGACCACTGCCCGTAACGACGAAGAGGGCCGGGCCCTCCTCCGCGAGATGGGAATGCCGTTCCGCAGTAACTGAGCCCTCTTCGGACCCGACCATGGCCAATCACGACCCGATTTCCGACATGCTCACCCGCATTCGTAATGCGAGTGAGAAACGTCACCAATCCACCAAGGTGCCTGCATCGCGCATGGCACGCAGCATCGCCAAGGTGCTGCAGCAGGAGGGCTTCATCGCTGAGATCTCTGAAGAGGGTGAAGGCGTTGAGAAGCACCTCGTGCTCGAACTCAAGTACAGCGGCAAGCACCGCCAGCCGCTGATCCGCACCGTGCAGCGCGTCAGCAAGCCTGGCCTGCGTATTTACAAGAACACCCGCCAGCTGCCCAAGGTGCTGGGCGGTCTCGGCGTGGCCATCATCTCCACCTCCAAAGGTGTGATGAGCGACCGCGATGCCCGCAAACAGGGCGTCGGCGGCGAAGTGCTCGCTTACGTCTACTGATCAGGGAGGTTGATCCATGTCTCGTATTGGTAAAGCGCCGATTCCCGTGCCGGGCGGCGTCACCGTCACCCTCAGCGGCCTCGACGTCAAAGTCAAAGGCCCCAAAGGTGAACTGAGCCGCACCCTCCCCGACGGTGTGACCATCGCCCAGGACGGCAGCACCCTCGTGGTGTCGCCTGCCAGCGACAACCGCCGCTCCCGCGAGCGCCACGGCCTCTGCCGCACCCTCGTCGCCAACATGGTGGAAGGGGTGAGCCAGGGTTACACCCGCAAGCTCGAGATCGTTGGCGTGGGCTATCGCGCCGCCGTTCAAGGCAAAAAGCTGGTGGTGAGCGCTGGCTATAGCCACCAGGTGGAGATGGTGCCTCCCGACGGCGTGACCTTCGCTGTCGACGGCAACACCACTGTGCTCGTTTCCGGTGCCGACAAGGAACTGGTGGGCAACGAAGCAGCCAAGGTTCGCGCTATTCGTCCGCCTGAGCCCTACAAGGGCAAGGGCATCAAGTACGAGGGCGAACGCATCCTGCGCAAGGCCGGTAAGACCGGTAAGAAATGAGGTCTGCCTGAGCGTCGTTACCCTGTACTGCCATGTCCACACTGTCCCGCAAGCAGCAAACGCAGAAACGCCACCGGCGTCTGCGTCGCAATCTCTCCGGCACTGCCGCGCGTCCGCGCCTGGCCGTGTTCCGCTCCAACAATCACATCTACGCGCAGGTCATCGACGACAACGCGCAGAGCACCCTCTGCTCTGCCTCCACCGTCGATAAAGAGCTGCGCTCCAGCGTCTCCGCCGGTGCCACCTGCGACGCCTCCGTCGCCGTTGGCCAACTGGTCGCCAAGCGCGCCCTCGCCAAAGGCATCCAACAGGTGGTCTTCGATCGAGGCGGCAACCTGTACCACGGCCGTGTCAAGGCCCTGGCTGACGCCGCCCGGGAAGCGGGCCTTCAGTTCTGATCCCTGCTCTCACCATGACCGAAACCAACGACCAGATCCAGTCCAACGACATCCCGGGCGCGGCTGATGTTCCTGCAGCGGCCGAAGGCCAGCAGGAGCGCCGTGGTGGCCGGGGCGAGGGCCGGGGTGACCGTCGCGGCCGTGGCCGTGACAACCGCCGTGGCCAGGAGCGTGACTCCGAATGGCAAGAGCGCGTGGTGCAAATCCGCCGCGTGTCCAAGACCGTGAAGGGCGGTAAAAAGATGAGCTTCCGGGCCATCGTTGTTGTCGGCAACGAGAAAGGCCAGGTGGGCGTGGGCGTCGGCAAGGCCGGCGATGTGATCGGCGCCGTCCGCAAGGGCGTTGCCGATGGCAAGAAGCACCTGGTGAAGGTGCCCCTCACCCGTCACTCCTCGATTCCCACCCAGGGCAATGGTCGTGACGGTGCCGCCAGCGTGCTGATCCGCCCCGCCGCTCCGGGTACCGGTGTGATCGCGGGTGGTTCGATCCGCACGGTGCTGGAGCTCGCCGGCATCAAAAACGTGCTGGCCAAGCGCCTCGGCTCGAAGACCCCCCTCAACAACGCCCGCGCCGCCATGGATGCACTGGCTGGCCTGCGCACCCATAAGGAGACCGCCAAGGAGCGTGGCATCTCCCTCGAGCAGATCTACTCCTGAGGATTGCCATGACGTCGCTCAATCTCCAATCCCTCGCCCCCCAGAAGGGCGCCCGTCGCCGCAAGCTCCGCAAGGGCCGTGGCATCGCCGCCGGCCAGGGTGCCAGCTGCGGTTTCGGGATGCGCGGTCAGAAGTCCCGCTCGGGTCGTCCCACCCGTCCGGGCTTCGAAGGTGGTCAAATGCCTCTGTACCGCCGGGTGCCGAAGCTCAAGCACTTCACCGTGATCAACCCCAAAAACTTCACGGTGATCAACGTGGGCAAGCTGGCTGAGATCAAGGCCGGCAGCACCGTCAACATCGACACCCTCGTGAAAGACGGCATCGTCACCAGCCCCAAGCACCCGCTCAAAGTGCTCGGCACCGGTGATCTGAAGGTGAAGCTCACCGTTCAGGCTGCCGCGTTCACCGCCAGCGCCCGCGAAAAGATCGAGGCCGCCGGTGGCACCTGCGAAGTGATCTGAGCTCTGGCTTGGTTCTAACCCCGACCCATTAGCGTCGGTGCCGCCTGGCGGAGCCTCCCGGCTTCACCAGGCGGTTTTTTGTTCTCCCCTCTCCCGCCCGCTCGCCATGCTCGTCAGCCGGGGTCGCAACCCCAGTGCCGGTGAAATCCTCACCCAGCTGATTCAGGCCAAGGATCTGCGCAACCGCGTGTTGATCACCCTCGGCCTGCTGCTGTTGGTGCGCCTGGGGATCTACATCCCGGTGCCCGGCATCGATCGGGTGGCCTTTCAGGATTTCATCGCCCGCGGTGGTCAGCTGATCGGCTTCCTCGACATCTTCACCGGCGGTGGCATCTCCACCCTGGGGGTGTTTGGCCTCGGCATCTTGCCGTTCATCAATGCCTCGATCATCCTGCAGCTGCTCACCTCAGCGCTGCCGCAGCTCGAGGATCTGCAGAAGAATGAAGGGGAGGCGGGTCGCCGCAAGATCGCCCAGTACACGCGCTATGTGGCGCTCGGCTGGGGCATTTTGCAGAGCATCGTGTTCGCCCTGATCCTGCGGCCTTACGCCCTCGCCGGCACCTCTGATCTGGTGTTCGTGCTGCAGACCGCTGTGGCCCTGGTGACCGGGTCGATGGTGGTGATGTGGATCAGCGAGGTGATCACCGAGCGCGGCATCGGTCAGGGCGCCTCGCTGGTGATTTACCTCAACATCGTGGCCACCCTGCCCCGGGCCCTGGGCTCCACCATCGAGCTGGCCCAGAGCGGTGATCGCAGCACCGTGGGAGGCATCGTTGTACTCGTGGCCGTCTTCCTGGTCACGATCGTGGGCATCGTGTGCGTGGAAGAGGGCAACCGGCGCATCCCCATCGTGAGCGCCAAGCGTCAGGTGGGCGGCGCCAGCCTTTCGGCCCGCCAGAGCTATCTGCCGCTCAAGCTCAATGCCGGCGGCGTGATGCCGATCATCTTTGCGTCGGCCGTGGTGTTCCTGCCGCTCACCATCGCCAACATCACCAAGCAGCCCTGGCTGATCAACATCGCCTCGGCCCTCAGCCCCAACAGCGGTACCCCTTGGGTGTACGCGCTGCTGTTCTTCGCGCTGATCATCGGCTTCTCGTTCTTTTACGCCACCCTCACGATCAATCCGGTGGATGTGGCCACCAACCTCAAGCGCTCCGGTGTGGCGATCCCTGGTGTGCGACCCGGCTCTGCCACCGCCACCTATCTCAGTGGCGTGCAGAACCGCCTCACCCTTCTCGGTGCTCTCTTCCTGGGAGCAGTGGCGATCATTCCCTCTGCTGTGGAATCGGCTACCCAGGTGAAAACCTTCCAGGGCCTCGGCGCTACCAGCCTGCTGATCCTGGTGGGTGTGGCCATCCAGACCGCCAAGCAGCTCCAGACCGCCGTGATCTCGCAGCGCTACGAGGGCATGGTGCGCCAGTGAGCCTGGGCTGCGCGCTCAAGCTTCCCTTCTTCTCCCCTTCCCGTTTCCGTCGTTCCCCTTCGCGTCATGAAGCAACGCCTCCTCTTCCTCGGCCCCCCGGGCGCTGGCAAGGGCACCCAGGCCCAGCGCCTCGCCGAGAGCCAGGGATTGCTCCACCTCTCCACCGGTGATCTGCTGCGGGCTGAAGTGGCCGCGGGCAGTGAGCTGGGTAAGGAGGCGGAAGCCGTGATGGCCCGCGGTGAGTTGGTGAGCGACGCGCTGGTGCTGGCGATCGTGCGCAGCCGGCTGCAAGCTCATTCCGGCGGCTGGCTGCTCGATGGCTTCCCCCGCAACGTGGCCCAGGCCGATGCCCTGGCCCAGCTGCTGGAGGAGCTTGGCCAGCAGATCGAGTGCGTGGTGCTGATGGAGCTCGATGATGCGGTGCTCGTGCAGCGTCTGCTATCCCGCGGCCGCGCCGACGACAACGAAGACGTGATCCGTCATCGCCTCGAGGTGTATCGCCAGCAGACCGAGCCTTTGATCGCTTACTACCGCGAGCGCGGCCTCATCGCCTCTGTTGAAGCGGCCGGCACGGTTGAGGAGATCGAGGCGCGGATCGCCAGCGTGTTGGGTTGACCCCTGTGGTAGGGTCAGCGTTTGCAAAATTGGAGAGACCGCTCCCATGAAGGTGCGTGCCTCGGTCAAGAAAATGTGCGACAAGTGCCGTGTGATTCGTCGCCACGGCCGGGTGATGGTGATCTGCGCCAACCCCAAGCACAAACAGCGCCAGGGTTGATCCCTGGTTGAGTCTTGCCATCGGCCTACGGGCCAACCCCTCCCCTGCTCACCCCATCGTTAGTTTCTGTGGCTCGGATTGCCGGCGTTGATATTCCTCGCGACAAGAGGATCGAAATCGCCCTCACCTATGTGTACGGGATCGGCCTGACCACGGCCAAGAAAATCCTGGCCAAAACCGGTGTCAACCCTGATACCCGCGTCAAGGACCTTGACGACGCCGACGTGCAGAAGCTGCGCGGCGCCGCTGAGGGCTACACCCTTGAAGGCGACCTGCGCCGTCAGGAAGGCATGGCCATGAAGCGCCTGCAGGACATCGGCTGCGTGCGCGGTCGTCGTCATCGCGCCGGTCTGCCTGTTCGCGGTCAGCGCACCCGGACCAATGCCCGCACCCGCCGCGGCGCTCGTAAGACCGTTGCCGGTAAGAAGAAGTAAGGCCTGACCTGCTTCCGGCCTTCGGCCATCCCCTTCGCACCTGCCGAGCTCTCCCCATAGGGATCGCTCGTCACCAGGTTGCCCCCCTCAGTTCCCTGATCACCTCCCTGCATCAGCAGGGCCTATCTCCATGGCCAAGCCCGCCAAGAAATCCGGCGCGAAGAAGACGAAGCGCAATGTGCCCAACGGTGTGGCGCACATTCAGAGCACCTTCAACAACACCATCGTTTCGATCACCGACACCGCTGGTGAAGTGATCTCCTGGAGCTCCGCAGGAGCCAGCGGTTTCAAGGGCGCCCGTAAAGGCACCCCCTTCGCCGCCCAGACCGCCGCAGAAGCAGCAGCCCGTCGCGCCCTTGAGCAGGGGATGCGTCAGATCGAGGTGCTGGTGCGCGGTCCTGGTTCTGGTCGTGAAACCGCCATCCGTGCCCTGCAGGTGGCCGGCTTGGAGATCACCCTGATTCGCGACGTCACTCCTCTGCCCCACAACGGCTGCCGCCGCTCCAAGCGTCGCCGGGTCTGATCCGACGCCTTAGCCCTGCCCCAGAGGGGGCTCCTCCTCTTCTTTCGAGCTTCAGACCGTGTTGCAGTACCAGATCGATCGGGTTGAACACCAGATCGCCGACGACCGTTCCCAGACCGGCGTCTTTGTGATCGGCCCCCTTGAGCGGGGTCAGGCCATCACCCTCGGCAACTCCCTGCGCCGCGTGCTGATGGGAGCCCTCGAGGGCAGCGCCATTACAGCCGTGCGCATTGCCGGCGTGAACCACGAATACGCCACCGTTCCCGGTGTGCGCGAAGACGTGCTCGACATCCTGCTGAACTGCAAGGACATCGCCGTCAGCAGCCGCACCCGTGAGCTGGAGATCGGTCGTCTGGTGGCGAATGGCCCCTGCACCGTCACCGCTTCCGACCTGCAGTTCTCCTCGCAGGTGAGCGTGATCGATGGTGATCGTCCGATCGCCACCGTGGCTGATGGCTACAGCCTCGAGCTGGAAGTGCACGTGGAGCGCGGCGTGGGCTATCGCCCCGTGGATCGCCGCACCGAAGACACCAGCGCCATCGATCTTCTCCAGATCGATGCCGTGTTCATGCCGGTGCGCCGCGTGAACTACAGCGTGGATGAAACCGCTGTGGGTGAAGGCGGCTCCGCCCGCGAGCGCCTGCGGCTCGAAATCGAAACCGATGGCTCCGTCACCCCTGACGACGCCATGGCTCAGGCGGCCAACCAGCTGATTGCGCTGTTCCAGCCTCTGGCCAGCCTCACCATGGTGGATGAGCCCGGCCTCGAACCCGAGCCTTCTGCTGAGGCTCAGATTCCCCTGGAGGAGCTGAACCTGTCGGTTCGCGCCTACAACTGCCTCAAGCGTGCCCAGGTCAACTCCGTGTCCGACCTGATGGGCTTCAGCTACGAAGATCTGCTGGAGATCAAGAACTTCGGTTCCAAGTCGGCTGATGAGGTGATCGAAGCGCTTGAGCGCATCGGCATCTCCCTGCCCCAGAGCCGCACCAGCGCCTGATCGAGCGCGCGTCGTTCCTTTCCTGTTAACGCTTACCCACCGCATCCGTCATGCGCCACCAGTGCCGAGTTCCCAAGCTGGGACGCCCCGCCGACCAACGCAAAGCGATGTTGCGCGCCCTCACCACGCAGCTGATCCGCGAAGGTCGCCTCACCACCACTAAGGCCCGCGCCAAGGCCCTGCGCGATGAAGCTGAGCGCATGATCAGCCTCGCCAAGGACGGCAGCCTTGCCGCCCGTCGCCGCGCTATCGGCTACATCTACGACAAGCAGCTGGTGCACGCCCTGTTTGACAAGGCCCAGGAGCGCTACGGCGACCGCAACGGCGGATATACCCGCATCATCCGCACTGTGCCCCGCCGCGGCGACAACGCCGAGATGGCGATCATCGAGCTGGTCTGATCCAGCCTTGATTGTTCAACCAGCCGCGCGTGGTCCGTTGACCCGCGCGGCTTTGTTGTGTCTGCCTGAGGTGCGTCTCCTGCTGTGGAACGGTTGGCTGAACCCATGAGAGCCCCAGCCCGGCGCATCGCGCTCTGCCTCCAGTACGACGGCGCGCCGTACTGCGGCTGGCAGCGTCAACCGCGCGATCCCAGCGTGCAGGAAACGCTGGAGGCGGCGGTCGCGGCTCTTGATCCCCGCCGGCCGGTGAGCGTGCAGGCCGCTGGCCGCACCGATACGGGTGTGCATGCCGCCGCTCAGGTGGTGCATCTGGACGTGGAAGGGCCGATTCCAGCCCAGCGCTGGCCGGCCGCTTTGAATGGCCGGCTGCCCGCCAGCATCCGCGTGCGCGCTGGCGCGGAGGTGCCGCCCGATTGGCATGCCTGCTTCAGCGCCAGCTTCCGGCGCTATCGCTACACCCTTTACAACGCGCGGCTGCCCAACCTCTTTCTCGCCCCCTGGAGCTGGCACCGCTATCAGCAGCGCCTCGATGAGGAGCTGATGCGCCAGGCCTTGGAGGGCATGCTCGGCGAGCACGATTTCGCGGCGTTTGAGCGCGCCGGCAGCGCCCGCTCCCACTCGCGCACCACCCTGCAGGAGGTGCAGGTGGTGCGGCGCGGCGATCTGATTGAGGTGGAGCTGCAGGCCTCAGGCTTCCTCTACGGCATGGTGCGCCTGGTGATGGGCCAACTGGTGGCCGTGGGGGAGCAGCGCCTCAGCCTTGCGGCCTTCGAGCAGCGCTGGCGCTCTGGTGCCCGCCACGAGGTGAAGGAGGCGGCCCCACCCCATGGGCTGTGCTTGCTGCGGGTCGGCTATCCCACGCCAGTCTTCCCTGAGGCTGCCTGGTATGATTGCCAACCGCGGTATTTGCTGGAGTGTTCCGACTCTCCGCCCCGCGCCTGAGCAGGCTCTCCGCGATGGGGGCGTGACAGGCGGCGAGGTAGGGTCGCTCCACGAGCTTCAGACGTCCGAGTGATCGGATGCCCTGCCGTCCCAGTCCAGACCTTCCGTCCAGACGCCCTGTCCCGCCCCTCTGCTTCTTTGAGCAGTGGAGCTCTTACCGATCCGGCCCGCCGGTGCGATGAACAAGACTCTCGTTCCCCCTCAGGATCCCTCCAGTCGCCAGTGGTATCTGGTGGATGCTGAGAACCAGACCCTCGGCCGTCTCGCCAGCGAAGTGGCATCGGTGCTCCGGGGCAAGAACAACCCCAACTTCGCCCCTCACCTTGACGCCGGCGATTTCGTCGTGGTGATCAATGCTGAGAAGGTGAAGGTCAGCGGCAACAAGTTCACGGAGAAGGTCTATCGCCGTCACTCGGGTCGTCCCGGTGGCATGAAGACCGAATCCTTCGCGGCACTGCAGGCCCGCATCCCTGAGCGGATCATCGAGAAGGCAGTGAAGGGGATGCTCCCCCACAACGCCCTCGGTCGCCAGTTGTTCCGCAAGCTGAAGGTGTACAAGGGTGCTGAGCACCCCCACGCCGCCCAGCAGCCCAAGGCCCTCGCCCTCGATTCCGCCGCTTCCGCCCAATGAGCAACAACACCGTCGTCTACTGGGGAACCGGCCGCCGCAAGACTGCAGTCGCTCGCGTGCGCGTGGTTCCTGGCACCGGCACCGTGACCATCAATGGTCGCCCTGGTGACAACTACCTCAACTACAACCCTGTTTACCTGGCTGCCGTTACCGCTCCCCTCCAGACCCTGGGCCTGGCCAGCGAGTACGACATCCTGGTGAACGTGCGCGGCGGTGGCCTCACCGGCCAAGCCGATGCGATCAAGCAGGGCGCTGCCCGTGCGCTGTGCGAACTCTCCCCCGAGAACCGCAAGCCCCTCAAAACCGAAGGCCACCTCAGCCGCGACCCCCGCGCCAAGGAGCGTCGTAAGTACGGCCTGAAGAAAGCCCGTAAGGCTCCTCAGTTCTCCAAGCGCTGATTCCGCTTCAGCTCCTCAGCTTCGTATTCGTCATGCCGAAGGCCGAAATCCATCCCACCTGGTATCCCGATGCCAAGGTGATCTGCAACGGAGAGGTGGTGATGACCACCGGCTCCACCTCGCCCGAACTCCACGTGGATGTGTGGAGCGGCAACCACCCCTTCTATACCGGCACCCAGAAGATCCTCGACACCGAGGGTCGTGTGGATCGCTTCATGCGCAAGTACGGCATGGGTGGTGCTGCCGCTGCCGATGCCAAGGACGGCGAGAAGGACGCTGCGGCCAAGGCCTGAGCGTTGTTGTTCCGATCGCTGCAGCCTTGATGCTGCGGCGTTGAGCATGAGCCGGGTGCTTCAGGGCATCCGGCTTTTTGCTGTGTTCCGCCCGATCGCTTCTTTGTTCCGCGCCCGTTTTCTTCCTGCATGGACGCCTCCTTTCTGAGTGAGCGCCTCGACGCGGCGCGCATCACCTTCGACACGCTCGAGCGGCAGCTGGCGGACCCCGACGTGGCAGCCAACCCTGCTCAGCTCGAGCCGATCGCCCGCGAACGCGCCCGGCTCGAGCCGCTGGTGATGGGCTACGCCGAGCTGCAGACCCTGCGCGGCCAGGAGCAGCAGGCGCGGGAGCTGCTGCGCGAGAGCCGCGGCGATCTTGATCTGGAGGCCCTGGCCCAGGAAGAACTGGCTGACCTGGCGACACGCATCAGCGCCCTCGAGGAGCAGCTCACCCTGGCGCTGCTGCCGCGCGACCCCCGCGATGAGCGCAGCGTGATGCTCGAGATCCGCGCGGGCGCCGGCGGTGATGAGGCCGCCCTCTGGGCCGGTGATCTGGCCCGGATGTATGAGCGCTACGCCCAAAGCGTGGGCTGGAAGGTGCAGCCGGTGAGTGCCTCTGAGGCTGAGCTCGGCGGCTACAAGGAACTGATCCTTGCGATCAAGGGTGATGGCGTGTTCAGCCAGCTGAAGTTTGAGGCTGGCGTGCACCGCGTGCAGCGGGTTCCGGCCACCGAATCCCAGGGCCGTGTTCACACCTCCACCGCCACGGTGGCCGTGATGCCTGAGGCCGATCCGGTGGAAGTGCAGATCGATCCGGGCGATCTGGAGATCAGCACGGCCCGCTCCGGTGGTGCCGGTGGCCAGAACGTGAACAAGGTAGAAACGGCGGTGGACCTGCTGCACAAGCCCACCGGCATCCGCGTGTTCTGCACCCAGGAGCGCTCACAGCTGCAAAACCGCGAGCGGGCCCTGGAGATCCTGCGGGCCAAGCTCTATGAACGCGAGCTGGCGGCGGCCAACGCCGAGGAGCGCTCCGCCCGCCTGGCGCAGGTGGGCACCGGCGATCGCAGCGAAAAAATCCGCACCTACAACTACAAAGACAACCGCACCACCGATCACCGCCTCGGCCGCAACTTCTCGCTGGAGCCGGTGTTGCAGGGGCAGCTCGCGGAGGTGATCGGCGCTTGTGTGTCTGCCGATCAACGCCGGCAGCTGGAGGAGCTGGCGCAGCAGGCTGGGGGCTGATTCCGGCTGGTTTTAAGCGGCCAGCTCTTGGCTGCTGTCGTCCCAGCCCTGCACGTATTTGGCCCATTCGCGGTGTTGGCCGCGGGCCATCTGGCGCTGTGCTTCAAACAGGGGGCCGCTCAGCGGCCGGCGCGGCGGCTGCAGCAGCACCATCCCGGCTTCGCGGGGGGTGCGGTTGCCCTTGTGCACGTTGCAGCGCAGGCAGGCGGTGGTCACGTTGTCCCAGCTGTGGCTGCCGCCGCGGCTGCGGGGCATCACATGATCGATGGAGAGACGTTCGCTTTCGCTGCCGCAGTACTGGCAGCGGTGGCCGTCGCGCTGGAACAGGTTGCGGCGGGTGAGCGGCAGGGCCCGGAAGGGCACCCGCACAAACTGGCGCAGCCGAATCACCGTGGGCCGATGTAGGCCGGGGCGCAGCTGCAGATCCGCCGCGTGCTCGAGCCCTTCCGCTTTCCCTTTCAGCACCATCACGGTGGCGCGCCGCCAGCTCGTGATGTTGAGCGGCTCGTAGGAGGCGTTGAGAACCAGCACGTGGCCCATGGGAGAGGCCCCCTGGCAGCCCTGGAATTGCTCGCCATGCTAAGGGCCTCCATCTGGAATGCGATGCATCCCCGCTTACGCTTTCGGCGACGCCCCGCCGGATGACAGAAGCCTCCCCGGCCATCAGCCCCTCCGCTCAGCCCTGGCCCCACCCGCGCCAGCGGGCCTGGGTAGAGGTGTGTGAAGACGCAGTGCAGGCCAACGCCCGCAGCCTGCGCCGCTCCCTGGCGCCCGGCTGCACCCTGATGGCTGTGGTGAAGGCCGATGGCTACGGCCATGGAGCCGTGCCGGTGGCGCGGGCCGCCGCCGCTGGTGGGGCCAGCAGTTTTGGCGTGGCCACCCTGCAGGAGGGGGTGGAGCTGCGCCAGGCGGGTTTGCGCCAGCCGGTGCTGGTGCTCGGCAACCTCACCCAGCCGGAGGAATTGCGCGCCTGCCTCCACTGGCAGCTGATGCCCACCCTCAGCGGCATGCGCGAGGCCCTGCTCTGCCAGAACCTGGCGGCGGGCAGCGGCCGGCCCATGGCGGTGCAGCTCAAGCTCGATACGGGCATGGCCCGCCTCGGTGCCCCTTGGCAAGAGGGGCGCCGGATTGTGGAAGCGATCTCGGCTCTGGAGGCGGTGGAGCTGGCTGGGCTCTACTCCCATCTGGCGGATGCCGATGCACCCGGCACGGGCCTTGATCCGCTCACCCGCCAGCAGCAGGAGCGTTTTGAACAGGTGCTCACGGCGGTGCAGCAGGCTGGTTTGGGCTGCGGCAGCCGCCACTTGGCCAATTCCGCCGGCACCTTGCGCACCGCCCAGCTCCACTACGACATGGTGCGCGTCGGATTGGCGCTGTATGGCCAGCGGCCGGCCCCCCACCTGGGGGGCAGCCTGATGCTGCAGCCCGCGATGCAGGTGCGGGCCCGGGTGAGCCTGATCCGGGAGGTGCCGGCGGGCACCGGGGTGAGCTACGGCCACCGCTTCACCACCCAGCGCGCTAGCCGCCTGGCGGTGGTGAGCATCGGTTACGCCGATGGCGTGCCGCGCCTGCTCTCCAACCGCCTGCAGGTGCTGCATCAAGGCCGCCGGATTCCCCAGGTGGGCGCGATCACGATGGATCAACTGGTGCTGGATGCCACCGATGCCCCGGAGCTCGATCAGGGCAGCGTGGTGACGCTGCTCGGCAGCGATGGAGGGGAGCGCATCGATCCGCTGGCCTGGAGTGATCCCTGCGGCACGATCCCCTGGGAAATCCTCTGCGGCTTCAAGCACCGGCTGCCGCGACTGCCCGCCGCTGGGCCTGGCGGCTGATAAGCTCAGCGGGCCGCTGGAGAGGTGGCTGAGTGGTTGAAAGCGGCTCCCTGCTAAGGAGTTACAGGAGGCAACTTCTGTCGAGGGTTCGAATCCCTCCCTCTCCGTTCCAGGTGTGAAGCCTGATCAAAAAGCCCCCTCGAGCAGGGGGCTTTTTGATGTCGCGGTGCCGTGGACGCCGACTCCTTCCCATTACGCCGCCAAGAGCTGCCGGCAGAGCTCGGGCAGGAGCTGGGCATCGTTGGCCCGGGCTTTGCCTTCGCTGAACACCACCAGCAGCATCGGCGCCAGCCCTTCGGCTTCCACGTAGGCCGCATCGTGGCGGGCCTGGCTCATCCAGCCGGCTTTGCTCCACAGCCGCGCGCCCTCCGGCAGCCCTTCTCCCAGGAAGCCATCCACCTGGTTTTCCGGATCGGCGCGGCGCTCGCTGGGATCAAGGCTGCGGGCCAGCAGTTCGCGCATGCGTTTGCAGGCCGGGGGCGACACCAGCGCTCCGGCCATCACCCCATGCAGCAGTCGCGCGCAGAGGTCGCTGCTGAGGCGGTTGCGGTTCTCAAGGGCTGGCCCATAGAACTGCCGCTCACGGCCGTAGGGCCCATCCCCCCAGGTTTTCTGGCAGGCGTTGCAGCCCTGCCACTCGGGCCAACCCAGCTGCTCACACCATTGATTCACCAGCTGCCTTTGCAGGCTCCAGCGCCGGAAGGCCTCCTCGGGTAGCTCCGGACCGCTGGTGGTGCCGGTGAGCAGATCCAGCACCAGAGCGGTGGCGTCGTTGCTCGAATCGCGGATCATGTCCGTCAGGGCGCGGCGCAGTTCTGGCGTGTCGTCGATTAACTGGCGCTGCAGCCAGGCTTCGGCGGCCACCAGGTAGAGCAGCTTCACCACGCTGGCTGGATAGCGGGCCTGATCCCCTCGCCAGCTGGCTCCGCTGGGCTGATCAGCCCAGAACTCCGCCAGATCGCTGCGGGGTGAGGCGCTGTCGATCAAGGAACTGCTGTAGCGCACCCAGTTGATCGACACCTGCTCGCGCAACCCCGGGCGGCCATCAGCCTCCAGCGCCGCCAGGCTGGCCTCGAGCTGTTGGGCCATCGCCCCATCCGGGCAGTAGAACGCCATCGCGGCCAAAGGGGGCAATGGCGAGATTAGGGAGGTTGGCCGAAGGCACACCGGTGGCCCTGGAGCTGTTGCAGCCCGGCAGCAGCTGGAGGCTCACGGCGCCGGTGGATCTCACCAGCCATTGGCAGGGGCCTGGCTTGGCCACCCAGGCCGCAGCTGGGCGGGTGTTCACCGTGCTGGAGCCCGTGCAGCCGGGGCGTCAGCGCCTGAGGGTGTGCCTGCGGGAAGACGGCTATCCCGGTTGGCTCGATCCGATGCGGGTGCTGGGCCATGCCCGCGCTTGCCGGCCGCCGCAGCCGCGGCTGTTGGACGCCAGCCAGATCACAGCGGCGCTGCCAGCGGTGCTGGCTTTTGCCGAGCGGGCGCGCCAGCAGCCGAATCACTATTTATGGGGCGGCACCCTCGGGCCTGATTTCGATTGCTCCGGGTTGATCCAGGCCGCCTTCGCCCAGGCCGGCATTTGGGTGCCGCGCGACGCGTATCAGCAGGAGCGGTTCTGTCAGCCCGTGGCGGTGGCGCCGGGCTGCTACAGCCTGCTGCGCCCTGGCGATCTGATCTTCTTTGGCCGGCCGCAGCGCTGCACCCATGTGGGGCTTTACCTAGGGGGCGGCCGGTACTTGCACAGCTCCGGCCGTGAGCATGGCCGCAACGGCATCGGCATCGATGGTCTCGATCCGCAGCTGCTCGATCCGGTGAGCGTGCATTACCGCCTTGAACTGCGAGGCGCTGGCCGTGTGATCCGCTGCCACGACGGCAGCACCCTGCCCTGATCGCCATGCTGCTTTCCCTGCTCCTGATCCTCTCGATCACGGCCCTGGGCTGGTGGTTGGCGGAGCGCACCGCCTGGGGGCGCCAGCTGGGCACCACGATGTTGGTGCTGCTGCTGGGCTTGCTGGTGAGCAATCTCAGCGGGGTGAAACCCCAGGCTGAGGCGGCGGCCTGGATCAATGGCCCGCTCACGTCGCTGGCGATCGCACTGCTGCTGCTGGCGGTGGATCTGCGACGCCTCTGGCCGGATGCCCGCCGGCTGCTGGTGCCCTTCCTGATGGCCGTGGTGTGCACGGTATTGGCCGTGCTGATCGGCGGTTGGTTGTTGCAGCCGCTGCTCGGGCCCGGCCGCGGAATGTTGGCCGGCATGTTTGCCGCCACCTTCACGGGCGGGAGCCTCAATTTCGTGTCGGTGGCGCGTGCGCTGCAGCCGCCGGAGGCGCTGCTGGCGGTGGCCACCACGGCGGATTACGTGGTGTTTGCGGCCTGGTTTGCCGTAAGCCTGGCGCTGGCGCGTCGCCAGGGGCGGCCTGCGCCGACGCCGATGCCTGCCGCCCCTGCGGAGCGTTGGTTGGTCGCGGATGGTGGCTGGTGGCAGGGCCTGCTCTGGGGCCTGGCCGTGCTGCTGCTCTCGAACGCACTCACCGGCGCCCTGCAGCGCGTTTGGCCGGCGCTGCCCGCGATCCTGGTGCTCACCACCCTCACGCTGCTGGCTGCACAACTGCCTTGGGCCCCAACCCGGCGGGGTTGCTACGGCCTCGGCCTGCTGCTGATCCAGCCCTTCTTCACGGTGATGGGCCTCAGCTCTCCGGTGGGCGCGCTGCTGGGGGAGGGCTTGCCGGTGCTCTTCTACGCCACGCTGATCGTGGCGTTGCAGGGGCTGGCTTTGTTGCTGCTGCGCCGCTGGCGCGGCTGGGGCCTGAGCGAAACGCTGGTGGCGTCGCAGGCTTCGATCGGTGGACCGAGCACGGCGCTGGCCCTGGCCACAGCCATCGGCCGCGCTGAACTGGCCTTACCTGCGGTGGCGATTGGTTTGCTGGGATACCTGCTCGGCACCTACCTGGGCCTGCTCGCGGCCGCACTGTTGGCCTAGGTTCCAGCCAGCCTCAGCTGCCGGATGAACGCCACCACCGAGCCCGGATCAGCGTTGGCGCTGCAGCCTGAGCTCTCGATCGTGGTGCCTCTTTTCAACGAAGAGGAGAGCCTGCCGCTGCTGGTGGCCCGGTTGCTCGAAGCCTTGCGGCCCCTGGGGCGCAGCTTTGAGCTGGTGCTGGTGGACGACGGCTCCAGCGATGGCACCGCTGAGGTGCTGCGCGACCTGGCGGCGTCGACCCCAGAGCTGGTGGCGGTGCTGCTGCGCCGAAACTACGGCCAGACCCCAGCCATGTCGGCTGGGTTTGATGTGAGCCGCGGCCGCGTGATCGTCACCCTCGATGGCGATCTGCAGAACGATCCGGCTGACATTCCGATGCTGCTCGAGCAGCTCGAGCAGGGGTTTGATCTGGTGAGCGGCTGGCGCCATCAACGCCAGGACAACGCCGTGAGCCGCCTGCTGCCCAGCAAGATCGCCAACCGCCTGATCGCCCGGGTGACAGGCGTGAAGCTGCACGACTACGGCTGCTCGCTCAAGGCCTACCGCCGCGAGCTGGTGGAAGACATGAACCTCTACGGCGAGCTCCACCGCTTTCTGCCTGCGCTGGCCTTCATCGAGGGCGCACGCATCAGCGAGGTGAAGGTGAACCACAACGCCCGCCAGTTCGGGCAGAGCAAATACGGGATTGATCGCACCTTCCGGGTGCTGATGGATCTGCTCACCGTGTGGTTCATGAAGCGCTTCCTCACCCGGCCGATGTACGTGTTCGGCTTCGGCGGGCTCGTGGGGATCGCCATCGGTTCGGTGCTCAGCGCCTATCTGCTGGTGGAGAAGCTGATGGGCGCTGAGATCGGCAACCGTCCGCTGCTGCTGGTGGCCGTGCTGGCGCTGATCGCCGGTGTGCAGCTGTTCTGCTTCGGCCTGCTGGCGGAGCTGCAGATGCGCACGTATCACGAAAGCCAGGGCCGGCCGATTTACCGGGTGCGTGAAACGTTGCGGGGTGGCTTGGCGGCGGCGAGCTGAGGGCCGAGCTGCAGCGCGGCCGAACTGCGGCCCCGGAAGTGGGCCATGGCTGCAGCCGCCAGGGCAGCCACCTGCTGATCGCAGTCGCGCAGGCCGCGGCGGATCAGGGGAAGCGTGTCGCGGTGCTGCCAGGCGTTGCACACCGCCAGCGCCTGGCGCCGCGGTTCACCGCCCTGTTGAAACTGCCGTTCCAGTTGCGCCAGCAGTTGTAGGCGGCCGCGCTGATCAGCGGCAGTGGGCAGGGCCATGGGGCTGGTGCCCTGCGCCGCGGCTTCGGCGCTGCTGGCCTCTTCGGTTGGCCGCGGCAGCACCAGTTCCATCTGGCTGCGGTTGAGGGCTGCCACCGCGGAAGCATCGGTGGAGCGCAGGATCTTGGGGCGCGGCCGCCCAAGCAGCCAGCACGCCGCAATCACGGCGGCGATGGCTGCACCGGAGAGGGCCTGGGTCATCGGTCTGAACTTTTATGTCGCCCCTTCCGCCGCCCGAGAGCAGGTTTGGAAGAGCTCCTTACAGTGCCGAACGGTAGCTGTATTGGCCCACGCTGATGACCGGAGACTTCGTCGCCGCCTGGATGCCCTCGGTGTTCGTGCCCCTTGTCGGGATCCTGGCTCCTGCGGTGGCCATGGCCCTGCTGTTCAACGTGATCGAAGCCCGCGACTGAGCTGTCGCCGCTTCATCGCCGCCAACCACCTCCCTTCCACCGATGACCGTGACCCCCGTCGCCGACCCTTGCGTCGGCAATCTGGCCACTCCCGTCAACAGCAGCTACTTCAGCCGCGCCTTCCTGAACGCGCTGCCGGCCTATCGCCCATCCCTCTCTCCCAACCGTCGCGGTTTGGAAGTGGGCATGGCCCATGGCTTCTTCCTCTACGGCCCCTTCGCCATCACCGGCCCGCTGCGCGCCACCGAATACGCCAGCACCGCCGGTCTGCTGGCTGCTGTGGGTCTGGTGTCGATCCTCACCGTGTGCCTTTCGATCTACGGCACCGCTGGCCGCGGCCCCAACGTGCAGCCCGCTGACGCCACCATTGACAACCCTCCCGCCGACCTGTTCACCAAGGCTGGCTGGGCTGAGTTCGCCAGCGGCTTCTGGCTCGGCGGTTGCGGCGGTGCAGCCTTCGCCTGGTTCCTCGCCGGCACCACCATCGTGTCGCCGCTGGTGAAGATCGCCGGTGGCGTGTGGAGCGTGGGCTGAGCTCAGCGCTCCCCTCACGGATTGAATCCTTGAAAGCCCCGCTCAGGCGGGGCTTTTTTCGTTAACGTGTGCGAGTTCCGTCAGCAGTGATGTGGCCTCCGTGCGGCGCTTGCGCCTTGCAGTTGCCGAATGCATCGCCGGTTGACATTTATCCCCCAAGGAGGAGGTGCCCGTGAGTCACAGTTGTTCTAAGCAGGGTCTGCTGATCGCGGAGAACGCCGGCTGATTACGGCGCCTGATTCCTAGATCATTCGGTTCCGCGCCATAGCGGACCCGGCGAGAGCCCCCGGAGAGCCAGTGTCAGCTGTGCCCTCTGGGGGCATCGTTTTTCAGGGTTGCACCAGTCAGGGTTGCGGCGCCTGGCAAAGCTCGAGACCGTTCGCCCAGCGGCGGCAGCGCCAGCCAGCGGCTTTGGCTTCGCGCAGGAGTTGCTGCTGCCGCTGGCGTGAGGAACCCCAGCCGGGATCGCGAGGGTTGAGCAGCAGCGCATCCAGCTCTGCTAGCTGGGTTTTGTCTCGGCGGGTGCGGGGGAAACTCACCTGCTGGCGCTGGCTCACTTGGGGCACCAGATAGCTGGTGGTGCTCAGCCGCGCCTCAGCGGGAACAGCGGCGATCGCCTCCCGCACCGCCGGCAGCTGATCCATCCGCTCGAGGTAGGGGCCCGTGAAGAACCAGGGTTTGGCCAGGGCAGCCCAGCACACCACGCTCCAGCCAAAGCGCCGCCAGGGCACCGGCTGCCGGGGCTGCAGGGCCAGGCCATCGATGGCGGCCACCACGGCGATCACCGCCACAGGCAGGCTGTAGTGGTGCACCAGGGTGCGCTGGGGCGCCTCCTCTGAGAGCACATTCACCAACACCAGCGGGATGGCCCCCGCCAGCACCGGCAGCGACACCTTCCGCCAGAACGGCGCCACCGCCACGCTGATCAGCAGCAGATACACCAGCCCTCCGGCCCAGTCCACATGCCGGAGCAACAGATCGGGCCGGGTCACCATGTTGAGCAGCACCTGATCGAGGCTGTCGCCCAGATAGGAGAAGAGGGCGCCGGCGGCCTTGGGGCCGGCATCGCTGCCTTTGAGGAGTGGGTAGAGCCAGCGGTTGAGCAGCGCCAGCCAGCCGAGGGCCAGGCCGATGGCGGCGCCGGCCCAGATCCAGCGGCGCCTGAGGGCCTGCTCGATCCCAAGGCCGGCCACCACCAGCACGAGGCCGTCGCGGCAGCCAAGCAGCAGCAACAGCAGCGCGAACCACAACCACGGCCGCTCGGCGCGGCTGGCCCAATAGCAGCCAGCCAGAGCCGGCATCACCCACACCTCGGGGTGGAAGTCGAAGAGGTTGGCGTTAAACACCACCGGCTGCAGCCACCACAGGCCGCAGGCCAGCCAGCAGAGCTTCGGGCTCAAGCCCGCCTGTCGGCCCACCCACCAGAGCGGCAGGGCCGTGAAGCTGAGCGCAGCGGCCTGGCTGGCCAGCAACCACTGCACGCTGCCCAGCAGCCGGTAGGGCAGTGCTGCCCCATAAAGAGCCCAGGCGCCGTGGTCCGCCAGGATGTGCACCCCCTCCATCGAGGAGATCGGCGGCAGGCCGCGGCTCACCAGCCAGATCCACTGATCGAACAGGCCCAGGTCGTAGGCGCTGCTCTGCAGCAGGGCATGGCGGGCCGCCGCACAGATCCAGAACACCAGCGCAATCGCGCCACTGGTGATCAGAAGATTGCGGGGCGGCAGGCTTCGGCTTTCGGGCATGGCGGATGCTCAGGCGCCGAGCTTCCCATAGGCTGCCGGCCCTGGCCATGGATGGCGGTGGGCGTGCGGGCGAAGCTGGCGGAGCTGATGCGCTACGGCGGCGTGGGGGTGCTGGCCGCGGCGATCCATGCGCTGGTGCTGTTGGGCGGCGAGTGGCTGGGCTGGCCCCTGGCGCTGGCCAACCTGCTTGGTTTTCTGCTGGCTTCGGTGTGGGGCTATCTGGCCCACGCCCTGTTCACCTTCCGGGAACAGACCGGTGGCACCACCTTTCCGCGGCGCTGGTTGCTGATCCAAACCAGCCTCAACGTGCTGGTGAGCCTTTTGCTGCCGGGTTGGCTGGGGAGCTGGGCCCGCAGCGCCGTCGGCACGCTCGTGATGGTGTTCACCCCCACGGCCATCAACTATTTGCTCTGGTCGCTGGCAGCCCGCCACAGCCGCGCACGGCGTGCCCGTCACGCCGCCACGGGTCCAATTCGATTTCACGCGGATGATCTCGGCCTGCATCCGGCGGTGAACGCCACGATCCTCGAGCTCTCCGATGCGGGCGCTCTTGATTCCGCCAGCGTGCTGGTGGCCGCCCCGGCGGCGGCGGCAGCGGCTGAGGCCTGCGCGCAGCGGCCCGATTTTGAGCTGGCGCTTCACCTCTGCCTGAGTGAGGGGCCCCCTGCCGCTGATCCGGCTCTTATCCCGGAGCTTCTCGATGATCAGGGCTGCCTGGCCTTGGGCTTTGGGCGATTGTTGCTGCTCGGTTGCCTGCCCCCCTGGTGCCCGCCCCGGCGGCGGATCGAAGCCCAGTTGGTCTTGGAGCTGGAGGCACAGGTCCGGCGCTTTCAGGAGCTCTTCCCCACGCGGCCGCTAAAGCTGGATGGGCACCAGCACGTTCACCTCACCCCATTGGTGTGGCAGCAGTTGCGGCAGCTCCCGCCAGCCCTTCAGCCGATCTGGATCCGCAGCCTGCGCGAACCCTGGCCCTGGCGTGGCATACCCCTGGCGCTGTGGTGGCAGGGCTGCTTGGGCCTCGGACCGATCAAGTGGCTGCTGCTGCGCCTGCTGAATTGTGGCCGCGCCGCTGAGCTGGCCCGCCGCGGCATCGCCACCAATGCCGGTTTCTGTGGAGTGCTGTTCACCGGCCGAATCGACGCCGCGGTGATCGCCTCAGCCGAACGCCAGCTGCGTTCCGGCGGCGGCATGGTGCTGGCCCATCCGGCCCGCGGCTTGCTTGCCGAAGCGGCCGAGCTGCAGGCCTATCCCCTCTCGCGCCGCTTCTACGCCTCCCCCTGGCGCGCCCGGGAAGCCGAGGTGCTCATGCGCCGCACCAGATAGGGCGGCCGACGCTTGCTCTCTTCAAAGATGCGGCCGATGTATTCCCCGAGGATGCCGATGCCGATCAGCTGCACACCGCCGAGAAACAGCACCGCCACGATCAGCGAGGCGTAGCCCGGCACATCGATGCCGTGCAGCAGCGTGCTGATCACCAGAAACAGCGCATACACCAGGCTGATCAGCGAGATCACCGTGCCCACGCCGATCCAGATGCGCAGGGGCAGCACCGAGAAGCTGAAGATGCCATCGAGGGCATAGCTGAACAGCCGGCGGGCGTTCCAGGTGGTGGCCCCGCTGCTGCGCTGGGGGCGGTCGTAGCTGATGTCCACGCTGCGAAAGCCCGTCCAGGGGAACAGCGCTTTGGAGAAGCGGGTGCCCTCGCGCATGTCGGTGAGGGCGCGCACCACCGGTTGGCTGAGCAGGCGGAAATCGCCAGCACCATCCACCAGCTGCACCGAATCGGTGAGGCGGTTGAACAGGGAATAGAAGCCCGAGGCGCTGAGGATCTTGAGGGTGGATTCCTGATCGGCAGCGCTGCGGATCGCCGTCACCATCTCGGCGCCTTCCTGCCAGAGGCGCACCATCTCGGGGATCAACTCCGGTGGGTGCTGCAGGTCGGAATCGATCAGCACCACCGCATCGCAGCGGCCGCGGGCCTGATCGAGGCCGGCGAGCATCGCAGCCTCTTTGCCGAAGTTGCGGGTGAGCTCGATCAGGCTGATCGGTAAGGCTGAAGGCTGATCCCGGCGGGCCTCGATCTCGGTGCGGATTACGGCGGCGGTGTTGTCGCGGGAGCCGTCGTCGATCAGGAGGAGCTGCTGCGCTACGCCCAGTGCCTCGATCGCGCGGATGAACGCCCCAATCCCGGCGGCTTCGTTGAAGCAGGCGGCCACCACCCAGAGGCTGGGCGGCGATGCGGCGCTCGTGGGCGGGGTCATCCGGCAGGCCCGATCGAGCGGGCGTGAATGATGGATATCAGCAAAGCATCTGCCTTGTTAACGCAGCCTTAAGGTTCGAATCGGGTTTTGAGGTTGTTGCATGGCTTCCGATCACCAGCCACGCACGGTGCATACGCCCTGGGGCAGCCTCACTCCGGCGGTTGATCTGGCGCCGCTGGTCTACATGCTTGTGCTCTACGGGCTGGTGTATTTCCTGCCGTTTGGTGTGTTCGAAGCCTGGACCACCGGCGAAGACGGCCCTGCGGAGTGGTTGCAGTTCGCTGCCTATGCCGGCGCCTGCCTGTGCAGCTTGCGGGTGTTGTGGCTGCGCCGCCGCCAGTGGCGCTCGCTGCAGTGGCTGGCTTGGCTGCTGCTCACGCTGTTTCTGTTTTACGTGGCTTCCGAGGAAATCAGCTGGGGAGAGCGGATCCATGGCTGGGGGGTGGAAGCGCTGCGCAGCGTGAATGCTCAAAAGGAAACCAACATCCACAACCTTCCGGCGGTACAGAACTACTTGCATGTGTCGTTCATTGCGGCGGGGTTGTTCTTTGGCTACGCCGGCTGGCGTTGGATGCCGCGCATCGAAGCCTGGCCCGCACGGCGCTTCAGCCTGTATTTCCTCTTTGTGGCGTTGTTTTACACCTACTTCGATCTGAGCTGGATCAGCCATGCCGAGCGGATTCGCAATGATCAAGAAGGCATCGAGCTCTTGATGGCTGTGGGCCTGTTTCTGCATACGCGCTATTGGGCCTTCAGCGCTGCTTCGCTTCCCGCAACAGCCGATTGAGTTGCTGCTCGGCCGATTCATCCACCGCGCCGTTGCGCTGCAACACCACCACGCCGTCATTCACGGCCTGCACGCGGTAGCCCTCGCTCGGCAGTGTTTTCAGCAGCCTCAGGCTGCGTTTCAGCGCTTTTTGCTCCTGGGGGAAGGCCGGGGCATAACGAAGCTGCTGGTTGAGATCCACGGCAATCCACTCCACAGGCTTCACCTCGCCTGAGCGGGTTTGATAGGCCGCGTGGTCGGGGAAGCGCACGAGTACTGGTCTCGCCGCCAGGTGGGGGATGAGTTGGTTGCTGGCGGCAACGCTGGCCTCAGGGGGGATCAGCGCCAGGGCGTTGTAGGCCTGCCGGGCATGTTGCCACTGCTGCAGCGGGCTGCTGTACACCAGCGGTTGGAGGCTGTCGGGGATCAGCCAGGAGAGGCTGCGGTTGGGATTGCTGCCAAGGGTGAACAGCAGCGAGAGCACGATGCAGCCGGCCCACACCCGCCGCAGCCGCCGCGAGCCAAACAGCGCTTGGTGGCGCTCCCACCACAGAGCGCTGCCGGCGAACAGGCCGGGCACTACCAAATAGGTGTAGCGGATGTTGATCGAGAGGGGGTTGTTGGAGCCCTGGGCCAGCAGCAGGCCGAGCAGCGGCAGCCCCATCAGCAGCCAGCTGTCGAGCGCGATCCAGGGGATGAACAGCAGAGGCAGGCCCTGGCCCGCCAGATACAGCAGCGTTTCTCGCGGCGGGTTGAACAGCTCCTGCAGCAGCACGAGTGGTTGCTGCAGCGCCAGGGCGGCGGTTTCCAGGCTGCTGGCCTGCTCCTGGCCCTGCAGGTACTGGCCGAAGTTCTCCACCATGAACCGGCGGGAGTTGTCCTGGCTGAACAGCGGCATCAACACGTTGGTGACGAGCACCACCCAGCCCCCGCCCCAGGCGATCAGGGCCAGGGCCAGGGGCCATCGCGATCGCTGCCGCACCAGCAGCCAGAGGCCGATCCCCACCAGCACCACGCCGGTGTCTTCACGGATCAGGGGCAGCAGCAGCGCCGCGGGCACAATCAGCGCCAGGCGCCGCTCCAGCAGCCCCAGCAGCAGCACAAACACGCAGAGCGGCAGCTGGCTGAGGTCGGTGAAATTGCCCAGGGCCGGACCGATCACGGCGTTGGCGCCGAAGAAGGCCAGGGTGAGCATGGCCGCCAGATCTGGCTCCAGGCGCCGGCGGGCGATGCGATGCAGCACCAGGCCGGCGGCGGCGATCAGCGCCACCTGCAGCAGCGGCAGCGCCCACTTGCCGAGCAAGGCCACCAATGGGATCCACAGCGCCAGGCTGGGGGTGAAGTGCTGGCCGAGGCGGTGGTAGCCAAGGGCCGGCAGCTCGCCTCCATGCACCACGTTGGTGGAGAGCTGGGAGGAGAGGGTGCTTTCGAAGGGGTGGCCGCTCAGCCCGTTCCACAGCACCTGAAACAGGATGCCCTGGTCCATCGTGGCGGCCAGGCTGTGGAGCCGCCACCACTGCAGCGCCCAGCCCACCAGGGTGAACACCCCGGCGGCCAGCCACACCCGTTGCTCTGGTCTGAGGCGCTGGTTCATGGTTTTTTGAGTTGATCAGACACGGTTTGAACGGCTGCCGGCAGGCTGCTGCGCAGGGCGATGGGGCCGCGGGGATCAAAGCAAAGGCTGCGGCTGAGATCGCGCAGAGCGAGCAGCACGGGAGCGGCGCTTGGATCGCTGGCCTTGGTATCGGCCACCCGCGCTGCGCCGCAGCTACGCCAGCCGGCCAGTTGCACCACGCTGCGGTAGGCACTGGGCCAGCGGCCTGGGCCTTCGAGCTGCTCTAGGCGGGCAAACCAGTGGTCGGCCTGGAGCGGCCTGTTCTCCAGCACGGCCAGCAGAGCGAGGCTCCAGAGCGCATCTCGGTTGTTGGGGTTGCGCTGGAGCTGAGCCTCGGCCCATTGCTTCACGTCCGCCTGGTAACTGAAGCGCGGATCCAGCAGGTGCCAGGGGCCGATCGCTGCAAACACCGGCTGCAGGCCTCGGGGCCCCTGCTCCAGGCCGCGGGCTAGGGCAATGAAACGCTGATCGAAGCTGCTGGGCGCCGCCACGCCGGGCTTGCGGCGCCACAGCTCCAGCTGACGACCCTTGCTCCAGGGCCAGATCTGCACTTTTTCGTAGCGGCCATCGCGGCGCACGGCACGGCTCAGGGCGCGGGCGGAGGGGCGCGTGGTGCCCTGATCGCCGCTGGCGATCAGCCACCACTGCCCTTGCTCGAGGGCGAGGTTTTGCTCGCCGGGGTTGCGCCCCAGCCGGCGCACCAGGATCTGGCCGCCTTGCTGGCGGCCCAGCAGGGTGAGGCTGTGCTCATTGAGATCGGGGCTGCTGCCACTGATCAGAAGCGTGGTGGGGGCATCGCCCACGCGGGCGCGCAGGCTCTGCATCGCCGCCACCACGTTCGAGGGCGGCTCGCGATCCAGCTGGCTCCAGCGGGCCTGGGCCTCGATGCCGCCGGCACTGAGCAGGCCCAAGGCCAGGGCGCCGCCGGCCCAGCGGCCCGAGCGCCGCTGCGTGATCCACTGCCCCAGAGCCCACCAGCCGCGGGCCAGCAGTAGCGCCAGCAGCGGCAGCACCGGAGCGATGTAGCGCTCGTCCTTATTAGGGCTCAGGCTGGTGCAGAGCCAGCCGCTGATGGCCACCCCCAGCAGCCAGGCCCAGCCATTAGGCCAGCGCTGGCGCCAGTGGCCCCGCTGCTGCCAGGCCAGCAGTGCCAAGCCAGCCAGGCCGGCGCCGAGGCTGGCGGCGCCCAGTTGTTGGCTCCAGAGCCGCGGGTACCAGATCAGGCTGCGGGGATCGAGGCTGCCGGGATCACCCTCGGCGGCGCCGGAGCTGATCACGGCGCGCTCGGTGCCGCCGAGGGTGGTGATCCAGTTGTGCTGCAGCCAGGGCATCAGCAAAGCCAGCACCAAGCCCAGGGCGGCCCAGGCCTGCCAGCGGCGCTTGGGCTGCGCCTGGGCCTGGCCAAAGCTCCATAGGGCCGGTAAGGCCAGCACTAGCAGGGCGCTTTGTTTGATCAGTAAGGCCGTGGCAATGGCCCCGCCGGCCGCGAGAGCCTGTGCCCAGCGCCCCCCGCACTCGCGTCGCTGCCAGCGCCAGAGCAGCCACAAGGCCAGGCTGCAGCTGGCGGTGAGGGGCATGTCGAGGGTGAAGTCCACCCGCAGGCCGGAGAGAGCGGGCGCCAGAGCCACCAGGGCGGCGGCCAGTAGGCCGAAGCCAGCAGACAGCAGCTGCCGGCCCCAGCCGGCGATCACGAGCAGCAGGAGGCCGTGCCAGAGGCTCAGGGCCCAGCTGGCGTTATCCACGCTCTCGCCGGCCGCGGCCATCACCGTGCCGCTCACCAGCGAGGCCAGCGGAGGGATCTTGGGAGAGAGATCCAGCAGCCCCTGCCAGCCGGGCCAGCCACCACCTCGCAGCAGCCCGAGGGCGCGGCCATGGTCGATGGCGCTGTTGAGGTAATCGGCCTGATCCCAGGCCGGCAGCTGTTGATCGGCCTGTAGCCAGGCGCGATCGGCGGCGGTGGCTGCGAGCCAGAGGGCTATGAGCACTAACCACCACAGCCAGGGCGAGCGCTTGAACACAGGCAGAGGTAGGCCGGCAGATTTAGAGAAGTCTGCGTGAGTCGCGTCAGGGGCTTGTTTGGTATCGGCTGCTACATGCCATTGGGCTTTGTGGCACAGGTTCTCTGTGTTGCCCATGGCATGGCCTGCAAGATGGCCACACGGCGCATAGCGCCTAATTCCTCTTTTGGTGTGAGGACCATGAAACTGTTCCAGAAGCTTCTTCTGGCGCCTGCTGCCCTGGGCCTGATGGCTCCTGTGGCCGCTTCCGCCGCTGATCTCAACATTGCTGGCGTGAGCCAGTACGGCTCTGAGGAGCAGGTGACTTCGATCACCCAGTTCTCCGATGTGCAGCCCACCGACTGGGCTTATCAGGCTCTGAGCAACCTGATCGAGCGCTACGGCTGTGTGGC
>CALRQW020000010.1:0-56414 GCA_943370455.1 Asaia bogorensis
ATAAGCTTTCTATCCTGGTGTCCATGGCGCATTGGAACCACTCCGATCCATCTCGAACTCGGCTGTGAAACGATGCAGCGCCGACGATATTTGGGGGGTAGCCCCCTGAGAAAATAGGTCGATGCCAGGTAAAACATTCTTTGCTCCACAATCCTCATCCCACCTCGAGCTTGATTGATTGAGCCTGGAGGGATGAGACGGTGAAGCCACCCGATAGGGTGGCTTTTTTGTTGGTTGCTCAGCTGCGGTGCACGTGCACCTGTTGCCATGCGCCGTCGAGGCGATGCCAGATGCGGGTTTCGCAGCAGCTGGCGGTGATCGGCTCGCCACCTGCGAGTCGTTGGGTGAGGCGGGTGTAGCTGAGCACCACGGCGTCGTCACTCAGCCAGCGCAGATGGGGGCGTGCCATGGTCACGGTCACGGCTGTGCCCGGAGCATCGCCAGCGGGAAGATTGAAGTAGTACTGATGGAACGACAGGCCTTCCACAAGATGGCCATTCGTCTCTGCTTCGAAGCAGCTCAGATCTGCTGCGCAGAAGCCTGCATAACGGCTCCAATCGCCACTGGCCACGCTCTCCAGCATGGCTTGATTGATGGCGAGAATCTCCTGGTCACGATCGCTGAGAGCCATTCGCGGGATGAAGCCTGCGGTAATCACTGATTCTCTCAAATGCCCCGCTGTCACGGCCTGGATTGCCTTCGCGATCGCTGAAAAGCACAGCCATGCCGGCTGAGGCTGCTGCTTCCAGTTCGCTGAGTGAATCGCTGACGAACAGAACATGATCAGGGGCAACCTTCATCTGTTCGGCAATGGATTTGTAGCTGCCTTCATCTTGCTTGACGCCCACGCGGGTATCAAACCAGTAGCTAAAGAGAGCTCGCAGATCTCCAGCAGTGCTGTGGCCGTAGAGGAGTTGTTGGGCTGGGACTGAACCGGATGAATAAACCCCCAACACAAGCCCCGCTTTGTGCCATCGCTGCAGAGATTCCGCAACATCCGCATATAAAGGTGCCACAAGCTCTCCCTGCGCGTAGCCGTTTCGCCAGATGCGGCCTTGCAAATCCTTCAAGGCAGTTAGTTTCACGTCGCGATCAATCAGGTTCTGCAGATAGGCGCCTATATCTGTTGCCCCTTCGGCCTGGATGGATTGGCTTCGCAAGGCAATAGCGCTGGGATGGTCATCATTCAGCCAAGCCTCTTCTGCCTGCGCCACGAGGTCTTGGATCTCAGGATCTTCTGCATGGGAGGCGAGGAATGCTGGGAGTGCCTTCCTTGCATAGGGAAACAGCACCTCGGCCACAAAGGTCACGGGGCACGTTGTCCCCTCGATATCAAGCAGCAGGTGCGTGATGCTCATGGTGTCGCTAGATCGCTCGGGGGCGGTGGACGAGGGCGTCTAACAGGAGGCGGCGCCAGCGTTGCTCCAGCAGAAATTCAAGAATCTCGAGATGGCGCACAGCGGATCCGAGATTGTGCCCCCAGGCGTAAAGGCCATGGCCAGCAATGAGTACGCCGTGTGGGGCGCTAGGCAGTAAAGGCCTGACCCGCTTGGAGAGGGCCGGTAGATCTTGATCGTTGGCACAAACGGGGATGTTCACGCTGCAGGCGTGGGTTGTGATCCCCTCCAACCCTTTGAGCATCTCCAGATCACGCAATTCCAGCTGACTGTGCGCACAGGCTTCAGACGGATCGCTTTGCTCCAAGGCCCACTGGGAGAGCAAGGTGCCGGCCTGGGAATGGGTGTGGAGCACTGCGCCTGCACCACAGCTGTTCACGATCTCCACGTGCAGGGCTGTCTCTGCGCTGGCCTTTCCCTTACCCGCCACAACTGCTCCTGCCGCGCTCACCTGGATCAGATCACGGGGTTCTACCGAACCCTTGTCGACCCCACTGGGCGCCATGAGCAATAGCAGTGGATCGCGATCCAGCACGCAGCTGAAATTGCCGCCCGTTCCATCACACCAGCCGCGCTGATGGATGCTGGCCATGGCTTTGCTGAGGGCTGAGGCCAGGGCTGTGGTGTTGGCATTGGCCATCGATCAGCAACGCAGTCACCCTTCTGCAGCTTGGCAGCTGGGGCACCAGTGGCTGCTGCGTCCGCTCAACTTGTCGCGGCGGATGGGGGTGCCGCATACCCGGCAGGGTTGGCCGCCGCGTCGGTACACCCAAGCCGCATTGCCGTAGTTGCCGTTCGTGCCTGTGAGATCGCGAAAATCGCTGAAGGTGGTTCCGCCGGCGCCGATGCTGGCTTGCAGCACCTCCACCAGCGCTCGATGCAACCGCTCGAGTTGATCCGGCTTGAGCGCACCGCTAGGAGTGTGGGGTGCGATGCGGCTGATGAACAACGACTCATCGGCATAGATGTTGCCCACGCCGGCCACCAGGGCCTGATCCAGCAGCGCTGTTTTGATCGGCCTGCTTGAGCCGGCGAGCTTGCTTGCCAGGTGCTGCGGACTGAACTCCGCGCTGAACGGTTCTGGGCCCAGCCGGCGCAACCCAGTCATCACCGAATCCAGCGGTTCGCCTGGGGGGACCCACCACATCTCTCCGAAGCTGCGCAGATCCACGAAACGCAGTTCTTGGCCTTCGGGGTTCCAGATTCGAACGCGGGTGTGGCGGCACGGATCCGCTGGGGTTTGCATCCAGAGGAACTGGCCTGTCATGCGCAGATGCACCCCCCAATGCCCCGCGGGTTCACCACCTCGATCAAGGGTGGCCATCAGGTACTTGCCCCGCCGCAGCCACTGCTGCACCGTGCAGCCTTCCAAAGCGCTGCAGAACAGTTCGGGCAAGGGCGGGGATGCCACGGCCCTGGCGCGGAGCACTTCCACGCGGGCCACCACAAAGCCACTCACCTGTTGTTCGAGCCCGCGCCGCACCGTTTCCACTTCGGGCAGTTCTGGCACGTTCGGCTCTCGAGGCTGGAGCGCCACAGCCTGCCATGTGGGAACCATCTCCCACGGCAATTAGGCACAAGAAAGCCCCGGCTTTTGGGGCCGGGGCTTGAAGGAGAAAAAGTGGAGCTGACCGCGCGAGAACTCAGGCCTTCTCGAGCTCGCTCTCGGCGAAGTTGTTGGTGTTGATGCCGCCTTCGGAGCCGCTCACGCCGTTGTAGTTCACTTTCTCGAAGCGCACCACGACGGGGTAGCGGATACCGGAGGTGTCGATCGAAGCGACGGTGCCGACTTCGTTGAACCAGTAGGACTCAGGACGCTTGATGCGCACCTTGTCGCCGCGGGAGATGGCCATCGCTGCGCAGGGAAAGGGGTGGCTGTCAGACGGAATGTACCCGCGTCGGGCGGGTCTTCTCACCGGCCGTCACGAAACGTGGCACCATCGACCTTCCCTGAGCGCATCCCAATGGCCGAGGCCCCGTCTTTCAGCCTCGATCTGCCGGATCCCGAGAGCGACACCATCAGCTCCATGGAGTTCCTGGCCCGCATTGAGGAGGCCTGGGCCATCTGTGATCGCTTCGACCTCCAAACAGAGATCTGGCGGGGCCGCATTCTGCGGGCGGTACGGGACCGAGAACGCCGCGGCGGTGAGGGCCGTGGGGCCGGCTTCCTGCAGTGGCTCAGGGAGCAGGAAATCAGCAAAACCCGGGCCTATGCCCTGATCCAGCTGGCGGAATCGGCCGACCAGATGCTCGGCGAGGGGGTGCTGGAGCAAACCAGCGTGAACAACTTCTCCAAGCGCGCCTTCATGGAAACGGCGCAGGCCGATCCAGAGGTTCAGCTGATGATCGGCGAGGCCGCCAACGACGGCCAGCAGATCACCCGTAAGCAGGTGCGGCAGCTCACCGATGAATTCACCGCTGCCACGAGCCCCTTGCTGCCGGAGGAAATTCGCCAGCGCACCGCCGAAAACCTGCTTCCTCCCAGGGCCGTGGCGCCGCTGGTGAAGGAGCTCGCCAAGCTTCCGGATGAACAGCAGGAAGACCTGCGAAAAGTGTTGCGGGATGAGCCCGAGCTTGAGCGGGTGAAGGATGTGACCAGCACGGCGCGCTGGCTGAGCAAAGCCACCGAGGCGGGTCTCTCGGTGCGGGCGTTTCAGCAGGGTGAGCTCGATTTCGACAAGGCCATGCAGGAAGCGATGCGCCTCGATGCGTTGGGGTTGCTGGCCGATGCGGTGGGACAGGCTCAGGCGCTCGAAGCTGCTGTGCTGAAGCTCCACACCAGCTGGCGTCGGCTCAATGGCCTGCAGGAGCGGCTGTGGGTCGAGAGCGGCAGCAGCACGCCCCATCTGCGGGAGTTGCTTACAGCCCTGCAGACCCTGAGCGGCAACACCATGCGCGTGTCGCTGGGTGAATTAGCGGGCGGGAAGCGGGTGCGGCTGCAGCTGGTGGAGGAGGCGCCGGATCAGTTGGAGGCACCACCGATTCCGGTGATCGCCCAGGCCGGCTGAGGCCGGCGTGATGGCGGATCGGCTCGAGCAGGCGCTGCAGGATCACTTCGGCTGGAGCAGCTTCCGGCCCGGCCAGCGGCCGGTGGTGGAGGCGATGCTCGAGGGGCGCGACTGCCTGGCCGTGCTGCCCACGGGCGCGGGTAAATCCCTCTGCTATCAGCTGCCGGCGCTGGTGCGCGGGGGGTTGGTGCTGGTGATCTCGCCGCTGGTGGCCCTGATGGAAGATCAGGTGCAGCATCTGCAGCGGCGGGGGATTCCGGCGGCTTGCCTGCACCGCGGCCTTGATCCGGCCCGCCGCCGCGACCTGATCGCCCGGGTGCGCAGCAACCGGCTGCGGCTGATCTATCTGGCACCAGAGCGCCTGCAGGTGGAAGCCACCCGCCAGCTCCTGGAGGACATCCATGAGCAGGGGCAGCTGGTGGGGGTGGCGATCGATGAGGCCCACTGCATCAGCGCCTGGGGCCATGACTTCCGCCCCGACTACCGCCGCCTGGGCCAGTTGCGCCGCCTCTGCCCGGGCGTGCCGTTGGTGGCCCTGAGCGCCACCGCCGCGCCGCGGGTGCGGGCGGATCTGATCCGGATGCTGGAGCTGCGGCGGCCGCTGATTCAGGTGCGTTCAGCGCGCCGCGACAACCTTGCCTATGCGATGCGGCGCCGCCCCGCCGATCCCATGCCCCAGGTGTTGGAGGCCTTGGCCGAGGCCCGTGGGGCCAAGCTGATCTATGCCCGCACGCGCCGCTCGGTGGAGAGCTGGGCGCGGCGGTTGTGCGAGGCCGGTGTGGAGGCGATCGCGTATCACGCTGGCATGGATCCCGAGAGCCGGGCCCTGGCACTGACCCATTTCCAGGAGCATGCGGCGCCGGTGTTGGTGGCCACGGTGGCCTTCGGCATGGGGGTCGACCGCCCGGATGTGGGCTTGGTGCTGCACCTCGATCTGCCCGCCAGCCCTGAGGGGTATCTGCAGGAGTCCGGCCGGGCGGGCCGTGATGGGCTGCCGGCCCGTTGCCTGATGCTCTTCGACCCCGAAGACCGCACCAGCCTGGGCTGGGCCATTCGCGCCTCGGCTGAATCGGTGAGCGATCCCCAGGAGCGGCAGCGGGTGGAGCTGGCTCAGCAGCAGCTGCGGCGCATGGAGGCCGTGGCGGAAGGGCTGGCCTGCCGGGAGCAGGCGTTGCTGCTGGCGGTGGGGGAGCTGGTGCCGCCCTGCGGCCGCTGTGATCGCTGCAGCGAGCGGCAGGCCCTGATGGATTGGTCGGAGCAGGCGGCTGAGGTGCTGGCGCTGCTCGAGCAACGGGGCGGGGTGGATCTGCGCAGCCTGGGGGAAGACCTGGCCCAGGCGGAGGGCGAGGAGGTGGAGCGCTGGCGCTGGTTGGCGCGCCAGTTGGTACAGGAAGACCTGATCGCTGAAAGCGACGACGGCGCCCAGCGGCTTTGGTTGCGCCCCGCAGGCCGCCGTTTTCTGCGGCAGCCCTGGCCCCTCAGGCTGGCGGCCTGATCAGCCGCCCTTGGCGGTGCAGAGGTCGTTGATCAGCTTGTGCTCGAAATCGCTCTGGGGCGCATCCCAGGTTTTCCAGGTGCCCGATTGCCCGGTGGCGTTGAGCCGCTTGGCATTGCAGTTGATGGCCAGGTAGAGGGGCTGGCCATCGCTGTTGAGGCTGGGAGCCACATAGCTGCCGCCCATGGGCTGCCAATTGGCCCAGTCCACCTGGAGGGGGCCGTAGTTGCGCCAATCGGGCGAAGCCGGTTTGCCGGGCTTGCTGCTGGAGGCAGCGGCTGCGGGCTTGGCCGCTGGTTTGGCCGCCACAGTTGTGGTGGCGGGTTTGGCTGCCGGCTTGGGCTCCGGTTTCGGTTCGGGCTTAGCGGCTGCGGGTGCGGCGGCCACTGGTGTGGCGGTTTCGGTGGCTGGCTTTGGCTCGGGTTTGGCGGCCACGGGTGCGGCGGCCGCGGTGGCCGCTGGCGCTGGAGCCGGCTTGGCAGCTGCAGGCTGTGCGGCAACTGGTTGGGCTGCCGGTTTGGCTGCGGCCTGTGGCGCTGGCTTCGCTGCAGGCTTTGCGGCCACGGCCTGCGGTTTCGGTGCCGGCTTGGCGGCCACGGGTTTGGCGGCTGGCTTTGGTGTGCCCCGCAGCTTCAGGGTGCGTCCCACCTCCACTTGGTTGGGATTGCTGATCCCGTTGAGGGCGATCAGGTTCTGCATCGACACGCCGTAGCGATCGGCGATCACGGAGAGGGTTTCGCCGCTCTGCACCTTGTGCTGGGTGGCGTTTTTGTTCACCGCGGGCTTCGGCGCGGCGGCGGTGGTGCGGGTGATGGGCACCTGGATGCGGCTGCCGGCCCAGAGGTCCTGCGGGCCGCGCAGGTTGTTGAGCTCCATCAGGCGCTGCACGCTGGTGCCGTAGCGCTCCGCGAGTTCGGAGAGGGTTTCGCCCGGCTTCACCGTGTAGTTGGCGTTCACCGTGGTCGTGCGTGTCCCACCACCTCCACTACTGGGCCTGGCCGCGGTGGCTCCGGGCACTTGGATGCGGCTGCCGGCCCAGAGGTCCTGCGGGCTGCGCAGGCCATTGAGCTGCATCAGGCGCTGCACGCTGGTGCCGTAGCGCTCGGCGATCTCGGAGAGGGTTTCGCCGGGTTTCACGGTGTAGTTGCCGCTGCCACCGCCGCGACTGGCGCTGCTTCCTGCCGCTCCGGGCACCTGGATGCGGCTACCGGCCCAGAGGTCCTGCGGGCTGCGCAGGTTGTTGAGCTGCATGAGGCGCTGCACGCTGGTGCCGTAGCGCTCAGCGATTTCCGAGAGGGTTTCACCGGGCTTCACCACAACCTCTCCGGCCAGGCCCGGCAGGGGCAGCAACAGGGCCAGGGCGAGTGCGGCAGCGGAGCGGCGGCGCATGGGGCGTGGGCGTTCGGCTGGAGGCACCATACGGGTCTTGGCCGGTGACGCCAGCCCTCGTTTGATAAGGCCTGGTGATCAGGCCTGGCCATCCATCTGGGGTTGGCTGGGGCGTTGCTCAGCCCAGCAGTCGCCGCACCAGCGGCAGCTTGCCGGCGTAGGGCGGGTAGCGGAAGGGCACATCCAGGCGGAAGGGGCGGCGCAACACGCTGCGTTCGTGGGAGAAGGTGCGGAAGCCGGCTTCTCCGTGGTAATTGCCCATGCCGCTGTTGCCCACACCGCCAAAGGGCAGCTCCGGCACGCCTACCTGCATCACCACATCGTTGAAACACACCCCGCCGGAGCTGGTGCGCTGCAGGATCTGCTCCTGGGCTGCGCGCTGTTTGCTGAACAGATAGAGGGCGAGGGGTTTGGGGCGCTGGTTGATCCGCTCGATCGCTTCATCGAGGCCGCTCACGCTCAGCACCGGCAGCAGCGGGCCGAACAGCTCCTCCTGCATCAGGGGATCGTCGAGGTTGTCCACCCGGATCAGGGTGGGCGCGATCCGCCGCTGCTCGGCATCGCTCGCACCGCCAAACAGCACTTGGCCGCGCTGGCGGGCTCCCTCCAGCAGCTTGTGAAGCCGATCGAACTGGGCCTGATTCACGAGGCTGCCCAGATCGGGCGAGGCCAGGGGCTCGCTGCCGAAGCACTGCTCAATCCGTTGGCTGAGCTGCTGCACCAGTGGGGCTTGCACCGCCTCATCCACCAGCAGGTAGTCGGGGGCGATGCAGGTTTGGCCGGCATTCAGGCATTTGCCCCACACCAGCCGCCGGGCACTCACCTCCAGATCCGCATCCCCCAGCACCACAGCAGGGCTCTTGCCCCCGAGCTCCAGCGTCACCGGTGTGAGGTGGCGAGCAGCGGCTTCCATCACCAGCCGCCCCACCCGTTCGCCGCCGGTGAAGAAGATGTGATCGAAGCGCTCCTGCAGCAGCGCCTGAGCCACGGGGCCATCGCCCTGCACCACCTGCACTGTGCTGGCGGGGAAGGCGGCGCCGAGTAGCTCGGCGATCAGGGCGCTGGTGGCGGGCGCGTGTTCGGACGGCTTCAGCACCACCGTGTTGCCAGCGGCTAGGGCGCTCACCAGGGGCTGCAGGCTCAGCAGGAAGGGGTAGTTCCAGGGGCCGATCACCAGCACGCAGCCCAGTGGCTCACGGATCACTTCGGCACGGCCCGGCTGCATGAACACCGGCAGCCCCACGGTCCGTGGCGCCATCCAGCGGCGCAGCCGGCTGCGCACCAGCTGGATTTCCTGCTGAACGGCCACCAGCTCGAAGTAGGCCTCCACCGGTGGTTTGCCCAGATCGCTGGCCAGAGCGCTGAGCACTGCATCGCGCCGCTCGGCGATGGCCTGCTCCAAGCGCTCCAGTTGCTCGAGCCGCCACGCACGCGGGCGTGTTGTGCCATCGCTCACGGGCTGCCGCATCGCGGCGATTGAGCGGGAAAACAGCATGAAAGATCGTTCCGCTGGGGCTCACCCCAGCCATTCCTGCTCGGGATGCTGTCGCAGATGCTGGGAGACCTGCTGCTTGAGGGCCGCGATCAAGCTCTGAACGGCCGGGTGATCGCTGGTATCGCGGCGCAAGAGGATCAGGTCTTGACTGTCTTAATGATGTAACAGGGGGAGCTCAAGGAGATCAGCCGCGGCTGCGCCGATCGGAGTGCCGGGCCGGGTGATCACGGCTAGATCGAGCAGGCGCTCCCGTAGTAGGCGTTCTACCTGCAGGGGGTCGACGCAGTGCTGCACCAGGGTGGGCTTCAGGGCACCGCTCACCTGGGCGGTATGGCTGCAGATGAGCCAGCGAGGTTCGGCAGGTGTTGTCTGCAGGCGGATCTGCTGCGATGACCACCGGAGCCCCTCGAGCAAGACCTGATTGGCGTTGGCCCTATAGCGGCCATCGGTGTGTTTGCGGAAATCCAGGCCGAGCCGGAGGCTCACCTGGCGGTAGATGCGGGAAATCGAGCTCTGATCGCGTTGGATGATCTCGGCCACAACGCTGGTGCTGGGCGTGATCTCCAGCAGATCGAGGATGGGTAAGCCATCGAACAGGGTGTCTGCCAACGGCCATCTCTCTGCCTATGCAAAAAAATTTGCAAGCAAAGGGCGCTGCTGCTCAATCCCCACTGGTGGGTAGGGCCTGCCCCATGCTGTCTGGGACTGGCTTTGCGGGGAAGAGCAGGTTCAGTGAAGCCCCGCCCCGGTCGTTCAAGCCCCAGCGCAGCGTGCCGTGGTGGTTCTCCATGGTTGTGCGCACCACAAACAGCCCCAACCCGCTGCCGCTGCTTTTGGTGGTTTGTAGAGGTGTGTCGTCGAGCAACGCAGGCGGCAAACCTGGGCCGTTGTCGTCGACGGAGAGGCACCACTGATCGCCCTCAGCCGAGAGGCTCAGGCTGATCCAGGGATCTGATGCCGCGCCATCGCTGAGGGCTTCAGCGGCGTTGCGTAGCAGATTCACGATCGCGATCTGGATTTGAATGGCATCGCCATCGATCCAGGCGGGCTGCTGCTGGTGATCCAGCGCCGAGCTCTCCACCGTGAGGCGGCTCACTGGCCCGCTGGAGCGGGCGTAGAGCAGGGCGCTCTGGGCGATTTCGCGTAGATCCAGCCGCTGATGGTCGGTCTGCACATTGCGGAGCAGGGCGCGCATCGTTTCGATCGTGAGCACCACCCGATCCGCTTCCTGGCGAATGCTCTGCAGCTGGGCCTGCCAGGCTTCAGGCAGCTCAGGGCTGCCGGGTTTTTTGCTGCGCTCCAGGAGCAGCTGGCTGTTGAGCAGCAGCACGCTCAGGGGCTGGTTGATCTCATGGGCCACGGCCGCGGCCTGCAGGCTGCTGCGCAACTTGTCTTTGAGCAGGGCGAGGGTTTGGGCGTCGCGGAAGCGCTCCCGCTCCTGCGCCTCCCGAAGGTTGGCGGTGAGCGTGTTGTAGCGCTCCACAAGCTCGCTGATGGCGCCATCGAGGGCGAGTAATTCCTCGCCGGCGCCGCCGCTGAGGCCGCTGGTGAAGTGGAGACCTTCCCCGGGTGCCGGGTTGGGAGCCGCCAGGGCTTCACCCAGTTGCCGGGAGGCGGATTCCAGTTGGTTGAGGGGATCCAGCAGAGCGCGGATCTGGCGGCTGATCAGCACCACCGCACCGGCGAGCGCCGCTGCCGCCGCAAGCAGCGCCAGCAGGCTGCTGCGTTCGGCTGCGGCACTTGTGGGGCCAGTCGCCAGAGCCGTGAGCAGCGTCCAATTCAGCCCTTCCTCCTCGCCCCAAGGGCTGGCCTGCAGCGTGTAGGCCTTGCCATCCACGCGAACGCGTTGGGGCGAGCTGGGGGCAGTGGTTTGGTGCTCTGCCGCCGCGAAAGCCTGGCTCAGTTGCTGAATTAAGGGGTTGCGCAGGTCGCGCAGGTTGGCGCGCTGCACCGTGCCTTGCTTCTTCGCCAGGGTGAGCTCGGGCAGTGAGCAGGCCACGAGATCGCCGTTGGGTTCCACGATCACGGCGATGCCCTCGCGCTCTTTCCACACCCCCTGCAGCCACGTGCTCAGCTGGCTGAGCACCATGTCCACCCCCACCACCCCCTTGAGGGTGCGACCCGGGCCGAACAGCGGCGCGTTGTAAGAGATGGAGAACACCTCGGGTTGGTCTTCCCAGGCGTAGATCGAGCTCCAGCTGGGCTTGCCGGCCTTGGCGGTGTCGACGTACCAGGCTTCTTCGTGGGTGGCCGTCATGCCAGGGATCCGCTCGAGCAGAGCGCCGGGCCGGCCGTTCCGGTTCATGGCGTACACGGCCATCGAGCCGCGGCCGCTGCGCACGGTGTCTTCGTTGAGGAGCAGATCGCCTTCGGCGGTGCGCTCCAGGCCCACAAACGATCCATCGGCGTTGCCGATGTTGATGTAGTCAACCGGGAACACCTTCATCTGGTTCCAGAAGCGCTCCGCGATCGCCCCAAAATCCCGTTCGCGCCCTGGATCGGCCTTCAGCCAGTTGAGGTTGAGCTCGTTGATCCAGATCGGGTAGCTGAGCTTGCTGGAGAGGCGAATGGAGAGATCCACCACCGAGGCGTTCTGGCGGTACACCTCGCTCAGCTCGAGGCCACTGCGCCGCCCGAGGCTGTAGCTGAGCAGGCTGAAGCCACCGGTCACCAGCAACAGCTGCACCGCGCTCACGGCGGCCAGCCGGTTGGCGAGGCGTTTGGGTCGCTGTAAGACCTTGCCGAGGCGCAGGTTGAGCACTCAGCCCTCCACCGCGTGGAGGCGGCTCCTGAGCGAGGCCTGCCGCACTAGCTCAGAGCCACTCACGCCGAGCTTCTGGGCGATGGCCTTGCGGTGGGTCTCCACCGTGGCCACGGAGAGTTCGGTGGCGCGGGCGATCTCTTTGTTGGTGAGGCCTTGGCCGATCAGGCCATAGATCTCCTCCTGCCGAGGCGTGAGCGGCTCGCTGCTATGGGGCAGGCAGCGCTCCAGCACCTGGGTGAGTTGGCCGAAGGCTGAGGTCTTGTCGACCACACCCGCGATCAGGGGCTGCAGCGCAGCCGGGCAGACAAAGCTGCTGGCCTGGCCGGAGAGCACGATCACCTTGGCGTGGGGACGGGTCGCGGCCAGAGCCTCGGCCACCGCCAGGCCATCGCCATCGGGGAGGGCCAGATCAAGGATCAACAGGTCGGGCGCGTCGTCGCCGCTGCAAAGGGCGATGGCATCGGCCTGGCGCGTGGCCGTGGCCACCACCTGGAGGCCAGGCATGGCCTCGAGCATCGAGCGCAGCAGCTGGAGGAACATCACCTGGTCTTCCACGATCAGGCAGCGCAGTTCCTGAGGTGTCGCTGGCGGTGATGCGGTCATCCAGCGAACTTGAAGCACAAACTGAACAAAATCCTGCCGGATTGCGGCGGATTTGCACAGCTCTTTGGCTGTTTTTGAAAGCCCTTGACGAGACTTGAACTCGTGACCTCTCCCTTACCAAGGGAGTGCTCTACCGCTGAGCTACAAGGGCATGTGGAAGGTGGGCCGGGCTGGATTTGAACCAGCGTAGGCAGAGCCAGCGGATTTACAGTCCGCCCCCATTAACCACTCGGGCACCGACCCGAACCACACCCCAATAATTTACCAGCCGGTGGGTCTGCCCCTGGCCCAGCTCCTTACGATCAGGACACTTGAGGCCGGTTCAACGGCGCTGGCGATGAGGGTGCTGCTGCTCAATGGGCCCAATCTCAACCTGCTGGGGTTGCGGGAGCCAGGCCTCTATGGCGCTGACACTCTGGAGGAGATTGAGGCGGAGTTGAGTCGCCAGGCCGCCGGGCTTGGAGTGGCGCTGGAGTGTTTTCAGAGCAACCACGAGGGAGCCCTGGTGGATCGCATCCACGCCGCCCGCGGCCATGCCGACGGCATCTTGATCAACGCCGGCGCCTTCACCCACACCTCGATTGCCCTGCGCGATGCGCTGCTGGGGGTGGCGATTCCTTATGTGGAGCTGCACCTGAGCAACGTGCACGCCCGTGAATCCTTCCGCCACAACTCTTATCTGGCCGACAAAGCCCTGGGCGTGATCTGCGGCTTCGGGCCCGTCAGCTACGGCCTGGCCCTGCAGGGTCTGGTGCAGCGCCTGCGCGCTGAGGCCGCGGCATGACAGCTGTGCTCGAGAACCCCACGGCCCGGGTGAAGTGGCTGGCAGCCCCCAGCAGCGCCAGCTGGCTGGAGCAGGCCAACGCGCGGCCCGATCTAGTGCTGATCGACCACGCCCATTGCGAGCGCAAGGCGGCTGGCGTGGCTTTGCAGCTGATGTTCCGCTACCCCTCTGATGAGGGGCTGGGGGCGCTGCTGAGCCCACTGGCTCGGGAGGAGCTGGAACACTTCGAGTTGGTTCTGGGGCTGCTGCAGCGGCGGGGCCTTGCGCTGCGCCCGCTTCCGGCCCCGGGCTACGGCGCCACCCTCACGGCAGCGGTGCGCAAGGGCGAACCCGAGCGGATGCTCGATTCCTTTCTGGTGGCGGGGCTGATCGAGGCCCGCAGCCATGAGCGCATGGCCCTGCTGGCTGCCCACAGCAACGACGCGGCGCTTCGCGATCTCTACAGCGAACTGCTGGCGTGTGAGGCCCGCCATTTCGGCCTCTATTGGTGCTTGTGCGAAGAGCGGTTTGGGCGTGAGGCCACGGTGGCTCGGCTCCAGGAGTTGGCGGCGGTGGAGTTAGAGGCACTGACGGGGCGGTTGCGGCAGCCGCACGACGTGCGGATGCACTCGGTGGGGGTGCTCCCAGGATTCTGAGTTGGCTCTCTTAGCCAGTCTTCTTTAAAACGCCATAACGACCGGCGCGACTGGGGATCACGGCCGAGGGCCAAGGGGATGTGATCAGCGACTCTTGGATGCCCCTGGCTTGGTCAGCACAGCCTGTAGGGGCGGTAGATCTCTGGGCGAAAGCTCACACCATCGATCTCAAAACATGCTTAGGCACCTCCTTGGTCTGGGTGAATCGACAATCCGTCGTGCGTAAAAAGCCCTGAACGAGATTTTCATTCGGCGTGGGTTCAGCCCAGGTGTGGTTTGCCTGATGGTTCGGCTCGGGAATGCTGTGGACCGTCTGTCCCTCTCCTTGGATGGTCACGATGTGATCATTGGGTAGGCCTTGGCTGATGGTCGGATTGCAGGGCGCTGTCCGGCGTGAAGAGCCCACGTGAGAAAGAAGCAGATCCCGGGCGGGCGGTCTTGCCTTGCCGGAGCCGTTGCCCGATGTCGAGCAAAAAGGGCAGCCGTGCCTTCGCTCCCGAAACTGTCTTGGGCGCATCAGCTTCCGCAGTCGCGCAGCCTGAGCTGGAGGCTCCACCAGGAAACGAAGTCCGCTCACGCCCATTACCGCACTAAGTAAGGTGGCCCTAGCTAGCTACGGGCCGCAGCTCGAGGCAGCAGGATGGGGACGACCAAGACGATTCTCCATTACCCTCGAACGCCATAAGGGAACCTGAAGTCCCGGATCCTCATGAGTTCACCACACGAGCCGGCCACTGGCGTTAGCGGAAGCCCGCTTGATGTTGAGGATTTTGGGTTCGACGGATCTGCTGCTCTCGCTGAACTCGATCAGCCACGACAAGTTCTTGTATTCCAGACCCTTCAGGATGCGTTGACCGCCTCTCCGCCTCGACCGGAGGCCACCTTTGTGCGCGTGGTCAAGGCGTACACGACCTTGCGTCAAGTTGTTGTATCTGCTGCAAAGGGCCGCTTTTCAGACGCGGATTTGGCAACTCTTCAGAATGATATCGAGATTGCTGGCGGCGAAATAGCGCCGGGTTTGCGAGCGCAAGGTGCTAATTCATTGTCAGCCTTAAGGGCGCAAACCTTCGGTTTGTTGGCGCAGGGTTATGAACCGATAGTGGTTGCAGCGGTTTGCTCTGCCTTGAATGCTCACCTGCAAGTCAAGGCGATTGATGAAATAGATGACCTGCTCCAGGCGGTTTCCGTCTTTTTTGCCGACTTAACACCTTCGGCTGCTAATGCCGAAACGCTGCAGTCTTTTTCTGAGCTTGATGTTGCTCGTCAAGTGCTGGTCTTTGATTCGATGAAGGCTGGAATCCTGGCTCAGCCGCCTAGGCAAGATGCGACATTCTCGGCCCTGGTAACTGCTTACTTGGCGGAGCGCGACGTGCTCCTGAGTGCTCGGCGGGGAATGCTTGATGATCCTTGTATAGCACACCTCGAAAACAGTCTTGTCGCGGCCGGAGGGATGATAGAGCCTGGCTTATGGGCTCATGGCCGTTCTTCAGTTGCGGCTTTTCGGGCTGAAACATTCAGAATTCTGCAACAGCTTCTTCCGGCTGATGTGATGCGTTCGGCCTTGAAGTCGTTGAATACGGGTTTGAGTGAATCTGAGCCGCAAACTGTCTTTCAGGTTTTCGATGCCGCCAAAGCCTTCTTTTCTCCTCTCTTGAATGAGAATTGGGATAGTCAGATTATGAGGAGTTTCCGGGCGCTTGATCTTGTCCATCAGTCTTTTGTGTTCGAGACGATTGAGTTGTCTTTACGCCGCAATCCTGGATTGGAGGTTTCCATTTTTGCCTCCGCGGTAAAGGCGGTCTCTCAGGAGCGGCTTGTGGTTGCTTGTGCGGCTGAGGGGGCTCTCACCCTTGAAATGCTTCAGGATCTCAAGGCGGCCATCGATCTTTGTGGCGGAGAGATTGCGCCGGGGATCACATCCGAGGGTGCTGGGTCTATTTCCGAGTTTTGCGATCAGTGTTTCGTCGCTTTGGCTCGGGTTATGCCAAGGAGCGTGTATGTCGCAGCCATGGCTGCTCTGAATGCGTCCTTGAGAACTGCTCCAATCGACGACCTCGCAGGGGTTATGGCTGTGGTGAAGGGTTTTACGGCCCCTCTGCGTGGTGTGAGGCCTGGGGTCTCGCCTGTCAGCGTTCCTCCTTGCGCGTCTGAGGTGCAATCTGTTGCCACCTTCAACGCTGCTGAACTCGTTGGTGGATCTGCGGCAAACCCGGCTGATGACGCAATGGAGTTGCCCGTTGAATTGGTTCATGTTGCCTCAGGTGTCGAAGATAGCGTTGGTGTGCTTGAGCATTTCTCGGATGTAATTGATGAATCCGAATTTCCCGCTGGCTTTGATACGCAAGATGAGCAGAGTGATGAAAATTCTGGCCCGTCTGTCAATGGATTGAATCAGCCTGATGAATCAGGCCTGCCTGGCTATCAAGGTTCTGGTGGTGATCGCTCGATTGTTCCCGAGGATCAGCCCTCTGTTGGTGCGGAATTGAGTGGGGATCCTCGGCGAAAGTCTGCTTATCCGATTTTTTCGCTGAATACGCCTGCGGTTGCGCCTTACTCCGCTGATGCGCCTGGGCTAGAGCATTCAGTTGATGATCAGGAAGAGGGTGGCGACATCATGGCCCGCGCTTAGAACTGGTTGTTTCAGAGAAGCGCGGATGAGCCTTGCCCTGCTCTCTATCTGCTTTGAATATTGGTAGTCGTGAGTGCTCTTGAGCTCATGATCCATTGAGCGAATTTATTCAAGCTTGGGGAGAGACTCGGAGATGTTGCTTCCAGTGAATTGGGCCACCCAGCCATCCGGGTTGTCGAAAAAGCGGATGGCGCAGAACTGCGGGGCGCTGCCCATGTCGAACCAGTGCTTGGTGCCGGCCGGCACGCTGATCCAGTCGTCGGCTTCGCAGAGCACCTGCAGCACTTCATCACCGATGTGCAGGCAGAACAGGCCCTTGCCTTCCACGAAGAAGCGCACTTCGTCTTCGCTGTGGGTGTGCTCTGCCAGGAACTTCTGGCGCAGAGCTTCGCGATCGGGGTGCTCGGGTGTCATCCGGATCGCATCCACCGTGGGGTAGGTGCCCCGGGCTTGCACTCGCTTGATCTCGGGGGCGTAGGCGGCGAGCACGGCCGCTGCATCGGCCCCGGCAGGGAGTTCAACCCGGGCCGGCCAGCGCTCGAAGCCGATGCCGCGCTCGGCCAGCTCGGCGGTGATCAGGGCCGGGTCGTTGCTGGCGAACTGGGGCAGCGGATGCTGGCTGCCGGTGGTTTGAAAAATCTGCAGATGACTCATCGGGTCATGCCGCACGCCGCTTCACCCTAGAAAGGCGGTCGACCGCAGCCTTGGTGATTTGGATCACGATCCGGTGCCCGCACCGCCGGCCGGCACGCTCACGTTGGTGGGGGTCGGGCCTGGGGATCCTGAGCTGCTCACCGTGGCAGCGGTGCGAGCGATCGAGGCGGCTGCGGTGGTGGCTTACCCGGTGGCGCGCCTCGAGGCCGAGGGCATGGCAGCACGCATCGCTGCTCCCTGGATCCGCCCTGAGCAACGCCGGCTGCCGTTGCTGTTCCCCATGGTGGCTGAGGCAGAACCTCGCCAGCAGGCGTGGCATGTGGCCGCCGATGCCCTTGTGGCGGAGCTGAGCCAGGGCCATGCCGTGGTGCTGCTCTGTGAGGGCGATAGTTCGCTGTATGCCAGCTGCTCCTATGTGCTGCTCGCGCTGGCAGAACGGGTGCCAGCAGCGGCGGTGCGGGTGATTCCTGGGATCACGGCGGTTTCAGCTGCTGCTGCAGCGGCTTCCAGCCAAGGAATCCCTTGGCCTCTTGCGCTGCAGCAGGAACCGCTCTGGATTCGCCCCACCCCGGAAAACCCATCCGAGCTCGAGGCACTGTTGGAGCAGGCTGCTGCCGCCGGTGCCGTTCTGGCCCTGTTGAAGCTCGGCTACCGCTGGAGTTGGGTGCAACCGCTGCTTGCGGAGCGCGGGCTGTTGAACAGCACCCTGTTTGCCCAGCGGGTGGGCTGGCCTGATCAGCAGTTGTCTCCTGCGGCGCTGGTCAGCGCGGCGGAGCAGCCCTACTTTTCGCTCTTATTGATCCGCCAGGGCTGGCCGGCGGTTCTGCCCTGATGCACAACGCACGATGACCGCCATCGATTGGTTTTCACTGCTCCATCCGGTGCTGGTGATCCTGTTTGTGTATCCCGTGGTGGGCGCCACGATCCGGCTGGGCATCTTGGTGCGCGAGAAACGTCTCGGCATCACCCAGCAGCCTGCACTGGTGCCGCGGGAACACGCCGACCACGGCCGCTGGGTGACGGCGGGTGTGGTGGTTGCTGTGCTGATTGCGCTGGTTTATTCCTTCATCAGCAAGGCCGTGGAACCCGGCGCCGCCTTTGTGGGTGGTTCTGCGCGCCTGGCGCTGTTGCTGCTGGTGGCAGCCGGCACGTTGGTGGCGCTACTGGCGCTGCTCAAGGTGAAGCGCCCAGCGCTGCGGGCCAGTTTCACCCTGCTCACCTGGGCCGGGCTGCTGGGCTTGGGCAGCCAACCCGAGATCTGGCGCCTCTCCGATAACCCCTTCAGCGGAGCGTTCTGGAGCTCTCATTACTGGAGCGGCGTGCTGCTCACCGGGCTGTTCCTGATGAATCTGGCGGCACGCCCCGAAATCAGCCGCCACCTTCGTTGGCGCCGTCTGCACGTGGCCAGCAACATCCTGATCATGGTGCTGCTGGCGGTGCAGGCGATCACCGGTAGCCGCGATTTGCTGGAGATTCCCCTGAGCTGGCAGAAGCCGGCGATCTACCGCTGCGATTTCACCAAGCGGGAGTGCCCGGGGCCGGCGGCGGCTTCAGCTGCTGCGGCACCAAGCTCAGCCGTTGTCGCTCCCGCCCTGGGCTGATCAGCCGCTGCAGCAGGGCGAGCAGCGCCCGCCATTCCGGCGGCGCCTGCCGCTGCGGCCAGGCGCCGGGTCGCCCATACAGCCATCTCAGAAACTGCTCACGCGCATCGGCAGGGCCTCGCTCCCAGGCCCAGCTCAGGCGTGAGCCGGATTGAGCCTGGGAGGCCAAGGGCAGAGCCGGCAAACCGGGGGCGGTTGCAATATGCAGCTCCCGCCATTCAGCTGTCCCGTCGGGTGGCAGAGCACCCGGGGCCAGGGCAACACCGGCTTCACTCAGAGCTTCGATCGCCACGGTGTGTTCCACGGGCTGTCCGGTGGCATCTCGCCCCCGCAGCGAGGCCTCCATCGGCAGGGCCAGCCAGGGGCTCGGATCGCCGGCGGCGGGATCGCGGCAGGCCCGCAGCGCCACCAGCAGTCCGAGCAGCGTGAGCCCGCCCCAAGCAAGGCCCAGCCAGCCGCCGGCACTGCCGCCACCGGAGATCAGGTGGCGCAGGATCAGCGCCAGGTTGAGCCCATTGAGGGCCAGCAACACCAGCAGCGGCAGCGCCAGCACCGGTGCAATGCCGCCGCGCCCTTGCACCCGGTGCTTGGGGGTGATCCGAAACGGTTGCACTCGCCCCCAGAGGCTGGCCAGCACGGTGGCTGCCAGTGGCACGGCCAGTGCCCATCCGGGTAGATCCGCCAGCAGCGCATGGCGGCTGCCGCGGTTCAGCCAGCCGGTGCTCAGCAGCAGCGCGATCCAGAGCGGCAGCAGCTTGCCCAGCACGGCTGCATCGGTGAGCAGCACCGGCAGCACCCCCAGCAGGCCGATGCTCAGTGGCATCAGCAGCAGCAATAGCCGCGGCACGGTGTTGAACCAGTGCAGCGCACCCTCGATGTAGGCCAGGCGTTGGCCGGGCCGCAGGCCGCGCAGGCGCAGCGGGCCTTGGCGCAAGCGCAGCGCTTGCAGGGTTCCGGAGGCCCAGCGTTGCCGTTGGCGCACGAAATCGAGCATGGTTTCGGCGGCCAGGCCGGCGCTCAGTTTTTCGCCGAGGTAGCGGAGCTCCCAGCCGCGGGAAGCCAGCGCCATGCCGGTCACCAGGTCTTCCGAGATGGCCTGCTCCACGAAGCCACCCACCTCCGCCAGGGCGCTGCGGCGCACCACAAAGCTGGTGCCGGCGCACACCACGGCATCCCAGGCGCTGCGCACCGGTTCGATCCAGCGGTAGAAGCTCTCCTCATCCGGCAGCAGCCAGGCCTCCATCGCCAGGTTGCGCATCACTGGATCGGCATTAAGAAAGTGCTGAGGCGTTTGCACCAGCGCTACCTGGGGATCCAGCAGCAGGCCGATCGTGCGCTCGAGGAAGTGCTGCTGGGGCACAAAGTCGGCATCGAACACGGCGATCAGTTCGCCGCAGCTGAGCTCCAGGCCGGCATTGAGGTTGCCGGCCTTGGCGTGGCGGCGCTCGGGCCGGTGGTGGTAGCGGCAGCCGTAGCGCTCGGCGAGGGTCGCCACCTCGGGCCGGCCGGCGTCATCCAGCACCCACAGGTGGCGATGGGGATAGCTGAGCTGGCTGCAGGCGCGCAGGCAGCGCTCCAGCACCGGCAGCGGTTCTCCGCAGGTGGGGATCAGCACATCCACCTGCGGCCGCCAGCGGCTGGCCTGCCAGCGGAGCTGGGCGGCATCGGCTTCGGCGCTGCCATCACTGAAGCGCCGCCAGGCCAAGAGCAGCGGCAGCAGGCCGCTCAGCAGCAGCCAGGCCTCAGCCAGCAGCAGCAGCACGCTCAGGGCCGCGGCCAGCGGAGCGCTGAGGTTGAGGCTCTCGCTGAGGCGCCAGTGCAGATAGCTCAGGCACAGCAGCGCGAGCAGCAGCAGCAGGCTGCGCCGCATCCACAGCGGGCACCGGGCTTCAGGCCGGCGACTCAGCCACAGGGGCCACAGCAGTAGCAGCCAGGGGAGCCAGAGCTCCGCAGTCATCCAGCTGGGCCGCGGCTTGATCCAGCAACGCTAGGGCTTCTGCAGGGGTGGGCGCCCGCATCAGGGCGTGGCGAAGCTGCGGCGCTCCGCTGAAGCCGGTGCAGGTCCAGCTCATGTGTTTGCGGGCGATCAGTAAACCGTGATCACCGCGGGCGGCCACCAGGGCCTGCAGCTGCTCTGCGGCCAGCGCGATCCGCTCGCGGGCGCCGGGGCTGGGCGGAATCGGCCGGCCGCTGAGTGCCGCATCGATCTGGCCCACCAGCCAGGGGGCGCCCATGGTGCCGCGCCCCACCATCACGCCATCGGCGCCGGTGTGCTCGAGGCAGCGCAGGGCATCGGCGGCGCTGTTCACATCGCCGTTGGCAATCACAGGGATCTTGAGCGCCCGCTTCACAGCGGCGATGGCATCCCAATCGGCCTGGCCCTTGAAGCCCTGCTCGCGGGTGCGTCCATGCAGGGTGAGCAGCTGGGCGCCGGCGCCCTCGAGCTGCTGGCACCAGCTCACCGGATCGGCGTCGCTGCCGCACCAGCCCAGGCGGGTCTTCACCGTCACGGGCACCGTCACGGCTTCAGACACCGATTCCACGATCCGCGCCGCCAGATCGGGATCGCGGATCAGGCCGCTGCCGCCGCCCTTTTTGGCGATCTTTTTCACCGGGCAGCCCATGTTGATGTCGATCAGATAGGCGCCGACGGCCTCGGCGCGGCGGGCGGCATCGGCCATGGCGGCCGGGCGGTGATCGAACAGCTGCACCCCGATCGGGCCTGGCTCACTGGCGAGCTCCTCCACCTTGATCAGGCCGTGGCCTAGCTCCAGGCTGGTGGCGTTCACCATCTCGGTGAACAGCAGCGCATCGGGGGCCCAGCGCCGCACCAGGCTGCGGAAGATGCGATCGCTCACCCCCGCCAGGGGCGACTGCAGCACGCGGCAGCGCAACGCCCGGGGGGTGCCGCGGCCGGCCAGCTCGAGTGGGGGTGGGGCGGTGATCATGGTGCGTTGATTGTCGGACTCCAGGCCGATGCCTCCTGCCGAAGCCGCCACCACGCCTGTTCCCTTCCCCCTGAGCCTTGCGTTGCTGGACGCGGTGCTGGCCGATCGCACCAGCGACCGTTTCGTGTGTGAACTGATCTGGCCGCGCCTGGGATACGAGCTCGATGGCTCCGGCACCTGGAGCGCGGGCCCGGCTGCGGAAGCCAGCTGGCGGGAGTCATTCCCAACTGAGCCCCAGTTCATTGCCCAGCGGCCGCCTTCGGTGGCGCTGACGCGCTCGATCCCAAAGCAACACAAGCAGCTGCTCAAAGAGCAGCTGGGCTTCGGGGGCTATCGCATCGGTGAGCTCTATCCGCGGCGCACCCGCCGGGCCACGGCGGTGAACTGGCTGCTGGCCCACCTGGCGGAGCGGGGTGAGCCGCTGCCGGAGAGCGGCCCGCTGCCGGAGCTGCGGGAGCAGCCCGCCGATCCGGTGGCGGGCCACCCGGGTGATTTGCCGATCAGCTGAGAGCTTTCACACCTGGATCGTGACGGGCGTTCCCACCGGGGTGTTTTCGAATAACCAGCGGGCATGGGGGCTGGGGATGCGGATACAGCCGCTGCTGCGGGCTACGCCGAAGGCCTGCCCAGCGGCCTCCTGCCAGGGGGCCCCGTGCATGCAGATCATTTCGTTCTCGGTGATGCACATCGCCCAGGGCACATTCGGGGCCACATAGGTGCGGCCGCGCATGGTGACGCTGCGGTACTTGGTGAACACCTGCGCGCTGCCTGTGGGCGTTGGCTTGGAGGCTTTGCCCGTGCTCACCAGCACCGTGCGCACCAGCTCCTGCTGCTGGTTGTACACGTAGAGCTTCTGGTCGGAGAGGTCGACCACGATCGAGGCGATCAGTTCCAGCATGGGGGCAGGCCGCCGCAGGGGGCGGGGCTCAGAACACCCTCCTGGTAGCGAGACTCGCTGCGTCGCGCGGTGCGACGGCGGAAAGTTTTTCGCTTCCGCCGGCCTGTAGGGTCAAGTCACGACAGTTGTTGTGATACCCGCTTGGCTCTGCCGGTCGTCGCCATTATTGGCCGCCCCAATGTGGGCAAATCCACCTTGGTCAACCGCCTCTGCAAGAGCCGTGAGGCGATCGTGCACGACGAGCCCGGTGTGACCCGCGATCGCACCTACCAAGACGGCTACTGGCGCGATCGTCATTTCAAGGTTGTGGACACCGGCGGCCTGGTGTTCGATGACGACAGTGAATTTCTGCCGGAGATCCGCGAGCAGGCCAACCTCGCCCTCTCCGAAGCCTCTGTGGCTGTGGTGATCGCCGATGGCCAGCAAGGTCTCACCGCGGCGGATGAATCGATTGCCGAATGGCTGCGCGGTCACAACGTGCCGGTGCTGCTGGCGGTGAACAAGTGCGAGTCGCCCGAAGCCGGCCTCTCGATGGCCGCTGAGTTTTGGAGCCTGGGCCTGGGGGAGCCTTACCCGATCTCCGCCATCCACGGTGCCGGCACGGGCGATCTGCTCGACAAGGTGGTGGGCCATCTACCCCCCACCGAAGAGCTCACCGGCGAGGAGCCGATCCAGCTGGCGATCGTGGGCCGGCCGAATGTGGGTAAATCCAGCCTGCTCAATGCCATCTGCGGGGAGAAGCGGGCGATCGTGAGCCCGATCCGCGGCACCACCCGCGACACGATCGACACCACGATCGAGCGCGAAGGCCACACCTGGAAAATCCTCGACACCGCCGGCATTCGCCGCAAGCGCTCGGTGAACTACGGCCCGGAGTTCTTCGGGATCAACCGCAGCTTCAAGGCGATCGAGCGCTCCGATGTGTGCGTGCTGGTGATCGATGCCCTCGATGGCGTTACCGAGCAGGATCAGCGCCTGGCCGGCCGCATTGAAGAAGACGGCCGTGCCTGCGTGGTGGTAGTGAATAAGTGGGATGCGATCGAGAAGGATTCGCACACCATGCCGGCGATGGAAAAGGAGCTGCGCGCCAAGCTCTATTTCCTCGATTGGGCGCCGATGCTGTTCACCTCGGCCCTGAGCGGCCAGCGGGTGCAGAGCATCTTTGCGATCGCGGCGGTGGCGGTAGAGCAACACCGCCGCCGGGTGAGCACCTCGGTGGTGAATGAGGTGCTGCAGGAGGCCGTGAGCTGGCGCTCGCCGCCCACCAGCCGCGGCGGCCGCCAGGGCCGCATCTATTACGGCACCCAGGTGGCCACGCGGCCTCCGAGCTTCACGCTGTTTGTGAACGACCCGAAGCTGTTCGGCGACACCTACCGTCGCTACGTGGAACGGCAGATCCGTGAGGGACTGGGTTTTGAGGGATCGCCGCTCAAGCTGTTTTGGCGTGGCAAGCAGCAGCGCGATGCCGAGAAGGATCTGGCACGGCAGCAGGCCCGCGGCCGCTGACCCCACGGGTTTGGTGGGAGCCTGATGGATTGGTTGCGGCAGATCCCCATCGGCCAATACGTCGATGGCACCGGTAGCTGGCTGCGGGATCTTGATCCCCGCCTGAAGCTGGCCTGGACTGTGGCCTTTCTGCTCACGCCAATCCTGGCGGGGCCCTGGTGGCGGCTGGCGCTGGTGGGCTTGCTGCTGCTGGTGACGGCCTGCAGCGGTCTCCCCTGGCGGATCTGGCGCCGCACCTTGCCGCTGCTGCTGGCGCTCTCGCTGTTGGTGGGTGTGCTCGCCACCTTGTTGCCCGCCGGCGGAGCTGAGCCGGTGGCCTTGAACCGGCCGCCCCAGGAGCTGCGGCTGGCCCCTGTGGATCAGGGGCAGCGCTGGGAGTTGTTGCGTTGGGGGCCGGTGCAGCTGGGCCCGGTGCCCTTCGGGCCGCTGGTGATTACGCGCCGCTCCGCGGAGCTGGGGATCAACAGCGCCACCTTGTTGTTCACGGTGATTCACAGCGCCAACCTGCTGCTGCTCACCACGCCACCGGAATCGTTGGTGTGGGGCTTGAGCTGGTGCATTGCGCCCCTGGCGCGGCTTGGGGTGCCGGTGGATCGGCTGGGATTCACCCTGCTGCTGTCGCTGCGGTTCCTGCCCTTGGTGCAGGAGGAATTTCAGAACCTGCTGCGCTCGGTGGCCACCCGTTCGGTGAACCTGCGCCAATTGGGGCTCCAGGGTTCTTTGGCGCTGGTGCTTGCTTTGGGGGAGCGCTTGCTCGCCAATGTGTTGCTGCGGGCTGAACAAGGAGCCGAGGCGTTGATGGCCAAAGGTGGCCGTTGGATTGCACCGGCTCAGTTGATTCGTGATCCGCTGCCGAGGCCAGCGCTGCAGTGGGCTTGTGCGCTGGGGCTTGCGCTCTTGCTCGGTTTGCGGTGGAGGTACGGTGACGTCTGATTTGGTCACCGTCGGCACAGACCGCGTGAGCGCTGAGTGAGCACAGAGCGTTATCTCAATCACCCCACCTTCGGCTTGCTCTACCGCGTGGCGGAGGTGGGTGAGGGGCGCGATCTCTACGCCACGCTCTATGCCCAGCGCATGTTTTTTGTGGTGACCCTGCAGGAGCGCGGCGCTCAATTTGAGGTGATCCCGTTGATGGATGCCCGCCATCTGGCTGAGCAGAACCTCGCGCGCGCCCGCCGCGATGGCCCTGAAGCCCACGCCCGTTGGCGTCAGTTGTTCGATCAAACCTTCATCTGATCAATACGTGGTGTCTGAGTCAGCAGCTGAGCGCTTGGCGGCGATTCGCAGCCAGCTGCCCGCCTCCACCCAGCTACTGGCGGTGAGCAAAGGCCATCCCGCCGCCGCCATCCGCGAATTGGCAGCGCTGGGACAACGCAGCTTTGGGGAAAGCCGGCTGCAGGAAGCCACGGCCAAACAGGCGGAGCTGGCTGATCTGCCCTCGCTCGACTGGCATTTCATCGGGCGGCTGCAGGCCAACAAGGTGCGGCCCGTGGTGCAGCGTTTTGCCTGGCTGCATTCGGTGGATTCGCTCGCCCTAGCCGAACGGGTGGCCCGGATCTCCGGGGAAGAGGGGGTACGCCCCAAGCTGTTGCTGCAGGTGAAGCTGCGCCCCGACCCGGCCAAGGGTGGCTTTGCCCCTGAGGAGCTCCGCCAGGCCTGGCCGCAGCTGCAGGCTTTGCCTTCGGTGCAACTGGTGGGCCTGATGACCATGGCGCCCCTGGGACTGGACGTAACCCAGCGCCAGAGCCTGTTTGCGGACTGCGCGGCCCTAGCGCGGGAGTTTGGTCTTGAGCAGTTGTCGATGGGGATGAGCGGCGATTGGCAGGAGGCCGCGGCGGCCGGCAGCACCTGGGTCCGTATCGGCTCAGCCCTCTTCGGCCCGAAACCCTTGTCACCGCCCGCGTGGGACGCTATCTAGGTTTAGTGCCAAGACCGAGGTTCCACGGTGTCGTTGCTCTCCCGCCTGCGTGCAGTTGTCTCCGGTGACGACTACCTCGACGGCTACGACGACGAGCTTGATTACGACCACGGTGATGTGCCGCCGGCCAGCTCCACCACGAGCCCCGGCGCCCTAGCCCTCACCAGCGATTTCGACAGCGTTGATCCCTTTGCAGGCAGCAACGTGATCGGCATGCCGGGCATCTCCTCCTCGGCGGCGGAGGTGACCCTGATGGAGCCCCGCAGCTTCGATGAAATGCCTCGCGCCATCCAGGCACTGCGCGAGCGCAAGACCGTGATCCTTAATCTCACGATGATGGAGCCGGATCAGGCCCAGCGCGCTGTGGATTTCGTGGCTGGTGGCACCTTCGCCATCGACGGCCATCAGGAGCGGGTTGGCGAGAGCATCTTCCTGTTCGCCCCCAGCTGCGTCACCGTGACCACCGCCGCGAGTGAGGAGCCCTCCTCGCCCACGGTGGTGTCCCGCGAGGTGAGCCAGGAGCCGGAAGCCGCTCCCGCACCTGCCTGGGGCCGCGAAACCTACGGCGCTAGCGTCGGCTGAGCGCACCTCCCACCCCTTTGAGCAGCTTCTCCCCCGCCAGCTTTGGGGTGATCGGCCTGGGCCGCATGGCCCAGGCCTTGCTGTTTCCGTTGCTCGAGAGCGGTCTGGTGCCGCTGAACGGAGTGCGCGCAGCTGTTGCTTCCCAGGCCTCGGCCGATCGTCTGCGTGCCGCGCGGCCTGAGCTGGCCGTGAGCACCACAGCGGCGGAAGCCTGGGGGTGTTCTGTAGTGCTGTTGGCGGTGAAGCCCCAGCAGCTGGAAGCAGTGGCAGCGGCGGCCCCTGCCCCCACCAGCGCGGAGCCGCCGCTGCTCATTTCCGTGCTGGCAGGCGTGACGGTGGCACGCCTGCAGCGGCTCTTCCCCGGTTGGCGAATCGTGCGGGCGGTGCCTAACACGCCTTGCCTGGTGCGTGCTGGCCTCACCGGCCTGGCCTGGGGTGACGGCGTGTCTGTTGAACAGCAGGCTTGGGTGCAGCAGCTCTTCGCCCAGGTGGGCGAGGTGTTGCAGTTGCCGGAGCCGCAGCTGGATGCCTTCCTGGCCCTCACCTCCTCAGGCCCCGCCTTTGTGGCACTGGTGGCCGAAGCAATGGCCGATGGTGCTGTGGCCGCCGGTTTGCCCCGGGTGCAAGCCCATCACCTGGCCCATCGCACCCTGGCTGGCACTGCTGCGCTGCTGCAGGGGCAGCAGCTGCATCCTGGGCAGCTCAAAGACATGGTGAGCAGCCCGGGGGGCACCACCATTGCCGGCATCCGCGCCCTGGAGAGCGGCGGCTTGCGCGCCGCCTTGATCGAAGCGGTGGTGGCCGCCGCTGAACGCAGCCGCCAGTTGGGCTGAAGACAGCCGCCAATACCAGGCGTATTATTGTGTTAATACGCCTGGTATTGGCGGCGATGCGCACCATCTCTGTTCGCCTGGATGACGCCAGTGAGGCTCGGCTGGACGGTCTCTGTCGGCAGCTCGGTCTGTCGCAGACCGATGTGGTGAAGGCTGGTCTGGAGTTGTTGCAGCATCAGCGCCAGAGCCCGGCGGCGTTGGCGGAGGCGCTCGATCTGGACGGGTGTTTTGCCAGTGGCGATCACGCACAGGGCCGTGAGCATGCCGATCGGATCCGTCAGAAGCTGCGCCGGCAGCACCAGGCGCAACGATGATCGATCCGGTTCTGAGCTGCCCCGTGCTCGTGGACACCGGTCCGCTGGTGGCGTGGCTGGATCGCAGTGATCAAGATCACCAGCTCTGCAGCCGATTCTTTGCCCAGGCGAGTGGTCCGTTGCTCTCCACCTGGCCCGTGCTCACCGAGGTGTGCCATCTCGTGCCTGCTGATGTGGCGCCCCGCTTCCTGGAGTGGGTTCAGATCGGTGGTTTGCAGCTGGCAGAGCTGCCCGCGGCTGCCTTGCTGAGCATCGGCCCTTGGATGCGCCAATACGGTGATCTGCCGATGGATCTGGCGGATGCGTCACTGCTCTGGCTGGCGCAGCAGAGCGGGATTCGTCGCATCGCCACACTCGATCGCCGTGATTTCGGTGTTTACCGACTGCCTGGCGGTGGGATCCTCAACAACGTGCTCGACGACGCCTGCTGATCCTTCAGGCTTTCTTGTGGCCGATGCGCGGCTCTGTACCCGCCAGCAGGCGCTCGATATTGCTGCGGTGCCGCCAGAGCACCAGCACCATCGCCACCAAGGCCAGGGCCAGGTAGGCCGGCCGCAGGCCGGTGCCACTGCTGGCGAAAGAGCCGAGCATCAGTAGCGGCAGGCTCAGGGCGGCGATCACGCTGGAGAGCGACACGATCCGCGAGAGCGAGATCACGGCCATGAACACGCCAAAGCAGGCCAGGCCCACCGGCCAAGTGAGGCCCAGCAGCATGCCCAGCCCGGTGGCCACCGCCTTGCCGCCGCGCCAACCCAGCCAGACCGGCCAGATGTGACCGGCCAGCGCCGCTAGCCCTGTGGCCACCACCCACCAATCGCTCTCAGGGGTGATGCCGAGCGGCTGCAGCATCGCCTTGGCCAGCAGCACCGCTGCGGTGCCCTTGAGCACATCCACCAGAAACACCACCAGAGCCGGCGCCTTGCCGAACTGGCGCAGCACGTTGGTGGCGCCGGTGGAGCCAGACCCCAGGCTGCGAATGTCCACCCCCTTGAGCCAGCGGCCCGCCAGGTAGCCACTGGGGATCGAGCCCAGCAGATAGCCCGCCAGCAGGCAGAACAGAGGGGTTTGCAGCAGTGCGGTCACAGCAGGTCGTCTTCGAGGGCGAGTTCGGTGGGGCTGCCGGCAAAGGCCAGCCAGATCGGGAATTGAAGGATCGGCACCTCCACCGCGGCTTCGGCGGCATCCACCACGATGAAGGGAAGCTCGCCGCGCTCTTCCAGGCGGTCGGCCCGCTCGATCAGCGCATCGGGGCGCTCGAACAGCACGATGCCGCTCTGGGGGCCAAAGTCTTCGCGGGCCAGGCCCAGGCAATCCTGCAGGCCGCGGCGCCACTCGCCCAGCCGCTCAGGCGTGCTGGCCAGCACCAGGGTTTGAAAGCGCTCGCCGTAGAGATCGCCCAGGATCGAAATCGCTGCCGCGGTGATCAGGGCATTGCGGTTGCGGCTGCCGGTGCTGGGTTGGGCGCCGCGTCCGCCTTGGTTGAGGAACCAGTCGTCGAGAAGGGAAGCCCCGGAGGCCTCCAGGCTGCGCCGCAGTTTCCAGGGATCGGCGTAGAAATCGGGCTGGCCCTGGAAGCTCTGCAGCCGCTCGCGGATCAGAGCCTCATCGGCGCTGAACAGGCCCGCGGCCGCCGGTGGCGGGGTGCTGGCGCCTGCGGCATTGCTGGCTGACTGGGCCGCTGCCGCCTGATCCAGCGGTGAGGGCTGCACCACCAGCGGCTGCACCACCAGCTCCATCTGCTCGGCGGCCACGGCTAGATCCTGCAGGGCCCCTACCAGGTAGTCCTGGAAGCCCTTCACCCGCCGGGCGATCGAATCCGACTGGCCCGCGAAGCTGCTGTTGATCTCCTGCTGCAGCTGATCCCGGCGGCCGCTGAGCTCCTTGATTTCCGCTTCGAGGGCCTCGCGCTGCTGCTGCAGCTCGCGCAACGCCAGCTCCTGCCATTGGGCAGGGGCGGTGTCGGGTGCGGGTGTCTGGACGTCGTCGCTCATGGCTGGGCGCTCACGTGGAGGTTCAGCTGCTCGCGCAGGGTCTTGGGGTCAAACAGCACCGGCAGAAAGTGGATGCTGCGCTGCTCACGGAAATAAAACAGCACAGGGATGGGCGACCAGAACAGCGTCCAGCTCAGCCATTCGCTGTAGGGGAAGCGGCGCAGCACCGCGCTGCCGCGCCACACCAGCAGCGCATCGGCGCTGAACTGCAGCCGCAAGATCTGGCTCTGGATCAGCAGAAACAGGCCAAACAGGCTCACCACCAGCGACAGCCAGGGGTTGAGCAGCAGCGAGGCCATGCCCAGCCCCACCACCGCCAGGGGCAGCCAGGGGCTCGGCGCCAGGATCACGCCCTGGCTGGGGTCGGGCAGAGGTGCTTCAGCAGCGGTCATTGGCCGAACAGCAGTTGGGTGAGCACCACATCCATCAGCGACACGGTGACCAGAATCATCACAACCGCCCCGGTGGTGCTGGTGCCCACTTCCTTGGGGCCGCCGCGGGTGGTGAGGCCCCAACCGCAGGAGATCACCGCGATCTGCAGGCCGAACACCACCGCTTTGAGCAGCATCGCCGGCAGATCCGAAGGCTCCATCCAGGTCCGCACGGAATTCCAGAACACCGATGGCGGAATTTGATACAGCAGCGTGCTGCTCACCTGACCCGACCACATCGCCACGGCGAAGAAGGCCAGGCATTGCACCGGGGTCATGATCAACATCGCCAGCACCCGCGGCACCACCAGGTACTGCACGGGATCGGTGCGCAGCATGGTGATCGCATCGATCTGCTCGGTCACCTTCATGGTGCCGAGCTGGGCCGCATAGGCCGTGGCCACCTTGCCCGTCACCAGGGTGGCGGTGAGGATCGGGGCGATCTCGCGGGCCAGGCCCAGGGCAAGGATGCCGCCCACCGTGGCGCCGGCCCCCTGCTTCACCAGCTCGGACGCGGCCTGGATGTTGAACACCGTGCCGGCCGCCAGGCCGGTGATGATCACGATCAGGAAGCTGCCCGGGCCTGCTTCCATCAGCTCCACCATCAGATCGTTGATCCCCACCTGGCCTTTGGCCAGAGCGGCCAGGGCCTGACCGCCGATCAGGCAGCTTTCGCCCAGGCGGATCAGCCAGCGGGGGCGAAGCCAGGTGGGAACGCGGCGGCGGGGCATCACAGACATCAGGAGTGGTTCAGCTGGCGCTGGGGTGGTGCTGCAGATGCAGCCCTTTCTCAGGCCAGCGGCGCATCACCACCAGGCCCAGGACCACCAGAACTGCAGGAATGATGCCCATGCACAGCCGGATCGCCACCAGGGCGCTATCGGGCTGCAGCATGCCGCGGGAGGCCACGTAGCCGCTGAGGCTCATCAGGTTGCCAAAGAAGAAGAGGGCAAAGCTGATGCAGATTTTCTGGGTGAACACCATCCAGGCGCTGTATTGGCCTGCCGGTTTCTCCGGGTCGGCATCGATGGCATCGGGCAGCAGGGCCCAAGGGATCAGGTAGGCGGTGGAGGCGCCGAGGCCCACCAGCAGGATCGCGCCGAGCAGCAAGGCCAGACGCAGCCCATTGCCCGCCGAGCCGAGCGGGCTGATCGTTTCATCGAGCGGAGCCAGCAGCATCGCTGCGATGCAGCCGGCCACCCACAGGCCACTGCCCCATTGGAGGGCGCGAATGCGGCCCTGGCGGTGCGACACCGAGGTCCACAGCTGCAGGCCAACAAGGGTGCTGATTTGGAAGGGCAGCAGGATCCAGTTGCTCCAGCCCTCCGGCACGTGCATCACCACGGGCAGGAAGATCAGCGCGGCGGTTTGCATGATCTGCAGCGCGCACCAGAGCAGCAGATAGAGGCCCAGAACTTTCATGAACCGCCCGTTGCTGCGCACTCGTTTGATCAGGCGGCGTGTGGTGCCCTTCTGGGCCTCGGGCTGTTGGCAATGGCGGGCTGAGGGGGCAATGCCCCAGGCGCAGAGCAGCGTGCACACCAGGATGATCAGGCCGGAGAGCACGCCCATCCGCCAGTAGCTGATGGGGTTCTGGTGATCGCGCAGCAGCAGTGCCCCCAGCACGATGCCCACCAGCCCCGCGGTGATCGAGCCGGTGAAGCGGGCCATGTTCAGCCGCGTGCGCAGCGAAACATCCGTGGTGAGCTCGGCGGCCAGGGCCGCATAGGGGAGGTTGACGCAGGTGTAGAGGCTGTTGGCCAGCACCGAGATGGCCACGAACACCCAGAAGCGCACCCACTCGCTGCCCGGCGGCAGCCACCACATCAGGGCCATTGCCACCCCGAGGGGGAGGGCGCTTCCCACCAGCCAGGGCAAGCGCGGCCCCCAGCGGCTGGTGGTTTTGTCGCTCAGCCAGCCCACCACCGGGTCGTTCACCGCATCCCAGAGGCGGGCCAGCATCAGCACCAGGCCTGCCATCCAGGCCGGCAAGCCGGCGGCGGCCGTATAGAAGATGAAGAGATAGAAGCCGATCAGAGAGGCGGCCATGCCCGTGCCGGCATCGCCCAGGCCATAGGCCACCAGCAGCCGCAACCGCGCCAGGCCCCGCAGGCTCGCCGCATCAAACGGTGCGGCTGGGGCGGCTGAAGACGCAGCGGACAAAAGGTCTGATCCGAACGCAGGTCATAATGCTGCAGCCGGCGTGAATTCCATGGCACGCGGGCCCAGCGCCAACGCTTGATGCGTTTGTACTGCTGCGGGCTTAGTTTAGTGGTAAAACCTCAGCCTTCCAAGCTGATGATGCGGGTTCGATTCCCGCAGCCCGCTTACAGCTGATGCCCCTCCATCAAGGGCGCGGCCACCAGCAGCACCAAGCTGCGGCTTCCCATGGCGACGCTGTCGCCTGAGATCGAGGGGGCTTCTGCCGGCAGGTCCTCCCCGCTGGGTTGATGGGTGTCGATCACCCGCTTCCAGCCGCTGTTGCAGCTGGGGATCTCGAAGCTCAGATCCTCGTGATAGGCATTCATGCCGCACCAGATCAGCGGGCCGTGCTCGCGGTCGTTGAGGCTCCAGGCCAGGGTGTGCGACCAAGCGGCCCAATCCGGCTGGCCCAGCTTCACGCCATCCCACTGGCGAGTGAGATGGCCGGCTTGATCGAAGCGCAGGGCCTTGCCCGCCTCGGGATGAGGGATTTCAGGGTTGAGCAGGTCGGCCAGGTGATGGCGCAGATGGATCAGCCGCTGCACGAACAGCCGTAGGGCTTGATCGTCGGCATCGGGCTGCCAGTGCATCCAACCCAGCACGTTGTTTTGGCACCAAGCGTTGTTGTTGCCCCCCTGGCTGCGGCGCACCTCGTCGCCCATCAGCAGCATCGGCACCCCTGGGCTGAGCAGCAGTGAGCTCAGCAGGTTGCGCAGTTGGCGGTTGCGCAGGGTGGTGACAGCCGCATCGGTGCTGGGCCCTTCGGCGCCGTGATTCCAGTTGTTGTTGTGGTTATCGCCGTCGCGGTTGTCTTCACCGTTGGCCAGGTTGTGCTTCTGGCTGTAGCTCACCAGATCCGCCAGGGTGAAGCCGTCGTGGGCGGTGAGGAAGTTGATGCTGCGGCCCAGCAGCGCTGGTTGGCCGCCGAACAGATCCGGGTTGCCGGCCAGGCGCTGGCCCATCGGCCAGCAGCTCTTCTCATCGCCTTTCCAGAAGCGGCGCATGTCATCGCGAAAGCGGCCGTTCCAGGCACCCACACGCCTGGAGGGGAAATCGGCCAGGCGGTAGAGGCCTCCGCAGTCCCAGGGTTCACTCACCAACTTGAGATCGGCGAGTTCGGGATCCGCTTCGATCTCCTCAAACAGCGGCGGGTGATCCAGGGGGGTGAGCTCTTCGCCGCGGCTGAGGGCAATGCCGAGATCGAAGCGGAAGCCATCCACCCCCAGCTCCAGAGCCCAGCAGCGCATCGATTCGAGGATCAGCCGCCGCGAATGGGGCCGGTTGGCGGCGATCGAGTTGCCGCAGCCGCTCACATCCAGGTAATCGCCCTTGGCGTTCTGGTGGTAGTAGTTGCGGTCATCGATGCCGCGCCAGCTCAGGGTGGGCCCGGCCTGGTTGCCTTCACAGGTGTGGTTGTAGACCACATCCACCAGTACCTCCAGGCCGGCGTGGTGACAGGCCGTCACCAGCTGGCGCACCTGGTGGCGAATCTGCAGCGGGTCATCGCCCTGCTGGTAAGCGTGCTGAGGCGCCAACCAGCTCAAGGGGCTGTAACCCCAGTAGTTGAGCCGGCCCGCCGGGGCATCGTGCGGGTCGAAGGCCATCACCGGCAGCAGCTCCACCGTGGTGATGCCCAGCTCTTTGAGGTAGGGAATCGCTTCGATCAGCCCCAAATAGGTGCCTTGCGCGGCTTCACTCACCGGGCTGCCAGGGCCGCGGCTGAAGCCCCCCACATGCAGCTCGTAGATCACGGTGCGCTGCCAGCTGTGGCGCGGCCGCGGCGCGGCGCGGAAATCAAAGCGGTCGCGCTCCGTCACCACCCCCTTGAGGCAGCTGGCGGTGTTCGGCATCGCCCCAACGGCGTCAACCCGGCGGTAGACATCCCAGCCGGTGATCGCTCGGGCGCAGGGGTCGAGCAGCAGCTTGGAGGGGTTGAAGCCGTGGCGGCCCGGCAGCAGCGGGCCGAACACCCGGTAGGCGTAGCAGCAGCCGATGCCGACGCCGCTCACCTCCACATGCCAGATGTCGCCTGAGCGGTGGCGATGGTCGAGCTCCACCACCTGCTCGGGTTCCGGCGCGTTGCCCGCCGCAAAGATCAACAGCTCAACGCGGGTGGCCATCGGCGCCACCAGCGAAAAGTTCACGCCCTGTTCAGTGGCGCTCGACCCCAAGGGCCAGGGTTGTCCCAGTCGGATCGTGCGCACCGGAGCCTGGAGGCCGTTGCCACAAGCTAGGTGTTGTCTGCGGGTCTCGCCCCCCGATGTCACGGCTCCAAGCACAACCCACAGCTGCTGGGCGCCCGCCTCGCCAGGTTCAGGAGGGGCTCTGGTTGTTTGCCCCCAACCGCGACACCCAGGGCGGCAGCTCCTGGTGGCTGGAGCCCTCGGCGGCGGATGGATCCGGCGTGCTGATCGATTGCCCCGCCTTCAACGACGCCAACCTCGCTTTTCTGCAGCAGCAGCCGGCGGGTCGCATCGTGCTCACCGGTCGCGAAGGCCATGGCCGCCTGCGGCGGTTTCAGGAGGCTCTGGGCTGGCCCGTGCATGTGCAGGAGCAGGAGGCTTACCTGCTGCCCGGAGCGCAACAGCTGATCGGCTTTGCCGAGCAGGCGGAGTTGGCGCCTGGGCTGCGGCTGTTGTGGACGCCTGGCCCCAGCCCTGGAACCGCTGTGTTGCTGGCGGAGCAGGCGGGGATTTTGTTTTGCGGCCGGCTCTTGAGCCCCCTGGCGCCTGGCCAGGCCGGGCCGCTGCGCACACGCCGCAGCTTTCATTGGGGGCGCTGGCTGCGCAGCCTGGAGCAGCTGCGCGCCTGGCTGCCGCCGGAGCAGCCGCAGTGGCTGGCGAGTGGCGCCGGATTGGGGGCATTGCGGGGTGAGGCGTTGGTGCCGTCGGCGCGGGCGCTGCTGGATCAGCTCGACCTCGTTGCCCTGGCTGCGCAGCCGCCCGTTTGAGGCTCGATCGACCCTGCAGATGTGGTCACTCGGTCACAAAAGTGGCAAAACCGTGGCTGCAGAAGGGCTCCGATGGTTGCCGGGCCTTGCCAACACCCATACCATTGGCGCGCTGAACCCAGTGGCGGTCGGTGTTCCCGAGCCGCCCGGCTGCTACTGACCCAGAGGCTTTCCCAGTCCGATGAACAAAGCTGATCTCGTCAACCTCGTTGCCGCCCGCACCGAGCTGACCAAAACCGACGTGGCCCAGGTGGTGGATGCCGCCATCGACACCATCATTGATTCGGTGGTGGAAGGCAAGAAAGTGTCGATCCTTGGCTTCGGCTCCTTTGAGCCCCGCGAGCGTTCCGCCCGTCAGGGTCTGAACCCCAAGACCGGCGACAAGATCAAGATTCCCGCCAAGCGCGTGCCTGCCTTCACCGCCGGCAAGCTGTTCAAGGACCGCGTGCAGGGCTGATCGCCACTGCCCCTCCTGCCGATCGGGCGGTCTGAAGACCGCCTTTTTTTGTGCCTTGGTGCGGGATGCTGAAGAGCCCTGCGCTGAGCGCCCAACCCCTGTGTTGCCCGAGCATCTGCAGCGCCAGCTCGCCTGCCGCCGCGGCAACCGGGGGCGATTTGCGCCATCGCCCACCGGTCGCCTGCACCTGGGCAACCTGCGCACGGCCTTGCTCTCGTGGCTGATCACCCGGCTGCAGGGCGGCGAGTGGCTGCTGCGGATCGATGATCTCGATACCCCCCGCAACCGACCCGGCGCTGAAGAGGCGATCCTCAGCGATCTGCGCTGCCTGGGGCTGGAGTGGGATGGGCCGCTGATCCGCCAGAGCGAGCGCCGCGGCCTCTACGCCTCGGTGCTCTCGGCGCTGCGCCGCAGCGGCCGGCTTTACCCCTGCCGCTGCAGTCGCCGGATGTTGGCGGATGTGTCAGCTCCCCATGGAGCCGCAACGGTGTATCCGGGCTTTTGCCGCGATCGCGCCAGCGGCTGGGGATTGCAGCAGGGGCGGCTGCCCAGCTGGCGCCTGAGGCTCAGGCCGGGTGTGTTGGGCTGGTCTGAGCAGCTGGCCGAGCGCGGCAGCCTTGCGGCGGACACCGAGGTGGGCGATGTGGTGCTGCGCCGCGCCGATGGCTTCCTCGCGTATCACCTGGCCACGGCGGTGGATGAGCTGGCCCTGGGCATCACCGATGTGGTGCGCGGTTGCGATCTCTGGGCTGCCACGGGCCCGCAGGTGGCGGTGATGCGTGAACTGGATGGCTCACCGCCGCAGTACTGGCATCTGCCGCTGTGGCTGGATGAGCAGGGTCAGCGCCTATCGAAGCGTGATGGTGGCTTGGGGCTGGAGACCCTGGCCGAGCAGGGCCTCGATGCCGCCGCGGTGGTGGGGCTGATGGCGGCGAGCGTGCAGCTGGTTCCGACCGGCAGCCGCCTCAGCAGCGCTGAATTACTGCAGGAGTGCAGCCTGGATCAGCTTCAAGCCGTGCTCGCCAGGCGGGCCTGAAGGCTTAAGGAAGCCTTCGGGATCAAACGGCTGAAAACTCCCCAGAGTGATCGTCAACGGAACGATTCACGATGGCCAGCTCCCAGAGAGGCGCTCAGACAAGCGGCAATGTGTGCAGCTGCTGCGGCGGCAGTGGTGTGCTTCGCACCGAGGCCGCCGGGTATCGCACTTGCTTGGAGTGTCTGGGCCAAGGGCAGACACCCGTGTTTGAAACCGTGTTTGGCTTGCCGGATCCAGCGGTGCCGCCGGCTGCTGACCCCTGCAAACGTTGGCCTCGTGGGGCCCGCGCCGATATCAGCGCTTCGATTTCTGGCGCCAGATGAAGAACGCTGTGGTGGCCACCACCAGCAGTAGCGGAGCCGCGGTGAGCAGCAGCAGGGCAACGGCGGTCCAGTCGGTGTACATCGCGCTCAGGCTCACAGGAGGCGCCATCATCTCAGTGCACCCCGCGTGGCGTCCATGACTCGATGGCTTGTTCCGCTGCTGGTGTTGGCCGCGGCGCTGCCGGTTCAGGCCGGGGTGGAGTTCACCGATTGCCAGCCCGCCAGCGGCGGTGGCATCACCTGCAACACCGAGCCCACCGGCAACACGCTGATGGACGACGAAGCCGCTCGCTACGGCCTCTTCGATGAAGCGAGCCCAGGCTGGGCTGAATACGACCCCTATGAGGGGTACGACGACATGTTCGGCGGCAACTGGACCTGATCAGCTCAGGCGCGTGATCGTTTGAAAAGCCACAAAGCTCACCAGCCAGGCCAGCAACAGCGACCAGGCCACGCTCAGCAGCGTGAAGCTCAGCTTTTTGGATTCACTGCGAATCACCGCCACCGTGGACAGGCAGGGCGTGTAGAGCAGGGTGAAGAGCATGAAACTCACGGCCTGGGGCCAGCTCACATCGCTGGCGATGGCGCGGCTGAGTGCCGCTGGATCCGCTTGGCCGTAGATCACAGCCAGGCCTCCCAGCACGATTTCCTTGGCGATGAAGCCGAACAGGAGCGCCACCGCCAGCTTCGGGTTGATACCGATCGGTGCCAGCAGCGGTTGGGTGAAGCGGCCGAGCTGGCCGGCCAGGCTGGCGCTGGAGGCCGGCTCCACACCCACCGGCAGGTTGTTGAGCAGCCACACCGCCACCACTCCGAAAATGATGAAGCGGCGCGACCAGAGCCAGAAGTGCTTCACCTCGCTCCAGGCGCGGCTCAGCATTTGCCCCGCCGTGGGCAGGCGATAGGGCGGTAGCTCCAGCACGAGCGGCTCGTTGCTGGGGAAGCGGCCGCGAAAGAGCAGGGCGGTGAGCATGGCGGCCACAAAGCTCATCAGATACAGCCCGAAGATCACCAGGCCCCCGATGCGCGGCGGGAAGAACACCGCGGCCATGAACAGAAACACGTTCAGCCGGGCGGAGCAAAGCGAAAAGGGGATCACCAGCATCGAGAGCAGTCGGAGCCCGCGATCGCGCATCACCCGGGTGCCGAGGATGGCTGGCACGTTGCAACCAAAGCCCATCAGCGAAAGCACGAAGCTGCGGCCATCGAGGCCAATCCGCTCCATAAAGGCGTCCATCAGATAGGCCGCCCGCGACAGATAGCCGCTGTCTTCCACTACCCCCATCGCCAGGAAAAACAGGGCGATCACCGGCAGAAAGGCCATCACCGTGCCGAGCCCCTGGTAGAGCCCTTCCAGCAAGAAGCCCTGCAGCAGGGCAGGTAGGGGTGCCAGCAAGGGCTTGAGCACCAGCTGGCCGAACTGATCGAGCAGTCCGCCCAGGGCCTCCTGCACCGGAACCCCGATCGCATAGATGCCCTGGAACATCAGGGCCATCGCCAGGAAAAAGAGCGGCAGCCCGAGCAGGGGATGCAGCAGCACCGCATCGAGGCGACGGCTGCGGCTGTCCCGCCAGCGGCCGGGCAGGGTGACGCTGCGCTCCACCAGCGCGGCCATCGCGCCATCGAGATCGGCGTCTGCAGCGGCGAGCCGTTCTTCCAGTTGCTCCGGCACGGCTGCCATCGGGCCAGCCTCCAGCTGCTCCAGCAGGGAGTGCTGCAGGGTTTCCAGGCCCTGGCGGTATTTGGCGCTGAGCGGCAGCACCGGTTGCCCCAGGGCTTCGCTGAGGTTCTCGGCGTTGATGCTCACCCCAAAGCGCGCTGCCTCATCGGCCATGTTCAAGGCGACCACGGCCGGCAGGCCCAGCTGTTGCACCTGCAGGGCCAGCCGCAGCTGGCGATCGAGCTGGCTGGAATTAAGCACCACCAGCACCAGATCCACAGGCGTTTGCTCGAGGAAACGGCGCACCACCGCTTCGTCGTCGCTGTGGCCGCGGAGGTCATAGATGCCCGGCAGGTCGACGAGCTGCACGTTGCGGCCACTCAGCTGCAACTCGGCCTGCATCAGATCCACGGTGAGGCCAGGCCAGTTGCCGATATGGGCGTGGTGGCCGGTGAGCCGGTTGAACAAAGTCGACTTGCCCGTGTTGGGCATGCCGAGAACGGCAATGGTGCTCACGCGGCGAGGCTCACCCGGGCGGCGTCGCGGCGGCGCAGCATCAATTCAGTCATGCCCACCCGCACGTGCAGCGGGCCCGACCACCAACCGCGGCGCAGCACCTGCACCGCCTGCCCGGGCCGCAGGCCCAGTGCTTCGAGCCGCTGGCGCAGGCCCTGATCGGCCCTGAGTGATGCCACGGTGGCTGTTGCGCCTGTGGGCAGATCCACCAGCCGGGCCGGTGCCTCCATGGCAGCTCGCTATTGCGAATGAGTTGCAATATCCTAAGCGAGAGGGGGCTGGTGAATCTGCCGAATTTGATTACGGTGAAGCCGTCCAGCCTGCTGGGTAAGCCGGTGCTGCATTTCTGGTCGCCCCATCTCGATCCGGCCCATCCCCAGGACTGCACCCAGCCGGAGCGCTATGTGATCCAGGTGCTCGCCAGCGGACGCTTTCTGGCCATCGCCTCCGATGGGCAGTCGTTGATGGAGGTGGCTGTTCCGGAGGCAGCGCATCTCTTTCATGCCCACGAGGCCGCCCTGCGCGCCGCCAAGGAGCTCAATGCCGAAGGCCGCGGACCGGTGGATGTGGTGAAGCTGGAGCTCGATGTGAGCTGAGGGTCAGCCTCCGTAGGATCCGGCCCTGCTTGAAGGCCCAGTGCCCGTCCTGATGGAGCTCACTTACCGCCCCCGCCGTCTGCGTCGTTCCCCTGCCCTGCGGGCGATGGTGCGGGAGACCTCCCTCAGCGCGGCTGACTTCATCTATCCGCTGTTTGTGCATGAGGGCGCCAGCAATGAGCCCATCGGGGCCATGCCCGGCTGTCAGCGCTGGAGCCTCGAGGGGCTGGTGCAGGAAGTGGGCCGCGCCTGGGATCTGGGGATCCGCTGCGTGGTGCTGTTCCCGAAGGTGGCCGATGGCCTCAAAACCGAAGACGGCGCTGAGTGCTTCAACGAGGGCGGCCTGATCCCCCGCGCCATCCGCCGACTCAAAGAGGTGCATCCCGGCATGGCGATCATGACCGACGTGGCCCTCGATCCCTACTCCTGCGACGGCCACGACGGCATCGTGAGCGGCGAGGGCGTGGTGCTTAACGACGAAACTGTGGCGATCCTGTGCAAGCAGGCCGTGGCTCAGGCCCGCGCCGGCGCGGATCTGATCGGCCCCAGCGACATGATGGATGGCCGCGTTGGTGCGATCCGTGAAGCCCTCGATGAAGAGGGTTTTGAGCACGTGGGGATCATCAGCTACACGGCGAAATACGCCTCCGCCTATTACGGCCCCTTCCGCGAAGCCCTGGATTCCGCGCCCCGCGCGGCGGCCAGCAAGCCGATCCCCAAGGACAAATCCACTTATCAGATGGATCCGGCCAACGCCCGCGAAGCCATCACCGAAGCCCAGCTCGATGAGCAGGAAGGGGCCGACATCATGATGGTGAAGCCAGGCCTGGCCTACCTCGACATCATTCATCGCCTGCGCGAGGAAAGCGAGCTGCCGATCGCGGCTTACAACGTGAGCGGCGAATACGCGATGGTGAAGGCAGCAGCCGAGAAAGGCTGGATCGATGAGCGCGCGGTGGTGCTCGAAACCCTGCTCTGCTTCAAGCGGGCCGGCGCCGATCTGATCCTCACCTATCACGCCTGCGACGCGGCCCAGTGGCTGCGCGAGGGTTGAGAGCAAGCGCAGTCAGTGCGATCCTCCGGGGGCTCCGGCAGCTCCGTGACCCCCGATGGCCCGCTACCTCCTCCTCCTCTGGGTTCACGGCCCCTGGATCGCCGCTTCCTTGATGGTGATCCTGGCCCTGCGCCTGTTGCTGGCTGAAGACTTCAGCGTGCACGGCCATGGCTGGGGCCTGCTCGGCAGCGCTTCGATCTGCTTCTCGATCGGCTGCGTGTGCAAGGTGTCGTGGGTGCTGGCGCAGTTGAACCGGCGGCGCAGTGCTGCTGAACAGCAGCTTGAGCACTTGGTGCTCCACTGAGCCCTGCCGCGATGAGCCGCTCCTCTGTTCTGCTGATCATCGGCATCCCCTGGGCCACGGCCGTGGCGGTGCTGTTGATGGTCACCAAGATCCACGCCTTCAGTGGCCGCGTGCACTGGGGCCTGCTCGGCAGCGCCTGCATCTGTTTCTCGATCGGCTGCCTGGCGCGCACCAGCGTGGGCCTGCACGACATGGCCCAGCGGGCGAAGCAAGAGAGCGCTGCTGCGCTGGATCGGACTTCGGCCTGATGGGGTTGCGCGCGCTGGTGCGGGGCAGTGTGGGGCTGGGGGCGAGCTTCTGGCTCTCCGCGGCGGCGGCCCCTCTCAGCACAACCGTGCCGCCCTCACCGGGATTGGTGCGTTCGTTGGCTGCATTCGAACGCGATCTGCTGGAGCTCGATGGCGCGCTGCGGCCCGGGGCTGCCACTGCGCCGCAGCCCTTCAGCCTGTCCGATCCCGCCCTGCGCCCCGCGGATCCCTTGGGGGCCCCCGCCAGTGCCGCCGCAGCTGATCAGGCCCAGGAGCGTGTGCTCAGCCTGGCCCAGGCGCTGGAGGTGGCGGTCGCTAACAACCCCGAGCTGGCGGAGCGACGCGCTCGCATCGCTGAGATGCGCGGCTTGAAGCGTTCGGTGCAGGGGCGGTTCTGGCCGCGGCTGGCCCTCAACCTGGGCGGCTCCTTCGCGCAGCGGAGTGATTACAACCTCGCCACCGAGGGCAATAGCGCCGTTTACAGCAGCACTTCGCCCTTCCTGGTCGAGACCGGCGGATGGCAGCGGATTCAGGCCAACCGCGGCAATGCCTGGGGCTCCCTGGGGCTCGACTGGGAGCTGATCAGCTTTGAACGTGGCGCGGCCCTGGCCGAGCAGGACCAGCGCCTCAGCGCCAGCCTTCAGCAATACGGAGATGCCCTGCGTCAGCTCCAATTGCAAGTGAGCGAGGCCTATTACGGCCTGCAGCTGGCTGATCAGCTGCTCCGGATCCGTCAGGCGGTGGTGCGCAACGACACCCTGGTGCGTGATCAGGTGGCGGCGCTGAAGGGCTCAGGCTTGGTGCCGAGGCTGGATCTGCTGCGCGCGGAGGCTGCCCTTCAGCAGAGCCGGTTCCGGCAGGAGCAGGCTGAGGCCCTTCGCCAGAGCCGCCGGCAGGCGCTCACCAACCTGCTCAACGTGGCGTTCACAACGCTGCTGAGGGCCCAGACGGATGTAGCGATGCAGCCGCCCTGGCCCTTGCCGCTGGACGCCACGCTGGTGGCAGGACTGCGCGATAACCCTGCGCTTGAGCAGCTCTCAGCCGAACGCCAGGCTCTGTTGCGTCAGGCTGATCGCCGCCAGGCCCAGCTGCTGCCGAACCTCCAACTCTTTGCTGCCGGAGGTGGCGGGGTGGATCAGCTCACCAAGCCGGTGATCGACATCAATGGTTGCTGCGGTGCCAGCAACATCCGCCAGCTGGCCAATCAGAACGCCGACTGGGCGGCGGGCCTTCGGCTGCACTGGCGCCTGTTTGATGCCGGCGTGTCGGGAGGCGAAGCCCAGGCCAGCCGCGCCGCTGCTGAGGCGGTGTTGCAGCGCCTGGCCCGCCAGCGCAACCAGATCCGCCAGGAGCTGGAAACCGCCTTTTACGACTACCGGGCGTCCTTGAGCCAGCTGGCAGCGGCGGAGGCTTCCTACCAGGCATCCCGCGAGGCATTTCGCGATGCGCGGGCCCGCTATCAGCTGGGTTTGGCCGATTACACCGATGTGAGCGAAACGATCATGTTGCTCACGCGATCCATGGAAGGCATCGCCGAATCCACGACCCTCGCCAATGTGAGCTACGCGCGGATGTTGCGTCAGCTGCAACCGGTGCCGGCGCAGCCGGAGCAGAAACCGAACCTGCCGCTCACGCTGCCGGTGGCGGCGGTGGCTCCGCCGTAGCGCCCTGGGCCTGGCGCCGCTGCTCCAGCCGTGAGCGCAGCGCCAGGCTGCGCCAGGTGAGCAGCACCAGCAGAGCGATGAACCAGAACCACACCTCGGGGGCGTTGCTCTGCAGCAGCACGAGCAGCAGCAGCACCTCCAGAGCCAGAAAGGGCCATTCGCGCTTCATGGCAGCGATCCCTCCTGGCGGCGGCTCGGTTGATCCTGCTGCAAGTCCAGCTGGGGGGTGCGGTAGGTGCCGGTGAGATCCCGCAGGATCGGCAGCAGATAGCTCACCGGTGTGCGCCATTCCACGTAGGCATGCGCCTTGAGGGTGAGGCCTTCACGAATTGGGAAGACGCTGCTTCCGCTCGAGAGAGTCCACCGGTAGCCATCGTCGCTGCGCTGGCCTGGGAGCAGTTCGATCTCGGTGCGCACCACCGGTCCGCTGGCCACCAGGGATTCAGCCAGGGGCGGGTTGCCCATGGTGGTGTTGATGTCTTCCGGGGTGGCGGGCAGCAGGCTCACCCGCTCCACCACTCCCTGGATGCCGCCGAAACGGCCGCGCTGCTGCCAGTCGGGCACCACTTCGATGCCCTGGTTGTGCTGCAGCCGCCGGGCATCGGCGGGGTGGAAGTAGGCAATCGCCCTGAGCCTTGGGCTGTTGCGCGCAGTGGCACTGGTGGCACCAAGGGTGCCAAGGCGCTGGCCCGGTTTCACGGTTTGGCCGTGGATCACCTGCAGGTCGAGCACGCTGCCATCGCGCTTGGCCGTGAGGTGGCCCTGGTACTTGAGCTTGGCCTCCGTCACCCGCACTTCGCGGCGGGTGTTGTCGATGCGGAAGCGCCGTTGCTGCTGCTCGGTGTCGATGTCGAGCTTCACCTTGGTGTAGGCGCTGATCACATCCTTTTCGCGGATGGCGAGTTCATCGAGCTCCACCTGCAGCTGGGTGTTGCGATCGGAGGTGCTCACCACCTCCTGCGAGAGCGGTGCCACCACCTCGGTGCGGGCCAGATGGGCGAAATCGGCCACCTTCTGGGCGTAGGTGCTCTGGAGGGTGCGCACACGCTGTCGCTCCCGCTCCAGCTTGCGCAGGGCCGTGTCGCGTACCTCGCGGGCGGCAGCCAGGCGGATCGCATCGCGGCGGTTGAGGTCGCTGTTGATCTGCACCAGTTCACGCAGGTCGCGCTGCTGCTGCTCGAGCTGCTTTTCCAGGGCCGGCTGGTCCAGCACCATCAGCAGCTGGCCCTGGCGCACCACATCGCCCACTTTCACCTTCAGCTCGCGAATCTGGCCTTCGGCCCGGCTATCGAGGATGGTGGCGCCGCCCGGCACGATCACCACACCACGGCCCACCACCTCGGTGGGCACAGGCCACAGCAGGGCCCAGAGCACGGCAAGGCTGCCCATGGTGATCAGGCTGAGCAGCACCTGGCCCTCGGGGTCTCCGGCCTGGCGCTGCGTCCAGCTCCTGAGGGCCTCCAGTGATGGCTTCAGGTTCACGGCAGGCCGTCCTTTCGGTCCATGATTTCTGCCGGTCCTCCGCAGTAGGTGGCAGCGTTGACAATGGAAGGATCGTCGATCAGGTCCATGTCCGCCAGCCACCGACTCGGCCATGTCGCCCTGCGGGTGCAGGACATGGATCGCGCCAAGCGCTTCTACCTCGGGCTCGGCCTGCAGCTCACCTGGGATGCCGATGACTGGTGCTACGTGCAGTGGCCAGCCACCGGCGAAGGCATCGCCCTGCTGAGCCCCAGCTATCGCGCCGCCGGACCCCACTTCGCCTTCCACTTCAACGACCGCGCTGAGGTGGATCGGATCCGTGAGCAACTGGTGCAGCAGGGCCACAGCTGCGGACCGGTGCACGATCACCGTGACGGCACCGCCTCCTTCTACATGCAGGATCCAGAGGGCAACTGGCTGGAAATGCTCTACGAGCCGGCCGGTGGCATCCCCTCCAACACCGGCGCCGAGCCGATTGCGGTGTTTCCGGCGTGACGGCTGCACCGCAAACCGAGGCGCAGGCTGGCTTAGCCCCTGCTGGCCCTCCGGGTGCGGATCTCCATGGAGATCCCGTTGGGGACACCGCTGCAACGGCCCATCAGCCCGAGGCTGCAGCTCCCTTCGGCGGCATTCAGCGTGAAGCGCTCGAGCTGCTCGAGTGGGGGCGGCTTGGGGAACATCTGGCCGGCTTCGCCAGCACCACAGCTGGCCGCCGCGTCTGCCGCGAGCTGCCGCTGGCTCCCAGCCTTGAGGCCAGTCGCCAACTGTTGGCGCAAACCACTGAATTGCTCGCCCTCGATGGCGTGCTGGAGGGCGGCCTCAGCTTTCAGGGTGTGGCGGAGCTGAGCCGCACCGTGCAGCTCTGCGCCAAGGGTGGGGTGGCCTCCGCCGATGAGCTGCTCGATGTGGCGACCACCCTCGCTGCAGCGCGGCGCTTGCGCCGGCAGATCGATGATCCCGAGCTGCGGCCCACCACCACGGCGCTGGTGGAGGAGTTGCGGACCCTGCCGGAGCTGGAGCAGCGCCTGCGCTTCTGCATCGAAGACGGCGGCCGCGTGGCCGACCGAGCCAGCCCGCCCCTGGCCCAGTTGCGCCGCCAGATCGGCGCGGCCCGCCAGGAGCGCCGCGATCGCCTGAACGACTTGCTGCGGCGCTACGCCGCCCTGCTCCAAGACAGCGTGATCTCTGAGCGCAACGGCCGGCCGGTGCTGGCGGTGAAGGCCGGCGCTGCCAGCCAGTTGCCCGGCCTGGTGCACGACAGCTCCGCTTCCGGCAGCACGGTGTTCATCGAGCCCCAGGCGGTGATTCCCCTGGGCAACCGCTTGCGCCAGCTGGAGGGCGAGGAACGGGACGCCGAGCGAGCCGTGCTGCTGGAGCTCAGCGGCCTGGTGGGGCAGGAGCAACCGGCGCTGGAGCATCTGCAGCGGGTGTTGCTGCTGCTCGATTGCGGCTTGGCCAGGGCCCGTTACGGCGCCTGGCTGGGGGCGGTGCGTCCGGAACTCGACGCCGATCCGCTGGCGCCGCTGCAGCTGGAGAGGCTGCGCCATCCGCTGCTGCTTTGGCAGGAGCGCCGCGAAGGCTCACGGGCGGTGGTGCCGGTGAGCTTGCGGGTGCATGAGGGGCTGCGGGTGGTGGCGATCACGGGCCCCAACACCGGTGGCAAAACCGTGACCCTCAAGAGCGTGGGGTTAGCGGCTTTGATGGCCCGGGCTGGCTTGTTTGTGCCCTGCAGCGGTAGCCCGCGTCTGCCCTGGTGCGCTCAGGTGCTGGCCGACATCGGCGATGAGCAGTCGCTGCAGCAGAACCTTTCCACCTTCAGCGGCCATGTGCGCCGCATTGCCCGCATCCTCGAAGCCCTGCCCCCGGCTGGTGCGGATCTCGCCAGTGCAGCCGGCGCCTCGCTGGTGCTGCTCGATGAAGTGGGTGCGGGCACCGATCCCACCGAGGGCACGGCCCTGGCGATCGCTTTGCTCAAGCAGCTGGCGGAGCGGGCCCGGCTCACGATTGCCACCACCCACTTCGGGGAGCTCAAGGCCCTCAAGTACGACGACCCCCGTTTTGAGAACGCCTCCGTGGCGTTCGATGTGGAGACGCTCTCACCCACCTATCACCTCCAGTGGGGGATCCCCGGGCGCAGCAACGCGCTGGCCATCGCCACGAGGCTGGGGCTGGACACCGCGGTGCTGGCCGATGCCCAGGCCCTCCTGGCTCCCCGCGGCGAAGGGGAGGTGAACCAGGTGATCGCCGGCCTGGAAAACCAGCGCCAGCGGCAGCAGGAGGCGGCGGAAGAGGCGGCAGCCCTGTTGGCGCGCACCGAGCTGCTGCACGAAGAGCTGTTGCAGCGCTGGCAGCAACAGAAAGAACAGAGCGCCGAGCTGCAGGAGCAACGCCGGCAGGAGCTGGAGCGCTCGATCCGTGATGGCCAGAAGGAGGTGCGCCGCATCATTCGCCGCCTGCGCCAGGGCCGCGATGTGGACACCACCAGCCTCGGTGAAACGGCGCGCCGCGCCGGCCAACGGCTCAAAAAGCTCGAGCAGCAGCACCGGCCCCAGCCGGAGCGCCGCGATCACAAGGGTTGGCGGCCGGGCGTGGGTGATCGGGTGCGGGTGCTGTCGCTGGGCAAGGCCGGCGAGGTGTTGGCCCTCTCCGCTGATGGCCGCGAGCTCACGGTCCGCTGCGGCGTGATGCGGCTCAACCTGGAGCTCTCGGCCATTGAGGGCCTCAATGGTGAGAAGCCGGCGCCGCCGGAGGCCACCGTGAAGGTGCGCAGCCGTACCCCCATCGGCAGCCGCAGCCCAGATGTGCGCACCGAGCGCAACACCGTGGATGTGCGCGGCATGCGGGTGCATGAGGCCGAGGCGGCGGTGGAAGAGCGCCTGCGCACCGCCAGTGGTCCGCTCTGGGTGATCCACGGCATCGGCACCGGCAAGCTCAAGCGCGGTCTGCGCGAGTGGCTCGCCACTGTGCCTTACGTGGAGCGCGTCAGCGATGCCGAGCAGGGGGATGGCGGGCAGGGCTGCAGCGTGATCTGGCCGAAATAAGGGTCCTGACGCTTCAGCTCAGATCCGGCAGCACGGGTTCGCGGCTGGGAGTAGCTGCGGTGTCGGGCCGCGGGATTGCTTCGCCTGCCTGATCGAACAGACGCCAGCCATGGGGATCTACCTCCAGGTGCACGCTCTGGCCCGGCACCAGGGTTTGATCGGGTTCGGCCCGCAGTTGCACCAGGTGATCGCCCTCCTGCAAGCGGGCGGTGAGCAGCTGTTCGTTGCCCAATCCCTCCACGTGGCACACCTCCGCCGGCAGGTTGCGGTTGGTGGCAGGGGCGAGCTTTAGGTGCTCGGCCCGTAGGCCGCCGTTCAGGTCTTCGCTGCCGCCACGGGCTTGCCATTGCAGCAGTGCTTCGGCCATCGGACCTTCGGGGATGAAGCGGCGGCTGCCCAGCTGCAGCTGGCCCTGGCCAGCACTGCGCACCGGCAGCAGGTTCATCGGCGGGCTGCCAATGAACTGAGCCACGAACAAGTTGCTCGGCCACTGATACAGCTCGCTAGGGGTGCCCAGCTGCTGCAGGTGGCCGCGGTTGAGCACGGCGATGCGGTGGCCCATGGTCATCGCCTCCACCTGATCGTGCGTCACGTAAACGGTGGTGGTGCCGAGGCGGCGCTGCAGCTCCACGATCTGAGCGCGGGTGCCTGTACGCAGTTTGGCGTCGAGGTTGCTGAGGGGTTCATCCATCAGGAACACCGCCGGCTGGCGGGCGATGGCGCGGCCCAGGGCCACCCGCTGTTTCTGGCCGCCGGAGAGCTCCTTCGGCAGGCGATCGAGCAGGTGGTCGAGCTCGAGCGTGGCCGCCACCTCCTGGATGCGCGCTTCGATGCGCGTTTCGCGGCTGGAGGGGAGGCGCAGCGGCTTGGGCAGGCTGCGGCTGGCGCGGTGCAGGCTGTCTTGCAGTTGCTGGGCGGCGCTGCGCCGGCGCTGGCGGCGCAGCCCGAAGCCGATGTTGTCGGCCACATTCAGATGGGGATAGAGCGCGTAGCTCTGGAACACCATCGCCACATCCCGCTGGGCAGGCCGCAGCCCGGTGACGCAGCGATCTCCCACAAAAATCTCACCGCCGGTGGGAGCTTCTAAGCCCGCCAACAGGCGCAGCAGCGTGCTTTTGCCACAGCCCGAGGGGCCGACGAGCACCAGAAATTCTCCATCGGCGATCTGCAGATCCACCTGGCGGAGCACCTCCACCGGCGCACTGCCCCGCCGCGGTGGATAGGTCTTGTTGACCTGCTGGAAGCGAACCTCTGCCAAGACCAGGCCACACGGCGGCCCGATCCTAGGGTTGGTCAAATGCAGTTCATTGATCAGGCCCGCATTGCGGTGCGGGCTGGCCGCGGCGGCGACGGCATCGTGGCCTTCCGCCGCGAGAAATATGTGCCGGCCGGTGGCCCATCCGGTGGGGACGGAGGCCGCGGCGGTGATGTGTGGCTGGAGGCTGATTCCAACCTCCAGACCCTGCTCGACTTCAAATACAAGCGCCTGTTCGAGGCGGTGGATGGTCGCCGCGGCGGGCCGAACAAGAGCACCGGTGCCAGCGGCGACGGCCTCACGATCAAAGTGCCATGCGGCACGGAGGTGCGCGATCTACGCACGGGGATCCTGCTGGGGGATCTCACCGAACAGGGGCAGAAGCTGCTGGTGGCGGTGGGTGGCCGCGGCGGCCTTGGCAATGCCCATTACCTGAGCAACCGCAACCGCGCTCCGGAGAAGTGCACCGAAGGCCGCGACGGTGAGGAATGGAACCTGCAGCTGGAGCTCAAGCTGCTGGCGGAAGTGGGGATCATCGGCCTGCCCAATGCCGGCAAGAGCACCTTGATCTCGGTGCTGTCGGCGGCGCGGCCCAAGATCGCTGATTACCCCTTCACCACCCTGGTGCCCAACCTGGGCGTGGTGCGCCGTCCCACCGGTGATGGCACCGTGTTCGCCGATATCCCCGGCCTGATTGCCGGTGCGGCGCAGGGGGCTGGCCTTGGCCACGACTTCCTGCGCCACATCCAGCGCACACGCCTGCTGATCCACCTGGTGGATGCCAGCTCCGACGACGTGGTGCGCGATCTGCAGGTGGTGCAGCAGGAGCTTTCGGCCTACGGCAACGGGCTGGATGAACGCCCATGCCTGGTGGCGCTCAATAAAACCGAGCTGCTGCTCGATGACGAACTGGAGGAGAGGATTCAGCAGGCCAGCGACCACTGCGGCCAACCTGTTCTGGCGATCTCCGCCGCCACGTCACACAATCTCGACAAGCTGCTAGCGGCTACCTGGAAGGAGCTCGGAATCTGAGGCTCGTTCCAGGCAAGCTCGCCTTGAAGACGGATCAGTCGTCGTAAACGAGGCACTCAGGGGCGTCGGGGTTGAGGTCGCAGAACACCTCCAGAGGAGTGGGGTCGTGCTTGTCCTCAGGGTGATGCGCCTTGTACTCCTCAAGGCTCTTCACCTCTTCCTCGAGGTGACGAACCTTGCCCTGATCGCCGGCCGCGCGGGCCGCTTCGATCTCGGTCTTGTCCTTGGCGATGTGCTCGTCGATCGTGGTCATGGAGGAGGCCGGAAGTGCTCGGCCGCTCGACGTCGTGCACACCATACGGGCTGCAAGCGCTGCTGGACGGGGTTTGTGGTGGGCTTCTGATTTCGGCCTTCTGCCTTTGTCTGCGGCGTTCTTGCTGAGCCGTTGCTATGGAGAGTTCACCCGGCTCCAGGGGCCATGACACGCATTCGCCAACGCCGCGACCGCCACTTCATCGACGACCGCGATCGCCTCTATTGGATCAACGGTCCGGAGCATCACTGCTACCTCTCCGAGCAGCGCCAGTGGCGAAGCGGCCTCAGCTTCGACGACGTGCTCGTGTGGAAGCAATGCGCTCCGAGCGGTCTGGTGAGCCAGCGCTTCAGCTCTCTACAGGCGGCCTGTGAGGCGTTTGAGCACAACCAAGTGCAGTGGTCGCTGGATCTCTACCTGCGCCGCATGGGCGATGAGATGGCCCTGCAACGTGGGGTCGACGACTACAAACCCACTGCTCTTAAAGAGGAGGAGGTGCGGACCGGTCGGCTGCGCCGGCAGCCCTGGCTGGGCGCCGATCCCACGCCCGCACCCCGCTGCGAGTTGACCGCTCGGCCAGCGTCGTGTCGGCCCGCCGCCGCGGAGCTGCCCCACCAGCTGCGCCGGCGCCGCAGCAGCGCCGCTAGCCGGCCAGTTCGCTGAGCTCCAGCCAGCGCTCCTCGCCGCGCGCAATTCGCTCCAGCAGGGCCGAGAGCTCTTCACTCAGGGCCTCGAGGGCGGCGTAATCACTGCCGCCCACGGCCAGCAGTCCCTCCAGTTCGCCGCGGCGCTCTTCCCATTGAGGTAGCTGCGCATCGAGCTGCTCGAGTTCGCGGGTTTCCTTGAAGCTGCGGCGGCGGGTTTTGGAGGCGTTGCTCGCGGGGGCTGGAGCTGCGGTGGCGGTGGGTGCTTCGGGTTTCGGGGCCGGGCTGCTGCTGGTGCCCGCGCCATGGCTGCTTGATGCCCCCTTGCTTTGCTGCCGCTCGAGATAGCTGCTGTAGTTGCCTTCGAAGCGCTCCAGCTGGCCGTTCTCGAAGCTGAACAGCCGATCCACGGTGCGATCGAGGAAGTAGCGGTCGTGGGAGACCACCACCACGCAGCCGCGGAAGTCTTCGAGGAAGTCTTCGAGCACGGTGAGGGTCTGCACGTCGAGATCGTTCGTGGGCTCATCGAGCAGCAGCACGTTGGGGGCCTCGATCAGCAGGCGGCAGAGGTGCAGCCGGCGGCGCTCGCCGCCTGAGAGCTTGCTCACCGGCTGGTGCTGCTGGGCCGGTGGGAACAGAAAGCGCTCCAACAATTGAGAAGCGCTGAGGGTGGAGCCCTCCAGCTCCACCGTGCTAGCGGCCTCCTTCACCACATCGATCACCTTGCGCTGGCGACCGGCGGCATCGGTGCCTTCGAGCACGTTGTGGCTGTGCTGATCGAAGTAGGCCAGCTTCACGGTGCTGCCCAGTTCGATCCGGCCGGCGTGGGCCTGGCGCCTCCCGGCGATCAGATCCAGCAGGGTGGATTTCCCAGAGCCATTGGGCCCGATGATCCCGATCCGATCTTCTGGGCTGAAGTCGTAACTGAAGGCTTGCAGCAGGGGTGAGGCGCCGCCATCGCGCGCTTCGTCGCTGGCCCACACCCCCAGCTCTTCCGCTTCGATCGCCCGTTTGCCGAGGCGGCGCTGGTTGGTGGCGAGGCTTAGCTGCCCTTTGGCCTGGCGCTTGGGCTGCTCCTGCATGGCCTCAATGCGCTGGATGCGCGCCTTCTGCTTGGTGCTGCGGGCTTTGGGCCCGCGCTTGAGCCACTCCAGTTCCCGCCGCAGCACGCTGCGGAGCTTGGCTTCGCTGGCGGCTTCCGCGGCATCTTCTTCGGCTTTGCGGGCCAGGTAGTAGGCGTAGTTGCCGCTGTAGCTGCGGGCTTCGCCGCGGTCCACCTCCACGATCCGGTTGGTTACCTGATCGAGCACATAGCGGTCGTGGGTGATCAGCACCAGGGCGCCGCGGAAGCGCTGCAGGTAGCCCTGGAGCCACTGGATGCAGTCGGCATCGAGGTGGTTGGTGGGCTCATCGAGCAGCAGCACATCCGGGTCGGCCACCAGGGCTGCGGCCAGGGCGAGGCGTTTGCGGTACCCCCCCGAAAGATCGCCAACGCGGCGCTGGGTGTCGCCGATGCCGAGCCGTTGCAGCACTTCGCGAATCTGTTGCTCCAGATCCCAGGCTTGGCTCTGGTCCATGCGGGCGTTGAGCTCGCCCAATTCCGAGAGCAGGGCGGTGTCGTCGCTGCCGGCGCTGTGGGCGTGGGCCAGGGCGTCGCTCACCTCGGTGTAGCGGCGCAGCAGCTGCATCTTTTCGCCGCTTTCGGCGAACACCTGCTCCAGCACCGTGCGCTCCGGATCCATCTCCGGCTCCTGGCTCACCAGCACGATCCGCGCCTGGGGCAGCACGCGCCGCTCGCCGCCGCCGGGTGGCTCCAGCCCCGCCAACACGCGCATCAAGGTGGATTTGCCCGCTCCGTTGGGGCCGATCAGCCCCAGCCGCTCCCGCTCGCCCACATGCAGGCTCAGGCCGTCAAACAGGGTACGGATGCCGAAGTCCTTGCGGACATCCACCAGGCTGATCAAACTCACGAACCGGGCTGCCGCCGCTGAGCTTCCAGATAAGCAAACACGCTCTTATCGCCCACATCGGCGGCGGCGGGCATTGGGAACTTGCGCAGGGTGAGCACCAGCAGCAGCGCGGCTTCCACGCCCATCAAGCTGCCGCTGGCCGCCGCCGGCAGCAGGCCGCTCAGGGCACCAAGCAGGGCCACGGGCAGCAGCAGCGTGACCCCGATCGCTTCAGGGCGGCGGAAACAGAAGAACTCCTTGAAGCCGATGCCAGCCAGGGCGGCAAAGAAGGGGCCGATCGCCCAGAGCCACGTCGGCTGGCTGGCCACCGCATCCGCCATGTGGGCCGGGCCAGCGCTGATGGCCAGTGCCACAAAGCCCACGCTCCCCACCAGCCAAAGCAGCTGCAGGGCCTGATGCAAAGGCCGCAGGTAGATGTGAATCCAGCGCAGGGCTAGTCCAACCCCCGCGAGCAGCGGCAGTAGCCAGGGCCACAGCCAGGCCCCGCCCCACTGCCGCCACTGCAGCAGCAGCCCCGCCTGGGCGATGGCCGCGATGCAGAGGGCCAGCCGGTAGCCGAACACCTCCCGCTCGTCCTCCGCCGTGATCGTGAACGGCCCGTAGACCCCTTCGAAGCTCGTCATGGCGGCGGCGGCGCTTGCACCAGTGTGGCCAGCTCGGGCCCAGCGGGCACGATGCCTGAGGGGTGCAAGGGAAAGAGGGCCCCGAAGTAGTCCTCGCGCCAGGCCTGATCGCAGCAGGTGTCGGCCACGCCGGGCAGCGCATGGAAGCGTTGGCGCCACTGCCACAGGGCGGGCAGTTGCCACAGGGGCCGCCGCGATACACCGAACAGCGGCGCGTACACCAGCTCCAGGCGAATCAAGGTGGGGAACAGCTGCACATCCGCCAAGGTGAGGCGTTCGCCGCAGAGCCAGGGCCCTGCTCCAGGGCTCGCCAGCGCGGATTCGGCCTGATCGAGAGCGGCAAACAGCTCACTCTCGGCTCGGTCGTAGGCCGCCTGGTTGCGGGCAAATCCGCAGCGATACACCCCGTCGTTCACGGCGCCCTGCAGCAGCTCGCGCCAGCGGGTGATCTCGCGGATCAGCGCCTCCGGAGCCAGATCGTGCGCGGGGGCAGCTGCGGGCCACTGGTTGAGCAGTTCGATCAGCCGTGCGCTCTCCCCCAGCACCACCCGGCCGCTGCCGGCCTCCACCAACACTGGCACCGTGGCCCGCTGGCTGGCGTCGGCTCCCGAGCGCCGGTAGAGCTCCTGCAGGGTGGTGCAGCCCAGGAATGGTTTTGGGAAGCGCCAGCGGCCAGCTTGCGGATCCGGTTCAACGATCAGCAGCGTGATCGATGGCTCTAGCTGCCGCAGCGCCCACACCAGCCAGGCGCGATGGGCCCAGGGGCAACTGCGCCCCACGATCAACACATGGGAGCCAGCCTCTGCGGCGTTGGCGGGCAGCGGCGGCAGCGCGTTGAAGGGTGAGACCGGCCTGCGGTAGTTGCCATCGCGATCTGCCGGGCCAAGGCCCTGCATCAGTTGCAGCCATTGCCAGCGCCAACCGGCCCGGGCGGCGCTCACCACGGCTGGAGGAATGGCCATCGCCGGCATCGCTGGATCACTGCCAGGCTGGCGCAGCAATCCGCCGGAGAACAGGCATGGGCCAGGGCCGAGTTCTGGTGGTGGCGGCCACCCACGGCAATGAGCGCAACGCCCCTTGGCTGCTCGAGCAATGGAAAGCGCGCCCGGAACTGCTGCGCCATGCGGGCCTGGAGCTGCAGCTCACCATCGGCAATCCCGAGGCCTTCGCCGCCAACCGCCGCTATTTCGATCGCGACCTCAACCGCTGCTTCACGATCGACCTGCTCGCTGACACCAGCCGCACGGAGCGCGAGGTGCAGCGCGCCCGCGATCTGCTGGCAGCCCATGGCCCCGAGGGATCCCAGCCCTGCGCGGTGGTGCTCGATCTGCACAGCACCACCAGCGCCATGGGCAATTCGCTAGTGGTGTACGGCCGGCGGCCGGCGGATCTGGCTCTGGCGGCTGGCATTCAGGCCCGGCTGGGGTTGCCGGTGTACCTGCACGAGGCCGATGCGGCCCAGACCGGTTTTCTGGTGGAGCGTTGGCCGGCGGGCCTGGTGATCGAAGTGGGGCCTGTGCCCCAGGGGTTGGTGTCGGCGGTGATCTGCCGGCAGACCCAGCTGGCCCTGGAGGCCGCCCTCGACACCCTGGCCGCGGCTGCCGTGGGCCGGCTCCGGCTCCCCCAAGGGCTGCAAGTGCACCTGCACCACAGCAGCCTCGATTTACCTCGCAGTCCGCAGGGGGTTCAAGCCGCAGCCCTGCATCCCCAGCGGCAACACCGCGACTGGCAGCCACTGCAACCGGGTGATCCCCTCTTCTGGAGCGCCGATGGTTCAGCGCTTCCGCTGGAGCAGGGATCAGCCCTGGAAGCCGGTGCCCGCTGGCCGGTATTCATTAACGAAGCTGCCTACGGCGAGAAAGGCATCGCCTTGAGCCTCTGCCGGCGGGAGCTCTGGACCTGCGAGCCCAGCTGGGCCGAAGCCCTCGGTGCGTTGGTTCAGCGGAGCGGGCCGTTGTAGATCACCTGCGCCACGGTGCGCCCATCGGGGCTGATGAGGATCTCGCTGGTGATGGTGGGGGGCTTGCCCAGTTGCTGCCAGCCAGGAGCACCGCCGTTGAAGCGGAACAGAAACCCCTGATCGGTGCTGCTCACCAGGCAGCTGCCGCCGCTGCCGCCCGACGCGAACATGCAGGCGGCCGGCATGTACTGGCTCAGGCCGCCGTTGAGCTGCACCACGGTGTTGCGGGCCAGGTTCAAGGCGCGCTGCCGCGCCGGCGCTTGCTGCTGCAGCTGGTCGATTTTCTCGAGGGTTTGATTCACGCCCTGGGCGAAGCCAAAGGTGGGGGTCAACGCCAGAGCAGTGGCAGCGGCGAGAGCGCCGGCGATCGGGGTGAGGCGTGGCATGGGGTTCGAGGTGGTTGGAGCTCAGCCGCAGGCCCAGGTGCTCTGCTCCTTGGTGCAGGGCAGATCGCTGCTGGTGCCGTCGGCCCAGTAAATCCGAAGCCGGTCGTCTGTGGTGCCCATCCGGAACGTGAGCGATTTCACCGGCCCCGCCGGCGCTTTGCCCGACTGATCCGCTGTGTTCCCCGCCCCTGGATTGGCCTGACGCTGCTCCAGCTGCTGCAGCCTCAGTTCGATTCGCTTGAGGCGCTCGTTCTCGGCGGAGGGATTGCTCTGGCAACCCACCAACAGCAGCGCGGCGGCCAGGGAAATGGCAGGGAGGCGCATGGCCAGGGCGGAGAAAGGCAACTCCTAGCAGCGGTCTCGGGGATTGACCAGGTGGTGCATCAGCGCAGCTGATCGGTGTGATCAGGAGAGCTCAGCCCACCGCTTGCCTTAAAGCCGCGTCACACGGCGCAAACATCCGTTACATTGGGCATTGGCAGGGCGGGTTACCGGCCTGTCCTTCCTTCCCGCTCAACACTTAGTCCTTCGGGGCTGAGCTGCTGAGCACTACGTATCCCGTACTCATGACCACCACTCTCCAGCAGCGCCAAGGCGCTTCTGCGTGGAACCAGTTCTGCGAGTGGGTCACCAGCACCGACAACCGCCTCTATGTGGGTTGGTTCGGCGTTCTGATGATCCCCTGCCTGCTGGCAGCCACCATCTGCTTCATCGTTGCTTTCATCGCAGCTCCTCCCGTCGACATCGACGGCATCCGTGAGCCTGTGGCCGGCAGCCTGATGTATGGCAACAACATCATCTCCGGCGCTGTGATCCCCAGCAGCAACGCCATCGGTCTGCACTTCTATCCCATCTGGGAAGCCGCCAGCCTCGACGAGTGGCT
>CALRQW020000011.1:0-55826 GCA_943370455.1 Asaia bogorensis
AGCCACTCGTCGAGGCTGGCGGCTTCCCAGATGGGATAGAAGTGCAGACCGATGGCGTTGCTGCTGGGGATCACAGCGCCGGAGATGATGTTGTTGCCATACATCAGGCTGCCGGCCACAGGCTCACGGATGCCGTCGATGTCGACGGGGGGAGCTGCGATGAAAGCAACGATGAAGCAGATGGTGGCTGCCAGCAGGCAGGGGATCATCAGAACGCCGAACCAGCCCACATAGAGGCGGTTGTCGGTGCTGGTGACCCACTCGCAGAACTGGTTCCACGCAGAAGCGCCTTGGCGCTGCTGGAGAGTGGTGGTCATGAGTACGGAATACATAGTGCTCAGCAGCTCAGCCCCAAAGGACTCAGTGTTGAGCGGGAAGGAAGGACAGGCCGGTAACCCGCCCTGCCAATGCCCAATGTAACGGATGTTTGCGCCGTGTGACGCGGCCTTAAGGCGGCGGATGAGCTGCTCGAGCAACAGTGGTGCTGATCTGATCGATCAGCTGCGCTTGTGGCCCCTGTAATGGCAAGCGGTTTTGTCACCTGGAGCCCCAGCGTCACCCTCGTGCCGACCCACGGGTGTTTCAACGCCTGCGGCTACTGCAGCTTTCGCGTGCCCCTGGAGCAGGCGGTGCCGCTGTCGTTGCGGGCAGCTACCGATCAGCTGCAGGAGCGCCCGGCCGCCGCTGAGGTGTTGCTGCTCAGCGGGGAAGTGGCGCCAACGGCGCCCACGCGCAAGGAATGGTTTGCCCGGCTGCTCCAGTTGAGTGCCCTGGCTCTGGCCCAGGGGCGTTTGCCCCACACCAATGCCGGCCCGCTTTCGCTGCGCGAAATGGCGGCTTTGGGCCGCCTGAATCCATCGATGGGCTTGATGCTGGAGGGTGTGGGCCCGGCCTACGACGCGCTGCATCGCCATGCGCCCAGCAAAACCCTGGCGATCCGCCTTGCTCAGTTGGAGCAGGCCGGCCGGCTTGGGATCCCCTTCACCACAGGCTTGCTGCTCGGCGTGGGCGAAACCATGGCGGAGCGCGTTCAGGCGCTGGAGCTGCTGGCGCAGTTGCAGAGCCGCTGGGGCCACCTGCAGGAGGTGATCCTGCAGCCCTGGCGTCCTGATGGGGAGGCGGCTCGGCCGCTCACCCCTGCTGAACAAGCCGATCTGCTGGAGCTGATCGCTACCGCCCGCCAGCTGTTGCCGCCGGAGGTGCATCTGCAGACGCCTCCCAACCTCTGGCCGCTGGAGCAGTTGCCTGCGGCCCTGGAGGCCGGCATCAACGATCTCGGCGGGATCGACACGGTGGATGTGATCAATCCGGCCTACCCCCAGCCCGCGCCTGAAGCCCTGCGCCAGCTGCTGGCTTCACGGGGTTGGCGGCTGGTGCCGCGCACCTGCGTGCATCGCCACTGGTGGTCTTGGCTGCCCGCCGCTCTGCGCCGGCGCGTGGAGCAGCGGGCGCGCTTGTTAGCGTCCGAGCTGGCCCCGGCCAACGCGCCCCACCTCTGACTCACTGTGCGACAAGCCTCTGTGGAGGAACAGCGGGTGCTGCTGGTGCGCCTGCCCTGCAATCCCATCTTTCCGATCGGCCCGGTGTATCTGGCCGATCACATCCACAAACAGTTCCCCGCGCTGGAGCAGCGGATCCTTGATCTTGCAGCGGTGCCGCTGCTGGATGTGGAGCGGGTGCTGCAACAGGAGATCGAGCAATTCCAGCCCTCGCTGTTGGTGTTCTCCTGGCGCGACATTCAGATCTATGCCCCAGTGGATGGGCGCGGCGGCAACCCGCTGCAGAATTCTTTTGAGGTTTTTTATGCCCGCAATCCGCTGAAGCGTCTGCGGGGTGCTTTCGGCGGCCTGCGGCTGATGGCTTCGTTTTATGGCGAGCTCTGGCGCAATCTGCGCCTGGTGCGCCGTGGCCTGCGGGCCGCTCGCCGCTTCCAGCCTGGCGCCCGGGCCGTGCTGGGTGGCGGCGCCGTGAGCGTGTTCTACGAACAGCTAGGCCGCAAACTGCCGCGCGGCACCGTGGTGTCGGTGGGGGAAGGCGAGCCGCTCCTGGAGAAGTTGATCCGCGGTGAATCGCTCGAGGGTGAGCGCTGCTTCATCGCCGGCGAGGCGCCTCGGCCCGGCCTGATCCATGAGCAGCCGGCGGGCATGGAGAAAACCGCCTGCGATTACGGCTACATCGCCTCCATCTGGCCGCAGCTCGATTGGTATCTCGATGGCGGCGACTTTTACGTCGGCGTGCAGACCAAACGCGGCTGCCCCCACAACTGCTGCTACTGCGTCTACACCGTGGTGGAAGGCAAGGCGGTGCGCGTGAACCCCGTGGAGGAGGTGATTGCCGAGATGCGGCAGCTCTACGCCAAAGGGGTGCGCGGCTTCTGGTTCACCGACGCCCAGTTCATCCCGGCGCGCCGCTACATCGACGACGCCAAGGAACTGCTGCGGGCCGTGCAGGCCCAGGGCTGGAACGACATCCGTTGGGCTGCCTACATCCGTGCCGACAACCTCGATGCCGAGTTGGCGGAGCTGATGGTGGCCACCGGCATGGACTACTTCGAGATCGGCATCACCTCCGGCTCCCAGGAACTCGTGCGCAAGATGCGCATGGGCTACAACCTGCGCACCGTGCTGGAGAACTGCCGCCTGTTGGCGAGGGCTGGATTCCGCGAGCACGTTTCAGTGAACTACTCGTTCAATGTGATCGACGAGCGCCCCGAGACGATTCGCCAGACTGTGGCCTATCACCGCGAGCTCGAGCGCATCTTCGGAGCCGACAAGGTGGAGCCGGCGATCTTCTTCATCGGCCTCCAGCCCCACACCCACCTGGAGCAGTACGGCTTCGACCAGGGCCTGATCAAGCCCGGCTACAACCCGATGAGCATGCTCCCCTGGACGGCTCGCCAGCTGCTCTGGAACCCCGAACCGATGGGCAGCACCTTCGGTCGCATCTGCTTGGAGGCGTTCGAGCGCAACCCCGCTGATTTCGGCCGCACGGTGATGGATCTGCTGGAGCGCGACTACGGCTTGGCTCCTCTGGAGGAGGCGTTGCACGCGCCAGTGGAGGGTCGCGGCGCTTTGGCTACAGCGACGCGCTGATCAACTCTGAGGCAGGTGCAGTTCTGCCTGCAATCCCCCTAAGCCGGAGCGGTTGAGCGCCAGGCGGCCGCCATGAAGCTGGCAGCAGCGCTCCACGATCGAGAGCCCTACCCCGGAGCGGTTGCGTTGCTGGCGATCGTTGGCGGGGGGGATTCTTGGCATCCCGAGCAGGTTGGCGCTGCTCAGCCCTGGGCCGCTGTCTTCCACCATCAACACCACGCTGGCCCGTTGCTGTTGGGCGGCAAGGCGGATCGGCGCACGGCCGTAGCGGATCGCGTTATCGATGAGGTTTTGCAGCGCCCGCTCGATCAGGGCCTGATCCAGGCGCACCAGCAGCCGCGGCACCGCCAGCTCGATCGGCTGCTGGGGGTAGCTGGCCACCACCCGCTCACACAGTTCATCGAGGGCGCTCAAGCGTGGCCGGAATGGTTCGGTCTGCTCCCCAGCGGCCTCCTGCAGCAGATGGGTGAGGGTGCTCAGCCGGTCGATCTCCACCCGCAGCTGCGGGAGCGCCTCGGCCCAAGTGCTGGGGTCGGCGGGTTGATCTTCCAGCCGCTCCACCCGCATGGAGAGCCGGGTGAGCGGGCTGCCGAGATCATGGGCCAGCCCTTGCAGAAAGCGGCGGCGCGATTCGTGCTGCTGGTTCAGCTGCTCGAGCACGCGGTTGATGCGGATGCTCAGTTCACGCATCGCTCCCATGCCCGCTTCCGGCACCAGCTCCAGCTCGCCGGAGGGAATGGCGGGGAGTTGTTTGAGCAGTTGTTGGATCGGCCGTTGCAGCTGCCATTGCAGAAATAGGGCTACACCGCTGCTGCCTCCGAGTAGCAGGCTGCCCATGCGGATGGCGGGCCACAGCCAGGGAAGGGCTGTGCCTGGACTGGAGTACACCCACAGTTGTTGGTTGGCCGAGGGGGAGAGCTGTACCGCCAGCCAGTAGCCCCCTAACCAGCTGCGTTGGCCGGGGGGATCGCGGCGCAGGTCGCCGTTGAGGCCTGCCTCTTGCAGGTTTTGCCGCAGGGCATCAGCCTCTTGGCCCGTGGCGGGCAGGCTCCGTGGCGGCGGGTTCATGGCAGCCCACAAGCGCAACGCACGGTCTTGTTGCTTACTTGCGCCTTTCCCTGTCAGCGGTAGAGCCTGCTGGGCAAGGCTCAAGCTCATGGCCTGGGTGGCAGTGGTTTCCAGTAGCTGAGGGATACCCAGGCTGAGCAGGGCGAAGCTGCCGGCCCAGGCGCTGCTCACACACACCAACAAACGCAGGCTGTCGCCCGGGGTGAAGCCACGAAATCTCTTCGTACCGGCCACCATCCGCTCAGGCCTGGGGCTCGATCTGCACCTCAGCATTGAGGCGATAGCCGCGGCCGCGCACGGCTTCGATCATGCGACCGCTGCCGCGTTTGCAGCTGTTGAGCAGTTTGCGCAACTTGGAGATGCGCACATCGATGCTGCGGCTGCTGGTGGCATCCACCAGGCTGCCGGTGGCTTGGCACAACTGCTCGCGCTCGAAGGCGATGCCCGGTGAGAGGCAAAGGAAGCTCAGCAGCGATGCATCGCCGCGGCTGAGACTGTTGATCACCCCGTTGGGGCCCTCGAGCTCCAGCCGCGCCGGATCAAACAGAACGGTATCGATCCGGAAGCGCTGCTCCGGCGGGCGTTGGGGGGTGAGGTCGTGGCGGTAGTCGAGCAGGCGCTCCAGCCGCAGCTGCAGCTCTCGCCAGAGGAAGGGTTTGGCCATGTAGTCGTCGGCCCCGGTTTCCAGCCCCTCGATCCGTTCATCGGCGGCACCCAAGGCAGAGAGCATCAGCACCGGAAAGCGGTGGCCCTGTTGGCGCAACCGCTCCAGCAGGTGGGTGCCGCTCTGACCAGGCAGCATCCTGTCCAGCACGAGCACGTGTGGCATGTCGTCGCGCAGGGCTTGATCGAGCCCCTCGCCATCTTCAAAGCTGCGGGCTTTCCAGCCGCATTGCCCGAAGCGCTCTTCCAGCAGGCTGAGAAGTTCTTGATCGTCGTCGACCACCCACACCCGAGCGTCGGGATGGCTCGAAACTGCAGGCCGTTGGGCGGTGCTGGCCGTCATGGCGTGGTGGTGCGGGTGCCTTCATTCCACCAAGGGCGGCGCGCCATGAGCAAAAGCGCCAAACCCAGCCAGCCGATGACCCCGCCGATGGGGTTGTCTGGGCCCATCAGCCAAGCCGGCGCAGACGGGTTGATCGCCACGAGCCCCTGATGCAGCACAAACCAGCCCGCCACCAGCCCGCCATGCAGGCCGATGGCACCCCAGAGCAGGCCGCCATCGGCGCGGCGCTGGAGGCCCAGAGCCAGGCCGAGCAGCAGTAGGCCCACCAGCAAACCAATTAGTTGGATGGGGGGCAGGTTGAAGCGGGTGTGCACCAGGCTGAACAAGGCTGCCTGCAGCCACAGGGCCCGTTGCGGCCCCAGCAGCAAGCTGAGCTCCCCGAAGAGCCAGCCGCGGAAGAGCAGTTCTTCGGCGAAGCCCACCCCGAGCCCGAGGGCCACGGCGTTGAGCAACAGGCCGGTATTGAGCCGGAGCATCCAGCTGAGTTGGTCGCTGAGTGCCAGGGCGACGGTTACCAGGGCCAGCAAGGCGATCGCCTTGAGCACGCCCCGCAACAAAGCCTTGGCCACGGCTGCCTTGCTGCCGAGGACGCCCAGCCGCTGCCAGGGCTTGGCTTCCGCCCAGCAGCGCCGCAGGCGCACGGGAAGGCTGATCAGCAGAGCGGCCACGGCTGGCAGTGCCGCCAGGCTCGCCTGTAGAGCGCCGGGCACTCCCAGCGCCTTCAGCAGCAGTTGACCACCCAAAAACACGGCCACCAGCGCAGCTGGATAGAGCACGGTGCCCCACCAGTTCAGGCGCGGCATCAGCTTTCCGGCTCAATCGTGCTGGTGAGGCCCTTGGCTTTGAGGGTTTCGCTGTAGAACTCCGCCGGCTCGATGTCGCACACGATCACCAGGCCTACGCCCGTGTTATGGGCCTCCAGCATCACGGCAATGGCGTCCTGCTCGCTCAGCGACGGCACCACCTGGCGCAGGGTGCCCACCACGTATTCCATGGTGTTCACCGGATCGTTGTGGAGCAGCACCTTGTAGCGGGGCGAGGGCTTGCGCACCCGCTCCGGCGCCTTCTCCATCACGGCGGCTCCGCCGCTCTCACGGCCCGGCGATTGGGTGGCGGTGAGAGCAGCTCTGCAGGGGGTGGATCGAGGCATCCTGTCCAGCTCCGGCATCACGACAGCGGACTTTAGGCAGCAGATCAGGCCGCAGCGGCCGCCGGGGCCAGCGCGGCTTGGATGCGGCGCATCGCCTCGAGCACGTTCTCGCGGCTGTTGAAGGCCGAGAGGCGGAAATAGCCCTCGCCGGCGGCGCCGAAGCCGCTGCCGGGGGTGCCCACCACGTTGGCTTGGCTCAGCAGCAGATCAAAGAAGCCCCAGGAATCCACGCCCGCGGGGGTTTTGATCCACACGTAGGGAGCCTGCTCACCGCCATACACCTGCAGCCCTGCGGCGCTCAGTTCGCGGCGGATGATCGCGGCGTTCTCCATGTAGAAGCTGATCAGCGCCTTCACCTGGGCCTGGCCTTCAGGCGAATACACGGCTTCAGCGCCGCGCTGCACGATGTAGCTCACGCCGTTGAACTTGGTGCACTGGCGGCGGTTCCACAGGCCCCACAGCTCCACCTGTTCGCCGTTGGCCGCGGTTCCCATCAGGCCGCGGGGCACCACGGTGAGGGCGCAGCGGGTGCCGGTGAATCCGGCGTTTTTGGAGAAGGAGCGGAATTCGATGGCGCACTCGCGCGCGCCGTCGATTTCATAGATCGAGTGGGGCAGCGAGGGGTCCTGAATGAAGGCCTCGTAGGCGGCATCGAACAGGATCAGCGAGCCGTTGGCACGGGCGTAGTCCACCCAGGCCTTGAGCTGCTCCTTGCTGGCCACCGCACCGGTGGGGTTGTTCGGGAAGCAGAGGTAGATCAGATCCACCTTTTCTGTGGGGATCTGCGCGGTGAAGCCGTTCTCGGCGCTGATCGGCAGGTAGGTGAGGCCGCCGTATTGGCCGGCGTCATCGGCATCGCCGGTGCGGCCCGCCATCACGTTGCTGTCCACATACACCGGATACACCGGGTCGGTCACAGCGATGCGATTGCCGGCGCCGAGGATGTCGAGGATGTTGGCGCTGTCGCACTTCGAGCCGTCCGACACGAAGATCTCTTCAGCGGAGATCTGGCAGCCGCGGGCCTGGAAGTCGTGCTTGGCGATTGCTTCGCGCAGCCACAGGTAGCCCTGCTCCGGGCCGTAGCCGTGGAAGCCTTCGCGGGTGCCCATTTCATCAACGGCAGCCTTCATCGCCGTGCGGCAGGCCTCGGGCAGGGGCTCGGTCACATCACCGATGCCCAGGCGGATGATCGGCGCGCTGGGGTTGGCCTCGCTGAAGGCCTTCACCCGCCGGGCGATCTCGGGGAACAGATAACCCGCCTTGAGCTTGAGATAATTGCCGTTGACCTGGGCCATGTCGCGATTGGGCCGCGCGGGCCCTTGGGTACTGGGCGCGATTGTCCTATGCGGCGGTGGCCGGCTGGGGTGAGCATCCCCATCGCGCTGCTGCATACGATCGATTCAGCGCTGCCGTCGCCGCCGTGACCGTTGCTCCAGTTCAGCCGGCCGGTGCTTCAGCAGATGCGCCCGTGGATTTCGCGGCCCTGGTGGACCGGACCATTGCCAAGCCGGGCCGCTACCTCGGCAATGAGCTGGGGGTGCAGCCGCGCGACTGGGATCAGGCCTGGCCGGCTTCCGGCGTGCGCTGGGCGCTCACCTACCCCGAGATCTACGAGGTGGGCTCGAGCAACACCGGCCACATCATTCTCTATTCGATCCTCAACAGCGTTCCGGGTCAGCTGTGCGATCGCAGCTATCTGCCGGGGCCGGATCTGGCGGAGCGGCTGCGCGAGCGCGGTGAGGCGCTCTTTGCCGTTGAGAGCCGCCGGCCTCTGCCCGCCTTCGACATCCTCGGCTTCTCACTCAGCTACGAGCTCGGCGCCACCAACATCCTCTCGATGCTGGAGCTGGCGCAGATCCCGATCCGCGCTGCTGATCGCGGCGATCTACCCCTGGCGGATCCGGCGGCGCCGCCGTTGATCTTTGCCGGCGGCCCCACCGCGACCAGCAACCCCGAGCCGTTCGCGGCCTTCTTCGATTTCGTGGTGCTGGGCGATGGCGAGGAGGTGCTGCCCGAGATCGGGTTGGTGGTGGCCGAAGCCAAAGCGGCAGGCCTCTCCCGCCGGGAGCTGCTGATTGATCTGGCGCAGGTGCCTGGGGTGTATGTGCCCTCGCTCTATGGCCCCGGCCCCGATGGCATCACCCAGGTGCCGCTGGTGCAGGGCATTCCGGCGCGGGTGCTGCGGCGCACCGCCACGCCGATGCCCCACTACGCCATGGGGCTTGTGCCCCACATCGAAACGGTGCACGACCGGCTCACGGTGGAGATCCGCCGCGGCTGCACCCGCGGTTGCCGCTTCTGCCAGCCCGGCATGCTCACCCGCCCCGCCCGCGATGTGGAACCCGAGGCGGTGATCGAGGCAATCGAAACCGGCATGGAGCGCACCGGTTACTCCGATTTCTCACTGCTCTCGCTTAGCTGCTCCGATTACCTCGCCCTGCCGGCGGTGGGCGTGGAGCTGCGCAACCGCCTGGCCGATAAGAACGTGAGCCTCACCCTGCCCAGCCAGCGGGTGGATCGCTTCGACGAGAACATCGCCCACATCCTTGGCGGCACCCGCAAGGCCGGCCTCACCTTTGCGCCAGAGGCGGGCACCCAACGCCTGCGCGACATCGTGAACAAGGGCCTCACCGATGCCGAGCTGCTGCGGGGGATTCGCACCGCCATGGAGAGCGGTTACCGCAAGATCAAGCTCTATTTCATGATCGGCCTGCCGGGGGAAACCGACGCCGATGTGCTCGGTATCGCCGAAACCTGCTGGCAGTTGCAACAGCAATGCCGCGATCTGGGGCGGTTGGAGCTGAACCTCACGATCAGCAATTTCACGCCGAAGCCGCACACCCCCTTCCAGTGGCACAGCGTGAGCACCGCGGAATTCCAGCGCCGACAGCAACTGTTGCGTGATGCCCTGCGGCGGATGCGCGGCATCAAAACCAACTACACCGATGTGCGCCTCTCCGCGATGGAGGACTTCGTGGGCCGCGGCGATCGACGCTTGGCCCCGGTGATCGAAGCCGCCTGGCGGGCTGGCGCTGGCCTCGATGCCTGGTTTGAAGCGGCTGATCGCACCTATGAGGCCTGGACGTCAGCAATCGAAGCCGCCGGCCTTGGCGGCCGCTACCGGGAGCTGGAGCTGGGTGAGTGGAGTGCCGTCGAGGGCATGGACCCCGACGATCTGGCCGTGTTCTGCGGCCAGCCCCTGCCCTGGGATCACATCGATTCCGGCGTGGACAAGGGTTGGCTGGCCGATGACCTCCGCCAGGCCCTTGCCGCTGCGGTGGTGCCCGACTGTTCGTTCGATGGCTGCAGCAGCTGTGGGGTGTGTGGCCCCGAGCTGGGCCACAACGTGGTGGTGCCGCCTCCCGCGATTCCGGAGCAGCGGCCTCAGCGGGCTCCCGCCAGTGATCGGGTGGCGCGGCTGCGGTTCCGCTTCAGCAAAACCGGCTCCCTGGCGCTGCTCAGCCACCTGGATCTGGTGCGGCTGATGGAGCGGGCCCTGCGCCGCAGCGGCTTGCCGGTGAGCTTCACCGGTGGTTTCCATCCCCTGCCGCGGGTGCAGTTCGCCCTGGCCTTGCCCCTGGGCGCGGAGGCGGATGGCGAATGGATGGATCTTGAATTCACCCAGCCGATCGATCCGGCTGAGGCCTTGCAACGGCTTCAGGCTCAGTTGCCCGCTGGTTTCACCTTGCTGCAGGTGGAGCCGGTGGAGGTGTCCGCCGCCAGCCTGTCGCAGGAGTTGGTGGCTGCTCGCTGGCAGCTGCAACTGCGGCCCGGAGGCAGCAGCGCCGAACGCACCGCGGTGCCGCTGGCGGCTTGGCAGGCGGCTGCGGCGGAGCTGCTGAACAGCTCAGCGTGGATGTGGCACGACACCGACAAGAAAGGTCGGCCGCGGCAGCGCGATTGCAGACCTTTCTTGCAGAGCCTCTCGCTAGACGCTGTGGAGGGGATGCCGGAAGCAGTGGAGCTGCGCTACGGAGCCCTGGTGGATCCCGCGGGCCGCAGCCTGCGGCCGGAGCAGCTGCAGCACTGGTTCTCCCAACAGCTCGATGCGGAGCTGGAGATGGTGAGCCTGCGCCGCGAATCCCTGCAGCTTCGGCAGAGCCCAGAAGCCTGAAAACACCCGTGCTAGCGTCTGTCTATCGGTACAACCTGAAGCAGGCTCAGCGATTTAGCTCGGCTCAGGCATCAGGGTCCGCATCAGTTTTCACGAACCTCTCTTCCTGAAAGCTGCCCGATGCGGCGCCGTAAGACGGGTTCCATTCAGATCTGGATCTCGCAAGCAACGGGCTTCGGCCCACTCTCACGAAGGCTGTCAGCCTGCCGCCGTTGTTTTACCCGGCGTTTTCACTGAATTTTTCAAGCACCGCTGCCTCGTTTCTCCCCTTGCATCGGCGATGCACGGAGGGTTTCGCAGCTTGTCGGTCCGGCGCTGGGCGCCACCCTCTGCTACCCATTCCGGCCTGCCTTGTGCAGGTCCTCTCCTGACCTTCCATGCCTCAGCAGATCGTCATCGCCGAGCAGCTGCGCATCGCCGCAGTGCTCACCGATGACCGTGTGGATGAATTGGTGGTGGCCCAGGGCCGCTACCAAATTGGCGATGTGTATCTCGGCACTGTTGAAAATGTGCTGCCGGGCATCGATGCAGCCTTTGTCAATATCGGTGAAGGAGAGAAGAACGGCTTCATTCATGTCACCGATCTAGGGCCGCTGCGCCTCAAGAAGGGAACGCTGGGCATCACCGAGCTGCTCGAGCCTCGCCAGAAGGTGCTGGTGCAGGTGATGAAGGAGCCCACCGGCACCAAGGGCCCTCGCCTCACGGGCAACCTCACCCTGCCGGGTCGCTTTCTGATCCTCCAGCCCCACGGCCAGGGGGTGAACATCTCCCGGCGGATCAATGCGGAAAGTGAGCGCAACCGCCTGCGCGCTCTGGGTGTGTTGATCAAGCCCCCGGGCGCGGGTCTACTGATCCGCACTGAGGCCGAAGGGGTGAGCGAAGAGCTGCTCATCGACGACCTCGAAGCTCTGCTGCGCCAGTGGGAGGCGATCCAGACCGCCGCCGAGACGGCCACGCCGCCGGTGCTGCTCAACCGCGACGAAGACTTCATTCATCGCATCCTGCGCGATCACTACAGCCCGGATGTGGCGCGGATCGTGCTCGATAGCGCCGATGGCGTGGGCCGGGTGAATGCCTTCCTCGGGGCTGATCAAAGCCAGGTGCAGGTGGAGCAGCACCTCGACTCCGGCGAGATCCTTGAGGCGTACAAGGTGAACGCCGCCATCCGCGATGCCCTCAAGCCGCGGGTGGATCTGCCCTCCGGTGGCTACGTGATCATCGAGCCCACCGAGGCGCTCACGGTGATCGATGTGAACTCGGGTTCCTTCACCCGTTCCGCCAATGCGCGTGAAACGGTTCTGTGGACCAACTACGAGGCCGCCACGGAGATCGCCCGCCAGCTGAAGCTGCGCAACATCGGAGGCGTGATCATCATCGACTTCATCGATATGGAGTCGCGCCGCGATCAGTTGCAGCTGCTGGAGCACTTCACAGCCGCCATCCGCCCGGATTCGGCGCGCCCGCAGATCGCTCAGATCAGTGAGCTGGGCTTGGTGGAACTCACCCGCAAGCGCCAGGGCCAAAATATCTACGAACTGTTCGGCCGGGCCTGCCCCAGCTGTGGTGGCCTCGGCCATGTAGCCGTGCTGCCCGGTAAAGACAGCCTTCAGCCCCTGGCCGCCGCTCCGGGCCTGGTGCGCTCCGCTGCCTCCGCCCGGGCCGAAGTGTTCAGCCCCGCGGGCGCGGAAGCTGGTGGTGGCCGCCGCCGCCGTGGTGGTCGTGGTGGTCGTGGCGGCAGTGATGCCCCTGAACTCACCAGCTACGACGACACCACAACCACCACGGCCGGCAGCTCCCATGAAGCCGCCACCGCAGCGGCGGAGCCCGGCTCCCGCCGTCCGGAGCCTGAATTGGTGGCGGTGCCGATGGATGCTGAGCAGGAGCTGGTCTACGGCTGGTTGGGCCTGAATCCGGCGCTGTTGCTCGACCCCGTTCCATCCGCCGACAACCTGGTGGTGCGGGTGGTGCGTCCTGGAGAGGATCCCGAAGCGGTGCTCGAGGAAGCCCGCCAGCAGCTGGCTGCAGCCGGCCCTCGCCGCCGCCGCCGCGGACGTGGTGGTGCCAGCACCAACGGTTCTGGCGGCCCTGGAGCGGCTCCAACGGCTGATGCCCCCACAGCCAGTGAGAGCCTGCCCGTCACCGTGGAAATCACGCCGCTCCCGGTGGAAACCTTCCCGGCCTTCCCCGCCGTTCCGGTGCTCCCCGATAGCGGCCTGGAGCTGGTGGCGGCAACGGCGGAACCCGAGCCGGCCAACGGCCGCCGCGTTCGCAGCCGCCGCCGCAGCGATGCTCCAGCCAGCACTTCCTCCACCAGCACGGCCGTTGCTGTGTTGCCCGTGGTGGAGCCCGAGCAAGCCGCTGCCGCTGCTCCCGCTGAAGCAGAAGAGGATTCATCGGAACCGCGCCGCCGCCGCCGCCGCTCATCGGCAACCGAGTGAGTGGTGGCTGTGCCGTCGCGCATTGCCGGCGTTGATGAGGTTGGCCGCGGCTGCTGGTTCGGCCCGGTGTTTGCGGGGGCGGTGATCCTGCCCGATGCAGCCCGGCCCACCCTGGCCGCTGCCGGACTCACCGATAGCAAGAAGCTCACGGCCCATCGCCGCGCTCAGTTGGTTCCGCTCATCCAGCAGCAGGCCTGCAGCTGGGCCTTGGGTCAGGCCTCAGCGCGGGAAATTGATCAGGTGGGGATTCGCGCCGCCACCGAGCGGGCCATGCTGCGTGCCCTGCAGCGTCTCAACGGTGCACCGCCCGATCTGGTGTTGGTGGATGGGGTGTTGCCCCTGCGGCTCTGGAGCGGCCCGCAGCAAACGGTGGTGCGCGGCGACAGCGAGCATCTGGAGATCGCCGCCGCCAGCGTGTTGGCCAAGCAGGCCCGCGATGCCCTGATTACGCGGTTGGCGCAGCGTTATCCGGCCTATGGCCTCGAGCGCCACGCTGGCTATGGCACCGCTGTGCATCGCGCAGCCGTTCTGGAGGCGGGCCCCACTCCCCTGCATCGGCGCTCGTTTCTGGGGAAGGTGCTCGCGGCTTAACGGCCGGCGGGAGCCAGGCACCAGGCTTCGAAATCCTGGAGCAGCTGCTGTTGCACCCTGGTTTTGATCCCCAGCAGGATGCCCGCCAGCAGGGAGCGGCCGGTGGCTTCGAGCATCTTCACCGGAATCAGTTTCAGCAGGCTCGGCTGGCTCACGCTCACCGCTAAGCACGCTTCGCCGTTGAGCCCCTCGTCGCTGGCCTCAAGCCACGATTCGAGGGTGAGTTGAAAGTCGTCGACGATGCCCAGACCCTCCAGCTGGCAATCGATCGCTTCGAGATCGATGCGGTGATGGCTGCGGCGGGCCACCAGCTCCACCACCGGTTGAATCTGCAGTTGGAACACCTGCAGCCGGGTCACGGTGTAGCGGTAGCGGCCGTTGCCGAGGCTCTCCAGCTGCTGGGGATCGAGCAGGGCGCCAATCACCCGCTCCTCATCGTTGAGGTAGTCGGGCAGGAGCTCGGCCTTCTGCGGCACCGACAGTTTCAAGGCTTGGCTGGCGCTGAAGGCCAGAGTCATGGCTCGTCGGCCGGAGCGTCATGATCCTATCCAGCACGGCCCGCAACGCCTGTATGCGCATCGCATTTCTTGGTCCTGTTGGCACCTACGGGGAGCAGGCGGCGATCCGGCTGTGCGCGTTGGAAGGGATCGAGGCTCCGCAGTTCATACCCCAGGTGGGCATTCGGGCGGTGGTGAAGGCTGTGGCCGAGGGCCGTTGTGAAGCGGCGGTGGTGCCGGTGGAGAACTCCGTGGAAGGTGGAGTCACCGCCTGCATGGATGCGCTCTGGGAGCACCCTGAGTTGCGGGTGGCCCGGGCCCTGGTGCTGCCGATCCGCCACGCGTTGCTGGGGTCTGGTCCGCTGGAGGGGGTGAGCGAGGTGCTCTCCCACCCGCAGGCCCTGGCGCAATGCAGCCAGTGGCTCGGTGAACAGTTGCCCGCAGCGCTGCAATTGCCCACCAGCTCCACCGCTGATGCGGCCCGGATGGTGGCTGGTAGCCGCTTCCGCGCTGCCATTGCTTCGCTCCAGGCCGCCGAGGAGCATGGCCTCGAGGTGCTGGCTTACCCGATCAACGATGTGGCGGGCAACTGCACCCGCTTTTTGTTGCTGAGCCAGGGGGAGCGCACCTTGGCGGGCCCCCTGGCCAGCCTGGCTTTCTCGCTGCACGCCAACCGCCCAGGTGCCCTGCTCGAAGCGCTGGCCTGCTTTGCCCACCGCGATCTCAACATGACGCGGATCGAATCACGCCCTTCCAAGCGGGAGATGGGCGAATACATCTTCTTTGTGGATCTCGAGCTGCCCAAGGGCGAAGCGCCCTTGCAGCAGGCCCTGGAGGAGCTGCGGCCGTTGTGTGAGCACCTGGCTGTGTTTGGCGCTTACCCGATCACCCAGCTCGAAGCGGCTTAAGCGGGCTTGCGGGTTCGGAACACGCCGAACTGCATCATCCCGGTGGCAAATCCCCAGTGCATGAGCAGCAGCGTGGGGGTTTCGCGCAGGCCCATCAACACGGCACGGGGGCCTAGGCCCAACACCGCCGCCGGCCGCCTAAGCCCTTCCAGGATCGAATCAATCCAGGAGGGGAGCGTTTCGCGGCTCCAATCGCCTGTTTCCACCTGGAGCTGGGTGTGGTTCTGGCCCTCGCCCCAGGGGCTTTGTTCGAGGTTGCGGCGGAAGCCGGGGATGCTGGCGAATTCAGGGTGAGCCCACTGCACCAGCAGTTGGTGCATCACCCAGCGCTCGAGCCGGTTGAGTGGTTGAACAGCCGGGTCGCGGCGGTTCCAATCGGCCACGGCCAGCAGCCCGCCGGGTTTGAGCACCCGCAGCAATTCATCGGCGTAGCGCTGCTTGTCGGGCATGTGGGGGCCGGCCTCCACACTCCACACCGCATCAAAGCTTTGATCGGGCAGCTCGAGGGCCAGAGCATCCATCACGGCAAAGCGGCAGCTGAGGCCAGCTGGGGTGAGTGCCTGCGCCCGTTGGATCTGGCCTGGGCTGATGCTGATGCCAAGCACGTTGAGCCCGTAATCGCGGGCCAGGATGCGAGCGCTGCCGCCAATGCCACAGCCCACATCGAGCACGGTGCTGCCCGGCGGGAGCTGATCGAGGCCGCTCCAGCGCACCAGCTCGTGCACAAAATCCTCTTTGGCGCGGCGGAAATCACGGCGGCGCGGCGGCTGGCCGTAGTGGCCCAGATGCACGTGCTCGCCCCAGAGCCGCTCCAGCAATTGATCGTCGGTCCAGCGGTCGTAGGCCTCGGCCACGCTGGCGGTGCTTGTGAAGGCGCGATCGCGCCAGCTCCACATGAACAGCCCAAGCAACAGCAGAGCTGCCAGCACGGCCACAACCAACATCAGCCCTCCCGCGAAGGGAGTGAGCACAGCAAGGATCGGCATCAGCGGTTCAGCGATCCTCGTCGGCGCCTGGGTCTTTGAGATCCCGGAAGGTGTCTTGCAGCACGGTGCGGGCCGCGAGCTGCCGGCGGGTTTCATCCAGCAGTTCGAATTCCTGGCGCAAGCGCTCTTCGGTGTCGGTGATTTCGAGCAGGGTCTGCTGCTGATCGGCCACGGGCCCGCCCAGATGGGATCCGATCCAGAAGGAGAGCTCTCGCGGCAGATCCGGTAGATCGGTGGGGAGGCTGGTGGGTTTGCCCATCAGCTTTCCGGTGAGCTCCACCACATCCTTGAGCGCTTGCTCCACGTCGCTGGAGAGTTCGCTCAGGCGGTCGTGGCTCTGGGGATGTTCGTCTTCAATCCAGCTCACCAGGCCCACCTTGAACGGTGCTTCGCGCACCACCTCCAGCACCCGGAAGCGCTGCTGGCCAAGGGTCACGATGTTGCTGCGATCATCCGCCTGGGTCTGGCACTGGAGGATCTCGGCGCAGCAGCCCACATCGGCCATGCGCCCTTCCTGGGGATCCCAGCGCACCACGCCAAAGCGCCGGTCGGTTTCGAGCACTGTGCGCAGCATCATCCGGTAGCGCGGCTCGAAGATGTGCAGCGGCAGCACTTCCTGAGGGAACAGCACCACGTCGGGCAACGGGAACAGTGGCAGCTCGCGCACGGCCAGTTGCGTCACGTGGCAGGCAATTCAAGGGGAGCTCGAATCCTAGGCAGCGCTGTTGAGGGCCGCGGCTGCGCGGGCGCGGCCAGCAAAAAGGCCCACCTTGCGGCGGGCCATGGGCTGTCCCTCTGGGCGTCAGGGGTTCAGAGCTTCACCTCGATGTCCACACCACTGGGCAGATCCAGCTTCATCAGGGCATCGATGGTTTTGGCCGAAGGGCTGTAGATATCGATGATGCGGCGGTGGGTGCGGGTCTCGAAGTGCTCGCGGGAGTCCTTGTCCACGTGGGGCGAGCGCAGCACGCAGTAGATCTTGCGCTTGGTCGGCAGGGGGATTGGGCCGATCGCCGTTGCAGCGGTGTGGTCGGCCGTTTCAATGATTTTTTCGCAGGAGAGATCCAGCATGCGGCGATCAAATGCCTTCAGGCGGATGCGGATCTTCTGCTGAGCGATAGCGGTGGACATGGATCAGGCGGGAGAGGTCAGCAAGGACCAGCGCTCGTCGAACACGAGAGAGCTGGGAAATGAAAGCTGGATTGTCGAGGTGCGGAATGGGATGGAGAGGCGAGGACTGAATCCCCGATCTCCATCCCAGAACCTAAATCACGGCCGGAGCCGGATCAGGATCACTCGATGATCTTGGACACCACGCCGGCACCGATGGTGCGGCCGCCTTCGCGGATAGCGAAGCGCATGCCCTGCTCGATGGCCACCGGGCAGATCAGCTCGCCGGTCATCTTGATGCGGTCGCCGGGCATCACCATCTCCACGTTGGAGCCGTCGTCGGCGGTGAAGGCGGTGATCTGACCGGTCACGTCGGTCGTACGGATGTAGAACTGCGGGCGGTAACCAGCGAAGAAGGGGGTGTGGCGGCCGCCTTCTTCCTTCTTCAGCACATACACCTCACCCTCGAACTTGGTGTGGGGCTTGATGGAGTTGGGCTTCACCAGCACCATGCCGCGCTCGATGTCTTCCTTCTGCACGCCGCGGAGCAGCAGACCCACGTTGTCGCCGGCCATGCCCTCGTCGAGCAGCTTGCGGAACATTTCCACACCGGTGACGGTGGTTTCGCGGGTGTCCTTGATACCCACGATCTGGACGGTTTCGCCCACCTTCACCTTTCCGCGCTCGATACGGCCGGTGGCCACGGTGCCACGACCGGTGATCGAGAACACGTCTTCAACAGCCATCAGGAAGGGCTTGTCGATTTCGCGCTCGGGCTCGGGGATGCCGCTATCAACGGCAGCCATCAGTTCGGTGATGCGGCCTTCCCACTCGGCGTCGCCTTCGAGGGCCTTGAGGCCGGACACCTTCACCACGGGGATGTCATCGCCGGGGAAGTCGTAGCTGCTCAGCAGCTCGCGCACTTCCAGTTCCACCAGCTCGAGGATCTCCTCGTCGTCAACCATGTCGCACTTGTTCAGTGCCACCACGAGAGCGGGCACGCCCACCTGCTTGGCCAGCAGGATGTGCTCCTTGGTCTGAGCCATGGGGCCGTCGGTGGCGGCCACCACGAGGATGGCGCCGTCCATCTGGGCGGCACCGGTGATCATGTTCTTCACGTAGTCCGCGTGGCCGGGGCAGTCCACGTGGGCGTAGTGACGACCGTCGGTCTCGTACTCAACGTGAGCGGTGTTGATGGTGATACCGCGCTCACGCTCTTCAGGAGCACCGTCGATCTGGTCATAAGCCTGGGCTTTGGCCTGACCCTTTTTGGCCAACACGTTGGTGATGGCGGCGGTGAGGGTGGTCTTGCCGTGGTCAACGTGGCCGATGGTGCCGATGTTGACGTGGGGCTTATTCCTTTCGAACTTCTCGCGAGCCATGATGAAAAAGAATCGGGGGGTAAATGGGTATGGGAAAGATCAGGAATTGCCCTGATTCTTGGAGATGATGGCTTCTGCCACGTTGCGAGGAACTTCCTCGTAGTGGCTGAATTCCATCGAGAAGATACCCCGACCCTGGGTCATGGATCGGAGCTGGGTGGCGTAGCCGAACATCTCGGCCAGAGGCACCTTGGCCTGGACCTTGGACTGACCATCATCGATGGACTGTCCTTCAACCTGGCCGCGACGGGAGGAGAGGTCGCCGATGACGGACCCGAGGAAATCCTCAGGCACCTCCACCTCAACCTTCATCATCGGCTCAAGCAGTACAGGGCTGCACTTCTTGACGCCGTCCTTGAAGGCCATGGAGCCGGCGATCTTGAACGCCATCTCCGACGAGTCCACATCATGGTAAGACCCGTCGATCATGGTGACCTTCACATCGATCATCGGGAAGCCAGCAATCACGCCGGACTGGCAGGTTTCCTTCATGCCGGCTTCTGCCGGTCCGATGTATTCCTTGGGCACGACACCGCCAACAATCTTGTTGACGAATTCGAACCCGGATCCCGGCTCGCCGGGCTCCATTTCGATCACCACGTGGCCGTACTGGCCCTTGCCACCGGTCTGACGAGCGAACTTGCCTTCACCCTTGGCACTAGCGCGAATGGTTTCGCGGTAGGACACCTGAGGAGCACCGATGTTGGCTTCCACCTTGAACTCGCGCAGCATGCGGTCCACCAGGATTTCCAGGTGGAGTTCGCCCATGCCGGCGATCACGGTTTGGTTGGTTTCCGGATCGGTGCGAACGCGGAAGGTGGGGTCTTCGTCGGAGAGCGATTGCAGAGCTTTGGAGAGTTTCTCCATGTCGCCCTTGGTCTTCGGCTCCACAGCCACCGAGATCACAGGCTCGGGGATGTACAGCGATTCCAGGATGATCGGATCGCTGTCCACACACAGGGTGTCGCCGGTGGTGGTGTCCTTCAGGCCGAGCACAGCGCCGAGGTCGCCGGCGCGGAGCTCATCCACTTCCTCGCGGTCGTCGGCCTTGAGCACGATCAGGCGGGAGATGCGCTCTTTCTTGTCCTTGGTGGAGTTGAGCACATAGCTGCCCTTCTGCAGCACGCCGGAGTAGATGCGCACGAAGGTGAGCTTGCCGAACGGATCGGCCATCACCTTGAAGGCCAGAGCGCTGAAGGGAGCGCTGTCTTCGGCAGGGCGCACAGCCTCTTCGCCGTTGGGGAGCACACCCTGAATCGGGGGCACATCCACGGGGGCGGGGAGGTAGTCGACCACGGCGTCGAGCAGCAGCTGAACACCTTTGTTCTTGAAGGCCGAACCGCAGAGCATCGGCACCAGGCCATGCTTCAGCACACCTTCACGGATGCCTTTGCGCAGTTCGTCTTCGGTGAGTTCGCCTTCCTCGAGGAACTTTTCGATCAGGGCTTCGTCGGTTTCAGCGACGGCCTCCATCAGATAGGCGCGCCATTCGGCGGCCTCATCAGCCATCGAAGCGGGAATCTCGGTTTCTTCGATGTCTTTGCCGAGCTCATCCTTGTAGATGAAGGCGCGGTTCTTCACCAGATCAACGATGCCGCTGAGCTCGCCTTCAGCGCCGATCGGCAGCTGGATGGGAGCGGCCTTGGCCTTGAGGCGATCCTTGATCTGCCCGTGCACCTTCAGGAAATCGGCGCCGGTGCGGTCCATCTTGTTGACGAACACCATGCGGGGAACGCTGTAGCGATCCGCTTGGCGCCACACGGTTTCCGACTGGGGCTGCACACCGCCCACAGCACAGAACACGGCGATCACGCCGTCGAGCACCCGCATGGAACGCTCCACCTCAATGGTGAAGTCCACGTGGCCCGGAGTATCAATGATGTTGATCCGGTGATCGTTCCAGCTGGTGGAGATCGCAGCGGCGGTAATGGTGATGCCGCGCTCGCGCTCTTGAGCCATCCAGTCGGTCACGGCGGCGCCGTCGTGCACCTCACCGATCTTGTGCACCACACCCGAATAGAACAGGATTCGTTCGGTTGTGGTGGTTTTACCGGCATCAATGTGTGCCGCAATACCAATATTACGTACGCGTTCTAGGGGATAGGCGCGAGCCACGGGTTAGGTCTCCGGAGGGGGAATCGACAAAAAAGCGGGCGTCACTCTACAAGTCGGCCTCCGGCCGACCTGCACGGGCGGCGATCAGTAGCGGTAGTGGGCGAAGGCCTTGTTGGCTTCGGCCATCTTGTGGGTTTCTTCGCGCTTGCGAACGGCGCTGCCAGCCTCGTTGGCGGCGTCCATCAGTTCGCCGGCCAGCTTCTGGGCCATGCTGCGGCCGTTGCGGGCGCGGGAGAAGTTGACCAGCCAGCGCAGAGCCATGGCGGTGCCGCGCTCCTGACGCACTTCCATCGGCACCTGATAGGTGGCGCCACCCACGCGACGTGCACGCACTTCCACCAGGGGAGTGGCGTTCTTGACGGCGGTCTCGAACACCTCGAGGGGGTCAGCGCCGGTGCGCTCGCCGATCAGCGAGAAGGCATCAGACAGGATCCGCTGGGCGGTGGATTTCTTGCCGTGCTTCATCAGACGGGCCACGATCATGGTGGCCAGACGGCTGTTGAACTGAGGATCCGGCAGGATCGGACGCTTCTCGGCGGCGTTGCGGCGTGACATAGACCTGGGGGAAGGGAATCAGGAAACGGCTACGGCTGGATAGGAATCAATCCTTGGGCGTCTTGGCGCCGTACTTGGAGCGCGACTGACGGCGATCCTTCACACCGGCGGTGTCAAGCGTGCCGCGGATGATGTGGTAGCGGACACCGGGCAGATCCTTCACACGACCGCCGCGGATCATCACCACGGAGTGCTCCTGAAGGTTGTGGCCGATGCCGGGGATGTAAGCCGTGACCTCGAAACCGGAGGTGAGACGCACACGGGCAACCTTGCGCAGCGCCGAGTTGGGCTTCTTCGGAGTGGAGGTGTACACGCGGGTGCACACACCACGACGCTCGGGGCAGGCGCGCAGGGCAGGCGACTTGGTCTTGCGGGTAAGGCGCTGCCGCTCGCTGCGGATCAGCTGCTGAATCGTGGGCATCGAGGGCCGGTTACGGGAGGCCGGAAAATCCGACCGTGGCGACAATCCGCCACCTTACTTCGTCGCCTGCACCCCCACCCCCGCCGCCTCGTCAGCGGGGCTGAAGGCGGCGCCACAGGCGCAGATGCGCAGCTCGCGGCCCGCCCGCACTAGGAAGCCGCCGCCGCTGAGGTCGCCGCGGTAGTCGAGCTCCAGGCTGCCCAGCCGCTCGCACTGATCGCCAGGGGCAAACAAGGTGATGCCATCGGCGCGGGCCACGGCCACACCGGCGAGGTGGCCGGGTCTGATCCGGATCACCCACCGCTCACAGCCGCCGTCCACCAGATCGAGATGCATCATCCCGGGGGTGCCGGCCACAGCCGCTTGGCGTCCCAGTTCGGCGGCTGCCGCTGCAGTGAGGCGCAGGCTGTGGCCCTTGGGCATGGCGGAAGGTTGGGGCGATCGCCTCAGTGTGTCAGGGCCGCGCCTTAAGGGCGTTCGATGGTGCGGGCCTGTGTGCGGGCCTGCTCGAGCCGCGGCACCAGGCCCAGGCCGTTGTGCACTGCCGCCGCCACGCCACGGCCTTTCACGGTGTGCACATCGGCCAGCACCAAACCTGTGGAGCTGCCGCCATCGAGGTTGAGGGCATCCTGAAGACCTTCCTGGCGGAGCAAGAGCGCTGTTTCCATCAGCGTTGGACCGGGATTGTTCACCCCTTGCAGGGTGAGCAGCCATAGCTGTTTGCCGTCGCTGGCCACCACGGTGCGTGGCGCCGCTTGGGAGAGGAAGCCCGAGCTGAAGCCCTCCGCGGTGCCATTGAGCACCACCCTGCCGTTCTGCAGCAGCAGTGGCCCGCCGCCGAGCACATTGGGCCGCTCACCCACCACGCTCGTGGGGCGGCTCTGCAGCGTGAGCCGCTCGCCGTTCTGCCAGGGCACGCTCACGCCGCCGCGAGCCACGATTAATAGATCGCCCTCGCGCAGCGGAACGCCGGGGGCCATGGCGCCCAGTTCATAGCGTTGCTGCACCACACCGTTGCGCACCAGAACCCCCATCTCGGTGCCTGTGATCGGTTGGTAGCGGCTGCCCCAATCGGCGGTGTAACGGGCCAGCCCCTTCTGCACGTAGCCGCTGTTCACCGTGGAGATGCTCCAGCGCTGGCGCTGGCTGTCTTCGATGGTTTCCACCAGCATCAGCCGATCGAAGCGGGGCAGTTCGCCGGCCTTCCAGCCCGCCGCGCCGCGGTTGAGGATCGGCCCCGAGAGCCAGCGCCCCTGCTCACGCATCGCCCCGAGCGGCAGGCGGTTGACCCGGTTGAAATAGCCGCCGTTGATGGCGATCAGGGCCTGCTCCTGGCGGGCCAGCTGGCTGAGGCTGCTCAAGCCCTGCATGCCATCGCTGCGGTTGAGCGGGCGCAGCTCCAGGGGAACCTGGCGGGGATCGAGGCGCACGCTGTTGATCAGCACCTGCCGCGAGCCGATCCGGCCGATGCGGCGCTCGAGCTTCAGCCCCTGGTTCTGCAGCGCCACCAGGCGCGGGTCACGCTCCGGAGCTGGGGTCGGAGTGGTGGTTGCTGTGGTTGGAGCCCCGTTCTCGAGAACCGGCAGATCCAGAACCAGTCGCCAGGGCCCGCCCAGACTGAGGCGTTCCCCATCGCGGGGGATTTGCACGCTCAGCCAACCATCGCGCTGGCTTGGGCTCAGCCCCAGCTGCTTGAGCTGCTCCAGCTGCGGCTCGCTGGCCTCGGTGCCGATGAGCAGGCGCCCCTCGCCGCTGCGCACCAGCGCCGGCGCACTCAGATCAAGCACCACCCGTTGGCCGCTCACCCCCTGGTTGCTCCAGCGGATCGCCTGCAGCGGGCGCGGCGGCAGCTGCAGGTTGAGCTCCTGGCCTTCGGTGCGAGCGATCACGCCCACGGCTTCCAACAGGCCGCTGACCGGTACGGCCACCTCGTCTTCAAGGCTGCGCTGGCGTTCGGCGTTCAGCGAGAGCTTCTGGCCGAACCACTCCAGGTCGATGCTGCCGTTGGCGCCTGGGCTGCGGCTCACCCCCAACTGGCCTTCGAGCACCTCAAGCGGTAGCCAGAGCTCGCCTGCGTCTTGAAGCCACAGTGCCTGCTGGCGCAGCCCGTTGATACGGATGCTGGTGCCCTGAAGCCGTGCCGTGCTTGCCGGTGCGGCCCGGCGCTGCAGCGCTGGGCGCGGAGCGGGTGCCGGCAGGGGCGGCGGCGGCGTGAGGGGGATGCCGGGGAGCAGAGCCGCCAGCGCCGGCAAGGGGGGCATCCAACAGCGGAGGCAGGCCCGGCCAAGCTAGCGAGCCTGTTTGGCCCCGCCCAGGCTGTGGGCATCACCAGGGCTGCTGGCACCACCCAGGCTTTTGGCTCCGCCTCGGGAATACCAGCTCCTACGATTGAACGTTCGCAGCGCGGCCGTAGGCCGGGCGAATCAGGGCCAAGGCAGCGGTTGCGGCGCACATCTTGTGCGGATCCGCCCCTTGGTGGCCACCGTTTGCCGGTGGTTGGTTCGCTCTTGCGCTGGACCAACAAGCAACAGGTTGTCGCCGGGTTATGTCGCTGTTTTCTCGCCCCGAATGGCCCCATCGCGACACCCCGGCTCCGGCGGCGGTGGCGGGCGAGAAGGATGCCTGCGGCGTGGGTTTTCTGGCCAGCCTGAAGGGTGAATCCAGCCATTGGGTGCTGCGGCAGGCCCTGCGCGGCCTCGATTGCATGGAGCACCGCGGCGGTTGCGGTGGCGACGGTGATTCCGGCGATGGCGCCGGCGTGCTCTGCGGCATCCCCTGGAGCTATCTCGATGCGGTGTGGCCGGAGGCCGCCGCTGCGGCCGCGGGCCCTCGCGGCCTGGGCATGGTGTTTCTGCCTGCCGATGCCGCTCGCCGCGAGCAGGCCAAAACCTTCTGCGCTGAGGAAGCCGCCAAGCTGGGCCTGAGCAGCCTGGGCTGGCGAGCTGTGCCGGTGGATCCGGCGGTGCTCGGCCCGTTGGCCCGTGGCACAGCTCCGGTGATTGAGCAGTGGCTGATCGGCGCCTCCGAGGCTGGCGATGCGCTCGAATCGCTGCTGTTCCGCCTGCGCCGCCGCTGCGGCGATCGCGCTCGCGCCGCCTGGGGCGCAGGCCCCAGCGATCTGTATTTCGCTTCCCTGAGCGGCCGCACCGTTGTTTACAAGGGCATGGTGCGCTCGGAGGTGCTCTCCGCCTTCTATGGCGACCTGCGCGATGAGCGCTTCGCTGTGAGCTTCGCGGTGTACCACCGCCGCTTCAGCACCAACACCCTGCCCCGCTGGCCCCTGGCCCAGCCGATGCGGCTGCTCGGCCACAACGGCGAGATCAACACCTTGCTGGGCAACCTCAACTGGGCCCGCGCCTCCGAGGCCGATCTCGATGCGGTGTGGGGCGATGCCGCCGCCGATCTCAAGCCGGTGGTGAACCCGGCCTTCAGCGATTCCGCCAACCTCGACGCCACCCTCGAGCTGCTGGTGCGCAGTGGCCGGCCGATCACCGAGAGCCTGCTCACCCTGGTGCCGGAAGCCTTCCGCGATCAGCCCGAGCTGGCCGATAAACCTGAGATTCAGGCCTTCTACGAATATTCCGCCTGCACCCAGGAGCCCTGGGATGGCCCGGCCCTGCTGGTGTTTGCTGATGGCCGCAGCGTGGGCGCCACCCTCGATCGCAACGGCCTGCGCCCGGCTCGCTACTGCATCACCAGCGACGGCTTCGTGGTGATGGGCTCGGAAACCGGCGTGGTGGAGCTCGAGGAAAGCCGCATCATCGAGAAGGGGCGCCTTGGCCCCGGCCAGATGCTGGCGGTGGATCTGGAGAACGGCCGCCTGCTGCACAACTGGGAGGTGAAGCAGGAAGTGGCGTCGCGCCATCCCTATGGCCAGTGGCTGGCGGAGCATCGCCGCAACCTCCAGGCTCAGCCCTGGGCCCAGGAGCGCAACCTCGGCGATCTGGAGCTGCTGCAGCTGCAAACCGCCTTTGGTTTCACCGCTGAAGACTTCGATCTGGTGATCGAAGACATGGCCGGTGCCGGCAAGGAGCCCACCTACTGCATGGGCGACGACATCCCCCTGGCGGTGCTCTCCGACAAGCCGCACCTGCTCTACGACTACTTCAAGCAGCGCTTCGCGCAGGTCACCAACCCGCCGATCGATCCGCTGCGCGAAAAGCTGGTGATGAGCCTGGAAATGCATCTGGGCAAGCGCGGCTCACCGCTGCAGCCCCAGGCATCCGCCGCCGCCGCACTGCATCTCGATAGCCCCATCCTCAATGAGGCCGAGCTGGCCGCCGTGGCTCAGCAGGGCATCCCTTGCAGCACCCTCTCCACCCTGATGCCGATCACCGATGGGCCTTCGGGCCTGGCGGCAGCGGTGGAGCGGCTCAAGGCTGAGGCTGAGGCCGCTGTGCGCGGCGGCAGCCAGATCCTGGTGCTCTCGGATCGGGGCATCACCGCCACCACCACCTACATCCCGCCCCTGCTGGCGGTGGGCGCGGTGCACCACCACCTGCTCAACCTTGGCCTGCGTCTGCAGACCTCTCTGGTGGCCGACACGGCCCAGTGCTGGAGCACCCATCACCTCGCCTGCCTGATCGGCTTCGGCGCCAGCGCCGTGTGCCCCTGGCTCACCTGGGAAACGGCCCGCCACTGGCTGGCGCAGCCCAAGGTGCAAACCAACATCGAGCGCGGCAAGTTGCCGGCTCTCACCGCCGATTTGGTGCAGGCCAACGTGCGCAAGGCCCTCGAAGACGGCCTGCGCAAGATCCTCTCCAAGATCGGCATCTCGCTGCTCGCCAGCTACCACGGCGCCCAGATCTTTGAAGCGATTGGCATCGGTGCTGATCTGATCGAGCTGGCCTTCAAGGGCACCACAAGCCGCGTGGCCGGCCTGAGCCTGAGCGAGCTGGCCAGCGAAACCCTGAGCTTCCACGCCAAGGCCTTCCCCGAGCTCAACCGCACCAAGCTCGAATTCATGGGCTTTGTGCAGTACCGCACCGGCGGCGAATACCACCTCAACAGCCCGGAGATGGCCAAAGCCCTCCACGCGGCTGTGGAGGCGGGCCCCGGCTACGACCACTTCTCCACCTACAAAACCCTGCTGGAGAACCGGCCGGTCACGGCCCTGCGCGATCTGCTGGAGCTCAAGCCCGCCACTGCGCCCCTGCCGCTGGATCAGGTAGAGAGCGTGGAGAGCATCTGCGCCCGCTTCTGCACCGGTGGCATGAGCCTCGGCGCCCTCTCGCGCGAAGCCCACGAGGTGCTGGCTGTGGCGATGAACCGCATCGGCGGCAAGAGCAACAGTGGTGAGGGCGGTGAGGATCCGGCTCGCTTCCACACCCTCAGCGATGTGGATGGGGAAGGTCGCTCCGCCACCCTGCCCACGATCAAGGGCCTGCGCAACGGCGATACCGCCTGCTCCGCGATCAAACAGATCGCCTCGGGCCGCTTCGGTGTGACCCCCGAATACCTACGCAGCGGCAAGCAGCTGGAGATCAAGGTGGCCCAGGGGGCTAAGCCCGGCGAAGGCGGTCAGCTGCCTGGCCCGAAGGTGGATCCCTACATCGCCTGGCTGCGCAACAGCAAGCCCGGCGTGGCGCTGATCTCACCGCCGCCCCACCACGACATCTATTCGATTGAGGATCTGGCTCAGCTGATCCACGACCTCCACCAGGTGCACCCCGCCGCCAAGGTGAGCGTGAAGCTGGTGGCCGAGATCGGCATCGGCACCATCGCCGCCGGTGTGGCCAAGGCCAACGCCGATGTGATTCAGATCTCCGGCCACGACGGCGGCACCGGCGCCTCACCGCTGAGCTCGATCAAGCACGCCGGCGGCCCCTGGGAGCTCGGCCTCACCGAGGTGCACCGGGCGCTGCTGGAAAACGGTCTGCGCGATCGCGTGCTGCTGCGCGCCGACGGCGGCCTCAAAACCGGTTGGGACGTGATCATCGCCGCCCTGCTCGGCGCTGAGGAATACGGCTTCGGCTCCATCGCGATGATCGCCGAGGGCTGCATCATGGCCCGCGTTTGCCACACCAATAACTGCCCGGTGGGCGTGGCCACCCAGAAGGAAGCCCTGCGCAAGCGCTTCACCGGCATCCCTGAGCATGTGGTGAACTTCTTCCTGTTCGTGGCCGAAGAGGTGCGTCAGCTCCTCAGCGTGCTCGGCGTGGCCCGCCTCGAGGATCTGATCGGCCGCACCGAGCTGCTGCAGCCGCGCGCTGTGCAGCTGGCTAAAACCAAGGCGATCGATCTCTCCTGCCTGCTCGATCCGATCCCTCAGGCGGCCGATCGCAGCTGGCTCCAGCACGACGCTGAAGCCCACAGCAATGGCCCCATCCTTGAAGACCAACTGCTCGCCGATGCCGAGCTGGTGGCCGCGATCGAGGGCCACGGCCGTTTGGCCCGCACCCTGCCGATCATCAACACCGATCGCAGCGTCTGCGCCCGCCTCGGCGGTGAGATCGCTGCGCGCCACGGCAACACCGGCTTCCAGGGCCAGCTGGATCTCACCTACGAAGGTGCTGCCGGCCAGAGCTTCGGCGCCTTCACCGTGCAGGGCATGAATGTGCGCCTGGTGGGCGAAGCCAACGACTATGTGGGCAAAGGCATCAACGGTGGCCGTATCACCGTGGTGCCTCCCGCCGGTGGCCGTGATCCCGGCAGCCAGGTGATCCTGGGCAACACCTGCCTCTATGGCGCCACCGGCGGTGAGCTGTTCGCCTTGGGCCGCGCTGGTGAGCGTTTCGCCGTGCGCAACAGCGGTGCCCGCACCGTGGTGGAAGGCGCAGGCGATCACTGCTGCGAGTACATGACCGGCGGTGTGGTGGTGGTGCTGGGCAGCACCGGCCGCAACGTGGCCGCAGGCATGACCGGTGGTGTGGCCTTCCTGCTCGATGAAACCGGAGGCCTGCGCGAGCGGGTGAACCCTGAGATCGTGGCGATCTGCGAGCTCACCACCCCCGAGCAGGAGGCGCTGCTCAAGCCGCTGCTGGAGGCCCACCTCGAGGCCACCGGCAGCAGCAAGGCCGCGGCGATCCTGGCTGATTGGAGCACCTGGAAGGCCCGCTTCAAGCTGCTGGTGCCACCCAGCGAGAAGGCCAATGTGGGCCTGGCTGAGCGCGAGGCGGTGGCGGCCTGATCGGTTAGCCGGCGCTTCGGTTCGGTTCACGCTCCCGCCGGTCGGTTCGCCCCACCGGCGGGTTCGGTTGGCCTGATCGGCGTGCACAGCTGAGCTGCATAGCTTGCTCGCAATCGCACCGGCAGCCATGCCTCCCGAGTTCGCCCAGCAGATCCAGCAGCTGTTTGCCCGCCAGATGGCGGTGGCCTTCCTTGAGCACTGCGCGCAGCTTCCGGCTCCCGTGAGCCTGGTGAATGCCCGCATCGATGAGTTGGCCGCCGGCCCACTGGCGGTGGAAGCCTGCGCGCTCGAAGCAGAATTCCTGCTGGAGCCCTAGCGCGGATACTGCGCCATCAGCCGCTGCACCTCGCCGGCGTGATAGCTGCTGCGGGTGAGCGGCGTGCTCACCACCTGCAGGAAGTCCAGCTCCTGCTCGCCATGGCGCCGGAACGCCTCGAATTGCTCCGGCGTGACGAAGCGATCCACCGGCAGGTGTTTGGGCCCGGGTGAGAGGTATTGGCCGATGGTCACGATGTCGACCTGATGGAGGCGCAGATCGGCCAACACCTCCAGCACCTCGGCATCGCTTTCCCCCAGGCCCACCATCAGGCCGGATTTGGTGTAGGCCCGGGGCCAGCCCTGGCGCACCCGCTGCAGCAGCTCCAGCGAACGCTCGTAGATCCCCTGGGGCCGGGCCTTTTTGTAGAGCCGCGGCACGGTTTCGATGTTGTGGTTGAGCACGTGGGGCGCGGCGTCCATCACCACGGCCAGGGCGTCCCAGTTGCCGCAGAAATCCGGGATCAGGAGCTCGATCGTGGTGAGCGGCGAGCGCTGCTTCACCTGCTCGATGCAAGCCACAAATTGGCTAGCGCCGCCATCGGTCAGGTCGTCGCGGTTCACCGAGGTGATCACCACATGCTTCAGGCCCAGGCGGGCGACCGCCTCGCCCAGCCGTTCGGGTTCGGTGGGATCCAGGGCGCGAACGCTTTTGTCGAAGTCGATGTCGCAGTAGGGGCAGGCGCGGGTGCAGCCCGGCCCCATGATCAAAAAGGTGGCGGTGCCGCCAGCGAAGCACTCGCCGATGTTCGGGCAGCTGGCCTCCTGGCACACCGTGTTGAGCTTGAGATCCAGCAGCAGATCGGCCACTTCGCCGATGCGCTCCCGCTGGGGAGCTTTCACACGCAGCCAGTCGGGTTTGAGCACAGCGCCACTTCCGCCCGCAGGCGCAGATCAGCCAGCAACTCTAGAAACTGGAGCAGCAGGGTTCAGACCCCGAGAACCCTTGCCGGAGGGCCATCTCCTACACTCCCGGCATCGGGATGTAGCGCAGCTTGGTAGCGCACTTCGTTCGGGACGAAGGGGCCGCAGGTTCGAATCCTGTCATCCCGACTTTCAGCTGAGTTCGGCACCGGGGTAGCCCCTGGGGGTGACCATGCGGCCGCCCTCCACGCGGCTGCTGCTGTTGCCAATCAGCACCAGGGTGAGCATGTCCACCTGATGGATGGGCAGCGTGGCCAGCTCATGCAGGCTCACGGTTTCTTCTTCTCGGCCCAACTGGCGAGCCAGCACCACCGGCGTGTGGGGCGGCCGATGCTCCAACAGCAGCTCTTGTGCCCGGCCCAGCTGCCAGTCGCGGCCTTTGGAGCGCGGGTTGTAGAGCGCCACCACGAAATCGCCTGCCGCTGCGCCCTGCAGCCGCCGCTCGATCACCTCCCAGGGGGTGAGCCGATCGCTGAGGCTCACGGTGCAGAAATCGTGCATGAGCGGTGCTCCCGCTCGCGCCGCCGCCAGCTGCAGCGCCGAAATCCCCGGATGCACCTGGAAGGCTGGGCGATCCTGCTCCTCCAGGCCCATCCACTGCTCCAGCGCCAGCCCGGCCATGCCGTAGATGCCGCTGTCGCCCGACGACACCAGGGCCACCGTGAGCCCCTGGCAAGCCAGCTCCAGCGCTTCACGGCAGCGCTCGCGCTCCTGGGTGAGTTGTCCGTCGCTGCGCAACTGATCGGGCCTGCGCAGCGGCTCCAGCAGATCCAGGTAGAGGCCGTAGCCCACCCACACGCTGCTGGCAGCCAGGGCTGCGCGGGCATCGGGGGTGAGCAGCGCCAGGCTGCCGGGGCCGCTGCCGATCAGATGCAGACAGCCCCGCTGGGGAGCCCACTGAGCGGCGGCCTGGGCGATGGCGGCGGTAGCAGCGCCCTGCTCGCCATCGCGGGCGCGTTCGATCCGTTTTTGCGTGCGCAATGTGGCTTGCGGGCCTGCGGCCAGCAGCGCTGCGGCTTCGGCCACGCTGGCGGTGCCGAGCTCGGCTTCCACCACTGCCGATGGATTGGGCACTGGCACGGCGTTTAAAGCGGCGCTGCTGAAGCAGCGCAGGGGCCAGCCGTGCTGTGCGGCGAGCTGAAGCAGGGCCGGTTCATCTTCTTTGCGATCGGCACTGGCGAGGCCGGCCACGGCTTCTGGGGCCAGCCCTTCCGCCGCAAGGCTCTCCTCGAGGCATCGCTGCAGCAGAGACAGGCTGGTGCCCCGTTCACAGCCCATGCCCACCCAAAGGGCCGGTGGATGCCAGCGGCAGTGATCGCTTCGCTCCACCCCCACGCTGAGCCGGATGCCGCTGGCGCTCCGCTCCGGCAAGCCAGGCAATTGCAGCCAGCGTGGATTGCCGCTCTGGTGCTCCAGCTGCACCGCCTCACCGCGGGCGGCTGCTTTCATCAGCGCATCCCAGTCGCCCGCTCCGCGGCGCCAGCCCCAGCGCGTTCCAAAGGCATCGAGGGCGAGCTGGCCATGGGCGGCGCTGGTGCCGGTGAGCACGGCCTCACCGCCCAGTAACGCCGCCACAGCCTGGGCCAATGCTTCGGCTCCGGCGCCATGGCCGCCCAGCAGTGGGATGGCATATCGGCCCTGGGGATCGGCCACCACCACAGCGGGATCGTGCTGCTTTCCCTCCAGTAGCGGTGCGATCAGCCGGGTTATGGCTCCGCAGGCGCCGATAGCCACAAAGGCGCGGCTGCGCGGCCATTCGCTGGCCAAAAAACCTTGCAGATCCCCCCCTTGCCAGGCCACGCCATCGGCAGGGCTGGCGATGCGATCGATCAGGCCGCGCTCCAGCAGCTGACGCAGCAGGGGCAGGGCGTGGTGACTGAGGGACAGACCCCAGCTCAGGCGTTCACTCATCCCCCCAGCTTCTCCCGCAGCCCGGCCAGAGGGCCGCGCGGGGAGGGCTTCAGCAATTCACCGTCGGCATTCACCTGGTCGCGGGCTGAGCCGGTGAGGCTGGTTTGTGGTGCCAGGCGCTCCGCCGGCGCCGGTTGCGCAAGAGCCGCGGATGGGGCGTTGGCGGGGGCTTGGGGTTCGGGAGGCGCTGTCTCGGCAGGAGTATTTGGCTCCAATGAAGGAGTGGGTGCCTCGGGTGCTGGATTCGCGATCACCGGATCGTTCGCCTCCGAGCTGGCCTCGCCGGCTGGGGGAATCGCTGTGCTGGCTGGCTCGGGGCTGGGTACAGGTGCGCTGCTGGGCTCAAGCGCAGCCGGCGGCACGGTTGGTGTTGGTGGCTCAGACTCGGCCGGCGGCTCCGGTTCGGCCTTGGGCTGACTGGGTGCTGTGCTTTCGGGCTCTTTGCTGGGTGCGCTCGGCAGAGGGGTGGTGTTCGGCACCTCGGGTTCCGGGGCCGCTGTGGCTTCGGGCTCAGGCTCAGCTTCAGTAATGGGCTGCTCGCCGCTCAGCAGGGCTAGATCCGTGGGGGACAGCCGAGGGCGCAGCCAGGCGGGTTGAGGGCCTGAGCCGCCGATCACCACCTCCCGCACCACGCTGTTGAAGGGGGGATTGAGCGGATCGCCGCGCCCATCCAGCAGCTCCAGCTGCACCGCATTGCTGCCGCGCTTGAAGCCCTTCAGCCAGAGGGGTGTCTGCCGGTCTACCAGGAAGCTGTCGCCATTCACGCTGATGCGCAGGCGCCAGCGGGCGTCATCACCGCGCAGGTTTTGCAGGGGGGCATCCAGCAAGAGCCAGTCGATCAGCACAGGCTCCATCGCCTGTTGGGCATCAGGGCTCGCCGCAATCAGCTGGGCACTGCCGCTGGCCGGCAGTTCTGCGGCGTTGCGGGCCACACGATGCACGCGGATTTGGGTGCTGGCGCCGGGAGCCTTCACCGCTTCTCCCCAGGGCCGGGCGGCATACACGGTGATGCGGTGGCTGCCCGGGCGTAGATCGGGCAGCGCCACAGCGGAGGCGGCTTCGAGGCTGGTGATCCGGATCGGTGCTTGATCGTCGAGCTGCACCACCAGATGGGGGCCAAGCCCCAAAGAGCCGGCATCGCTCAAGGGCCAATCGCTCACCTGCAGCTTCAGGGTCCATGGCCCAGCGGGCAGCAGGGCGTTGTCTTGGGGGGCGAGCACACGCACCTGCGGTGCGCGCTCATTCAGACGTTCATTCAGTTGCTGCACCGCACCGGGGGGCGCCACTTCCTGTAGGGCACCTGCCGGGGGAGTGGCACTCAGGCTGCTGGGGCTCACCGCGGCTGAACCTGGGCCGGCCTTGCTGCCGCAGCCTCCACTCACCACCGTGAGCACAACCAGCACCAGGGCCACAAGCGCCCGCCGCGGTGCCGCCAGCATGTTGTTGCCTCCCGATGCTCGTGTGGAGCTTGATAGCCACATTCTGCAGGGTTGCGGACAACAACCCGGCACGCAAGTGGTGATTGCTAACAAAAAAGAGGCGCTAATTAATCGCTGTTGCCTACAAAAACTGCGCGAACACGCGTTTTTTCGCTGATGTTTTGCATCCGCGAGAGCTCAGTCCCTGACTGGCCCGGCTCCGGATTGAACCTTTGTAACTGCCGGGCCAAAGGGCTCGGAATTCACTTTTATACTTCCGCCAGCGGTCCCCTTTCTGGGGCCCAAGCGCCAGTCATGAAAAGGGGTTTCGGCTTCGGCCTTGCGCCCTTTTCATGCCTGCGCCCATAGGTGAACGCGGTTTTCCGCTGTGCCTGTGGCTCCACTGGCCTTCCGCCTCCGACTCGTTCGGTGCGTCAGGTCGGAAGGGTGGACCTCCACCTCGATCCCGTCCCTCGAGGAACGTCTCGATGACCATCAGCCCACCAGAGCGTGGGAAAACGGCGAAAGCCCAGGTCGACCGGGTGAACAACCCGGCCTCCTTCGAACTGTTCGGCAAGCCCGGCCATTTCGATCGCAGCCTCGCCAAAGGTCCCAAAACCACCACGTGGGTTTGGAACCTCCACGCCAACGCTCACGACTTCGACAGCCACACCAGTGATCTCGAAGAGGTCAGCCGGAAGATCTTTTCGGCCCACTTCGGTCACCTGGCCGTCATCTTCATCTGGCTGAGCGGTGCCTTCTTCCACGGCGCTCGCTTCTCCAACTACTCCGGCTGGCTGGCCGACCCCACGCACGTGAAACCCAGTGCGCAGGTGGTTTGGCCCGTGTTCGGCCAGGAAATCCTCAATGGCGATGTGGGTGCCGGCTTCCACGGCATTCAGATCACCTCCGGCCTCTTCCATGTGTGGCGGGCCTGGGGCATCACTAACGAAACGCAGCTGATGGCCCTGGCCATCGGTGCTCTGGTGATGGCCGGCTTGATGCTCAATGCCGGCGTTTTCCACTACCACAAGGCAGCTCCCAAGCTCGAGTGGTTCCAGAACGTTGAGTCGATGCTCAACCACCATCTGGCCGGTCTGCTTGGCCTGGGCTCCCTCTCCTGGGCTGGACACCTGATCCATGTGTCCTTGCCCACCACCGCGCTGATGGATGCCATCGACGCCGGCAAGCCGCTGGCGCTGAACGGCAAGACCATCGCCACCTATGCAGACATCCCTCTGCCCCACGAGTTCCTGAATCAGGACCTCATCGCTCAGCTGTTCCCCGGTTTCGGTGCAGGCATCAATGCCTTCTTCACCGGCAACTGGGCCGCTTACAGCGATTTCCTCACCTTTAAAGGTGGTCTGAATCCTGTGACCGGCAGCCTGTGGATGAGCGACATCGCTCACCACCACCTGGCGATTGCGGTGCTGTTCATCGTGGCCGGTCACATGTACCGGACCAACTGGGGCATCGGTCACAGCATTAAGGAGATCCTCGAGGGCCAGAAGGGCGACCCCCTGCTGTTCCCCGCCTCCAATGGTCATGACGGTCTCTACGAGTTCATGACCACCAGCTGGCACGCCCAACTGGCTGTGAACCTGGCTCTGCTGGGCTCGCTGAGCATCATCGTGGCTCAGCACATGTATGCGATGCCTCCGTATCCCTACATCGGCATCGACTACCCCACCCAGCTGTCGATCTTCACCCACCACACCTGGATCGGTGGCTTCCTGATCGTTGGTGCCGGCGCCCACGCCGCCATCGCGATGATCCGCGACTACGACCCCGCCAAGCACGTGGACAACGTGCTCGACCGGGTGCTCAAGGCTCGCGATGCCCTGATCTCACACCTCAACTGGGTGTGCATCTGGCTGGGCTTCCACAGCTTCGGCCTCTACATCCACAACGACACCATGCGTGCCCTGGGCCGTCCCCAGGACATGTTCAGCGACTCCGCCATTGCCCTGAAGCCCGTCTTCGCGCAGTGGATTCAGGGTCTGCACGCTGCTGCTGCCGGTAGCACCGCTCCCAACGCCCTCGCCGGCGTGAGCGAAGTGTTCAACGGCACTGTGGTGGCTGTGGGTGGCAAGGTGGCCGCCGGTCCGATCCCCCTGGGAACGGCCGACTTCATGGTCCACCACATTCACGCCTTCACGATTCACGTGACGGTGCTGATCCTCCTGAAGGGCGTTCTGTATGCCCGCAGCAGCCGCCTGGTTCCCGACAAGGCGAACCTCGGCTTCCGCTTCCCCTGCGACGGCCCCGGCCGTGGCGGTACCTGCCAGGTTTCGGCTTGGGACCACGTGTTCCTGGGCCTGTTCTGGATGTACAACTCCCTGTCGATCGTCATCTTCCACTTCTCCTGGAAGATGCAGAGCGACGTGTGGGGCACCGTCAACGCTGACGGAACCGTGTCTCACATCACCAACGGCAACTTCGCCAACAGCGCCATCACGATCAACGGCTGGCTGCGTGACTTCCTGTGGGCTCAGGCAGCACAGGTGATCAACAGCTATGGCTCTGCCACCAGTGCCTACGGTCTGATGTTCTTGGGTGCCCACTTCGTCTGGGCGTTCAGCCTGATGTTCCTGTTCAGTGGCCGCGGCTACTGGCAAGAGCTGATTGAGTCCATCGTCTGGGCTCACAACAAGCTGAAGGTTGCTCCCGCCATTCAGCCGCGGGCGCTCTCCATCACCCAGGGTCGTGCCGTCGGTGTTGCCCACTATCTGCTGGGCGGCATCGCGACCACCTGGTCGTTCTTCCTGGCCCGCATCATTGCGGTCGGCTGACCTCTCCTGACCTTTCCCAATGGCAACGAAATTTCCTTCGTTCAGCCAGGGTCTGGCACAGGACCCGACAACCCGTCGTATTTGGTACGGGATCGCCACGGCTCACGACTTCGAGAGCCATGACGGAATGACGGAGGAAAAGCTTTATCAAAAGCTTTTCTCCACTCACTTCGGTCACCTCGCGATCATCGGCCTCTGGGTTTCGGGCAACCTGTTCCACGTCGCCTGGCAGGGCAACTTCGAGCAGTGGGTCGCCGATCCTCTGCATATCCGTCCCATCGCTCACGCGATCTGGGATCCCCACTTCGGCCAGGGCGCCATCACAGCCTTCACCCAGGCTGGCGCCTCCTCCCCGGTGAACATTGCGTACTCCGGCGTGTACCACTGGTGGTACACCATCGGCATGCGCACCAACGCCGAGCTGTACCAGGGTTCCATCTTCATGATGATCCTGTCGGCCTGGGCTCTGTTCGCTGGCTGGCTGCACCTGCAGCCCAAGTTCCGGCCTTCCCTGGCCTGGTTCAAGAACGCTGAATCCCGCCTGAACCACCACCTCGCTGTGCTGTTCGGCTTCAGCTCCATCGCTTGGGCCGGTCACCTCGTGCACGTGGCGATTCCTGAATCGCGCGGTCAGCACGTGGGTTGGGACAACTTCCTCAACGTGCTGCCTCACCCCGCCGGTCTGGCTCCGTTCTTCACCGGTAACTGGGGCGTTTACGCCGCGAACCCCGACACCGCCTATCAGGTGTTCGGTACTTCAGAAGGCGCAGGCACCGCGATCCTCACCTTCCTGGGTGGTTTCCATCCTCAGAGTGAGGCCCTCTGGCTCACCGACATTGCCCATCACCACCTGGCGATCGGCTGTCTGTTTGTGATTGCCGGCCATATGTACCGGACCAACTTTGGTATCGGCCACTCGATCCGCGAGATCCTCGAAGCCCACAACCCGCCCAAGGGCACCCCTGGTGACCTCGGCGCTGGCCACAAGGGTCTCTACGACACCATCAACAACTCGCTCCACTTCCAGCTCGGTCTGGCCCTGGCTTCCCTGGGCGTTGTGACCAGCCTGGTGGCGCAGCACATGTATTCGATGCCGTCCTACGCGTTCATCGCGAAGGACTACACGACACAAGCTGCCCTCTACACCCACCACCAGTACATCGCCATCTTCCTGATGTGCGGTGCCTTCGCTCACGGTGCGATCTTCTTCATCCGTGACTACGACCCCGAAGCCAACAAGGACAACGTCCTGGCTCGGATGCTCGAGCACAAAGAAGCGATCATCAGCCACCTGAGCTGGGTCTCCCTGTTCCTCGGTTTCCACACCCTGGGCCTCTACGTTCACAACGACGTGGTGGTTGCCTTCGGTACCCCCGAGAAGCAGATCCTGGTGGAGCCCGTGTTTGCCCAGTTCGTGCAGGCTGCCTCTGGCAAGGCCATGTACGGCTTCGATGTGCTCCTCTCCAATGGCGCTAGCGCCGCTAGCAATGCCAGCGCTGCCTACATGGGCGGTTGGATGGATGCCATCAACGACGGCGGCAACGATCTGTTCCTGCAGATCGGCCCTGGTGACTTCCTGGTGCACCACGCCATCGCTCTGGGTCTGCACACCACCACCCTGATCCTGGTGAAGGGCGCCCTGGATGCCCGTGGCTCCAAGCTGATGCCCGACAAGAAGGACTTCGGCTACTCCTTCCCCTGCGACGGCCCCGGCCGTGGCGGCACCTGCGACATCAGTGCCTGGGACGCCTTCTATCTGGCTGTCTTCTGGGCCCTGAACACCGTGGGCTGGCTCACCTTCTACTGGCACTGGAAGCACCTCGCCATTTGGCAGGGCAACGTGGCTCAGTTCAACGAATCCAGCACCTATCTGATGGGCTGGTTCCGCGACTACCTGTGGCTCAACTCCTCTCAGCTGATCAACGGTTACAACCCGTATGGCAGCAACAACCTCGCCGTCTGGGCCTGGATGTTCCTGTTCGGTCACCTGATCTGGGCCACCGGCTTCATGTTCCTGATCTCCTGGCGCGGTTACTGGCAGGAACTGATCGAAACCATCGTCTGGGCTCACCAGCGCACCCCGCTCGCCAACCTGGTGGGCTGGCGCGACAAGCCCGTGGCTCTCTCGATCGTTCAGGCCCGTGTGGTTGGTCTGGCTCACTTCACCGTGGGCTACTTCGTGACCTACGCCGCCTTCCTGATCGCCTCCACTTCCGGCAAGTTCGGTTGATCCCAAGCGGCTGATTTCAGCCGCTTTCTCTCACCTCTTGCCCCCTTCGAGGGACGACAGCAGCCTCCGGTTTCGGCCGGGGGCTTTTTCGTGTGTTTTGGCCCCCTGGTGTTCCTTAGCCGTCGCTAGGCCTGCCGGCCAGCAACCAGGCGGCAACGCCCAGCGCCAGCCAGGGCAGCAGTTTCAGCTCGAGCAGATCACTGCTCGCCTGCACGGCGGGCTCGAGCAGCCAATGGTTGAACCCCAGTAGCGCTGCAATCAGCAGGATCAGGGCTGTCATGCCGAGGCGCCGTTGGCGCTGAGCTCTGGCGGCATCACAGCACCGGCCCGCAGCAGTTTCCAGCCACCTTCCGGCAGCCACTCGATCACGGTGCTGCCCTGCCCGGAGGGTGCGGGCCAGGGCACCGGCCCCAGCTGGGCCACCTGCGGCAAGCGTTCAGCGGCTTCGTGGTGATCGAGGCAGGCTGGCTCGCCGGAGCGGTTGGCGCTGGTGGTAGCCAGCGGACCGCTCAGGGCGAGCAGCTCGAGAGCTGCCGGGCACGCCGGCAGCCGTAGGCCGAGGGTCGTGCCGCCCGGGTTGAGCTGCTCCAGCAAAGCCCCTTGCGCTGGCAACACCAGGGTGAGGGCCCCCGGCCAGTAGCGCTCGGCCATGCTCTGCCAGGCCGGTTCGATCGGGCGCCCGAGGCAGCGGAGCAGTGCTTCGGCCGTGGCTGCCATCAGGATCACAGGCTTGTGGCGGGGCCGCTGCTTGAGCTCCCAGAGCAGGTTGGCTGCTTCCGGCCGGCTGGCCAGGGCTGGAAGGGTGTCGGTTGGAAAGATGGCGGCTTCGCCTGCCTGAAGCTTTGCGGCGAGCGCGCTGGGGCTGCAGCTCAGGCTGGGCATGGCGGTTTGACGTGTTGGTTCAGGGTGTAGCGCTTGGGCGCTGGCCGCTGGCGAACCGCCAGATGCCTTCAAGATCGCGGTGCGCTTGCACCTGCTCCAGCCCAGCCGCCTGCAGCAGGGCAAGCACGGCGCTGCTTTGATCGTGGTGATGTTCCAGCAGCAGCCAGCCTCCCGGAGCCAGATGGCGGATCGCGCCGGCTGCGATCGTCCGGATGGCATCGAGGCCGTCGGCACCTCCATCGAGTGCCAGCGAGGGCTCGTGATCTCGCACGCCCGCCTCCAGTTCTGCCCAAACGGCCGTGGGGATGTAGGGCGGATTCGACACCACCAGAGCAAGCGTCCCGGCGCAATCGGCGAGTGGTTCCCACCAGCTGCCTTGCCGCAGCTCCACGGCCCCCTCGAGCTGATGCGCCTTGAGATTGCGCTCGGCCAGGGCAAGGGCCTGGGGCGATTGATCCACTGCAATGCCCTTGCTCCCTGGCCAAGCCCGGGCCAGTGCGAGCGCCAGGCAGCCAGAGCCGGTGCCCAGATCAGCCCATAGGCCAGGGTTCGATCCATCTCGAGCCGGATCGGTTGGCGGGATCAGCTCTGCAGCCAGATCGATCAGCAGCTCGGTTTCCTGCCTGGGGATCAGGGCACCGGGTGCCACCTCCAGCTCCAGATCGCGCCAGGGGCAGCGGCCCACCAGGTATTGCAGCGGCGTGCCTTGCTGCAGGTGCTCTTGCCAGAGCTCGGCAAGTCGCGTGAGTGGCGCAGCCAGGGATACGGGGCGATCTGGGTAGAGCCGCAGTTGCTGCAGGGTTTGCCAGCGCACGCCGCCTTCGAGATCCAGCAACCAATCCAGTTGGCTGGGCTGGCCGCCGGCTGCTAGCTGCGTGCGGCGCCAGTGCAGGAGTTCAGCTGCTGCAACCGTGTTCGCCATGGCTCAACCCTAAGTAGAGGGGCTCAACAGGGCCGCCACCACAGGCCCGGTTCACTGCGCAGCACGCCGGCCAGTTCCAGCCGCAGCAACCGTTCGCTGATCACGGCTGGGCTCAGGCGCAGGCGATCACAGAGTTGATCCAGTGACGCGCCTGCCCCCAGTGCGGCCAACAGCGCCGCCTCGCGCTGCAGCAGGGGGGCAGCGCTGGCTGAGGCTTGGTTGCTGCGGGCCTGTCTGAGCGGTCCAGCGCCCAGGCTGTTGATCAGATCGGCTGGATCGATCAAGGGTGTGGCGCCCTGCCCAAGCCAGCGGTTGCTGCCCGCGGCGCTGATTCGGCCTGCATCGGCGGGTACCACCCAGATCGGCATCCCCAGCTCCCAGGCCAACTGGGCTGAATGCAGCGCACCGCTATTGGCCGGGCACTCCACCAGCACCAGGGCCTGGGCCAGCCCCACCTGCAGGCGGTTGCGCAGCGCGAAATGGCCGGCGCGGCCAGGGGTTCCCTCTGGCAGTTCGCTCACCAGCAGGCCCTGCTGCCCCACTGCCGCTTGCAGTTGGGTGTGATGCCGCGGGTAGACGCGATTGAGAGGTGTGCCGAGCACTCCTACAGGCTTTCCGCCGGCTTCGAGGCAGCCGCCATGGGCTTCAGCATCGATGCCTTCCGCCAGCCCACTCACCACCGGCCAACCGGCCTCGGCCAGGGCTCGGCCGATCAGCCGCGCCATCGTGAGGCCGTGGCGCGAGGCCCGGCGTGTGCCCACAACCGCTACCGCTTGGCTGGCTCCAAGGGCGCTCCACAGAGATCCCTGCCCCCGCCAGAACAGCTGCAGCGGCGGACGCTCCAGCTTCAGCAGCGCTGCTGGATAGGTGAGATCGCTGGGCAGCAGCTGCGCCGACTGCGCCCAGCGCCGGCGCTCCGCCGGGGTGGCTGGATCGCTGATCGGAGCAGAACCATGGCTGCTGCGGTACTGCTCGAGCGCTTCCATCTCTCGCCTGTGCAGCCGGGTGTGGCCATGGAGGGCATGCTCCAGCCGCTCGGGGCTGGCGCGCCAGGCCTCAGCCAAGCTGCCAAACATGGCTTCGAGCCGCTCCAGGCGTTGCCAGCCGATCCCAGGACAGCCCGACCACACCAAGCGCCACAGGCGCTGCTGCTCGATCGCTGGATCATGCCCGCGTTCGCGTCGCCGGCGAGACAGTGCACCACCGGGCACTCCAGTTGTTGCGCCTGATGCACGGGCTGCGGCAAACGGGGCCTGCACCACGACTCCCACGCGCCCATCCTCGCCAGTACGTCAGTACTATAGCGAGAGGGGTGGGTCTCAGGCTGCGCCCTGTTGCAGCCGCTCGATCGCTTCGCTGAGGCTGGTGGGCAGTCGCCGCATCAGCTTGCGCTGACCTGGCCCACTGGAGAGGTCAACCAGCACCAGCTCCACAGCAGCCTCCGCGGCCACGCTGCCGTCGGCCTTCACAAACTGGCTGCGCCAGGGCAGCTTCACGCCCTGGCGCGGCAACACCCAGCTGCTCACGCATACCTCTTCGCCGTGCAGAAGAGCCTGGCGGTATTGGATCGAAAGGCTCACCACCGGCAGTTCCAGCCCCTCGGCCGAGAGATCGGCGTAGGCCAGGCCGGCGGCGCTGAGGGCTTCCACCCGGGCCTCCTCCAGCCAGCTCAGATAAGCCCCGTGCCACATCACGCCGGCGTGGTCGGTGTGTTGCGGCAGCACCCGCCGGATCAGGCGCCAGGGCTGCGGTTGTTGTTGCTCCGTCACGGTGTTCGCTGCGGTTGGTCCGCCGCGGCGGATCAGCCATAGGCTGCCCCAGCGCGTTGCAATGGCTGTGTTCCGCAACCTTCTGATCGCCGATTCCGGCAAGGGCCATGTTGAAGAGATGGTGCGCATGCTGCGCGACATCCCTGCCGTGCGTCAGGCCCGAATCAACCTGCTGCACGTGGTGGCGGAGCAGGCGGGTGAGAACTACGCGGAACACTCCCAGAAGGCAGCCGGCATCGTGGCCGAAGCCGTGCAGCGCCTTGGGCTCAACCCGGCTGAGGTGAACACGATCATCCGCCAGGGCGACACCAAACAAACGGTGCTCAAGGTGGCCGATGAGCTCAACGCCGATCTGATCGTGATGGGCTCCCGTGGCCTGGGTCGGCTGCAGTCGATCCTGAGCAACAGCGCCAGCCAATACGTGTTTCAGCTCTCCACGCGGCCGATGCTGCTGGTGCGCGACGACCTCTATGTGCGCCACATCAACCGTGTGATGGTGGCGGTGGATGGCACCGGTGTGGGCGACGACGCCCTACGGCTCGCCTGTGAACTGGTGCGCGATACCCCCGGCGCCAGCCTCACCGGCATCCACATCAGTCGGCAAGACATCACCCCATCACGCGGTGGCAAATCGCCAGCGGATGAAGTGCTGGAGAAAGCCGTGCAGCGCGCCCGTGGTTTCGGGGTGGAGATGAAGGCGATCCACCGCACCGGCGACATCGGCCGTGGCGTGTGCGCGGTGGCAGCCGATGAGAAGGCAGATCTGCTGGTGATCGCCTCGCAGGATCGCCGGCCTCTGGTGGCCCGTGGCCTGGTCGACATCGACCGTCTGCTCGGCTCGTCGGTGAGCGATTACATCCGTGTGCACGCTCCGGCACCTGTGCTGCTGGTGCGCGAGCCCGAAGGACGCCGCTGAATCTTCAGGGCCCTTCACCAAATCAGCCCAACAAAAATCCCCGGAGTGGCCAGGAGCCACTTCGGGGATTCTGCGTTGGCCTAGAGCCGGATGTGCTCAGAGCGTGTTCAAACGGCTTTGAGCTGCCGCTGCTTTCAGAGCCCAGTGCTCAGCGGCCTGTGATCAACCCTGGCGGCTGCTGGTCTGGATGTACAGAACCAGCAGGAACACGGTCGGAACCAGCACGAACATCAGACTGGCGACAAATCCGAGATCGTTGGTTTCCATTGCAAAAGCCTTCAGCGCGAAGACGGTATCACCGCCGCAAGGCGCCCATCAGGGCGCTTCATCGCTCGTAGTGCTTTGCCCGGAGGGCTGGCTGTTGCTAGCGGCGTCTGAGGCCTCCGCATCGTCGTCGTCGGCTTCGCTTTCTTGCACCGGCCAGGCTGTGGGGCCGGGGGGAAGCGGTTGGGCTTTGGCCTGGTTCACCTTCTGATCGAGATCCGCCAGGCCGGTTTGCGGCTTGGTGAGCACCACCACCGACTGATTCACCAGGGCCTGGCAGGCCAGGCGCCAGGTTTGGGGCCGGCGGCGCAGCTTTTGATCTTCCACACCGGTGCGGCCGCTGAGGCTGCCGGGGCTGCTTTCGCCCACCACATCCACAAAACAGGTGATGCACTGGCCGCAACCGCCGCAGTTGCCGAGCTGACCCTTCAGTCCATACAGCGCGATGCCTTCCCGTAGGGCCACCTCCCGCAGGTTTTCACCCGGGTAGCACTCCACGTCGCGTCCTTCGCGCACAAACCGAATCACGGGCATGGCCATCCCTCAGCAACCACCGCATTCTGAGCCTGAGGGTTGCGTTTTGTAACCGCTGCTCGGCCTGGGTGCGCCAGGTGGAGGGCTCTGCTGCGTTGGTGGCGGGCTCCATGGCATCACGGCACGTTTCAGCTGTGCTGCGTTCGAATCGGTGAGCCACGCGAACCCCTTACCATCGCCAGCACGGATCAAGTGTCTGCTGGTTTCGGCTGGCTGAACCTGATCGTGTTGCCAACCGCCTACCGGTTTCCCGGAGCGGGCGGCTGATTGTTTCCCCGGACCTAACCCCCATGGGATTGCCCTGGTATCGGGTGCACACGGTCGTCATCAACGACCCGGGCCGTCTGTTGGCCGTGCACCTCATGCACACCGCTCTGGTCGCCGGCTGGGCCGGCTCCATGGCGCTTTACGAGCTGGCCATCTTCGATCCCTCCGACCCGGTGCTCAACCCGATGTGGCGCCAGGGCATGTTTGTGATGCCTTTCATGGCCCGTCTGGGTGTGACTGGCAGCTGGGGCGGCTGGAGCATCACCGGTGAAACCGGTGTTGATCCCGGCTTCTGGAGCTTCGAAGGTGTGGCAGCAGCCCACATCATTCTCAGCGGCCTGCTCTTCCTGGCCGCCATCTGGCACTGGACCTACTGGGATCTCGAGATCTGGCAGGACCCCCGTACCGGTGAGCCCGCCCTCGATCTGCCCAAGATCTTCGGCATCCACCTGCTGCTGGCAGGCCTCGCCTGCTTCGGCTTCGGCGCCTTCCACCTCACTGGTGTGTTCGGCCCTGGCATGTGGGTTTCGGATCCCTATGGCATCACCGGCCACCTCGAGCCGGTGCAGCCCTCTTGGGGCCCTGAAGGCTTCAACCCCTTCAACCCGGGCGGCATCGTGGCTCACCACATCGCCGCAGGCATCGTCGGCATCATCGCCGGCATCTTCCACATCACCACCCGCCCGCCGGAGCGCCTCTACAAGGCTCTGCGCATGGGCAACATCGAAACCGTGCTCTCCAGCGCCATTGCCGCCGTGTTCTTCGCTGCCTTCGTGGTGGCCGGAACCATGTGGTATGGCGCAGCGGCGACCCCGGTTGAGCTGTTCGGCCCCACCCGCTATCAGTGGGACCAGGGCTACTTCAAGACCGAGATCAACCGCCGCGTGCAGACCGCACTCGACAACGGTGCCACCAAGGAACAGGCCTACGCCACGATTCCTGAGAAGCTCGCCTTCTATGACTACGTGGGCAACAGCCCTGCCAAGGGCGGTCTGTTCCGCGTGGGTCCGATGGTGAACGGTGATGGCCTGCCCACCGGCTGGCTCGGCCACATCGCCTTCACCGATAAGGAAGGCCGTGATCTGGAAGTGCGTCGCCTCCCCAACTTCTTCGAGAACTTCCCTGTGGTTCTGGAAGACAGCCAGGGCATCGTGCGCGCTGACATCCCCTTCCGCCGCGCTGAAGCGAAGTACTCCTTCGAGCAAACCGGTGTGACCGCCACCGTTTACGGCGGCGCTCTCAACGGTCAGACCTTCACCGACCCCGCGGACGTGAAGCGCCTGGCTCGTAAGGCTCAGCTGGGTGAAGCGTTCGAATTCGATCGCGAGACCTATCACTCCGACGGCACCTTCCGCAGCTCACCCCGCGGCTGGTTCACCTTCGGCCACGCCTGCTTCGCTCTCCTCTTCTTCTTCGGCCACATCTGGCACGGTGCTCGCACCCTCTACCGCGATGTGTTCGCCGGTATCGACCCCGATCTCGGCGAACAGGTGGAGTTCGGTCTGTTCCAGAAACTGGGCGACCGTTCCACCCGCCGTCTGCCGGAGGGCTACGTGCCCCCCGCCGGCACCACCCTCAGCTGATCGCCAGGAGGTTCATCCATGGAAAGCTTCGCTTACATCCTGATCCTGGCTCTGGCGATCTCCACCCTGTTCTTCGCCATCGCCTTCCGCGATCCCCCGAAGATCGGCAAGTGATTCAGCTCAGCCAGGAGCACCACAAACCCCTGCTACGGCAGGGGTTTTTTGTTGTCTGCAACTGCTTTGGCCTTCAGTCTCACGCTCTGGAGCGGCTTTGCCTGGATCACAGAACGAAATCCCCGGCCACATCTCCCTTCTCAATTGGACGAAGACTGTCTACACTTGCTTCACATTTCCGGCGGACTTTCGGGCCATGCAGTGCCCTTCGTGCCAGCACACCGACAGCCGCGTGCTCGAATCGCGTTCCGCTGATTCCGGTCGCAGTGTGCGCCGCCGCCGTGAATGTTTGCATTGTGAATTTCGTTTCACCACCTACGAGCGCGTGGAAACCGTGCCAATCACGGTGGTGAAGCGCAATGGCAGCCGTGAAGCTTTTAACCGCAGCAAGTTGCTGCATGGCTTGATTCGGGCTTGTGAAAAAACAGGCCTGGAGCTGAGCCGTCTGGAAACCGTGGTGGATGAGCTGGAGCTGCAGCTGCAGGGCCGCAGCGGCCGTGAGGTGAGCAGCGGTGAAATCGGCGAGTTGGTGCTGCTGCAACTGGCCGAGATGAGTGATGTGGCCTACGTGCGCTTTGCCTCGGTGTATCGCCAGTTCCAGAGCGTGGGTGATTTTGTTGCCACGCTCGAGGGCCTGCAAGGAGCTTCAAGCCGCCGCAGCTCCAACAAGCGTCTGGCTGCTGTGGGCTGAGAAAGGCCGTCTCAGTGGTTTGTATAGTGTGAGATTCCTCTGCGCCCGTTGGCGGGCGGCGACAGAGGCTCTCTCGTACTGCCACAGGCAGGCCGCCGACTCTCCATGACCGTGACCCCTTCCGATCTCACCACCAGCGAGCAAGAGCTCGCCGTGGATCAGGATTTCGCCGCTGAAGCGGCTGCCGACCTCGATTTCGGCATTCCGGAAGAGGTGCCCAGTGCCGATGACTCCAGCAGCCGCAACGCTGGCCGCGATCTCGATGCCGTGGGCTTCACCCTGGATGAGTTCGCGTCGCTGCTGAGCAAGTACGACTACAACTTCAAGCCTGGCGACGTGGTGAAGGGCACCGTGTTCGCCATTGAGCCCAAGGGCTCGATGATCGACATCGGCGCCAAGACCGCCGCCTTCATGCCCATGCAGGAGGTGTCGATCAACCGGGTGGAGAGCATCAGCGATGTGCTCGAGCCTGGTGAAGAGCGTGAGTTCTTCATCCTCAGCGAGGAGAACGAAGACGGTCAGCTCACCCTCTCGATCCGCCGCATCGAGTACCAGCGCGCCTGGGAGCGTGTGCGTCAGCTGCAAAAAGAAGACGCCACCATCTACAGCGAAGTGTTCGCCACCAACCGCGGTGGTGCCCTGGTGCGGGTGGAAGGTCTGCGCGGCTTCATCCCCGGCAGCCACATCAGCACCCGCAAGCCCAAGGAAGAGCTCGTTGCCGACTTCCTGCCCCTCAAGTTCCTTGAGGTGGATGAAGAGCGCAACCGCCTGGTGCTCAGCCATCGCCGCGCCCTGGTGGAGCGCAAGATGAATCGCCTCGAGGTGGGCGAAGTGGTGATCGGTACCGTCCGCGGCATCAAGCCCTACGGCGCCTTCATCGATATCGGTGGTGTGAGCGGCCTGCTGCACATCTCCGAGATCAGCCACGAGCACATCGAGACACCGCACACGGTGCTCAACGTGAACGACCAGATGAAGGTGATGATCATCGACCTCGACGCCGAGCGTGGTCGGATCTCCCTCTCCACCAAGGCCCTCGAGCCCGAGCCCGGCGACATGCTCACCGATCCCCAGAAGGTGTTCGAGAAGGCCGAGGAAATGGCCGCCCGCTACAAGCAGATGCTGCTCGAGCAGGCCGAAGACAACGAGCCCATGGGCGTCACCCTCGACTGATCCCACCATGGTGTGCCTGCAACTGCGCGGCACGACCCTGGGCGATGTGGATGCGGTGCTGTTCGACAAGGACGGCACCCTCAGCATCAGCGAGCCTCAGCTCCTCACCCTGGCCACGGCCAGGGTTTTTCTTTGCCTGGAGCAGGCTGCCGCGGTTGTGCCGGTCCCTGTGTTGCCCGAGCTGCAGCAGCTGCTAGAGCGGGCCTACGGCCTCCGCGCTGAAGCGATTTGCCCGGCGGGAATCACCGCCGTGGCCAGCCGTGATCACAACTTGATTGCCACTGCCACCGCTCTGGTGCAGGTGGGTTTGGGCTGGCCAGAGGCCCTGGCTCTCAGCGAGCAAGTGTTCGCTGAGGCGGATCAACAGGATGCCCGCCGCAGCCTGGCGGCTCCAGCTGCCACCAGCACCACCACCGAGGGGCTGCGCCCTTGGCTGGAGCAGCTGAACGCGGCCGGTGTGGTGTGTGCGGTGATCAGCAACGACGACATGGCCGGCATTGAGCACTTCCTCGCCAGCCATGGTTTGGAGGGCTTGTTTGCTGGGTTGTGGAGCGCGGAACATCGCCCGCGCAAGCCCGATCCCGCCGCCGTGCATGGCCTGTGCGAGCAGCTCGGGGTGGCGGCAGGGCGCTGTGCCTTGATCGGCGATGCCAAAAGTGATCTGCGGATGGCCGTGGCAGCAGGTATCCCGCATCAGCTGGCCCTGGGTTACACCGCGGCCTGGCGGACGCCGCCGCCGTTGGCCGAGCCCCATCCGCTGATTCACCACTGGAGTGAGCTCAGCTTGGTCAGCCCCTAGGGTGGTGGGCTATTTGCAGGCCCGCTGAGCGAATGAGCAGCACTAACGGGGCGCCATCGCGCTACGTGTTCACCTCGGAATCGGTGACCGAAGGCCACCCCGACAAGATCTGTGATCAGGTGAGCGATGCGGTGCTCGATGCACTGCTGGCTCAAGATCCGGCTTCGCGGGTGGCCTGCGAAACCGTGGTGAACACAGGCCTGTGCCTGATCACGGGGGAAGTCACCACCACCGCCCGGGTTGACTTCAACACCCTGGTGCGCGGTGTCATCGACAAGATCGGCTACAGCGGTGCCCGCGCTGGTGGTTTCGATGCCAACAGCTGCGCGGTGCTGGTGGCCCTGGATCAGCAGTCGCCGGATATCGCCCAGGGGGTGAATGAGGCCGACGACCACGCCGGCGACCCGCTCGATTTGGTGGGCGCCGGTGATCAGGGGATCATGTTTGGCTACGCCTGCGACGAAACGCCGGAGCTGATGCCGCTGCCGATCAGCCTGGCCCACCGTCTGGCGAGGCGCCTGGCGGAAGTGCGCCACAACGGAACCCTGGGCTACCTGCTGCCTGATGGCAAAACCCAGGTGAGCGTGGTTTACGAAAACGATCAGCCCGTGGCGATCGACACGATCCTGATCTCCACCCAGCACACCGCTGAAATCGACGGCATCTCCGAGGAGAAGGCCCTGCGTGAGCGCATCGCTGCCGACCTCTGGCAGCACGTGGTGGAGCCTGCCACTGCCGATCTGAGCCTCAAGCCCGCCAAAGACAGCACCCGCTTCCTTGTGAACCCCACCGGCAAGTTCGTGGTGGGCGGCCCCCAGGGCGATGCCGGCCTCACCGGCCGCAAGATCATCGTCGACACCTACGGCGGCTATGCCCGCCACGGCGGTGGTGCCTTCTCCGGCAAAGACCCCACCAAGGTGGATCGCTCGGCTGCCTACGCCGCTCGTTATGTGGCTAAAGCTCTGGTGGCGGCTGGTCTGGCCCGTAAGGCCGAAGTGCAGCTCAGTTACGCCATCGGCGTGGCCAAGCCCGTCAGCATCCTGGTGGAGAGCTTCGGCACCGGCGCCATCAGCAACGCCGACCTCACCGCTCTGGTGCAGGAGCATTTCGATCTGCGCCCCGGCGCCATCATCGAAACCTTCGGTCTGCGCCAGCTGCCCCAGCAGCGCGGTGGCCGCTTTTATCAAGACGTGGCTGCCTACGGCCACTTCGGCCGCAGCGACCTCAACCTCCCCTGGGAAAACGTGGAAGCGATTGCTGCCACCTTGAAGCAGGCCACCGCCAGCCGCGTTGCCGCCTGAGGCCTTAGGCCTGGGCATCGACCTAGGCACCAGCGGCATTCGGCTGGCGGTAGTGAACGCCGCTGGCCAGCTGTTCGCGGCGCGCGATTCCGCTTACCCCGCGCCGTTTGCCGATCCCCGCGGCTGGCAGCAGGGCCTCGAGAGCCTGTGCAGCCAGCTTCCTGCTGAGCTGCGCAGCGCCGTGGTGGCGATCGCGGTGGATGGCACCTCCGGCACCCTGTTGCTCTGCCGCGGCGATGGCGGCCTCCCTTCCGGGCCCCTGGCTGCCGCCCTTCCGTATCACCAGGCTGTGCCGGAGTGGGCTGAAACAGCGGCAGCCCTCGTGGGCGAGGCAGGCGCTCACACCCCAGCTGCCAGCGCCAGCGGCAGCCTGGCCCGCGCCCTCCAGTTGCTGGATCAGGCCAACGCCGCTGCGGAGCCCGGCCCCTGGCTGCTGCGCCATCAGGCCGACTGGCTGATGGGCTGGCTCCTGGGCGATTGGCGCTGGGGCGAGGAGGGCAACAATCTGCGCCTGGGCTGGGATCAGCACCAGCGCCGGTGGATGGGAAGGCTTGCCGATCAGCCCTGGAGCGCGGCGCTGCCGGAGATCTGCCCCTCTGGGCAAGTGTTGGGGCGCTTGGCTGGCGAGGCGGCGGCTGCGCTTGGCCTGCCCGCGGCGTGCACGGTGGTGGCGGGCAGCACCGATGCCAGTGCGGCAGTGCTGGCGGCCGATCTGCAGGAGGGTGATGGCGCTGCGGTGCTCGGCACCACCTTGGTGCTGAAGCAATTCAGTGATCGGCCGCTGCAGGGCCCTGGCATCAGTTGTCAGCGGGTGGCGGGTCGCTGGCTGGTGGGTGGGGCCTCCAATGCCGGCGCCGGTGTGTTGCGCACTTTTTTCAGCGATGCGCAGCTGGTGGAGCTCAGCCGCCAGATCGATCCGCGCCGCAGCAGCGGGCTGGCGCTGCGGCCGCTGCCCCGCGCCGGCGAGCGCTTCCCGATCGATGATCCGCTGCTCGAACCGCAGCTGGAGCCCCGCCCAGTGAGCGATGCCCTCTACCTGCAGGCCCTGCTGGAGGGCCTGGCGGAGATCGAGCGGGCCGGCTGGCAGCGGCTTGAGCAGCTGGGGGCGCCGCCCGTGCAGCGGGTGATCAGCCTGGGCGGCGGTGCCCGCAACCCCCAGTGGCGGGCCCTACGCCAGCGCTTGCTGGTGCGCCCCGTGATCAATCGCCCCCAGTGCACAGCGGCGCAGGGTATGGCCAGACTGGCCCTCTCCGCCGTCACTGCTCGATGAACGCTCGCCTGCGCGACTGGTTGGCCATGGCGCTGTTCGTGGTGCTCGCCGGCTACGTGGCCTTTTCCGGTGTGCGCCTGGCCTTGCTGTTGTGGCAGCGCTTCGGTGCGGCCTGAGCCCCCAGAATCGGGCCCTGCTCCACTGCCCCGCCGCCCATGGCCGCCGATCCCCTCACCAGCGCCGTTAGCGAGCGCATCTGCAAGCACATGAACGACGACCACGCCGAGGCCGTGCTCGCCTACGCGCGCCACTACGGCGGTGTGGAGGCTCCGCAGCAGGCCCGCATGGTGGCGGTGCGCCCGGAGGCGATGGAACTGGAGGTGGATGGCCAGCGGCTCGATGTGGCCTTTGATCACACCCTCAGCGACAGCGAAGACGCCCATCGCACCCTGGTGGCGATGCTGCGGGCAATGCCCCAGGTCTGAGAGCCCGGCGCCGCCGCTGCTGCGCGGGGAATGTTCCCTGAAGCAGCAGCCTCGCGGCCATGTGGTCCAGCCTTTGGCACCAGAGCCTTGAGCTGATTAGTGCCGCCCGCTGCTGCGCCTGCGGCGACGCCTGTGAGCGCAACAGTGCCAAGGGCCTCTGTGAGCGCTGCCTCAACGAGCTGGCCCTGCCGGAAGGCGGCGTGCAGGGTGATCAACCGCTGCTCTGGTGTGCCCTGGCTCCCTACCGCGGCCGGCTGCGGGCGCTGCTGCTGCGCCAGCGCCCCACGCCAGATGCAGCCTTGATCACCGCTCTGGCCGCGCGCCTGCATGGTTGTTGCGCTTCGGCGGTGGCTGGGGCGTTGCTCGTGCCGGTGCCCAGCTGGAAGCGGGCCGGCAATCCCTTGCCCCTGCTGCTGGCGCGGGCCTTGGTGGCCGCCTCCGCAGGCCAGGCCCAGCTGGCGCCCCGGCTGCTGCAGCGCAGCCGCCCCACCCTGGGCCAGCACCACCTCGGCCGCAGCCTGCGCGCCCGCAATCTTCAAGGCGCCTTCACGGCACAGGCCTGCGCACAGCAGCCGGCCCGCCCCCTCTGGCTTGTGGACGACATTCTCACCACAGGTGCCACCGCCTGCAGCGCAGCCGAGGCGCTGCAGGCGGCCGGCCATTCGGTGCAGGGCCTGCTCGCCCTGGCTCGAACGCCGGCGGCTGCCCCTCGGTGATCTAGTATCCGCAGGTCGCAACGGCGACGGGCCGGGATAGCTCAGTTGGTAGAGCAGGCGATTGAAAATCGCCGTGTCCCCAGTTCAAATCTGGGTCCTGGCATTGCAAAACATGAGGTCGTTAAGCCTCATTCACACGCCATGCCCCTTCCGTTTCAGGACAAGCCGGGCCAGCTGTTTGATAACGCCGACAGCTTTGCCATGGTGTTCGATGAAGCCTGGCAAAAGTTGCTGACGCAGCCGAAGGCGGCTGGAACGAGCGCCGAAGAGAAGAAACGGCTGGCGCTCGAAGCCTGCGCGGATCACCCCTTCATGCTTAGTAACCCAGCCATGGCTGATCAGGTGGCTGATTTCCGCATCCGTTTGCTGGGGCTCTAGCGGGCTGCCGGGGCGCGCCCCATAGGATCCGCCCATTCACCGTCTCGGCGATGTCTTCCCCCCTCGCTCGCCTGCTGCGCCAGTTGAGCGCTGGTTTCAGCAACCAGCAGCAGGCCTTCGACAACCCACCGCTCTACGCCCACATCCTGGTGAAGTTCCGGCCGCTCACCCAGTTGGAGCCCGGTTCCCTGCTGCTGGATCAGTCGTATGCGATCAATCCAGCGGCTCCGTATCGCTTGCGGGTGCTGAAGGCCGAGCAGCGTGATGGCGAGCTGTGGATCACCAATCAGGCCATCCACGATGAGCAACGCTTTTGGGGCGCCGTGGATGATCCCGCCAAGCGCGCGCTCATCAGCGCTGCAGACCTCAAGCCCCTGGAGGGCTGCGCCTATGTGGTGCGCGAAACCGCCGATGGCTTCATGGGGGAAGTGGAGCCGGGCTGCCGCTGCATGGTGGAGCGCAAGGGGGCGCTCTCCTATCTGGTGAGCAGCTTTGAGCTCAGCGGCCGCGGCATGCGCACGATCGATCGCGGCCACGATCCCGCCACCCATGAGCAGCTCTGGGGCTCGCTGGCTGGGCCATTTGAGTTCGAGCGCACCGACGATTACAGCCACGAGCTTCCGGCCGAGTGGCTGGCGGCCTGAACGGCCGGCCCCTGACGCAGTGCTCCAGCGAGGTAAAGCTGTGTAAGGGGCTGAGAATTTTGGCGGCGAGCCATCGATAGCTTCGCCGCTGGTTTTTTCTCCCGCCATGGCTCTCCCGCTGCTGGCCACCAAGCCGATCACCCAGAACAGCCGGGTGAACAACTTCTCCATCGGCACCGATGAAGCGCCGCGCACCCAGGTGGATGTGGAGGAGCAGATCGAGCGTGCCTATCGCCAGATCTTCTTCCACGCCTTCAAGGTGGATCGCGAACCGATGCTGGAGATGCAATTCCGCAACGGCGATCTCACCGCCCGGGATTTTGTGCGCGGATTACTGCTCTCGCGCAAATTCCGCGAGGGTTTCTATCAGTGCAACAGCAACTATCGGGTTGTGGAGCAGATCGTGGGCCGTGTGCTCGGCCGCGATGTGCATGGTGATCAAGAGCGCATTGCCTGGTCGATCGTGATCGCCAACCAGGGTTTGGAAGGCTTTGTGGATGCGCTGCTGAACTCCCAGGAGTACTTGGAAGCGTTTGGTTTGGAAACCGTGCCCTATCAGCGCTCCCGCGTGCTGGTGGGCCATGCCCAACCGCAGCTTCCCTTCAACCAGAAGGCACCCCGCTACAACGCCTATTGGCGCGACATCAGTGCCCGCCGGGCACCGGCTAACCCCTTCGCCGGGGGCGGTGCACAGTTCAGCGGCGGCCAGATGTCGGCAGCTTGGGTGGGCGGTCAGCCCCCCAAGCTGGCGCAGACCATCTGGCTGGCGACGGCCGCCATCGGCACGCTGGAGGTGCTGCGGGTGCTGCTCACCTCAGCCGGCGCCATGCTCGGCACCGGTTCTGTGGGGTGATCCTCAGGCGCTGAGCTCATCCATGAAGGGCTGTTCCTCATCCTCCGGGAAGGGGTTCAGCTCGAGCTCCGGTTCGCTGAAGCCATCGCGTGCATCGGTGGCTTGCTGCACGGGCCGCTGCAGGGGGTGCACGGTGGCGCGCTTGGGAGCGCTTTGCTCATTAAGCAGATCTTCCAGGCGTGCAATCCGCTCTTCGGTGGCGGTGAGCAGTTCGGCGGAATCACCGCTGGATGGGGTGCTTTGTTGCTGCAGCCCTTCCAGCTGACCTTCCAGAGCGGCGAGCCGTTCTTCCAGTTCGAGCAGGCGCAGGGTGAGGGTTTCGCTCACCAGGCTGAGGGCCTGCATCTGTTCGCTGAGGCGCAGTTGCAACGCTCCATGGCTGGGGGATGCGCTCGCTGACATGCCTTGGGCCGAAAAGGATCTGGCCGGATGGTACCGATGCTGGCCAGCACCGCCAGACCTGAGTTTTGTAACGATTCTGAAAGCGTCTAGAGGATGCCATTCAGCACCCATAGGATCCGGCTCTGGCGCCAACTGTGCTGGCAGCCGTTTCGGTGCGTCTTCTTCTCCCAGGCACGCCTTCCCAAGCAAGCCGTCCAAGCCCGCTTCCCGTAGCCCCATGACCCTCGCCAACGCTGCCTATCTGGGCATCGAGCGTTACGCCAACAATCGCGTTAATGAGAACTGGATGACCGGTTCTTCCGACGACAAGGCAGCGCTCATCCGTGCCGTGTACCAGCAGGTTCTCGGTAATCAGTACGTGATGGCCAGCGAGCGGCTGGAGGGTCCTGAGTCGCTGTTCAAGCGCGGCTATCTGAGCGTGCGTGAGTTCGTGCGTCAGGTGGCCAAGAGCGGTCTGTATCGCAAGAAGTTCTTCGAGAGCACCAACCCCTACCGCTTCATCGAGCTCAACTTCAAGCACCTGCTCGGTCGCGCTCCCCAGAACAAGGCGGAGATGCTGCACCACTTCACGATCCTGCAAGAGCAGGGTTTTGATGCCGAAATCGATTCCTATCTCGATAGCGCTGAATATCAGCAGCGCTTCGGTGAGGAAGGTGTGCCTTACCTGCACGGCTGGAACTACTCCGTTGGCCAGCAGGGTCTGCAGTTCTCCTACATGCTGCAACTGGCCCGTGGTGCTGCCGCTTCCGTGAAGGGCGACATCACCAAGAACCAGTCGCGCCTCAACCCCTCCGTGCACGCCGAGATGCCGGTGCCGGTGGTGAGCCCCAACGCCAAGGGCAACGTGTTCCGCAAGGTGGCCACCGATGGCGTGACCCGTCAGGGCGTGGGTTCCGGCGAAGAGGGCCGCACCTTCCGTGTGGAGATCACCGGTTTCAACAACTACCGCCTGCACAAGCGCAGCAACCGCGTGCGTTTCATCCCCTTCAATAAGCTGCTCGAGTACCAGCAGCAGATCCACCGCGAAGGCGGTCGGATCGCCAGCATCACCCCGGTCAACTGACCGGATCCTTCGCTTCCTGTTACCCCCGTAGCTCCGATGAAGGTTTCTGCAGGCAACCGCGGCACCAGCTTCAGCAATGACCGCCAGGTGTCGTTCACGGTCACCGGTCTGGCCAACAACGCCTACTCCCGCACCGCGGATGTGGTGATGAACGTGCCTTATACCCGCATGAACGAAACCATGCGTCTGGTGCAGCGCATGGGCGGCAAGATCACCGCTGTGAATGTCACCGGCGGCATCGACGCTGAGTGATGCAGCGCGGGTGAGCATCACGCCCGCGTGAGCGCTCCACGCTGCTTCCGATTTCCAGCCCCCTCCAGCGAGGGGGCTTTTTTTGTGCCTGTTCAGCGGGGCTGCTGTGTCGATGGCGACAGAGGTGGCTGTGGGCTGCGTGCAGGACCGGCTCATAGAGGGCTTCTTATCGGTGAGAAGCGCTGCGGTGCAAGCGCTTTGCCCCTGCGAATGACCGTTTGTTAAGCGCTGCTGATGAGGGTGATCAGCTTGTCCAACAATGGCCGGGCCAGGCGATGAGGCGGTTTCGGCCAGCTCCTCGGTTTGGCCCCTCATCCCCTCTCCCCGACTCACGTCGAGAACAGGAGCTCCTCAATGTTCGACGCCTTCACCAAGGTCGTTGCCCAGGCTGATGCCCGCGGCGAATTCCTGAACGCTGGTCAGATTGATGCCCTCGCCGCCATGGTGGCCGAGAGC
>CALRQW020000012.1:0-50410 GCA_943370455.1 Asaia bogorensis
GTGAAACGATGCAGCGCCGACGATATTTGGGGGGTAGCCCCCTGAGAAAATAGGTCGATGCCAGGTAAAACATTCTTTGCTCCACTATCCTCATCCCGCCAAGAGCTTGATTGCTCGAGCCTGGAGAGATGAGACGGAGAAGCCACCCGATAGGGTGGCTTTTTTGTTGGTTGCGTTTGGAGTAGCGCCCAGTAAGTTCGAGGTGATCGAGTCATTGATCTTGATTCATCCACCCTTTTGGACAAGGTCTCATGCGCTTGTGGTTTGTGCAGAATTCATCGTCTGATCTTTGGTGCGCTCCTCAACCAGCTGAAGAGATCAGCGGCGGGTGTGATGCACTCGTAGATGTTCGTTCGGCCCCGCCATTGTGTCCGCCCATCCAGTGTTGGGTGCTTGATGTGGTTGCAGGGAGAATCTTTGCAAGAGAGGAGATGTCTTCTGGATTGTTCAGGCTCAGTATCGGGTGGTTGTCGGCTCTCGGGCAGATCACTTTGAAATCCATAGCCTTATCAGATGGCCCCAGCTCATGGACTTTGATTGTCTCGATCCTTCGTATTTACTGAAGAGCGGGCGCTCTTTCTTTGTATATCTAGTGGGTGCTTTGGCTCGCTTTGTCAGGTCTTTCTATCTGTGGAGGGAGTGCCGGTCGCTGTTGCTTCTGAATTCGCGGCCAGGGTCAAGACTCTGCTGTTGTTGAGCGGTTTCTATGACAGTGTTTTTGTATTTGGTCAGTCAGTTCTAGGCGTTGTCCTTGTGCTTGTCATTTCTGGCCGAAGGAATGCCAGGGTATATACATAAAAACCCCGGCCCAATCGGGGCCGGGATGACAGGATCGGTGTTTCTTGTGAGTTTGAGTTAGTGACTCGGACTCGCTAGCCAGATCTGAAGCCTTAAGCTCCAGCTCCAGCCAGTGCAGGCATCGCAACCTCGCTGCCTTGCTTGCGGATGACAACCTGCTTGTCCTCGTTCACATCGACAACGGCGCTGTCGCCTTCGCCGATGCGGCCGGAGAGGAATTCCTCGGCCAGGGAGTCTTCCAGCAGGCGCATCACAGCGCGGCGGAGCGGGCGTGCGCCGTAGCTGGGGTTGTAGCCCTCTTCCACCAGGCGCTCCTTGAAGCTCTCGGTGACGGAGAGATGGATGCCCTTCTCTGCCATGCGACCGAACACTTCCTTGAGCATGATCTCGGCGATCTCCTTCACTTCGTCGCGGCTGAGCTGACGGAAGACGATGATTTCGTCGAGACGGTTCAGGAACTCAGGGCGGAAGTACTGCTTCAGTTCTTCATTCACCAGGGAGCGAATGCGGTTGTAATTGGTTTCTTCCGCATCAGCACCGGAGAACTCGAAGCCGAGGCCGCCGCCACCCTTTTCGATCACCTTCGAACCGATGTTCGAGGTCATGATGATCAAGGTGTTCTTGAAGTCCACCGTGCGGCCCTTGGAATCGGTCAAACGACCGTCTTCCAACAGCTGCAGCAGCAGGTTGAACACATCGGGGTGGGCCTTTTCGATCTCGTCGAACAGCACCACGGTGTAAGGGCGACGGCGTACAGCTTCAGTGAGCTGGCCGCCTTCGTTGAAGCCCACGTAGCCCGGAGGCGAACCGATCAGCTTGCTGACCGTGTGGCGCTCCATGAACTCCGACATGTCGAGACGGATCATCGCCTCTTCGCTGCCGAAGAAGTAAGCCGCAAGCGACTTGGTGAGCTCGGTTTTGCCCACGCCGGTGGGGCCGGAGAAGATGAAGCTGGCGATTGGGCGGTTGGGGTTCTTCAGACCCACGCGTGCGCGGCGGATGGCGCGCGACACGGCCTTCACAGCTTCGTCTTGACCGATCAGGCGCTGGTGGAGGGTTTCCTCCATGTTGAGCAACTTGGCCGACTCGCTCTCGGTGAGCTTCTGCACGGGAACACCCGTCCAGGAGGCCACGATTTGGGCAATGTCTTCCTCCGTCACCATCGGGGTGCGGTCGTCGGTTGGTGCTTCGGCAACAGCGGTGGCCGTGGTGCCTGCGCCCTCCTCGCTTGAACCGCCTTCAGCGGCTTTGGCCTCAGGCTCGTCTTTGCGGGTTTGCAGGATCGAGCGGATCTGATCGCGCAGTTCCACTTCCTTGTCGCGCAGTTCACCGGCTTTGGTGAAGTCCTGCTCGCGAACAGCGTCTTCCTTTTCCTTCTGGATGGCGCGGAGCTGCTTGTCGATTTCCTTGGCTGCGGGCGGCAGCTTGGAGTTCATCAGGCGCACGCGGCTGCCGGCTTCATCGATTAGGTCGATGGCCTTGTCGGGCAGGAAGCGATCGGAGATGTAGCGATCACCCAGGGTGGCGGCTGCCACCAAAGCCTCGTCAGCAATGGTGAGGCGGTGGTGGGCTTCGTAGCGCTCCTTCAGACCCCGCAGGATTTCGATGGTGTCATCCACGGAGGGTTCGCCCACCTGCACAGGTTGGAAGCGGCGCTCGAGAGCAGCATCCCGTTCGATGTGCTTGCGGTATTCATCCAGCGTGGTGGCGCCGATGCACTGCAGCTCGCCGCGAGCCAAGGCCGGCTTGAGGATGTTGGCGGCGTCGATGGCGCCTTCGGCAGCGCCGGCACCGATCAAGGTGTGCACCTCGTCGATCACGAGGATCACGTTTCCGGCACCCCGGATCTCCTCCATGATCTTTTTGAGGCGCTCCTCGAATTCACCGCGGTACTTGGTGCCGGCCACGAGTAGGCCGATGTCGAGGGTGAGAACGCGCTTGTCTTCAAGGATGTCGGGAATGTCGCCCGAATTGATGCGCTGAGCGAGGCCCTCGGCGATGGCGGTTTTGCCCACGCCGGGTTCGCCGATCAGCACGGGGTTGTTCTTGGTGCGACGGCCCAGGATCTGGATCACCCGCTCGATCTCGTGCTGACGGCCCACCACGGGGTCGAGCTTGCCGTCGGCGGCCTGTTGGGTGAGGTTGCTGCCGAACTCATCAAGCGTGGGGGTTTTGGTGGAGCCTTTGCCGCCGCCGCCACCGCTGGCCACCTCGGCGGTCTCGCCGAGCATGCGGATCACCTGGGTGCGGACCTTGGCCAGGTCGACACCGAGGTTCTCGAGCACCCGTGCGGCCACGCCCTCGCCTTCACGGATCAGGCCGAGCAGCAGGTGCTCAGTGCCGATGTAGTTGTGCCCGAGCTGCCTGGCTTCCTCCAGGGATAACTCCAAGACCCGTTTCGCTCTTGGCGTAAATGGGATCTCAACGGCCACGAAACCGGAGCCGCGGCCAATGATTTTCTCCACCTCGACGCGAGCGTCCTTGAGGTTGACGCCCATCGACTTGAGCACCTTGGCGGCCACGCCGGTGCCTTCCCCGATCAGGCCCAGCAGGATCTGCTCGGTGCCCACGAAGTTGTGACCAAGGCGGCGAGCCTCCTCCTGGGCCAGCATGATCACCTTGATGGCCTTCTCGGTAAACCGCTCGAACATGGGCGGGGCCTGTTGCGTGTACTCCCAACTTATCAGGGTTGGCCTGGGGAGTGTGGTGTGTGGCTGCAATCGGCCAAAACCACTGATGTAGCTGGGTTCTGCATGGCCTGTTTCAACAACTCAAGCAACGCATTTATTCGGTTGTTCGCATCAGGAATGGGCGGCAATCCGAACCGTTTCCATGTCCTGTAATTGCACCCATTGGATCAGGGCATCGTCGCCATTGCGGTAGTAACCGCGACGGATGCCCTCGGTGCTGAAGCCGCAGTGCTCGTAGAGAGCTGTGGCAGCGGTGTTGGCTGAACTCACTTCCAAGGTGGCGCGCATGGCGCCGCGGCGGCGGGCCTCTTGCAGCAGGGCCATTAGCACCTGCCGACCATGGCCTCGGCGGCGTTGATCGGGCGCCACCGCCACGGCTCCGATCTGCAGTTCATCCACCACCAGCCAGCCGCAGGCCACTGCGATCAAGCGCTGCTCAAGAAGTAAACCCACGCACAAGCGATCGCTTTGGCTCAGTTCCTGCTGCAATTGCTCCCGCGTCCACAGCCCCCCAAGGCTGGCTTGATCGAGAGCCAGGCAGGCCTCCACCTGCTCTGCTCCCAAAACCTGGGTTTGAGGATGATCTGCGGCTTGGGGCTCTGTCTCAGCTGACACCAGGCGCCGGCGGGGCTCTTCATAGGATCGCCCGATGACCAGTACCCGTGAAGCCGCTCCCGCAGCGGATGTGGCCGTCGATCAGCGGCCCTACGAAGCCCATCGCGATGTGGCCAGCCCCAATCGCAACCTCACCCCCGTCACCACAGCACTCGACCCTGAAGGTCGGCTGCTGGTGGGTGGCTGTGTGCTCAGCGATCTGGCGCGCCGCTACGGCACACCGTTGTATGTGATCGACGAAGCCACACTGCGCGGTACCGCCCAGGCCTACCGCAAGGCCCTGGCCTCCCACTACCCCGGCTCAGCCCTAGCGCTCTACGCCTCCAAGGCCAACAGCAGCCTGGCGATCACGGCGGTGGTGGCTTCGGAAGGTCTGGGGCTCGATGCAGTGTCAGCGGGTGAGCTGCTCACCGCCGTGCAAGGCGGGATGCCGCCGGAGCGGATCGTGTTCCACGGCAACAACAAGAGCCTCGAGGAGCTGCGCCTGGCGGTGGAGCTGGGGGTGACGGTAGTGGCCGACAACTGGCTCGATATCGAGCAGCTGGCCAGCCTGGCGCCCTCCCATCCCGTGCGCCTGATGCTGCGCTTCACGCCTGGGATCGAGTGCCATACGCACGAATACATCCGCACCGGGCACCTCGACAGCAAGTTCGGTTTCGACCCCGATCAGTTGGAAGCGGTGCTCCTGCACCTCAAGCAGTGCAGCTGGGCGCAAGTGACCGGTCTGCACGCCCACATCGGTTCACAGATCTTCGAGCTGCAGCCCCACCGCGATCTGGCTGGCGTGATGGCCGATGCCCTCAAGCTGGCGCGGGAGATGGGTCATCCCGTGAGCGATCTCAACGTGGGCGGAGGCCTGGGGATTCGCTATGTGAAGAGCGACGATCCGCCGTCGATCGATGCGTGGGTGCGCACGGTGGCCGAAGCCGTCGCCGCGGCGTGCCAGGAACGGGGCCTTGATCTGCCTCGCTTGCTGTGTGAGCCCGGTCGTTCTCTGGTGGCCACCTCTGGAGTAACCCTCTACAGCGTGGGCAGCCGCAAGGACATCCCCGGCATCCGCACCTATCTCTCTGTGGATGGCGGTATGAGCGACAACCCTCGCCCCATCACCTATCAATCCCAGTACACCGCTGTGCTGGCGGATCGGCCCGAGGCTGAGGCCTCCGACACCGTGACCCTGGCCGGCAAGCACTGCGAATCCGGCGACGTGCTGCTCAAGGATCTCGCGCTGCCTCCGGCCACCAGCGGTGATGTGCTGGCGGTGTTTGCCACCGGTGCTTACAACGCCTCGATGTCGTCGAACTACAACCGCATTCCCCGCCCGGCGGCGGTGATGGTGCACGACGGTATGGCCGATGTGGTGCAACGCCGGGAGCAGCCGGAAGATCTGCTGCGCTACGACGTTTTGCCCGAGCGGCTGCGGCCGGTAGCCTGAGCCGCAGGATCAAGCTGTGCCGGGGGTGTTCGGGGTGTTAGCGGGAATCCAGCTGGGTGCTGTGCTGGATCTCCTGCTCGCCACGGCCCTGGGCATGGTGTTGCTGGCGCGGGTGAATGAGCCGCGCACCCTTTGGTTGCTTCGCGGCTACCTCACCCTGGTGGCGTTGGCCTGGGTGGTGCAGCGCTACGCCAACCTGCCGCTCACCAGCAAGCTGATCGACGCCTTAGTAATGGCGTGCAGCCTGGCTCTGGCGATCCTCTGGCAGGGGGAGCTGCGGCGGCTGATGGAACTGCTCGGCACCGGCCGGCTCGATGTGCTGTTTGGCAGTCAGCGGGGCGACAAGCTGGCCTCTGGATCGGCAGCAGTGCTCAGTGAGGCTGCAGGCCGGCTTTCGCAGCTGCGCCGCGGCGGCCTGATCGTGGTGGATCTGGGCAGCGACCTCCGCCCTGAGGATTTCCTCAACCCCGGCATCGCCCTCGATGCGCAGCTCTCAGCCGACCTGCTGCTCAACCTCTTTGCTGTCGATACGCCCCTGCACGACGGTGCAGTGCTGGTGAAGGGCAACCGCATCCTGTCGGCGGGCGTAATCCTGCCGCTCTCGCGCCAGGGGCTGAACCGCTATGGCACCCGCCACCTGGCGGCATTGGGGATCACCGAGCGCTTCGATCGCTGCCTGTGCATCGTGGTGTCTGAGGAAACCGGAACGCTCTCGATGGCGCGCCAGGGGCGGTTGGAGCGGCCGCTCACCAGCAGCCGTTTGCAGGAGCTCCTCGGCGAATCCCTCGCCCAGAGCAGTAAGCAGGCCGCCAAGGGTGCTGGGCGTACCGTGGCCATGGATAAGGCCGAATCCAGCTCATGAGTCGCTCCCTGGCGACTGCCACCGCTGTCCAGGGGAATCAGCCTTCCCGTTCGCTGCTGCCCGCCAGCCTGGACCCTGCTCGATTGCCGGCCCATGTGGCGGTGATCATGGATGGCAATGGCCGCTGGGCGAATCAGCGCAAGCTGCCCCGCGTGATGGGGCACCGCGAGGGCGTTGAAGCGCTGAAGCGCACCCTGCGCCTCTGCAGCGATTGGGGCATCGGTGCCCTCACCGCCTACGCCTTCTCCACCGAGAACTGGAGCCGCCCCGGCGAAGAGGTGAGCTTCCTAATGACCCTGTTTGAGCGGGTGCTTGCCCGGGAGTTGCAGGCCCTAGAGGAGGAACAGGTGCGGATTCGCTTCCTGGGGGATCTGGAGCAGTTGCCGGCGGGGCTGCAGCAGCTGATCGCCGATGCCACCAGCCGCACGGCCGCCAACACGGGCATTCATTTCAACGTCTGCACCAACTACGGGGGGCGCCGTGAACTGGTTCGTGCAGCGCGGCTGCTGGCGGAACAGGTGGCGCGCGGGGAGCTCGATCCCGCCGCCATCGATGAGCAGCAGTTCGCCGATCAGTTGTTCACCGCCGGTGAGCTGGATCCCGATTTGCTGATCCGCACCAGCGGCGAGCAGCGCATCAGCAATTTCCTGCTCTGGCAGCTGGCCTACGCCGAGCTGCACATCACCGATGTGCTCTGGCCGGATTTCAACGAAGCGGCGCTCACCGCCGCCCTTCTCGATTACCAGAGCCGGCAGCGCCGCTTTGGCGGTGTTGAACCCCACGCCTCCCGATGAGTTCCAGCCCCTTGACCCTCCCTGCCCTCGAGCTGCGCCATGACTGGAGCACAGCCGAGATTCAGAGCCTCCTGGAGCTGCCGCTGATGGATCTGCTCTGGCGTGCCCAGGCCGTGCACCGGCAGGCCAACCCTGGCTACCGAGTGCAGCTGGCCTCACTGCTGAGCGTGAAAACCGGTGGCTGCGAGGAAGACTGCGCCTACTGCCCCCAGTCGATGCACAACAGCAGCGACGTAACCGGCCGCCCCGAACTGGAGGTGGAACCGGTGCTGGCCAGGGCCCGCGCCGCCAAGGAGGCCGGTGCCCATCGCTTCTGCATGGGCTGGGCCTGGCGCGACATCCGCGATGGAGCCCCCTTCGAAGCGATGCTCGCCATGGTGCGCGGCGTGCGCGAGCTGGGGATGGAGGCCTGCGTGACCGCCGGCATGCTCACCGACAGCCAGGCCGAGCGGCTGGCGGAGGCTGGGCTCACCTCCTACAACCACAACCTCGACACCAGCCCCGAGCACTACGACCGGATCATCACCACCCGCACCTTCCAGGAGCGGCTGGAAACCCTGCAGCGGGTGCGCCGGGCGGGCATCTCGATGTGCTGCGGCGGGATCATCGGCATGGGCGAAACCCTCACCGATCGGTCCTCGCTGCTGCAGGTGCTCGCCGCGATGAACCCCCATCCCGAGAGCGTGCCGATCAATGTGCTGGTGGCCGTGGAGGGCACTCCCCTTGAGGAGCAGCCTGCCGTGGATCCGCTCGAGCTCGTGCGGATGGTGGCCGTGGCGCGGATCCTGATGCCTTACAGCCGGGTGCGCCTCAGCGCCGGCCGCGAAACGATGACCCAGGAGGCCCAGGTGCTCTGCCTGCTGGCGGGCGCGGATTCGATCTTCTACGGCGACACGCTGCTCACCACCGGCAACCCGGATGTGGCGGCGGATCAGGAGCTGTTAGCCGCCGCCGGTGTGACCCCCTGGCAGGAGGCCGTGCCGGCGTGAGCGTGCAGGTGGCGGCCTTCTATGGCTTCACGGCCATGGCGGAGCTGCCGGCGTTGCAAGCGGAGCTGCGCGCGTTGGCTGAGGCCGGCGGCGTGCGGGGCACGATCCTGTTGGCGGAAGAGGGTGTGAACGGCACCATCAGCGGCCCGGAACCCGGTGTGCAGGCTGTGTTGGCCAAGCTGCGGCGGTTGCCGGGGCTGGGTCAGCTGGAGGCGAAATTCAGCGCGGCCCCCGAGCAGGCGTTCCATCGGCTCAAGGTGCGCATCAAGCGCGAGATCGTGACCATGGGCTGCCCCACGGTGAAGCCCGCCGAGCAGGTGGGCACCTACGTGCCGCCGCAGCAGTGGGATGCCTTGATCCGTGATCCAGACACGTTGGTGGTGGATACGCGCAACGCCTATGAGGTGGCGGTGGGCACCTTTGAAGGGGCGATCGATCCCGGCACCGAGAGCTTCCGCGAGTTTCCTGCTTGGGTGGAGCGTGAGCTGCGGCCCCTGGTGGAGCAGCGCCAACCCAAAGCGATCGCCATGTTCTGCACCGGCGGCATCCGCTGCGAGAAGAGTACGGCTTATCTGCTGCAGCAGGGTTTTACCAACGTGCATCACTTGCAAGGGGGCATCCTGCGCTACCTCGAGGAGATGCCCGAGCAGGGCACGAGTTGGCAGGGCGAATGCTTTGTGTTCGATCAGCGGGTGAGCGTGAACCATCAGCTCGAGCCCGGCAGCTACAGCCTCTGCCATGCCTGCGGCCTGCCGCTCTCGCCCGCCGATCGTGAGCTGCCCTCCTACCGCGAGGGTGTGAGCTGCGTGCATTGCCTGGATCGCTTCAGCGACGCCGACCGTGCGCGCTTCGCCGAGCGGCAGCGCCAGATGCGGCTGGCCCGTGAGCGGGGCGAGCAGCACATCGGCCGGCCGGCCTGAGCGTGTGGAGCCCTGCGGTGTTGCCGGTTCTCTACAGCTTTCGCCGCTGCCCTTATGCGATGCGGGCCCGTTTGGCCTGCGTTGCAGCGGGTCTGCTGCCGGGTGAGCGCCTCGAACTGAGGGAGGTGGCCCTCAAGGCCAAGCCCCCTGAGTTGCTAGCCGCCTCCGCCAAAGGCACCGTGCCGGTGCTGGTGTTGCCCGACGGGGCCGTGCTGGAGGAGAGCCTGGCGATCATGCGCTGGGCGCTGGCGCAGGCTGATCCGGGCGGCTGGCTGCAGGGTTGGAGCAGCGCTGAGCACGCGTTGATCGAGAGCCTGCTGGCAGAGAACGATGGCCCGTTCAAACACCACCTGGACCGATTCAAATACCCGGATCGCTACCCCGGTGAGGCGTCGGCTGAGCATCGGCTCGCGGCCCTCGCCATCCTGCGAGGGTGGAGCGCTCGCCTGGAGGGCGGCGGCTGGCTGTTGGGGGATCGCCCCGCGTTGGCGGATTGGGCGTTGCTTCCGTTTGTGCGTCAGTTCCGCCTGGCCGATCCCGACGGCTTTGATCAGGAACCCGATCTGGAGCCACTGCAGCGGTGGCTGGCTCGGTTTCTGGCGGATCCTGCTCTGGCTGCGGTGATGGATCCTCCCTGGGCGGAGCGCAGCGCCTGGCGATCCCCCAAGTGGCTGTATCACCTGGCTTTGCGGGCCGAGTGGAACAGCGCCCGCAGCGAAGGCTCCTATCGCCGCTCCACCCGTGGCCGCTCCCTGGAGGAGGTGGGTTACATCCATCTCAGCGCTGCTCACCAGGTGGAAGCCACTGCCCAGCGCTTTTATGGTGATCTCCCGCCAGGAGAGGTGGTGCTCTTGAGCATTGCTCCCCAGAGGTTGGCTGCCGCGGGGCTGGAGCTACGCCGTGAGCCGGCGCCGGGAACCGGTGAGCTGTTTCCGCATCTCTATGGTGCGTTGCCGCTTGAGGCGGTGCTGTTGGCGCAGCCCTTCACCGCATGACGCCCCCCTCCCTCGCCGAGATTGAGCAGCTGGCCGCGGCGTGGGGGCTGTTGCTGCGGCTGCAGGTGCGCCGCTGGCTGGCGATCACCAGTTTGCGGGTGGTGGTGGCGCGGCCTCGGCCCGAGCTGCCGCCCCTGCTGCTCGGGGAGCTGAAAGGTTGGACCCTGCCGCTGCCGGATGGTCTCCAGCTCGACACGATGCGGGTTCAGGGATCCCACACCCAGGGCGTTGGGGCGTTGATCTGGGCGGCCACCTTCGCTTGGGCACTGGAGGCCACCCCCTGCCGCAGCGCCCGCTTGCTCGCCATCCGCGATCACGAGGCGCAGCATCGCCGGCTGGTGCGCTACTTCCGCCGGTTGGGATTTGAGCCGATCCGTGATGTGGGAGCTGCGGCGGCCGATCTACCGCTGCGCTTGGTGTGGGGAGGGGCGGGTCTGCTGATGCGCGGCGATTGCGCGGAGGGATTGGAGCGGGCCTGGCGAGCGGCTCAGTGGGCGGATCCGGCGTGATAACTGCTGCGCACCAGCGGGCCTGAGCGCACATCGGCGAAACCCAGCTCCCGGGCGATCTGCGCGAGCTGCTCGAATTCGGCGGGCGTCCAGTAGCGATCCACCGGGATGTGAGCCAGCGAGGGGCGCAGGTATTGGCCCAGGGTGAGGCGTTGGCAGTCGACAGCGCGCAGATCCTTCAGGGTCTGCACCACCTCCTCGAAGCTTTCGCCCAGCCCCAGCATCAGGCCGCTTTTGGTGGGGATCTGGGGTGCGAGCTCACGGGCGGCGGCGAGCAGTCCCAGGGAGCGGTGGTAGGTGGCGCCGCGGCGCACTTCGCCCTGCAGCCGCTGCACCGTCTCGAGGTTGTGGTTGAAGCACACCGGCTCAGCAGCAAGTACGGCGCTCAGGCGTTGGCGTTGGGCGGCGATCGCCTCGGCTTCGTCGCGGTATCCACCCCAGAAGTCGGGCGTGAGCACCTCGATGGCGATCAGAGGATTGCGCCGGCGGATGGCTGCCATCGCGTTGGTGAACAGGCAGGCGCCGTGGTCGGCTAAGTCGTCGCGGGCGACAGCGGTGAGCACCACATAGCGCAGCCCCATGGCCTCAACGGCCTCCGCCACCCGTTCGGCTTCATCCGCATCAAAAGGGGCAGGAGCCTGGCCCTTCTCCACCTGGCAAAAGGCGCAGCTGCGGGTGCAGATCGGGCCCCCCAGTAAAAACGTGGCGGTGCCGGCGGCGTAGCACTCGCCGCGATTGGGGCAGCGGCCCTCTTCGCAGATGGTGTGCAGGCGCTGCTGCTTCACCACCGTTTGCACCGCCTCCAAGGCACTGGCATTGCCGATCGGCGAGCGGATCCACTCCGGTAGGCGTTCCTTGGGTGGGGTAGCGCTGTAGCGACTCATGGGGTCATTCCATCCGCCGCCGCCCTTCCAGGGCGCGCGCCAGCGTGACCTCATCGGCATATTCCAGTTCGCTGCCCACCGGCAGGCCGTAGGCGATGCGGCTCACCTGGGTGAAGGGCTTGAGCAATCGCGCTAGATACAGGCTGGTGGTGTCGCCTTCCACCGAAGGGGTGAGGGCCAGGATCACTTCGCTGATGCCATCGCGATCTACGCGCTCCACCAGCGGTTGGATCTGCAGCAGCTCGGGCCCCACGCCATCCATGGGCGAGATGAGGCCGCCGAGCACGTGGTACCCGCCCTTGAATTCACGGGTGCGCTCCAGGGCCAGCAGGTCGCGCGAGTCGGCCACCACGCAGAGCACGCCGGTGTTGCGCTCCTGGTTTCGGCAGATCTCGCAGAGGGGTTCGGCGGAGAGGTGATAGCAGCGCTGGCATTGGCCCACCTGGCTCTTCGCGGCCAGCAGGGCATCGGCGAAGGCCTGGATCTGCTCGCTTGGCTGGCGCAACAGATGCAAGGCCAGGCGCTGCGCTGTGCGCGGCCCAATGCCGGGCAGGCGCTCGAACTGATCAATCAGTCGGGCCAGGGGGCGGGTGAAGCCGCTCAGGGCGCTGCCAGCAGCTGGGCGGAATCTAGGTGGGCCAGCCGGAGGCGGCGAGCCAGAATGGCGGCCGCACGCTCCTGCCCAGCCGCATGTCGCAACCGAACGCCCGTTCGATCCGCCGCCGGGCACCGCTCTCGGCCCTGCTGGCTGTGTTGTTGGCGGTGGTGCTCAGCGCCTGCAGCGCGGCGGCAGCTGGGCTGAATTCCTACCAAAGCCCAGATGGGCGCTACGCCTTCCTCTATCCCACCGGCTGGACGCGGGTGCAGGTGAGCGACGGCCCTCAGGTGGTGTTCCACGACCTGATCAATGCCGATGAAACCTTGAGCCTGGTGGTGTCGGATGTGAACAGCACCAACAGCCTTGAAAACCTCGGCAGCGCCGTGGCCGTGGGCGAGAAGCTGCGCCGCGTGGTGATCGCCCCGGAAGGCAGCGGTCGTGAGGCCGAGCTGGTGGAGGCCTCCGAGCGCGAAGACGGCGGTCGCACCTTCTACGACCTGGAATACACGGTGCATCTCAACGACCGCGATCGCCACGAGCTGGCCACGGTGGTGGTGGATCGCGGCCGCCTCTATACCTTTGCCGCCAGCACCAATGAGGTGCGCTGGCCGAAGGTGGAAGGTCTGTTCCACCAGGTGATCAGCTCCTTCACCCTGCGGATCTGATGGCGTCAGACCCCGCCGGCGTTGTGATCGTCGGTGGGGGGCTAGCCGGATCGCTGCTGGCGCTTGAACTGCGCGCCCTGGGTGCGGCCGTCACCCTCATCGATGGCCCGCCAGGCGATGACAGCTGTTCGGCTACGGCGATCAGCTATGGCGTGATTCCAGGGTGGCCGCTGGCCCCCACCACACTGGCTCGCCGATCCGCTAATTCCTCGCGCCATTGGCGCTCGCTCGAGCAGCGCCATGGCCCCCTGGGCTGGCAGCGGCGGAGGCTCCGTTTGCACGGCCCCAACCGGTGGGTGTCTCTGCTGGGTCGTCTGGGGCTGTTGCCTCTGGCTCAGGTGGACACCGCCGTGCTCGCCCAGCGCTTGCCTGTGGCGTTGGAGCAGGCAGGGGTGGAGCGGCGCAGCGCCAGGGTCGAGGCCCTAACACCTGCAGCTGGGGGTTGGACGCTGCAACTCAGCGATGGCGGCACATGTTCCGGCGATCAAGTGGTGTTGGCGGCTGGTGCCGGTTGCCGGCAGCTTTGGCCGGGTTTGCCCCGGATCTTGCGCAGGAGCTGGGCGGCGGTGCTGGAGCTGAGCGCATTTCCGACTGCTCTGGGTCGCCCGGCCGCCTGGCTGCCCCAGGGGTTTGCGCGGTTGGCCCTCGAGCGCCGCGCCGCGAGCCTCGAGCAGAGCGACTGGGTGGTGGATCCAGGCTTGGTGCCCTGGGGCCGCGGCGCTCTGGTGGGGCAGCACACCTGGATTGCGGCCCAGGGGGCTGATGCGGCTGGGCCGCCGGCGGCGGATCGTTGTGAGCAGGAGCTGCGCGAAGAGCTGGTGGCCCGCACCCCGTGGATACTCCAAGGCGCCAGCAGCTCCGCCGTGCTCCGGCAGGCCCCGGTTGCCTTCAGCGGCAGCAGTGCACCGCTGGTGGGGCCAGTGGAGGATGCGCCGGGGCTTTGGTTGTTCACCGGTTTCAGTGGCGCCTTCGCCCAGGTGCCTGTGCTGGCGCCTCTGCTGGCCCAGCGCTTGGCCGGACCCCACCAGCGGGCAGTTCATGCGCAGCGCGAGCTGCAACAGCTGGGGGTGTGGCCGCCAGGGGCTGACAGCGGCCAGTGATTCCTGCAAGCTGGCTGCCATGACCCAGGCCTCCCCCACCGCTGACGCGCCTTGGTACCGGCGGCGTGCGCAGCAGCTGCGCGAGCACTGGCAGGGGCTGAGCGATCACAACCAGGTGGGTGTGTGCCTGGCGGGGGTGACCGGATCGGTGGTGCTGTGGGCGCTGTTCTGGCCGGTGCCCACCGAGGTGAAGGGCACCGGCGTGCTGATTTATCCCGATAACGCCGGCATCCTCAATGCCCGCTCCGGCGGCCAGGTGCGTGAGGTGTATGTGCGGGTGGGGCAGAAGGTGAAGAAGGGCCAGGTGCTGATGCAGCTCTATCTGCCAGTGCTCGAGCGGCAACTGGAGCAGCAACGCGGCAACTTGCGCCAGCTCGAGCGCCACAACGAGAAGCTCGACTACCGCGATGCACAGCGCCTGCTCACGGAGAAGCGGGCCCTCGATACAGCCCTGGCCAAATACTCCGACGATCGCCAGCGCTATGGCGAACTCCAGTCGACGTATTCGAGCAAATTGCGCAACCTGGAATGGTTGGCGAAGCGTGAGGTGGTGGCGCCGCTCTCCTCGGAAGTGGTGTCGGCCGAGCAGGGGTTCACCAGCACCAGCGTGAATCTCGATGACGTGAAGATCAACGAGCGCAATGTGGTGACGAGCTACCAGCAGGTGAAGCTCAACATCGAAACCCAGGCCCTGCAGCGCCGCTATCAGATCGACGATCTCAAGCGTCAGATCGAGGTGACGCAGGCCAAGATCTCTTACGACGGCAAGGTGCACGCCGAGCGCGATGGCACCGTGCTCGATCTGCAGGTGATCCCCGGGCAAACCGTGAGCACCGGCCAGCGCCTGGGCACGATCGGCCGGCCGGAGCAACCCAACAGCAAGGATCGCCCGCTCAAGGCTGTGGCTTACTTCTCGCCGGCTGATGCCCGCCGCCTGCCCCTCGGGCTGCCGGTGGAGGTGGTGCCGCTGTGGAAGCAGCGCGGCCGCTTCGGCGGCATCGTGGGCAAGGTGAATCAGGTGCTGACGCTTCCCGCCACCGAAGACGACATCTCCACCACGATCGGCAACCCGCAGCTGGCCCAGGAGCTCACCAAGAACGGCCCAGTGATGCGCAGCGAGATTGAGCTGGAGCACGATCCGAGCAGCGTGGATGGCTACCGCTGGACCCTCTCCGGTGGCAGCGGTGTGTTCCCGATCCGCGAAGGCCTCACCATCTCCACCCACGCCTATGTGGAGTGGCGCTCTCCGATCACCTACGTGATCCCGGGCCTTCGCTCCCTCACCGGCGGTTACCGCACCCCTGGCATCGACCTGCGCTGGAACCTCCCCTTCCTGCGCCAGCCCAACACCCTCCAATGACTCCGCGACTGCCGCCCATCCGCAATCAGTTGCTGCGCCAGGAGCTGCCCTGGTTGGTGAGCGAGGTGGTGTTGCTGTTGATCCTGTTCAACGCCAACCCGCCGGAGCTGTGGTTCTGGCTGGTGGTGCTGGTGGTGGTGTTGCTCTACCGGATCGAGCGTTGGTGGTCGTCGCGGCCCAACGCCTGAGGCCTCACTGAAGCAAGGCCTGCCAGCGACGTTCGGTGCTCTCCAGCGTGTGGTCGATGCGGTTGAGCACCACCAGGCGGCTGGCCACACACTGCAGCTGTTCTGGGGTGAGCTGGGCGTAGGCCTGATCTGCCTGGGCTGAACGCAGACACTCCAGGGGTAAAGCGGGCCGCGGCTCTGGTGGTGGGGCCTGCAGTGTGAGGGAGCGGCGCAGCACGCTCTGCCAGCGCAGCAGGCGTTCGGCCACGGTACGGCTGTAGGTCAAAGCAGCCTCGTGTTGAGGCGTCAGCCCCCAGGCCTGCCAATCAGGGGCCTGCAGGCGGCGCAGTTCATCGAGATCAAGCATCAGCGCTTCGCAGGCCTGATCCAGCAGCTCCCAGAGCTGGGCGACGGGGTGTTGCGCTGCCAGGGGGCCGAGCTCGCGCAGGGCATTCACGCGTTGATCCCGCAGGCTCAGCAGGCTGTTGCGCAGGCCGCGAAGGCGGTGGGTGAGGGCTCTGCGTCGTTGATCCACTGGTGTGTTGTGTAGGAACTCCTGCAGCGTTTCCCCCAGATCCACCAGCAGTTGCAGCAGTCCTTGGCGCTGCTCGATCCGCGCTCGTGACGGCCAGAACAGGCGCAAGCTGAGCAGGGCCATGATGATGCCGAAGGCCGTCCAGAACAGGCGCAGCGGAATCCAGCTGTCGAGCTGTTGTTCATGGGTCAGCCAACCCATGATCACCACAAAGCAGCACACGGAGTAGCCCACGGTGAGCCGCAGCGAGCCGGCGATCACGCGCGCCAGCAGTAGTGCCAGGGGCAGAGCAACCAGCACGGGCAGATGCCCCCAGGCCCTGTAGCCGTAGAACACCACAATCGCTCCGATCGTGGTGCCGATCAGGCGCTGGCGGCCTAGCTCGAGCGTGTTGCCGTAGTTGCCCACGGTGACGCTGAGCACCGCCAGCGAGGCATACATCGCAAAGGCCAATCCGGTGAGGGTGGCGAAGCCGTTCACCACCGCCACGGTGAGAGCCAGGCGCAGGTTGTCGCGCAGGGCGGGGCTGCTCATAGCGCGCTGATCCGCCGCGCTTCGATCGCGTGGCGCACGAGGCCGCGGCTGTGCAGCAGTTGCTGCAGTTGCTGCAGTTGTTGGGCGATGGCGAGGATCATCGGCGGCGAGATGGTGGAGCGCCGGGCCTCCTCCAGCCAGGCCTGAGGCGAGGGCTGATCGGCCTGCGGGGTGGTGGCGGTCTGCGGTTGCAACTGCAGATCCAGGCTGTTCAGGCTTTGGCGCAGCAGGCTGCTGGCCTCCAGGGGTGGTGTGAGTTCAAGGAGCAGGGGCTCGAGCAGCAGCCATTGGCGGAGCAGCTGGCGCCACAGGCTTCCGGTTTGGGCCCAGCGGGAGCTCAGGACCCGCACGTGTTGGGGCGTTGGGGTGTTGCGGCGCTGATCGCGCAGTTGTTGCAGCTGCAGGATCTGCGGCAGCAGGGTTTGGGAGCGCAGCGCAGCGGGCGGGGGCCCGCCGTGCTCGAGCCATTGCTCCATGCGTTCGATCTGCTCACGGAGCTGTTGGCAGAGCCCGCGCTCCAGGGCCGGGAGCTGTTGCAGCGGGCGGCGCGGCCAGAAGGTCCAAGTGGCGATCTGTGCCATAGCGATGCCCACCACCACGGTGAAGGCCAGATCAAAGATCAGCGCCCAGTTGAAATGCTTGCCGTAGCCAATCACCTCCAGGGCCCAGCAACCCATGTAGCCCATGCTCACGCCTTTCACCAGGCCGAGCCCGCGCACCAGGCAGCCGGTGATCAGCAACCCGATGGCGGTGACCAGCCAGCCGCTCGAGAACTGATGCAGCACCACAGCCGTGAGGATGCCGATCAGGGCCCCGCCCACCAGTTGGCCAACATTGCGCACGGGTGTGAGGTCGTTGTCGTTGATGAACAGCACAGCCATCAACAGGCCGAGCATCATCACGTTGCTGCGACCCGACCACAGCATGATTCCGATGGTGAGGGTGGCCGCCAGCCAGGTGCGCAGGCTGTTGCGCCAGAGCGGGCTGAGAGCAGGCAAGGCGGCAGCCATGGCGATCGCCCCGCTCAGGGCGTTGCGCTGCTGGAGAGCTGCAGCTGCAGTTGCGGTTGGATCCGTTGGTTGGGATCGCGCGGCATCGGCAACAGCTCTCGCAGCAATTGCGCATAGGTGACGTTCACGCCCACGGTGGCGTTGAGCCTCTGCACCAGGCTGTTGATCAGGCGGTCTTGGGTGATCGACACATCCAGTTCGCTCGAGAGGCCGGTGAGGTAGCGCAGGCGCACATCGCGGAAGGCCTCCAGGGCCGCGGCCACGCCGCGCCGCGCCGAACTGAGCTTGGCCAGGCTGGCTTCATGGTTGAAGAAGGCCTGCTCCAACCGCAGGCGGATGTCGTTGCGGGTGGCGGCGTATTGCTGAGCGGCGGCGGCTTCACGCTTGGCCAGAGCGCGTGCCTGGCCAGCGGTGTTGCCCGCGTCGAACAGCAGCCAGGTCATCGTGAGGCCCACCGACCAATCCCAGCCATTGGTAGAGGTGAGCGGCAGAGCTGTGGAACCGCAGCAGCCGCCCCCGCCCAGCTCGAAATTGCCGAGGCTGGAGAGGTTGCTGCTGCCGCCGGCGTTGGCGAACAGCGAGAGCTTGGGCAGCAAGCCGGCGGCCGTGGCTTGTTTCTGTTGGCTCAGGGCCTGGCGGGTGGCGAGGATCGCCTCCAGCTCGGGGTTGCCGCGGTAGGCGGCCAGCAGGCTCTGCTCGAGATCCAGCGGCCAGCGCGGTTGCACCACAATCGGGTCGCTGGCGCTGGGGGTGACCTGCGGCGGCAGGTTGAGCAGCACCGCCAGCTGCCGGCGTGCCACGGCGCGATCGGCCATGGCCTGGATCAGCGTTTCTTCGTCCGAGGCCTGGATCGCCCGGCGCCGCAGCACATCCAGGCGTGGCACCAGGCCGGCCTGCTTGAGATCGAGGCTGTCCTGGAGGATCACCAGGTCGTTGCGCACGTTCGCGTCGTAAACGCGCACCAGCTGCTCTTGCTGCTGCAGCTGGTAGTAGGCCTGGCTCACCTGCAGTTGCAGCAAGCGCAGTTGGTTGGCGTAGGCGTTGCGTTGTTGCTCGAGGCTGGCTCGAGCCGCCTTCACGGTGGGGGTACGGGCGAAATCCAGCAGGGCGTAGTTGAGCTGCAGTCCGCCCTCGGCGTCCGTGCTGCCGGAGTTGGCTTTCACCCAGCCTCCTTCAGGCACATAAAAGGGGCCGGCAGTGGGGGTTCCGGTCTGGGGTTGTGTGGGCGGCAGCGCTGGGTTGGCCGGGGTGAGCAGGCCCGTGCTCGAGAAGAGGGGTCCAAACCCCAGGTTGTCGTTGGCCTGCAGCGAGGTTTCGGTGCTGCGGCTGCGGCTGTAGCCGCCGGCGGCGTAGGCGCTGATGGTGGGCCAATAGGTGCCCATCGCCGCCTGGAATGTGGCTAGGGCAGCCGCCACTTGCTCGCGCTGGGCCTGCAGGCTGGCGCTATTGGCGAAGGCGATGGCCAGGGCCTGCTCCAGGCTGAGGCTGGCGACGCCCGATGCCTCCAGCTGCTGGGGGGTGGGTAGATCGAGAGGCGGAGCTGGAGCGGTTTGCTCCGGCTGGATCGGACCCTGGGGCGGTTGGTTGACGCGCAGCAGGTTACTTGGGAGCTCCGGTGTGCTCAGCACATCGCGCACCGCGGGCTCAGGCTCAGCGGGCAGCAGCTGATCGAGGGCCCGCAGCTCGGCATCGAGCTTGCGCCAGCTGCGCTCGAGCAGTTCTGTTTCGCCAGAACCGATGAGTGACCTGGGCACCGCGGTGGAGAGCGGTGCCGGTGCCTGGGGCGCGGGAATGGACGGTGCTGCCAGGGCCGGAGCCGTGAGCAGCGCACTGATCATCACAATGCGCTGTCGCAGGGCCACGGTGATGCGATTCAGCGCCTGATGCGCCGCAGTCTGGGGGATGGCGCCTGGCTTCGCCGGCGCGGGTGTGCAGCCTTACGGACGGCAGCGATTTGTCTGGGCTTGCCGAGCACACCGGCGATCAGGATCGCCACATATAACTGCCCAACAATCGTGATAGCCACGCTGGCACTCACGCTGGTGAGGCTGTTGTCGCTGAAGACAGAGCTCCCCAGGGTGGTGAGGCTGCCGAAGGCGGCGCCGAGCATCTGCGGGGCACGGGCGATGGCTACCGGCCAGTTGCTTGGAACGTTGGAGTTCAGGTTGAACGCCTGCGGATCGAGCACCAGCAGCGAATTGAGCACAATCCCGCCGGTGAAGCCGATCAGCAGATACCCGGCGGCGGCCCCCATCAACATGGCGCCGTTGAACAACGGTTCTTCCGCCAGGGCCGTGGTGAGAGCCCAGAGCACGTAGAGCATCAGGCCTGTCCAGACCAACACATGCACCACGCTCAGCTGAACGGCCACCATCGGCGCCACCAGCAGGGAGGCCTGCCAGAGCAGCTCCACCGCCGCGGCGATGAGCCATCCGTTTTCCAGCCAGCGCCGCCGTCGGATGGCCCGTTGCAGGTGTTGATGATCCTTGGGAGCCAGCACCGAGCTCTTGAGATGCGGCGTCAGCCGGTTGTGGGGGAGCAGCGGTGAATCCATCAACACGCCCACGCCGCCGATGGTGAGATACACCAGGCTTACCAGTTGCGGGGCTTGCTGCAGGGGCCGTAAGCCGATCAGAGCGAGCACTTCCACCACCAGCAGCCAGCGGTAGTAGCTGTGCCGCTGAATCAGCAGTTCCCGGGTGACGGACATGGGCTGATCAGCTCCGCGCCATGATCGCCTGCCAGCTCGCTTCGCCGTCGCGGATGGCCTGTTCGGCCTGCCGGCAGAGCAGCAAGCGGCTCGCAATCCGCTCCAGCCGATCGAGAGAGGCGGAATTGGCCACTGGATCGTTGAGCTCGCTGCCGAGATCCACCCAGCTTTGGGGTGCTTGCAGCGGCTGGAGCGGTGGGCGGCTGAGCCCCAGCGGCAGGCGCAACTGTTCTTCCCACAGGAGCAAGCGCTGCGCCATGCAGGTGAGCAGATCGGCTTCGGCCCGGTGCAGGCGGGCCACCAGTTGGGGATCGCGCGCCGTGGGCACGGCCCGCTCCATGCCATCCACCATGGTCACCAGCCGCGACGCGGCGGCATCGAGGCTGTTCAGTAGCAAGGTGACCGGATGGCGGTTGGGTTGATTGCCCAATTCCTGAAGCACTGCCGGCCTCTGGCTGCGGGCGTTCTGCAGGGTTGCCCGCAGCTGGCGGTAACTGCTGGATGGGGAAGCAGCCGCGGCTTCGCTCGGGTTCAGTCGCGCGGCCAGGTTCAGGTAGGTTTGGTGAAGGTCGCGGAACAGATCCGCATACCGGTTGAAGCAGAGGCTGATCCCCCGCGCCGGCCAGAACAACCGCACGCTGAGCAGGGTCAGCAACACCCCGAGGGCGGTCCAGAAGAAGCGCAGTGGAATCCAGGTGGCGAGGTTGCCCTCGTGCACCAGCCACCCCATCACCACGATCATGCCGCCCACCTTGTAGCCCACCTTCAGGCCCAAGGCGCCCCCCAGCAGCCGCAGGCAGCCCACGGTGATGGCCAGGCCAACCGCCAGCGGCAGGTCCTTCAGGCATTCGTAGCCAATCAAGAGCAAGATCGAGCCGAGCACCGTGCCCAGCAGCCGTTGCCGCCCCAGCTCAATCGCTCCTCCGTAGGTGCCGCCAGCCACCGCAAGCACCGCCAAGGCCACGTACTGACCGTCGGCCAGGCCGGTGATGGTGGCGAAGCCATTGCCGAGTCCGGCGGTGAGCGCTGTGCGCAGGGCGTTGCGGTTGATCACTGCGGTGCCAAGCGATTCAGGCCCCCGAGGCAGGCGTGCAGAGGGCGCAGTTCCTCTCCTAGGGCGAGCAGTGGCAACAGCGGCAGCCGCTGCTGTTCGGCCAGCTGTTGCCACAGCCGGGGATTGCGGCGTGGTGTGGGGCTGGGGATGGCCGCCAGTTGCTGTTCCAAGGCCACAACCGAGCGGCGAATCAGCTCGGTTTGTTGCGCCTGCTGCTCCGGAAGGCTCTGGAGCAGGCGCTCCCAGGAGATCCAGTGAAACTGCGCCAGCTGCCAGAGCCTCAGCCGCTGTTCCCATTGGTTGCGGCGCAGCAGGCGCTGCCGGGGACCGCTGCGCTCACGCCCCACCAGCTGCTCCATGCGCAGCAGATCGGTGGTGAGCGGTGCGGGGTTGAGGGGCGTGGGGCGTTGCTGCTGATCGTGCAACCAGGCGCTGTAGCGCTGGAGCTGGCTGAGCAGCGTGCTGCGGAGGCGTTGGTCGGCGGCGTTGAGTTCGCGGTAGCTGTCGCGCGGCCAAAACAGCAATCCCACCAGGATCGCCACCACGCAGCCCACCACCGTGTTGAGCGCCCGGTTGAACACGTAGTTCCAGTTGAGAGCCACGTGGCTCGGGATCATCAAAAACATGATGCTGGTCATCCCGGCTGTGCCCAGAGCGCTCTGCCAACCGAGCATCTGCAGGATCGGGATCATCAGGACCAGTGACACCAGCACTCCCATCCAGCCCGAGAGCATGGTGTGCACCAGGAAGGTGATCAGGCCGCCCATCACCGTGCCCAGGATCCGCGCACTGGCGGCACTGATGGTCTGATCATCGTTGTCGTCTACAACGATGATTGCGGCGAGCACCGGATACCAGACAAACTCAATTTGCTCTGTCCACACCGCGATGGTGGCCGTGACAAAGACCGCAACCGTGAGCTTGAGGCTGTTGCGCAGCAACTCGTTTGACACTGGCCGCGGCATGGAGCGCTCGGCTGGAGCTTATGGCCGGGTTTCGCGTCGCGCCTGCGTGCTGTGAGTTGGATCCCTTCGCTGTTTCCCGATCTCGAGGTGTTGCTCCGCCTCGGGCTGGCTGTGCTGTGTGGTCTGGCGGTGGGCTTCAATCGCGCTCAGCATTTCCGCCATCCCCAGCCCAGCCGCCTGCGTATGCATGTGCTGGTGGGGTTGAGCGCCTGCCTGATGGTGCTGGCAGCGGGGCCGGATCTGGAAGCCCGCAGCCGCGTGATTCAAGGGGTGGCCACCGGCGTGGGCTTCCTGGGTGCCGGCGAGATCCTGGTGGATCGCCGCGGCAACGGCCACGACGACCCCACCCCTCAGGTGCATGGCCTCACCAGCGCCGCCTCGATCTGGTTCACCGCCGCCCTGGGGGTGACAGTGGCGGCGGCCAGTCCGTTGCTGGCGGTGGTGGCGCTGCTGCTGGCGCTGCTGGTGTTGTCGCGCCCCGGACATCCCCATGCCTGAAACCCTCTGGAGCCACAAACCCTGGTGGTGTCAGCCCTGGTCGATCCTGCTCACCGGGGTTGTGGTGGTGGGCGGTAGCTGGTGGTTGCTGCGCTTGTGGTGGATCAGCGCCCCGCTGGCCTTAGGGGTGTTGATCTGGTGGTGGCTGTTTTTGGTGGCGGCGCCTGCCGCCTATCGCGCGGAGCTAGAAGCTCTCTGCGATCAGAACACCGAGCCGTAGCGGTCGGGTTTACTGCCGGCGGTGGTGCCAGCGGTTGTGGATTCCGTGCTCGGTTTGGGCCACTCGGCTTCCCAATAGCTGATGCCATCGCGCATGAATGGCCGCCCGCCCAGGCGCTCCGCATCGAGTTTGGTGCCGCCCATGGCGGTGATCAGGCCGCCGATCTCCATCGGGCCCAGGTCGGTTTTCATGTCCTTGCCGGCCGCGGCCAGCAGGGAGGGCAGGCGCACGAGGCTTTCCGGCTTGGTCAGTTGATCGAAGAGCGCTTTGAGCAGCAGCTTCTGGCGATCGAGGCGGCCGATGTCGCCGAGTTCGTCGTGGCGGAAGCGCAGGAAGCCCTCGATGTCGCGGCCGCGCAGTACCTGGCGGCCGGGCTGCAGATCGATGTGCAGGCCTTGGGTGTTGTCGTTGTAGTACATCCGCTTCGGCACATCCACCTCAAGCCCGCCGAGGGCATCGCCGAGGCGGCGGATCACCGAGAGGTTCACCAGGATGTGGTGTTGCACCGGCCGGCCGAGGTGCTTGGTGAGCTCCTGCTTCACCGCCTCGGGGCCTCCGTACGCGTAGAGGGCGTTGGCTTTGAGCGGGCCGAAACGGCTGGAGTCGATGTAGGTGTCGCGGGGCACCTGGGTGAGCTTGGTCACGCCGTTGTCCACCCGCAGGGTGTACATCACATCGGTGTTGCCGCCGCCCACATCGGTGCCCAGGATCACCACCTCCTTCTCGCCCATGCCCGCCCAGCTGCTGAACGGATTCACCACTTCGTGATTGCTGCCCGCGGGCGGTCCATCCAGCAATTGGGTGAGGGGCGCAGCCAGAAGCAGCCCGCCCCCAAGCCCCACTGCAATGGCCATCAAGATCGGGCCGCGCTCATCGCGGGGGCGCATGCCGATGCTCTTCAGGCCTGGACTCTTCATTCTCACAACTTATTTCACGCCTCTTGACCAACCCTTCACCGTTGCATAAGCAGCGGTCAGTTTCTGGTCTGTCTCAGAGGCGTAGCGCTTCTTCGGCGCGCAAGCCCGCCTGCACCCGCCAGAGGTTCACGTAGGCCCCGCCGGCGGCGATCAGTTCGTCGTGGCTGCCGCGCTCCACGATCCGGCCGTGGTCCATCACCACGATCTGATCGGCGTGGCGCACGGTGGACAGGCGGTGAGCGATCACCAGGGTGGTGCGCTCGGCCGTGATCAGATCGAGGGAGCGCTGGATCGCGGCTTCGGTTTCGTTGTCGACCGCTGCCGTGGCCTCATCGAGGATCAGCACCGGCGGGTTCTTGAGGATGGCGCGGGCCAGAGCAATGCGCTGGCGCTGGCCGCCGGAGAGGCGCTGACCCCGCTCGCCCACCACCGTGTCGTAGCCCTGGGGCAAGGCCTCGATGAAGCGGGCTGCTTCCGCCAGTTCGGCGGCCCGTTCAATCGCCGCGCGGGGTGCCTCAAAGCTGCCGTAGGCGATGTTGTCGGTCACGGTGCCGTGGAACAAAAACACCTCCTGGCTCACCAGACCGATGGCGCGGCGCAGGTCGGCCAGCTGCAGCTGGTGGATCGGAATGCCATCGAGCAGGATTTCGCCCCCCTGCAGCTCATAGAGCCGCAGCAGCAGTTTCACGATCGTGCTCTTGCCCGAGCCGGTGGCGCCCACGATGCCGATCGTGCTGCCGGCGGGCACCTCCAGATTGAAGTTCTGCAGCAGCGGCTCGCGGCCGCTGTAGGCGAAATCCACGGCGCGGAAGCGCAGGGCGCCGCGCACGCTGCCGAGGGGCAGGGGGCGATCACCGCTGGGAATGGCGATGGGGGTGTCGATCAGATCCAGCACCCGCTGGCTGGAGGCCATGGCGCGTTGGTAGTCATCGAGGGTGCGGCCGAGGCTGGTGAGCGGCCAGAGCAGCCGCTGGGTGATGAACACCAAGAAGGAATAGGTGCCCACAGCGATGGCGCCGCTCCAGGCCTGCAGCCCGCCGATCACCAGGATCGCCAGGAAGGCAAACAGGATCGCGAAGCGGATCAGCGGGATGAAGGCGGCCGAGAAGCGGATCGCCTTGGCGTTGCTGATCCGGTAGGCCTGGCTCTGCTCAGCGAGCCGTTGGTTCTCCCATGGCTCAGCGGCGTAGCTCTTGATCGTGAGCATGCCGCCGAGGTTGTTAGCGATGCGGCTGGCGAGATCCCCGGCCCGCTCGCGCACCTCGCGGTAGCGAGGCTGCAGTCGCTTTTGAAAGTTCAGCGATCCCCACAGGATCAGTGGGATCGGGATGAACGACACCCCCGCCACCGTGGGCGAGAGCCACACCATCGCCCCGCCCACCGCCAGCACGGTGGTGATCAGCTGCAGGATCTCGTTGGCGCCGTGATCGAGAAAGCGCTCGAGCTGGTTGATGTCGTCGTTCAGGATTGCAAGAAGGCGCCCGCTGCTGCTGGCTTCAAAGAAGCCCATCTCCAGTTGCTGCAGATGGCTGTAGGCCTCAAGCCGCAGCTCGTGTTGCACCGTTTGCGCCAGGTTGCGCCAGAGCAGGGCGTAGAGGTATTCGAACAGCGATTCGGCGCTCCAGATCACAAAGGAGAGCGCGGCCAGCACCCCCAGCTGCCCGGGCACCGAGGTGTTCCCGAAGGCTGCCAGCCAGGAGGTGTTCTGCTGCACCACCACATCCACCGCCAGGCCGATCAGCACCGGCGGCGCCAGATCGAACAGCTTGTTGAGCACCGAGCAGATCGCCGCCAGCCACACCAGGCGGCGATGGGGGCGCAGGCTGCGCAGCAGGCGCTGCAGGGGCGGTTGAGGAGAAGGCATGGCTGCATTCAAGGGCAGGCCTCTGCGGCAGGGCCGCCCCTGCGATGCGTCTGTGAAGCTGTTGCACACGGACATTGCGTTGGGGTGCGCCGGCGTTAGACCGGTGGTGTCACCACCAGGAGGTGTTCATGACACGGACCCGAGACTTCCATCGCTTCCACCGCTGGACAGCGAAGTTGCGCCGCCGCAGCCTGCGCAGCGCCTTGCCGGAACCCCGCGAAGGCGAACTGCAGCCCACCCATCCCGTGAGCGAGGTGCGCTGCCGCGAGTGGCAACGCGATCAGCTCCACGATCTGACGGAGCTTGAAGAACGCGAAGCGATCGCCTGATTGATCCGCAGCAAAAAGCCCCGGGCCGGCAGTACTGCCGGTTCCCGGGGCTTTCGTTTGAGCCGAGGCTCAAGGCTGGTGGATCACCAGCGGTTGCCGCCGCCGCCGTCGTAGCCGCCGCCACCGCCGCCGCCGTAACCACCACGGTCACCGCCACCGCCGTAGCCGCCACCACCGCCGCCATAGCCGCCGCGACCACCGCCGCCACCGCCATAACCGCCGCGGCCACCGCCACCGCCGCCGCCGCCACCACCGCCCTGACGGGGAGTGGCCTTGTTGACGCGGATCATGCGACCCATCCACTCCACGTTCTGGAGGTCGTCAACGGCCTTCTGTTCGTCGGCCTCGTTGGCCATCTCCACGAAGGCGAAACCGCGCTTACGGCCGGTCTCACGGTCGAGGGGAAGGCTGCACTTGGCCACTTCGCCGTACTGGCTGAAGAGGTCAAGCAAATCCTCTTGTTCGGCCTGGAACGAGAGGTTGCCGATGTAAATGGTCATTCCTTGATGCGGAACCTGAAAACTGATCCGTGGGTGCTGCGCGGTTCCGAAGGGAAGCCAGTAAGCCTTTGAATCTCTGTCACCCTACAGCGGCGCCGTAAGCACACCAGAGGCCTGCGGCAAGGGTGCTGCGCCACGTGAAGAGGCTTGAAGCAACCCCGAAGGGAACCGGAAGAAATGGCCCGATCCCCAACTAATGTCCGATTGTCAGTAAATCCACACTCGTAGCGAGCGCCTCCAATGACGGCACCCGTGCCCTGGAGTCTGGCCTGGAGCGAAGACGGGGAGCTGGCTCCCCAGGATCGCTTTGATCTCTTGCAGAGCCTGGTGGCTAGCGAATGCGAGAGCGTGCAGCCCAGTTTGGTGGTGGCTGTGGAGCGGCTCAGTGTGCAGCAGCTGACGTTGCTCTCAAGCGAACTCTCCACTGAGGGGCTCACCGGCCTGTGTGCCTGAGCCCCCCGTGAACCGGCTCAGTCGCGGGAGCGGCTGATCTGCAGTTCGCGATTCATCACCTTCAGGCGCTTCAGGCCCTGGAACACGTCCTCGGGCATGCCCTGGGGCAGGTCGACGAGGCTGTGGGCGTCGAAAATCTGAATGCGACCGATGCTGCGGCCGTTCAGACCAGCCTCGTTGGCAATGGCTCCCACGATGTTGCCGGGCTTGACGCGATCGCGCCAGCCCACCTCGATGCGGAAGCGCTCCATGCCGGATTCCGGCGGGCCTGATTGCTCGCGGGGCCCACGGCGACCGCCGGGACCAGGACGCTCCTGACGGCGCGGGTCGCGCATGCCGTCGCGGCCGCCATCACGCCGGTCGTCGCGGCCGCCGCCAGCCTGGCGGATCCAGCTTTCATCGCCTTGCACCAGCAGCGGTTGGTTGCCCACCACCATTTGCAGTGCTGCAAGCGCCAACTGCTCGGGGGTGGCGCCGCTTTCCTGGCCCACGCGCTGCACGATTTCTGAGAGCAGGGCGCGCTCTTCATCGCGGCCTTCGGTGGCGAGGCTGTCGCAGAGGCGCTGGCGCAGGCGATCCAGGCGGCTCTGGTTGATGGTGGCGTTGCTGGGGATCGGCATCGGCTCGATTGGCCGGCCCACCGCTCGCTCCAACCCGCCGAGGAAGCGGCGCTCCCGTGGGGTGACAAACAGAATCGCGTCGCCGCTGCGGCCGGCGCGGCCGGTGCGGCCGACCCGGTGCACGTAGGCCTCGGAATCAAACGGGATGTCGTAGTTGACCACCAAGGTGATGCGATCCACATCGAGGCCGCGGGCTGCCACATCGGTGGCCACCAGCACATCCACGGTGCCGCTCTTGAGCCGCTCGATCGTGCGCTCCCGCTGGCTCTGGGCCACGTCGCCATTGAGCACAGCCACGTCGTAACCCTTGGCCTCGAGAGCCTCCGCCACGGTGACGGTGATTGCCTTGGTGCGGGCAAAGATGATCACCCCCTCCTTGGTTTCCGACTCCAGCACCCGGGTGAGGGCCTCGAGTTTCTGGGGGCCGTTCACCGTGATGAAGCGCTGGCGAATCCGGCTGGAATCGGCGCCTTTGGTTTTGATCGTGACCTCAGCGGGATCGTTGAGGTACTTGTGCGAGATGCGCCGGATTTCGGGCGGCATCGTGGCGGAGAAGAGCACCACCTGGCGCTGGCTGGGTAGCTGCTCGAGCACCCACTCCACGTCGTCGATGAAGCCCATGCGCAGCATCTCGTCGGCCTCATCGAGCACCAGGCTGCGCAGGCCGCTGAGATCGAGGGTGCCCTGGCGCATGTGGTCCATCACCCGGCCCGGGGTGCCCACCACGATCTGCACCCCGCGCTTGAGCCGCACGATCTGATCGCGGAAATCGGACCCGCCGTAGAGGGGGAGCACGCGCAGGTGCGGCATGTTCACCGCGTAGCTCTTGAAGGCATCCGCCACCTGGATGGCGAGCTCACGGGTGGGGGTGAGCACCAGCACCTGCGGGGTGCGCTGGTGGGCATCAAGGGCCGCCAGCATCGGCAGGGCGAAGGCTGCGGTTTTGCCGGTGCCGGTTTGGGCCTGACCCACCAGGTCGCGGCCGAGCAGCAGCTCGGGGATGGCGGCCTTCTGAATCGGGGAAGGCTCCTCGTAGCCGATGGCGGTGAGGGCATCGAGCAGCTCAGGCGCGAAGCCAAAGCTGGCGAAGCCCGTGGGTTTGGCGGGGATCACGGTGGTGCTCACCTCCACCGGTTCATCGCTCGCGGCGGCGACGCTGCTGGCGAGATCGAGGGCGCTCAGATCCACCGCAACGTTCGCGGCGTTCTGCTGGTCTGTGGACTCTGTCTCGACGGCGGTCTGTTGAGCGAGCTCGGATGGCGCAGAGACGTGGTCTTCTGTCTGCACGCGCTGCTCTGTGTGGACGCGTTGATCCACAGAGCTGTCGAGGCTCTCACAAAGGTTCTGGGTCACGTTTTGAATGGCTGGGCCTGGAAATGTCCTTCGTCGACAGGCCGGCAGACACCCTGGTAATGAAGCGGACGTGCTTCGAATAACTGCCTTGCCCTTACACAAAGGGTCTCGATCTCAACCTAACACTTCACCTGAACTGACTTCGCCAACCCGTTGGTAGTCATCGGCGATGCGTTCGATGTCGTCTTCACTGAGCAGCGCGCCCCGTTGCACTTCCACGATCAGCAGATCTTGATCACCGGCGCTGGCGCGGTGCAGGGCGCCGCAGGGGATGAGCAGGGTGCAGCCGGGTGTGGCTTCGTGGCTCTGGGTGCCGCAGAGCAGGCTGCCGTTGCCAGCTACCACCACCCAGTGCTCGCTGCGGTGGTGGTGGCGCTGCAGGCTGATGCGCTGGCCGGCGCGAATGCAGAGGCGTTTCACCAGGTAGCCCGCGCCGCTGCCCAGCGGTTCAAACCAGCCCCAGGGGCGCTCCACCACGTTGGTCATGGGGCTGACGCTAGGTGGGTTGCGCGGGCGTGACCAGCAGCACTCGCCTCCGGGCCCGGGTGAGCCCCGTGTAGAGCAGGCGCGGATCGCTGTGGCGGCTCGGGGGCAGCAGCAGCAACACCTCGCCGTACTGGCTGCCTTGGGCTTTGTGCACGGTGAGGGCCAGGGCCGGTTCGGCCCCCGCCAGCCGGGCTGGGTGCAGGAGGCGCCCAGCGCTCATCAACGCCAGACGCTGACCCTCGCGCTCCACCAAAACGCCGATGTCCCCATTGGCAAGCTCCTGCTCCGGGCGGTTGAGCCGGTTGAGCACCGGCGTGCCCAGGGGCCAGCGCTCCAGGGGGGCTCCCAATGCAGAACCGAGCAGGGCGCGGTGCAGGGCTTCCACCCCCCAGGGCCCCTGGCGCAGCGGGCTCAGGGCGATGCGCGCCTCCAAGGCCTCGAGCAGAGCGGCGCTGTCTTCAGGGTGCACCTGCTCCCCCTGCCAGCGCAGCGCTTGGCTGAGCTCCCGCAGCCGCTGCTGCTGCTCCCGCAAGGGCTGAAGCACAGCCGTTGGCAGCTGGGTTAGAGGCGCCTCCAGCCATTGCAGGTTGGCGTCTGGCGGTAGGTGTTTCAGCTGCGGCCGCAGGGCTTCGAGCGGCTCGCCGGCGTTGGGTTGCGGTTGGCGCAGGGCTGAGGCCACGGCGGCGATGGCGCCGTTGTTGCGGTAGGTGGTGGTGAGTTCGATCACGGCGGATCCCAGCCGTTCGCGGCAGGCGGGGCGGCAGAGCTCCTCGAGCACGGCGCCGGTTCCCACCGGCGGCAGTTGGCCCGCATCGCCCACCAGCAGCAGGCGAGCCGTGGGGGGCAGGGCGCTGAGCAGGGCGCTCATCAAGGGCAGATCCACCATCGAGAGCTCATCCACCACCAGCAGGTCCAGCTCCAGCGGCCGCCGGGCATCGCGGCCAAAGCGGTTGCTGCCCCGGGCCTCCAGTAGGCGGTGCAGGGTGGAGCAAGGCAGCGGTGGTGCGCCCGTGAGCGCTGCGCTCAGGCGCGCGGCCGCCTTGCCGGTGGGGGCGGCCAGCTGAATGCGCAGCTGGGGCTCGATCGCCAGGGCTGCCTCGAGCATCCGCGCCACGGTGGAGGTTTTGCCGGTGCCCGGTCCGCCGAGCAGCAGCACCAGTTGGCGTTGCAGCAGGGCCTCGGTGGCTGTCAATTGCTGCGCGTCGAGGCCGGCGGCCGCGGATTTCGCTAGGGCCGTTTTCACGGCGCTCGCGGTGGGGGCGGGGGTGAGCGGTGTGGATGCCCGCGCGATCACATCGCTGAGGCAGCGCTGCAACTGCTCCTGCCAGCGCCGCCAGCGCAGCCAAGGGCCATCGCGCACTACCACAGCTTCATCAGGCCAGGGATCGGCTTCGCTGGCCGGGCCGCTCAGCTCCTTCGCCTCGACCAGCCAGCCGCTGGCGGCCAGGGCTTCGAGGCACCCTTCCGGCAGCTCGGCCTGGCGCAGATCGAGCCCCAGTTCGCCTTGCTCCAGGGCCTCGATCAAGGCTGCGAGTAGCGGTTGCAGCAGCGCCGGATCCACGCCGGCCGCTTGTGGTTGGCGGCGCAACAGCGTGTCGTGCAGGGCAGTGGCGAGGGCGCTCATGGCTGGCCCTCTCGCAGCAGTGCATCCAGGGCGAACAGGCGCTCCAGCGGCGGGGTGTCCACCAGCACGCCCGGAACGCCTGCCTCCGGATGCGCCATGGGGCCGGGCACGCCCCGCAGGAACACGTAGGCGTAGCCGCCCAGGTGCTCGGCGGGGTCATAGCCAGGCAGGCGCCAGTGCAGGTAGCGGTGCAGGGCCACCAGATACAGATGGGCCTGCAGGGGGTAGTGGCTGCGCACCATCAGTTCGGCCATGGCGGATTGCTGGTAATCAGCAGGACCGCAGGCCAACACCTGGCCTTGGCTGCCTTTGCGACCCAGCCAGTTGCTTTTCCAGTCGGCCACCCACCAGCGCTGCTGCCACTGGAACACCAAATCGATGGAGCCAGTGAGGAAACCGCGGCTGGCCACCTGCAGGCTGCGCAGTTGCCGGCCGTACTCGGCCCCGAAGCGGCCGCCGGGATGCTGTTCAAAGGCCGCGGCCAGACCGCTGCTGCGCACCAGGCGATCGGAGGCAACGTGGGCCAGGGGCAGATCGAAGTTGAGTTCGCTCAGCCAGCTGCCGCTGGCCAGATCCATCAGCCGGCAGCCGCCCAGTTCACCCCCCAGCGGACTGTGAACCAGTTGCACCAGCCCCTCGAGCAGCCGCTCCAGCAGCTCCGCCTCCAGGCCAGCGCGCTCCAGCTCCTGCAGGAGTAGCTGTTGGCTGGCTTGCGGGTCGTCGGCCAGCTGCGCGAAATCGAGCTGCTCGAGCATGCGGTGCAGTGCATCGCCGGGGCCGGCGCCCCGGGGGAAGTGGGCCAGCGGACCCAGCTCCGGCCAGAGGGAGCTTGCGGCTGGAGCTGCGGAGACGTCGCTGTCGTCTGGGGCGGTGAGGGCATCGCTGTCGCGGCCTTCGTCCTGGGCCTGGGGCGGCAGCGCTGCTTCGGCGTGGGCCCAGGCGGAATAGCTGGCGCGGCCCCAGCGGCTATCGAGCGGGCGGTTTGGGGTGGGGCCAAGCTGCAGAGATCCCTGCTCTGGATCAGGGCGCCAGGAGCGCTCTGGTGGCGGTAGTTGGGTGGGATCGATCGTTTGGAGTTCGGGCAGCTCGGGTTGCTCCAGCCAGGGGCTGAGCGGGTTGCCGGCTTCGGCGTGTTCGGCTCCAGGCCAGGCGAGCACCAGCAGGTGTTGGGCGCGGGTGCAAGCCACGTAGGCCAGGCGTTCGGCTTCCTGCAGCTGGGCCTCGTAGTCTTGGGCGGCGGCGGCGCGGCCGGGGCCCCAGTAGGGATTGAGGTGCAGATCCAAGCGCGGTTCAGCGCTGCCGGGCGGCAACCAGCGCCGCCCCAGCCGCTGGGCACCGGCGCGGGCTGGCGCTGGTGCCTTCCACAGATAGGGGCAGACCACCACCGGATATTCGAGGCCTTTGCTGCGGTGCACTGTCACCACCGCAATCGCCGACTGGGCCGCGTCGCTGCGGCACAGGTGGGCATCGGGCGGGTCGCGTTCCTCCTGTAGCCGCAGGTTGCGCAGCCAATCCGCCGCCGCCACTGCCCCTAACCCCTGGCTGTGCATCTGCTCCTGCACCAGCTCGGCCGCCTGTTGCAGATCCGCCAGGGCCCGGCCCCGCAGCGAGAGCTGGGCCAGTCCATCGGCCGCGAGCAGCTCGGCGAGCACGCCGGTGAGCCCCAGGCGCGGCAGCTGCTGCGCCCATTGGCTCAGATCGGCCGCCAGCCGATCCCAGCGCTCCGGTGGGCTGCTGCGTAACTCCTCTCCAGACCAGCCCAACAGGGCTGAGGCCGCCAGCATCCGTTGGCGGCCAGGATCCCCCGGGCTGGCCAGGGCATCGAGCAAACGCTGCAGCGCCGTAGCCCCCACGGTTTCGAACACATCGCCGCGGCTCACCAGCCGGCTGGGCAGTTGCCGCTGCTCCAGGGCGGCGCGCAGGCTTTCGGCCTGGCTGTGGCGCCCCACCAACAGGCAGAGATCGCCGGGTTGGAGCACTCGCTCGGCGTCGCCCTGCCGCAGCAGCAAGCGCCGCTCGAGCAAGGTCTGGCACCAGGCCGCCACGCGGCTTTCGAGCTGGGCGGGCTCCACAGGCAGCGCCTGCAGAGGCGATTCGCCCGCCGCCAGCAGCAGCTCACCCTTGCAGGCCTTGGCCTCCACGGCGGGCACATCCAGGCCAGAGCGCACCAGGCCGGGCCGCATCAGGGCATTGAGACCTGCCACCAGGGCCTCGCTGGAGCGGCGGTTTTCGGTGAGGCCGTAGCTGGTGCTCGCAGCAGCCGCCGCCTGGCGATAGGTGGCCAGCTCACCGCCGCGGAATCGGTAGATCGCCTGCTTCGGATCGCCCACCATCACCAGCAGGTGCTCCGAGCCAGCGCCGGTGAAGGCCCCCTGCAGGATGCGCCACTGGATCGGGTCGGTGTCCTGGAATTCATCGATCAGGGCGGCGCGGTAGCGCCGGGCCACGGCCGCCAGCAGCGGCGACTCACCGCCTTCTGGATCCGGGCCTGGATCGAGCGCTTCGAGCAGCTGACCGAAACCCATCTGGCCACTGCGTTCGCGCCGGCGGGCCAGCTCGGCGCGGCCCCAATGGGCGAAGTGCAGCAGCGCCAGTTCCGCCGGCCCATCCACCAGCGCCGCGATCGCCTCCATCAATGGCCGCTGCGGCAGTGACACCCCATCGCCATGGGCCAGTGCCGCCACCTTGCAGAAGCTGCCCGGGTGGAAGTAGCCGAGCAGATCGCTTTGGCTGAGCACCTCCTGATGGCTCGGGGCTGCGCTGGGATCGGGCCGGCCATCGAGCCAGGCCTGCACCCGATCGAGCTTGTCGGGTTTGGCTTTGAGCCGGTAGGGCTTGGCGGCAATCCCCAGGCTTTTCAGTTCGCGGGCCGCGGCGGCCAGATCGTCTTCCAGGGCGGCGCTGCGCTCCAGCCATTCCTGGTGGAAGCGCTGCCACAGCGCCGGCCAGAGGGCCTCGAGCTGGGGGGCCAGAGGCGCCTCGCTGCTCAGCTCCGGCGGCAGGGGGTCGAGGGCCAGGGCGGGGTCGTCATCGAGGCTGCCCAGCAGCGCGGTGAGCTGCTCGGGAGTGACATGCCGCTGGCGCAGACCCGCCAACAGGCCGGCGGGCATGGGCAGCACCTGGCGGCTCCAGTAGTCGTGCACCAGCTCGGCGCGGCGCTCGCGGCCTTCGCTCTCCAGGCTCACCGCAGGCCCCAGGCCTGCCTCGAGCGCCTGGCGCTGCAGGGTGCGCCGGCAGAAGCCGTGGATGGTGGTGATGTCGGCGCGGTCGAGCTGCTCGAGCGCCAAGAGCAACCGGCCGCGAAGAAGCGCCGGTGGGTTGAGGCCCATGGCTTCGAGCCATGCCGCCAAGGGGGCATCGCCGGGTGTGGCTGTCGTGCCGGGCTCGAGCAGTTGAAGCGCCTCCTGCAGGCGGCGGGCGATGCGATCGCGCAGCTCCGCCGCCGCCGCATCGGTGAAGGTGACCACCAGCAGTTGCTCCACCGTGAGCGGTGCGCTGCCCTCGCTGAGCAGGCGCAGCACCAGGTGGGCGAGGGCGAAGGTTTTGCCCGTGCCCGCACTGGCCTCCAGCAAGCGGATGCCCGGGCTGAGGGGCATGGCGTTGGCATCGAAGCGGATCAGGCTCATGCCTTCACCTCCTGGCGCCGCTCCAGCAAGGGCCCGTGTAGGGCCAGGGCCAGGGCCTCGAGTTCTGGCGTGAGCAGCTGCTCGAGCGGCAGATCGGCGCCGAAACACACCGCTTGCACTGGATCGCGCCGTTCGCCTCGCAGCATGGTGTTGCCCTCCCAGGCGCCCAGGGCCGCACTCCAGCGGCGGTGCTCGGTCGCGGCGGCATAGGCCCAGCCGGTTTCCGGGGGGAGGGGCCAGCAGTGCAGGCGGTGTTGGTTGTGCCACTGGCGCAGTGACTCCAGCTGTGCGGCGGCTTCGGCGGCGGGTAGGGCTTCCAGGCGCTCGAGCACCCGGAAGCGATGGCCATCACGGCCCACCAGGGCGGCGCCAGTGGGGGCCTGGCCGGCGGCGCAGGCGAGCAGCAGCTCCACCCAGAGCACCAGCCGCTGCGGTGTGCGCGGCTTGGCGGTGTGCACCAGCACCAGCTGGCGGCCGCGCCAGGGCAGCTCTGCTGTCAGTCCATCCCAGTTGGCTTGACGTAGCTCCGGCTCCCCAAGCAGCTCCAGGCAGCTGCTCAAAGCCAGCCAGCGCTGCTCGAGTTGCTGCACCTCCAGCTCACCGGCGGCCAGGGGCGGGAGCAGGCCGGTGCCTCGCTCCAGCTGCTGCCAGTCGGGAAGGGCAGGGGGCAGTGGATCGAGCTGTTGGCGCAGCAGCGCTGAGCGCTCCCGCTCCCCCAGCTCGAGGGCATCGCGATCGAGCACTGGGTGATCGAACTCGCGGGGGCGCAGGCCCAGGCCTTCCAGCCAGCTGCGCTGCGGTTGCTCGATCCATTGGCGCAGGGCACTCCAGGCTTGCTCGGGCGTGGGCGCCAGCTCGGGCTCCTGGGGTGGCTGCGGAGCCAGGGCACTAAAGGCGAGCCCCCGTGCGGGTGGTGCCGCCAGGCCCTGCTCGAGCTGTTGGCGGGCCTGCAGCAGGCGGCGATCGCAGCTGGCGGGCGGCCAGGGCTCGGCGGGCAGGAAATTGGCGCGCTCGAGCGGGTTGGCGCAGTGCACCCGCAGGGGCAGCTGCGGCAGTTCGCGGCTGAGCCACTCCAGCCATTGCCGCACCGGTGTGGAGGCCTCGAGCGCTTCTCCGGTGCGCTCATCGCGGTTGCTCCAGCTCACCAGCAGGTGCTGCCGCGCCGAGAGCAGGCTTTCGAGCAGCACGTAGCGGTCTTGATCGCCGCTGCTTGGATCCCCCAGCTGGCGCTGTTGCTCAAGCAAGTGGAAGCCGGGCCGCTGCCGCTGGCGCGGAAAGGCGCCGGCATCCAGACCCATCAGCACCACCACCTTGTGGGGAATGGCGCGCATCGGCTCGAGGGCGCTGATGGTGAGGGCGCCGGAGCGATGCCCGAACCGGCCGCTGCCCTCGCTCAAACGCTCCCCCAGCAGCTCTGCCACCACCGGCGCCGCCAGCTCCAATGCACTGGCCTCCGCCACCGCTTTCCAATCGGCCAGGGCGGCGTGAATGCTCTGCAGCTCCCAGGCCCGCTCCCCGCCATCGGCGAACAGTGCGCTGAGCAGCTGGCGGAGGCCCGTGATCCATTGCGCTGGTGTGCGCGGTTGCGCGAGCCAGCGCAGCTGCTGCAACAGGGCCCGTAGCAAGGCGACCCAGCGTTGCTGTTGCTCGAGGCTCCCCTCCATCGCCAGCGGGGCACAGTTGCCGGGAGCCAGGCCCGGTTGCTCTGGAAGCACCAGGCCGAGCACGAGGCGATCAAGGGCCCACTCCAGGCTGTGGCCGTCGTCGCCGCCGCGATCCGCGCCATCGAGCCCCCAGCGGAAGCCGGCCTCCTGCAGCACCCGGCTGATCGCAGCGGCATCGTCTCCGGTGAGTCCCTGGGCTTCGAGCAAGGGCGTGCACGCCAGCAGCCGCTCCAGGGCTGAGGCGGTGAAGCGCTCTCCCCCCAGCTGCAGCAGTTCGAGCAGCCCCTGGCTGATGCCCGCCTCGTTCTGCTGGCTGCGGTCGGTGAGGCGCCAGGGCAGAGACACGCCGGTGGCGCTGCTATCGCCAAACACCGCCCCCACCAGCGGTGCGAAGGCCTCCACCTGGGGGGTCATCACCAGAATGTCGCGCGGTTCGAGGTTCGGATCGGCCGCGAGCAGCTGCAGCAGGCGATCCCGCAACACCTGCAGCTGGCGCAATCGGCCAGGGCAGGCATGGAACTCCAACGAGCTGTCGCCGGGTGGAGCCTGCAGCGCTTCGGGGGCTTCACCATCGGCGTTGCCGCTCGCCAGCCGTTCCTGCAATTGCTCCAGCAGGGAGGCGGGGCGGCCCTGCTCTGCGGCCACGGCGGCAGGCGCAAAGAACAGGTCGCCTTCGCGCCATTCCCCCAGCTGGCTCTCGCCACTGCCCTCGAGCAGCTGTTGAAATTCAGCCCCCAGCCGCCCGAACCGCGCCTCAAGCCCAGGCACCTCCAACAGCCAGTCGCTGCTCAAGGGATCGCGGCTGCCGGCACCCTCACGCCGCTGCCAGAGATCGCGGCAGGGGGTGAGCAAATACAGCTCCACGGCCTGGCAGGCCGAGATCGCCTGGAGCAGCTCCACCTGCACCGGCGCCAGGCTGCTCAGACCAAACAGCCGCAGCGGCTGCCCATTGCGGTTCTCCGGCCGCCAACCTTGCTGCAGCCGGCGAATCAGTGCCAGGGCACGCAGGCCGAAGGGTTCACCGGGCAGCTCCTCCGCCAGGCTGCGCATGAGCAGCGGTTGCCAGAGCAGCGCCGGCGCGAGGGGCTGGCCGCGGCTATCCACGGCGTTGCCCTGCAGCCAGGCCTCGAGCATCGCCGGGCGATAGAGGCCGTAGTCGTCGATGGCATCGGCGATGGCGCGGGCCAGTTGCCAGAGGGGGCGATCGAGTTGGCGTAGCGGGCTGTGGCCCTGGCGCTGCTGCAGCCAGCGCTGCAGAGGTGCGGCTTCCGGCTGCTCGAGCAGGGCGGGCAACTGCTCCAGCAGCGGCCACACCAGGTTCTGGGCTCGCCACGGGTCTGGCCCGGTGGCCTGGCTTTCGCCAAGCCACTGATCCACCAGCTGGCGCAGCTGGCTGGTGGGGAAGGGAAAGCGCAGGTTGGCCGCGATGCCGGCGCTGAGGCCCGTGGCGATCTGCTCCCCCAGCCAGCGGCTGGTGGGCCAGGTGTTCACCACCACCTGCACCTGCTCCAGCGGCCCGGGGGGCTCCAATTCCAACTGGGCCGCCAACACCTGGGCCAGCAGTTCGGCGCGATTGCTGCGATACAGCGTGAGCAAGGCTCAGCCCAGGGCTACAGCCGGCTCCGGTGCACGGGCGCGGAAACCGGGCAGTGGCGAGGCCTGTTCGGCCCGCAGGCCGGGAACAGCAATCACCGCCTGGGTTTCCGGGCAGTAGGCGCTCAGATCGCCGCCGTAGCAGGCACCCGTGTCCACCATCACGATGTGGTGGAGCCGGCGCACGTGGGGGCCGGGAGTGTGGCCGATCACCACATCACCGAAGCGGCCGTCGTAGTTCTGCCAGAAATCGAGCCGCACCCGCAGATCCGGCTGCCAGGTGCTCGGATCAAAGCCGGCATGGGTCGCGACCCAGCCTTCACCCCAATAGGCCAAAGGCAGGTGCTGCAGCCGCTCCAGCCATTGGCTGCAACGCTCTTCTCCCAGCTGGCGGTAGGTGTCGCAGCCGGCCAGGCGACGCTCGGCCTGCCAGCTGCCGCGCTGCAGGCCGCTGATCAGGTCTTGTTCGTGATTGCCCCGCAGCCACACCGCGCGGCCCGATTCCACCAGGCCCCAGATGCGCTCCATGCTGGCTTCGATGCCTGGGCCACGATTGATCGCATCACCGCAGAAGATCAGCCGGTCGCCAGCGGGAAGCCGCAGGAGCAACTGCTCGAGGGCGTCGGCGCAACCATGAACGTCACCGATCACCCAGTGGTGAGAGCGGCGATTGGAGGACGTCATGCAGACGGCGCGTTGCATCCAGTCTTGCCATTCGGCGGTGGTTCTGTCACCCCTGCAACGCCATTAACCTGCCGGCAACCACGCCAGCGCTGATGGATAGCCAGCCCACGGATCCGCGCACCCTGTCGGTGGGGCAGCGGGTTTCGATCCTGGTGAAGGCGCTCGATGGGGCCAAGCGCACCAATGAGGCGCTGGCGAATTGCAGCAACGGCGATCAGATGGTGGAGGTGCTGCTCGATGCCTCCCGCAAGCTCGGCCTCGGGCTCACGCGCGCGGAGCTCACCCGCACCCCGCCCATCCGCGATTGGATCTGGTGGAAGAACAAGGAGGCCTTGCTCACCATCGGCGATGCCAAACCCCGCTACCAGCAGGACGGCGATCAGGGGCGTCCGGCTGATAACGCTGAGGGCTCGACTGAACAGCCGCGCAAGAAGTTTCTCGGGTTGTTCTGAGGGCGCCGTGCCTCAGGCCGCGCTGGCCAGGGCGTCGGGGATGGAGGCGCTGGGGGCTTCAAAGCTGCCCTTGGCCACGAACTCCAGGCGCAGCTTCATGAACTCGATGAACTTGGCGTCGGTGGACACCACCGCAGCCGCCGGTTGGGGCACCTGATCGGCGATCGCCTTGAGCTCGGGTGCGTTCAGGAAGGCGGGACGCTTCACCAGCCAGAAGTCGATCTCCTTGCCCTGTTCGCCGTAGTTGCGCACCCGCTCGCGCAGCACCTCATCGAGGGGCTCCTCCACGGTGAGGAAGGTCTCGCTGGCGGCCACGAAGTGGTACTGGGTCATGAACTGGTGCTGCCGAACAGGGGTTCCCGGCGGGGATTCTGAACTAAAGCCTTCATCTGCCGCACCGCTTCCTCCAGCCCCACAGCCAGGGCGCGGGCCACGATCGTGTGGCCGATGTTGAGCTCCTCCATCCCTGCGATCGCCGCCACCGGTTCCACGTTTTGATAGGTGAGGCCGTGGCCGGCATTCACCCGCAGGCCCAGGCTTCGGGCGATGAAGGTGCCCTCGGTGAGGCGGGCCAGTTCCAGGGGTTGCTGCTGCCACGTGGCTTCGGCGTAGGTGCCCGTGTGCAGCTCCACCCAGCGGGCGCCGGTGGCGCGGCAGGCCTCCAGCTGGCTGGTTTCGGCATCCACAAACAGGCTCACGCCGATGCCGGCCTCCTGCAGGCGGCCCACCAGACCCTTGAGCGGCTCCAGCTGGCCGGCCACATCCAGGCCGCCTTCGGTGGTCACCTCCTCACGCTTTTCCGGCACCAGGGTCACCATGTCGGGCTTGATGCGCAGAGCGATCGCCTCCATCTCGGCCGTGGCCGCCATCTCCAGGTTGAGGCGGCTGCGCACCACCTGGCGGAGCAGCTCCACGTCGCGGTCTTGGATGTGGCGGCGGTCTTCGCGCAGATGCACGGTGATGCCATCGGCGCCGCCCAGTTCCGCCAGCAGCGCGTAGCTCACCGGATCGGGCTCCACGGTGCGGCGGGCCTGGCGCACGTTGGCGATGTGATCGATGTTCACGCCAAGGCTGGCCATGGCATCGGGGGCGTCTGGCCGGATCCTATGGATTTGGCTGCGGCTGCAGCGGCCGCAGGGGGAAGTGCCTGCCCGCGGCGAACGGCGTGGGGTTCAGCTCCTACGTTGAACACAACGGATTGGCCGAGCAGGCCGCGAGACGGTGGCGACGGCGTCCAGTCAGCTGAGTAAGCGCGAACAGAGCCTCTGCAACGGCATCAGCCCCTGGCTGTCGCCGCTGGCGATGGTGGTTACGCAAGACGTGGCCCTCAAAGGCTTCTTCCGCCGGCTGCACGTGATCGGCCGTGAGCATCTGCCCCTGAGCGGTCCGGTGTTGATGGCCCCCACCCACCGGGCCCGCTGGGATGCGCTGATGCTTCCCTATGCCGCCGGCCGGCGGGTGAGCGGGCGCGACTGCCGCTTCATGGTCACCCTCGATGAAATGAAGGGGCTGCAGGGTTGGTTTCTGCACCGGCTCGGCTGTTTCCCGGTGAACCAGCTCAAGCCGCAGACCGCCAGCCTGCGCTACGCGGTGGATCTGCTTGAGGCCGGCCAGCAGCTGGTGGTGTTTCCGGAGGGCCGGATCATGCGCGAACCGGGCCCGATTCGCCTGATGCAGGGGTTATCGCGGTTGGCGCTGTTGGCGGCAGCCCACGGGCTTGATGTGCCGGTGCTTCCCATTGGTATTGCCTACGGCAGGGCCATTCCACGCTTCGGGGATTCGGCCGCCTTGGCCTTTGGGCCGCCGCTGCACGTTCAGGGCCACGGCCGCGAGGCGGCGATGCGCTTCAGCCAGCAGTTGGCGGCAGCGATGGCGGCCGCCGAATCTCGGGCGCTGGCGGTGGTGGGCCGCAGCGCTGCAGAGGGTGGCTTTGCAGCGCCCGTAGAGTTTTCCAACGTCTGACTTGTTGCCGTGCGTCGGCCGATCGCCGCTCTTGCCCTCAGCGCCCTGGCGTTGGTCACCCCCAGCCTGGCCTCCCTGCCCGTGCGCGCTCAGCAGGAGCCTGAGAAGGTGCTCGAATCCACCACCTCCGGCCTGAACCTGGCGGCGGTGCAAGCCAAGGTGGCCCAGGGTGATTCGGCCGCGGCGGCCGGCAAGCTCAGCCAGGCCAAAACCGACTACGACCAGGCTCTGGAGGCGGCCACCTACCTGGTGAGCGCCTACCGCAACCTCTCCGGTGCCTTCCGCGGCCTCGATGCCCGCATCCCCCGCGAGATGGATCAAAAGGGTCGTGAGGCCACCGAACTGCAGGCCAACATCGAGCTGCGCCTGGCGGCCCTGCTGCGCCGCATGAACCAGCCCCAGGTGGCCGTGCCCCTGCTGGTGCGGGTGGTGCAGCGCATGTCGCCCACCAGCCCCCAGGGCCAGAAGGCCTACCAGAGCCTCGTGGAGCTGGGCTTTGTGGCCACCCCCTACACCGCCGCCACCGCTGCTCCGGCAGCCCAGTGATCGCGGCGCTTACATTCCCTGATCAGCCCGCTCCCCGACGCTTTTAGCGATGGTCCATCCCGACCAGGTGAGAGCTGCCATCACCCAGGCCCTGCCGGATGCCCGTGTTGAGGTGGAAGACCTCACCGGCGGCGGCGATCACCTGCAGGTGACGGTGGTCTCCACCGCCTTCGACGGCCTGAGCCGCGTCAAGCAGCACCAGCTGGTGTACGGCGCGCTGCGCAGCGAACTGGCCAGCGAGGCCATTCACGCCCTGGCCCTTCAGACCTCCACTCCCACCGCCTGATCCATGGACGCCTCCACCAAGCAACGCATCGAACAGCTGATCGGCAGCAGCCCGGTGTTCGTGTTCATGAAGGGCAACAAGCTGATGCCCCAGTGCGGCTTCAGCAACAACGTGGTGCAGATCCTCAACGCTCTGGCGGTGCCGTTCGAAACGTTCGACGTGCTCTCCGACCCAGAGGTGCGTCAGGGAATCAAGGAGTTTTCGGATTGGCCCACCATTCCCCAGGTGTACGTGAACGGGGAGTTCATGGGCGGATCCGACATCTTGATCGAGATGTACAACTCCGGCGAATTGCGCGAAAAGCTGGCCGTCGCTCTGGCCTGAGGCCGACCGCGGGGCCGGATCAGTTCCGGCCTGTTTCGTAAAGCGTGCTCATGTCATCGCCGGGGCCGATGAAGCTGGAGGGATCCATGATCCAGCGATCCACCAGCTCCTCGAGGCGCCGCTGGGTGAGCGCATCGAGCACAGCGGTTTTGCGCAGGGCGTGCAGGTAGCCGTCGGCGTAGAGGCGCAGCTCCGCCGGGCTGTGGTAGCGGCTGGCCAGCGACTGGCAGGCGTCACACAGCGACTGGAAGTGGCGGATGGCGTCGGGGTGTTGCAGAGCGGTCATGACAGGACCGGATGGGACAGCTGGCAAGGCATCGCCTGATACCACTCTGGCCAGGAAAACAGGGATAGCGTAGGCAGAACCATGGAGAACCAGGTGGAATCCTCCGCTGTCGGCTCCACAACCAGCGGCCTCGCTGCTGCACCCAACGGTGCCGAGACAACCCTGAAGCGTGTGTTGGTGGTTGATCCCCACCCCACACTGCGCACCGTGCTGGCCCAGCGCCTGCGTCAAGACGGCTACCTGGCTGCAGCTGTGTCCACGGCAGCCGAGGCCGTGGCCCTCTGCGACGACCTCACGCCCGATCTGCTGGTGGCGGCTGAACTGCTGGAAGAAACCACAGCGTTGAAGCTGGCTGCTCAGCTGCGCTGCCCGGTGATGGTGCTCACCGCCCGCTCCGGCTCAGAGCCGGTGGTGGCCCTGCTCGATGCCGGCGCCGACGACGTGTTGCGCAAGCCCTTTGGCTTGGAGGAACTGGCCGCCCGCAGCCGCTCCCTGCTGCGCCGCAGCCGCAGTGGGCTGCAGGAGCGGGTGTGCGTGGGGCCGCTGGAGGTGCACCTGCTGCTGCGCCAGGTGACCCTGCGCGACCAGCCCGTGGAGCTGAGCCCGCGCGAGTTTGCGCTGCTCTGTGCCCTGCTGATGCCACCGGGTGTAGTGCGCAACCGCAGCGAACTGCTGCGCATGGCCTGGCCACCGTTCAGCGGCGGGCCTCGCTCGGTGGACACCCAGGTGCTCACCCTGCGCCGCAAGCTTGAGCAAGCCGGGCTGGGGGAAGGCGGCGGTATTGAAACGGTGCGGCAGCAGGGGTATCGCTTCAGTTTGGATACGATCCCGGCGGATTCAGGATCGACCGACTCCAGTCGAGCTGCGATGCCAGCGCTGCCCTGATCAGCGCTGCAGCATCAGCACTCCGACCAGGCCCTCAGCAGCCAGCCCAAGCGTGCAAAGCACAGCCAAGAGCTGATAGGTCCAGGGTGGGCTGATCCGGCCGATGGAGCTTGTGTCGAGGCCGGTTGATTGGCTGAAGCGGCTCAGAAAATCTTCGAAGGCTTGCACCCGCTGGGGGAGCAGGTAGGCCGAGCCGTCCTTTGTTCGCACGTAAAACACGCGCCCGCCCTGGCTGGTGGCCACCGGCGTGAGGCCGGTGATCTGATCCCAAGGCAGCTGCCAGCCCCGGCGCAGCAACCAGGCGCACCAGGCGGGATGCCCCACGCGGATTCCGGTTGGGCTCAACTCCACCTGTTCACTCACCAAGGCCAGAACCACGGCCAGCCCCAGGGGCAAGGCTGCCGAGAGCCAAATGCGAAGTTCAGGTGGGGCCTGAACCGGGAGTGGCAACACCAGGGCCAGGTAAAGGCTGATGAGCGTGAAGCGGATCAGCGGCGCCATCGGATAGCGATGCAGCGGCGCTGCTTCGGGCGTGCTGCTGAGGCTCATCGATCCTCGGCCGAACCGGGCAGGGGCTCTAGCAGTTCGGAGGGTTGGTAGCGCCCGCCGAACACCTCCTGCTCGCGTCCTTTCCAGAACTCGCCCAGCCGCATCAGATCCGCGTGGGCTTCCTGGAGTTTGTCCATGTACTCCTGCGGATCCATGGAGGCGCGCTCCTCCTTCAGCTTGGTGAGCCGCAGCAGCTGCAACATCCAGGGCTTGCTCAGCTCGCCGCGCTGCTCGAGATAGCGGGCCAGTTCAACGGAGCTGAGGTTGGCGTCGCCGGGTGTGGGGGCGGCCATGGAGCTCTGGACGGACAGTTGCGTCACCCTATGGAGAGGTGCGCTGCTACCGCGGGTACGGATGTCCGCGGGGCTGAGTTGGCTTGTGGCTGGTCTAGGCCGGAAGCGCCCAGGGGTTGAGCCCCAGATCAGCGCCGATCCGGTGGGCGCAGGCAAAGCCGCTGAAGGCCACGGCGTTGAGGCCCTGGCCGGGGAAGCAGGAATCACCCACGCAGTAGAGGTTTTGAAGGCCGGTGCGGTTGAAGGGCATTGGGAGGAGCCCCGGAAGCCGCAGGGCTGGGATGGGCCCGTAGCTGCCGCCCATGCGGCCGAGGAAGCGGCGGTGGGTGCGGGGGGTGCCGATCTCCTGGTGGCGGATTGCGCCGCCGAGGCCGGGCAGGATCGCTTCGAGCCGCTGCACCAGTCGGGCGGCATCGGCGGCCTTCTTGGCCTTGTAGTCCGAGGGGCTGAGCTGATTCCAGTACTTGATGTCGCTGGGGGTGAAGGTGTGCACGATGTGCCGGCCTTCCGGGGCCAGGGAGGGATCGAGCAGCGTGGGGATCGACACGAAGATCACCCCCTGCTCGCTTTCCATCTCGGCCCAGTCTTCGAGCATGAGGTGGTGGCAGTGGAAGCCTTCGGGGATCACATCTGCATCCACACCCAGGTGCAATGAGAGGAAGGAGGGCGAGGGTTTGTAGCGCCGTCGCCAGGTGGTTTCCGCTTTGGGGGTGTGCGCGGCATCCACGAGGGCGGCGGTTCTGGGGCGCTGCACGTCGGCGCTTTCCTGCTCGGTTTCAAACGTGTCCCAGCGGGTGGCGTTGCTCACCACGCGGCGGGCACGGATTTCCTCGCCATTGGCAAGCTGCACGCCGACGGCCTGGCCGTTCTCGATCAGCACCTGGGTGACGCGGGCCTTGTAGCGGATCGCGCCGCCGTGGCTCTCCAGACCGGCCACCAGCTTCTCGGCGATCACCCCGACGCCTCCCTTGGGGTAGTTGATGCCGCCGGCATGGCGATCGGAGAACACCATCCCCGCATTGATCATCGGCGTGAGATCGGCGGGCATCACCGACCAGCAGAAGCACTCCATGTCGATCAGCTTGAGCAGCTGTTCGTCGCGGATGTGCTTGCGGGCCACATCGCCCACGTTGAACGGCAGCCAGCGCGCCAGCCCCAGGCAGGCCAGCGGCGCCCGGAAGAACACCTTCGCCAGATAGGCCGGATCCTCGAGCGAGAGCAGCGGCATCGCATCGAGGCAGTTGAACACCTGCCAGCAGGTGTCATAAAACGCCCGGATCCCCTTGGCTTCGTGGGGGAACAGCGCGGAAAGCCGGGCGATGAAGGCCTCGTAGTCGCGGTCTACGGCCACGTTGAGCCCGCCGGGCAGGTGGTATTCGAGCTGTGCCGGGTCGGGCACCGTGTCGCAGTGCTGCCCCACATCGGCCAGGGCGCGGGTGAGCAGGTTGGTGTGGCCCTTCTCGCCGAAGCCGAAGATCATCGAGGCGCCCACATCAAAGGTGTAGCCCTCGCGCCGGAAGCTCCCTCCCGAGCCTCCCGGGATCAGGTAGCGCTCCAGCACCAGCGTTTTTGCGCCCTTGGCGGCCAACTGCGAGGCAGTCACCAGGCCACCGATGCCCGAGCCGATCACGATCACATCCCAGGTGGGGGAAGGGGTTGTGGTCACCGGGGAGCGTTGGCGGGTTGGGGCGACCCTAGGAGCCAGTGGTGCTGATCAGGCTGCGGCCGCTAGCGCTGTGCAGAAGGGCGCAAGATCCTCTAGAGCCCGATCGCGGTAGGCCCCATAACGCCGCCGCTTGTCTCGGATGCGCTCGGGTAGTTCGGGCAGCAGGCCGAAGTTGGGCGGCATCGGCTGGAACTTTTCGCTCGGGGCCTCGGCGATGAAATGGGTGAGGGCACCGATCATTGAGGTGGCGGGCAGTTGCAGCGGCTCCTGGCCGCGGGCCAGCCGGGCGGCGTTGGTGCCGGCCAGCCAGCCCCCGGCCACGGCGGCCGCATAGCCCTCGGTGCCGGTGATCTGGCCGGCGGCCAGCAGTGTGGGGCGCTGGCGGAACTGCAGGGTGGGATCGAGCAGCTGCGGGGCCTCAAGGAAGGTGTTGCGGTGCATCACCCCGAAGCGCACGAACTCGGCGTTCTCCAGGCCCGGAATCATCCGCAGCACGCGCTTTTGCTCGCCCCATTTGAGGTTCGTCTGGAAGCCCACCAGGTTCCAGAGGCGGCCGTCCTTGTCTTCCTGGCGTAGTTGCACCACGGCGTAGGCGCGGTTGGCGCGGCGCACGTCGCGGTCGTTCACATCGCCCCAGCGCGGATCCCAGAGGCCGATCGGCTTGAGCGGGCCATAGCGCATCGTGTCCTCGCCGCGGCGGGCGAGCTCTTCGATCGGCAGGCAGCCCTCGAAGAAGGTGGCGTTCTCTTTCTCGAAGTCTTTGAGTTCGGCCTGCTCGGCCTCGAGCAGCGCTTCGCGGAAGGCGAGGAACTGCTCCTTGTTCATGGGGCAGTTGATGTAGTCGGCATCGCCCTTGTCGTAGCGGGAGGCGCGGAAGGCCACCGAGAGATCGATGCTCTCGCCCTCCACGATCGGGCTGGCGGCATCGAAGAAGTGGCAGTCGGCCCGGCCGGTGAAGGCGCGCAGCTGCTCGGCCAGCGGTTCGCTGGTGAGCGGACCGGTGGCGAGTACGGCGATCTGGCCGGGGCCAGGTAGCTCGGTGTGTTCGCGGCGCTCCACCGTCACCAGCGGGTGCTGCTCAAGGGCTTCGGTGAGGGCGGCGCTGTAGCGGCCCCGATCCACCGCCAGGGCACCACCGGCGGGTACGGCATGGCGGTCGGCGGTGCCGATCACCAGCGAACCCAGGCGGCGTAGTTCTTCCTGCAGGAGGCCGGCGGCGCGGTCGCTGCTAAGCGCCCCGAAGCTGTTGCTGCACACCAGCTCGGCGAATTCACTGCTGTGGTGAGCCGGTGAACGCCGTACAGGGCGCATCTCCACCAGCCGCACCGGCACCCCGGCGCTGGCGATCTGCCAGGCGGCCTCCGTGCCGGCCAGGCCAGCGCCGATCACCAACACCTCTGCGCTGTTTGTCTGCACCGCTGCGCCGCACCGTGGCTTCACCCTACGGGGCAACTGCGGCAGCAGTTGACGCTCCTCTTGGGCGTGATCAGGTTGCAAGGGAAGGATTTGAATCCCTCGCATGAAGCGATCTGCGGTGCTGCTGCTGGGCTCAGCCCTTGGGCTGGCGCTAGCGGCCTCTCCCCCGCTGCGGGCGAAAACCGAGCTGATCTACAGCCTCGCCACCACCTGCACCATCGGCCAAGGCAAACCTCAGCCCTGCCAGGTGGAGGCGCTGGAGGTGGGGGATGCCACCGAATACCGCCACCGCCTGGGTGCCCGCACGATCAGCTACCGCATCCTGGAAGACCCCTACGTGCGGATCGAGGGGCGCAGGGCCAGCGGTGATCCATGGCGCAGCGTGCGCAACGCCTGGATCAACTTCAGCACCAACGAGCTTTGCTTCAACGACCGCGCCTTCTGCGTGGTGAACCCCACCTTTCTGGCCGATGTAAAGGCGGATGCGGAGGGGCCGGCTTTTGAAGAACGCCAAACGGTGGGCTTGGCCTTCGGCCCGAGCGGCCGGGTGGATATCGCCTGTTTTGACGACGGCTGCCGTCGCTTGCTGGAGGCCATCGGACGATGAAGACACTGCTTCGCATCAGTGCGGCCCTGTGTGTGGGCCTGAGCGTTGTTGGGCCGCTATTGCCGCTGCAAGCAGCCACGGAGCTGCCGGAGGCGATGCAGATCGCCCGCGGTGGAGGGAAAGGCGGTGGCGGTAAGGGCGGCGGAAAAGGTGAAGGGCTGCGATCGGGGGGTGGCTCCCACGGCCGAGGGAGCGGTGCCCGCACTGGCTTTGCGGCGTTCAGTGGCGGTGGCAGCGGAGGCGGCGGCCGCAGCGCGTTGCGGAACGACCGCGTCGAGATCCGCCAAGACAACCGCACCTCCCGCACCGACCTTCGCCAGGGCAACCGCAGTGATCGGGTGAACGACCGCAACCAAACCCGCCGCAAAGCGATCAACACCTGGGATCGCAATCGACCCACTTGGGTGAATAACAACTGGTCCAACAACCGCCCTTGGCGTTACGGCTGGTATGGCGGCAACAGCTGGAACAACTGGGGCTGGTACCCGGCAAGGGCTGCAGCCTGGGGCCTGGGCAGCCTGGCCACCTTCGCGCTGATCGACAGCCTGGTGGACAGCGCCGTGAGCAACCAGACCAACTACATCGTGGTGCCCAATTCTGACTACTCCCTGTACTACAGCTCAGTTGTTGCCAATGGCGAGCAAGTGAGTTTCCAAGCGGATGACGGCTCCAGCAGCGTGAACTTCAACGCCGATTGCCGCTCAGGCACCCTCAACGGTGTGCCGCCGCAAAACGCAGATGAGGCGCAGTTGCTCAACGCGGCCTGTCAGGTGGCCTTCGGGCAGTGAGCCAGTCCGGGGCCTGCCGCTGACGTCATAAAAAAGCCCCCGGCTAGCGGGGGCTTTGGCGGAAAAGCTTTGGCGCTCGATTCAGGACGGGGCCCTGATCTCGATCAGCCGTTGGCGCGCTTCAGCATCATCTGCAGCTGACCAACCGCGGCGCGGCCGATGTTGAACACAGCCCAGCCAGCGGCCAGCGCGATCGGGGTCACAACGAGCAGAAGCCGGGCGTCCATGGCTTGGCGTTACAGAGGTGCGTGATCTGATCTTACGGACCATCCCCAGGCACCCGAGCCCGCTCCGGGGCAGTTGACTGAATTCGCAGCAATTGGGCCTGCCGTTCAGCCCTCCAGCCGGAAGCCAGGATCGCTGGAGCGGCCGGCGTGGGCCATCGCCAGTTGGCGGTAGCGGCGGGCGTGGTCGCGCTGCTCAGCCGCCTGCTCCTCGCTCAGTTCCCGCTTCATCTGTGCTGGTGCACCCATCACCAACGCCCGCGGTGGAACGTTCTTGGTGACCACCGATCCAGCCGCTATCAGCGCACCGGCTCCCACGGTGACGCCGTTGAGAACGATGGCTCCGATGCCGATCAAACAGCCGTCTTCCAGGGTGGCGCCATGCACCACGGCGCGGTGGCCGATGGTCACGTCGGCGCCGATGGTCACCGGCTGGTCGGGGTCGCCATGCAGCACGGCTCCGTCTTGCACGTTGCTGCCTTCACCGATGCAGATGGCGCAGACATCGCCGCGGGCCACGGCCGTGGGCCAGAGGCTGGCTCCGGCCGCCAGCCTCACATCGCCGATCAGCACAGCCGAGTCGGCCACCCAGGCATCGGGATGAACCGTGGGCTGAGGCCAGGGCAGATCAGGCATGACAAGCGGGCGGGCAGGGGCACGAGCCCGTCATTCTCAGCGCGGTTGGAAGCCGGACCCTCCGGGTGATACGTTCACTGGGTGCCCGCGAGGGCCACCCCCGAACCTGGTTCTCCAGCTCCGGGCGGGTCGTTAGCTCAGCGGTAGAGCACTCGGCTTTTAACCGATTGGTCCTGAGTTCGAATCTCAGACGACCCATTTTTTGAGATCATTTCGACTGCAAGGGTTTAATCCTGCGGCGCAATGGATTTCAGGGTTCGAAGAAGGCTTCCTGGTCGGTCGAAATGAGACCGTATAAGGACGCCGAAAACCGTAGTTGTGTCATTCCCTTGGCATAACTGCCAAGAAACTGCCAAGGACGCTCGGCGTCTCAGGGGCCGTCTCATGGCCCTTGTTCACAGAAGCGGGGAACCCTCACCTCAGTGGTTCCACCGTCATGCCTTGCCTTGTTTCTCCCCTGGAGCGCGCCAACGGGATCCTGCGTCTCCATGACCTGCCCCTGCGTATCCGTGTGCGCCGCCACAGCCAGTGGCTGAGCGTCTACGAAATCCTTCCCAGTGGCGGCACGCGCGAGCGAGCCATGCGCGGGTACTCCGCCCAGAGCGATGTCGATGTGAAGCGCCTCTGCGATTCGCTGGTGGAGAGGGGCCGCAGCGATCTGCCCCAGAGCTGGACGGCTCTGGCGGAGCCCAGTGCAGGCAGCGCTGCCCATTTCGCGGCTCCCTGCTGGCCTGAGATCTGCGCCGCCGTGGTGGCGTTCCAACGGGGCCAGGGGGTGAACATGAACCTGGTGGGTCCGTTCAAGGGCAAGGGCTACTTCTGCTTGCTGCCGGCGGACCGTGCAGCTACTGAGGAGGATGTGCGGAGGTT
>CALRQW020000013.1:0-37929 GCA_943370455.1 Asaia bogorensis
AACATTGCTGGCGTGAGCCAGTACGGCTCTGAGGAGCAGGTGACTTCGATCACCCAGTTCTCCGATGTGCAGCCCACCGACTGGGCTTATCAGGCTCTGAGCAACCTGATCGAGCGCTACGGCTGTGTGGCCGGCTACCCCAACGGCACCTTCCGCGGCAGCCGTGCGATGACCCGCTATGAAGCGGCCGCCCTGCTGAACGCTTGCCTCGATCGCGTCACCGAAGTGACCGACGAGCTCAAGCGCCTGATGGCCGAGTTCGAAAAAGAACTCGCCGTGCTGAAGGGCCGCGTGGATGGCCTCGAGGCCAAAGTTGCTGAACTGGAAGCCACCCAGTTCTCCACCACCACCAAGCTGCGTGGTGATAGCCGTTGGGTGCTTGGCGGTCAGGTTTTCGGTGGCGACTCGCCGCTCTACAACAAGTCGAAGAACACCTACGGCGATACGCCCCTGCGTAATGCCCTCAGTTTCAATTACGACGTTCGTCTGAACTTCGATACCAGCTTCACTGGGAAGGACTTGCTGCGCACCCAGCTGCGTGCGGGTAACTTTGCCGATTCTGGTTTTGGCGCTGATCCTGTTCGCCTTTCTCAGCTGGATGCTGGCTTCCAGGAAAACCTGGGCAATGCTGATGGCGGTGATGTCGTAGCGATCAACCGCCTCTACTACAAGTTCCCGGTAGGTAAGAACTTCACCGTGGTGGGCGGTCCTCGGGTCCGTCAGGACGACATGTTTGCCGTTTGGCCCTCGGTGTACACCGGTGACAAGATCCTGAAGATCTTCCAGTTCGCGGGTGGCCCTCAGGCCAACACCCAGGTTCTTGGCGGTGGTGCCGGCTTCTGGTGGAAGGAAGGGAAGAGCGGATTCAGCTTTGGTGCCAACTATGTGGCCGGCAATGCCGATGTGGGTGATCCGAGCCTCGGTGGCGTTGCCAACGGCAATTCAGCTGCAACTGGGTCGGTTCAGCTGGCCTACACCGGGCAGAACTGGAACATCACGGGTCTGTATGCCTACAGCAACCGTGGCGTGAGCGTGGGTGCAACACCCCTCGCGCGTGCCGCCGTGGCGACCGGCTACAACGGTACCAACGCCTTCAACCTGGCTGGTTATTGGCAGCCACTGCAAAGCGGTTGGATTCCTTCGATCAGCGCCGGTTGGGGTATCGCTACCTCCAATGATGTGGGTGGCAGCCGCAATGACTCCACAGATCTCAATGTCACCACCCAGTCCTGGATGGTGGGCCTGAACTGGAAGGATGCTTTCGTGAAGGGCAATGTGCTGGGGATGGCTGTGGGTCAGCCCACGTTCGTGACCGGCGGCACTGATAACGGTCCTGCTGATGGCAACTACGCCTGGGAATGGTTCTACCGGTTCCAGGTCAGCGACAACATTGCTGTGACCCCCGCCATCTTCTGGCTGTCCCGCCCCCAGGGTGAACTGACCGGCAACGGCAATACTTTCAACAGCTTCGGCTACCTGCTGCAGACCACCTTCCGCTTCTGATCCTTCGCGTCTCCCGCAGGCGCCAGAAGCTTCAACCCTCCGCCAAAGGCGGAGGGTTTTTTGTTGCCCAGATGGCGGCTGTGTTCTGCGCGACAGAGGCCGGTGTTCCTCTTCGGGCGCGGGTTGTGGCCTGGCCGATACGTTCCGGAGCAACCCCGCTTTGGCGTGGGTCCCCTCAATTGGTGTGAGGACCATGAAACTGTTCCAGAAGCTTCTTCTGGCGCCTGCAGCCCTGGGCCTGATGGCTCCTGTGGCTGCATCCGCCGCTGATCTCAACATTGCTGGCCTGAGCCAGTACGGCTCTGAGGAGCAGGTGACTTCGATCACCCAGTTCTCCGATGTGCAGCCCACCGACTGGGCTTATCAAGCTCTGAGCAACCTGATCGAGCGTTACGGCTGTGTGGCCGGTTACCCCAACGGCACCTATCGCGGCAGCCGTGCGATGACCCGCTACGAAGCGGCCGCCCTGCTGAACGCTTGCCTCGACCGCGTCACTGAAGTGACCGACGAGCTGAAGCGCCTGATGGCCGAGTTCGAGAAGGAACTCGCGGTGCTGAAGGGCCGCGTGGATGGCCTCGAGGCCAAAGTTGGTGAGCTGGAAGCCACCCAGTTCTCCACCACCACCAAGCTGCGTGGTGAAGCCACCTTTGACATTGGTGCTTACACCTACGGCGGTTCCTATAACCGCGGCCCTGCCAACAGTGGCCCCGGCCTGGACGACGATGAGGCTCTTCTGAGCGCCATGGTCTTCAACTATGACGTTCGCCTGAACTTCGACACCAGCTTCACCGGCAAAGACCTGCTGCGCACCCGCCTGCGCTCCGGTAACTACGGTAACTCTGCCTTTGATGGCGGTCAGTACCGCGCTACCAAGCTCGATAAGTCGTTCGAGTCTGAGGCTGGCCCCAACGTGGTCGATATCGACCGCTTGTACTACACCTTCCCGGTGGGTAACGAACTGAAGACCACCATTGGTGCTCGCGTTCGTAACACCGAAATGCTGGCCATCACTCCTTCGGCCTATAAGTCGTACATCACTGACTTCCTCTACGGCACCTACGGCACCTCCGGTACCTACAACAAAGAAACCGGCGCTGGTGTGGGTCTGGTCTGGAAGCAGAAGGTGAAGAAGGGCAATCCCTATCTCGCCGCTGCTGTGAACTATGTGGCCAAGAATGCCGATAAGGGCAACCCTGACGAGGGCGGCATCATGACCGACAACTCGGCTGGCTCCTTCCTGGCGCAGATCGGTGGCGCAGGCCAAAACTGGGCCCTCACCGGTGCCTATCGCTACGGCCAGTGCGGCACCAACATCCGCTCTGGTACGCAGTACACCTACGACAACTCCAAGGCCAAGTGCGCCGATCTGGGTAGCAGCGCTGCGACCAACAGCTTCGCTATCAACGGCTACTGGCAGCCCTCTGAGAGCGGTTGGATGCCTTCCATCAGCGCTGGTTGGGGCATCACCACCTTCACCGATGGCTATGAAGTGGCCATCAACACCAAGAACGCGCAGTCCTGGATGGTGGGCCTGCAGTGGGATGACGTGTTTGTGAAGGGCAACTCTGCCGGTATGGGTGTGGGTCAGTCCCCCTTCACCACCTCGACCTTCGACGGCAGCACCCCCTACGACGGCAACTACGCCTGGGAGTGGTGGTACAACTTCCAAGTCACCGACAACATCAGCGTGACCCCCGCTCTGATCTACCTGAGCCGTCCCGCTGGTCAGAACACTCCCCAGGGCGAAACCTTCAACGCCTTTGGTGGTCTGATTCAGGTGGGCTTCAAGTTCTGATCTGCTGATCAGCGCACTCCTCACGCGCGTCCTCGCGCACACTCACACACCAAAAACCTCAAGCCTCCCGCTTCGGCGGGGGGCTTTTTTGATGCAAGTAGGCGCAGCGCCGCCGCTGATGGGGTGGCCTTGAGCGCGAGGATGGCGGTCGCCTTTGCCTGCTCTTGCCCAGGTCTTCCTCTGCTCGCGACCCGTATCAGGTGCTCGGTGTCGCCGCCTCAGCCAGTGCGGCCGAGATCAAGGCCGCCTATCGCGCTCTGGTGAAGCAGCACCACCCCGATGCCGGCGGCGATGAGCATCGGATCCTGGAGCTGAATGCGGCTTGGGAAGTGCTCGGCGATGCCGAGCGGCGCACGGCGCACGATCGGGCCCATCCGCCTGCGGCTGCAGGGTCAGCCCGCTCCGCCGCAGTAGGGCGCGCTGCACGTAAGGCCACAGCCCAGGCCGCCCGCGGCGATGCCGAGCTCTTGGCCTGGCTGCAGCAGGTGTATGCCCCGATTGATCGCCTTCTGGCCCAGGTGATCAACCCCTTCCCGGCCCAGCTGCGCGCCCTCTCTGCTGATCCTTACGACGATCAGCTGATGGAGGTCTTCTGCACGTTCCTCGAGCAGAGCCAGGCCCGCATGGACAAGGTGGAATCGCTCTATCGCTCCATGGTCGCGCCGGCTTCTGCCCACGGCTTCAGCCTCAGCGTGTATCACTGCCTCTCGCAGGTGCAGGACGCGCTCACGGAACTGGAGCGCTACACCATGGGCTATGTGGACAGCTATCTGCGCGACGGCCGCGAGATGCTCAGGGAAGCCAAGCATCGCCGCACGCGCCTGCACGAGGAGCGGCGGCGCTTGGAGATTTAGAAGCTCTCCAGTTGGTCGGCCCGCAGCCACACATCCGGCACCGGCCGGCGGAAGCGCAGCTGGGCGTAATCGCCTTTGATCACTAGCACTTCGGCAGGGCCTTCAAAGATGTAGTCGGGGGCCACAGTGTCGCTGGCCTGGGCTTCGAGGCTGTTGGCGTAGGCGGTGCGGTTCACCTTCACCAGGCTGCCTTTCTTGATGGTGCTCTTGGCGGCGGCTTCGGGTGCTGCCGCGGGCGTTTCAGCCATGGCGCTGGTGCGTGCTGCCAGGCAGGCTAGAGCCCGCTCCTCGCTCCTGGTTTTGTGCCCCCAAGCCTGGCTCTGCTGCTGGTGCTCTTCGGTGGCCTGCTGCTGCTCGCCCTCTTCCTCGACGACATCGCCTCCCAGATCCGCATGCCGGGGATCTTGCTGGTGCTGGTGCTCGGCTTACTGATCGACAACAACATCAACCCCGGGCCGAATCAGCCGGCGGCGCTGCTCAACCTGGCTCAGGCTGATCAGCTGGCCCAAGTGGCGCTGGTGCTGGTGCTCTTTTTTGGGGGGCTGGCAGCCAACTGGCAGCATATGCGCCAGGTGCTGGTGCCCTCGATGCGCCTGGCCACCCTTGGGTCCCTGCTCACCGCTGGTGCTCTGGCACTGGTGGTGGTGCTGACCCAGCAGCTCCCCTGGCGGCATCACCCCCTGGGGCTGGCGGGAGCGCTGTTCATCGGGGCGATGTTCTGCAGCACAGATGCGTCCGCTGTGCTCAGCCTGCTGCGGCCGCTGCGGCAGCGCCTGCCCCAGCGCTTGCTCGATCTGCTGGAGTGCGAATCGGGTTTCAACGACCCCATCGCGGTGGTGCTGGCCGGCCTGGCCATTGCGCTGCCCCACAGCCAAGACACCGCTATTGCTCCCCTGCTGGTGGAGGTGGTGCGGCAGTTTCTGCTGGGGGCGTTTGTGGGTTTCCTCGGGGGCAAAGCCGCCGAGCTGCTGCTGGGCCGCCGCCGCCACCCCCTCAACCTCAGCCAGGTCACGGTGATGGCCCTGGCGGCTCTGATGCTGGTGGCCGGCGGCAGCAGCCTGGTGGGAGCCAGCCCCTTGCTGGCCGCCTATGTGATGGGCCTGGTGCTCGGCAATAGCGACGAGGTGGATCAGGAGCAGCTGGAGGCGAGCCAGTCCGGCTTTGCCAAGTTGGCGGAACTGATGCTGTTTCTCTGCCTCGGTTTGGTGGTGCAACCCACCGATGTGGTGGAGCTGCTGCCCACGGCGCTGTTTCTGCTGATGGTGCTGCTGCTGGTGCGCTGGTTGGTGGTGACCTTGTTGATGCTGCGCTCGGGATTCAGCCGCGCCGATTGCCAGTTCACGGCGCTGGCAGGCTTGCGTGGTGCGGTGCCGGTGGCCATTGCGCTGCAGGCCGCCGCTTCCGATGTGCCCTGGGGGGATGCCATGCCCGCGTTCGCGCTGGCGGTGGTGCTGCTGGGGCTGGTGCTGCAGGGCTCGCTGCTCAATCCCGTGGCGCGGCGCCTCGGCCTGGTGGGCAGCAGCCATCCCTAGCGTTGGCAGGTGAGCTGAAGTTGAGCGCGTGCGGATTTTGTTGGTGGGCTGCAGCGGCTTTGTGGGCCGCGCCCTCGTGCCCATGTTGCTGGAGGCTGGCCACAGCCTCACGCTGGTGAGCCGCGGCCCACAGCCGTTGCCGGGCGTGCAGCACCTGCAGCTGCAGCGGCTCCAGGCCAATCCGGCCGACCCGGCCAGCTGGGAGCAGCCCGCGCTGCAGCAGGCTCTCGCCCAGGCCGAGGCGGTGGTGAACCTTGCCGGTGAGCCGATCGCCGAGAAGCGCTGGACGCCTCAGCACCTGCAGCTGCTCAATAGCAGCCGCATCGACACCACCCGTGCCCTGGTGGCTGCCATGGCCGCTTTGCCCGAAGGGCAGCGCCCCGGCGTGCTGATCAATGGCTCCGCCATCGGCTACTACGGCACCAGCACCAGCCAGGAGTTCAGCGAAACGAGCCCCGCTGGCACCGATGTGCTCGGCCGGCTGTGTGTGGCCTGGGAGCAGGAAGCCCACGGCGCTGAAGCGTTTTGCCGCGTGGTGATCCTGCGCACCGGCATCGTGCTGGGCGGCGATGGCGGTGCCCTCGGCAAGATGCTGCCGGTGTTCCGCATGGGCTTCGGGGGCCCGATTGGCGACGGTCAGCAGTGGATGAGCTGGATCTCCCGCGCCGACCTCTGCCAGCTGATCAGCACCGCCCTCGTGGATGGCGCCTACAGCGGCGTGTACAACGCCGTGGCGCCGCAGGCCTGCACCATGACCGCCTTTGCCGCAGCCCTGGGCCGTTGCCTCGGACGCCCCAGCCTGCTGCCGGTGCCGGGTCCTCTGCTGCAGCTGCTGCTCGGCGATGGCGCCAAGGTGGTGCTGGAAGGTCAGAAAGTGCTGCCCAAGCGTCTGCAGGAGCAGGGATTTGCCTTCCGCTACGGCGAGCTCAGCGCTGCACTCGCTTCTGCCACCAGTTGATCGCCCAGCCGAGCACACCGCTGAGGATGGCCGCCCCCATCAGCAGTCCGATCGCCGGGGTGAACAGCGGCTCCCACAGCCGCTGAAACCAATCCAGCGGGGCTTCAATCTTGCGGCTGTGGCAGATCACGGCCACGCCAAACCAGATCGCGCCGGCGATCACCACAAACACATCCACCACCAGCAGCGTGTCGATCCAGCCCTTGAGCCGCTGGCCGAGGGGCAGGGGGCTCGCGCTGGGTTCAGCCATCCAGGTGGGTGTGCAGATCGGCGGCCATCCTGACCGCCCCGCCGCCACTGCCGATGCGTTCACGCCCCAGTTGTTGCAGCTCGCTGCGCCAGAGCGGCTCCTGCAGCAGCCGCTCCAGTAGTTGCTCCAGCAGCGCCGCCGTGGCCTCGAGTTGTGCATCGCTGCCCGGTTGAGCAGCGGCGCAGAACAGCCCTGGCCCCAACAGCCGCCGCTGCGCTTCCGCGAAGTTCTCGGTGAATTGCGGGCCATCACCCACCAGCTGGAGCACGGGCTTGCCCAGCCCAACGCATTGCTCGGCGGCTGTGCCGGTCATCGAGAGCAGCAGATCGCATTGCTGCACCACCGCCGCAAAGCGCCCCCATTCGAGCTGGAGCAGCAGCGGTCCGCGTTGCAGGCAGCAGCGCTCATCACCCTCCAGCTGCAGCTTCCAACCCAGCCGGCTGGCCAGCGGCGCAACTTCCTGCGGCGTCAGCTTGCCCACCAGGGCCGCATGCAGCCCCAGGCGTTGGGCCGGCCGCAGCGGTTCCGGTAGCCGCTCCAGCACCCGCAGCATCAGCTCAAGGTTGTGCAGTGCCTCCGGCAGACGGCTGCCCGGCAGGAGCCCCAGCCGCTGTTGGGGAGTGCCCAGCAGCGGCTCGCTGGGGCTGAGGGCACCATCGAAGAAGGGATTGCCAAGGAAATGCACCGGCCGCTGCAGCTGGCCGGTGAGGTCGGCGGCGGTGAGGGCATCACGGCCGTAAATCGCCACGGTGCGGCGCTGGCGCAAACAGGGCGTGCAGGGCCAGGGCAGCCGCAGCTTGCCTTCGTAGTGGCTCGAGTAGGCCACCAGGTAGGTGGCTGTTGGCCTGCCGCTCAGCCAGGCCGCCATCACGGGAATGACATCACCCACCACCAGGATCAGCCGATAGCGGCGGGCAATGCGCAGCAGCAGCAGCACACGGCTGAGCAGGTACAGCACTTGCCCCTGCACCACTTCGGTGATGCGCCCCAGCAGGCTCGTGTAGCCCAGGCCGCCGGTGCTGTATTCGCGGGTGCGGCCGCGCACCAGGATCCCCGCCTGGCTGTAGGCCCGGCCATGACCCACCAGGGGCAGGGCTTCCACCGCCAGCCCCCGCTGCTGCAGGGCCTGACCGATCAGGGCACCGCTGAGGTCTTCGCCATGGCCATTGCTCAGCAGCAGGATCGGCCGGGGATCGCTGCCGGGCGGGTTCAACCCTTGAGCCAAGCCTGCACCTTCTGCAGGGCCTGCCAGTCGGGGCGGCGGGCCAGGCCATCGGCCATGGAGCCATCCAGCTCTTCAGCGAGCTCCGGTGCCATCGCCCGCACGCGCAGCACCCACTCGATGTGCTCGCGCACGCCCTTGGCGTTGGTTTCCAGCATCGCCAGGCTCAGGTTGATCCGGGCTTGGGGGTCCTGGGGGTTGAGCTTCACGGCGTTGCGGGCTGAGCGCAGAGCTGCCTGGGGCTGATTGTCGAGCAGTTGCAGCCAGGCCAGGCAGGTCCACCCAGCCGAGAGCCGCGGCTCCTGCTGGGTGATGGTGAGGAAGCTGTCGATCACCTCAGGCAGCGGCGCTCCCTCCTGGTAGCGCTGCAGGGCCTGCTCAAACAGAGAAGGTGCTTCGGCGACGGCGTCGGTCATGGGGCGGCAGCAGGCCTGTTCTTGACCTCAGATTCGCACCCGGGCGGTCAGGGCTTGGTGCAGTTCCGTTAGATCCTGCAGCGCCAGCGGGATGGCGGCATGCACGCGGCTGGGATCGATGGCTTCGTAGTCGTGCACCAGTCGATTGCGCAGCCCAGCGGCAGGAATCAGCCGTTGGCCAAGCTCCATCGGGATCAGGCCGTGCTGGCCGGCCAATAAAAACGTGTCGGCGTAGGTCTGCGGTTTGATGTTCAGCTTCTGCACCAGCAGGTGTTCGAGCAGATCGCTCGCTGCTTCCACGCTCAGGTGCAGCAGCCGCTCCACCAGTAGTTGTTGGCGCCGATCCTGGAGATAGGCGGTGAGTGGTGTGGTGCTCTCCCCCCGAAGCAGCTCCAGCAGCTCGGCGAGATGGCTGAGCTTGCGCTGCACCACGGCCAGCTCGAGCGGGCTCATGTCTGGATGAGCTCCCGCTCGCTGTTGAGCTTCTGTTCGCGCCGGCACCAGTCGGCCCATTGGCGGATCGCTCGTGAGCAGAAGCTGAGAAAGAGTCCTGGTCTGCGTTCGAATAGCAAGCGGCCCTCCTCCGTTACCACCCGTTGCAGCAGATAGGAGCTGTGCTCAAGATCCACCAGATCGATGGCGTCACTGGAGCAGCCCACGAGTGGGGAGAGCAGCGCGTCAAGCTCGAAGAGTCGCAGCGGGTGCTCGAGGGTCTGGCGGAACGTAATCCCTAGATCCCAATCGCTGGATGGCGTTTGGATGCCCTTGGCCCTCGAGCCGAACAGCACGATCAGATCAACGTCTTCCGGAACGGCTTCGGCGCGAATCAGAGGCAGGGCTTGCAGCTGTGCCTGTCGTGGGGCCATCGCTCACACCGCGAACGAGCTGCCGCAGCCGCAGGTCTGGGTGGCGTTGGGGTTGGTGAAGTTGAAGCCGCCGCCGATCAGGGCGCTGGAGAAATCCAGCTGCATTCCATAGATGTAGAGGAGACTTTTCGGATCGCTCACCACCGTGAAGCTGGGGGCACCGGCGGGCTCATAGATGTAGCGCTCGTCGTCGTCCTGGATTTCGGAGGCATCGATGAAATCCATCGTGTAGCTCATGCCGCTGCAGCCGCCGGAGCGCACGCCCACCCGCAGCACCTTGCCGTCGCCCTGGGCCGGCAGCAGCGTGGCCAGCTGCTTCATCGCGGATTCAGTGATCTGAATGCCCTTGCCGTCGCGGCCGGTGTGGGTGGCCTGCGCGGGTTCAGCAATGGCGGTTGTGGTGGCGGACTCGCTGGTCATCGGAAGGCCCTGGCCTGATCAACCCATCGTATGGAGCGCAACCCACACCTGCCGCTCCGGTGGGCGTCTCCATAGAGTCGTGCCCATTCCATAGGAGCAGCAGGGTGCGCGTCGCCATCGTGGGTTCGGGTCTGGCCGGGTTGGCGGCGGCGGTGGATCTCGTGGATGCCGGCCATCAGGTGGATCTTTACGAAGCCCGGCCATTCATGGGCGGCAAGGTGGGTAGCTGGGTGGATGAAGGCGGCAACCACATTGAGATGGGGCTGCACGTGTTCTTCTTCAACTACGCCAACCTCTTCGCCCTGCTGCGCAAGGTGGGAGCGATCGACAATCTGCTCCCCAAAGACCACACGCACCTGTTCGTGAACACCGGCGGCGACCTGCGCGAGCTGGATTTCCGCTTCGCCCTCGGCGCTCCCTTTAACGGCCTTAAGGCCTTCTTCACCACTCCCCAGCTCGACTGGCTCGACAAACTGCGCAACGCCCTGGCGCTGGGCACCAGCCCGATCGTGCGTGGACTGGTGGATTACGAGGGGGCGATGAAGGTGATCCGCGATCTCGATCGCATCAGCTTCCAGCAATGGTTCCTAGGCCACGGCGGCAGCGAGCAGAGCATCAAGCGGATGTGGAATCCGATCGCTTACGCCCTCGGCTTTATCGACTGCGAGGCGATTTCGGCCCGCTGCATGCTCACCATCTTCATGATGTTTGCAGCAAAAACCGAAGCCTCCAAGCTCAACCTGCTCAAGGGTTCACCGCACCGCTGGCTCACCGGCCCGATCCTCGATTACATCCAGGAGCGCGGCGGCAAGCTCCACCTGCGCCACCGTGTCACCGAGGTGCTGTTTGAAGAGGGAGCAGCGGGCCCCGATGGCCAGCCCGCTACCCAGGTGAGTGCCCTCAAGCTCGGCACCCCCGATGGCGACATCGAAGTGAAAGCCGATGCCTACCTCGCGGCCTGTGATGTGCCCGGCATCCAGCGGATGATCCCCGAGGCCTGGCGACGCTGGCCCCTGTTCGACAACCTCTACAAGCTCGAGGCCGTGCCGGTGGCCACCGTGCAACTCCGCTACGACGGCTGGGTCACCGAACTGGGCGATGGCGCGCTGGAAGAAGCCGCCCGCCGCGATGTGGAGCGTCCTGCCGGCCTCGACAACCTCCTCTACACCGCTGACGCCGACTTCAGCTGCTTCGCTGATCTAGCCCTGGCCAGCCCGGTGGATTACCGCAAGGAGGGTGTGGGCTCGCTGCTGCAGTGCGTGCTCACACCTGGTGATCCCTGGATCCCCAAGAAAACCGAAGAGATCGTGGCTGCCACCGATGAGCAGGTGCGGCGCCTCTTCCCCTCGGCCCGCAACCTCAAGCTGGTGTGGAGCAATGTTGTGAAGCTGGCCCAGTCGCTGTATCGCGAAGCGCCTGGCATGGAGCCCTATCGCCCGGATCAGGCCACACCGGTGGGCAATTTCTTCTTGGCCGGCAGCTACACCAAGCAGGACTACATCGATTCGATGGAAGGCGCCACCATGAGCGGACGTCTGGCCGCCGCCGCCATCCTGGGGCGGAAGGCCGAACTGGCCACCAATGCGGCTGTTGCTTGATCACCTCAGCCTGATCACCCCCCTCGCTTGATTCCCATGGGCCGTTGGCTTGAACACAGCGTCACCACCGACGTGCAGGCCTCGGCCGAGCGGGTGTGGGAGGTGTGGAGTGATCTTGAGGCGATGCCTCGTTGGATGAACTGGATCGAATCAGTGGTCACCGAGCCCGGCGATCCCGACCTCACCGACTGGACACTCGCTGCCCAAGGCTTCCGCTTCCATTGGAAAGCGCGCATCACCCAGCGGGTGGAAGCCCAGCAGTTGCATTGGGAATCGGTGGGCGGCCTGCCCACCAAAGGAGCCGTGCGCTTCTACCCCCAGGGCCCCGAGCTCACCGCCGTGAAGCTCACGGTGAGCTACGAGCTGCCGGGGGTATTGGCACCCTTGATGGAACCCTCCATCCTGGGGGGGATCGTGACCAAGGAGCTCCAGGCCAATCTGGATCGCTTCCGCGATCTCGTGCAAAGCGGGTATGGCCAGCAGCAGGGATGACGCCTCCGATCGCAGCCGCGCTCTGAGCGGCCACCGCGTGTGCTGCGGCTGGCTCAGCGGGCTTGCCCTGCTACCGGCCCTAACGGCCTGCGCCTCCAGTTCGGGGCCTGAAACCATCAGCTTGCCGCCCCCGAACCCCAAGCCGGCAGCGGCTGAAAAACCTGCTGAAGCCGAGCCTGCGCCGGCGGCGGGCTTCACGCCACTGCCCACGCCAGAGCAGGTGGTGGCAGCGCTGCCCACCGGGCGGCTTGATCCCTTTGCCCCCTTGCCCCAGGCCAAAGCTGCCGCGTCAGGCGCTGCCCCAGCTGGCGATGTGCGCTTCACCGGTGTGATCCGCAGCGCCGGTCAGGCCCAGGCCTTGGTGCAGGTGGGGGATCAGAGCGGGGCTGTGTGTGTGGGTCGACGCGGTGTCTGTGTGGGGTCTGGGTTGCCGGCGTTGCTCCCGGCTGACTGGTCCGTCACCAGCATCGATGTGGCCATTGGTCGTCTGGTGCTCAATCAGGCTGGTCAGCGCAGGGTGTTCAACCTCTGAGCGGCTTGCCCTCCAACGCCTGAGCACACGCCGCCACGAGCCCATCGAGGTCGTGGGGATCCGCTTCGCTATCCACGCGGCCCAGCAGGCTGCGGCAGGTGTGGCTGGTTTGCGGTCCGATGGATACCAAAGCCACTCCGCTCAGCTGCTCTTGCCAGTGATCACCAAAGTGCTGCTCCAGCAGCTGGGCGGCGTGTTGCACGGTTTTGCCGCTGCTGAAGGTGATCGCATCCACCGTGCCGGCGGCTAGGGCCGCGGCGGTGGCTGGCGGCAGCGATGCGGGGCAGCGCGATTCGTAGGCGGCCACTTCCACCACCCGAGCACCCGCTTCCCCGAAGGCTTCGGCCAGCACCGTGCGGCCGCCGCTCTGCACCCGCGGCAGCAGCAGCCGCAGCCCCCAGCCCGACACCGGGAAGTGATCGATCAGGCTGTCGGCCACAAATTGGGGCGGTACGAAATCCGCCGGTGCCCCCAGCGCTTCAAGCCGCGCGGCGGTTTTGCGGCCTACGGCGGCGATCTTCAGGCTCTGCGGGCGGCGGGCCAGGCTGCCGCCCAGCCGTTGGAGCCGCTGCTCCACCGCATCCACACCGTTGCTGCTCGACACCATCAGCCAGTGGAATTCATCCAGTTCGGCCAGGGCGTCATCGAGCGGGCCCCATTCATCCGGTGGCCCGATCACCAGCGCCGGCAGATCCAGCACCGTGGCCCCGGCCTGCTCAAACAGGCGCCGTGCCTCGCCCAGCTGCTGCTCCGCCCGGGTGACGGCGATGGTGCGTCCCTGCAGGGGCGTGGGGATGGGCATGGGGCTCAGTCCTCCAGTTTCACCATCGCCCCGGCCTGCTGGCGCAGTTGAGCCGCTTCGCCGCTGCGGCCCTGCTGGTTGAGCAGCGCGATGGCCTGGTGGAAGCTGCTGCGGGCGCCGTCGATGTCGCCGCCGAGCAGGAGCGCAACCGCGAGGTTTTGGTGGGTTTCTGCGTGATCGGGTTGGAGCCGCCGCGCTTCGCGGTAGGCCTCCAGGGCACCGGCGATGTCGCCGAGGCGGCGGCGGATCAGGCCGAGGTTGTACCAGCCCAGGCTGATCTCAGGAGCAGCGGTGGTGGCCCGCTGGCAGAGCGTTTCGGCTTCCTGCGGTTGACCCTGCTGGAGCAGCAGGGCCGCCAGGTTGAGCCGGGCGGCGAGGCTCAGGCGTGGTGCCAGCGGAAGCGCCAGGGCTTCGCGATAGAGGGCGATCGCGGCGGCGGGATCGCGCGCGGCTTCGGCCAGGGCCAGATGCAGCAGCAGCTCGTAGCGCTCGGGGTGGGCGTCTGCCGGACACTGCGCCAGCCCTTGGCGCAGCAGTGCGGTGCCGCGCTCCAGGTTGCCTTCTGCTACCTCGAGGCTGCCGAGCTTGGCGCAGGCGTAGGGATCACCCGGCCGCTCCAGCAGTTCGGCTTCCATCGCTTCGCGCAGCCGCTGCGGCTTGTTGCCCTGGGCCAGCAGCTCCGGCCGGTAGCCGTCGTGCAGCAGAGCGGGTTCGGGGCAGTCGGCGATGCGCCAGTTGTTCTCCTGCTGGAGCAGTTCGGCCACGCTGTCGTCCACCATCGAGTGGTAAGCGCGGCTCCAGCGGATCGCTGGGTGGCGCCGGAACAGGCGGCTCACATTGGAGTAGGGCGATTGCACCGCCCCGCGCTCGTGGCGCAGCAGGTTGATCAGCAGCATATCCGGTTGCGCCATCAACGCCCGAAGCGGCGCCATGGCTTCTGGCCGCAGGCGCTCATCGGCATCGAGCACCAGCACCCAGTCGCCGCTCACCCATTGGAGGGCCTGGTTGCGCGCCGGGGCGAAGTCGCCCGGCCAGTCGATTTGCTCCACCCGCGCCCCCATCGCTTGCGCCAGGGCCACGGTGTTGTCGGTGGAGCCGGTGTCCACCACCACCATCTCGTCCACGAAGCCCTGCACCGAGCGCAGGCAGTCTTCGATCTGCGCCGCTTCGTCGCGCACGATCATCGAGAGGCTGAGCATGGCGGTGGTGCAAGCGGCCTGAGGCTAGTGGCAGGGCCCAGTGAGCTTTAGTCGGTGAAGCCTCCCTCCAGGGCGGCTGCTCTCAGGCCCAAGGCCTCGAGCACTACCGCCTGGGCCTGCGGCATCTGGCCGGGGCTGTAGGCCGCCGGAAGCTCGGGCGGCAGCAGCGGCCGCAGCTGCTCCCAGAGATAGGGGCTGCCGTACACCGCCAGCCCCGCCAGGCGCCCTGCCGCCAGCAGTTGTCGCACCACCTGGGGCCAGGGTTCATCGCCGCCGGCACTGCCGCGGAAGGGATTGCCGCGCACCAGCAGCTGCAGCAGCACGGGGCCGCTGCCCAGGCGATCCAATGCCAGTGGCGCGTTTGCGTTGCCGCTCCAGGGGCTCGTGCTGCGGCTATCGAGCAGCACGGCCTGATAACCCTGTGCGGCTGGCCGCAGCAGCGCCGGCGCCATGGCCGGCAGCTGCGGGGCATTCAGTTGGCTGTCGAGCCGGATCAGGTTCACGCCGCCTTCCGCAGCTGGCACCGAGCCGCCTTGCCGCTCCAAGCTCAGCTCCAGCAGCTCACAAGCGAGCGCACGCTCCTCGTCCGCCACCAGGGCGCTGAGCTCCTGCACCACCGCCTCCAGTCGCTCTGCACCTAGTGGACGGCAGCGCTGCAGGGCCGCCCTGCGCCGCTCCAGGCTGGCCTGCACACGGGCCTGGCTGATGCGCCCGCTCTCCACTGCTTCCGCCAAACCCTCGAGGGCAGCGGCGGCATCCGCGGGCATCAGGATCAGATCGGCGCCGGCTTCAAACGCCAGTACGGCAGCTTCAGCTGCGCCGTAGGTATTGGTGATGGAGTCCATCACCAGGGCATCAGTCACCACCAGGCCTTGGAAGCCCAGGTCATCCCGCAGCAGGGTGCTGAGCACCGCCGGCGAGAGGGTGGCGGGATGGGCGCGATCAAGGGCCGGCAGCTGCAGATGGGCCGTCATCACCGAGGCCACATCCGCAGCGATGGCGGCCCGGAAGGGCGGCAGCTCCACCGCGTCCAAGCGCTCTCGTCTGTGGGGGATCAGCGGCAGTTCCAGGTGGGAGTCGCTGCTGGTGTCGCCATGGCCGGGGAAATGCTTGGCGCAGGCCAGCACCCCCTCGCCCTGGCAGCCGCGCACAAAGGCAGCCGCCAGGGCGCCCGCGCTCTCCGGCGTTTCACCCCAGGCCCGCACATTGATCACCGGGTTGGCGGGGTTGTTGTTCACATCGCACACGGGCCCCAGCACCCAGTTGAGCCCTAGCAGCCGCGCCTGGCGGCCGCAGCAGCGGCCATAGCGTTCCGCTAGCTCCACAGCTTGCGCCGGGTCGTTGCCATGCAGCCTCCCCAGAGCGAGGGGCGGCACCAGCCAGCTGGCCCCTTCAAAGCGCTGGCCTACGCCTTCTTCCACATCGGCGCAGAGCAGCAGGGGCTGCTGGGCCCAGCACTGCAGTTGGGCGCAGCGCAGCCGCAGATCTTCGGCGCTGCCCCCCAGCAGGATCACCCCGCCCACGCCTAGCTCGAGCAGATGCTGCAGTTCGGCATTGGTGAGCTCCCAGCGGGGATAGCGGCGCTGGCTGTCGCGGCTGAAGCCGCTGCCGCGCACCACCAGCAGCTGCGCCAGTTGGCGGCGCAGCTCAGCTGAGGTCATCGTCGATCTGGCCCGTCCCCTCGGGGATCTCGCCTCGTTCCTGGCGTTTCTGCTCCAACTGGTTGAGCAGCCCCAGCACCGATGTGCCCTTCTCGATGCCCCGATCTAAGTGAAAGATCACTTCCGGCGTGCGGCGCATGTTGAGGCGGCGGCTCAATTCACCTTTGACGTAGCCCGCCGCTGAGCGCAGCCCAGCCAGGGCCTGATCCTGCACCTCCGGCGTGCCATACACGCTCACGAAAATCTTGCAGTGCTGCAGATCGCCGGCCACTTCCACATTGGTGACGCTCACCATTCCCAGGCTGACGCGATCGTCTTTGATCCCGTTCACCAACAGCTCGCTGATCTCACGGCGGATTGAGGCCGCCACCCGTTCCACCCGCCTGCCCTGCGCCATGCCTAGGCGATCACATCTGTGCTCACCATGGCACGCAGGATCAGCCCCAAGCTCAGCAGACCGCTCACCAGCGCCCCCACCAGCGCCACAGCCGTGACGGGATTGCTGCGCCGCTGGGCCAGAGGCTCCAGCACCGAGTTGGCGACGCCCAGGCCGAAAGCAATCAGATAGCGCGGGTAGCGCGTCACATTGAGGAAGAAATCCCGCATCGGGGCTCGGGCGCTGGCCGTTGAGTGCTGGCTACTCTGCCGCGAAAAGGGTCCGATGCTGGAGCTCCATCAGTTTCGCCACTCCGCCTTCTGCGAAAAGGTGCGTTTGGTGCTGGCGGCCAAGGGCCTCGCCTACAGCGTGGTGGAGGTCACCCCTGGGGTCGGGCAGCTGGAGCTCTATCGCTTGTCGGGGCAGCGGCAGGTGCCGGTGCTGGTGGATGGCTCCAACGTGATCGCCGATTCCACTGCCATCGCCCAACACCTGGAGCGCCACACGCCGGAGCCGGCCCTGCTGCCCGCCGATCCGGCGCTGCGCGCCCAGGCGCTGCTGCTGGAAGACTGGGCTGATACCGCCCTGGCCGCTGGCGTGCGGCTGGCCCTGGTGCAAGCCGCCGCTGCTGATCCGGTGTTGCGGGGCGGATTGCTCCCCGATGCCACCCCAGCCCCCCTGCGCAGCCTGGTGGGAGCGCTGCCCTCCGGCGTGCTCAGCGGCTTGGGGCAGGTGATCGATCACGGCGGCCTTGAGCAGCTCCGCGCCAACCTCGAGCAGCTGGCTGTGCTGGTGCAGCAGCAGCCTTATTTGGTAGGCGATCGGCTGAGCCTGGCGGATCTGGCGGTGGTGGCTCAGCTCTCGCTGCTGCTTTTCCCGGCCAGTGCCGGAGCACCTTTGGCTGGCCGAGGCGTGCCAGGCCTGGCGGATGACCCCCTGCTGGCGCCGCTGTGGCAGTGGCGCGATGCCATCGGCACGCAGGTGGGGCGCCCCTAATCCAGCCGTTCCAGCACCAATTGGCCCCGCCAGCTGCGCCGGGCTTCGCCGGCTAGCCCCTCGGCCGGTGAGCCATAGCTCGCCTGCCATTGCTCGGCTTCGATGCGATCCGGCTTCACCAGCCGGTAGCGGCTGAGGGTTTCCACGCGGCTCACCCGCGGATCACCAGGGCCATGCAGCACCTGCAGGGCTAGCTCATCGGCCAGGAAGCAGCTGTCGCTGGTTTGCGCGCTGCGCCGCCCCACCACCGTGGATTCCAGCCGCTGATCACCGCTGAGCAGAGCCAGCTGCCGGTTGGGATTGAGCGGATCGTTGCGCACCTGCAGCAGCTGATCCCCCAGCAGGGCGGAACCGATGGCCGCGGCGTTGAAAGCCCGATCACCCACCACCTCACCCTGCGGATCCAGGCTGAAGCGCACCTCGTAGTGGAGATCGGGCTCCACGCCGCTGGGGTCGTGGTTGGTGGCCTGCCAGCGCCCCGTAAACCACTCCGGGTAGTGCAGATCACGCTGCCCGGGTCGCGGCAGCGGTGCCGGCAGGCTCCAGCTCGGCCAGCTCGCTAGCCGCTGCTCCAGGGGCTCGGCAGCGGAGGCGGCCCGGGCCATCGGCGTTTGCAGCAGCAGCACCAGCGCCGCCAGGCAGCAGCCGCGCAGCAGTGCGATCCCCATGGCTGAACAGGCGTGGCAGGCTGCGCTGATCCTGGCGCTACGTCCCAGCCCCATGCCTGATCCGCTGATCCGTGAACTGGATCATTACGTGGTGCTGGAGCCGGGTCGCCCCCAGCAGCTGCTCAGCGCTGAGGACACCCTCACCTGGCTCACGCAGCAGCTGCAGCACCTGGAGCCGTTGCCGGCTGATCTGCTCGCTCTGCCGGATGCTGCAGCCCGGGCTCAGCGCCTGCTGGAAACCGCCTGTGAGCTCGAGCTCGAGCCGGGTGTGGTGGTGCAGTGGTTTGCAATCCGCCTGGAACCGCCAGGCAGCTAGTTGATCGAGGTGCTCACTTCACCGGCGTCATTCACCACCTGGAGGCGGAGCTGTGGCGCTGCGGTGCGCTCCTTCAACACACCCGGCAGGGCTTCGAGGATCTGGGCGGCCACCTGATCGGCGGGGCGGCCGTCTTGAACGATGTGCAGATCGGCCTGGGCATAGAGCGGTTTGCGCTCGGCCAGCAGGGCCGCCAGGCGGGCGGCTGGATCCTCGGCCTGCAGCAGGGGCCGCGGGGTGGGATCGCTGCTCAGCCGCTCCAGCAGCAGGGCATCGGGGGCATCCAGCCAGATCACTACCCCCTGGTGCAGCTGGCCCCAGTTCTCCGGGCGGGTCACCACGCCGCCGCCGGTGGCCACCACCAGCGAATGCCAGCTGGCGATCTGATTGAGCACGGCAGCTTCCAGTGCACGGAAGCCCGATTCCCCCTCGCTGGCGAAGAGCTCGGGGATGCTGCGGCCGGCCACCTGCTCGATGCTGGTGTCGGCGTCGAGAAAGCGGTAGCCCAAAAGCTCGGCCAGGTGCCGGCCGGCGGTGCTCTTGCCGCTGCCCATCATCCCCACCAGATAAAGATTGAGCCCCTCCAGGCGCTGGCGCAGGGCGGCATGCGGGTGGGCCATCGGTGCTGAGACAGCGCAGCGGTTCACATTCCTAGGATGGGGCCTTGCTCGATGCAGCTATGACTCCGCCCCCTGTGGCGGCGCCTCCGGCGAGCCCGGTGCCCGCCGTTCCTGCAGCAGCTTCCCCGCGCAGCCACGCCGCCCATGGCCAGGGCCGCGGCTGTGTGATCACCCGCCGCGCCTGTTTCAGTGCCAGCCACCGCTACTGGCTGCCTGAGCTCAGCGCTGAGGAGAACCAAGCCCGCTTCGGCCCCTGCAGCCTGGCCCCCGGCCACGGCCATAACTACGAGCTGATCGTGGCCATGGGCGGCCCGCTCGATGCCGATGGCATGGTGCTCAACCTCTCGGATGTGAAACACGCCATCCGTGAGCAGGTCACCGGCCAGCTCGACTTCCGCTTCCTCAATGAGGCCTGGCCGGAGTTCGATCTGCAGCAGCCCAGCGGCATGCTGCCTACCACCGAGGCGCTCACCCTGGCGATCTGGCGCCGCCTCCAGCCCCAGCTGCCCCTGATGGGGCTGCGCCTTTACGAAACCGACAAGCTCTGGGCCGATGTGCTCGGCGATTCCATGGAAGTGTTCCTCACCATCAAGACCCACTTCGCGGCGGCCCATCGCCTGGCACGGCCAGAGCTGAGCCCTGAGGAGAACGACGCGATTTACGGCAAGTGCGCCCGGCCCCACGGCCACGGCCACAACTACATGCTCGAAGTGACCGTGCGCGGCGCCATCGATCCCCGCACCGGCATGGTCTGTGATCTCGCCGCGCTGCAAGGGTTGGTCGACGAGCTGGTGGTGGAGCCGTTCGACCACACCTTCCTCAACAAGGACGTGGCCCACTTCGCCACCACCGTGCCCACCGCCGAGAACATCGCGCTGCACATCGCCGATCTGCTGAGCGCTCCGGTCGCTGGCCTCGGCGCCAGCCTGCACAAGGTGCGCCTGCAGGAAAGCCCCAACAACGCCGCTGAGGTGTTCGCCGAGGTGCCGGCCCTCGGCATGCAGCCCCAGGCCCTCGAGGCCCTTGCCAGCGCCTGAGCTGCGCCTGGTGCTGGCGGTCAGCCTTGATGGCCGCCTTGCCCAGCCCGCTGGAGGGGCAGCCCAGATCGGCGGCCGCGGCGATCGCCAGGTTCTGGAAGAAGCCCTCGCCTGGGCCGATGCCTGCCTGATCGGCGGCCGCACGCTGCGCTTGCACGGCAGTACCTGTTTGATTCATGCGGCGCCTCTGCTGGAGCAGCGTCGCCGTGAGGGTCGGCCGGATCAGCCGGCAGCTGTGGTGGTGAGCCGCAGCGGCAGCTTTGATCCCCAGCTGCGCTTTTTCAGCCAGCCGCTGCAGCGCTGGCTGCTGGGCCCCGGCCAGATGGCGCCACCCACGGGTTTTCACGCTGCGATGCCCCTGGTGGGCTGGCCTGAAACCCTGAGAGCACTGGCTGCCAAGGGCCTGCAGCGGTTGGTGCTGCTGGGCGGCGCTGAGCTGGCCGGCGCGCTGCTGCAGGAGCGCTTGGTGGACGAGCTTCAGCTCACCTTCTGCCCGCTGCTGCTGGGCGGGCCCCACAGCTGGCTGCCCAACGGGGTGCGTCTTGATCCCAACTGTTGGCACCTGCAGGAGCAACGCCTGCTCGAGGGCGAAGAGCTGCTGCTGCGTTACCGCTGCCTCAGGGATTGAGGGCCGGCGCGGCTGCGGCTTTGAAGCGGCGCGCGAGATCGCGGATCGGCACATCCATAAAGCTCTCGGCCGGTAAACCCAGCAGCCGCCCCGCGCAGCGCTTCACCACCACCTCGCTGTCGTCGCCGAAGCGTCCAGCCAGCAGCTCCGTCATCACCCCGAAGCTGCGGCCGCTGCGCTCGGTTTCTTCGATTAGGCAGCGGCTGGTGGGGCCCGCGAGGGCCCGGCAGGGCGGTGCCATTCGCTCTTCAAGGCTGCGATCACCGCCGCTGGCCCACTGCTGACAGGCGCTGGTGATCCGCGCTTCCAGCTGGGGCCGCATCAGGTTGAGCAGTGGCCCCAGTAGCCCGGCCTGGGCGATGGCCCCGTGGCTGCTGATCAGGCTCAGGCCCGCGAGCGACGCCGCCAGCCGTGCGGTGCCTAGCTTGGCCAGCCCACCGCGCAGTGCCGCCCAGCGTTGATGGCAGAGCTCACGGCCCGTTGGCACCGCGCCCTGGCGGAGATCCCCGAGGCGCAATGGCATGCCTTGGTTTCGGCGGAATCCCCCCCCTTTTACTCCTGGTCGTGGCTGGTGGGGCTGGAGCGCAGTGGAAGTGTGGTGCCCAGGCAGGGCTGGCAGCCCTGCCACCTGGGCGTGTGGGAGGGCGATCGCCTGATCGCAGCGGCTCCCCTCTATCTCAAGGGCCACAGCTACGGCGAGTTTGTGTTTGATCAGTCGTTCGCCCAGTTGGCGGCGCAGCTGGGCCAGCGCTACTACCCCAAGCTGCTGGGGATGAGCCCGGTGAGCCCGGTGCTGGGCTATCGCTTCTTCACGGCTCCAGGCGAAGACGCTGCCGCGCTCACGGAGTTGATGCTCGAGCTGATCGATGCCTTCTGCCGCGAGCACCAGATCTTCAGCTGCAACTTCCTGTATGTGGACCCAGCCTGGCAGCCGCTGGCGGAAGCGGCGGGGTGCGCCACCTGGCTGAATCAGCAGAGCCTGTGGAGCAACCAGGGTTACGCCAATTTCGAGGCCTACCTCAGCAGTTTCAACGCCAACCAGCGCCGCAACATCAAGCGCGAGCGCAAGGCCGTGCAAGCCGCTGGCCTGCAGGTGACTCCAGTGGTGGGCGAGGCGATCACCCCGGCTTTGCTCAGCCGCATGCATGGCTTCTATGAGCAGCACTGCGCCCGGTGGGGCCCATGGGGCAGCAAGTACCTCACCGAAGCCTTTTTCGACCACGCCGCTGCCGAGCTGCGCCAGCACCTGGTGCTGTTCAGCGCCCATCGAGGCGATCCCGAGCACCCGGTGGCGATGTCGCTCTGTGTGCACACGGGCAGCCAGCTCTGGGGCCGCTATTGGGGCAGCGATGAGGAGATCGATAACCTCCATTTCGAGGTTTGTTACTACGCCCCGATTGAGTGGGCGATCGGCCGCGGCATCCAGCAGTTCGATCCCGGTGCCGGCGGCAGCCACAAACGCCGCCGTGGCTTTCTGGCCCGCCCCCACGCCTCGCTGCACCGCTGGTATCACCCACGCTTTGAGGCGATTGTGCGCCGCTGGCTGCCGGAGGCCAATGCCGAGCAGCTCGAACAGATCGAGGCGATCAATGCCGAGCTGCCCTTCAAGGCCAGCACAGCAGATCTGCTCAGCTCGGCTGCGTAGCATCCGGCCATGGCAAGCCTTCGATGACGAGCTTTTCAGCGGAGCAGCGCCGCAGCCTCGATGAGCGGCTGTCTCAGCGCTTCATTGCCCTGGATCCCGCTGGTTATTTCCTGATCAAGCTCGATCTTGAGGCGGGCGAGTTGATCGCCGAGCACTACGGCAATGGCATCGATGAGCGGGGCCTGGCCACCGACCCCGATACCGGTGAAGTGATCAGCTGCCGCGGCGGCGGGCCGCGCTCGCCGCTGAAGATCTACCGCGGCCGTTCGGCCAAGGAGCTGGGCATGGCGCTCACCGAGGGCGAAGGGCCCCACCCGATCAGTTGCCTCGATCACGCCCTGTATCTGGGCCGGGAACTGCAGAAAGCCGAGCGTTGCCTCGAAGACGGCAGCACGTACATCCAGGACTAAGAGAGCAAGCCGGCCCGATCAGGCCGGTTGCAGTTCCCGCGCCGGTGATGCCGAGGTGGAGGGGGGCTCGGGAGGCAGGCAGGCCAGCTGCTCCTGGATCTCCCGCGTCACCACCGCCCGGTATTCCTGGAAGTGCTCGTTGTGAGCCAGGGTCACCACGTACTGCTCGAAGTTGGCGGGATTACGCCGGGCGATGCGCGCCAGGGAGCGCCAGAAGCGGAAACGGGTGTTGCGCTTGAAGCCCTTGCCGCCAGATCACGGTGGCCAGCGCCTTCACATCGTTCAGGGGCGGTAGAGCCGATTTATCGGAGTTTTCGGGCTTGTAGAACGCTTTCCAGCGGGGTGTGCCCACCTTGGTGTAATAGTGCGTGACCCGATCGATGTAAGCGTTCGGTTCGTAGAGCCGGCAGAAGGCATCCACGTATTCGTTGGCGATATCGCGGATCGGCCGGGTGGGCACGAAGTTGAGCAGGTTGGTCTGATTCACGCCCTTGGCATCGGCCTTTTCCTGAATCAGGCGGCCTTCCTTCTCGAGGCGATGCCAGAGGCCGGTGTTGGGCAGGGCCTGCAGCATGCCCATCATCGCGGCGGGAATGCCCGTGCGGCTCACGAAGCGCACGATGCGATCACCAGCGCCGGTCTTTTCACCGTCGAAACCGATGATGAAGCCGGCCATCACGCGGATGCCGTAGCTGGTGATCCGATCCACGGATTCCTCCAGCGAGCTGCGGGTGTTCTGGTGCTTGCCCGCCACCGAGAGGCTCGCCTCATCCGGCGTTTCGATGCCGAGAAACACCGCCTCAAAACGGGCTTCGGCCATCATCCGCATCATCTCCTCATCGGAGGCGAGATCAACCGAGGCCTCGGTGGTGAAGCTGAAGGGATATCCGCGTTCGATCTGCCACTGTTTGATCGCCGGCAGCAGCAATTTGGCGTTGCGTTTGTTGCCGATGAAGTTGTCATCCACCAGGAAGATGGCGCGGCGCCAGCCCAGCTCATAGAGGCGCTGCAGTTCGGCAACGAGCTGCTCAGGCGTTTTGGTGCGTGGCTTTCTGCCGTAGAGCACGATGATGTCGCAGAACTCGCACTGGAACGGGCAGCCCCGCGAGAACTGCACGCTCATCGAGTCGTAAGCGTCGAGCTCGAGCAGATCGAAGCGCGGGATCGGCGTGCCGGTCACATCCGGTTTGTCGCCGTTGGCGGAGAAACGTCCGCCGGATTCGCCGCGTTCGATCGCCTCGATGAACATCGGCAGGGTGATCTCACCCTCATCGAGCACCTTGAAGTCGGCCAGTTCGAGTTCCGGTGCATCGGGGGTGGAGCTGGCGAAGGGGCCGCCCACGGCCACCGGCAGGCCACGCTCTTTGGCTCGGGCGATCTGCACGGCCATGTCGGCCTTCTGCACGATCATCCCGGAGATCACCACCAGCTCAGCCCAGTCCCATTCGGCTTCGCTCACTTCCCGCACATTGCGGTCCACCAGCTTCATCTCCCAGTGCTGCGGGAGCAGGGCCGCCACAGTCACCATGCCGAGCGGCGGCAGCAGTACCTTGCGGTTCACCAGCTCGAGGATCTTCTCGTAGCTCCAGAAGGTCTTGGGGAACTCCGGGTAGATCAGGAGTGTGCGCATGCCGCAGTTGAGCGATCCGTTGAATCAGAGCAACGGCTTGCCCGGGTGGGCTTCACCGGTGGTGGTGCTTCAACCCTAAGTGGGGCGCTGGGTTGCGGTGGGGTTCTGCTGTAATGGCTGTGACTTTCCCAACACATCCAGCGATGGGTCCTGTGATTTATCTCGCCCTGGTGGGCGGCGGTTTGGTGGCTGCAGCGGCGATCTCCTTCGTGCTTCGCGGCATCAAGCTGATCTGAGGTAGATCAGCAGCCGGTTGCGTCAGGCCAGGCGCGTGCGCCCCTGACGCAGCAGCTCAACGATTCCCAGCACGGCCCCCAAGCTCCCCAGCAGCGCGAAGCAGCTCCACAAGCCGCCGGGAAGCCAAGCCGTGAGACCAGCGGCGGCAAGTCCGCTGATGCCACCCCCTCCCAGAAAAGCGATCTGTCCCAAACCGGCCATGCGGCCGCGGATCACCTGGGGTGCGTGCACCTGAATGATCAAGTTGGTGCCCGCCAGCAGTGAGGCGGTGCCCCCGCCGATCAGAAACGCCATGGCGAGCCCCCACTGCTGAGGCGCCGGCAGCGACAACCCCAGTTGGCCCAGGGCCGTGATCAGCGTGCTGCCCCCCAGCAGCAGGCCCGGCCGGCGACTCCACAACTGCGCGTTGCGCTGCAGCACCACACCAGCGCTGATGCTGCCGCAGGCAATCACGCTGGTGAACAGCCCGAGGGCCAGGGGGCTTGGCCCGAGCAACTTCAAGGCCATCAGCGGCGCCAGGCCGGGATGGAAGAACCCAACGAGGCAGGCCAGCCCGCAGAACAGCAGCACATGGCGCAGTGCTGGCCCGCACTCGCGCCAGGCGGTAGCCAGGCTGGCGCCGCTGCCGCCTGCGCTGCGCCGCTCGCGCTCGCGGTGGGGGGCCATCAACCACAGCAGCGTGAGGATCGGCAGCAGGTAGGTGGCGGCATCCAGGCTCAGCGCGAGGGTGGGGCCGGTGGCTGCCAGCAGCAGCCCACCGATCGGCGGGCCCACGAGCTTGCCCACGTTGAAGATCACCGAGAAGCTGGCCAGATAGGGCCCCAGCTGCTCCGGCTCATCCACCAGCAGGGCGACGTATTTGTTGCGGGCGGTGAGTTCGCAGGTGCTGGCCACACCCACCCCCAGGGTGCTCAGGAGCAGCAGCGCATCTTGCTGGCCGCCGCTGCTGATGGGGATCGCAATGGCGCCGAGCACCGCTGCTGCCAGCAGCGCCCATTGGGCCCGGATTAGCACCCGCTCGCTGCCGAGCCGATCGGTGAGCACTCCCGCCGGCCCGCTCACCAGCAGGGTGGGCAGGGTGAGCAGGCCGAAATTCGCCGCAAGCAGGAAGGGATTGCCCGATCCCTCCATCAGCAGCCAGCCCTTGGCAGTGAGCCCAGCGAAGGAGCCGGCGGTGCTGAGGCCCGAAGCCAGCAGAAAGGTGGTGCGCTGGTGCTGGGTGAGCTGCCTGCGGATCCGCCCGAGGGCGCGGCGCGGCATCCGGATGGCTTGTGCGATCAGGCTCAAGCCCCTGCCTGGCGGGCGGCGAGCGCATCGCTCACCATCGCCTTCGCTCCCACCACTTCACCCACCAGGTCGTAGGTGTCGGCGGCGGTGATGCGCACCGGCACCATCGTTCCCGGGGCGGCGCAAAGGCCTCCTTCACCCGGGAGCACCCGCACTTCGCCGTCCACCTCGGGGGCGAAGCGGGCGCAGCGGCCGAGCATCTCACCGGTGCTGGGGTTCTCCTGCTCGATCAGCACATCCACGATGCGGCCCACCCAGGCGGCATTGCGTTCGGCCGCGATGGGCTGCTGCAAAGCCATCAGGCGGTTTTTGCGTTCCTGGGCCACCTCGGCGGGCACCTGATCCGGTAGGTCAGCGGCGGGTGTGCCGTCTTCCGGCGAGAAGGTGAACACGCCCACGTGATCGAAGCGCTGCTCGGCCACGAAATCGAGCAGATGCTGGAAGTGCTCTTCGGTTTCCCCAGGGAAGCCCACGATGAAGGTGGTGCGCAACACGGCATCGGGCAGCTGCTCGCGGATGCGCCGCAGCACCCCACCGGTCACATCCGCCTGCCAGGGGCGGTTCATCGCCCGCAGTACCTCGGGGTGGCTGTGCTGCAACGGCAGATCCAGATAGGGCAGCACGTTGGGCACTTCCCGGTAGGCCGCCAGTACGGCTTCGGTGAGGCCGGTGGGGTAGGCGTAGTGCACGCGGATCCAGGGGATCTCCACTTCCCCTAGGGCCCGCAGCAGCTCGGCCAGCTGGGGTTTGCCCGCCAGATCGAGGCCGTAGTTGGTGGTGATCTGGCTGATCAGCACCAGCTCCTGCACCCCCTGGGCAGCGAGTTGCTGCGCCTCGGCCACGATGCTCTCGATGGTGCGGGAGCGTTGATCGCCGCGCAGGTGGGGAATGATGCAGAAAGCGCAGCGGTAGTCGCAGCCCTCGGCCACCTTTAAGTAAGCCACCGCTTCGCTGGTGGTGCGGTAGCGGGGCAGGTGCTCGTCGGCCACGAAGGTGGGATTGGCGCTCACCTGCTTCACCCGCTCGCCCGCTTCCACCCGCTCGAGCACGCTCACGATGTGCTGGTAGTCGCCAGTGCCCACGATTGCTTTGGCCTCGGGCAGGCTCTCCAGCAGTTCGTCTTGAAAGTGCTGGGCCAGGCAGCCGGCAATGATGAGTTCTTTGCCCTGTTCGGCCAGCTCCACCAGAGTGCGCACCGATTCCTCGCGGGCGTCTTGGATGAAGCTGCAGGTGTTCACCACCACCACGTTGGCGTCGCTTTCATCCGCGCTCACGCCGTAGCCGGCCTGGGCCAATAAACCGAGCATGTGCTCGGTGTCCACCCGGTTCTTTTCGCAGCCCAGATGGGCGAAGGCCACGGTGGGTTTGCTGGATGGGGCCGCCGTGGATGCCGCGGTGCTTTGGCTCATCGGATTGAAGATAGGGGCCGCGCGCTGGCCAATCCCCAACCCTACCGATCAGCTTCGCCTCATGCCGATTGTGCCTGCCACAATCGGCCCAGCAGTGAGTTCTCCTGAGTGACCTCCTCTCGCCTCAGCGAGCGCCTAGCCGGCCAGCGGCGCCGCGGCGACTCCGGCAGCAAATGGATCCGGGTGGTGATGGCCGTGCTGGCCACCATCGGTGTGATCGATACCGGCTCGATCACCTTGAAAGCGTGGGGCGTGCTGCCGTCGCTGAGCTGCAGCAGCAAGGGCTTTTTCGGCTGCAACGGCTGCGAGAAGGTGCTCTCCAGCGATTGGGGAAGCCTGTTTGGCCAGCCCCTGTCGCTGTTTGGCTTTTTGGCCTATGCCGCGATGCTGCTGATGGCCGTGGTGCCGCTGGTGCTGCAGGGGGAGGCCCGGCAGACGCTGGCGCAACCGAGCTGGTGGGGGATGGCCCTGCTCGGCACCGGGATGACTGTGTTCAGCGCTGTGCTGATCGGGGTGATGGCCTTTGCCATCCGCGATTGCTGCCCCTTCTGCATCCTCTCGGCGGCCCTCAGCACCGGTTTGCTGGTGCTCAGCCTGTTTGGGGGCGACTGGGAGGATCGCGGCCAGCTGCTGTTTCGTGGCTTGATCACTGCGCTGGTGGTGGCGGTGATCGGACTGGGTTGGGCGGCATCGGTGGGGCAGCCCGCTGTGGAAACCGGCAAGGGTGTTCCTCCGCCGGTGCGATCTGAAAGCACCCCGGGCACCATCGCCCTTGCTGAACAGCTCACCGCTAAGGGTGCACGCATGTACACCGCTTACTGGTGCCCCCATTGCCACGAGCAGAAGGAATTGTTCGGGCGGGAAGCCACCGAGAAACTCACGGTGATTGAGTGTGCGCCTGATGGCCGCAACAGTCAGAAGGAGCTTTGCGAGGCCAAGAAGATCGAGGGCTATCCCACCTGGGAGATCAATGGAACGCTCGATTCCGGGGTGAAGCCCCTGCTCAAGCTGGCTGAGCTGATCGGTTACAAGGGCCCCGCCCTCAACTGAGCGGCGCCACAGCCTCGGTGCTGATCGGCTGGTGGCGGCGCTGCACGGAGTGGCGCCGCCAGAACGGCTGGGCTGCCGGGGCATCCACCCGGAAATGACCACCACGGCTCTCCTGCCGGAACAGCGCCGCTTCCAGCAGGAGCTGGGTCACCACCAGGCGCTGGCGTAAGTCGTGGGCACGGCTGATCCAGGCGCACTCGGTGGTGTCGAGGCTGGTGCATTGCGATGGAGGGAGCGCCGCTAGCGCTTCGAGCCAGGGGTCTTGCTGGATCTGCTGCCGGAGAGGCTGCATCTGCTTCAAGCCTTGCCGCAACTGGCTGCCCTGGCGTTCCACGCCCGCCACCTGCCAGCAGAGGCTGCGCAGCTGCTGCAGGCCGTGCTCCAGTTGGCGGAACTGCTCTCCGGTGGGCACCGGTAAGCCGGAGATCGGGCGGTGCGTGGCGGTGAGGGGCGTGAGCGCGGGCGGTGGCTCGATCTGGCGCAGCTGACGGGCGAACACCAGGCATTCCATCAGCGAGTTGCTGGCCAGGCGATTGGCGCCATGCACGCCGGTGCTCGCCACTTCACCCACGGCATAGAGGCCGGGAATCGTGGTGGCGGCCATGGCGTTGGTGTGCACGCCTCCCATCCAGTAATGGGCGGCCGGCGCCACGGGAATGGGCGTGCTTGTGGGCTCCAGCCCCAGCTCCCGGCAGCGCCCCAGGATCGTGGGGAATTGCTGCTCGAGCCGCTCCCGGCCCACCGGGCGCAGATCCAGCCACACGTGCTCCAGCTGCTGCTCGCGCATGCACTGCACCAGGGCGCGGCTCACGGCATCCCGCGGGGCGAGGTCGGCGCCGGGCAGCTGGCTCACTGGGCTGGCTCCGCGGCCATCCAGCAGCCGCGCTCCTTCCCCGCGCACCGCTTCAGAGATCAGAAAGTGGGGCGCCCCCGGCAGCATCAGGGCCGTGGGGTGGAATTGCACGAATTCCAGATCGCGGATCTTGGCGCCTGCCTGCCAGGCCATGGCGATGCCGTCGCCGCTGGCCTGCGATGGGTTGGTGGTGTTGGCGTAGAGATGGCCGCCGCCACCGGTGGCCAGCACAACAGCTCCGGCCTGCAACCAGCGCAGGCTGCCGGCGTGCAGCATCTGAAGCCCGCAGCAGCGGCCGGCTTCGATCCAGAGCTGCAGGGCCAGGGCTCCCTGCAGGCGCACCAACCCCGGCCGTTGCAGCACTCGGCGCTCGAGCGCATCCACCAGGGCACCGCCGGTGCGGTCTTGGGCGTGCAGCACGCGCCGGTGGCTGTGGGCGGCCTCCAGCGTGGTGCTCAGATTGCCGTTGTGCCGATCGAAGTCCATCCCCAGCTCCAGCAGCCGCTCCACGCAGGCTGGGGCTTCCCGCACCAGCAGTTCCACCGCTGGGGGGTCGCAGAGGCCACCGCCAGCCCTGAGGGTGTCGTCGCGGTGGCTGGCGAAGCTGTCGTCGGCGTTGGTTACCGCGGCAATGCCCCCCTGGGCCCAGCGGCTGGAGGAGCGGGGGGCGTGGTCTTTGCTCAGCAGCAGCACCCGCAGCTCGGCCGGCAGCTCCAGGGCCGCCATCAGCCCTGCGGCCCCACCGCCCACCACGATCACATCCCAGTTGGAGGGCAGCTGAACCACGGAGCCCGAGGCGTGAAGGGCAACAAAAAAGCCGCCGGGAGGGCCCGACGGCTTGAACCGGTGAGCGAATTTAAAACTCGGTGATCACACCACCGCTGAAGCTCAGCGGTATTGGCCGTCGTTGATGCGGTCGAAGCCTTCGTTCAGAGCGATCGAGGCGGGAGTCACAGTGAAGTTGTCCTTGTACTTCTCCACCAGCTCTTTCTGGCGATCGGTGAGATCGAGGTTGAACAGGTCGTCAACTGTGTTGTAAGGGCCGCCCAGCACGATCTTGCCGGCCAGGGTGGGATACATGCCGGGGAACGCCTGGAAGCGACGCACCGAGCAGTTGTTCAGGTCGACTTTGTCGCCGCGCTCGGCGATTTTCTCGTCTGCCACGTTGCTCAGATCAGCCGCCTGGGCTGTGGGTGCCATCACCAGGCCGAAGAGCAGGCTGGCCACCAGCACGCCACTCATGAGCCACGAAACCAGCCGTTTCATCGAAGTCTCCGTCTGAACGGGAATCACAGGGACTGCCAAGCAGCGTTGCAAAGCTACAGGTGGGATGCCTTGGCCTTGAGCCCAGGCCGGCAGGCTTTTGCAGTTCTTCAGATCAGGCCGCTCAGCTGCGGAGCCCACAGCGCGGCTGCAAGAAACACACCATCCACGGCCAGGGTGGTGGCAATGGCAGAAGCGGCCAAGCGCCAGGCGGGATCTGGGTGCAGCCAGAAGCGCCTGCACAGGCCAAGCAGCATGGCGCCGGCCAGAAGCGTCACCGCCAGGGGAAGCGGTTGCAGCACTTCCAGCGCGGCGGTCTGCAGCTGCAGAGCGGCCTGATCGGTAGGAGCGAGCAACACCTCTCTCCAGTGGCGCATCACGCCAGTGATTGCCATCACCCCATCGGTGCAGGCTGTGCCCAGCAGCGAGGCCAGATAGAAGCTGGCGGCCAGGCGCCAGCGGCTGTTGAGCCCGCCCAAAGCCAGAGGGAGGGCAAAGGCTTCGATCGGTAGATGCCAGAGCGGGTGCAGCCGGCACCAGCCCCAGAACAGGCATCCCCCCAGCCAGCTGCCGCTGAACCCCACGAGCAGGGTGCCGGCTCGGCTCAGGCTGGGCTTGGGGCTCTCCGCCAAGATCACCCCCACCAGCAGCAGAGGAGCCGTAAACAATGCGGCGCTGAAGGGGGCCAGGCGAACCCATGGCGCCTGGAGGAACACCGGCAGGGCCACCAGCAGTGCACCAGCCAGACCGATCCCCACGCCCACGCTGGCGCTCTGGTTCGCCCGGATGGCGCTGGGGGGCATCGCGGCCACCGTGAGGCTGGGCGGAACCCCGATCACCACTGTGTGAAGAAAGTTGTGCAACCTTAGAGGACGCCTCTGGTGTTGCCGTTGCTGGCCAGCGCCGGCTTCGCCGCATAGGGTCAAACCCGTGCTGCCTCTTCTGCGGTGTTCGCTGCCCTGCCCCCGACGGAACAGCTCGGGGTGCTCCAAGCCTGCTGGCGTTTTTTTGTGCTGGGCGTGGTGCAGGGGCTCACGGAATTTCTGCCGATCAGCAGCACAGCCCATTTGAAGGTGGTGCCGGTGTTGCTGGGCTGGGGCGACCCCGGCGTGGCCGTCACCGCTGTGATTCAGCTCGGCAGCATCTTGGCGGTGCTGGGTTTCTTCCGCGACGACCTGCGCCAGGTGCTGGCAGGGGTCAGCCAGGGCCTGCGCCAGCGCCGCTGGGACGACCCTCAGGCTCGTCTGGGCCTGGCGATCGGGCTTGGCACGATTCCGATCCTGATCGGCGGGCTGGCTATCAAGCTATTGGTGCCGAACTTTGATCAATCCCCCCTACGCAGCCTCACGTCGATCGCCGTTGTTTCGATCGTGATGGCGCTGCTGTTGGCCCTGGCCGAACGCATAGGCACCCGCCGCCGCCTGCTGGATCAGGTGAGCGTTCGTGATGGCCTCTGGGTGGGGCTGGCGCAGGCCTTGGCCTTGATTCCAGGGGTGTCGCGCTCTGGCAGCACGCTCACCGCCTCCCTGTTCGATGGCTGGAAACGGGCGGATGCGGCGAGGTTCTCCTTTCTGTTGGGGATCCCCGCGATCGCGATTGCTGGCCTGGTGGAGCTGAAAGAGGCGTTCACCCAGCCCGTGGCCGGTGGCGTGCTGCCGCTGTTGGTGGGCATCGCCACATCGGCTTTGGTGTCGTGGTTGGCGATCGCTTGGTTGTTGCGCTTCCTGCAGCACCACAGCACCTGGTGGTTCGTGGGTTACCGGCTGTTTTTTGGCCTTGGCCTGCTGCTGTGGGTTGGCCGCCTGGCGGCCTGAGCGCTCACACTGGAGGTAGCAAGCACGAACGGGCAGCGCCTGTGTGGAAGGAACCCTCGGCCGGTGTTCCCCTGGTGGATGCCAGTGAGGTGCGTTTGCCTCAGCCGGCTTTGGTGGATGCGGTGGAGCCGGATTCGATCGGCGATGAGCTGGGGATCCAACCGGGTGATCGGTTGCTGAGCATCAATGGCGTTCGTCCGCGGGATCTGATCGATCTGCAGTTCCTGGTCTGCGGGGAGGAACTCACCCTCGAGGTGCAAGACCCCGATGGCAGCGTGCACGTGGTGGAGCTGGAAAAGGATGCCGATGAGGGCTTGGGGCTGGCCTTCAGCGAAGCCCTGTTCGATGGCCTCAAGCAGTGCAATAACCACTGCCCCTTTTGCTTCATCGATCAGCAGCCACCAGGCCACCGCCGCAGCCTCTATCTCAAAGACGACGACTACCGCCTCAGCTTTCTCTACGGCTCCTACCTCACCCTCACCAACCTCACCGCAGCCGACTGGCAGCGCATTGAGGAGCAGCGGCTCTCGCCCCTATTCGTGTCGGTGCACGCCACCGATGCTGAGCTGCGCGCCAAATTGCTGGTGAATCCCAGGGCCGGCTTGCTGATGGAGCAGCTGGCCTGGTTTCAGCAGCGCGATTTGCAGATTCACGCCCAGGTGGTGGTGTGCCCTGGCCTGAATGACGGCCCTGCCCTGGAGCGCACGCTCACCGATCTGGCGAGCTTCGCCGCTGGTGAATGGCCGGCGGTGCTCTCGGCGGCCGTGGTGCCGGTGGGGCTCACCCGCTACCGGCCCGAGGGTGATGGGCTTGTGCCGGTGGACCGTGCCTGCGCGCAACGGGTGATCGCCCAGGTGGAACCAATGCAGCAGCGCTTTCAGGCGGAGCTGGGCAGCCGTTTTGCCTGGCTGTCGGATGAGTGGTACCTGATGGCGGGCTATCCGCTGCCGCCTCGCGACGATTACGAGGATCTGCCGCAGGAGGGCAATGGCGTGGGCAGCATCCGTGCCTTCCTTGAGGCCATGGATGACGCCACTGCTGCTTTACCCGCGGCATTGCCCCAGCCCCGCCGGGTGAGTTGGGTGGTGGGTTTGCTGGTGGCGGAAGCGCTGCAGCCTGCTGTGGATCGGCTGAACGCCGTGGAGGGATTGGAGCTGATCCTGCACGGTCTGCCGAGCCCCTATTGGGGGCAGGATCAAGTGGTGACCGGGCTGCTCACCGGCTCCGATCTGCTGGAGGGGCTCAAGGGCCGCGATCTTGGTGAGGAACTGCTGCTGCCTGCAGTGATGCTGCGGCAGGGTGAGCCGGTGTTTCTCGACGACCAGCGTCTTGATGCGGTCGCCGCTCAGTTGCCCGTGCCGGTTCAGCTGGTGGGAGGGGCAGCTGAGATCGTGGCCGCCTGCCTGGGCACCGACTCCTGAACTGACTAAGCTCGCCGATACAACTTTTATCTGGGCAGAGTTTTTCGGTGACGCGACCCTTCAAGACCTGGCTTGCTGCAGCTGGCACCGGTCTGCTGGCCATCACCGGCACCGGCTTTGCCCAGGAGCAGCCCACTGCCAGCGTGCAGGAGCCCTTGCCGCTGGCTCCCCAGGTGAAGGGCCCGCGGCCGAAATCTGATGCCAGTGTGCTGGCACCCGCCGCCACCAAGCTCGATCCCAGCCTCCAGAACCTGGCCGCCCCAGCCACCCTGGCGCTGCCTAACAAGCCAGAGCAGGTGCGCATTGCGGAGCTGCGCCCGCTCTCGCTCAAAGACGTTGAAAACCTTGCTGAGGTCAATAACCCCAACCTGAAGGCCATTGCCAGCCGGGTGGATCAGGCTCAGAGCCAGCTGCGTACACAGATCGCGGCTTGGTATCCAACCCTCAGCGTTAGTGCTCAGAACCTTCCCGGCTATACCGGCGGTAACCAGCGCATCACCTCGCCTACAACCAACCAGCTCACCAACCAGACAACGACCCAGAAGAACTACACCTTCACAAGTCGCTGGGATATGGGCGCCCAGCTCTCGGCCCAGTGGGATCTGATCAATCCCCAGCGGGTTCCTCAGATTGCCGCCGCTCGCGACCAGTTCGAGCAATCGAAAAATCAATACCTGATCGCCTTACGGGATCTTCGGCTACAGGCTGCTCAGGCTTACTTCAATCTGCAATTTTCCGACGACACGGTCCGGATTGGTCAGGAATCGGTGCGGGCTTCGCTGGTGAGCCTGCGCGATGCCCGCGCTCGTTTCCAGGCCGGCGTGGCCACCAAGCTCGAGGTGCTGGAGGCTGAAACTCAGCTCGCTCGCGACCAGCAACTCCTCACCAACGGACTGGCTGAGCAGTCCGTTGCACGTCGCAATTTGGCTCGGTTGTTGGATCTACCCCAGAACGTGAGCCCCACAGCTAAGGAACAACTGCGGCCTTTGGGTGTGTGGACTCCTTCCCTCCAGGAAAGTGTGATTGCCGCATACGCCTTCCGGGAGGAACTGGATAACGCCCTGCTCGATATTTCTGCGGCCAACAGCCAGGCCAATAGTGCTCTTGGTGCTGTGCAGCCGTTCCTCTCCATCTTCAACAACCTCAGCGGATTCCGCTACCAGGGCATTGAAAATGTTTTGGTTGACCTGAAAGGCCGGAGCGGTTGGGCAGTTGAAAACGCGGTAGGTCTCCAAGCAAGCTGGAACATCTTTGACGGCGGTGCCGCCCGCGCCCAATACCGCCAGGCCAAGCAACGGGCGCAGGAAAATAGCTTCCGCTTCGCCCAAACCCGCGACGATCTGCGCTTCGAGGTGGAGGAAAGCTTCTACCAATTGCGCCAGGCCAACCGCAACATCCAAACCACCTCGCGAGAGGTGATCTCCTCGCGTGAATCTCTGCGGCTGGCGCGCCTGCGCTTCCAGGCGGGCGTGAGCACCCAGCGGGAGGTGGTGGACAACCAGCGTGACCTCACCCAAGCGGAAGTGCGCTACGCCCAAGCACTGAGGGAGTACAACACCAACTTGGCTTTGTTGCGGCGCCGCACCGGCCTCGATCAAGTGGCGGTCTGTCAGCCCAGCAGCCTCGGTGCCAGCAAGCCTGTGCTCGACGATCTCGAGAACATTCCGGTTCCCCCCGAGCCACTGCAGCCCGCCTGCCAGGCTGCGGCTTCCGCTCAGCCCGCCTCTTAACGGTCAAACCGTCCTAACGTCATCGGTCAGCTGAAGGCTGACAGCTGTCACTTCCTTTTCCCCGTCTAATGCGGCTGGGCCTGTTTCAAGGCTGTGTTGGCTGCCTGGCCGTGATTTTTGTGGGGCTCCTCAACCGGGTGATGCTCACGGAGTTGGGCTTCCCCGGTTTGCTTGTGGGTGGGGCCCTGGCGTTTGAGCAGCTGGTGGCGCCCTCCCGCATCCTGTTTGGCCAGGTGTCGGATGCGCATCCTCTGGCGGGTCGGCACCGCACGCCTTACATCTGGATCGGTGCAGCGCTGTTCTGCAGCCTGGCGGTGCTGTTGATCCCCTTGATCTTCCGGTTGCACAGTGCCCTGGAAACCGGTGCCGGATGGGGCATCGCTCTGGGGGTTGCTGCCTTGTGCGGGCTCACCGCCTGTTACGGACTGGCCGTGTCCTTGGCCACAACCCCTTATCTGGCCTTGGTGATCGACAGCACCACCGAGGAGGAGCGCCCTCGTGCGGTAGGGCTGATCTGGTGTTTGCTCACCGTGGGGATTGTGGTGGGTGCGATCGCGAGCTCGATCTGCCTCAAAGGTCTTGATGGCGTGACGGATCCGGGGCAGTTGGAATCGGCCCTGTTCATCTTTATGGCTCGGGTTGCTCTGGTGGTGTTCGCCCTCACCCTGGTTGCCACCTGGGGAGTCGAAACCCCTGGTCGCCGTCAGCAGCTCAGCCGCGCCGAAGATCGCGACGACGCGATCACCCTGGCCGTGGCCTGGCGCTTGATCACCTCCAGCCGCCAGGTGCTGGTGTTCTTCTGCTTCCTGCTGGCGTTCACCCTGGCGGTGTTTCTCCAGGATCCAATCCTGGAGAGCTACGGCGCCGAGGTGTTCAACCTGCCGATCGCAGCTACGGCTTCGCTCAGTGCGGTGTGGGGGATCGGCACCTTGGTGGGTCTGCTGTTGGCAGGCCTGTGGCTGGTGCCTCGGCTGGGCAAATTTGCCTGTGCCCGGCTGGGTTGTCAGTTGATTCTGGCTTCGCTGCTGCTGCTCACGCTGGTGGGCCTCACGGCGGATCCGCAGTTGCTCAAGTTGGTGCTCTTCCTGTTTGGTTTGGCCACCGGCATCGGCACCAATGCCACGCTGGTGTTGATGCTGGATCTCACCTTGCCGGAAGTGGCGGGCACCTTTGTCGGGGTCTGGGGCTTGGCCCAGGCCTATTCCCGCGCCGCCGGGAAAGTGCTCGGTGGTGGTCTGCTGGATCTGGCCCGCACGTTTAGTCCAGCTGGCAGCGCCTTCCCCCCCTACGCGGCTGTGTTTGTGGTGGAGGCAGCCATTGCTGTTCTGGCCTTGGTTTTACTCAGCCGCGTCAACCTGCGCCAGTTCCGTGACGACACCGGCCGCAGCCTCGATCGCGTTCTTGCCATGGAGCTCGGATGACCGCTTCGCCCATTCGCATGCCAGAGGGTTTGGATGCCCTGGGTCTCCTGCTTGATCGGGTGGCCGAACGCCAACGGCAAGACTTCGGGCAGCTGGATTCCGAGGCCAAAGCCGACGGCAGCCTGATCACCGCATGCGATCGCTGGAGTGATGCAGCCTTGGTGGACGGTCTGGCTGAGCTGTACCCCGGTGAAGGTGTGTTGAGCGAGGAAGGCAGCCAGTGCGTGCCGAGCTCGCAGGCCTTCTGGGTAGTGGATCCGCTGGACGGCACGACCAACTTCGCCGCGGGTATCCCTTATTGGGCGATCTCCCTGGCGCGTTTTGAACATGGGGTTCCAGTGCTGGCGGTGCTTGATGTGCCGCCGCTGCGCCAGCGGATCGTGGCGATCCGTGGCGGGGGGGCCTGGCGGAAGCACAACAAATTGCAGCCACCGGCAGCCCGAAATCAGGTGGCCGGATGCGCGTCTCTGTGCAGCCGCTCCATCGGGGTGCTGCAGAAACTGCCGCACCAGCGCTTCCCGGGAAAGATCCGTTTGCTTGGTGTGGCGAGCCTCAACCTGGTGAGTGTGGGAATGGGGCAGACCATCTCAGCTCTCGAGGCCACGCCCAAGATCTGGGATCTGGCGGCGGCTTGGCTGGTGCTGCAAGAGTTGAACTGCCCGATGCGCTGGTTGGTTCGTGATCCGGCTCAGCTCCATGCCGGTGAGGATTTGTCGCAGGCCAACTTCCCAGTGCTGGCGGCCCGTGATGACGAAACCCTGGCCAGGTTCAAGCCTTGGGCTGACGCGCTGGTGTCGTCCACTTGACAGTGCATCGGCAAGGGGTGTTATGGTTTTGGACTGCGCGGGAGCCGAGAGGCTTTTGATGCAGGAACCGAAGACCTCCGAGCAATCGGTGTTGTAGGTTCACTGAGCGGCTGAGACGCCGCTCTGAACTGAAAACCGGGTTCTCCGGTGATGTAGGTTCAACAAGCGGTCGAGAGGCCGCGGATCTGAGAGCCAACCCTGAAAGGGGCGCC